>BQXR01000005.1:0-229344 GCA_033238645.1 Thiomicrorhabdus sp.
TTTATTTAATTGCTTCATATTGTCTCTTAGTGGTTGTGTGCGTTTTTACAAAAAAGCATTAGAACAGAAAACATGTAGAAAGTATGGTGAATTCACCTATCGAAGCAAAATCAATCGAGTCTGACCCCATTGATTATGACCCCAATTGTTTGACCCCATTGATTCGTTACCTAGCAGGAATAAGAAAAGTTTCCGTACCCTGACCAATCCCACTTAAACAAACATATAAATCGAAATCTAAATCTAAATCTAAACTCAACTCTTCAAAAGCTCTTTTAATTTTTTCAACATTCACATCTTTATGAAAAGGTATTGCCCAACTTAGGCAACCTTTAAAGTTTTCAAAATCAGGTGCTTTTTCAATCATTTTTGTTATATGGCCATTTTGAGAGCAGAACAAATCTCTGATCAAGCTTCTAATACCCTCAGAATCGGTTAATTCATTAGTGATGACCATACTAGAAAATCTTCTATCAAGGGAACCAATATCTCTTCTAGGAATCCTCATTTGTTCATTAGCAAAAAGTTCAATATAACGGCCATTATAAACTTCTTCCTTCCTATTAATAAACTCATCAATTTCTAGGAAGATATTGCGTAAATTATCATAATTTGGTGCTTCTATTTTTAATAGAATTTCTAATTTCTTTCCTCTTAGAAACTCGTTTTCAGAAAGAAAACTCTTACCATAAAGATAACTATATAATCGCGACATTCTGATATCATGACTTTCTTTAAACTTCACTTCAAAATTTGCAATTTCATCATCTTTCTTCATTACTAAATCGCACGAACCTATAGAGCGATTAAAACCTTCAAGTTTAAAACCCTCTTCAACTAAATACTTATAAGTTAATAGCTCTACGAACAAAGAGTGAAGCTTTATATCAAGCTGGTATCCTCTTTGACTTCCTAGCTCTTCAAAAACTTCCTTAAATAATTCTTTAGGAATAGCCGCGTAATGTGGAATATCAAATCCATTTGAAAAAAAAATACGTTCAATTAAAGCCCGTAAAAGAGAATTTGTAAGAGACTTCTCTTTTTCAATGAGAATGAAAGGCACTAATTTGGTAAACAAAATCTTTCCATTAACACTCAATGATGAAATTTCAAAACTTTCAATTTGTGATAACCAATCTGCTGGCAACACTTTTGTCTGCATTGTTTTCATGATATATCTACCCGACAATGAAATTTATAACGCTATGGCTTAACGATCCTAACAAATGAAAAAAAACCCACTGTAAAGCGGGTTTTTTAGTCTAAACAATCAAACTGACTATTTCGTAAATAGGAGGCTAGTTTGCCCTTATGATTGGATGAATTCAAGGCGGAGAAATGTGAGCATACAAGTGTATGTGATCATTTCCCAACGAAGAAGTCGCCGATCATAAGGGTGAAATAGCCCCTATTTTTTCTTTGGTGGCATTAGGTCGGTTATCGTTCCCTCCGCCATCTCAGCCGCAAAACAAAGCGTCTCACTTAGCGTAGGATGCGGATGAATGGTCAATCCAATATCCTGCATATCAGCCCCCATCTCAATTGCTAACATTGCCTCAGCAATAAGCTCACCCGCGTTAGGCCCAACAATTCCACACCCTAATAGACGGTGTGTTTTTGCACAGAACATGGCTTTGGTTAGACCTTCGTCACGACCTAAGCTTAAGCTACGACCAGAAGCTGCCCATGGGAATGCGCCCTTCTCGTATTCGATACCTTCTGATTTTAGCTCGTCTTCTGTTTTACCTGCCCAAGCAATCTCAGGGTCAGTATAAGCAACGGATGGGATACCCATTGGTGTAAATGCGCTAGGCATGCCGTTAATGACTTCTGCTGCTACTTTACCTTCGTGTACCGCTTTATGCGCTAACATTGGCTGACCGATGACATCACCGATTGCGTAGATGTGATCAACGTTTGTTTTCTGACGCTCGTCGGCTTCGATGAAGCCCCAATCGTTTACCATCACGCCTGCTTTTTCAGCACCAATCAATGCACCATTTGGCGCACGACCTACTGCAACTAATACTCGATCAAATGTATCTGTTTCAGGACAACCTTTACCTTCAAAAGTAACGACTAATCCAGCATCCGTTGCTTCAACATTTGTGACTTTTGATTTAAGGAAGACGTTTTCGTACTTCTTCTTAATAATCTTAAGCAGAGGTTTAGAGATGTCTTTATCAGCACCAGGGATAATGGTATCGCCTAGCTCTACCACTGTGATATTTGACCCTAGAGAGTCATAAACCTGTGCCATCTCAAGACCGATAATACCACCACCGATGACTAGTAGACGCTTTGGAATCTCTTCTAGCTCTAGAGCATCGGTCGAGTCCATGACACGTGGATCATCATGTGGGATAAACGGTAGTTTGATTACACGTGAACCCGCAGCAATAATGGCGTTTTGGAATGCGATGGTCTTAGTGCCTCCGTCTTCTAACTCAACCGTTACAGTATTTGCAGAGCTAAACTTACCGTAACCCTGAACGACTTCAACTTTACGTGCTTTTGCAAGACCAGAAAGACCACCGGTTAGCTTATTGATAACAGAGTCTTTGTAGTCACGAATCTTATTGATATCGATCTCAGGCTCTTGAAATGTGATTCCGTGTGCTGACATTCCACGTGTTTCATTTAGAACCACAGACATATGTAATAGCGCTTTAGACGGGATACAACCTACGTTTAAGCAAACACCACCGATGCTGCTATAACGTTCGATCATCACTACTTTCTTACCTAGATCCGCTGCACGGAAAGCGGCTGTATAACCACCTGGACCTGACCCAAGCACTAATACTTCACACTGCATATCAGCATCAGGCAGGTCAGCGGCTGAAACTGCATTTGGAGCTTGCTTTTCAACGGTTGAAGCTTCTGCTGGTGCAACTGACTTTTCTACGTTAGCTGCAACCGTATCGGCATTCGCAATTTCCATAGTTCCAATAACAGAACCTTCGGCAACTTTATCGCCTACATTTACTGTTACAGTTACAATCCGACCTGCGAAAGGTGCTGGAATTTCCATAGTCGCTTTGTCTGACTCTAATGTTAATAGAGAATCATCTTGTGCTGCTTCATCACCCGCTGCAACAAGTACTTCGATAACTTCTACTTCTGCGAAGTCACCGATATCAGGAACTACAATATCTACAATCTTTGTCATCTTTGTCCCCTACTACAGAATTAGCTGACGTAAGTCAGATAGGTAATTACCAACAGTCGTTGTGAAGCGAACCCCTTCAGCACCATCTAAAGCACGGTGATCGTAAGAGACACTGAAAGGCATCACTAGACGAGGAATGAATTCAGAACCATTCCAAACTGGCTGCATCTTCGCTTTAGAAAGTCCCATGATGGCCACTTCTGGTGCATTGACGATTGGCGTAAACTGAGTTCCACCAATACCGCCTAAACTAGAGATAGTGAAAGTTCCACCACTCATATCTGCTGCACCAAGTTTACCTTCACGTGCTTTACCAGAGATCTCCATTAGATCTTTAGAAAGTTCGTAAATGCCTTTCTTATCCACATCTTTAACGACAGGAACCATCAGACCGTTTGGTGTATCAACCGCAATACCGATGTTGTAGTACTGCTTTTTAATGATTGATTGACCATCAGGAGATAGAGAAGCATTTACACTTGGGAAATCTTGTAGTGCTTTAACAACCGCTTTCATAACGAAAACAAGTGGTGTTAGCTTAATACCTTGCTTCTCAGCAGCGGCTTTTTGATCTTTACGGAACTGATCCATCTCAGAGATATCACACTCATCAAACTGAGTAACGTGCGGAACGTTTAACCAACTAGCGTGTAGGAACTTACCAGAGATCTTCTTAATACGGCCAAGCTCTTCAGTAGAGGTTTCACCAAACTTACTGAAATCAACGGCTGGAATAGGAGGAATACCTGCTCCGCCTGTTGCACCAGTAGCCGCTCCGCCACTTTGCATAACTGACTTGATTAGCGCTTCAACATCAGACTGCTGAACACGCCCTTTTGGACCTGTTCCCGTTACCTTAGTTAAATCAGTACCTAACTTACGAGCAAAGGCACGAACTGAAGGCGATGCATGCGATGCAGCCCCCATTGTTTGGGCATTGATTGGCTTAGACGCGTTAGCAGCTGGAGCAGAAACCGGCGCACTTGGCGCTGGAGCTGCTGCTTGAACAGGTGCAGGAACCGCTTTATCTTCTACCGCTGGCGCTGCTGCTTCACCAGAAACATCAATCTCTACGAAATAGGTTCCTTCAGAAACATCATCTCCGACAGAAACAACTACCTTCGTCACTGTTCCAGCAACCGGCGATGGAATTTCCATCGTTGCTTTGTCAGACTCTAAAGTTAAAAGTGAATCATCAACGGCAACAATGTCACCTTCTGAAATTAAGACTTCAATGACTTCAACTGAATCGAAATCACCAATATCAGGAATATTAATTTGCTGTGTAGCCATAATATGCTTTTCCTACTTAACAGTTACCAACTAGGTTCTCAGGCTGGTAACTTTTAAAATAATTTGTATTTATCTAAAACGGAAAAAGCCGCTATGAAAATCAGTAGCGGCTTTAAGGATCTTAAGCGTGTAGCGGGAAGGCTTTTTCGCTGTCAATTCCGTATTGCTTAATCGCTTTCTCAACAATGTCTGCTTTAATCTTTCCAGCATCGGCAAGAGACTTAAGTGCTTCGACCACCACATAAGAGCTGTTTACTTCGAAGAACTTACGTAGCTGATCACGTGTATCAGAACGACCATAACCATCTGTCCCTAATACATAGTACTCACCAGGAATATACTGTCGAATACGCTCAGGATAGTCACGAATATAATCTGTTGCTACGATAAATGGCCCTTCAGCACCAGCAAGCTTTTCGGTTACGAAAGGTACTTTTGGTGTTGCTGTTGGATGCATTGTGTTCCAACGGGTTGCTTCGATACCATCACGACGTAGCAAGTTAAAACTTGGTACACCCCAGATATCCGCCGCAACATTCCAGTCTTTCTCTAGTATTTCAGCCGCTTCGATGACTTCACGGAAGATTGTTCCTGAACCCATTAGCTGTACTTTGTTCTTATGCTTAGACTGAGTTGTCTTAAACTTGTATAGACCTTTTATGATATCTTCTTCAGATCCTTCAGGCATTGCAGGATGTGAGTAGTTCTCGTTCATCGCTGTAATATAATAGAAGACATCTTGCTTCTCGTTGAACATACGCTTAATACCATCACGAATAATCACCGCCATTTCAAAAGCAAATGTTGGATCATAACTTAGACAGTTAGGTACGTGATCGTACTGGATAAGGTTGTGACCATCCTGATGCTGAAGACCTTCACCTTCAAGCGTTGTACGACCTGCTGTACCACCGATTAGGAAACCACGTGCACGAGAATCACCCGCTGCCCATGCTAGATCACCAATACGTTGGAAACCAAACATTGAGTAGTAGATGTAGAAAGGAATCATACTTACGCCATAGTTTGCATAAGCTGTAGAGGCTGCAACCCAGTTAGCCATTGCACCCGCTTCGTTGATTCCTTCTTCGAATACTTGACCACTTGAAGACTCTTTGTACCACATCAACTGATCGTTATCCATCGGCTCATATAACTGACCTGCTGGATCGTAGATACCAACCTGACGGAATAGACCTTCCATACCGAATGTACGTGCTTCATCAGGAATGATTGGCACAATACGTGGCCCTAAAGTCTTATCACGTAACAGGATAGAGATGATTCTAACAAATGCCATTGTGGTAGACATTTCACGTTCACCCGTACCTTCAGTTAGCATTTTGAAGGTAGACAGGTCAGGAACTGGCAGCTTCTCAGCATCATCAATACGTACAGGTAAAGAACCACCTAACACTTCACGACGCTCTTTCATGTACTTCATCACATCAGAGTTATCATCTGGTGCGTAGAAAGGCACTTGCTTCTCTAAATCTTCATCAGAGAATGGGATTGAGAAACGATCACGGAAGTACTTATACCCTTCATAATCCAGTTTCTTCTGCTGGTGAGCATTGTTTGCAGACTCTCCGTATGGCCCCATGCCATAACCTTTAACGGTTTTCGCAAGGATAACCGTCGGCTGACCTTTATTCTCTTCAGCACGCTTGTATGCGTTATAGACTTTACGCGGAGAGTGACCACCACGCGTTAGCTTAAAGATTTCGTCATCAGACATATCGGCAACAAGTGCAGCTGTCTCTGGATATTTACCAAAGAAGTGCTCGCGAACGAAAGCACCATCTTTAGCTTTATAAGCTTGATACTCACCATCAACCACTTCACCCATACGCTCAACAAGCTTACCAGAAGTATCTTTTTGTAACAGACGATCCCAACCAGAACCCCAGATAACCTTAACAACAGCCCAACCAGCACCACGGAACACGCCTTCTAGCTCTTGAATAATACTGGCATTACCACGAACAGGACCATCTAAACGCTGTAGGTTACAGTTAATAACGAAAACTAGATTATCTAGTTTTTCACGTTTGGCTAATTGTAAAGCACCTCGTGATTCTGGCTCATCCATCTCACCATCCCCAAGGAATGCCCAGACTTTACGACCCGTTGTTTTTGCTAAACCACGTGCGTGCATGTATTTCATAAAACGCGCTTGGTAGATTGCCATTAGTGGCCCAAGACCCATAGAGACCGTCGGGAACTGCCAATAGTCACTCATTAACCACGGATGCGGATAAGAAGATAGACCATTGCCATCTACTTCTTGACGGTAGTTACGTAACTGCTCTTCAGTTAAACGACCTTCCATATAAGAACGTGCATACATTCCAGGTGCAGTATGCCCTTGAAAGAAGATCATATCGGCGCCTTGCTCGTGCTTAGGGCCTTTAAAAAAGTGGTTCATTCCTACTTCATATAAGGTACAACTAGAAGCATAAGAAGCGATGTGTCCACCCACACTGGTATTTTTATTTGCGCCAGACACAAGTGCCATCGCATTCCAACGTAACATTGCACGCATTTTAATCTCTAAATCAGTGTTACCTGGGTAGTTCACCTGATTATCGGCTGAGATGGTATTTACGTACGGCGTATTAGCAGAATAGGGAATATCAATTCCGTGTACACGTGCTTTCTCGATTAAGCTCGCAATGATGTGCTGTGCTTTGTCGCTTCCTTCAAAAGAAACAACGGCTTCTAAAGCGTCAATCCACTCTTGTGTTTCTTGTGGGTCTTGGTCGATAAACTGTTCGCTCATTAAAGAGTACCTCATGGGTTGGATCAATATTCTTCAAGCGTTGGGTATGCCTGAAGTTTTCCAGTAATAGTAGTTCGTACTCTTACTGGCAACAAATCTTTGTTTTAGCGCCCTGCTTTAGGTTGCTAAAACGGTTAACTTTCCGATGTTATATCAAGAGTTTTCCTGCATAAGTGGAACACTATGAAGCATTCCGCCCTTCGAAAAGGCAAATTTAGTGGGTGGGATTGTAACATTTTTTTATTTAAAATACTCTCAAAGCAGAAGCATTGAAAATGGTCATTCAAGGGGAAACGGTAAGTTATTGAATCAAAAAATAAAACCTGATGTTAAAGTATAAGGATCTCTTATCAAGTCATTAACCAAGTATTTAAGATAACAGTCCATTTCTAACAAAAATCACAATAGTTTGCCCCCCCCTGCCCAACATTCTACCGAGGTTATAAAATATAAATCCCAAAAAACAAAACACCCCGCGATGAACAAATCATGCGAGGTCTGTTTGATGATAAAAAGTTCAACCATTTCAGCGAGCTATTTAAGCCAGAACTGTTCTAAACTCGATTCCAACTCCGTTAAAGCTTGCTGATAAACAGACTGTTTGAAACTGATAACCTCTTGCACAGGTCGCCAATAATCGACCCAGTCCCAAGCTTCAAACTCTGGGGTTTCATGGTGAGCTAGATCAATTTGCGCAACATCACCTTCAAACCCAAGCATAAACCAGATCTGCTTCTGACCAATACAAAGCGGTTGGCTATAGTGGCGAATAAGATGTTTGGGTAGGTCATAGCTGATCCAATCATCCGTTCGTCCGAGGACACGAACATCAGAGGGGTCTAGACCCACTTCCTCTTTTAACTCTCTAAAAAGCGCTTGCTGTGGCGTCTCGTTTTCACGAATCCCCCCTTGTGGAAACTGCCATGCATCTTGCAGGATTCGCTTCCCCCAAAACAGTTTACCCTCTTTGTTGACGATAATAATACCGACATTTGGCCGATAGCCATCTGGATCGATCATGAAAACCTTAATTATTTTAAATTTAATTTATGGTGTTAATAGTGCCTAAAAATGTTGAGTTTTTCAATCCAAAATTCAGCTCTTTTTGATTTACTTAGCTTATAAAGCGTTTTAATTAAAACATTCTTGTCGAATTGAGCAGTTTAGTTTACGATTAGGCAAAATTCACAAGGATCTCTTTAATCATGGCACTCGCAATTTTTGACTTAGACAACACGCTTATTGGTAATGATAGTGACTTTCTGTGGGGTGAGTTTTTAGTCGCCAACAACTACGTTGATGCGGAATTTTTTGCCGAACAGAATGCCCAGTTCTATGAAGACTATAAAGCGGGCAGTCTTGATATTATGGCTTATCAGCGCTTTGCTCTAAAGCCGCTGAGTGAACAAAGTATGGAGACACTTGCTGATTGGCATGCGCAATTTATGCAAGCTTATATTGAGCCAATTATTCTGCCAAAGGCACAAGCACTGGTTGATGAACATAAATCCAAAGGTGACCGCGTAATGATTATCACGGCAACTAATACCTTTATTACACGCCCTATTGGTGAACGTTACGGCATTACGGAACTGCTTGGTACTGAAGGAGAAGTGAAAGATAATCGCTACACGGGTGAAGTCGCAGGTGTGCCTACCTTTCAAGCGGGTAAAGTCACGCGTCTGAATGAGTGGCTTAAGCAGGAAGATGAGAGTTTGCAAGGCAGTTATTTTTATTCTGACTCACATAATGATCTGGCGCTATTAGAGATCGTAGACTTCCCTGTGGTTGTAGATGCTGATGAGACCTTGCAAAAAATTGCTAAAGAGAAGCAGTGGACAGCCATCAGTTTAAGATAGTTTGCTTAAGAGAATTCCCTGCTTTTATACCCCTTGTGGTTACCCCATTGTAGAATCCAATTTTAAACAAACTAAAAAGCCGCTAAGAAGAAACTCCTTAGCGGCTTTTTAGTTTGAGCTTTTAAAGTAAGTCTAAAGTGGAGCTAAAAGTCCATCTCTTCTTTAATCTGCTCAATCCAGTCATTAATACGACCGTCTGTTAACTCTGGCTCTTGATCTTCATCAATACCAAGACCGACAAAAAACTCCTCATCAGGAGTAACTGCTTTTGATTCATCAAACTCAAAACCATCAGTAGAAGTATAACCCGCTGGGACAGCACCACTCTCAAGTGCGATATCATGCATAAGACCCATCGCATCTAAAAAGTATTCAGAGTAATCTGCTTGATCACCTAATCCAAAACAAGCAACGGTCTTACCTGTAAAATCTACTTTTTTAAACTCTTCCCAAAAATCATCCCAGCTACTCTGCAATTCACCATAATACCAGGTTGGCTGACCTAAAATAATTTTGTCGTACTTGGCAAAATCATCAACACCTGCAGTCGCGATATCATGAACTTCAACAATATCTGCACCAATTTTATCTTTGATAATATCCGCTACACGCTCTGTATTTCCAGTATCCGTGCCATAAAACAGGCCAATCTTACTCATTCTCAATCCTTATGTATATCCCGAAAACGGTGTTAATTTAAAGCTAAACTATACCAAGCTATTTGCCAAACTATTGGAACCGATCTGGAACCTATTAGACAAATCTTGTAAAATCAGTGCATACTAAAACAATATTTAAAGCCTATTACAATTTTTTTTACAAAAAAGTAACGCTTTATCATTAAAAAGATCCAAACCACACTTAACTATATGAAAAAATCAGATATTATCGACTGCTTTAAATGCCGTCATATGTACATTACCTGGGAAGTAAACAATCCCAGAGGTTGCAAAGCATTTGGATTTAAAACCAGCAAAATTCCCAGCGCGGTTGTTATGGAAAATTCCGGTGAACCTTGCTTAAAATTCAGCCCAAAGCACCCAATAAATCAAAAACAAAAAAAGCGTGATGGCTGGATTGCCTAAATGCGCTTTCTCTTAATTAACCTTAACGCCAAGCTATCTTTAAATCTGTTAAAACAGTACTTCCAGCTAAGACTCTAAGAGACGATTTAAAGATGCCCACATAAAATATGGGCCTGGATCTGTTTTACGGCCTGGCGCAATATCGCTATGCCCCACTACATTGTGCTCACTCAAGCTCGGGTAAACTAACCACAAGGCTTTAATCACTTCTGACAGGCTCAAATATTGACTCATCGTAAAACTCGTATGATCAGAACCCTCTAACTCTATGCCTATCGAAAAGTCATTACAGGCGCTCCTCTCTTTATAACAAGATAGGCCTGCATGCCAAGCTCTTTGATTAAAAGGTACATATTGAATCATACTGCCATCACGTCTAATCAGCAGATGCGCTGAGACCCTTAACCCCTCTATCTCTCTAAAGAAAGGATCCTCTTCAGGGTTCAGGCAGTTGGTAAAAAGCTGAGTAATTTGCGAACCACCAAATTGATTGGGTGGCAAACTGATATTGTGAACGACGATTAACTCAGGCGCTTGACCATTAGGCCTTGAATCACAATTTGGGCTTGGAATATAAGCGCCAGCATCAATCAAACCCGTTTCTGGTCGCACTTTATAGTAAGATTCTATTTTTTGTAAATTCATCTATTTAGTATACGTTAATCAATCGGTTTTTTATTAGGTATAATACGGCTTATTCTTTTAATCTGAGAAGTGTGCAAGCCTTTAACTACGCCTACTTTAAGGTTGATTTATCCAATTACATGAAACTTGAATAATGAATGATATTAACTATTTTGAAAACCTAGAAACTTGTGTTTCTACTGCGCTAATGGAAGATATCCAAAGTGGTGATTTAACCGCCAGCCTGATTCCAGAAAGTACACAAGCAGATGCCCGTATTATCTGCCGTGAAAATGCCGTTATTTGTGGTCGCCCTTGGTTTGATGAGGTATTTAGACAAGTAGACCCTTCAATCAAAATTGATTGGGCTTGTGAAGAAGGTGAGTCTGTTCAAGCAGATCAACTACTATGCACCATTACTGGTTCTGCTCGTAATATCTTGACAGCCGAAAGAAGTGCTTTGAATTTTTTACAGACCTTTTCAGCAACTGCAACGGTCACCGCGCAGTATGTTGCCAAGTTAGCAGGCTCAAGAACCCAACTTTTAGATACACGCAAAACAATCCCAGGCCTACGCCTAGCACAGAAGTATGCCGTTGCTTGTGGCGGTGCAACTAACCACCGTATTGGACTCTACGATGCTATTTTAATCAAAGAGAACCACATTATGGCGGCAGGCAGTATTCAGCAAGCCGTCTCCACAGCTAAACAAAACCACCCTGACATTACCGTTGAAGTTGAAACTGAAAATTTAGATGAAGTTCGACAAGCCTTAGAAGCGGGTGCCGATATTATTATGCTCGATAATTTTACGCTGCTAATGATGGCTAAAGCTGTTGATTTAGTTGCTCGTAAAGCGAAGCTAGAAGTTTCTGGCAATGTTGAACTAGAACACCTTTCAGAGCTAGTGGATACACAAGTTGATTTTATTTCAACAGGGGCAATCACTAAGCACATTAAAGCGATAGACCTATCCATGCGCTTTGATATGAACAAATAACTATCATCAGATTTAAAAGATACAGTTAGACCCTATATATAATAAAAACAGGTTAAATAAACTCGTGAACGAACACCTTCTTCTACAGATTGTCTTGCTACTCGGTATTGCCGTCATTACCGTGTCTGTCTCTCGACGACTCCACTTTCCACCAATTCTGGCCTATATTATCGTCGGAATGATTGTTGGACCTTACGGTTTCAGCTTTATCGAGAAGGAAGAGACAATTTCCCTGCTTGCAGAATTTGGTATTGTCTTTTTACTATTTGCCATTGGGTTAGAGTTTTCTATCTCACAGATGATCTCTATGCGCAAACAGGTATTTGGTCTAGGTACTGCGCAGGTACTCACCACTGGAAGTGTCGTCTATCTCATTGGTTGGGCTGCAGGCCTTGATACGAATACCAATATTGTAATTGCAAGTGCTTTTGCCCTCTCCTCTACTGCCATTGTGATTAAACAGTTAACCGAACAATCTGAGATACAGTCCAGGCATGGTCGCTCTACCGTAGGTATACTGATCTTTCAAGATATTATGGCGATCCCCCTGCTGATTTTAATTCCAGCACTTGCCCTAAGTACAGGCTCTGAAAACGCGCTTGCCTCAACACTAGGATTTGCCTTTTTAAAAGGGGTTTTAGTTGTACTGATCATGCACCTTATTGGTAAATATCTGCTTAAACCCCTATTTCATGAAGTCGCTTCCGCAAAATCTCAAGAGCTGTTTACCTTAACGGTATTAACCGTTGCATTAGGTGCCGCAGCCTTTACAGAAGAGATGGGACTTTCCATGACGTTAGGGGCTTTCTTAGCTGGCATGATGCTCAGCGAAACAGAATATCGTCATCAAATTGAGTCCGATATTCGTCCTTTCCAAGACATCTTACTGGGACTCTTCTTTGTTACCGTTGGGATGCTGATCTCCATTGACATCCTCATTAAACACTTCTGGCTAGTTATCTTAATTACCCTAGGAATCTTTGCGATTAAAGGCAGTATTCTCTACTCAATCTCTCGCCTGTTTGGTAAAACACAAGGGGTATCAACCCGTGTTGCACTATCACTCTCTCAAGTAGGTGAGTTTGGTTTAGTGATTATCACGCTTGCTTTCACCTACAACTTACTGCCTGAAGAGAACGGTAATATTCTATTAACGGCGGCTGTTTTAAGCATGTCAATCTCTCCATTTTTAGTTAAGTTCAATGGTCGTATCGCCAGAGTCCTCCACCCAACAACCTATAAAGAGAACCAGCAGGAGATTGAGAAGACAATTGAGATGGATACTCAACACCTCTCAAATCACGTTATCCTCTGTGGATTTGGGCGTGTTGGTCAGACAGTAGGTCGCTTGCTACACTTCTCTAACCAGCGTTTTCTGGCTTTAGATATGGACATCCTTCGTGTAAACGAAGCCCATAATGCAGGAGAAAATGTATATTATGGTGATGCTGGTAAACAGACTATTTTACAAGCGGCGGCTCTAGAGAAGGCCAAGGTAGTCATGATTACGTTTAGTGATCTTCACTCTTCTATTAAAATCATCAAAACAATTCGTCAAATCAACCCTGATATTCCTATCCTGATTAGAACTGAGGACGATCAGAATCTAAATGACTTAATTGCAGCAGGTGCGACAGAGGTTATTCCTGATACATTTGAATCAAGCATTATGCTAGCGTCACACTTACTTCTTATGCTCGGACACCCTCCTCGAAAAGTTTTGAGATTAACCCGCAGCATTCGTCAAGATCGCTATCAACTATTAGAGAATTTCTATCCTGGTGAAGATACTAATATGCTGAAAAACCACCAGATTATGAAACATATTATTCACAGCATTCCTTTAGATGAGAGCTCTTTTGTGGTTGGCAAACGCTTAAAAGAGATTGATATAGAGAAGCTAAAAGTCAGCATTAAAGCGATTAAACGTGGACAAGTGCGTGGAGAAAATCCATCTGATGATACGCTTCTTAAGGAGAACGATAGTATCGTTATTACAGGGCTTCCTGACAATGTTGAAAAGGCAGAGCTTTACTTTAAAGGCGGGGCTTAGTCACCTTTTACTATAAGGTTGAATCTAATCTTAAGGCAATACAACCTTAAGATGATTCAATTTTAAAGCGGCTCAATCCAAATAAATGATGCTATTCGTCCTGTTCGACCTGAGCGCCTGTAAGAAAAAAACTGCTCATCATCGTAGGTACAGTGATCTCCACCATAGACAGCAGATACACCTAGGCCATTCAACTCCTTAGTCACAATCCCTGGTAGGTCTGCTAGATACTTGCCCTCTTTTCCTTCAATTGGCATAAAAAAGTCTCTGTTAGCAATATCCCTTAAAACAAATGCGTCTAAAACATCTTGCCCGACTTCGAAGTGTTTAACACTGATTGCAGGGCCAATCCAAGCCATTAACTGCTCAGGCTGGCAGCCTTCTTTACCCCTAAATTCAGCAATGGTTTTACTCACAATCCCCTTCTGTAAACCTTTCCACCCTGCATGAATCGCAGATACCACTGTTCCTGATTGGTTCGTGATTAAGATGGGTAGACAATCTGCGGTCATCACCAAAGAGACTAAATTTTCTTTAGTTGTCCATGATGCATCAGCTAAAGGTGGGATCCCCCCCCCTACTTTTATGCCCCTTTCGGGTACAAAATTGATAAGCTGAATTGCATGATCAGTATGCTGCTGATCTAGCCAGAAGGGTTCCGAAGGGAGGTGTGCCAGCTCAGTAAGGCGCTGACGATTCGTGGCGACATCATGAGGATTGTCTCCAACATGAAGTGCTAAATTAAATGTGTCATAAGGGAGTTGGCTCACCCCACCTTGACGGGTGGTAGCGTAAGATTTTATATGGGCTGGAGCAGGCCAGTTAGGCAAGATAAACATTAGTATTGCCACTTCCTTGCGATTAAAGCTAATTTAATCAGGAATATCTTCATCAGTCACAAATTGAACCTCAACACCATAATCATAGTCAAAACCATCATCACCTTTCATTTTCGACTCAAAAATTTCAACATCTTCACGTAGAACATCAATCAGCTCAAACATATCGTCAGGCATCTCCGCCTTCCACTTCATTATTCGCCCTGTAACAGGATGAGTAAAACTCAGTGCACCCGCATGCAGCGCTTGGCGCTTAAAGTTACGCAGATAATCAACAAACTCTTCCATCATCTTCTTTGGCATTCTAAAACGCTTACCATAGACCTGATCACCGACTAACGGATAGCCCAAGAAGGCCATATGCACGCGAATTTGGTGCGTACGCCCTGTCTCAAGTTTTACACGAATACGCGTGTAATCTCTAAAACGCTCTAGAACACGATAGTGAGAAACGGACTCTTTGCCACCAAACTTTAGAACGGCCATTTTAGTACGATCTTTTGGACTACGGCCAATCAACTCATCAACCGTACCACCAGCCGACAACTTACCAACCACAACCGCATCATAGATTCTTTCAACATCGTGACGCTGAAGTTGATCAACCAAATTAGTTTGTGCAGGAATTGTTTTTGCAACCACCATCAAACCAGAAGTGTCTTTATCTAAACGATGGACAATCCCTGCACGTGGCACGTCTCTTAATACAGGATTATAATGAAGCAATGCGTTCATTAAGGTGCCATCTGGATTACCAGCACCTGGGTGAACAACCATACCAACAGGCTTATTGATAATCATGACTGCATCATCCTCATAGACAATATTGATTGGAATATCTTGAGCAGGTGCATTTAGATCACTGACAATCTCAACTAAAAGCTCTACTTCTTCGCCACCTAAAACAGGCTGCTTAGGCTTAGTCCAAACCTCACCATCAACTTTCACATTGCCATCTTTTATCCACTGCTGGATTCGGCTTCTGGAATACTCAGAAAATAGTGGTACTATCGCGATATCTAATCGATCACCCAGAGCACTATGGGAAATGGTTGCTGTTAATGTTTCTTTATTCAATTGAATAACCTTAATATCTATTTCGCCCTACAACCGCTCTAGTAAATAAAGCAATTATGTAAAGGTCATGTGATTGGAGTTTCTTTAAGTATGATACAATCGTATCAATTTCGATTAATGCATATTGTACCTAAGAAACATGAAAAAAACGCTGTTATCCGCCCTGTTAATTACAACCTTTAGTTTACAAGGTTGCTCAACCCTCTCTGCACTGGCTCCAAAGCTAGATTCTGAAAAAACTGTCGATGAATTTTATGATGTTGCAACCACGGCTTTTGAGGAGCAACGCTGGGATGCCGCTATTGCAAGTTATGAAAAACTAAAGTCTTTCTATCCTTACGGTGACTATGCAGAGCAGAGTTATTTAGAGCTCGCTTACGCCTATTATAAATATGATGAAGATGAGTCGGCTATTATTGAATTGGATGAATTTATTCGTCTGTTCCCTAAACATCCAAGTATTGCTTATGCATACTATTTAAAAGCACTGGCAGCAGACTCTGTTAACCAAAGCTGGTTGGATAAGTTTATAACCGATCCCGCTTCACGTGACAGTACAGCAACCGTTAGAGCTTTCCGCTACTACAGCGATGTATTAAATAAGTTCCCACAGAGTGAATTTGCTTCAAAAGCAAGCCAGAGACTGATTATCTTACGTAACCAGATGGCACGTCACGAACTACAAGTAGCTCAGTTTTACTTTAAAAGACAAGCTTATTTAGCCGCCGTAAACCGTGGTCGATATATTTTAGAGAACTATCCTCGTTCTTCTGTGACGCTGGATACATTAACCATGTTAGAAATGGCCTATGGAAAGCTGAAAATGCCCGAAGTGATGGCTGATATCAGAAGCGTTCATGATCTTAACTCAACAACAGAAGAGACCTCTCCTATAGCTGAGTCTACAGATACCCCCCCTGCTCAAAAGAGCAATAAAAGCTGGTGGCAATCAATAACAGAGTTCTTTGAAGGCGTCTCTAAATAAAAATCTAAAGATCTCTAATATTGTCCAACAAAAAAGCCTGCTAATCATCTGATCAGCAGGCTTTTTTATGGTATTTCTAAATATGAATAAAACCACTCTAAACTAAGAAAAATTTACTCTACATAATGGCTTGTCATCGGATAACGTCTATCACGCCCGAAAGCACGTTGGGTAATTTTGATACCTGGTGCTGCTTGACGTCTCTTATATTCACTTCGATCAATCATGCGAATCACACGACGCACTTCGTACTCAGGATAGCCTAATTCAACAATCTCTTCCGGTGACTTATCAAGCTTTACATAAGCCTTAATAATTGCATCCAAAATATCATAATCAGGTAGAGAGTCTTGGTCCACCTGATCAGGACGCAACTCTGCTGAAGGTGGTCGCATAATCACTCTCTCTGGAATCGCTGGTGACACACTGTTGCGGTACTCTGCCAGACGATAAACCAGCGTTTTAGGCACATCTTTAAGAGGTGAAAAACCACCCACCATATCACCATAAAGAGTGGAGTAGCCAACAGCAACTTCACTCTTATTACTGGTTGCCAGCACCATCTTGCCCGTTTTATTAGAGATCGCCATTAAGATGGTTCCTCTAATTCTTGCCTGTAAATTCTCTTCGGTAATATCAGATTCAGTCCCAGCAAAAGTCTCTGACAACGCAGATTCAAAAGCTAAGTAACTGGCTTCAATTGAAATCGACTGATACTTAACCCCCAGTAATTTAGCCTGTTCAGCAGCATCCTCTTTACTCATATCTGCGGTATATCTAAACGGCATCATCACCGCTTCTACCTTATCTGCACCTAGTGCATCAACCGCAATCGCAAGCGTTAAGGCGGAATCAATTCCGCCCGACAGTCCTAGTAGAACGCCAGGAAAACCATTCTTAGCAACATAGTCTTTAACGCCCATAATCAGTGCTTGATAGACTCGCGCTTCATCATGGAATAAATCAGCCTGTTCACCTGGTAACATCACCACAGAGTCAGACTGTTTCATTAAATGAACAGGGGTTAAAGCAGTGGCAAACTCAGGGCTTTGAACACAAACATCCCCATCCGCACTGATCGCAAAAGAGCCGCCATCAAAGACCAACTCATCCTGACCACCGACCTGATTTACATAGATAATTGGGGTTTTAATTTCATCGATACGACGTGCAACAGTTTGAATACGATCTTTATGTTTCTCTTGTGAAAATGGTGATGCATTTAAGGTTAGGATAATATCCGCCCCTGCATCTCTTGTTTGTGTGCAGGGTGTTATCTTCCAAATATCTTCACAGATTAATAGACCAAAACGGATGCCTTTATACTCCATCACACAAGGCTGATTACCCGCATCAAAATAGCGACGTTCATCAAATACACTATAGTTAGGCAGGTTTTGCTTCATATAACTGGCTTGAATCATGCCATCGGCTATCCAAGCAGCCATATTAAAGCGCTCACCCAGATCATCCTTCATTGGATAGCCAATGACACAAACAATATCTGTCATCGCTAAAGCGATATCTGAAAGCGCTTTATTGACCTTTGGATAAAGCCCCTCTCTCAGCAATAAATCTTCAGGCGGGTATCCCGTAATGGTCATCTCAGGAAAAACAACTATATCGGCATTATGACTTTTTTTAGCGGCTTCCGCGGCTTCAATAATACGCGTTACATTACCTGAAATATCTCCAACAACTGGATCTATTTGAGCCATTACGACAATTACATTCTGCGTCATAAAAGTGGATCTCTTATCTGATTAATCAATTTTTGAACCTGTAAAAGCAACTTACTTAAAGTGCTTTTAACATCGCCTCGCCCAAATCAGCAGGAGATGCAACGATCGTCACACCCGCAGATTTTAGTGCTGCAAATTTTGCTTCTGCTGTGCCTTTACCACCACTCACAATGGCACCCGCATGACCCATGCGTTTTCCAGCCGGAGCAGTGACTCCAGCGATATAAGCAACAACAGGTTTAGTCACATGTGCTTTAATAAATTCAGCCGCATCTTCTTCAGCCTGACCACCTATCTCACCGACCATAATAATCCCTTCAGTCTGCGGATCATTTTGAAAAAGTTCTAAGCAGTCAATAAAGTCCATACCTTGAATGGGATCACCACCGATCCCAACACAAGTTGATTGACCTAAGCCATTCTGAGTTGTCTGGTGAACAGCTTCATAGGTCAGCGTACCAGAACGAGACACTACACCGATCTTACCAGGTAGGTGAATGTGCCCTGGCATAATACCTATCTTACAACCATTATCATGGTCGCCTGGCGTAATTAAACCTGGGCAGTTTGGCCCGATTAAATAGGCTTCTGACTTATCTAAAACCGCACGTACCGTCAGCATATCTGCAACAGGAATCCCTTCCGTAATACAGGTAATAACTTTAATCCCAGCCATAATCGCTTCGATAATTGAATCTGCGGCAAAAGCGGGCGGTACATAGATCATTGATGCTTCTGCACCCGTCTGTTCTACGGCCTCTTTAACGGTATTAAAAACGGGTAGCTCTAGATGTGTCTGTCCACCTTTACCTGGCGTGACGCCTCCGACCATTTTTGTACCATAGGAGATCGCTTGTTCAGAGTGAAAAGAACCCTGTTTACCCGTAAATCCTTGGCAAATTACTTTAGTGTCGTTATCAATTAAAATGCTCATTATTACTTCCCTGCTACTTCTACAACTTTCGCTGCGGCGTCTGCCAAACCATCTGCGGTGATAATTCTTAAACCACTTTGCGCTAAAATCTCTCGGCCTAGCTCAACATTAGTCCCTTCTAAACGAACCACAACCGGAATGGTTAAACCCACCTCTTGTACCGCTTGAATAATCCCTTCTGCGATCAGATCACAGCGGACAATACCACCAAAGATATTAACTAAAATCGACTTCACTTCAGATGAGGATAAGATCAACTTAAATGCTTCAGAGACACGATCAGGCGTTGCTCCCCCACCAACATCCAAGAAGTTTGCAGGCTCACCACCATTTAACTTAATTAGATCCATCGTGGCCATTGCTAGCCCTGCCCCATTCACCATACAACCAATATCACCCTCTAATGCGATATAGTTCAGCTGATTTTGTGAGGCTTTCGCTTCACGCTCATCTTCTTGAGAGAAATCTCGCATCTCAACCAAAGCAGGCTGGCGATACAATGCATTAGAGTCAATACTGACCTTCGCATCTAAAGCGATCAGCTTATTGTCTGCTGTACGGATCAAAGGATTAATCTCCACTTGAGAGACATCCTTATCCAAAGCCAACTGGTAGAACTGCTTCATCAGTGATCCGATCTGTTTAAAAGCTTCCGCCTTAAGGCCTAAAGCAAATCCAACTTCACGACACTGGTAAGGCATAACCCCAACGGTAGGATCAATATGAATAGATAGGATTTTCTCAGGAGACGTTTCAGCCACTTCTTCGATATCCATTCCACCTGCAGCAGAGATTACAAAGGTATGCGTGCGTGTGACACGATCAATCACTAAACTTAAATATAGCTCATCTTCAATGGCCAAAGTTTCTTCAATTAACAAACTGTTAATTGGCAACTTCTTGCCCGCTGTCTGAATAGTTGCCAAAGAACTCCCTAACAGTTCACCAGCAACTTGAGCGGCTTCTTCACGTGTCTTAACCAGCTTAACACCGCCCGCTTTACCACGTGCGCCCGCATGGATTTGAGCTTTAACCACCCAACCATCACTGTCAATGCTGTTTAATGCGGTATCCAACTCATTCAGTTGAGTAATAAGATAACCTTTAGGAACCCCAATGCCATATTCGGCAAAAAGCGCTTTAGACTGATATTCGTGTAAATTCATGTAAAGAAGTGTCTCCAACATCTACCTGAAGCTGTGATTTTAATCAGCAACGACTCAGGATTTTGATAAGATGAATTAAAAGATAAAAATTGCTTTTATTGTATGATTTTTAGAGGAAAATTGCATCACTAATTCAGATAGAAAACGCTGTATAATCGGCTTTATATCTACTTATTGGCTCCCCCCCCCTGCTCAATATTTATAAAAGCCAATAGATAACCGTAATATATTTAAAAGATAACCAAGGGAAACCTATGAGAGCTATTGTTTTTTTACTACTTGTTGTACTCGTTTTTCTGATCATTCGGTTTGTATTAAATCGGATTATTGAGATTCGTAGCAAGCTACGCGAGGCAGAAGGTCATTTAGAGGATTCTAGCCAGAGTCGTCCAGAAACGATGGTGAAATGTGCCTTCTGCAGTGTACACTTACCTGAATCAAGCGCTTACCATGAAGGTGATGATGCTTTTTGTAGCCAAGCTCATATGCAAGAGTTTAAAGACAAGCAGGCTAATGAGTCGTCTGACTAATTACTCAGACTGGTTACTAAGACTCATTGTGAATTGCTTTAATTGTGGCCGTAAATTGAACCGTTACGTCTGCTAAAGGGTGATTGAAATTAACAACAACCGACTCATCCTTAATCTCATGCACCGTACCAGGGATCTCTTCCCCTGTTGGTGTATTAAAACCAATCACAAAACCAGGTTCTAAATCCATCTCTTTAGGGAACTCACTACGCGGCATCTCTTGAAAGTTATTAGGGTCTGACAGACCAAAAGCACGCTCTGGTGATAGGGTCAGTTTAGCGGTTGTGCCTAACTCCAACCCCACTAACATCTCTTCTAGCTTATGAACAAAAGTACCATCACCTAAAGTAAACCTTAACGTCTCATCGCCTTGCGTCTCCTCAACAACGGTACCATCTAGCAATGCTAGCTTGAAGGAGATCTCAATATCACTTGCCTCAGTCACCGTTAGTAAAGGATGTTTATTGATTCCTTGGTCGGTCATGTCATTTATCCTTTTGGTACGGGCTTTTTCTTGGCCGTTGTCTTTGTTGTTCTCTTTGCCGCTGTCTTTGCCACTTTCTTAACAGCAGGCTTACGTTTTACAGCTTTAGCGGGTTCTTTTTTAGGGTTTGTACCACTCTCAACCACCATATTACGTCCCGCTTCTTTAGCGACATACAGACCTTCATCCGCATACTTCAAAACATCCATTGCAGTTTTAAATTCTTTACCAGATACCGCGACCCCCACACTAATGGTCACTTTGGTCTGTACTAACTTACCATCGCACTTAAACTCTAGTTCCTCAGCAGCAACCGCAGCACGCAGATGTTCTAGTTCAGGCATCACCTCTTCGACCGTTTTACCTGTAAAGAGCAGCGTAAACTCCTCACCCCCATAACGATAGGCTTTACCGCCTGAAACGCTATTTAAGACCGTGGCCACTCTGCGTAGAACATCATCTCCAACATCGTGACCATAACTGTCATTGAACTTTTTAAAATGGTCAATATCGACCATCGCCAAAACATACTTTCGTCCTAGCCCTAAAAAAGCTTCCATTAAAGCTCTACGTCCATAAAGCCCAGTAAGCTCGTCAGTATAGGCAATGTGATGTGAATCAAAGACCACCGATAATATGATAATAATAGCGGCAAAGGTTGAGATCCAGGCCAACACCCCCTGCTCAAAAACTAAATTCAAACCATAGGCCATTAAGATAAGCACAAAGATAACTGCATGATAGAGCACTTTAAATGACTTACCTTTTAGCTTAATAGACAAAAAGAATCCCGCGATTAAAAACATTAAACCGCCTGCAAATGGCAGATTAAGGTAAGGGGTATCGGGCATAATTGGTGCACTAATATACTCAACCCACTGGAAAGGCAATTCAGTCACTAACCAGTAGATCAAGGCCGCCTGCAATAGAAGCAGCGTTACAACAAAACCATCATAGGCTTTATTGTAGACACCCTTCTCAGGCAACCAAATCCATATCACTAAATTTAAAGGCAGTAAAACACTTAATGCGGGAAATAGAACAGAGCCCATTAAATTCGCTTCAGAAGAAGGTACAAAGTAGAGCAAGATCAGGTTTACAGCACCAATACAAAGCAGAATCAACAACGGCTGAATACGATTTAACCACAAGGTGATAAATACGCCTAAAGCAACAACGATATAGGGCATTGAGATAATGATCGTACGAATAGAGTCTGACCAATAGGTAATTTGAGTAGACTGCCAAATGGCAAAAATAGCGACGGTAAATAACCAAATATAATGCTTTAGTACCATATAAGCACGCTTTCCTTAAAGGATTGATACCGCCACTAGACAGTAAACTGATGACTCTAAAAACTTAAAAAAAAAGCCACATCAATATTATGTGGCTTTTACAACTTATGACCGATTATGACCTGTTCTGACCAGCTCCTGATCTGCTCGGATCACTCATAATGTTAGGTTTTACCAAATAGACTAAATGGCTCATAAGGGACATCTTCACATCTTATACGCCACTCTAAAGCATAACCACAACTCGCGTCATTGGCACACTCACTATGTGTATCAGCAAACTTGCCCATCTTAAGTGCTTGGCGACTGTCATAGACATAACCACCAGGGCAAACTTCACGCGCTTTTGAACGCAGAGACCAGCTATCAAAAGTAGTCACAGGCTCATGATAAAACTCAGTCAGATGAAAGGTTTTTTCATTCATTTTCTTCGTTTGAACATTGCCCGTTAGGGATTGTAAACTGTCGCCAGCAGACACCATTCCACTGCCTACGCTATCGACACTGCTATCAATCGTCGAACAACCTGATAGCAAGGCAACGCCTACTACTAAAAGAAGTCTTCTTAAACCTGCTTGCTTAAATTTAACGCTATTCATTGTGACTTAATTTAACTCTATAAAATAATGGAAGAATCATATCAAAATTCGCTCTATTAAGCGTATTTTTATTCGATTGATTCACTTTAAGGTAAGCTCGAAAGCACTTCTTCTTTAACACCCACTTCAGCGATAACAAAACATAAATTGGTATGGAGTTTTTTACCATTGATCAGCAGAGAGGTACCATTAATATCTTCTGGATTAATACGAACATCCCCCCTATATGACTTAATCAACTTACCCGTCATACAACTATAAAGCTCTACTTTACGATCCAAACCAAGCCAGTCAGACTGTAAATTCTTGGCACTATTTGCTACTTTCTCACAACCTGTTAACGCGGTGAGACCTAAAACAAGCCCTATTGCTAAAACTATCTTAATCACTTGAGTATTCATTTACCCCCCCCCTGTTCAAAAACTTTACTCATCAAAAAGGCCATGTTCATCTCTAGAGACTTCAGAAGGGTTGCTCGCACTCTCTTTAATGCCTTCCCAAGCCTTTCGATAAGTATCCGCTTCACCCAACTTTTTAACATCATCCAACACTTCAGAATCTGCTGCATCGTCTTTTAACTCTACTGCTTTATCACTGGTAGAATCCCAAGTAGAAGAGGCCACCTCTTTAGTACCTTGCCACGCATCACTTAACCATGATGCTTGTACTGGCACAGTCACCACACCTAACAATACTGTGCTAAGCGCTAAATTTAAAGCCTTTTTCATCTATCTATTTCCTGTTATTTTGTTTTGCTTACTTTCATACAATCATATAGACAATATTTTAAGATTCAAGGCAAAGCAGCGCGTATGTTTTTAACTGAGTTTTAGCCATTAAAAAATTGACACAATAATCATCATGGATAAGATTAAAATAGTCACCAAACAATACAGCCAAAACGGATAACCACCCACCGATGCCCACTAAAAAACTGCTTATTATTGGCTACGTCTGGCCTGAGCCCAACTCCTCTGCCGCTGGTACACGCATGATGCAGTTAATCTCGCTGTTTCAAGCAGAGACATGGCAGATCACCTTTGCCAGCCCCTCTAGACTAGGCGAGCATCGTGTTGATCTATCCGCTTTAGACATCACAGAACAGTCTATTGAACTTAACAACTCAAGCTTTGATGCATTTGTAGCCGAGCTGCAACCAGACTTGGTTATTTTTGACCGCTTTATGATGGAAGAGCAATTTGGTTGGCGTATTGAGAAACAAGTGCCTAATGCTACCAGAGTACTCAACACCGAAGACCTCCACAGCCTAAGGTCCGTTAGACAGCAGATGGTAAAAGATTATCTAAAGCAGCCAGTCGATCAAACCGATCTTGAACAGATCCCTTTACACGATCCTACATTGCTCTTTAATGAGATGAGTAAATCAGATTTGGCCAAGCGTGAAATTGCCGCCATTTTTCGTTGTGACTTAACCCTCATGATCTCAGAGTTTGAAATGGCACTATTACAACAGCAGTTTCAAGTACCAGCTCAACAACTCTGCTACCTGCCTTTTTGCTATCCCGCAGAACTGGCAGAAAAAGCCAACTTAGCTTTTGAACAACGTCAGCACTTTGTCACCATCGGTAACTTTAGACACGAGCCCAACTGGGATGCGGTGTTATGGTTAAAACAGGAGATATGGCCGCTGATACGCCAGAAACTACCTAATGCAGAACTGCATATCTACGGATCATATCCACCCAAAAAAGCCACACAACTGCATAATGACAAACAAGGCTTTAAAGTCCTTGGTTGGGCAGAGGATGCTTTTGAGGTAATTGGTAGAGCTAAAGTCTGCTTAGCCCCTCTTCGTTTTGGTGCAGGCATTAAGGGAAAACTAGCCGAGGCGATGATCTGTGGCACTCCAAGCATTACAACGTCTATTGGTGTGGAATCTATGCAAAACCTAGATGCCACTCATGATGACCATCAGACGTGGCCTGGCACAATTGCCAATAGTAGCCAAGACTTTGCGCAAGCAGCCATTAAGCTTTACCAAAATGAGGAGGCTTGGTTAAAGGCACAAGCAGTTGGTTTTAACACCGTTAAAACACGCTATATTCAACCAAAGCAGAGACAACAAGATTTTCTAGGCCAACTACACACAATCACACAATGCCTTCCGGAGCACCGTCAAAGTAATTTCATCGGTGCAATGTTAAATCACCATCACCACAAAAGTACTCAATATATGGCACAATGGATAGAAGCAAAAAACCGCTAAACTGCAAAAAAAACCTATGCAGACAATTCAAAGCAATCAAAGGCAAGCCAAGACAATGACTCAGAGTGACTCAGCAAGCACCCCCAAAAGCCAATCTCCAGAAGAAAGACAACATCCAAAAGACCCTCTACACGGCCTCTCGCTGAAAACCATTGTCACTGAGCTAGAAGAGAATTACGGTTGGGATAAGTTGGCAGAGTTAATTCCAATCAACTGCTTTAAAAGTGATCCCAGCATTAAATCCAGCCTGACCTTTCTGCGTAAGACCCCTTGGGCAAGAACCAAAGTAGAAGAACTCTATATAAAATCCAAAGCAAACTGGGGTAGGTACAAAAAATCTTAAGTTAAAAACTCAGACAAAAAAACGGCATCAAAGCCGTTTTTTGCCACTTTAAAATTGAAAAACTGGAAAACACTCACCTGCTTTAAGTATTAACTACTTAAGCGTAACCACATACTCCGCAACCGAAACCATCTCTTCTTCACTCAAGGTTTTTGCCATCGGTTTCATCATAGCCGACATAGGCCCAAGCTGCTCACCCGCCTTATAACGCGTTAATTTAGCCACTAAATCTACAGATTTCTGATCATATAACCTTGGGCCAATACCCCCCTCTCCATGTCCTCCATGGCAACCCGCACAGATAGGAAAGATCTCTTTACCCGTTCGGGTATTTACATTCGTAGTGACCTTATCGGCATTATCAGAGGCTACTGCCACAGCAACCTTAGTAGACTCCTGAATTGCTTCTACCATTTTGTTTATGTTACTTTCTGGCGTTTCTACAGCAGCAGGCGCACTCATCGCCGCAACAGGCAGTTCCGTTTGTAAGCTCGCTTTCGGCGCAGCAGTTGCAACAGGCTGCTTAACATCCATCGTATTATTAGCCGAAACCTGTTCAATGGCTTTAGCGCCATCATCACTGTCACCAGAACAACCCGCCATCAAAACAGAGAGAGAGCTTAATGCTAAAAAAGAGACTTGTACCAGTGGTCGGCTTTTTAAGATGTTTGCCATTTTTATATCCTTAGAATTGAAAGATTCTTTATTACGAATTATCACGAACTACCCCCCCCCTGTCCATTTCGCAAAACAGTATTTGAGGTGTGAAGAACAGAGCCATTTAATCACGTTATGAGATGGAGTTGGCAAAAAAAACCTGTTTGGGTGTTTTTTAGCTTGGAGGGAGTATTAATTCTGTAGCTTGAGATTTAGAGTAATTAATCTTACTCTACTTTTTGTAACTACCCATTAAGCATAGAAATCAATCGAGTCTAACCCTTGATCACAATTATTGTGAGACTTGAGTCGCTAAAGCACCCCTCACAACTTGATGCAGCAATGCAGTGCTTTCAGGTCGGTGCATCGTACGCATGTGATAACCATCAGCTTTGAGCACAATCACACTACCACTTACCCCTTTATAATGCCTTGCAAAACTTCGGCCATCTGGAGTACCAAGATCTGCTACGAGAAATTGAACACGATCCTTATATTCACCACGCAGATCCTCTAGTAACTCCATTACCTGCTTTCCATCCAAGCTGTTAACATCATAAACCACGACCATTGCAGGTTGCCCCTGACCAATCCGTGTTAAATCAGTAGAAAAAGCACCCCCACCAGGTAGTTGCTTCACTATCAAAACAGCTGCCGCACTAAAGATGATAATAGAAATCAGCCATTTCGCCCACAACGGGAAGCTTTTCTTTGATTCGGGTGCCATAACGTTTTGATGCCTTTTTAAAGTTGTTGAGTAAAGAATTAGATCAAGAACAAGTATAGGATTTTTTACTAGACGGAAGGAAATAATTATGTCAAATATAGCTATAGAAATACAAACTCGATTGTTTTAAATAGAATGTTCATCGCTTCAAAGCTTAACAATTTTCAAAAAGACAAAAATAATTGAGTTCGCCCCCCATCGATCATTAAGGCGCATTACACTGTTTGGAAATTATAGGGCGAAACATGTAATGATTTTTGTGCCTGCCTTGTTTGCCATAAATCATGTGCATTCTGTAAACGAAGCCAGTGATCTGCGGAGGGTTTGCCAAAAGCTAATTCAAGACGCACTACCATTTCTGGCGTTACAGAGCCTCTAGCATTAAGAACTTTAGATAAAGTTTTACGGCTTACATCAAGATGTTTTGCAACATCTGTGACCGTTTTTAACGAGGAAGAGGTGTGCTTAGGGGCCGTTTGAGAAAAGACTAAAGTAACTTTATTAACTTCTCTATGCGTTTGATTGATATGGGTTTAATTGTCTTCATCGGTTGCGCAAACAGTGAAATCCTTAGTTCCTCTATCAACCATCTAATCTCAATAACATCCGCTCTATCGCTATAAGCACTATCCACTGACAAAAACTCATAATCCTTCAACACAGGTTGTATCTGTCTAATGGCTAACTGATCTTTACTTGGATCTTGATCAAGTTTTTCTAAACGCGTTTCAAGTCCTTTTAGATAGCGTGATAGCTGTTTAAACCAGAGTTCAGGTGTAAGCCTGACAAAGTCTTTTGATATTAGACCATCTAGCTGCTGTTGAATATCGGAGACTGACGCTAGCCAACGTGGGTTGACCTTGCCTCTTACTCGCTTAGCAACGTTCTGATGTAGGGTAAAAATCTCATTAACCTGTTTAGAGATGGCTTGCGCAGTCTCTATCCACTGTAAACGAACCAATGCTAGTGTCTCTTCAAACTGGATTTGCTGACGAATCAACTCTGGTTGTGGAATGAGCTGATTCAATGCTCGGTCAATCACTTGGCTGGTGAGATCCTGACAGGTGCCATAGGGTGCATAACAGAGACAGGCTTTCTGTAGCGGTAGCTTTTTCTGTAGGTACTTCAATTTGTCTTGCAGGCCTAATCTAATCAGTGCCAAAACGGCTTTAGCATGACAGTCCGTCGCAGATTCTTGATCGCCATTTAGCTCTAAGACAATCTGCTCACCCTTTTGATGTAGTGCTGGATAAGCGACCATCTCAACACCGTGACTTTTGATCTTTTGTGAGTCTGCTAGATCACCAAAGTCCCAAGCAGACACGACCTTTTCACTGACTTTTTTCTTAGATTGATGCTGCTGAATTTTGGCATCGACTAGATGTTGATATTGAGATTTAAGCTCATCCAGATCACTACCTTCGGCAATCTGTTTGCCCTTTTCATCTTGCAGGATAAAGAAAGGCATCAGGTGTTCAGGCAGCTCTATCTCGGTAAAGTTTTGCGCAGAGACTTTCTGATTGGCACGTCTATTGAGCGCCCAGATCAACTGATTTATATAAGACTCTTTTCTGCCAGCCGATGACTTTTGCGCAGATATTTCTGTCAGCGCAAGATCGGCATACTGTGGTGCAGGGATAAACTGCTTTCTAAGTAGCTTAGGTAAGGACTTGATATAGAAGGTAGTTTTTTCTTTTAACAGGCCTGGCGTTAACCACTCAAAGTCTGCAGTCTTAACTAAATTCAAACTAGAAAGTGGTAGGTGATAAATTAGACCATCACACTTCTTTCCAGGCTCAAAATGGTAGTCGACACTAAAATTCAGTTGATTGGTCAACTGTACTTGATCTGGGAAATCATTCAACAGAGAAGCATTGGCCTGCTGCTTCATCAAATCGTCTTCCGTTAGGAATAGCGCTTCTAGTTTCTCAGGAGATACCTGCTCCATCTTCTTAACCCACTTCTCAAAAGCGGGTTTACTATAGATCGTTTTGGGTAGGCGTTCATCATAAAACTGGTAGAGCACCTCATCATCAACCAAGAAGTCTGGACGACGTAATTTGTGCTCTAACTTCTCGATCTTCTGAACGAGCTTCTGGTTATGCACAAAAAACTTCACCTTAGAAAATAGCTCACCTTCTACTAAGCCATGACGGATAAAAATCTTATGCGACTCTACTGGATTAATCGGTCCGTAATTACAGTGGCGGCGACTGACTATTGGCAGACCATATAGGGTAATTGACTCATAACCCCCTACTTGACCATTTTTCTTCTGCCAGTGTGGATCACTATAACTGTGCTTAATAAGATGTTTGGCAATGCCCTCTACCCAACTGATATCAATCGCAGCATTATTGCGTGCATAGAGTTTGGTAGTCTCAACCAACTCCCCCGCCAACATCCATTTAGGTTTACGTTTAAACAGGGTTGAACTTGGGTGTATGAATAGCTTAGTACCACGCGCGCCCATATAGGATTTGTCATCATCACGTAAAGCAACATTACCAAGTAAACCCGCCAGCAGAGATTTATGCACGGCAACACTATGTAGGTCACTTAAATGCTCTTTGACCTCATCACTCTCAATGCCTTGCTTATTGATATTTCTCACCTCTTCATAGAGGTGCAACGTACCTACTCTCATGCCGATTCGCTTTAGACTCTGCTCAAGCTGCATGGTTAACTCATGCCACTCTTTCATTCGCATATAGGAGAGGAAGTTAGTCTTACAGAGCTTACGCAATTTGTTTTGCGTTAAGTGATGGCGCTTATCTTCATAAAATCGCCAAAGGTTCAAGAAGAATAGAAAGTCAGAGCGTTCATCTACAAAGTCTTTATGTTTAATTCTCGCTGCTTGCATGGTTGTTTGATTGATATCACGCGGGTCTTGGATACTCAAGGCAGATGCAATAATAATGACCTCAGCTAAAACTCCATTCTTTTCCGCTTCAATGACCATCTTAGCGACACTCGGATCAATCGGCAGTTTGGCAATCTGGCGGCCTTCTGGGGTTAAGCGACGTTGCTCATCTAAAGCACCTAGTTCATGCAGTTGGCGAAAACCATCATTAATCGATTTATCAGCAGGTGCCTCTATAAACGGGAAGTGTTTTACATCACCCAATCTAAGATTGGCCATGGTCAAAATAACCGATGACAGAGAGGTTCGATGGATTTCAGGATCGGTAAACTCAGGGCGTGCGCTAAAGCTTTCCTCATCATATAGGCGAATACAGATACCTTCACTGACACGACCACAACGGCCTTTACGCTGATTGGCAGAGGCTTGAGAGATTTTCTCTATCGGTAGACGTTGTACTTTATTTCGCACACTATAACGACTGATTCTGACCTGACCTGGATCAATGACATACTTAATACCAGGTATCGTCAAAGAGGTTTCCGCGACGTTAGTACTTAAAATAATGCGGCGTTTCTGTGAGGTTTTGAAAACTTTCTGCTGATCGGTCATTGAAAGACGAGCATAAAGAGGCACAATTTCAGTATTTTTTAAATTACGTTTACGCAGCAATTCAGCGGTCTCTTTAATATCTCGCTCACCGACCTGAAAGACCAGAACATCACCAAAAGGATCTTCATGCGATAACTCGTCTATCGCATCGGCAATACCCATAGTCATGTCTTGCTCTATCTCATTACCCGCATCATCTTCATAAGCTGCTAATGGGCTATAACGTAGTTCAACGGGAAAGGTACGGCCAGAGACCTCTACAACTGGTGGCCGTTGGCCATTAATCGTAAAATGATCAGCAAATCGTTGGGTATCAATCGTTGCTGAGGTAATAATGACTTTTAAGTCTGGGCGCTTAGGCAGTAGTTGTTTAAGAATACCCAGTAAGAAATCGATATTGATACTACGTTCATGCGCCTCATCAATAATGATGGTGTCGTACTGACTTAAGAAACGGTCATTTTGCACCTCTGCTAACAGAATCCCATCAGTCATGACCTTAATCAAACTGTGCTGTTTAACCATATCGAGAAAACGAACCTGATAACCGACTAGCTCACCCAATGAAGAGCCTAGCTCCTCGGCAATACGCTCGGAGACACTACGCGCGGCAAGTCGTCTTGGCTGGGTACAACCGATTCTTCCCCGAACCCCTTGCCCAGCTTCTAAACATATTTTAGGAATTTGTGTGGTTTTACCTGAACCCGTCTCCCCTGCAATAACCACTACTTGATTATCTCGTATCAGCTGAACCAGCTCGTCCTTCTTGGCGGCAACTGGTAGAGACTCATCGTACTTTATCGCTGGTACAGTCAGCTTTCTAGAGACAACCGTCTCAATAGAGCGCTGCATTTTCTCTGCCCATTTAATCCAAGCAAAATCTGACTCTGTTAGCGTTTTGAAATCGAGTTTATTTAATGACTGTTGTAGATGAAAGCGGTCTTTGACTAAACACACGTCAAACAATACTAGTAAATTATTTTTATGGGTAGGAAACGAAATGGGCTTCATAGTTGACGGGGTAACTTTATATAAGGATAATGATTCGATAATATTACTACTATTTACTTATAACTGCATAAGCAAGATTTATGAAAATCTATAAATAAATACATTGAGACCTTTGCATGAGCCATTTTTATTCGTTTATGGTCTCGTGCAAGGGTCTCATATTATAGCAAACAAACCATAGGGCACTTAATATGAAAATTCGTCAACTATTTGATTATGACACATGGACTTACTCATATTTAATATGGGATGAAAGCACTAAAGAAGCAGCCATTATTGATGCAGTTTTAGAGCAAGTTGATCGTGACCTTAAGCAGATTCGAGAACTAGGTTTAACGCTTAAATACTGCTTTGAAACCCATATCCATGCAGATCATATTACGGGTGCTGGGCTTTTGCGTGATGCAACCAATGCACAAGTGGTGGTTCATGAAAACTCAGAGTCCAAGTGTGCAGACATCCTAACGAAAGAAGATGATGCCTATTCACTAGGCATGCAAAAGATTAAAATACTCCACACACCAGGTCATACCAATACTGATATTAGCTATCTAATTGAGGGAGTAGTATTTACGGGAGATACGCTATTTGTACGTGACTGTGGACGTACAGATTTTCAACTGGGTAGTAATGAGAGTATGTACCACTCTATCACCCACAAACTGTTTGCCTTACCTGATGACACCATTGTTTACCCCGCGCACGACTACAAAGGATTTACGCAATCAACTATTGGTGAAGAGAAACGCTTCAATAGCCGTATCGGTAATGGCCAATCTTTAGAAGCCTTTTCTGAGATTATGGATGATTTAAACCTACCAGATCCAAAGCGTTTGACCGTTTCAGTACCCAGCAATATGCAGTGTGGCAAAATAAAATAGTCAACGGACAAAAATTACAGCCAATAAAAAAGCCTCAATTGAGGCTTTTTTATTGGCTATAACTTAATCTCACTGAAATATTATCAAATCAGATTATCTCTAAATGATTAATGAACTTCTAGTACTTCAATTTTGTAGTCCAGTGTTTGATCTGCCAGCGGATGGTTTCCATCTAAGTAAACCTTATCTTCACTCACTTCAATAATACGGAAAACAATCGTCTCTCCATCAGGATCTTCAGTTTCTACGGTTGAACCCACTTCGATCTCAACATCATCATCAAAGTTCTCAGGCCCTGCAAAAACCACTAACTCTTCATTAGTAACACCGTAAGCTTTCTCTGGTTCAATGGTCGCCTTGGCTTCAAAACCAGGCTCTTCACCATCCATTAACGCCTCAAGCCCTTCAATAATTTCACCTTCGCCTTGAATATAGATAATAGGCTCTTCACCAAAGGTAGAATCGATTACTTCGCCACTCTCATCACGTAGCTCATAGTGGAATGTTACACGACTGCCTTTTTTAATTCTCATAAGTTACCCTTTAATCAAGATTTTGAAATGTATTTGCTTTAAAATAATTGCTCACTATTTTACCGTAAAGAGAGCTGTAATGCGTCAGATTCTATTAGATACTGAAACCACTGGTTTTGACCCACACAAGGGTGACAGAATTATCGAGATTGGTGCGGTCGAACTGATTAAACGCCGCCTGACAAATCACAACTATCATCAGTATGTTTTTCCTGAGCGCTCTGTCCCGCAAGAAGCAATTGCAGTTCACGGTATTACCGATGACTACCTAAAAGATAAACCGATCTTTGCAAAAGTTGCAGATGACTTTATGGAATATGTGCAAGGTGCAGAGTTAATTATTCATAACGCACCCTTCGATGTTGGCTTCATTAACAATGAGCTAGCCCTCTTGCCTAATAATAAGTGGGGCAAAATTGAAGATCACTGTACCATTACTGACTCACTTAAAATGGCGCGCAAAACATATCCAGGGCAGAGAAACTCTCTTGATGCGTTGTGTAAACGTCTTGGCATAGATAACTCAAACCGAACCCTTCATGGCGCACTACTCGATTCTGAGATTTTGGCCGATGTTTACCTAACCATGACGGGCGGGCAAACGGCTCTGTTTGCGAGTAGTAATGCAGAAGGGTCAGACAGTGAAGATAATAGAGTACAACGCGTCAGCGTGGAGCAGCGTGCTCCATTGAAAGTGTTAATGGCAAATGATGCTGAATTAACAAAGCATGCGGGTAAGCTAGAAGAGATTTCGGAAAAGTCTGGGGAAACGATTAGCTGGTAATAAGAGTAGCAATAATCGGGAATCCCCCCCCTGTTCAAAATATTGAGCAGGCTTTCTCGGCCATTCTAAACAACCATTTATAGCTGTTTAGACCTGTTTTGAGGTCTCGGCCTCTAAGTTAACCGTTTTATCGTGCTAATAACTCATCAATCGCTAAATTAGCCAGTTCATCAACTCGCTCATTGCCCACATGTCCGCTATGACCTTTTACCCAGCACCACTCAACCTCATGCGATTGTATTGCTTGATCTAAACGCTGCCACAACTCTTTGTTTTTAACGGGTTGGTTGGAGGCGGTTTTCCAACCCTTCTTTTTCCAGCCAATGACCCACTTAGTAATCCCTTCCAAAACATACTTAGAGTCAGTGGTAATACGTGCTTTACAAGGTCGATTAAGCAACTCAAAAGCTTGAATGGCAGCCATTAACTCCATCTGGTTATTGGTGGTCTCTTTTTTGTGACCTTTTAACTCTTTACGAAACTGACCGTACTTCATTAAAACACCCCAACCCCCTGGGCCTGGGTTACCGCGACAACCGCCATCGGTATATATCTCTACAACCTGCATCTAAACAACTTTTCCTTGTAACAAACTTTGTCTACTTTGACTTTGCTCTACTTGTGTTTTGAATCTACACGGTGATTTCTATTCAATGAAATGGCACCTTTATTCGGTGTTGCTCGCCATTTTGGCAATTTCCATGAGGAACCAACAAGCGTCACTGAATCTACCCGTTTTTTTGCGACTAGGCAGTAGACATTACCAAACTGTAAACCCACCTTAGCCAGTATTTTCTCAACCCACTCTAAAGCAGACATCAAGTGGGAACGATTATCGTCACGCTGTGCAAAACAGGTTACTGTACTGTACTTTTGTAACTCAATATCGTAGCCCAAAACCTCTAACCACTCTTTAACACGAGAGAGACGTTCTAATTTAACCGCTTTAAATAAACTGTCTCGTTTGAAACTTTTTTTGCGCATCATTAAACAGCCGTAGGGATTAAACCCCGTAATCACCACATGACCTTCTGCCACCAAAATACGATCCACTTCACGCAGTAAATAGTAAGGGTCATCCACTATCTCTAGGGTATGAGGTAAAAGCACAACATCGGCTTTTTCATTTCCAATCGGCAGGTAATCAAGGTCAGCCTTAATAAAATGATAGTGTTGATCAGCCTCCTCCGGCTTATTGGTCAACTCTGCGGCCACTAACACCTTGTCCTGAATACGGCTCGAGGTCATTAAATTGACATGACAGGGCGAATCTAGCTGTACTAAAAAATAGCCGAAAAGGTTACGGATTGCGCCATCTACCAACTGCTTTTCTTGCTGTAAAATAGCCAATCCAAGCGGTTTTGAGTACCACTGACTTAACAGACGTTTAACTTCTAATTTCATCTAGTGGCTCCCCTGTAAAATTAAGCCATTTATTTTGGGTTAGTTTTACGCATAGCCATGAAAGCACAGCGCTATTTTGATAGAATACCCGCAATTATAACAATCTAAGTTTCTTCTATATGAATATCACTGGCCTACCTGCTCTTGTCGGTACTTACGACAACTATATTTGGATACTACACCAAGACGGTAAGGCTTGGGTAGTTGATGCTGGGCAATCTGAGCAAGTGATCAATTTTTTGCAAGAAAATAAGCTTGAGTTGCAAGGCATCTTAGTAACACACTATCACTTTGATCATACTGATGGTATTCCAGCTCTTAAAGCAGCTTATCCAGATGCGACCGTTTATGGTCCTGAGAAAACTGAAAATATTTATATTCAAAAGCGCCTTAAAGAGGGGGATCAGTTAAGCTTAACTGACTCCTTTACTTTGAACGTCTTTGATACACCAGGCCATACACCTGATCACATTGTCTTTTATAATGATCAGGCGCTATTTTGTGCCGACACTTTATTTACCGCAGGTTGTGGACGCCTGCTAGGTGGTACCGTTGAAGAGTTTAGCGCATCGCTGCTAAAGTTAAGAGATCTACCCGATAGTACACCTGTCTATACGGCACATGAATATACAGCAGATAATTTAAAATTTGCCCAAATTGTTGAGCCTGAGAATCAAGCCCTTCAAGCACGCATTGCTCATTCAGACATTCACTATCCAAGTAACTTGAATTTGGCACAAAGTACCTTAAAAGAGGAAAAAGAGACTAATCCATTTCTACGCTTCGATAAACCTCAAATAAAAGCACAACTTCTTAAGAGAGGTGCGACTGATCGCCCAGCAAGTCTGTTTCAGGCTTTACGCTGCTGGAAAGATCAATTTGATAAACAGACCTAAGATTTGAGTGACTCACTGAATTCCTCCATGAAAAAAATAACCTTGAAAAAATTCATTACAACACCCGCACTCCGAGTAAAAACTGCTCATAAAACCCTTATTTTACTCTCTAGTAGCTTGTTCCTGTCTGGTTGTATTTCTATCCCATTTACGGATTTTGATGAAGCCGTCGAACACGAAAAACTACCCAATGATCAGGCCAATAATAGCACTCGACATGCTACATTTGATAAATACCCTAGAGCGCTTAAAAATACCCAAGTAGAAAATAGCCAAGGCAGCATTAGTAAACGAGACACGCTAAGTCCAAGCCATCCAGAGTACGTCTCTTACTCTGAATATAGAGCAAAGCACTCACCTGTTTACTCAAAAAAACCAAGCATTACCCATACTAGAGCAGCACTACCCTCTACAACGGTGAACCAAATTAACTCTGATCGTTCAAATAAAGTTGAGACAGATAAAACCAAGCAGGTTGTTGATGATTTAAATCCTCACTACACTAAACTGGCTGTAAATTACTCCAAATCTAACTATGATCAGCTAGCAACTAAATACTCTACATCTGGTACGCATAAACCTATTTTCACCCAGTCGAGTTCAAACAACCAAGCGTTGAGCACCATAATAGCCACAAAGGTTCCCCCACAAATACAGAAAACAGCTCGGTCTAACAACTCAGTCGCGATTGCAAAAACCACTAAACAGAGTGTTACAAAATCTATCCCCCCTCAATCACAGTCAAAAGTTCTACTTGCAACCGTTAAAAAGACGATTGAAAAAAAATCTGAGATAAAAGCGGTTGCTCCAAGCGCTAAAACCAGTAAGCTTGTACACCATAAAATGACGGCTGATATTACCTCTGAAGAGAGCCATAAAGGCGATCTTAAGCAGGTCTTTCAACCCGTCATTTGGGACCAAATGCACAATCAATTTCACTTAGCTTCTGAGTCCCTTGGTGAGTACGATAGTACCATTCGCTATTTTAAGAAACGCCCCGCTTTTTTAAAGCGTGTTTCAAAACGAGCCAAGCCTTATCTTCACCATATTTTCTCAGAAGTTAAGCGCCGTAATATGCCTTATGAGATCGCTCTACTGCCGATTATCGAAAGTAGCTTCCGTTCTACCGCCCGTTCTCATCAGGCCGCTGGTGGGCTTTGGCAATTTATCCCCAGCACAGCACACCTATATGGACTTAATCAAAACTGGTGGTTCGATGGTCGTCAAGATGCGCTACTCAGTACAAAAGCGGCGCTCGACTATCTGCAAAAGCTTTACCGACTTAATAACAATGACTGGTTACTCGCCTTAGCCTCTTATAACGGTGGTATTGGTAATGTTAAAAAAGCCATTAGAAAGTATCGTAAAAAGCATAAAAATCCTAAGTCAAACCCAGGATTTTGGGATATCCGCCCCTATCTATTAAAAGAGACGAGACACTATGTTCCTCAACTACTTGGGGTGTCTCACGTCATCAGCCGAGCTAAAGAGTTTAATATTCCCTTAGAGCCAATTGAAAATAGTCCCTACTTTGTACAAGTGAAGCTCAAGCAGCAGGTAACACTTGCCAAGGTTGCAAAAATATCGGGGCTCTCTGTGAAAACACTTAGTGGGCTTAACAGTGGCTATTTACGTCCAACAACCCCTCCAAAAGGGCCTTACAACCTTATTCTGCCAATCAAAAATGCCAATCGCCTTGAAGAGGCAATATCACGAAATAGCAACCTATTTGATATACAGTGGATCAAGCATGTCATTCAACCGGGTGAATCCCTAAGTGTCATTGCCAGTAACTACACAGCCACATCCAATGCCATTAAAGAAGTCAATGGTATGCGTAACAACAAGATTAGAGCAGGCAAAACACTGCTGATTCCAATCCCAAAAGAGTATGCAAGTAAACTCAAAAGCTTTACCAATAAAAAACGTTATACAGGCCCAAAAAAAATCCATAGGGTCAAAGCTGGTGATTCTATCTGGAGTATTGCCCGTTACTATAATGTAGATACCAGAACATTATGCACGTGGAATAGAATTGGCATTAGAAGCCCGCTGCAAAAGGGGCAGAAGCTTGAGATACGAAGTGATAAATATGGTTATACTGTAGAGGTGGCGATCAAAAAGGGCGAAAGCCTATGGACGCTTGCTAAACGATATGATGTTTCAACGACAGAGCTATTTCGTTGGAATAAGATCAAAAAGTCTAAAAGCATTGCTCCAGGCACGCTATTAACCATCTGGCAACCAAATTCTAATGCAAATAGTCAGCTTTCAGCCAGCCGCTCTCATCGACAGTATAAAGTCCAGAAAGGTGATAATTTATGGAACATTGCTCGAGCCAATCAAGTCACCGCAAAGCTACTCGCTCGTTACAACAACTTGTCACTCGAGGGCGCGCTACACCCGGGTCAATTACTCAAAATCCCTTTTAAAAGCTAGGATATGACGCTTAGAATATTATTAGACTCTCTTAGTAAGCTATCTGCCTCCCCTGTCAAATGGGGCGTGCTGCTAATTGCCAGTCTAATTTTACTACTGACGTATCAAACGCCAGCTCTCGCTAAACCTAAAAACCTGACCATTAATCAAGAAGCTTTTCTGGATGCCTATAAAGCGATTCAGCATAATGACCGCCGTGCTATTGCCAAATATAAACGTCAATTAAAAGGCTATTCACTTTACCCCTACGTGCTTTACCACGACTACCGTCTACATTTCAAAGGTACCCCTAAAAGCCTAATTAAACAGTTCATTGAGGATAATAAAGATAATTTTCTAGGGGATGCTCTTTATACAAAATGGCTAGTTCATCTCGCCAAAATCAACTATTGGACAACCTTTTTAGAAGTCTATACTCCACAAAAAAATAAAAATACCCAATGCTATTACGTACAGGCACTGGCAAACCGTAAGCAACTAGATAAAGCTTTGCAGTATGCCAAACCTATCTGGGAGAATACGCTCAGTTTAAGTTCGGCTTGCCGACCTATTGATCGCCTACTCCGTAACCATAAAAAACTGACGGGTTCGATGGTTTGGGGCAAAATCCAGCTGGCCATGAGTAAGCATAAAACCACTTTAGCTAAGCGCTTGAGCAGGGACTTATCTAAGGCAGACCGACGTATGTTTAAATTCTGGCTTAAAGTGTATAAAAAACCTGCTCTAGTTGCTAAATCGTTGCCCTCTTATCTATCCCCCCCTATCCGTAAACAGATTTTTACACAGGGCATCAAACGCTTATCTACAAAAAACTCTAAACTGGCAAAACGCTCACTTGATCTTTTTTTCAAACGCTATGGTTTAAATAGAGACCAATTCAAAGTACTTGACCAAAAGATCGCTTTGAGAAGCGCCTATCAGTATGAGCCTCAAGCCAAGAATCTTTTAATTGAGGTGAATACCAATGGTAATAAAAGTAGTGAGACGCTTCGTTGGCAGGCACAAATCGCCTTAAAAAATTCTGATTGGATCGGTATCTTAGATGTCATCGAGCTGATGGATGAGGATGATCAAAATAACAAACAGTGGATCTACTGGAAAGCACGTGCTTTAGAAGCAACCAGTCAAGTAAAACCCGCCAATGCACTTTATAACAAGCTGGCACAACAGAGACACTATTATGCATTTCTGTCAGCTGACCGTTTGAATAAGCCCTACCAATTTAACCCCAACCCAGTTAAAAAAGTAAAAACAGCCTCTCTGCTCAAAAAGTATTCTGAGCTTACTAGAATTCAAGAACTCATCGCTATCGACTGGGCTTTAAGCTCTAAACGTGAGTGGTATCATCTGCTGAATAAAGTCGATAGAAATGAACTTCAAGCGGTGGCTGTTTTAGCAGGCCAGTGGGAACAACATGCGCAAGCGATCCGCTCACTGGCTAAAGCAAAAGATTGGAATGCACTGCATTTAAGATTTCCAACCCCCTATAAAAGGCCCGTTATGCAGAATGCCGAAAAGAATAAGATTGATCCCGCTTGGATCTACGGCATTATGCGTCGTGAGAGTGCCTTCTCTGAAGACATTAAATCACCCGTTGGTGCAACAGGTCTAATGCAAATCATGCCTAAAACCGCTAAGTATATAAGTCGTAAGATCAGCCGTAAAAATCGGTCTTACCAAAAGTTAACCCAAGCAGCTAATAACATTGAGCTGGGTAGTGCCTATTTAAGCTATCTCAATGAAAAATATAAGGGCAATAAGGTACTGGCAACAGCCTCTTATAATGCAGGCCCAACCCGAATAGACAAGTGGATTCCAAAAAATACTAGCCTTCCAGCAGATCAGTGGGTTGACTCGATTCCTTTTAGTGAAACACGTGCTTATGTAAAAGCCGTTTTAGAGTACACCACCATCTTTAAATCACTACTCAACCAGAAGTATGACCGATTAAAAGATGTTATGCCTAATATAGGGCCTAAGCTCTCTGAAGATAAATAGCTCCCCTGCTCAGAAACCCTTTTAGGGGCGAAAAGCTCGCCACTCTTTCAAAGTCCTACTTAACTCTTTTAGTAGGCAGATTTAAAACCCACAAAATAGATATTATTTCTAACAGATGCTTTGATCTAGTAGCTTGCTTAGAGGGCGACTTAATGAACGCTCACAGGAAATATCGATCTAAATATAAATAAATTTGAGGCAAAAAAAAGACCTTAGCTGGACAAGTAAGGTCTAAATATAATTGCACTAAATATGCAAATTTAAGGAGGATATTCATGAATTAAATGAAGAAACATGAATAGGCTAATTTTAAGTTATTCATAAACAACAGTAAATAGTACAACCCCATAAAGTTTTATAAGGTCAATAAAATATTATTATAAAATAATTTAATTATATGATTATATCAACTCATAAGACATTAATTATACGGAGCACTAATAACAAACCTTCTACCTAATAATAACTTTGTCCCACTCTACCCTCTCATTCATAAACAATTGTTTAAACTCGACGCCACGTTGTGCCTTCTGCAGTATCCAATAACTCGATGCCCTGCTCACTCAACTGATCTCTAATCTCATCTGAACGGGCAAAATCTTTATTGATACGAGCTGTTTTACGATCAACAATTAACTGATCAATCATCTCATCTGTCAACTCTGAATCACTTGGTTGTGATTGAAAGAAGGTTGTTGGGTCTTGCTCAAGCAGGCCTATCTGGTTTGCCAGCTTAACTAACAGTCCTGCCAAACCTGCATCCTTAGATTTATTCACCTCTTTTGCAAGATCAAACAACACGGCCATCGCTTTAGGGGTATTAAAGTCATCATTCATCACCGCCATAAATTCTGTTTCAAACTCAGTATCTTCTGTTGCTTTACCAGGATGAACCAACTCTAATGCCGAATATAAACGACCAACACTGGCTTTTGCTGATTCTAGGTTCTCTTGTGAGTAGTTAACTGGGCTACGGTAGTGGCTGGCTAATAAGAAATAACGAATCACCTCTGGGTGAAAAATCTTAAGCACTTCTCTAATGGTAAAGAAGTTATTCAGAGACTTAGACATCTTCTCATCATCAATTCTGACAAAACCACAATGCATCCAAGTGTTTACATAGTGCTCACCAGTTGCACACTCTGACTGAGCAATCTCATTTTCGTGATGCGGGAAAGAGAGATCCATTCCACCACCATGGATATCAAAGTGATTGCCTAGGCACTTAGTTGCCATCGCAGAACACTCAATATGCCAACCTGGACGCCCCCCACCCCAGTTAGAGTCCCAAGCAGGCTCATTCTCTTTAGAGGCTTTCCATAAAACAAAATCCATTGGATCCTGCTTTACATCATTGATTGCAACACGAGCACCTGCCTCTAGATCTTCTAAATTTTTGCCTGAAAGACGACCATATTTTTCAAATGAATTTACTTTAAAGTAGACATCACCATTACTCGCAGGGTAAGCAAACCCCTTATCAATTAGAGTCTCGATCATTGATTTAATCTCACCCATATGCTCAGTCGCTTTAGGCTCTGCATCTGGGCGTAAGACATTCATGGCTGTCTCATCCGCATGCATCTCAGTAATCATGCGCTCAGTTAGCGCTTGAATAGACTCGCCATTCTCCAATGCACGTTTAATAATTTTATCGTCAATGTCGGTGATATTGCGCACATAGTTCACGTCATAACCGAGAGTACGCAAGTGGCGTACAATCGTATCAAAAACCACCATCACGCGTGCGTGACCAATATGGCATAAGTCATAGACGGTAATACCACACACATACATACCAACTTTATCTGGATTGATTGGTGTAAAGAGCTCTTTCTGGCGTGTTTCGGTATTAAAAATTTGTAGACTCATGTCGATTCCTATCATCAATATTTAATTCGTTTTTTAAGATTGCTATCGTCTTTTTTTGAAAAGAGGATAGAAAAATTTAGGTCTCAAAGACCTAGGTGTTAGAATGCGCATATTGTAACTTAAATAGTCTTTAAAATTAGGAGTGAATTATGACCCGACGTTTGTTTTTAACCCTTAAAATTGGTGCCCTAGCATTATTAATGTCTGCTGCTAGTATGAGTCATGCAGAGTCAAAATTGCCACAGGTTTTAATTGAAACCAACCAAGGAAATATCACGCTGGAACTTTACCCTGAAAAAGCCCCTATTACAGTTAAGAACTTCTTAACTTATGTAGATGAAGGCTTCTACAACGGTACTATCTTTCACCGTGTTATTGGCAACTTTATGATTCAGGGAGGGGGCTTCGATAAAAACCTTGAGAAGAAAACAACACATGCACCCATTACAAATGAAGCTGACAACGGCTTACGTAACAGCATTGGCACCATTGCCATGGCACGTACCAATGATCCACACTCAGCAACAGCACAGTTTTTTATTAATGTTGCTAAGAATAACAGTTTAGATTTTCGTGAAAAAAGTTCAGGGCGAGCTTGGGGTTATGCAGTATTTGGTCGTGTTATTAAGGGCATGAAAACCGTTAATACTATCCGCAAGACAAAAACTACCCGCATGAACGGTATGGGAGATGTACCTACTAAGCCGATCGTCATCAGAAAAATCAGTCTTGTAAAATAATTTTAGAAAAAGAGTAGAAGGAACAGACATGTCAAAAGTATTGATCAGCACCACTATGGGCGATATCACCATTGAATTAGATGACGAAAAAGCACCTGTAGGCGCTGAAAACTTTATTCATTATGTAATGGATGGTTTTTTTAAGGATACTATTTTCCACCGTATCATTCCTGACTTCATGGTTCAGGGTGGCGGAATGATTGCGGGTATGGATGAGAAAGAGTCTGGCGCGTCAATTGAAAACGAAGCGGATAACGGTTTAAAAAATGAGCGTGGCACTTTAGCTTACGCTCGTACGGGTGACCCACACTCAGCCACCACACAGTTCTTTATTAACCTTAAAGATAACGGTTTCCTGAACCACTCAGGTAAAAACCCACAAGGTTGGGGTTATGCAGTGTTTGGTAAGGTCGTTGATGGTATGGATGTGATTGATGCAATGGCCGCTGTAGAAACGACTAGCCGTCGTGGACACCAAGATGTGCCTGTTGAAGATATTCTAATTACTAAAACAACTCTGCTTGAAGATTAATCTCAATCAGATCCTGATAGTAATACCTAAAAACCGAAGCTAGTCTTCGGTTTTTTTATGCACTTTTATAACACATGCAACCTTAATCCACCTCACGCTAAGTGCTTTCTATTATGAGTGAATCTTGCTAAACTCACGGCATGATGCCATACAGCCTAATTGTCGCAGACGTTCATCTGCAACCCGAGCAAGACCACCCTATCAATCAAGCCTTTAAGCAGTTTATGACTGAAGATGCACCCAAAGCAGAATCTCTCTATATCCTGGGCGACCTTTTTGAGATGTGGGCCGGGGATGATATTGGTTTAATACAGTATGCACCGATCATAAAGCTGTTTAAAACACTGACAGATCAAGGCACACCCATCTATTTACAGTACGGTAATCGTGATTTTTTGATGGGTAAAGCCTTCTGGAAGGCAACGGGTATAACGCGACTAAAGGATGTGCATAAAGTAACACTTTACGGCAAAGACTATCTGATGCTGCACGGTGATAGTTTATGTACTGATGACAAAGGCTATCAAAGAATGCGCAGCGTCTTTAGAAACCCCGTGGTCAAGTGGATATTTTTACACCTATGTAAAAAACGCCGCCTATTTATTGGCCAGAAAATGCGCCAAAACTCAAAATCGCATAGCCAAAATAAGCCAGATTATATTATGGACATCAACCAGCAAGCGATGTGTGAGCTATTTAAAAAACACCAAAGTGTACGGCACATGATTCACGGCCACACTCACCGACCAGCGCATCACACAATAGAAGCACAGCACACCACTTTAAACCGCTGGGTATTAGGTGATTGGCAAGCACAAGGCTCTCCTACCTCACAAATCATTAAAGTCTCTCAAATAGGCCCTGAGTTGCTTGATTACCATTAAATAGAGCACACTTAATAGAGATCATCAGCCCGCTTGTAACTCGAAATTAAAATGAACAGGGGGGGGATGGAATAAGGTTTATTTCAGTGCAAAACACTAGGCTGTTTAAAAAAAGCTTTCCCAGTCGACGCCTTTAAGACATAATCCAATAAAAGTGATCGCAAAAAGGAACCCCTATGAAATCAGCCATTTTTCTAATCTTCTCTATCTTCATGCTTATTTGGCTTATCTTTACGGGCTTTGTACTTGGTATTATCCCCATAGATGCGATCTCTCATTTAGCTAAACCCCTCACACTGGCCGAGCTAGGAGACTCTTATGCAGTGATTAATGGATTACTGCTCTCTGTTGCTATCGCTTTAGGTTTAATTGCTGTCTTCAATCAAGGAGAGTCACTGAAAAAGTCCATTAAGCTGCAAAATGAACAGACCGCTGCCCTCACCTTTCAAATAACCCAACAGAACCACTCTAATCGATTATCAGCACTTACAGCACAGCTTAGATACTATCAGACAGGGTCTGATCGATTGGATCAGGATATTAATTTACTCAATGAAAAACTAGAGCAAGCCAAGAGAGATAAAAACGAGCTGAAAGAGCGTGACCTTTTGCCACTCATTAAACAAGCTCGTGATACTCGAGCTAATAATGATGTCACCACAAGAAGGTTAAATAAACAGATCACCGCAATCGTTGAGTTTGAACCCAGTAAGAAAAAAACCTAACTGCTAGTTGCACCCCAAACACTCATCTAATCACCCAACCATCAGCTAAGTTTTTGATCATTGTGAACCTAGCTAAAGCTTCCTAGAGCAACGCACTCGTTAAGCCACTCTTCATACCATTTTCTTGGGTTAGAATTAACACAGCCTTCTTGATGATTACGTACAATTCTGTAAGAATATAGTAGTGAGATTAAATTAAAGCATTGAATTTACAGTGTTTATAGTAATTACAGTGATTACACTTAGGGGGAGGTTATAACGATGAGAATTGTACTACTGCGACATGGTAAGCCCCATCTAACATCGCCTAAACGTATTAAAGCGCGCAATATGCAACACTGGATTGATAACTATAATACTGCTGAACTAGATACTTCTGCCTCACCCTCTACCGAACTCATTGAATTAGCCACACAATGTCAGCAAATTGTTTGTAGTAACCAAAGTCGCTCGTTAGATTCTGCCAAAGTATTAAACCTAAACACCGTTCATGAAAGCGACCCACTCTTCCGAGAGTTTGGTATGCCCTATCGAAAAATACCCTTTGTTAAACTCACGCCAACCCTATGGGCGATTATTTTTAGACTCTCATGGTTAATGGGATTCTCACTCAACTCAGAGTCATTCGAAGAGGCTAAAATACGTGCTGAAAATGCTGCCAATAGACTGATTAAAATGGCTGAGGATCACAATGATATACTGCTTATTGGCCATGGTTTACTTAATAAGTTTATCGCCAAACAACTTTTAAGTGAGGGGTGGAGCTGTTCTAAAATGCTAGGACGCAAGCACTGGGAGTACGGCATATTTGAGAAAGAATAATGGGCTAAAAATAGATAAAAAAATAGATAAAAAACTTAAACCATAGTCAACTACCCCCCCCTATTCAAAATAAGTGATTTGATTCGCCACAATAAAACACTTTTTTTAAAGAAAATATTGGCAAAAAAACTATTGCTTTATACTTAAATCTTCATTAAGCTGTTAATTAAGCATTCGATTTCATCTATTACGTGATTAATGACTTAATTACACTCAACTTGGGCTTAACACAAAATGTTAAAACGTCTTTTCTTAGTCATTTTTATTCTCCAAAGCTTTGCATTGAATGCATGGGCGGGGATGAATATGTCTCAAGCAAATCAAGCCGAACAGACCCAAATGAAGATCATGCATCAGACATTAGACATGGGACACATGCAGCAACTGAAGACGCAAAGCCCCCCTAGTGGTTCTGATTCTAATATCAGTACTGATACTCAAGAAATAGCGATAATGGATTGTCTTGATTGCAATCAAAATATGCATTGCCAAGATTTGTTTTGTAGCTCAATTCATGCAACGATCTCTTTTTATACCGATACTCAAGCGGTACAAGTTAGTACACTCACCGTCAGTAACCTAGTCACACCTTTATCTATCTCTATTCAATACTCAAACTCTCAGCCTGAAACACCTCCTCCTGCCGTCTAGCATAGGCGAACTGCGTTTCCCTCTTTGACAAAAAAACTTTAATTATTCAACTCCATAATCAGTAGATGGTTTAAATTTAAAGTGTTAATTGTCACTTACGCAACGCTTTCGCCCTAAAACATAATCCCTTTTTTAGATTCTTTTTTAAGGAGTAAGAGATGACCTCTTCTACTAAACAGACCCAAATTACCCTAAATCGCCGTCAATTTGTGCGCGGCCTAGCCTTAACCTCTATTGCGGCTGCCGTGGCCACAAATATTCCATCGGCATTGGCTAGCAATGAGTTTACTGCCAAAGGGGCAAGTGACTTTAACCCTAAACAAGCCATATTAAATGGTACCGAGTTTAAGTTAACCATTTCTGAAAAACCAGTCAATATCACTGGCAATCCAACCATAGCAACCTTGGTCAATGGCTCATTACCTGCACCGACTTTAGTGTGGCGTGAAGGGGATACGGTGACCATTAAGGTTAAAAATGAACTTGATGTTGATAGCTCTATTCACTGGCACGGGATTATCTTACCGACCAATATGGATGGCGTACCGGGCTTTAGTTTTGACGGGATTAAACCCGGTGAAACCTATACCTATCAATTTACGCTAACACAGAGCGGAACTTACTGGTATCACAGCCATTCGGGTTACCAAGAGCAGACAGGGATTTTTGGCGCAATTGTTGTTTTGCCTAAAATGCCAGAGCCTATCAAAGCCGATTATGATCATGTTATTCAACTCTCTGATTGGTCTGATACAGACCCTGAAACCATTTATGCCAATCTAAAGAAAATGGGTGACTACTATAATTTTAGTCAAAGAACTGTAGGTGATTTTTGGGGCGAATGGCAAACCCATGGCTTTGTCAAAGCTTGGGACAGACGCAAGATGTGGAATAACATGAAAATGACCGACCGTGATCTGTCGGATGTTTCTGGTGCAACCTACACCTATTTAATGAACGGCCTTTCGCCTAATGCCCATTGGCGAACCGTGGTTGAGTCAGGTAAAAAAGTGAGACTACGTTTTATTAATAGCTCAGCTATGACCTTTTTTGATGTACGTATTCCAGGGCTAAAAATGACAGTGGTGGCTGCTGATGGTAATTTAATTCAACCTGTTGAAGTGGATGAGTTCCGCATAGGCGTTGCCGAAACTTACGATGTGATTGTCGAGGCGGATACATCAAAACAAGCCTATGCTATTTTTGCTCAAGCGATTGATCGATCAGGTTATGCAATTGGCTCAATTACCGCCGATGCAACAAAAATTGCAGATACACCAGAGATGGATCCCCTGCCTATTTTAAGTATGACAGATATGGGAATGGATCACTCAATGTCAGATAACAGCATGAGTGATATGTCAGGTATGGATCATAGTGGCCATGATATGTCAGGCATGAATATGGACGACATGCAAAGCACTCCTAGCACTCCAAACATGGATCACAGTAGTCACAATATGTCTGGTATGAATATGGATTCTATGCCATCCATGAGTAACATGGATAACACGGTCATTCCGATGGATATGAACCCCAAATTACCACAAACCAAACTGCCTAAAAAAGACGGACCACAGATTGCTATGCGTGCCACAGGTGCTCAGTATCGCCTAAGTGATCCAGGGGTAGGTTTACGTAACAATGGCCGTAAAGTATTGACTTACGCTGATCTAAAGAACCTCTATCCAACTAGACACGAACCTAAACCAACTCGTGAGTTGGTGATGCACTTAACAGGCAATATGGAACGATATATGTGGTCGATTGATGGCATTACATTTAGTGATGCACCGCCACTTGAGTTTGAGTATGGTGAACGCGTTCGTATTACCTTTATTAATGACACCATGATGAACCACCCTATGCACCTACACGGGGTTTGGAGTGATTTAGAAACGGGTGATGAAAATCATATTCCTAGAAAACATACCATTATTGTTCAACCCGGAGCCAAAATTAGCTATCGAGTTACCATGGATGCACGCGGAGATTGGGCTTTTCACTGTCATATGCTCTATCACATGATAGGTATGTTCAGACGTGTACAAGTTCGATAAGCAAAACCGAATTCTAGGAGAAATTAGATGAAAAAGATAAATAAGACACTAATCACTGGCATATTAAGTTCATCCCTTTTACTTGCAACACAGGCTCAAGCAGCCGGAGAGAGTGATCCCCTACTCACTTATTTTTTAGCAGATACCCTTGAGCTTAGTAGTCAAACTGATAATCCCCTTGCATGGGATGCTACTTTTTGGGTCGGTAAAGATTGGCATAAACTCTATATTAAAACCGAAGGAGAGCACGTAACAGGAAACTCTGAATCAGAGAACCAACTTCTCTACAGTCACCCAATTGAAAGATCTTGGGATATTCAAGTAGGCTTAGGTTATGACATCACTCCAGATCAAACTCAATCTTGGGCGATCGTCGGACTACAAGGCTTAACCCCCTACTTTTTTGAAACAAATATTGTATTACTCGCCAATGATAAAAACATCGGTTTTAGGCTAGACACCGAGTATGAGGCTTTATTGACGCAAAAACTCATTCTCACACCCAGCCTAAAACTAAGTTCTTATAGCGCTGATGATGAACCAATGGGGATTGGATCAGGGCTATCCTCAACCGAGTTAGGTCTGCGTTTACGCTATGAATTCTCGCGTAAATTTGCACCCTATATTGGCCTTAAACATAATCAGACCTTTGGTAATACCGCAGATTACTTAAAAGCCGAAGGGAGTGAATCATCTGAATACAGTTTCGTCGCTGGCCTAAGATTCTGGTTTTAAATACATTTATTCTGTTTAAAAGCACACACATTAAAGGTTAGGTCTAAGCCAACATTAGGCCTAGGAGCAATAAGGAAAATAGAATGAGAATCATACTCACTCTTGTAACACTGTTACTTCTGAGTGCTTGCTCAGACGAATACAGTGAGGCAGCAGCAAAAATAGATAAAACAGAGACATTAACCTCACAACAAGAACATTCAAAACGCTGGTATTCAGCAGAGGATGTAAAGCAAGGACAAATTATATTTTCACAAAATTGTGCCAGTTGTCATGGTGATAAAGCGCAAGGTATTGTTAAGGATTGGAAGCAAGCCCTAGACAATGGAAAATACCCCGCTCCCCCTCTCAATGGCAGTGCTCATGCTTGGCACCACCCCTTGAAAATGCTTAACCGAACCATTGAACAAGGAGGCATTAGACTGGGTGGCACTATGCAGGGCTTTAATCACAAATTGACACAAGAGCAGCGCTTACAAGCCATCGCTTACTTTCAAGACTTTTGGCCTGACAAAACGTATCAGATCTGGCTGGATCGTGACGGCTTAAAATAAATAAGCATAAAAAACTTTGCTGGCATTAGTCTCTTTGACCATGCTCAAGCAATACAGAACTAAGCTGGTCAATCCAGTCAAAAACAGGCTTTAAAAATAATGAGGAAAACCTATGAACCTTAAACAGATGAGTTATCTATTAATCGTAGCTATTTTAGCTGCTGTTATCTTTATTTGGGCAGGTGTATTCAACATCTCCGCTAAAGACAAACACTGGGATATCACAACGGCTGTATTAACGTTAGTCCGAGAACGCTCTATCACTGTACGGGCAGAGAACATTACAACTCCAACAAACCTATCCAACCCAGATATGATTGCACAAGGTGCTAAAAACTATGATGCCATGTGCTCTCAGTGTCATTTAGCACCCGCCATGAAACCCACCGAGCTTAACTTAGGCCTCTACCCTCAACCTCCAACCTTTTTTGATCAAGGAGAGGCACAGCACTATCATGAACATGACCCTGCAAAGACCTTCTGGACAGTAAAAAATGGCTTAAAGATGACTGGAATGCCTGCTTGGGGTGATTTTCATACCGATGAGCAAATATGGCAGCTCGTTGCCTTCTTGTCTCAAGCGGATAATATGAGCGCAGCAGAGTACCGTACTTTGGTAGGTGAAGGTGGTCATACGCATAAACCTGATATGCATCACACTACAGAAACACCTAAACAAATGTTGTCATCAGAACAACAAGATTTATCCGACGATCACCGTAGCCATCCACACTAAATAACTGATCTTAGAAAGAAATCTCTAAAATCTAAAAAGGATCAAATATGAGCCTTTTAAATAAGATAAATCGAGATAAAGAGGAACCTATCCAGCACCCCCCCTCTGCTTTTATACCCCTTGTGGGTATACAATCCTACTTGAGGGAATAAAATATAAATCTACCTTTAAAACCTACCGACATAAAAAAAGCGCTTTATAGCGCTTTTAATATTCTGTTTGAAACAATGTCACGGCATTTATAAGTCGTGGCACTGATTCCAAGCCATGTAAGAACCAAGGTTATAAACTTCCAAAAATCCTTGAGACTGTAAAATCTGCATAGCCATATGTGAACGCTGACCAGAACGGCAGAAAACAATTACAGGGGTCTCTTTTTCAAGTCTGGTAATACCGACTCGGTCAATATCCTGTAGCGGGATATTAATTGCTCCAGGTAACTTACTCGATTCATACTCTTCTGGTGTGCGTACATCTACAAGCTGTGCATTTTGTTCTTTTAATAAATGCTTGGCATCTTCGCAAGGAATAAACATAAATTTCTCAATCTCCTGAAACTTTTTTCGTCTCTCAAATTTTGTGCGTAATATACCTTAATTCACCAAAAAGGCCAAATCTAATTAAAATAATTTTCGTTTAAACTTCAATCTCTTAAGTTATTTATCACGTCATAAGATTAGCTAATGCTTATTTAGTAACTATTCAGTTTATTCTGATAATTTTAAAAGTATTATGCAATAAAGGATTGATACAACCAGATAACACCAATTGCGTAGATGGCTGCTAAAACATCATCTAGCATAATACCAAATCCACCATGTACCTTTTGGTCTACCCACTTTATTGGCCATGGTTTCCAAATATCAAACAGTCTAAAAGTAATAAAGGCTAAGGCCCAAAATAGTAAATTTTGCTCAGGTAGCAACACCAACACCAACCAAATCCCGACAAACTCATCCCAAACAATACCGCCATGGTCATGAACGCCTAACAACTCTGAAGATTTGCCACAGATTGAACTACCAACCAATGTACCTACGAGTAATACTGCCCAAGCAGCTGACTCACTCCAAAGAATAATGGGAATAAATAGCAACAGCCCTAATAGAGTACCTGCCGTTCCTGGGCCTTTTTTAGCCAAACCAGAACCAAAACCAAAGCCCAACATTAAAATGGGTTTCTCTATTAGGTCTGAAAAACGTGGAATCGGTGGTTTTGAATGTTTATCTTTCATAGAAAACTCATTTCTTTTTATATCGTACAAACAAAAACAGCGTTGAAATCAACGCTGTTTTTACTAAAAAATAATTTTAAGTACAAAGGCTTAAACTATTTTTGATGTCTTTTTGCTGCTGTTTTTAAGCGCAATGCATTTAGCTTAATAAAACCTTCTGCATCTTTATGATCATAAGCACCATCATCTTCTTCGAAAGTCGCAATTGCTTCATCAAATAAGCTGTACTCTGAAGTACGACCCACAACTGTCATTGTACCTTTATACAACTTAAGACGAACATCACCTGTTACAAACTGCTGAGAGTGGTCAATCATCGCTTGTAGCATTTCACGCTCAGGCGCAAACCAAAAACCGTTATAGATCATCTCTGCGTACTTAGGCATTAACTCATCTTTAAGATGAGCTGCATTGCGATCTAGAGTCAAAGACTCCATTGCTCGGTGTGCTTTAAGCATAATGGTTCCAGCTGGTGTTTCATAACAACCACGAGCTTTCATCCCTACAAAACGGTTTTCAACGATATCAGCACGACCAATACCATTTTCACCACCGACTTTATTTAGGTACTCCATGACTGTCGCAGGTGACATCGTATCACCATTGATTGCCGTAATATCCCCCTTCTCATAAGAGATATCTAGGTAAGTTGCTTTATCTGGTGCATTCTCAGGAGAAACTGTCCATAACCACATTTCTTCTTCTGGCTCATTAGCAGGATCTTCAATGATGCCACCTTCGTAAGAGATGTGTAGTAAGTTTGCATCCATTGAGTAAGGAGACTTTTGACCTTTCTTCTTCTCAACTTTAATACCGTGCTCTTCAGCATAAGCCATTAACTTTTCACGAGATAGCAGATCCCACTCACGCCAAGGGGCTATCACATGAACATCAGGCATTAATGCATAAGCATTTAACTCAAAACGAACCTGATCGTTTCCTTTACCTGTTGCGCCGTGAGAGATCGCACAAGCACCTGTTTCCTGCGCAATCTCAACTAAACGCTTAGAGATTAGAGGGCGCGCAATAGACGTTCCTAAAAGGTATTCACCTTCATAGATTGCGTTCGCACGCATCATAGGGAAAACAAAGTCACTTGCGAACTCTTCACGAAGATCTTCAATATAGATCTCTTTAATGCCCATCGCTTCCGCTTTAGCACGTGCTGGTTCAACTTCTTCACCCTGTCCAATATCAGCCGTAAAAGTAACCACTTCACAGTTATATTCATCTTGTAACCACTTAACGATAATTGAGGTATCTAAACCACCAGAATAAGCGAGAACGACTTTATTAATTTCGGACATTGTTTTTTCCTTGAGAGAATTCTATTAATTGCGCGAATTATACATTAAAATCACCACACTAAAATCAATAAATACTGCTCAAAAGGCACAGGTAAACCCTCAAAATGACCAAATTAATGGACTTTATTAAAGTCACACCGCAATACTTCATTCCAAAGCACCTTCTTTCATCAATGATGCATTGGTTTATGCAAGTGGAAACCCCTTGGATTAAAAACAATGTTATTCGCGGGCTTAGTAAGCTTTACGGCATAAACATCAGGGAAGCCGCTGATGAGGATATTAATAACTATCCTCACTTCAACGCTTTTTTTACCCGTGAACTTAAACCAGAAGCACGCCCAATTGATGATAGAGAAAACTGCTGGGTAAGCCCTGTGGATGGTATCATTAGCCAGTCTAGTCATATTAATGGTAATCAAATTATTCAAGCAAAGTGCCACCCTTATACAGTTGAGGCTTTAGTCGGAGGTGATATCAGCTACGCCAAAACATTTGAAAATGGTGAAGCTGCCGTCATCTACCTCTCTCCTAAAGATTATCACCGCATTCATATTCCCGTTGATGCCAACCTACTGTCAATGACTTATGTACCTGGTGATCTTTTTGCAGTTAACCCTGCAACGGTTCGCAATGTAGAGGGGCTATTTGCCCGTAATGAACGTTTAGTTATTCGTTTTGAAAGTGAGCAGGGGGGGTTCTGTTTGATTATGGTTGGTGCTATTTTTGTGGGTAGTATGCAAACTGTTTGGGAAGGTAAAATTACGCCCGAGTATGAACCAACCATTAAACATTGGGATTACAGCGACGCAAACTTACAATTTAATAAAGGGGATGAAATTGGACGCTTTAATATGGGTTCAACCGTGGTATTATTAACACCAGAAGGTCAACTCCCTGCATTAGGCCAGATTAATAGTGATACCCCAATTCAAATGGGTCAGCACCTTGTAGACTATCCTAGTACAGAAGAGAGTACGGTTGAGGAAACGACCAACCAACAAGAAAATACTGAAGCCGATATAATCGACTAGATATTAGAAGCTAACCGCCCAATAGACCCAATTTAAAACCCTAACATTTATGTACTTTAAGGAATTCAGATGAAATTAATTACCGCGATCATAAAACCTTTTAAATTAGATGACGTTCGTGATGCCCTACATGAAATTGGTATCCATGGAATGACCGTAACAGAAGTAAAAGGTTACGGTCGCCAGAAAGGTCATACTGAGATGTACCGTGGTGCTGAGTATGTTGTTGATTTTTTACCTAAGTTAAAAATTGAAATTGCCACAACGGCTGAAACCATTGAATCTGCTTCTGAAGCGATTATTAACGCAGCGCAAACAGGTAAAATTGGTGATGGTAAAATCTTTATCACTAATATTGAACAGACTATCCGTATCCGTACGGGTGAAACAGGTCAAGAAGCACTTTAAAGTACAATCAAATCACTTTAATAAGTGCCAATAAAAAGGCCATCATCTTTTACAGATGATGGCCTTTTTAGTTTCTAAAACTCGCATAATCAATCTAAAAAACAACCTTTATTTAAAGCATAGAAACGGCTACCAGATTCTTTTGTCCCATATTACGCCTCTCCTCCCCTAAAGGAATTATTCCCCACTCCCAGCTCTGTTCCGGTTTTGGTGGCTCTACATCCCACCATGGGTCAAAACGATCAGTCTCATTACCTTGTGCGTCGAATTCAATCCCAGTTCTATCCGCAATTAAACAGACTTCTCCATGAAACATTCTTAAATAATGCAAATGAGCAAAAATAAGCTGCTTGCCAATCACGTCCGCATCCACTTCAGGTAGATCAAACTCATTGATTAACCAGCGCGCAGGAATGAGAGGTAGTTGCGTAATTAAATTTAGTGAAACAACTAAATCAATCTCATCATTATTTAGCCAAGCATCAGGTGCTTGTACCAGTGGCTGGCCATTAACAATCCATTTCAATGACTCAGTAATATCATGTTCAACCAAATCAATATTGCCAAACTGAGCAGCTAATCGACGTGCAGATTTCAAAAAGACCAAATCAACCAAAATCACTTTTTCGAACTGTTTGGATAAAACCCCTAAAGGCACATCATTTAGAGAACCCGCCCCTAAGACTAAAACGGTTCTTTTTTGTAGCGATCGATTGGCAGCACTTATAATCGCCTTCTGACAATTTTGATAGTGTGCACTCCAGCTCTGTTGGCAACGGCTTGCTCTCGCTTCCATTTCAATCGCCTCTTTTAAGAACCCCATCTCTTTTGCAACAGGTAACTCAGTAGATGTCGAGACATACTGCCAAAGTTCTTTAATCATTTAAACGATCTCCGTCTAATCATCTATCAAATTTTGTATCTAGTCTTCTAAACCCAGAGACTGAATTTTACGCGTTAGTGTATTGCGCCCCCAGCCTAATAAGATTGCTGCTTTCTGACGATGGTTATTACTGGCTTTTAGGGCAGCATCTATCAATACCTTTTCAAACATCACTTCTGCAGAGGTATGCAGCCCCTCTCGGCCACTCTGTAAAAATAGCTGCGCCCAATTAGCTAAAGGAGCCTCCCATTGATCCGTTGTATCCCCATTTGCAACATCTGCCATCGGCTGCCTAAGCTCTAAAGGTAAATCTTCAATGTGAACCGTTTTGTCGGGTGCCATAATGGTCAACCATGTACATAAACTCTTAAGCTGTCTAACATTTCCTGGCCACGGTAAGCTTGATAAAAACAGCTCTACTTTCGGGCTAAGGATCTTCTCTTCAAGCCCTAAAGACTTTGCTTCTAGCTCCATATAAAAACGTAGTAATAGTGGTACATCCTCTTTACGCTCACGTAGAGCGGGTACCTTTATACGAATAATATTGAGTCGATAGAGTAGATCTTCTCGGAAAGAGCCATCTCTTACTAACTGTTCCATATTTTGGTGAGTTGCTGCCACAATACGTACATCGGTTGAAACAGGGCTTCTCCCCCCCACTCGATAAAAACTACCATCATTTAGAACACGCAGCAAACGGGTCTGTAGATCTACAGGCATATCACCGATTTCATCTAAAAAAAGCGTTCCACCATTAGCCTCTTCAAAACGACCAATACGTTGTGAGTGTGCGCCTGTAAATGAGCCTTTCTCATGGCCAAAGAGTTCAGATTCCAAAAGCTCCCGAGGAATGGCTGCGGTATTCAAGGCAATAAAAGGGCCATCTGCTCTGGGGCTTAATTCATGCAGTGCTTGTGCAACCAGCTCTTTACCCGTACCCGTTTCTCCATTGATTAAAACAGTCACATCCAGTTGTGAAACACGGCCTAAAATTCTAAATACTTCCTGCATTGCTGGTGCGGCACCAATAATATTTAAAGGCTGCTTACCCGCTTTTGCAGCTTTTTTCTTGCGCGAAATACCGCCTGAAAGCTGGCGCTTTATCGCTCGGTCAACTAACCCTATCGCTTCATCAATATCAAACGGTTTTGGTAGGTACTCAAAAGCCTTACTCTGGAAAGATTTCACCGCAGTATTCAAGTCTGCATGTGCCGTCATAATAATGACCGGAATTTTTCTATCCTTCTCGTGAAGCGCCTCCATGAAGGTTAAGCCATCCATATCAGGCATACGCACGTCGCTAATCACTACTGTCGGCGGACAGGCATCATATGCCTTAAGCGCTAACAAAGGTGAATCAAAAACTTTGATATCATAAGGCTTATCTTCTAAAGCCGCCTCTAAAACCCACCTAATTGAAGCATCATCATCTACAATCCAAACGACCGGGTTAATCTCTTGCATCTTGCTCATATCAATTATCCTTTTGCTCTAGTGGCAAATAAACATCAAAGACCGTATTGCCAGGTTTGCTCTCGGCGACAATCAAGCCATCATGTTTACGTAAAACATTTTGTGAAACAGGTAAACCCAGTCCCGACCCCTCTTTTTTACTACTGACCATTGGATAAAAAATAGAATCAAACACCGCATCTGGAATCCCCTCTCCCTCATCGATAATACTAATCACCGCCACCAGAGGGTAGGTTTGAGTCCCTAGTGTAAATTTATGCGCCACACGGGTTTTAATCGTTAACACGCCACCGTGATTTTCCATCGCTTGAATCGCATTTTTAACTAAGTTTAAAATAGCCTGAACCATGGCTTCAAAGTCGATACTAATATCTGGGATACTCGGATCATAATCCAGTTTAATAAAGATATTACCTGGCTTTTCACCCTCAATAATCTGTAAAACATAGCGAATCAATTCATGAATATTATGCGGCTCTTTAGCGCTCGCACTCCTTGGACCCAGCATACGATCAACCAGATTGGTTAAACGTTGCACCTCTTTAGAGATAATATCCAAAAAAGCCAAATCTCTATCACCTGGCTGATGACGTTTCTGGAGTAATTGTGTTGCCCCTAATATCCCCGCTAGAGGATTCTTGACCTCATGAGCTAAGGTTTTAACCAGTAAATTTCCTGCTTCATATTGATGCCAACGCTCATCTTCCTCTACAATTCTGTGATGTCGCTCGGTGTTATAAATTTCAAATAACCAACCTGATTCTCCTTTCATCTCATAAGGAGAAATCGTACAACTCACTCGCACTTTGTAAAGCTCTTCAATCGTAATGGCATACTCATGAATCGTGATCTTCTTCTCTTCTGCTTGCTTAATATTATCCACTAAGCTAGGAAATACCACATTCCATTGCAACCCTTTCACTCGCTTAAGGCTTATATGTAATAACTCTGCTGCCGAACTATTCATATACTGAATTGTCTCATCTGGATCAACCCAAAGAATTGCGGTAGTTAAGCCCTCGAGAAGCTCTTCAAAAAAAACACCTTGATTATGCTTGTCTAATTTCACTGATTTCCCCCACCATTAATGACTTAGCCAACTGATAATCAATGGCATGAATTTCACTATTATCAATCAAGACCATCAAAGGGCCCTCCATCGGGGCAAAGCTTTTTACCATCACTAAAGCCCCCGTAGTTAAGCCTATTGATGCCAGATAACGAAGCTCCTCTGGACGACGGTTTTTAATTCGCCTTAGCAAAAAGGTTTGCTGCGTATCAATTGAGCTGAGAGCACACCAGTTGTTATCCATCACTGTGCCATTTTCAGTTGGTATTGGAGAGCCATGCGGATCATGCGTTGGTTGCCCCAAAACATCCCACATTCGATTCGCCAACTTATCAGATATAGAGTGTTCTAACACCTCAGCCTCTTCATCTACCTCATCCCACGAGTAGCCCAAACGCTCAACCAAATATTGCTCTAAGATGCGGTGTTTTCGCACCATATTAAGTGCGATCTTGCGACCTGATTCGGTTAACTTAACACCGTAATAAGGCGCGTACTCTATATAGGTTTTATCCGACAGCTTTTTAAGCATATTCGATACTGATGCCTGAGAGATAGACAATCGCTCTGCAATTGCAGAAGTTTGCACGCCCTTACCAGAGGGCGCATAACTCTCTAACTTATAGATGATTTTCAGATAATCTTCCAACGCCTGTGACGCCATAGACAGTTCCTAACAACAAATTAAGGTAACACCCATCATCTTTAAAAAATGAGGCTTAAAACTAAAAAAAATAATCGACTACTGAGCTGCGGGGATAGGATCTGCTTCAACAACAGGTGCATTAATGGTTGGCACAGTATCCTCCATTACCAATGTCTTAGGCGCAGTACTCTCTGGCTCTGCAGCAGATATTGCTCCCTCCATTGGTATATGTTGACCTGACATAATATCTCGAACTACTTCTGGGTCTGGAAAAGAGAATATATATAAACCAGTGAACATAATCATAAAAGCAAAGCGAGTCATGGTCTTAAAAGGTAGTGCAGAGTGACTCACCACCGCCAGCGCTAAACCCGCAGCAATCCCACCAATAGACCCTAAAGTGCCTGCTAGCATAGCCATTAAAGCGCCCATTGCCATTACATAATAGTGCCAACTGTACTTTGCTTTTTGCTCTTTCATTGTTAATATCCTTATTACTAAAATTTTAGGTCTATTCTACAAGAAACAGAGCCGAGCAAACTAGCTTTATTTCCATTTTGGTGCAGGTTTGCACAAGCCAGTAATCCGCTCTTAAAATAGACACCAACCACTCAAGTTTAGAAGGAAGAAGGTCACAGCATGAAAAATCCTATTATCGTTATTGGACTAGGCGAACTAGGCAGCGTATTTGCCCGCGGTTTTTTAAAACTAGGCTACCCTGTACAAGGCATTACACGCTCTATGCCAGTACAAGATATTGCGCAACAGGTGCCTAACCCAACTGCGGTACTTGTCTCCGTAGGGGAAGCAGATATTGCCAACGTGCTCGCTAATATACCTACCGAGTGGAAAGACAAGCTTATTTTGATTCAAAATGAGCTATTAGAACGTGATTGGTTAGCCGCTAATATTGCAGATCCAACCGTTATTTCAGTTTGGTTTGAGAAGAAAAAAGGCATGGATAGCAAAGTTGTTATTCCTTCACCAGTCTATGGTCAAAACGCTACACTCGTTTCTGATGCTTTAGGCACCCTTGATCTACCTAGCTATATCTTGGACTCGGTAGAAGAGTTGAATTATGAATTGGTACGCAAAAACCTATATATTCTAACCACTAATATTTCAGGTTTAGAAGTGGGTGGTAATGTGGATGAACTTAACCAAAAGCATAACGATGTCATGCAAACTGTTGCCAATGATGTCTTAGATATTCAAGACTGGTTAACAGGTGCAAAGAGTGATCGTCCACGTTTAGTCGAGGGCATGATCGAAGCCTTTAACGGTGACCCACAACACGGCTGCATGGGACGCACTGCCCCAATACGACTAACACGAGCTTTAGGCTTTGCAGATCAAGCAGGGTTAGAAGTCAGTAAACTGCGAGCGATTGCTGCTACGCACTTAAGCACTTAACTCTCTCTTCTTTAGGGATTCTTTCGAGGCCTTACATCCTCCCTAATGTTCATTAAACCTAATTACAATCAATCCTTACCTATTATTGACGTAATTATACCTATCCATTAAAGTCCTTTTTACTCATTCAGCACCAAGGATTTACCTATGTCAGAAAGAAAAAGAATAGCCCTACTTATTGATTGCGATAATGTAAGTCACAATTCAATAGAAGGCGTCTTAGAAGAACTTGCTAAATATGGTATGGTGAATGTCCGCCATGCACATGGTGATTGGAATAACCAGTCGCTATCTGGCTGGATAGAACACCTCCATCCTCACGCAATCAGACCTATGCAACAGTTTGCCTATACTAAAGGTAAAAATGCCACCGACGCGGCAATGATTATTGATGCAATGGATTTGCTTTATAGCAAAAATGTAGATGCTTTTGCTCTAATGACCAGTGACAGTGACTTTACCCCACTTGTATTAAGAATACTTGAAAGTGGCTTACCTGTTTTTGGGTTTGGTGAAAAAAAGACTCCCCAGCCATTTGTTGATGCTTGTTCTCCATTCATCTATACAGAAAACCTAATCACTGAACCAGAAGAAAAAATTTCCAGACACCCCGCATCTAATAAACAACAAAAAAATAAAACTGAACTTAGAAGAGATAGTCAACTTGTAAAAATTCTTAGAAATGCAGTTGAACAAACCTCAGGTGATGATGACTGGGTTAACATGGGAATTTTGGCACGCTATATATCAAATAACAGTTCTTTTTCTTCAGTTAACTATGGCTATAAAAGGCTTAGTGATTTAATAAGAGCCACCGAGTTATTTGATATAGATATGCGAAATGGATCTGCTATGTATATTAAAGATGCCCGCAAGTAGAAGGAATTTATGCACTAACCCTCCACCAAAAACAAATACCTGATGAATGTAATGGTCAAGTATTTCTATAGGCTTCCTAAGCTACATTGAGTAAACCTTGTCTTTTTTGAACAGGTGTAATATAGCCAAGCACTGAATTCAACCTTTTATTGTTGTAATATCGTATGTAATGCCCAACGGCTTTCATGACTGATTTGTGGCTTATAAATGAAAGTCCATTTAAATATTCACTCTTCAAACTTCTGAAAAAAATGCTCTTGAATGGCATGATCCCAGCAGTTTCCTCGTCTAACTCATACTCTGCGTGATTACGTGTAATGATAAGGTCTTTGTAAAGAGCTTAGCAACATACTGAACGCCTTGATCTGAATGAAACTGTCTTTTTAATAAATTGGGAATATTAGGTTCTCTGTTTCTATAGGGTAGTCGTGCGGCTTCTTAGGTATTTTGGCGATAATATCGGCATCTTTCATGAGTCTTGCGATCTTAAATTCACCGAGTTTAATGCCTGTGTTTATGAGTGCTACTTTCATAGGTCTTCTGCTATAGGATTTACAGTCATCTGTGTGTATATCATTCATTTTTTTATGAAGACGTTCTTCTTCTAACTTATCCGATAGCTTGTTTGATCGGTCACGTTATATCCTATTAAATTTTAAGGTTATGATAGGCTATAGATCCCTACAGGTTTATTAGACCATTACACATAAATCCGTTAAGAGAAATACACTAAGCGGTATGTCTAAAAAGATCGGTTCTGCGATGCATGCGATGGAACCTTTTCACTTTAGCCTGATATGTTTAATCCTTTAATACTGACCTCTACCACACAAGATCATCAGGTATTTCAAACTGAGCGTAATAATCCTCATCCTCTTTTGAAAGCGTATCCTCAGAAGCCGCCAATGGAATTAATATACTCTCATCACGCTGTTCAACTTTAGCCACACCCTCTTCAGAAAGCAGCGCATAGCCCCCTTCAAAATGGGCTAAACGAATGCTACCATTCACAAGCTGCTTATGTATCTTAGGGTTTACATTAAGTGTTTTAACCGAACTGCCATCTGCAAAGTTATAGGCCATTTCACCAGAATAGCCTTTTAACTGGTTTGAGATAATGGTTTGACGAAGTGCGGCTTTTTCCGCTTTCTTCTCTTGCTTTTTCTGGCGCTCTAAATTCAGTTGACGATCATGTTCAGATTTTTTTTCAGCTGCCTCAGCGGCTAACTTGGCAGCATCACTAATAACTGGCTGACCCTTTTTGCCTTTTTGCTGCTTCGTTTGCTGATACTTCTCTCTCTTGGCTTTTTTTGCTTTTTTTTCATCAACCAAACCAGCCTTTTTTAGCTGATCAAATAAGGAACCTGCCATCGTCTACTACTCTTTCAATTATCTATAAAACATGCAGGCCATTTTACCCGATCTTGTCATCAGGTGATGAGAAAATAAGTTCGATAAAAATGACCAAAATACTTAGACACGCTTTGCCTCTAACGTACTTTTTAGTAATCTAAAATTACTCTATTCAATATGGTGTATTAAAAATGAGATCTCTTTTAATAAAACATACAATCTACTGGCTGGTAAGTTTACTTGCCATACCACTATTTAGTACTAATAGCCGTTATGCTAACGAAGCTCTGAGGGTACGCTACAAGATTTTATAGAGTGTTTTTCGCTCCACTATAGTGTAAATGGCACTCTTATTATCTTTTCCTACAATAAGATCACCTTCGTAATCTCCTATTCTGCTTTTAGCATCCACAATTTTAGGGCGTAACTCAATACTGGTGGCATTTTTAATTCGTCCTCGGCAATCATTGCTCCCATAGTGCTTTTGATGGGTTTTATGTAGATGCCTAAGGAGCGGATAAAGAGCACCTTCTTTTCGAGGTAGTCGCAGACTTGTTCTGGACTGAGTTCTTGCCGAATTAATATCTTTACCTGATCCTTAATAGAGTCAGTGAGTTTAATCATTTTTTCAGCCGCGTATCTTCGTTTTGTAGCAAACTGATTGGCCAGCCTAGGACGATATCCTCTTGATCCCGTATTTCGCTTGATTTCTCTGCTTATTGTTGATAGATGACGCTTCAGATATTGCGCAATCTCTTTATTAGGTAAACCTATTTTCAAATAGGCTTTTATTTGTTATCGCTCACCGCAGGTCAGCTGCTTATAGTTCATTTCACTTTCTAAAGCTTTAACCGCTGATGAAGCAGATAATCAAAGTGAACAGCTAAATATGCTTATAAATACCTATCAAGGTAGGGGCAACCTAGTATTAATTACCCATAAGTCAAATATTAGAGCACTCTCTTTTGAGATGTTAAAACACTTAGATTTTCTAGTGATACAACCAAGTGATAAAGCAGATGGAGAGTTTGAAGCCTTAGGTCTTATTCGATTTAAAGAGTGATTATCTCCCCAGATTTTATGCCCCTTTTGGGTACTCTTTTAAAATCACAAAGAGATTTATTACAACTTTTACAAAATATGTCATTTTTTTAATCAACTGCTCGCCAGTACTACTCAAATAGAGTAAATTAGTTGTCATAACGATTTAATAATTAAACGGACTCAATCCGTACTCCCCCCCTGCTCAATTTAAGAACAAAGAGCAAAGAGTAAGCGACGACACTATTTTTGATAAAAGGAAAACTTAATGAGTTCAGACTCTGAGTTAAATATTGATCTGCGTCAGATGATTTTTGCCATTGAAACCGCGGCCTCTTTGGTGGGCATGAACGATACAAACCATGGTAAACGAGTCGGTTATATCGCTTGCCAAATTGGCAACGAACTTGGTTTTAGTGAAGATGATCTACAGTATGCTTTTGAGCTAGGCTTACTACATGACTGCGGTGTCTCTACTGAGCAGATGCACTCGACACTGGTCAATAATTTTGATTGGAACGAATCCTATGTCCACTGTGAAATAGGCTACCGCTTACTCAAAGAGTTTGAACCGCTTAAGCAGTTTGCAACCGCAATCCGCTATCACCATACTCCCTGGAATAAACTAGACAAACTTGATATCACGCCAAGAGAGGCGCAGATGGCCAATCTTATTCTTCTCTCTGACCGTATTGATGTGATGGCTTCAAGCCACTATAGTAGTGATATTTTATTGGCTAAAACTAAGGTAGTTAAATCTATCTCAGGCTACTCAGGTACCTATTTTGACCCGACCCTGATTGAGGCATTCCTAAAACTAGAACGTTCCGAGGCATTTTGGATCGCTTTAGAAGATCGTCACATCACTCGTTATACGTGGGATATGGGTAATATTTCAAGTAATCAAAACTTAAGCTTGCTGCAAATTAAGCAGCTTTCCCTCATTATGTCTTACATCGTTGACCAGAAGAGCCCTTTTACTGTGCAGCACTCTATTAGGGTTGCAGGGGTTGCCAAGTTTCTTGCCGAGTCGTACGGCCTCCCACCAGCCCAGTGCGATAAAGTTGAAATTGCCGGGCTGCTACATGATATTGGTAAACTACATACACCAGATAATATTCTTGAAAAACCTGGACCATTAAATGACTCGGAACGCTCAATTATGGATCAGCACAGCTATGAGACCTATGAGATTCTTCGCCATATTAAAGGCTTAGGAGAGGTTGCTATTTGGGCGGCATTTCATCATGAAGGTATCAATGGAGCTGGCTACCCATTCCACCCTAAGGAGCAAGACTTAAGTATCGAAGCGCGGATTATCGCCGTTGCAGATATCTTTCAGGCACTAGCTCAAGATAGGCCTTACCGCAAAGGCATGGCTTTAACTAAAATCACCGGTATTATTGAAGAGTTAGTTGCTAGTGGAAAATTAGATAAAGAGATTGTTAGCCTAACGTTACAGCATGCAGAGGCCTGTTTCTCTATTGCGCGTGGAATGGATAATAACAGTCATCAAAATTACCTTAATCTGTTTACAAACGAAGAGTTGAGCTAATTTGCCCTCTTATTTAGGTCTTTATCTGTGATTAAAGACCCAACAAATATCCCAAACCATTAAGCCTTCTTGATCGCCTTCTCAGTCTACTCACTATTGTTACTAAAATGATTTATATAAAACGACCTTTAGGATAATACTATCTAATCAGACCATTAGTATTTTCACTCATACCGCACTCCCATAATGTGTATGGGCAAGAAAAAAAGCAACTTTCTATTTTGTACCCTCAGGGGGCACCTGAGCAGGAGGCGAGAAGCTAAAGTAAAGAATTTATTATTCATAATATAAACCTTCAACAATATAACTAATTAGTTTTATATTGTATTAAATACTGTCTTTAGATAGAACAAGCAAACCTGCCTGAGTATGAGTACAGATGAAAGGGGTTAACTATGAACAAATTTATCAACAGTTCAGCCATACTACTGGCGCTATTCAGCTTAGCACCCTTCTCTTATTCTGAAAACAACAATAGCGTCTCTTTAACCATTAAGGTTGATCTCTTACAAAACTCAAAAGGTATTGTTCAATTTTCTTTATACAATAAAGAGGGTTCTATTCCTGATGAAGAGTATCAACACTTCTATCTAAAGCAGAATGGGAATATTCGTAACGGATCATCCACAACTACTTTTTACAATCTACCCAAAGGCAGGTATGCCGTTAATATTTTGCATGATGAGAATATGAATGGAAAGATTGATAAAGGCTTTATTTTACCAACAGAAGGCGTTGGTTTTACCAACTATTCAACCATCAGTTTAACCAACCGTCCTAACTTTGACAAAGCCAGTTTTGAGGTTGATCAAGATACAGAGAAATCTATACAAATTATCTATTTTTAGAATCATTCATCCCCTAAAGGGATAAATTTAGCCTCTTAAAATGGCTAGTAGCGTAAAGAGATGTTAATAGAACCATAATGCCCAACAGCATTCTGGGTTGTAAACTCAGCGGTTCTAATCATGCTGCTATAGGCAATACGAATATCGTCAAACATGTAAACAACGCCATACTGAACATCCCCCACAGAGTTCTCTTTCTCTACGCTATGACTATCTACAAATGAGTTACCGTCTAAGAAAATATTTCTATAGACTAAACGACCTTCGAAACCTAAATAAGCATACCAACTGGATTGCTTAGCACCTTCAAAATAGATAATCCCAGGAAATCCTGGGCTAATATTGGGTGGACTCAAGTCTCGTCTTAAGTTAGTCCCCAATCTAAGCATTGTTCCAACAGAACCGTATGTATATACATTGCCTAAAGCGGCTGAGACCTGTGGATTAATACCAAACTCAAGGCCATTGGATAACGGACGAATCAACCGCCAAAATCTTGAATAACTTAAACCCAGTGCCAACTCATCTTTTAACTGATTATCCCAACCATTCGGGATAGCACTACCTATCCATTCATGAATGGTTGTTTGAGCTTGCTCACCTAAAGCACTCGGGCCAACAAGACCAAAAGTCACCTCAAACTGATTTCCATAATCATAATCTGCGCCCTGACTAATATTAGCCATCACCGTCCCCTTAAAATAGAGGTAACCAGCATAAGGTCTATCACTCTCCTGAATATCGATTGCTTGTGTATCTTCAGGCGTAAACATTTTTTGACCAAATGTATACTGCACCCAGTTTAAGTCACTGCGATTCTGATAAAAAGGAAACCTCTGAGAAATAGCCTTTAGTAACGCTGGAGGTGTTTTCTTTTTCAATAGCGATAACTGCATGCCACTCGTGTAGTAACGATCCCGATTATCAGCAGAAAATAGATCATTCTCATACTGCACACTATAAAAAGTCTCTTCCGATTGTGCTGAACTAGCCAAAAAAAGCAGTAGCCACAATAGATAGATTGGTTTCACCTTATGCATATAATCCCTCTGTTTTTTTGTACCCTAATGGAGTATTCTAATAACTATCTTATCGGCTATTACGTAAAAACGACAAACTCCTTTGGAGCTTAAAATAAAAATTAACCTCTATCTCCTTATGTTGTCTAGCTTAAACAACAACTTATCTTTAATTCTTTCATATTAAAAGATGATTATTAAGGGCTTTTTGAGTATCATTCCCCTCTTATTAAAATAATCTTATTGAGAACCCATGTTTTTAACCCCTTTTCACCAAGCCAATAACAACTTAATTACCATTACTCCTGAGCAAGGCAGTGCGTTTGCAAAAGAGGTGTCTGATGACTTTAACCCTCTACACAATCCCGATTCTAAACGCTTCTGTGTACCGGGCGATCTGTTATTTGCATTGGTATTAAATCGTTTTGGCCTATCTAAGAAAATGGTGTTTAACTATACGGGAATGATTGGTAAAGGTGTTGAATTGATCTTCCCTGAAACAGCGGACAGCACATTCAACATTGTCGATAACAATGATAAAGCTTATTTAGATGTCAATCGTGATGGTGAAAGTACCCATGACCAAGATTTTATCGAGGGCTTCTCTCGCGCTTATGTGGCCTTTTCAGGTCACAGCTTCCCACACATTTTAGTACCTTTAATGAAAGATAATAACGTGATGATCAACCCTGATCGTCCAATGGTTATCTATGAGAGCATGACATTCGAGTTTGATAAATTGGATGCTAAAAATCCAAGCCTAGAACTTATAAACAGTAATTTAGAGGTGAATGGAAAACGCGGTTCAGTTCGAATGGAGTTTGCCGTTATGGATAATGGTCTTAAAGTAGGTTCTGGTTTCAAAAGCATGGTTTTAAGTGGCTTGCGTGAATATGATCAAGCTAAGGTTGATAGTTTGATTGAATTATATGAGTCCTCTAAAACGGCTTATGCCGCTTAGGTCTAGCTAACCTTGGAGTGGCTACACTAAACCGACACAAAGAAATGAGATAATCTCAGAACTTTGAAAAGGAAACCAGTGATGTACGATCCAGAACTAAAACAGCGTGCTATTAAATGGCAATATCAGGCCAAAAACCAGTTGCCCAAGTGGCTCGTAATTTAGATATAAAAGCCAACACCCTCTACACTTGGGTCGATAAATTTAAACTAGCTAATCCGAACGAATACCCTAAACAAGAATCCTCTAAGCCCGTTAGTCTTGAAGCTGAAAACCGACGTCTTCATCGAGAACTTACCCAAGCAAAGAAGAACGTCGAACTTCTAAAAAAAGCAGCGGTGTACTTTGCGGCTCACAGCAAGTGAAGTACACCTGGATTTACAACAACAGTTCTCAAGATTGTATTTCAAGACTTTGTAAGTTTTCTGATATTAAGCGAATCAGTTACTACAGCTGGCTTGAGGCTAAACAAGTTAATCAAGCTAATCAAGATCACAGCCTAATATTGATTGAAGATCATAAATTAAAAACTTTGATACCTAAGGTCTTTAAGGAATATAAAGGTCATGGCGGTACTCGTCGTATTAAAAATTGGTTAATGAAGACTCATGATCTTAAAGTCAGTAGAAAGCGAATAACCACATGAAGGCTGAACTAGTAACGCAAGCGTTGCTGATGGCCATATGGAACCGAAAGCCAAGCAAAGGAGTGATCATTCATACAGATCAAGGAAGCCAGTACATGTCGGACAAATATTTAAACATCCTAAACTCTTAGGGCATCATACCAAGCATGAGTCACCAGAAAATTACGAGCAAGCTTACAAAGTTCTAATTAGCCTATTAGAGGCGAATAATTAGTCTTTGTGTACAAAATGGTGTTGCCATTCCAATTTCTAGACAGAAAGTTGCAAAACCAAAAAAATTACACTCCCCCCTATTTTTTTACCTACAATAACTGCCATCATATTTTTTAATTTTTATCAGGGCTTTCTATGGAAAACATTAACGAAATTTTATCCAGTGCCAGTAGTCTTGCTTGGGGGCCGGTGATGCTGGTTTTACTTTTAGGCACGGGGCTTTACTTAACCATTCGCTTGCGTTTTTTACCTTTAAGAAACCTGTTCTATGCTTTTAGCTTGCTATGGAAAGAACGTAAAAATGAGAGTGCCGAAGGGGATATTAGTCCGTTTGCTGCTCTAATGACATCGATGGCCGCCACTGTTGGAACGGGGAATATTGCTGGGGTTGCTGCGGCTCTTTTTATCGGAGGCCCTGGTGCGATATTCTGGATGTGGATTACGGCTATTTTAGGGATGGCGACTAAATACGGTGAAGCGGTTTTAGCCGTTAAATATCGAGAAGTGGATGATGATGGCCGCCATGTCGGTGGGCCAATGTATTACATTAAAAATGGTATGGGTGACAAGTGGAAACCTTTAGCGTTTGCCTTTGCTCTGTTTGGAACAATCGCCGCATTTGGTATCGGTAATATGGTACAAGCCAATGCGGTGGCGGGAGCGATGGAAACTGCCTTTGGTTTTGATAACCAAATCACAGGCGTGGTTATGATGGTTTTAGTGGGCTTAGTTCTATTCGGTGGGATTAAACGTATCTCTAAAACAGCCTCCGCTTTAGTGCCTGTGATGGCCATTGCTTATATTGGTTTTTCACTCTATATTTTAGGCGCTTATGCCGACCAACTACCAACGGCTTTCATGACGATTGTTGAGAGTGCCTTTACGGGCAGTGCCGCAGCAGGAGGCTTTGCAGGGGCAAGTATCATTTTAGCCATTCAGTTTGGGGTAGCACGAGGCGTTTTCTCTAACGAAGCGGGTTTAGGAACGGCACCGATTGCTCATGCGGCCGCTAAAACTAAAGACCCTGTGCATCAGGGTCATATCGCCATGTTAGGGACTTTTATTGATACCATTATCCTTTGTACCATGACCGCTTTAGTGATTATGGTGACCGGTGTTTGGACAAGTGGAGAAACAGGTTCGCCACTGACTGCCCTCGCTTTTAGCACAGGATTAGGCTCTAATTTTGGTGCTATTTTTGTCGCTATTGCATTAGCCATCTTTGCTTTCACAACCTTAGTCGGCTGGAGTTATTACGGTGAACGTTGTGCGGAATATATTGCGGGTACTAAAGTGATTACGGGTTATCGAATTTTATGGATTCTAGCGGTATTTGTAGGGGCTGCCTTATCTGACTACTTCAATACGGTATTGATCTTGGCCGATGTTCTCAATGCGCTAATGGCAATTCCTAACCTGATTGCTTTATTAGTCTTATCACCAGTGATTATTAAACTAACTCAAGATAGCCAGCGTAAATAACTAAGCAGATAAAATACCCTGCTTTTAGTAGGCACAAATAAAAAAGGCATGTTTTATAGCATGCCTTTTTAGTTTAGGATGTTTGAAACCCCATAAGTTTGTTTTAAAGTTTGTTTTAAACCTAGGGTTTAAAATGAGCCTTTAAAAATACAACTTAAAATCAACAAACAGCTTATCGTTATTTTTCATCGCTTCAAAAATTTGATTTTCGCCGCCAAAATAGTCAATTACACCACTAATGACTGTTACATCAGAGGTTAACTCATAATCTAACCAGATACGATGGAACCCCCCCTGCTCAAACTGCTGACCAAAATATTGACCCAAATAGCCTAACATCGCACGGTCATGATCAAAGCTATACAAAGCTCTAACAGCCGTTTGTAAGTTATGCTGAAGTACCGCATCAGGCATTGACTCCATAATGAATTGATGATCAGGCAGATAACGATCTGCAACCTCTAAAGAGAGCGTAGTATCGGTAATGCCTTTGTACTCAAGCCCCATTAGAAGGTCATAACGAGTCTGCTTTTCCGTAACGGTGTTGTAGTACAGATCATTTAATACCGCTAACTCTGTTTTTAGTAACCAACTGCCCTCCACCTTATTGACCGCAAAACCTGCCATATTGATTAAGCTATATTCACGAGCCGTTTTATTTTCAATAAAGTGCCAACGACCGTCCTGAAAACGTCCCGCATAAAGAGATAGATCCCAACCACTAAAACGTCCATTTGCGGCAACTGACAGAGTTGTTTCATCTAGTTCAAAACCTGCATCGGCAATATCAGGAAAACTCATCCCTGGCGGCATAGGTAAAACATCTGTTGGAAAATATTCACTGTTAATCGCGGCCTCTTTAGGGTTACGATGTTCATGCTGAGCTAATAACGAAACCTGCCAGTCGCCTTGATAGTAATCTAATCGAGTCATCATCACAGGCAGACGAAGGTCTTCTATATCCACCATACCCAACTCACGATTGTCTAAAGGGTTAATCACATCGTTAATACGAATAGAGTCCGACTTACCCCAAACCACAATCTGACGACCAAACTTAAGATCCCAGTCATCAGAAAGCGTTCCTGCAATATAGGCTTCATTGATCTCTAACTCTGACTCATAAGTATCAAGACTGTCTTGATTATAATTATCACGCCCTTTCATACTATAAGTTGAATCAAAAAAGCCTTTCAGCTCCGCTTTAGCTTTCCAGGCAGGGGAGAACTTGTAATCCATTTTAATCAATGCAGCAAACTGTGTTTTGGTGAGACCACTATAATCTGCATTACCTAATACAGGTGCGCTCTCTTGATAAGCATAAGCGTTTTTAAAACTCAACTGCCCTTTAATTTGTAAAGGGCTAGGCAGTGTACGCCTTGCCTGTTGAGCAGCAGACTGATTACTTTCTGCTGCTTCGTCAAAACCAGATAGAACATCATCTAGAACATCACTGCCACTAGCTGGTTCATCAAAACCCGATAGTGCATCATCCAAGTCAGAACTGCCACTCACAGGCTCATCAAAGCCTGATAAAGCATCATCTAACTCCGAGTTATCAGATACTTGAGCAATCGCATTCACTGAGAAGAATGTGACCATCAAACCTAAAGAGAGAGTGGTTAATCCAACGGCCATATTTTATAGCCCTTTTTCAATTCGACGAACAGTAAAGAAACTGTCTTTAAATGTTTGGTTAAACTTAATTTCATCAAATGTAATCTTAGTACTATGCAGAGTAACCTTGCCCTTTTTGGTTTTCATCTCCATCGCTGTTGCCACCCAAATACCCTCAATCTGTTCAATTGATAGAATGTCTAAATACTTGCGTTTACCATCCACTAAAAAGTGAATGGCACGAACTGCCATAAAGTTATCTTGGCGGATAAACATATATGATTTGGTATAGCCTGTTTCATCAATTGTTTTTTGTGTTTTTGGCTTAGTCTCCATAATCCAGACTTTCTCACCACGCACTTCTGCCTCTTTTAGGATTTTATAACTATAGTCCTCTAAAGCACGAGAAGTCATATCCGCATAAGAGAAATCTGATCCCATAAAACTACCACTTTTATCACTGCTAACAATACGTTTAGTTTGACGCAGTTCAGGCAAATATAACCACTGATCATCATCTCTGCCTGAGTCTGCATAATCATAAGTTAGAAATGCGGTGTCTTTTACATCACTCGGTTCTAAGAAAAAAATAACACTTCTAGAATCATCACCAAAGTCTTTTAAATACTTCTTCATACTACGCACACGCTTGTTGCCGTGTTTATCAATCAGCGTCATCTGCATAATAGAGGATCCATTATCACCATCATCTCGAATATCAACTTGATGCGCAATCTCATCTGCCGTTAAAGCAAAAGCACTATTTGAAAACAGGAATGTACTTCCGATGAGTACAATTGCTAATAATTTATTTATTATATTCATTCTACTTATTCCTTTTAACTACTTGATTTAGTTAATCAACTACTCTAAAAATAACTTACAGCTACTTATTAGAATCAGCTTTACCAATGGCATTCTCTTCATCTGGATACTTCAATGCCATCAGAGCAGGTGCCAATAAAAATACTGCAATTAGTGCGACCACAAATGCCAATGCTGTCAGTAAACCAAATAGAAACAGGTTACTCATGCTGGCAAATAGGTACAACATAAAGCCGACTAGCAATACGATAGTGGTAATGATCATGGCACGACCACTGGTGGTTAAAGTCATCTCAACGGCTTTACGAGTCCCTACGCCTTGTAAGTGATAACGACGGAAGTTATGCATAAAGTGCACAATATCATCAACCGCTATCCCGATCACAATGACCCCAATTAACATGGTAAATAGATCCAATGGAAAACTAAAAAGTACCATCACTGCTAAGACAAAGAAAATAGGCAGTAAGTTTGGAATCATACTTAAAAGACCTAAACTCACACTTGATAACAGCATTATTAACATCACTGCAATAATGACAAAGGCTAATAGATAACTCACACCCGAGCTACTAATCGCCGCTGAAATTGTCTCTGCTAACAGTGGAATCATACCTGTTGTGGTGACATGAATTTTATGACCCACTGATTGCTCAACCTCTGCATTTATATGCTCTTCAATTAAGTCTGCTGTTTTATTAAGTAACTCATGGTATTTAAAGGCATCAATCCAAGGTGCTTTTACCGTGATTCTTGCTTTTGAAAATTGAGAATCCACAAAATCTTCTAAATCTTCTGACCCTGAATTTTCAAATAACAGAATTTCTTGAGAGATCAAATTTGAGTTATTTGGTAAAACACTAAACTTAGGATCGTTGTAATTCAGAGCCTTGTTAATTTCTTTAATGACATCAACCACACTGATCGCTTTACCGACAAAATAATCTTCACCCTCTAAAAGCATTATCTCGTCAGTAATTTTTTCAATTGCTTTCAGAACTTTTAGATCATAAAGACCATTCTCAACCCCCGTATCAATAACCAACTCAATCGAGATACTACCGCGCATCTCTTTATCAATCACCTCTGTCGCTATTCGTGTCTCATGTGACTCAGGGAACCACAATAAAGGGTTATGTGAATAGTTAATTTTAGAAGCTAAGCCAATACTAATTGCCATAAAGATCAGAGAAGCAACCACAATCTTTTTAGCGTGATCTTGTGAGAAATCAGCGATCGCTTTCAGGTACTCATCTAACTTATCGTGGTGCTCCGCATCAGGGTCAATCACTTTACGTTTGATATTGAATACCATCAATAAAGCAGGCAGTAGAATCAATGTAAACATCAATGAGATTAGCACTCCTAGCGCCGAGAAAACACCTAAATCTGCTACAGGCGCCACCTCCGATGGGGCAAAAGAAGCCATACCCGCAGCCGTGGTTAAAGAGGTCATAATGATTGCTAAACCAGAGTGCGACAATGTATGTTTGATTGCTTCTGCTTTATCCCCATACATATCAAAATGTTTAAAGAAGATCGCCAGAACATGGATAGATGCCCCAACCCCAACAGCTAGTAAAAAGGATGGTAGTACCTGAGTCATTACTTTAATCGGTGTACTGGTATAAGCCATTAACCCCATAGTAGAGACCACAGCTAACACCACCGTAATCAACGGTAAAATGACCCCAGACGCACGTCTGAATAGTAGAGAAAGTAAAATAGCCGTTGCCACAACAATCATGACCACAAACTTCTGCATGTCTCCCATAATTGATTTTTTAAGAAAAGCAGTGACCGAAGGTGAACCTGCAACATAAACTTCAAACCCTGAACTGTTATAAGTTGAAACAATCTCTGTAACCGCATTCACCATCTCCGTATTTTCTTCATCAGTAATAAATGGACGATTATCTGCTGTAGTAGCTGTTACTTCATCATCAAAACCAAGCTCTAGGCCTTCTAAATCAAGATCATCTTCTGCGGCAGCAGACTGAACAATTTTATTACCATCAGCATCAATGGTTTCACTGTAAGTATTTGACTCTAAAATAATAACGGTAAAAGTACTCTCTTCATTCACCAATATATTTTGATAAAGCGGATTATCAAGGGCTTGCTGCTTAAGTGCATCTGCTTCACTCTGATTAGACGGCCACTGTTGAAACAAATCATCAACCAATAAATTATTACCCTCTCCCCGCGTATTACGGGCATTAATCAACGAGGTAATATCATTTAGGTGTGGTACTTTTCGTGATAATTCTTTATGTAATCCTTGAAGTTTTTTCAGTGACTCTAAGCTAAAAACATCAGCTGTTTTAATCGCCACGACAATTTTTTCATCTCGACCAAACTGATTTCTAAACTCATCATATGCCAAACGAGATTTGGCCGTTTCATGTAAAAAACCTTCCGTAGAAGTATCAATGGTTGTCTTGGGTAAATTACTCGCAAAAAGTACCACTATCAACATAATGAACACAATAAATAACTTAGGGGAGCTGGCAATCACCCCCCCCAGTTGTCCCAGTTTATTCTCTATCTTTTGAGTCATATTTTTCATTCTGTCTCCAACACAAACTTTAAAACAATCAGTACTTACTTATTATGATTAGCGCATTAATATAAAATTAAGCACGTATTCAGTCATTAGTTCTACCATGTTTAATCTAATTTACTAGAAGTAGTCTCTTATAAAAGAGTCCTTTCTCAAGATTAATGTAACTAGATAGTTACATTAAATCAACCTTTACTTCATGAAATGCTAATATTTAATTAAATACTTGTCCAGCAAGCCATGACAGGATTGAAAAAAGCCCAAAATAGCATGTTCGATTGGGGTGCCCTGATGAAAAATTGTGTGCAGAATAATTGGGATAAGTAGCCAGAAACAAAAAATCCCGCAAAAGCGGGACTCTTTAGGGTTGAACGATTTAAAGGTTAAATCACCTTAAACTTCAACTTGAATAAGTGCTCAGATAAAGTACCTGATTACTTAATCTCTGAAAGTAGATCTGGATTCATCACCAAGTTTCTGACAGCATGAGCATGATCTTCATTGAATGTATTACCTTTACACCAGCTTGCTACCGTTGCAATATTTACCTTAGCAACTTGAGGACGTACGCTCCAAGTAACATGGAAAGGAGAGCCTTTTTCATTGTAGCTAGGACCCGTAGTAGACCCTGAATACTGCACAGCAGTTCCTGTATTTGTAGGAATATTCAACGCTTGCTGAAGACTATTCTTCTCACCATGCTTAGTCAACGTATTGAAGTCTAACGCATTTTCATCATTTACTAATACGTAAACTTGAGTCTCTACACGTAAATGAGGGTTCTTAACCGACTCACTTAGGCAAGAAGCTAACGTTTCTCCAGGCGTAACCTGTGCCGTAGAGTGCACATAGTGAACTTCAATTGTGTCACCAGGCGAAACAGCACCGTGCTTACTTGGACAAGCTTCAGTTTCTGTTTTAGTTAGTTCAGAAGCACTTAACTTACCAGAGAACTTATAACCACTCTGATACCCGTGACCATCGCCATTACCAGCATACTGAGTAAACTCACCCCCTTTATGTTCCGCATTTTTATGGAAGTGAATATTACAAAGATTCATCTCTGTGTATGCAGGTGCATCACTGAATAAACGCGTATTCGTACCAGCCACTACATCAATATCACGTGGTGACTGCGGACCAAAACCTTTACCGTTCGTATTTATTGCAAGTGCAGCGCGCTGCTTAGCAACAACAGAATCAGCTACAGCTTTACCATGTGCTCCGTGTCCATGATCTCCAGCAGTTGCTGAAAGTGGTAGTAATGTAGATGTTGCAAGAGCAATAAGAAGAGTCTTCTTCATTTATTTATTCCTATATTTTTAATCAAAAAGTTATTAGATTTTTTAAGCATCCAGATTTCTTTGATTTAAGAATATTCTGCAATGCCAACAATGTTGTATTACGCTCTATGCATAAGTATTCGTTATGAACCGTTATAAATACTATCGATAACAAATACTGAGATCAAGAGGTATAAAAAAAGTAAAACCCTTTAACTTCAATCACCTAAGCATTAAACACACCCATTAAGATAGATATAAGATTAACAACATACCCAGTAAATAGCCGTAAACATAACGTCATGCTTATCTTACTTATAATTTTTTTTAATACAACTTTTTAAATAACTATAGTCAGATTTTTTACAAGGATCAAATAGCTGGATTCAGCAATATGTAAATTTGTTATCTGAGTGAATAAAAATGACTTGTTCTCAGTAGTGCAAGAGACTGAGCCTCTCTATGAACTATCAAGTTTTATTAAAAAGGTTGCGCACTTTTTTAAACAGGGAGAGAACGCAGATTCCTCACTATAGAAAACGATAGGTTACGCAAAGGTCTATTGATAGCTGAGCATTATCCATCGCAGGAGATTGAATATATTCAAATGAACCTATATGATTCTCCACAGTATTAAAGAGATTTCTCCAAATAGTACCCCCCCCTGATTTTATGCCCTTGAGGGTACAAAAACATTTGTGATACAGTGCATAAAAAAACCGTAGGTAATACGGCTAAAACGACTACTTGGAGTTATACACGATGCGGATTACGGACAAAACTTTTGATTCAGCTAAAGCACTTGCAGCTTCATGGCAAGCAGAGATTGAAGAGAGCAGACAAGCTGATGAGATAAAGTTTCACGCTGCGATGCAGCGTATGTTGCAAGACCCTCTGAATAAAACCTTTCTCATTGAGCTATTAGATCAAAGCTTTCGCTCTGGCGATTCAACACGCGTAACCGAGCAGTTAGAGTACATCTTTTCCAAATACCAGCACACCTCCATCTTTAGCCACTTTGAAGAGCTACTTGTTTGGAGTTTCCGCCACCTTGGTGTCTATCTGCCAGAGCTTTCCATTCCTCTGTTTATTAAACACCTACGTAACGACATCGGTACGCTTGTTATTAAAGGTGAAAATGCGCCACTCAACCGTCACTTAAAAAAACGTCACCGAGAAAATACACGCATAAATGTGAATTTTATTGGTGAATCAGTACTGGGTGAAGAGGAAGCTTCAGCACGTATTCAGCAGTATATAACGGCATTAGAACAACCTAATATCGACTATCTATCGATTAAAATTTCGACTATTTTTTCTCAAATCGTCCCCCTTGCGCATCATTGGTCAGTCAATGAAGTATCCAAACGTTTAGAGGTTATTTACGATGCGGCGATCAAAAATACCTTTACCAATGCCAAAGGGGAAACAGAAGCTAAGTTTATCAATCTGGATATGGAAGAGTACCGTGATGTTGATATCACCATTGATGTCTTAATTCACACGCTATCAAAAAAGAAGTTCCACTCTCTTAAAGCAGGCATCGTGCTGCAAGCCTACCTACCAGACAGTTTAGGGAACCTCAAAAAACTACAGGTTTGGGCCAAACAACGAGTGGAAAACGGTGGCTCACCGATTAAAGTGCGTTTGGTCAAGGGCGCCAATCAAGAGATGGAGCTGACCGAGGCTAGCTTGCGCGATTGGCCTTGTACTACCTACCTCACTAAAGCTGAAACAGATGCCAACTATAAATGCATTATGGACTTCGCTTTGGATGGCGAAGTCACGCCCTATATCAATATCGGTATCGCTTCACACAACCTATTTGATCAAGCACTTGCTTTACTACTGGCTAAACAACGTGGCGTAGAAGCTTTTTACACCGTTGAGATGTTAGAAGGCATGAGTGAAGCCGCCTACCAGCACTTAAAAAGTCAAGGACTCGATGTCATTCTGTACGCCCCCATCGCGACTAACGCGACTTTTACGAATGCCATCGCTTATCTAGTCAGACGCTTTGATGAAAGTACCGCACAGCAAAACTATCTGTGCCATAGCTTTGGCCTCAAAGTAAATTCCCCTGCATGGATAACACTACAGAACAGTTATGAAGAGGCCATTAAAACCCTACCCAATTTAAGACTTGAGCCCTATCGCACCCAAGATAGGAATAACGAAACCAATTCATTGGTTCAACCAGCCCATTCATATCTGTTTAAAAACGAAAGTGATACCGATTTTGCACTGCCAACAAATATAAAGTGGGCTGAATCTATTCGGGATAAGTGGCAACACATCGGACAAAATGGTGGTTTTAACGCCAGCCCTGTTATCGGTGGTCAAGCCATTACTTTTGATAGCACTGAATTAGAGAACGACAACAAAATTGAAGTGATCGATAAATCACAATATCACAACAAAGTAATCGTTGGTTCTTACAATCCTGCATCCGCTCAGGACCTACAAAAAGCAGTGGCCGTTGCCAAAGATGATCCTGATGGTTGGCGCGATCTAAACATTGAACAGAGACAAACTGTTCTTATGAAGGTGGCTGTAGAGTTTAAAGAAGCCAGAGCCGATCTAATCGGGATTGCTGCAGCAGAAGTCGGTAAAGTGTTTACCGAAACCGATGTCGAAATCTCAGAGGCCATCGACTTTCTTAACTTCTATCCTTACTCTGCGAAAAAACTCGCGGCGATTCAAGGCCTAGAGATGCAAGCTAAGGGGGTTGGTTTAGTCGTCAGTCCTTGGAACTTCCCAATTGCTATTCCCGTGGGTGGTGTAGCGGCGGCATTAGCGGCGGGTAACACCGTCATCCTAAAACCCGCTTCAGACTCGGTTCTCTGTGCTTATCGACTTTGTGAATGTTTTTGGGCAGGGGGGGTCAGTCAAAACACCCTTCAATTTGCCCCCTGCCCAGGACAGTTAGCTGGGCAACACCTGGTAAGCAATCCAGACGTTAATTTCGTCATATTTACGGGTAGTGAAGACACCGCTCAGCAGATGATTAAAAGCCGACCAGATATTCAAATCAGTGCTGAGACAGGCGGTAAAGATGCCACTATTGTTACCGCTTTGTCCGACAGAGATCAAGCCGTCAAGAATGTCATCGCATCCGCTTTCAATAACTCAGGTCAAAAGTGCTCTGCCACCTCGCTATTGGTTCTGGAGCGTGAAGTCTATGAAGATGAAAACTTTAAGAAGACACTCATTGATGCCGCCGCCTCACTGACCGTTGGATCGGTATGGGATCTACACAATAAAATTGGCTCATTGGCCAACCTGCCATCGGGCAAACTAGAGAAAGCCCTCTCCTATTTAGACCAAGGTGAAGAGTGGGCGTTAGCACCTACTTTTGCCGATGAGAACCCCTATCTACTAAAACCCGCTATTCGCTACGGCACAAATGTGGGTGATTTTTGCCATCAAAATGAACTCTTTGGCCCTGTATTAAGCGTTATGTGTGCAGACAACCTTGAGCATGCCATCGAGATCGTCAACGCCACAGGTTACGGACTCACCTCTGGTTTAGAAAGTTTGGATGAACGCGAACAGCAACTGTTCACCGATAAACTCAAAGCAGGCAATCTCTACTTAAACCGTGTGACCACAGGTGCTATCGTGACACGACAGCCCTTTGGCGGCATGGGAAAGTCAGCGATTGGCAGTGGAAAAAAGGCGGGCGGGTTTAACTATATCACCCAATTTATGAACTTAAGCTTTAAAGGGACAGATGCCTTATCACTCAATACACCTGAATACCTCAGTCGCATCCACTCTCTACTACCAGAAGAGACCACGCTACAAAGCCGTTTAGAAAAGGCGATGTCAATGAGTAATGATTTTTCTCACTGGTTAAATTTTGAATTTAGCGAAGAGCACGACTACTGCCATATTAGAGGTGAAAGCAATATCTTGCGATACCTACCAGTAAAAAGTGTTCTGTTCCGCTTTGAAGAAAATGATGTGCTAGAAGAGATATTAAGCAGTATCGCCGCCGCTAAGATGGTCGGTGCAACCGTGCAAGTCTCCATCCCCAAAGAGTACAACAGTATTGCCCTAACCTATTTAGAGGCACAAAAAGAAGTCTTACTCGATCACGAAGATCGCTTGATACACCAAGATGAAAATGAGCTTATTCAAACTCTAGCGAGCGGAGAGTGTGTAGAACGCATTCGACTTTTAAACCCAGAAAATGTATCCAAACCAATCTATAAAGCCATCACAGATAAAGCCCTCTATATCGCCTCCGCTCCCTTTATCCCCCATGGCCGAATTGAGTTGATGCACTACTATATTGAGCAAAGCATCTCTAATAGCTATCACCGCTATGGTAACTTAGGCATTAAAGGATTTAATGCAGCCAAAGAAACCAAGGCTTAGTCATAAATAGCTAACTAAATTAGATTACCTATAGCGTATTAAACAGGCCTGTTATCACAAGACTAAATAAATCTTACTCAGCTGCCAATTTCCACTACAATTAAGTTGAATGCGCCTTAACTAAGCTAACGACTCTAGGAATTTAGTGTGTCAGGAACTCAATATCATACAGACGAATCTTTGTTACGAGAGCTAAAGGATATTAGCCGTGATACGGCCATTATAATGTCTCATAAAGTTCTCTTAAAACAGCTCCTTGAATATAAATACCTGCAAAACGATCTCTTTAAAAACAGTCAGTTTTCGAGTTTATCCGCCAAAGAAAAGCTACTCATCGTCAACGCCTTAATCGTCTTTAGACTAAGCTGTATCGACCATGTCCACTACTTTAACGAAAGCAAAATTGATTTTATTATGAATGAATTCCTACACGCTTATGAGGACTTTTTTCACATCAAACAGCATAACTTTATCGATTTTGAAGAGACCCTAAAAATTAATTACCCCAGTGCCATTCGCTGGATGAGCTTAATTGAGTCACAATCCAAGCTCAATAAACAGCTTAAAGAGGCTGGTAAAGAGTGGGTACTATGAACGATACTCAATACAAAGAACGCCGTCGCTATTTTCGTATTCCAACGAATATTGCTTTTCACTTTATTCAAAGTCCTGATGATATTGATCAAAGTAATAAATCATTTATTGACTTCTTTACCGATGATATTGGTTACACCCCCTACTGCTTTGAAGACTATATTAAGAGCCGTAAAGCCTCTTTTAAAATAGATATTGCTGATTATCTATCCAATAAGCCTGAACACAAAGCCGTCGAAGATGCCTTTTGGACAGTGAGCAAAAAAATCAAACTGTTCGAGAACTCCTTAAAGATGATCTCAAATGGAGAATCACCCTATAACAACCGACTCTTTATGACACAGTTTCGCAAGCTGTCAAAAGAGATCCCTCTGGATGAAATCCTTGGTAATGTCAAAACCAAGAAAATCCTGAAAAATTTTGATGACAAAATTCTCTATCATTTGAACATAGTAGACCGTGTTGCAGAAAACTCCACCCTTGATGAAATCTACTCTGAAAATTTTGAACGAGATTTTGATATTGAATATGACATGATCTCTTTAAAAAGAATCTACAAAGCTAATCACTCTGTTTTGGCCAAACTTTTTATACTCCTTCATGATCAGTTAGAAGAGATCATTCGTGTCTTTAATGATGTGGTCAATGGCAGAACCATCAGTGGCAGACCAGACCTTTGGAGTATTAGGAATATAAACATATCTGCTGGTGGCATTGGCTTTAACACCAATTACCGGCTAGAAGAAGGAATGATTCTAGATGTATTTTTCACTTTAGAGGGGGTTAAAGACCCTAAAGGTGAAACCATCAAAATGCATAAAAAAGTCAAAGTTATTCATGTTGAAGAGCAGGAAAGCACCTATTACATAGGTACAATGCTTTTAGGGGCAAAATCAAAAGAGATCGACATGTTAAACGCATTTGTTTTCAATCAAGAGATCTCACAGAGTATGCAATTTGTCTCTGAGCTTCCAGAGGATATTTGGAACGATTTTGATTTTCTCGACCTTGAATAGAGGCATCTAATCTGGGGCAGCCGTATCCCCCCCCTGCTCAAAAGCCCCTTGAGAGTACAAAACGGCTCCCCATACTTAGAGTACTTTTAATATATTTGCAGTGCCTGCTTTTAAAAAAAAACTGGCAGAAAAAGACTATCTCCACCCCTCACTATCCTAGGTCGATACAACTCCAACTGATTACTATCATCAAATCTCATCATTTTTCTACCAATAACTTTTATCTCTCTTGGCTCTGAAACAGACCAAAAAAAAAGCCTAATAATGGCATAATAAGCCTACTAAAATTTATAAAAAAGAGCTGCTATGAAAGAACTAACCATCACCCGTCCAGACGATTGGCACCTACACTTACGCGATGGTGCTGTACTAAATGACCTAGTACCAGTAACCGCGCGTAATTTTGAACGTGCGATTATCATGCCTAACCTTATGCCGCCAGTTACCACAACAGAGTTGGCTTTAAGTTACCGTGAGCGTATTCTGGCAGCAAAACCTAAAGGTAGCACTTTCCAACCGCTAATGACACTCTATCTGACCAACAACACTAGCCCAGAAGAGATTCGTAAGGCAAAAGCCTGTGGTCACATTTATGGTTGTAAGCTTTATCCAGCAGGAGCAACCACCAACTCTGATAGCGGTGTTACCGATGTTGCCAACATCTATCCAGCGTTAGAAGCAATGCAAGAAGTGGGTCTACCTCTATTAGTCCATGGAGAAGTCACCGCTTCTCATGTCGATATCTTTGATCGTGAAGCGCTATTTATCGAAACTGTGATGGCACCACTGCTAAAACGCATGCCAAACTTACGCGTGGTGTTTGAGCACATCACCACAGCCAATGCCGCTGAGTTTGTGCGCAATGCAGGTGATAACATTGCCGCAACCATTACCGTGCAGCATTTGCAGTTAAACCGTAATGATATGTTAGTCGGTGGCATTCGCCCGCACCACTACTGCCTACCCGTCCTAAAGCGTGAGACACATCGTCAAGCCTTAGTTTCAGCAGCGATCAGTGATAATGGAAAGTTCTTCCTAGGCACAGACAGCGCACCCCACACTAAAGACAACAAAGAGAACGCATGTGGTTGTGCAGGAATGTATACCGCACCTGCCGCCATTGAGTGGTACGCAGAGATCTTTGAAGAAGCAGGTGCTTTAGATAAGTTAGAAGGCTTTGCCAGCCATTATGGGCCAGACTTCTATGGTCTACCACGTAATAGCGAAACCATCACGCTGGTCAAAGAGCCTTGGAAGATGGCAGAACACCTACCACTAGCCGATGACCAGATCGTACCGTTCCGTGCGGGTGAAACTATTCAGTGGCAGGTTAAGTCAGTTGATTTAAGTTGATCTAGCCTTTATTACTTTTAACTAAAAACTATATTGAAAGAACCAACTTTGAAACCACCCTTGCGGTGGTTTTTTTGTGTCTGTTTGTAATGGTCAAGTATTTCTGTAGGCTTCCTAAGCTAAACTAACTGGGGTCGGTGAGTCCGCTTTCTTTTTACGCCAGCCTGTTGGTCTTCCTACCTTATTAGGCACCATTCTACGGCCAGTAATCGCTTCAATCTCTTGCTTAAATCGGTCATTACCAAGAGCCATTCCTTTCCTTGTCGCCTGCTCAATATCTTCAATCAACCTAGCTTCAATGACATGGCATTTAAATAACCCCCTATAATTGCTTTGGCGTTGTTGATCATTATCACCCAACTGTAAATACAACTGATGCGGAGTGCATAATTTAGAGCCTTTACCAAGAGCATTAACCTGATAACTAGACCACACATATTCTGATGGCTCTTTCACCATATCCGCTGTAACGGGGTTCAGCTCAATATAACGATAAAGCTCTAACAAATAAGACTCTTCTTGAACTAAACAAGATTTATAACGTCCTTCCCATAAAGTACCTGAACGACCATATTGATGATTAAAGTAACGAACATAATGCCTTCCAACAGATTGCATCATTTTGCTGATAGCACCCTCTTCTTTAGCTGTGCATAGCAAATGTATATGATTGGTCATTAAACACCATGCATGTATTTCTACATGGCATTTTCGAGAATACTCAATTAACCAACCTAAATAAGCCACAAAATCAGACTCATCAGTAAATACCACTTGATGATTATTACCACGCTGATAAACATGAACAGGAATACCAACTGGTGCAACACGAGCTAATCTAGCCATTTCATACCATTTTTTTGAATTATCTTAATACAGGTGAATTCACCTATCTACACCCCTTTCTTCCTCATAGTTACACGAAATAGTTTTCTTGGTAGTGAACCCTCTTCAAACTCATCAATTTCAACAATTTCATAACCTTTAGATAATTGTTCTACTTTTTCTTTTGAAAAGAAATGCACAATAAAACCACCAACCTCATACATATCTTCTCCTTGATGAATTCCTGTCCCGTAGTCAGCATCACCTACATGTCTTACTGTATAAATATTTAATCCGTTAGATTTTAATACTCGTCTAATTTCACTATTTAGATACTCTAGTTCTTTTGTTGTTAGTGCCATGCAGTAAAGCATATGAGAATAACAGGCATCGAACGTTTCATTTTCAAAGGGCAATGGATTTCTAATATCATGAGTTTTTGCTATAACAAGTTTAGAGAGACCTTGCCTATCTGCTTTTTCGTTAATAGCCTTAACACCAGATTCTGAATAATCCAATACCTGTACCTGTAAACCATTTTGAGCAAAGAACATGGTATCACGCCCTTGACCAGCCCCCAGCTCAAGAATATTTTTTACCCCTTCTTCCATAAATATTTCGGCTGCTTTTGATGCGGAATGACTCCGAAGGTCACCAAACATCTCTGGCTTACTCGAGAGCATTTTCTCCCAGTGTTGTTCTTGCTTAGATAAATTTGATTTTTTTACATCGAATATTTTTTTCATCACATGATGTCTCTTTTCATCTGTTCAAACTCTTCCTTCGTAATCTCACCTTTAGCATATCGTTTTTTTAGAATGTCCAAAGCCGATTGTGAATTATGAGGTATATCGTGAGATTGATCTGTTCCATGCCATGGCGGTCTAAAACTACCACGACCAAAAACAAGGTAAACAACTACCAGCATTACAGTAATGCCAATAATTGGGAATACCCACATTCCACTCATCCAAAAATATTCAGGCCCCATATAAAGTCTCCTATGTTTTATTGCACCTAACGTCCCGCGTTGACAGGAGCGAAGCCCTGTCAACGCGGGACGTTAATCAGGCATGTTTGCCTTGATATTGAGCAGGCCTGTCAAAATGACAGATTACACGCTATTAGCTGTATAACCTGTCACTCTTCTGATAAACCTGAACAGATACTACCTAAAGGTTAACTCTACTGCAATAAAGACGTATTACCATGAGTTTTTTCTTATTATTCTTTAAAAAGAACAATTCGAAATCCATCCCTCAATAATCCCTAGTATGGAGGTACTACACTCGACTTAACGCTTATAAATACCCATAACAACCAGTAAATATGAGCTATTACTTTCAATTGATCCCCCATAAGGGCATACTGGCTTTAGATTTACGAGATTACGTATTACCGACACATATAAACTTTGGAGAAAGTATCATGAGTAAGGGACAAGACAGTAAGAAAAACACTAAGAAGCAACCGCTTTTAACGCCAAAAGAGAAGAAAGCAGCTAAGGCAGCTAAGAAGAATAAATAAGTGTTTTACAGGTTCAACTAAGCACGTAACAGCCATCGAGTCTTTTCGGTGGCTTTTTTTTGTGAATCAAAATAGCACTAGAATCATATTTAGCCAAACAGCAATCCCCAGCAATGCCTCCCCCCCTACTAAAACAATAGAAATACTTAACCATTAAGGTATACTCCCACACCATCAAAAGTCATTTTTGTATAGATGATTTAACACACGAACTTTTTCACAATTGCATTTGGAATAAACAACATGGATCAACAAACAGAAGCTGATAATAAAACATGGATGTTTATTTTCGCTGCTTGGCTCATCGCCGCCCTCTCTACGCTTACCAGTCTATTCTTTAGCGAGATCATGGAACTAGTACCTTGCGTATTGTGCTGGTATCAACGTATTTTTATCTTTCCGCTATCAATCATTCTGCTAATGGGACTTTTCCCACTGGATAGAAATGTGGTACGTTATGCACTGCCACTTGCGGTGATGGGGCTGTTGTTTACCATTTACCATATTCTGCTGTTTTATGGTTTGATCCCTGAGAGCATGGAACCTTGCACACAAGGTATTTCTTGTAAGGATGACAGTATGATCCTGTTTGGTTTCTTACCGATTCCCTTGCTGTCTCTGGCAGCATTTTCTGCTATTACTATTTTATTACTAAAGGCTAGAGTTAAATCATGAAAAAAAATCAAATCATTATCGCAGCTGTATTTGTTATGCTGGGCATCTTTGCACTGGCGACCTATATTTATAGTGCTCAACAAACAGAAACTAAAACCCAGTTAGCTGCACAAAACACCAGTGCTTTCATCGCTGATCACTCTCCCCGTAAAGGAAACCCGAATGCGAAGGTAACGATTGTTGAGTTTTTTGACCCTGCTTGCCACACCTGTAAACAGTTTCACCCTGTGATTGTGGATCTACTGCAAAAGTATCCTGCTAAGATTCAGCTAGTCGTTCGCTACTCACCTTTTCATCAGGGATCTGATCAAATGGTGGCGATTTTAGAAGCATCACGTAAGCAGAACAAGTTTTGGGATACGCTAGAACTCATGTATGAAACCCAGGATAACTGGGCGATTAACCATCAAGCCCGTGCGGATCTGTTTTGGAGTTACCTGAAAACCACTAAACTTTTAGACATGGAACGCATGATTAAAGACTTAAATGATCCAGCTATTGGGCAAGTTATTCAGCAAGACCTAGCGGATGGAAAAACATTAGGGGCTAACAAAACGCCAACTTTCTTTGTAAACGGTAAGCCACTACCAAGCTTTGGTTATGACCAGTTGATCAATCTAGTCAATAATGAGCTGGAAGCGAACTATTAATTAAGCTAATCGTGTATCAAGTACGACCAAAAAAGGGAGCTTTATAGCTCCCTTTCTTTTTACTTAAAAATCTGTAACTTGAGTACATCTATCTATAAAACTATAATGGAATAAAAGGCTTATAAAAAAGTTGTCGTACATTTTCCTTTAAGAGACGTTGATTATCAATGGCAACTTTCACTATAAGTAATCATTTTTGTGTCTCTTACACACTTATTAATCTGCTAGATAACTAATAAGGAGAGTCGATATGAAGACTATTTACTACGCTGAAGACAGCGATAAAAAAGAAAATGATAATGAGAAAGTCGATAAAGATGAAAGCTGTTCAGACCCTTACTGTGAGTTTGATGAGAGCTGAACTTTTGTTTAAGAATTAACCCACTCTTTGTAGTGGGTTTTTTTATAACGAGAGAAAAGAGGCGTTTGAGTTTAAAGTCGAGCAATCAGTATTTATCGACTAAAATGTAAGCCAATCAAGGTGCGTAACACTTCAAGCACTTCCTCTTCATCACTTAACGCTTCGACAATCGAGTGAATGCAAGCATCGTATGGATTAAAACCTTTCTGCATGAGTTTTGCCGCGTAGATAAGCAGACGTGTTGAAACGGCTTCTTGGATCTCATTATCTTTTAGACGACGGATCTCTTGTGCAATGGCAACGAGTTTTTCTGCGATTTCAGGATTAACTTCACTCTCATTAATAATGATCTGTTTTTCAATCTCTGCTTCTGGGTAATCAAAACTCAGAGAAATAAAACGCTGTTTGGTACTGGGCTTCATGCCCTTAAGCACATTTTGATAACCTGGGTTATAAGAGACCACCAACATAAAATCAGGATGGGCTTCGATGACTTCACCAGTTCTATCGATTGGCAGCACACGACGGTAATCGGCTAAAGAGTGCAGAACCACTGTAGTATCTTTACGTGCTTCAATAATTTCATCTAAATAGCAGATACCACCCTCTCTGACTGCTTTAGTCAGGGGGCCATCTTGCCAGTAGGTGCCCTCTTCACTAATTAAATGGCGACCAATTAGATCTGCCGCACTGAGATCATCATGACAGACCACTGTATGTACTTTAAGACCTAGCTTTTCTCCCATAGACTCGATAAAGCGTGTTTTACCGCAACCTGTTGGGCCTTTAATGAGAATCGGTAGATTCATGGCAGCAGCTGCTTCAAATAGTTCAACTTCATTCGCTTGAGAGAAATAGGTGTTGTGTGACATAGGTCTTCCTTTTACATTTTAGTAGAGGGTTTAGTATTGCTACCCCCCCTGCTCAGTTTTGTTGACTGATTTTTATCGATGGTTTTTATCGATGGTTTGTGCTGATTTTTTGCGGTATTAAGCTGTTAAGTTCAAGTATATTTCGGGCAGTACTTTAGGCAATTTTTGACTATCCCGAATTACCACATAGCCATTTTTACCAAATAAATAAGCCAGATAGTCTTTAGCCTCTAGATCAATGGTGACACAAAAGGGGGTAATACCAAGTTGCTTGGCTTCTGCAATGGCCTTTTTAGTATCTTCTATACCATAACGACCATCATATCGATCAACATCATTAGGTTTTCCATCACTGATAATCAGCAATAATTTATTAGCCGTTTTCTGCTTATCTAAAATCTTAGCAGACTCACGAATAGCCGCGCCTAAACGGGTGTAATAACCCGGTTTAATAATATCGATTCGCCCACGGACTAAATCATTATAAGGCTCGTTAAAGTTTTTAATAATTTGAAAGCGCACATTGGTATTTTTAAGCGACGAGAAAGTATAGAGCGCAAAACGATCTTGTAGGCGGTTCAGTGATTCTGAGAAGACCATAAGACCATCTTTAATCATATCGATAATGCGAATCTCTTGGGTAATACCCGCCTCGGTTGAGAGTGAAACATCCGCCAGAATTAAGCTCGACATATCACGGGTTTTGCGCTCAAAACTCTCATAAAACTTCTGGTGATGCCCCGACTTATTCTGATGGCCTTGATAATCAATCCATGTATCCAGGTTGATCTCGTCACCATAGGGTAGACGATTATTTTTAATACGATCAAGTTCCATGAGATCCAGTTCACTCTGAATCTTTTTAACCATCTTCTTCAGGCGTTTTGGCAGTTCAATGGGGGTAACATTCATATCAACTAAGGGCTTGATACAGACGTAGTCTTTTAGGTAGTCCTGCTTTTTATAATCCCACTCATCAATCAGATGGCCTTTACCGAGCTGAACTTCTTCGGGATAAAGTTCGGTTTGATCTGCGGTAAAATCTAGATCCATTTTAATACGGGCTGAGAGGTTGGCATTTTTGCGGCCTAAGGTAATCTCGTCTAAATCTTCGGCATTGTATAAAGCATCTTCATCAAAGCTATCGTCTTCACTACGGTCTACATTGACCGCCTCCATAATGCTCATCAATGAGTCAGGTAGAAACATCAGCAAACCATCCGAATCCTTTTTATCATCAATCTGGTTTGACTGCTTTTTCATCTGTAAGGTATCAGTTTTCTCGGGCTTCTTTTCTGCCCGCGCAACCTCTTCTTCGTCCTCAAACTCTCGATACACACTGCTTTTATCGAGTGAAGGATAGAGCCACAGTGGAAAAGGATAGAGATCGTGAATGGAGTAGGATGGTGCAGTGATTAAATCTTCATTTGTTAAGCCTGCATTCATTACGTCACTCTGCTTTAAAGCATTGGTTAGTGATGTAATGAATGACAACTCGTGTTGTTGTTGGGTTTTATCGGCTATAGATAAATTCAGGCGCTGCTGAATCATCTGTTGAATAACTTGCGCATAAAAGTTTTTAAAACCAGGGTAGCTCTGAACAAGGTCAAAAGTACCTATACGGTTTTGCTGTGCAAAATCTAGGGTATTTTCATTGAAACGTGTCGCGAGTGCGACCAGCCAAAAATAGGCCATCTCATTGAGTTTTTGATCATTAAAATAGGCAATAGAGGCAGGAAGGTAGACCCCCTTTTCATCTTGCCAAGATAGGAAAAAAGTAGTGCCAGAGCCTGAAATTCTCTCCAACACACTTCTTGAAGTTTTTATGGAACGTTTATCAGTCACTTGCAGCTCTTTGCCTTTATCACCTCCTAAAAGGTGATAAAAGACTTTGAGTGCTTTGCTTTTATCGGTAAAGAGGACAGCCTTATCCTCAAAAGTTTTACTAACTTTTTTATTTAGAAACTTATCCCAAACTTTACCAATAGACTCTTCCATAAGATATTACTTAGCCACTTCTACTGTTGCATCTTCTTTCACAAAGAAGCTATAGAAGTACGCTAACAAGCCTGTTAACACGACTAAACCAAAGCCTAAACGAATCATATAGATTGGAATAATCTCGGCTTGCGTTGCCATGAAGCTAAGCGCACCAGAATCAGGCCAGCGTTGTAGCATAATTTGCGTTACGCCCGCAGCAGTTAGTGCCAATGTAATTCCTAGCATACCAATCACCATCATCCAGAAACTTTTCAGTTCCATCGCTTGTGCTTTTGGCCCGTTACCATGTGGTCTACCACGCATAATTGGCATTGCATAAGAGATGATCGTAAATAGAATCATGATATATGCACCAAAGAATGCAAGATGACCATGTGCTGCTGTTAGCTGAGTACCGTGTGTAAAGTAGTTAACTGGTGCAAGTGTGTGCATAAAGCCCCAAACACCAGCGCCTAAGAAAGCCATTACTGCAGTTCCTTTTGCCCAAGTCAGTGCCATTTTATTATCATGTTCAATTCTACGCTGCTTAGCCATAGTGAAGGCATAGAGCACCATTAATAAGAATGGTAGTGGTTCTACAGCAGAGGCAAATGATCCAATCCATAACCAGTAATCAGGTGTTCCGATATAGAAAAAGTGATGTCCTGTTCCGACAATTCCAGAGACTAATGTCATGGCGATAATCAGATATAACCACTTATCTATATGCTCACGATCCACACCCGTTACTTTAATCAATACAAACGATAGAATTGCACCTAGGATTAGCTCCCAAACACCTTCAACCCATAGATGAACAACAAACCACCAGAAGAACTTATCTAATACTAGGTTGTGAGGTAGATAGAATGCGAATAGGAAGAAGACAGCTAAACCGACTAAACCTGTTAGCAAAACCACGGTAATAACCGTTTTACGACCCTTAAGCACTGTCATTCCAATATTCAGGATAAAAGACAGAACTACAAGCACAATACCAATTTTAGTAATGGTTGGTTGCTCTAAGAACTCACGCCCCATCGTTGGCAATAACTCGTTATAAGTGACCTCTGCCAAGGTTGCATAAGGTACAAACAAGTAACCTAAAATGGTTGCAACACCCGCGGCAGCAAATACCCAAAAGGTTATTTTTGCCAACAAAGGACTCCAAAGCTCTCGCTCGGACTCTTCTGGCACTAAGTAGTAAGTTGCCCCCATAAAACCAAACAGAATCAGTACGATCAGTAGGTTGGTATGTACCATACGGGCGACATTAAATGGGATCTCTGGGAATAAGAAATCACCGTTTATATATTGCATACCGAGAATCAGACCAAAAAGGATCTCACCCGCCAGCAATATTAAGGCAAAGATAAAGTATGGCTTTGCCACCATTTGTGAACTATATTTCATATTTTATCTCCCTTAACCTTCAATATTCGGTGGCCAGTCGTTATCATCGATACGAGAGGTCCATATTAAGAAGTCGGCAAGGTCATTTACTTGCTGTTCGGTTAAATTAAATTGTGGCATTTTTCTGCGGCCGTCAATATGTAAAGGCTGCGCAGCCATCCAACCTTGTAAGTAAGCTTTAAAAGCAACTTCATTACCACCGCCACGTCTACCAAAGACGTTAGCTAGTTCAGGCGCATAGTATGCCCCCTCACCCATAATAGTGTGGCAACCAATACAGTTGTTAACTTCCCATAATTTCTTACCACTCACAACCGCCTCAGTAATTTGATCATCATTACTCAACTCAGGCACTTTTTGCACTGTATCTACAGTGAGACCCGCAAACAATAGAATGGCGAATATACTTCCACCAAAATAGATATTGCGAGCCATATTTTTGGTTATACGATCTGCCATATAAACTCCTTTATAACAACTGTGTGGCTAGATTAATTTGCCACCACTAATACTCAATTCAATAAAACCTCATTGAATCGTTTAACGCTAGATAATGATTATTTTTATGTTGTCTAGCTTGATAACGAACATGGAAGAAATATTGCCCCCCCCTGCTTGTTTTCCTGCTTCATTAAAATAGACCTAAACACACTGCCTAAAGTGATGCTTTCGATATAAATTAATGGTCTTTTAAGACTACTTCTCTTAAAGATGCACTTTACATGCATCTTTAATTAAGTGCATAATACATGCATCTTATAGAGCGGGTCAAGCACTGAATAAAGCGTTAGCCTCTAAAACTTAATATGCATCAACTTAATATGCATCAATTTAATGAGAAAACAACTATGCAATTAACCAAACATACCGATTACGCTTTTAGAGTGCTTATGTACTTAGCCACTAAGCCTGCAGGAGAATTATCGACTATTAAGGAGGTGACGACCGCGTTTGAGATATCACGCGATCATGTGATGAAGATTGTGCAGAAACTGGCTAAAGAGGGTTTTATTGAATCGATTAGAGGCAAGCAAGGTGGCATGAAGTTAGGCCGCAGCGCTAATGAGATTAATTTGCGCGATATTGTCACTTTGATGGAAACAACACTCTCCCCCGTTAACTGTAGTGAAACGCTATGTAAAATATCATCAGGCTGTAAGCTTGCGAGTATTCTGTTTGAGGCACAAGAGCTATTTATGGCGCACTTAGGTCAATACTCGCTTGCAGATCTGGCAATGCCCAACAGTGAAACGGTTTACCTGATTCAAAATCTAATGGTTAAGGAGTTAACTTAACCCGTTAAGATGCCCCACTGCTTTTACGCCCCTTGTGAGTACAAATCCCTCATTTCTAAAAACACACAAAAAAACCCCGTAAACAGCTTGTTTACGGGTTTTTTTAAATCATTAAAGCACATTTAAATAACTATGCTTCTCGCGTGACCGTAATCGTAATGGTACCGCGATTATTGCCGTATTTACTGTGTAGATCATTGGCAAAGACAAAGAGTTCACCATTGGCATCAGGCTGATAAGCGGGTTTGCTATTGGCGTGATTAAGTACTCTAAAACAGTCTCGATCATTACGGCCTATAGTGCCAATGACCTCAAACCAATCCGCATCAGGGTGACGTTTGTTGCCTTCCATTATGCGAATGAACTGTTTTTGGATAAACCCTAACGAATCATTATCTCGGTTCCAGCCATCAGGCCCGCACTCTATCGAGGCATCGTACCACCTCTGCCCCATATCCACGCTAAAACTATAAGCTTCATTTTCACTGTCTTTTAGTAGAATACCCGTTGGATTAAATTTAACATTTGCACTGACTTTAAAATGACTAGATTCACCCACCTTAAGCGCACGTGTCTGCTCTTTTGAACCCACTTTTGCAGACTCTACACTGTCATGTTCAGTACAGCGCCCATCGTACTCCCAAACATTAATCCCCGCTGCACCTCCCGTATAGGGATTGGTTAAGTGACTTAACAGAGCTGGTGGATTATATTGGCCATCTGTAACCATACGGTCTAAAACACTACGATGGATAATTGGAGGATAGATTGAATGCTTGTCGTTGATGTTAACACGAGGCGAACGATAGTCTAAAAAGTGTTCTTTTATCTTGGTAATCGCACACTGTTCGTGGCTTTTACCCAATACATTTGGTTGCACAATCAAATCATCATAGCCAATCAGCTCCTCAGAACTTTCAAATAGCTCCTTAAAGTCCACTTCAGCTGGTTTAAGAAAGGCCAGTGGAAGTTCACTGTCTTTCTCTATAAAATCAATCATAAACTGTAGCGTATTATCAGAAAGACCATCGTAACGATAACCGCCCCCTATATCAGAATGCGCACCAGAAAACCAAACCTCAGTCACGCACTTATCTCGGTTCATCAAGGTTGGCATAAATACAATACGGCGTTCATCAAGCGAGAGTAAATGTAGTGCCTTATTGATCAAAGGAGAGATGGTCGCATTTTCAAATAAAACGTCGGAGACGGGCTTAGTACCCTCGTTAAAAAAATTAGGATGTTTGAGTGCGGCAACGGTATCGAACACCCCCATAAATTCAACAGTAGGTGGAGCATCCCAACCCATAGCTGCATAGGTATCACTTAACAATGATGTAAAACGGCGGGCAATAGCTGCACCACGACTGAAACCAAAAATAAAGAGTTGGTCACCTGTTTGGTAATTTTTATATAAATCTCGCATTGCTGCTTTGATTATATCGCCAACATCCTCTTCTGGCGGAGCATTAAAACTGTTCTTTAAACGATCATACCAAGAGCCATAAGTCCCGACTCCTGAGTAATAAAAACTAAACTGATCACCAAATGCATGACTACCCTTAAGATCGCCCCCCAGTAACAGGTGCAGTTTTAAAACATTGCTGATGCTATCATCTTCGGGATCACCAAAACCAAACCAAGAATCCTCTTGCTTAGCATCTTTTGGCTCATTACCAGTTCCATCAAAACAGAGTACTATTTTTTTCATTTTTCTCTCCCTAGAAAACATCTTTTAAATAATCCGTATCCGAACAGTTACTAAATATACGTAAATAGACCCTCAATATAGCGTAAAAAGAATGTGCTGACAAAATAATAATCGCATCATTAAACGGTTCTATACTCCATGACCGATAACCATAACCTTGAAGGTCAAATAAAATGAGCGAGTTTAAAAGAGAGAGGAGGTAAAACTAGATGACAATAGACAAAGATAGATAGGCACTAAAATAATCAGTAGAGTCATCACGTGGTCTTTTACAGGTACTTTGGCACTACCTTAAAAGGTATCCAAATAGGTATCGGCTGCTGAAACATTCAATAGTGTAGGTACGAAATAGTATTGACACTTCAATACCCCATCAATAAAACGCAACTCACTAAAATGAACAGGGGGGGGTAAAGTAATAATAAACATCAATTGTATAACCGATTAGACATTATCATAGGCAATAAAAAAGCCCCGTAATTCGAGGAATTACGGGGCTTTAGAATATGGTGGGTCGTGAGCGATTCGAACGCTCGACCAATTGGTTAAAAGCCAACTGCTCTACCAACTGAGCTAACGACCCTGATAGAGTATTCCAAAAATGAGTGTGCCATTTAGTAAGTAAATGGTGGGTCGTGAGCGATTCGAACGCTCGACCAATTGGTTAAAAGCCAACTGCTCTACCAACTGAGCTAACGACCCTCACTGGAATGTGGCGTATTATACAAGTCTGAGGGAAGTGCGCAAGTCTTTTTGGTAAATAATCTCTATTATTTAGAGCTTAATATATTGTGATTAAAAGTCAGGATAAACTTATTAGAAAAACCTTGTTTAATCACAATAACTTAGCGTTGATTAAGAGAGTTTACTCTAAATTAGCTCAATACTGATACTGGTGAAACAATGACTAAAAACCGATAAAATCAAACAGGAATAATTAAGATTGATAGCGAGTAGGGTCTATGAGACCTGCTTCAGAAAAACCTTGTTTACGTAAACGACATGAATCACATACTCCACAAGCACGCCCATCATCATCCGCTTGGTAACAAGAGACGGTAAGACTGTAGTCAACCCCTAACGCAGTACCTGTTTGAATAATCTGTGCTTTACTCAAATCAATCAGAGGCGTCTGTACTTTTAATGCATGCCCTTCTACCCCTGCACGCGTCGCTAAGTTCGCCATCGTCTCATAGGCTTGAATATACTCTGGACGACAATCGGGGTAACCTGAGTAGTCAACCGCATTAACGCCAATAAAAATATCATTAGCATCCAATACTTCAGCCAAAGCTAAGGCAAAGGAGAGAAATACAGTATTACGAGCGGGTACATAGGTAACTGGAATTTCACTCTTATCAACGCCTGCAACAGGTACATCAATAGCACTATCTGTCAGTGCCGAGCCACCAATTTGGCTCATATCAACACTCATAACACGGTGTGTTAAGGCGCCCATCGACTTAGAGAGATATTCTGCAGTGGTTAATTCTGAACGAGTACGCTGCCCATAATCAAAACTGATTGTATGACACTCATAGCCCTGCGACTTAGCCAAGGCCAGTACGGTAACTGAATCTAGGCCACCTGATAATAAAATAACCGCTTTAGCGGATGAATTTGAATGTGACAAATCTGATATGGCCTATTTTGATATTAATATAAATTTCTTATTCTACTGGTGGCATTCTTTGCCGCACGACTGTCAGGAAAACTGCTAACGAGGTTTTGATACATTTTTCTAGCATCATCAATTTTTGTCATTTGAGATAAGCTATCACCAGCCCTCAACATGGCGTCGGGCACTTTGGAGGAGTTAGTATAAACCTCAGCTACCAGCAAAAAAGCATCTAATGCTGCTTGATAGTCTTTATTAATAAGCTGGGCTTCACCTACCCAATAGGCTGCATTACTTGCTAGTGAGCTCTTTGGATAATCTTTAACAAACTGATTAAAGGCGATAATCGACTTATCGTAATCACCTGCCTTAATCAGTTTAAAAGCACCTTGATAAAGAGACGTCTCTACATCCGTTGCCACATAAGTGATAATTGGCGCTCTCTTCACCTTAGCAGGCTCTGAAACTTCAATAGTTTCAACAATAGGACTCGTGATAACTTCTGGCGCTGGTGCAGTTGCTGGTGCAGTTGCTGGTGCAGTTACTGGTGTAGTTACTGGTGTAGTTACTGGTGTAGTTACTGGTGTAGTTACTGGTGTAGTTACTGGTGTAGTTACTGGTGTAGTTACTGGTGTAGTTACTGGTGTAGTTACTGGTGTAGTTACTGGTGTAGTTACTGGTGTAGTTACTGGTGTAGTTACTGGTGTAGTTACTGGTGCAGCAATTGGCACGGTAATTGGTCTCGGAACAGGTACTGCTGGCGCAAAGATGGCATTAGCAGCTTTTGCTTTTGCATCAGCCTTAGCTTTCTCGATGATGCTAATACGATCATCGGTCTCTTTATAGCGCTTATCTGCTTTCTTTCCAGCAATACGAAGTTGACGTTTTAAAAGATCGTTCTGATTCTGAAGCTCTTGAATCTCGCGCTTCTGCTCACCTAAACGACGGCTTAACTGTAGCAGAACAGGGTTTTCCATAATACGTTCAATACGTTCTAAACGCTGTTCAACCGTTGGTTTTTTCTCAGCCGAAAACACTGAAGTTGCTGGTATCATTAATAGCAAAGCCAGCCCAGAACTTAATCCAATTGCAGTAAATTTTTTATTGAAAACTTTCATAACCGTTGAACCTTTTAACATCTACACCTCAGCAACCTTTTGAATCAAACTTATTAAACCAAGTTATTGAAGTAAGCTTATTGAATCAAAAGATTGACTCGACGATTTTTCTGCCATGCTGCCTCATTGTTACCTGCATCAACTGGCTGCTCTTCACCGTAACTAATCACTTCAATACGAGATTCACTTACACCAAATAACATCATCGCTTCAGCAACACTTTTGGCTCGCTTCTCACCTAATGCTAGGTTATATTCTGGTGTGCCTCTCTCATCAGTATGGCCTTTGATCTTGACCTGAAGTTGATAACTTTCAAGCATTCTATGAGAGAAGTATTTAACCGTTTCTAAATCTTCATCATCTAGCTCGTACTGATCTAAGGCAAAGTAAACAACAGGCTCAAAAGAGACAACCACATCTGGTTGATCACCCACCATATTCGCCATACGATGTGCTGCCGCAGCATTCTGGCTAGCGGCTAAACGACGCTGCTCAGCAGATAAAACTTGAACACCTGACTGTCGACCCTCAAGACCGGGTGCAGTATCGACTGTAACTTCTGGATCAGATCCAGTATCACGACCACTATCACCCTCTCTGCCTGGTGTCGAACTACATGCGGCTAAAGAGGCAACCACGGCCAATGCAAATAAACTTTTTAACTGAATCATCTTTGCTACCTTTGGACTAATTTAAGCGAATTTAAGTTATAACTAAATAGGGACTAACATTAAAATAATGAGTTTTAGCCAAGTCTTAGTACTGAATGTAAGGACCCCAAGCAGGCTCTCTTACTTCACCCTTTTTAACACTTAGGGTTTGTGAAGTATTACCGTCTACCGCGACCACGGCTAATTGACCTTTATTACGTCGGTTCATTGCATATAGGATCATCTCACCATTCGGTGAAAAACTTGGCGACTCATCTAGAAAAGTATTGGTTAACAGCTTAAACTCACTGCTGTACAAATCTAATAGCCCGATATGAAACTTACCTTTGCCCCCTTGTACAACGGCAATATGACGACCATCAGGAGAGACTTCTGGATTACCATTATATTTCCCTTCATAGGTCACGCGTTTAATATCACCGGTGTCTAAGAAAACTTGAAATATTTGTGGTTGACCACGTCTATCAGAATTAAAAAATAACGACTTCCCATTCGCAGCCCAAGCTGCCTCTGTCTCTATAGAACTCTTACGAGTTAAACGTTTAAGTCGCCCTGTTTTAAGATCCATAATATAAATATCTGCACTGCCATCTTTTGAGAGGGTTAGCGCCAGTTTTTTACCATCTGGCGACCAAGCTGGCGCACCATTAATTCCCTTAAATTTAGCGACATTCTTACGATTAGATCCATCTAGACTTTGAACAAAGACTTGTGATCGATCATTTTCAAAAGAGACATAAGCGAGTTTTTTACCATCTGGTGACCAGCTTGGCGACATAATAGGCTGTGTCGACTTTAAAATCGGCTGTGCATTAAAGCCATCAGAATCTGCAACTTCTAAAGTGTAATGTCTTTTACCATCTTCTCTGCGCAGAGTGATATAAGCGATTTGAGTATTAAATGCCCCTCTAATGCCTGTCAGCTCTTTATAGATAAGGTCACTCACTTGGTGGGCAATCTGACGCAAACTGGCTTTCGGGATTTTTGACCAACGCTTACCAAAGATCTGCTTCTTTCTCAACACATCCATAAAACGTACATTGATCTGATAGAAGCCATTACCTTGGTCAACAACACTGCCAATCAACATATTATCAATATCAGTTGCTTTCCACTCTGCAAAATCAATGGCTTCGATTGTAGTTGGTAGGCTCGGTAATGCAGATTTCAATAGTGGCTTAAACTTTCCACTACGACGTAAATCAGCAGCAACAACTTGTGCAAAATCTAGTGGTGCTTTAGCGTTTGACTTACCAGCAGAGTGGTAGCCAAAAGGGACGGTTGCAATGGGAATTGCATTGTCATAGCCTTCGTTAATTTCAATGGTTAACTCGGCTAAAAGAGGGCTTGATGCCAGCGTTAGACAGAACAGTATAATGACTCTTAACTGAGACACGGGCTTTAGAAAGAAGGAATATTTCACGTTAAACTTAGACTCTTAATTTAGATGGTTACGGTTTAAACTCAAAAGTAATGACTCGCTCAAATAGCTCAGGAATCGGTGGTTGCGGAATAGGTTCCGAACGATAAACCGCCTTCTCTGCTGCATCTTTAAACTGCTTGGTTGCTGACTGATTACAGTTGAGTACTTTAACACTAGATACACTGCCTGTTGGGGTTTGTGTAATCCGTAAATCACACTGTGCATCCGCTGAGATTCTAGCAGGCGTACGCCAATTATCTTTAACCTTTGCTGCAATAGAAGATATATAAGTCTCTTTTAGCGAGAGTATCTGCTTACGTTTTCTCTCTGCACGGATCTGTGCAGCTTCTTCATCTAGTTGACGCTGTAAAGCTGTCGCAGCAGCAATTTGTGCCTTTTCACGATCCGCTTTTAACTGTGCTTGTTTGGTTGCTTCGGCTAAGGCTTTGTTTTCAGCTGCTTTACTGAGATTTTCTTCTTCTAAAGCCTGTGTCTGACGCTCTGCTTCTCGTTGTGACTTAACCGCTAAAGCAGCCTTTGCAGAAGCCGCCCTCTGTACTTTCTGCGCTAAATCAGCTTGCTTCTTGGCGGCTTGCGCCTTTGAGCGCTCCTCTTCTGCAATTAAACGCTCTGCATTGGCTTTTTTCTGTTCAAGATCGGCCAAACGTTTTGCTAGTTCAGTTTTCTTACGCTCATTCAAGGTTCTCTGTTTTTCAGCCAGTGTGCGCTGCTTTTGCATTTCAGCATCTCTACGAGCCTTTTCTGCCTTCGCTTGCTCAACCCTTTTTTTCTTCTGAATTGCTTTTAATCTCGTACGCTCTTTATCCGTTTTAGCTTCAAGCAAACGCTGTTGATTAATGCGATTCTCATCCTCTGCCTTAATTCTTGCTAACTGCTGTTTAACTAGAGTCGCGTCAACAGCAAAGGTTTTTAATGGTTCTGAATTAGATCTATATACTCTATCCGTACTTTTAGACTCACTATCCGTTTGAATAGACAGCTTTGGAGAATCAGCCTTTTCAGACCACGGAGCAGTAATCAAGCTAATAATAATAATATGTAACAAAACAGACAGACCAACAGCGATAGGATGTCTAAGAATAAAACCAATCATTATCGTTTTGCTCCTTCAGGCTCTGTTAATAGAGACACTTGCTCTACGCCATTAGACTTCAACAGTACAAAGAGATGAATAACCTTGCCATAGAGTGCTTCTTTATCCCCTTGAATATAGATTTTTTTGTTGGCATCCAATTGTGAACGAGCAACTACTTCAGCGACTAAGTTTTCAATATCTTTATTAGATAAAATGATTTCAGGCTGTTCAGAGGTTTTATACATACCCTCTTTAGTGATGGTGATTACAAAGGGCTTTGACTCTTCAGTTGCACTGCTTTTTTTATCAGTTACCACTGGCGTCTGCGGAAGTTGAACGGTGACAGCCTGTTGAACAATCGGCGCAGTGACCATAAAGATAATGAGTAGAACTAAAGTGACATCAACATAAGGCACTACGTTAATCTCAGCAATTAAACGCTTTTTCTGTCTGTGGCTACGAAATCCAGTTTGCATTTTAGCTTCCCGTCAGTAAGTCGTTATTAAGACTTTTTATCTAGTGCGTACGCTTGTCTTTGCAAGATCGTTAACAGACCTTCTGCAAAGTTTTCATAGTCGCCTAACAGACGATCTGCTTTGCTAGTCAAACTGTTAAAAGCGATAACCGCTGGAATCGCTGCAAATAAACCAATGGCTGTTGCAATCAAGGCTTCTGAGATCCCTGGTGCAACTGCTGCTAGTGTTGCGTGCTGAACATCTCCTAAAGATTGAAAAGCATGCATTACGCCCCATACCGTTCCAAATAGACCAATATAAGGTGCAGAAGAACCTACGGTTGCAAGGATAGTAAGGTGTCTTTCTAAACGATCACTCTCTTTAGAAAAGGCGACTTTCATCATTCTTTGAGCACCTGAAAGCAGGTCATTCGTATCAGTAACACCTTGATCTTTCAAACGTATAAATTCTTTATAGCCCTCAGTAAATATAATCGCCATACCCTGAGAGTTGTCACTTGAAACTTCTACCTGCTGGTAGAGACTGTTGATATTGGGGGTGTATAAGAACATTTGCTCAAATTCAACTGCTACCTGTCGAGCACGACGAATTTGGTGAATTTTTCTAAATGCCACAGCCCACACTGTTAGAGACATGATTGCCAATAGAACCATAACAGCCTGAACAACGACACTGGCATTTAAAACTAAATCGATTAATTCACTATCATTCATGGAGTTTCCCTAGCCCTTTAGCTTTCTCTTTTAATTCTGTTTAATTATTAGTGGTATCTGGCTCTGCCAAATTCAAGTGCTTATAAGCATTTGGTGTCGCCACTCGGCCTCTTGGTGTTCTAACCAGAAACCCTTGCTGAACCAAAAATGGTTCAATTACATCTTCAATTGTGCCACGTTCTTCGCCTAATGCGGTCGCAATACTATCAATACCAACTGGACCGCCTGAGAACTTTTCGATCAACGCTTCTAAGAAACGGCGATCCATTTTATCTAAACCAAGTTTATCAACTTCAAGCAGATTTAAAGCATAATCTGAAATTTGCGCAGTGATAATACCATCCCCTTTTACTTGCGCATAGTCTCTAACACGTCTTAATAAGCGATTCGCAATACGAGGGGTTCCGCGAGAACGTCTAGCAATCTCTTGAGCCCCCTCTTCTTCAGTATGCATACCCAGTATATTGGCTGATCGATTGACGATTTGCGTTAGCTCATCATCACTATAAAACTCCAAACGTTGAACCAAACCGAATCGGTCTCTTAAAGGGGCTGTCAACAGGCCAGCTCTTGTCGTTGCACCGACCAATGTAAAAGGTGGAATATCAATTTTGACACTTTGTGCAGCTGGGCCATCGCCAATCATAATGTCAATCTGATAATCTTCCATTGCTGGGTAGAGAACTTCTTCAACAATTGGACTTAGACGATGTATCTCATCTATAAATAGGACATCATGAGGTTCTAAGCGAGTCAGTATTGCCGCAAGATCTCCTGGCTTCTCTATCACTGGACCGGATGTTTGGCGTAATGTTACACCCATCTCTTGTGCAATAATATTAGAAAGGGTTGTTTTACCTAATCCTGGCGGGCCATACAGAAGGACATGATCTAAGGCTTCAGTGCGCATTTTGGCCGCATCCATTGAGAGCTGTAGCTGCTCACGGACAGCCGTTTGGCCAATATACTCACGAATTTGTTGAGGACGAACAGAGGGTGCCGTATAGATATCATCAGCAACCTCTTGGCTACCAATAATGCGATCTGTTTCAATCATGACAGCTTAACCCCTTGCAAGGCACGTTTAATGAGCTCTTCAAGCGTTAAGCGCTCTTCATAGACTGCAGCAATCATTTTTTCTGCTTGAGACGATTTATAACCTAAAGAGACAAGGGCCTCGCTAGCAGATTGTTGAACGGTATTTGAGAAAACAGGGTTGGGGTTGGCTAAATTACCTTGCGAGTCTATCATCGTACTCGAACCATCATAGGCTAATAGGCCTGAATCAATGACTACTTTAAGACGATCACGCATCTCTATCTGCAAGCGTTCAGCAGTTTTTTTACCAACCCCTGGAATACGCGTTAATGCCGTAATATCACCCGCATCAATAAAAGAGCAAAACTCATTCACCGACATCGCTGATAAAATACCCAGTGCCATTTTTGCACCCACACCATTCACTTTAATCAAGGTTTTAAATAGGATTCGCTCAGATTCAGTTGCAAAACCAAACAGCAACATGGCATCTTCTCGAACATGCATATGCGTCAGAATAGTAACATTCTCTTGCTGCTGTTCAAGCTGGTAAAAAGTAGACATGGGTGCTTCAATTTCATAACCAACCCCCTGAACCTCAAGAACGAGCAGGGGGGGACGCTTTTGAACAAGATTACCGCGTAAAAAACCAATCATAAAGCAGTGATATTCCTAATATTGAGCGATTGAACTAATAATTTGTAAAACCCATTAAATTTTACGACTTAAACCTTACCTACTTAAAACTTGCTTCCTTTGGAAATCAACTCAGGATCAATCCCTAAAGACATATAGCGATCATGGCACAGCGCACAAGCTAAAGCATCCGCAGCATCTTCTTGCGGCGTGTCAGTTAACTTGAGAAGATTTTGAACCATAAATTGCATCTGGTCTTTACTCGCATGACCTTTACCAACAATGGTACTTTTGATTTGCGTAGGCGTGTACTCCATGATCGGTACCTCTTTTATCGCTGCCGCACAGAGAATAACGCCTCTCGCCTGAGCTAAGATAATCGCAGATTTAGGGTTTTTGTGAACAAAGACCTTTTCAACGGCCATGACATCGGGCTGATACTGATCAATAATTTGGCAGACTGATTCAAAAATATTCTTTAGCCGTTGCGCACCAGAAAACTTCTCAACACGAATCACACCACTCACGATATAACTCGGGTTGTAACGCCCTGATTCAACGACACCAAAACCTGTTTTACGGGAGCCTGGATCAATACCTAAAACACGTTTTAACTTTGCCAATAGATCATCTCAACTTAGAACAAGCACACCAAAATTATTAAGCTATTTTTTGCGCTTTAACTAATCCAGCATTTCGTGAGAACTCCAACATCCTATCTAAAGAGACAAGTGCTTGTTGACGAATGCCTTCATCAACCTGAATCTCACCTGTTTGCTGTTCTAAGCACTCTGCTAGATTCTGTAAACCATTCATCGCCATCCACGGACAGTGCGCACAACTCTTACAAGCGGCTTCTCTATCCGTAGTGGGTGCAACCATTAGCTTTTTGTTTGGCGCTAACTGCTGCATCTTATAGAAGATACCAAAATCAGTCGCCACAATGAACTCTTGATCAGGCATATTCTGGACAGCATTAATCAGAACCTTAGTAGACCCGACAACATCTGCTAATGCAACCACATTGGCAGGAGCTTCAGGATGTACCAATACTTTGGCATTTGGATGGTCTTTTTTCATGCTCTCTAGTTCAAACATTTTGAACTCATCATGCACGATACAGTGACCCTGCCAATGCAACATCTCAATACCCGTCTCTTTCTCGATCCAACCACCTAAGTGACGATCAGGTGCCCAGATGATTTTTTCACCCTGCTCTTTTAGATGCGTGACAATTTGTAACGCATTACCAGAGGTAACCACCCAATCCGCAATCGCTTTGACTTCGGTACTGGTATTGGCATAGACCACAACAGTGTAATCAGGATGAGCATCACAAAAAGCTTTAAACTCATCTGCTGGACAACCTAAATCTAATGAACAAGTCGCTTCAATATCTGGCATCAGGACGGTCTTTTCTGGAGAGAGCATTTTAGCGGTCTCACCCATAAAACGAACGCCACAAACTACGATAGTCTCAGCATCCGTTTGAGCACCGAAGTTAGCCATCTCTAAAGAGTCAGCCACTAAACCACCCGTCTCTTCTGCTAAAGCCTGTAGGTCTTCACCCACATAGTAGTGTGCAACAAGTTGCGCATTGTGCTTTTTAAGCAGCGCTTTAATTTTAGTTTTTAAAGCCGTTTTTTCAGCATCATTTAGCCATGGTTGAGTTGGCACATCAACCGCCAACTGTTGAATTCGTGATTCCAACTGTGTTGGAATCTCTAAAGATTTATCAGTCATATCAAACAGACTCTCAATAAATTATTTAGCAGTTTCTAAAACTGGTTTTTTATAACGTAGGCCTAAGTCATCAAGCTGTGTGTTATCTACTAAGCCTGGTGCCGCGGTTAATAGGCAAGCAGCTGACTGTGTTTTAGGGAATGCGATAACATCACGGATAGAAGCAATATTACCAAAAATCATAATTAAACGATCTAAGCCAAATGCCATACCAGCATGTGGAGGACAACCATACTTAAGCGCATCTAATAAGAAACCAAACTTTTCATCTGCTTCGTCTTGAGAGATACCTAGCATTTTGAAAACAGCAGCCTGCATCTCTGAATTATGAATACGTACCGAACCACCACCAACTTCCAAACCATTAATAACAAGATCATAGGCTTTAGACAGCATCTGTTCTGGCTCCTCGTAGTTTAGAATCTCTTCTGTAGTCGCTTTTGGCTGAGTGAATGGATGGTGAATTGCCGTCATACGCGCTGTATTCTCATCCGCTTCAAACATTGGGAAATCAACAACCCAGACTGGTTTCCAGTCGCCATTTAACATATCTAGATCTTCACCAATCTTGACACGTAACGCGCCTAGCGCTTCGTTAACAATTTTAGCCTTGTCAGCACCAAAGAAAACGATATCACCGTCTTCTGCTCCAACACGCTCCATGATCTCCATCACCTGATCAGGGAAGAACTTAACAATTGGCGACTGAAGTCCTTCAATACCCGCAGAAAGATCATTGACCTTAATGTAAGCCAATCCTTTTGCACCGTAGATAGATACAAATTTAGTATAAGCATCAATCACTTTACGAGACATTTTACCCGCACCAGGCACACGAAGTGCTGCAACACGACCCTTACGGTCTTTAGCAGGGGCCGCAAATACTTTAAACTCGATATCCTGAAGCAGGTCAGCCACGTCTACTAACTTCATATCAATACGTAAGTCAGGACGGTCAATACCGTAGTTTTTAATGGCATCCGCGTAGGTCATACGTGGGAAGTCATAATCAAACTCAACATCAATCGCTTCTTTAAATAGGTTCTTAGTCAAGCCCTCCATCAACTCCATCACTTGATCTTCTTCCATAAAAGAAGTCTCAATATCTAACTGAGTAAATTCTGGCTGACGATCAGCACGCAGATCTTCATCTCGGAAGCAGCGTGTAATTTGATAATAACGATCAAAACCTGACATCATTAATAACTGTTTAAATAGCTGAGGTGACTGAGGCAACGCAAATGACTTATTCTGATGAGTACGACTAGGCACCAAATAATCACGTGCCCCTTCTGGGGTAGACTTGGTTAACATCGGTGTTTCGATGTCCATAAAATTCTGATCATCTAAATAACGACGCATCGCACGCGTTACTTTGTAACGTAACATCATGGTTTTTTGCATTTCTTCACGACGTAAATCTAAATAACGGTATTTAAGACGAACTTCTTCGCTGACGTTCTTATCATCTAACTGAAAAGGAATCGGATCAGCCATACTTAAGACTTCAATATCCGCAGCAACGATCTCAATCTTACCCGTTGCCATATTAGGATTAATCGTACCTTCTGTACGAGGAATCACCTTACCTGTAATACTTAGAACACACTCTGAACGTAGACGTTCTGCTTTGGCAAAGATCTCTGCAGTATCAGGGTTTACCACAACTTGAACAAGCCCTTCTCTATCTCGTAAATCGATAAAGATAACCCCACCATGGTCACGGCGACGATGAACCCAACCCGCAACGGTAACGGTTTGGTCGATAAATGATTCGGTAACTTGTCCACAATACTGCGTGCGCATACTTTTTAAACCCTTCTACTAAAATAGTGTTGTATCTCTGCGACCCCCGCTGCTTTTATGCCCCTTTCGGGTACAAAATAACAGCATTCTAAAAAAGAGGATATCGACAGTTTTATTTAATAATAACTTGCCCATTTGGGCATTTTCTTTTTAGAGTATTCCCATTAGAAACACCCTGGAATTTGATACTTCAAAACTAACCTAAGACGTGGCTAGCTCGTTATTCTTTATTTTTAAGGCCTGCCTCTTTCTCTAACACTGGCTCAGCGACAGAATGTGCAGCAAGATCTGGCACAATTACACCACCAGAAATCACCATTTTCAGTGCATCATCCACCTTCATATCCAGCTCAACAATCTCATGTTTAGAGGCCATAATAAAAAAACCCGAGGTTGGATTAGGTGTTGTCGGAACAAATAAGTTCACCACATCCGTCATGCCCGTTTTGCTTTGTGCTTCACCTTGCAACTTACTTGTCTGAAAAGCCAGCGTCCACAAGCCTTCTCGCGGATACTGAAGTAGATAAACCTTTTGAAAAGTCTGATCACCTGAACCAAAAACCGCTTGAGAGATCTGCTTTGCCGCATTATAAATTGAGCGAACCAGTGGAATACGAGATAAAAAAGACTCCCATATTTTGATTATTCGAGAGCCTAAAAAATTGGCGACAATCAGGCCTGTCAACAGAATAACAGCTAGTGACAGTAGAACCCCAAAACCAGGTATATCCATACCAAGAAGTTCGTCTGGACGATATTGATCTGGCAGAAGCAGTAAACTTCGGTCAAACAGATCTATCAAAAACTTAATGACGACTATGGTGACGCCTAGAGGCAACCAAACCAACAATCCCGCTATTAAATAGCGTTTTAAATACGACACCCTGTCAAACCCATCCAAATAGAATATAAAGAAAACGGGTTATTATAATGGAAGTGAAAGCTTTTTTGATAAGTAAAATGAAGAAATAATAAGGATGGGAAGAATCACTCAAACCTAGAAAGCGGCATCAGTGATAAAGAGGGGTAATCAAGCCTAAAAAATAGAGCCTTCAATCATCTCAAAAGAGGTAAAAATTTATAATTAAAATAGACATTCAAACACTATTTATATATAGAGCTCAACAGGAGGGTCATTGCTCAAGCGCTTAATCAAATCCCCTCTAGTGACAATTCCCATAGGCTGCTGATAGTCATTCATCACGACAAGCGCACCAATTTCATACTCTGTTAACACCCGTGCAACATGACGTATATCAGTATCCGCTTGCGTGGTAATCACTTGGGTCTTCATAATATCCGACACCAACTCCTGCTTAACCCCCTCAAGAGCACCACTTTTATCGACAATAACACGCCCCAGTAGATCAGTTTGCGAGCAGATCCCAATCAACATATCTAAACGCATCACAGGCAGGTGGGCAATATTATTTTCCTGCATCTTATTCCAAGCATCTTCCAGACTATTTTCACTGGTAATAACCTCTACAGGCGAGGTCATCACTTCAGATACTTTAACCACAACACGTCGATTTCTATCCTTCTGATTAGTCACATAAGCATTGACTGCATTAAACCCCTTGCCACGCCCTTTAGCCTCTTCTGCCTCCACACCCACACCATCAAGTACATTATCCTCTACATCATTAATTCGTTTAGCAGGATCAACTTTAAGTGCTGGAATAGCCTGAGATGCACCTATAAAACTCTGCCCTTCAGGGCTATAAATAATAAACATATACACCTCAACTAAAATTTAAATACCGATAAAAAAATAACTTAGTTAGTTACGCACTATTGCAGCACTCTAAATTAAGTTATCGGCGGCTCTTATAAATTACTTTAATGGAACAACCAAGCGACTAGTCACGGATTAACTATTGCCTCTAGATAATTCCCGAGTTATTAACTATACTATTCAAGATTAACTAACTCATTCATTTTACTTATAAGGATTTAACATGTCAGTTCTTGTCACTAAACAAGCCCCAGACTTTACTTCTTCTGCAGTTCTTGCGGACGGTTCAATCGTTGATAATTTCAACCTAAAAAGCCACATTGCTGGTAAATATGCAGTTGTTTTCTTCTACCCACTAGATTTCACTTTTGTATGCCCATCTGAAATCCTAGCATTTGACCACCGTGTTGAGAAGTTCAAATCTCTAAATACCGAAGTTATTGGTATCTCTGTAGATTCCCAGTTCACTCACAATGCATGGCGTAATACTGCTGTAAATGATGGTGGTTTAGGACCTGTTAAATTCCCACTAGTTGCGGATCTTGGTGGTTCTATCATGGAAGCTTACGGTATTGTTCACCCTGATAACGTTGCTCTACGTGGTGCTTTCCTAATTGATTTGAACGGTGTTGTTCGTCACCAAGTAGTTAACGACCTACCTTTAGGACGTAACGTTGATGAGATGGTTCGTATGGTTGAAGCACTTCAGTTCCACGAAGAAGTTGGTGAAGTTTGTCCTGCCGGTTGGAACAAAGGTGACGAAGGAATGTCTGATACACCAGAAGGTGTTGCTGCATACCTAGCCAAGAACTCTGATAAGCTTTAATCGTACCAGATAATTGAATGAATATTTATTTCAAGCCAACAAACAGCTAAAATAACACCATTCAATAAAGCTTCTAAAAAGGCCGTCAAATTGACGGCCTTTTTTTATGGCTGATTATTTATGGAGCCCTCTTTTGCAAAACCAACTAAAAGCCTATCAACACCGTGTAAACCAAGCCCTTGAATGCTTTCTAGACAAACAAGCACACCCCAACATTCCTGCCGAATTGATCGAAGCAACCAAGTACGCCACCCTAAACAATGGTAAGCGCCTACGTCCTGCGCTAGTTTATGCAATGGGAGAGGCTTTAGAGATCCCTCTATCTCAACTTGATAGTGCTGCCTGCGCGATTGAACTCATTCATAGCTACTCATTAGTTCACGATGATCTACCAGCAATGGACGATGATGACCTACGCCGTGGCAAAGCAACCTGCCATATTCAATACAATGAAGCGACTGCCATTCTGGTTGGCGATGCTCAGCAGACACTGGCTTTTCAAATCATCAGTGAAGATTCTGAACTCAACGACTCCGACAAAATAAAGCTGATCATGCTTCTTAGCCACGCTAGTGGTATCGCTGGCATGATTGGTGGACAGATGACAGATATCCAATCAGAAGGCCTTTTACCAGAGCTAGCACAACTTAAAACCATGCACCTTATGAAAACAGGCGCTCTAATCAGAGCTGCTTTATTAATGGGCGCCAGTCAAAGTGAACGTTATCAATCACTAAAACATGGTATCACTATCTTAGGTAATGACATTGGCCTTGCCTTCCAAGTTCAGGATGACATCCTCGATATAGAGAGCGATACAGCAACACTCGGCAAGCCACAAGGCAGCGATCTTGAGGCCAATAAATCGACCTACCCAAAACTACTTGGCCTTGCAAAATCTAAACAATATCGCGACCAGTTGATTCAGGAAGCGAGCGAGCAACTTAATATCATGCAACTCAACAGTCCTTTCCTTGCTTCATTAATCCAATATATTGCACAAAGAGCGTACTAATAGAAAGGGTATTAAAGCTCATCTTTACTCAAACTAATTGAAAAGGTTAGCTTTCTTAAGGTTTGCTTTCTTTAGGGCACCCTTTTCGCTATAATGCCCTTCTTTTTTAAATCGATATAGAATTTAACGTTATGGCTCAAACATTTATCCTAAAAACTTTATTAGATTTTGCCTCTGCACATAGCCTTCGTGGTTATCCTGGAGACTGTGCAAAACTACATGGCCATAACTGGAAAATTGAGGTTCAGGTTTCTGGAACTAAGCTGAATGATGTTGGCATGGTTATCGACTTTAAAGAGATTAAACGTCATGCAAAAGAAGTCGCAAATGAGCTTGATCATACTTACTTAAATGATCACCCTCATTTTAAAGAGACCAATCCAACTGCGGAAAATATCGCTGTTTATCTCTACCGTGAAATTGAATCACGCATTGATCAACCTAATGTCAAAATGCACAGCCTAACCATTTGGGAAAATGACAGAAACTGCGTAACCTACGCAGAATAATCAGCAAAGCCCTAAGCCAACCAAAATAAGCCCCCTATACAATGCCCAGCCTGCTAAAATTCTAAAATCCATTTAGATTATAAACAGCAGGCAAAAAAATGACATCCCTACCACTTACTCAACTGATTATCTTTAGTGCCATGATTGGTCTAGCAATTGGTAGCTTTATCTCCATGCTAAGCTGGCGTCTGCCACGTATCACTGAACTAGAAGCCGATGAGCAGTTTAAATTTATCAGTGTTGGTGGCTCTAAATGCCCACAATGCGATGCTAACTTACCTTGGTACCGACTGATCCCCCTTTTTAGTTGGTTATCAACTAGTGGTAAATGCCATAGCTGTAAAACTAAAATCTCACCCCGCTACCCACTCATTGAATTAACGACCGCTGCTGGCACCGTTTTAGTTGCTTGGCAGTTTGGCTTAACCCCAGAGGGTTATGCCGCTTTAGCCTTCACATGGATTTTAATCACTATCAGCGTCATTGATATTGAACATCAACTGATATTAGATAACTTAAGTCTGCCACTGCTCTGGTTAGGGCTACTGTTCAACAGCCAATCACTATTTACCACTCCCGTAGAGGCGATCTGGGGTGCTGCCGTAGGTTATCTACTACTTTGGATTGTATTTCACAGCTTTAGACTCATCACGGGTAAAGAGGGTATGGGCTATGGAGACTTTAAGCTGCTGGCTGCTTTAGGTGCTTGGTTTGGTTTTGTTGCACTGCCACAGATTATTTTGATTGCCGCGCTGAGTAGTATTGTGATTGGTTTCTTAGGCATCGCACTGAAACTGAGAACCATGCAAACACCATTGGCATTTGGCCCCTTTCTTGCCATCGGTGGCTGGGTTGCTCTATTTTTTGGACCGAGCTTCTTCTAACGGATCTACCCCCCCCTGCTCAAAACATTCAGACATAAAAAAAGCGCCTACATAGAACACTATGTAGGCGCTTTTTATTAAGCCAGTTATATACGTCAGCTATAGATACATGCTATATAAACAGACTACATGAACAACTCTATCGTTAACTATGAACCAAGCTTCTGCTCCACAATATCACAAACCTTAGTAATCTTAAGACTGTTACTCTGTACAAAATTCATAACATGCTGAAACATGTACGGATCCTTAATCTCTAATTCTGTATCAATAATCAAACACTTCTGACCATTGTACAACTCAGGATGCATCAAGTCTGAATAGATCAATCTCCTATTAACGTAATGGGCCCCCATAGAAGCCATACGATCAATCCAATCACTTGGTCTAAACTTGCGACCACTCTCGGTCACGCCTTCAATAATATATTTACAATGCACTTAATTATCTGCTCGTTATAAATTTCAAAACCAAAGCATTTTAGCATAATTTATTAGCCCATTAACTAAATAACAACCTTTAAACCGCTAAAACCACACTTACTACCTGCTAATTCTAAACCTTAAACAGAGGATTACAATCCTAGATAGAACATTCTTACTAAAAAACTTACTCAGACTTTAATCACCTTTAATTCATCAAGCATTTGTGCTCATAAAATGGCATAATATCGCGTCCTATAAAAGCCGCTTTTAGCGCCTTGATTAGGTTTTAGGCTTTGGTCATGCAAATAAGCAATCCCAAGCGCCAACCCCTTATTTTATAAAAAGCACTTTGATGAGTATATTCAGTGCAAATAGGTTATTTTATGACGCAGTATAAAACCGATGATTTACGAATCAATCGCATTACAGAAGTTCTTTCACCAAGAGAACTACATGAGCAACTTCCTTTAACTGAAACGGCTGCTCAAACGGTCTATGATACGCGTCAACAGATCCATAACATCTTAGTGGGTCGTGATGACCGACTGTTAGTCGTTATTGGACCTTGCTCAATCCATGACCCTGCTGCTGCGCGTGATTACGCTAGCCGCTTAAAGGGCATGATTGAGAAGTATAAAGATAACCTTCTGATTGTCATGCGCGTTTACTTTGAAAAGCCACGTACCACGGTTGGTTGGAAAGGTCTGATCAATGATCCTGACCTAAATGAGTCTTTTCAGATTAATAAAGGCTTAGGGCTAGCACGTTCGCTACTTTCAGACATCAACAACATGGGGGTTCCTGCGGCAACTGAATTCTTAGATTTGATATCACCACAATACGTGGCCGATCTCATTGCATGGGGCGCAATTGGTGCTCGCACCACAGAGAGCCAAGGTCACCGTGAACTATCCTCAGGCCTTTCATGCCCTGTTGGTTTCAAAAATGGAACCGATGGTGGTTTCCGGGTCGCTGTTGATGCAATCCGTGCGGCAAGAAGCCCGCACATTTTTATGTCAATGACCAAAGAGGGTCACTCAGCTATCTTTGAAACAACGGGTAATGATGACTGCCACGTTATTTTACGCGGTGGAAACGGTGGCCCTAACTACGAAGAAAATTTTGTAAGAGACGCGGTATCTCAACTACAAACAGCAGACGTTCATGATAAATTAATGATCGACTGTAGCCACGCAAATAGCAGTAAAAAACACGAAAGACAGTTAATTGTTGCTGATTCAATTTCGGAGCAGCTAACGGCTGGTTCGCAAAATATTATGGGTGTCATGGTCGAAAGCCATATTGAAGCGGGCCGTCAAGATATCGAGCCAGGAAAACAACTTATCTACGGTCAAAGCATTACCGATGCGTGTATTGACTGGGATGACAGTCTAACAGTCTTAGAGACACTTTCAAACGGAGTTGAAGCTCGCAGAGCAACCATTAAAGCAGAGTAATAAAGACTCACGTAATGCTCACATTATTGAGTGATTTAATGCCTAGATCACTCTCTACCTCCAAAGTTCAGCTTCTAAAAATTTAGCTCAAAACTTGAGTTCTAAATCTAGCCCTTAAAAGTGACTATAACCACTCTGTAGATCAGCATCTCCTAATCGCAAGACTCCCCGCTCAAAACAAGATACTAAACCCTGATCATTTATTTTACCTACTTTTGTCAGACAAACCTGCTGCTTTGCTAACAATGCCTTAAGCCCAGAGAAACGTGCTTCATCCAATGTCAAACAGAGTTGATAATCATCCCCGCCTGCTAAGGGTAGAGACCAATCATCAGTAAGCTCAAGGTACTTTGTAACGCCTGAAGATAATGGTAGCTCTGTTAGCTCAATATCCGCGCCTAACATTGTCTTTTGAGAAGCCCCGTGAGTACCATAAGATTTAGCCGAAGATTGCTGCAAGATATGACCAAGATCCGCCAAGAGGCCATCTGATATATCAATCGCACTATTAACGCGGCCTAACAGATCCTGTGAAATAGCCAATTGTGGCATAGGTCGATTAAGAGCATTCAAAGCAAACTTCTTCTCCTCTTGAGATAAGTCACTTATAAACATTGATTCAGGCAAGTTATCCAATGCAACCTTCAAACCTAAAGCCCCATCACCAACTGTATTAGTGACACAGACCCAATCACCCACCTTTGCACCTGAACGCAGAATCGCTTCTCTAAAAGGTACCCATCCATTGGCTGTCACAGTAATCGTTAGCGGTCCTTTGGTGGTATCTCCACCAATTAATGGAATTTTAAAGCGATGAGAGAGATCTTTTAACCCTTTTGAAAATCCCTTTAACCAATCCGTATCATTTTCTGGCAGGGTCAATGCGAGCGAGAAGAATGCGGGAGTTGCCCCCATTGCAGCCAAATCACTTAGGTTAACCGCTAACGCCTTCCAAGCAATATCGTAAGCTGAGGTTGCTACTGGAAAATGAACACCAGCCACGAGCGTATCTGTGACCACAACTAACTGATGACCCTCGGGTGCTGACATCACGGCACCATCGTCACCAATACCAACCTCATCTTCAGAAAGACCCAATGATAGAGGCTTAAAAAAGTTTTCAATCAAATCGAACTCTAAGGCCATTTTCTCAATCAACCACTGTTATTTAATATAAGGCACAAACAAAAAAGCCCTACAGAACTCTGTAGGGCTATTTCAACGTAGCATTTAACTAATCACTCGTTACTTTAACTGTACTACTTAGACTTAGCTTCAAACTCTAAAGTACGCAACTGTTTAGCCACTTTATCCAGAATACCATTCACAAACTTATGACCCTCTTCTGCACCAAAGCGCTTAGTCAACTCAACACACTCGTTGATGACAACACGATAAGGAATCTCAGGCTTTGTTTGTAGCTCATAAGAGCCAATGCGCATAACCGCACGCTCAATTGGATCGATCATACTAACTGATCGATCTAGGTAACCAGAATACAACTCATCCAAAGCAACAGCCTGATTAGAGACTTGAGTTAAAAGCTCTTTGAATAGATCAAAGTCTAAGGCTTCTAATAGGCCATCTTCATTAAAATTTTTGATAATAACTGTCGGCTCTTCATTGGTCATCTCCCAAACATAAAGCGCCTGTAATGCAACACGACGAGACTGGGTTCTTGGTGTAACCTGCCCCTCTACCTCGACAATTTCTTCACCTTGACCAGGCTGAATATCTGCTAATGTTTTCATTATAATTGCTTCATCACGTTAACCATCTCAATCGCAGCTAAAGTACACTCTTCGCCTTTATTTCCTGCTTTAGTACCCGCACGCTCAATGGCTTGCTCAATACTATCAACTGTTAAAACACCAAAAGAGACTGGAACACCCGTGTTCAACTGAACTTGGCCAATACCTTTAACACACTCACCAGCCACATAATCAAAGTGCGGTGTACCACCACGAATAACCGCCCCTAAAGCAATAATTGCATCATACTTGCCTGATTGTGCCATCTTCTGTACAGCCAATGGAATCTCAAATGCACCCGGTACCATCACTTTATTGATATTGACTTCATCACCACCGTGACGAACAATCGTATCGACAGCGCCATTGACCAAATGATCCACAATAAAGCTATTAAAGCGCCCTACCACTAAACCGATTTTCATTCCTTGAGCGGTTAAGTTACCTTCAACTGTATTCATTTGAGTTTCTCTTTTAATCTATTTAAATTTAAGTTTTGAATGGCGTTATTGTGCCATATTTCAGCTTCTAAAGGGCGGAGGATTTAATATTTTAATATCAAATCCCCCCCCCTGTTCAAAACGAAATTAATCTTTTTTTGCGATCACTTCAGTGACTTCTAAGCCAAAACCACTTAAGCCATGCATCTTTACTGCTGAGCCAATTACTTTCAGCTTTTTCAAGCCCAAGTCAGATAGGATTTGAGCACCCAAGCCAAAGGTTTTAATATCATCTTCATAGCAAGCTTCTGGTGCATGAATTCCTAAGTCTCTCATATGGAAAGACTGGATTTTATCCAAAAGCTCCGTCGCATCTTCATGCTTACGCAGAGCAACTATAGCACCAGAACCCTCTTCAGCAATCTGCTTCATTGCTGAGCGCAAAGACCAACCACACTCTGAACGACTTGATGCAAATGCATCACATAAAGTATCTAACATATGTACTCGTACCGCAGTTGCTTTATCAGTGTCTAGCTGGCCAAAAACTAAGGCAAAGTGTGCCTTTTGATCTAAAACATCTTGATAGCCAATCAGCTTAAACTCACCAAACTCAGTGGGTAGCTTACACTCAGAAACGCGTTCAATCGTCTGCTCATTCTGTAAACGGTACTCAATCAGATCTGCAATTGTTCCAATCTTTATGCCATGTTCTTGAGCATAAGTCTCTAGATCATCACGACGTGCCATAGAACCATCTTCATTCATAATCTCAACAATCACCGAAGAAGCTTCCATACCCGCCAAACGTGCTAGGTCACAACCTGCTTCAGTATGACCTGCACGCGTTAAAACACCACCTGGTTGTGCCATTAGAGGGAAGATGTGACCAGGTGTGACAATATCCCCTGGCCCTGCATTATCAGCAACAGCTGCACGCACGGTGACAGCTCTGTCCCCTGCTGAGATACCTGTTGTTACGCCTTGCGCTGCTTCAATAGAGACAGTGAAAGGGGTTCCGTGTGGGTCAGAGTTATCTTTAACCATTAAAGGTAGGTGCAACTGCTGGCAACGCTCACGCGTTAATGTTAAGCAGATCAAACCACGGCCATAACGTGCCATAAAGTTAATATCCTCAGCAGTTACCATTGAAGATGAAATTAACAAATCCCCTTCATTCTCACGGTCTTCGTCATCCATCAGGATAACCATCTTACCCTGCTTATAATCTTCGATCAGTTCTTCAATTGTATTTAACTGCATGTCTATTTAAATCCATTTTCTGCCAGAAAGTCTGGGGTAATATTTGAACTATTTTTTGCTTGCGGTGCGGTCATCATGCGCTCTAAATAACGTGCCAACAAATCCACTTCTAAATTAACTTTAGTGCCTACTTCAAATTCTTTAATCGTGGTTTCTTGGCGAGTGTGTGGCACGATATTAATATCGAACATACAGTCGTTCACCTGATTAACCGTTAAGCTGATGCCATTGATACAAATAGAGCCTTTATGCGCAATATATTTGGTAATATCAAGAGGGGCTTCTATCTCATAACGCCATGAGCGTGCATCCCGTGAAATAGATTTAACGGTTCCAACACCATCTACATGTCCACTGACTAAGTGACCCCCTAAACGATCTTGCAAACGCAATGCTTTCTCAAGGTTAACCGCGATTCCCACAGACCAACCACCAGCGGTTGTTACCTTTAAGGTCTCACCAGAAACATCGGCCACATAATGACTATCGGTAAAGGCAATAACGGTTAAACAGATACCATTTGCTGCAATACTATCGCCAATTTTCACATCAGACATATCCAATTTGCCTGTCTGAATCGTGACCTTCCAATCACCCCTCTGTGGCTCTATTTTCTCAATAGAACCTTTCGCTTCAATAATACCTGTAAACATTATGCAATCACTTTGGGTTTAAGGATTAAACGGACATCATCACCAAACTGCTCTACTGAGCTAACGCTTAACTGAATCTTATCCGCCATAACTTCTATACTCGGCAAAACGAACATTGGCTTAGACTGATCGCCCAGCAGACTCGGTGCAATAAAACTATGCACTTCGTTTACTAAACCTGACTCTATAAATGCCCCTGCAACAATGGCACCTGACTCGACCAACACATCATTCACCTGCTCTTCAGAAGAGAGGTAGTTCAGGATAGATTCGATATCTAAACGATCATTCTCCGAAGCAACCGCCACAATTTCAGCGTTTTTACGATAGAACTGCTCGACTAACTCTGGGTTTGCTTCAACCGCATCTCTTGAGGTCATTAAAATGGTTCTACCTGCTAAACTCAACATTTTGGCATCTAACGGCATGCTTAAAAAAGGGTCTAGCACCACGCGAATCGGCTGACAGCTTTCTGCTGTTAAATTCATTGCCGATAACTCATCTTCTGCTAATCGCACCGTCAAACTAGGGTCATCAGCCAATACCGTTCCTATCCCCGTCACTAAAGCACCACATTGAGCGCGCATTTTATGCACCTCTTTACGGGCACTCTCTCCAGTAATCCACTGACTATCGCCATTCGCCATTGCTGTACGACCATCCAGACTACTGGCCATTTTGAGCCTTACAAACGGTAAATTATTTTCCATTTTTCTTATAAACCCTTGATTAAGTGCTTTCGCGCTATCTTCTAATAAACCTACAACGACCTCAATGCCCGCAGCTTCTAGTAGCTTAATGCCATTACCTGAAACCAGAGGATTTGGATCTCGCATCGCGACAACAACCTTACTCACACCCGCGTCAATCAACCCATCAGTACAAGGCGGTGTTCGCCCGTGATGAGAACAGGGTTCAAGCGTTACATAAGCCGTTGCACCTTTTGCCCCCCCCCCTGCTTGAATTAGTGCTTCACGTTCCGCATGCGGTAAACCGGCTTTTTGATGCCAACCTGTACCTATGACGTTACCCTGTTTAACAAGAATACAACCTACAGCAGGATTGGGTTTAGTAGAAAACTGACCCTTAGCCGCAAGCACTAAAGCTCGCTGCATATAGTCAATATCAACATTGGTAAATTGATTATTCAGCATGAGAGATTATGACTTTGCAGAGGTCGCTTTAACCAACTTCTCAACCTCTTCCCTAAATGCATTCACATCTTGAAAAGAGCGATAAACAGAAGCGAAACGCACATAAGCAACTTGATCCAACTCTCGCAGCGCCTCCATCACCCACTCACCCAACTGACTGGATGGGATTTCACGCACACCTTCTGTCATCAGACGTTTAGTAATTTGACTGGCAACATGATCAATTGCGTCACTCTCAACAGGACGCTTCTCTAGCGCTTTGATTAATCCACGACGAATTTTCTCTTCGTCAAAGCGCTCACGATTACCATCACTTTTCACCACTCTAGGCAGAGAAAGTTCAGCGGACTCATAAGTGGTATAGCGCTCTCCACATTTTACACACTCACGACGGCGTCTTACTTGAACACCCTCTGTTGCTAAACGAGAATCAACCACCTTAGTATCAGGTGCATTACAAAATGGACAGTGCATTAACAACACCCTCTTTATATTAAAAACAGAAGCAAATCGACTTAACTAAATAGCCATTAAGAGCAGATTCTAAATACTAAAAAACCACCCGTCTTGGTGGTTTTCAGCGTCATAACTAAATTCGGTCGGCAGAAAGGGTAATCCCCCCCCCCTGCTTTTATGCCCTTTAGAGTACAAAATAATAAATTATTTATAAACTGGCTTATCCGCACAAAGCTGCGTTACTTTTGCACAAACATCAGCAACAACAGTCGCATCCCAAGTTGCATTTTCTTGATCACAAGAGTCAATCACATCACACATCCAGGTTGCTAGGTTTGTGCAATCTTCTTCATTGAAACCACGAGTCGTTGCCGCAGCTGTACCCACACGAATACCACTTGTTACAAACGGAGACATAGGGTCATTTGGTACAGAGTTTTTGTTGATAGTGATGTGCGCTGCATCTAATGCTGCATCCACTAACTTACCCGTTAGACCTTTTTCGATTAGGCTAACTAGGAATAGGTGATTTTCAGTTCCACCAGAAACAACATCACAACCACGTGCCATAAATACTTTAGCCATCGCTTTAGCATTCTTAACCACTTCTACACAGTAATCTTTCCATGCAGGCTCTAGGCACTCTTTGAATGCTACTGCTTTAGCCGCCATTACGTGTACTAAAGGACCACCTTGACCACCTGGGAAAATCGCAGAGTTTAACTTCTTCTCAATGTCTGGATTTGATTTAGCCAAGATCAGACCACCACGTGGACCACGCAGTGTTTTGTGCGTTGTCGTTGTGACCACATCTGCAAAAGGCACTGGGTTAGGATATTCGCCACCTGCGATTAAACCAGCAACGTGCGCCATATCTACAAAAAGGTATGCGCCAATTGAGTCTGCGATTTCACGGAAACGAGACCAATCAATCACTTGAGAGTAAGCAGAAAAACCAGCGATGATCATTTTAGGCTTATGCTCGTTCGCTAAAGCTTGAACTTCATCATAGTCAATCTGGCCAGAAACAGGGTCAATACCGTACTGAACTGCGTTATAAATTTTACCTGAAAAACTAACGTGAGAACCGTGCGTCAAATGACCACCGTGTGCAAGACTCATTCCTAAAACCGTATCACCCGGCTTAACTAATGCCATGTAAACCGCTGCATTTGCTTGAGAACCAGAGTGAGGCTGAACGTTTGCGTAATCTGCACCAAATAGTTCTTTAGCGCGATCAATTGCTGCCTGCTCAACCACATCCGCAAACTCACAACCACCGTAGTAACGCTTTCCAGGATAACCTTCAGCATACTTATTAGTAAAATAAGAACCCTGAGCTTCCATTACACGAGGGCTAGTATAATTTTCTGATGCAATCAACTCAATGTGCGACTCTTGACGCTTTTCTTCGTTTGTAATCGCGTCAGCAATCAGATCATCATAACCAGCAATAGTCATAGATTTTGTGAACATGTTTCAGGCTCTCCGTCTCAATATTAGATAGTTTTAAAGAAAAGAATTTTACCCGTTTTCGGAGTAAATAACCAATCAAATAGCTATGTTTTAGCCCACAAAGCGCAATCAAAGCAGTTTCCCCTTTAACTACATGCTTTTTTTCGGTAAAGTGGCTCACATTATTATTTGTCGTGAGACCTTTGCATGAGCCAGAGGCGAAATAAAAATAGGATAAAACTTTACTGATTGAGGCGAAAAGCACAGGTAATAGCTTGCTATTGACAAGTTTTTCAACAAAAAGCAGTGGAGTTATAGCCATTTTTATTCGTTAATGGTCTCGTGCAGAGGTCTCAATCGTTTACTAAATTTAGGAAGTTGTTAAATGGCTCAGTTTGTTTACACCATGAATCGCGTAGGTAAAGTGGTTCCGCCCAATCGTCATATCTTAAAAGATATTTCACTGTCTTTTTTCCCTGGCGCCAAGATCGGTGTTTTAGGTTTAAACGGCTCTGGTAAGTCAACGCTGCTTAAAATCATGGCAGGGATTGACACCGATATTATCGGTGAAGCACGTCCGCAGCCAGGCATTAAGATTGGTTATCTATCTCAAGAGCCACAGCTGGATGAGAGCAAAGATGTGCGTGGTAATATCGAAGAAGCTGTTTCTGAAGTGACTAACGCCCTTGCTGAACTTGATGCCGTTTATGCCGCTTATGCAGAACCTGATGCGGACTTTGATGCGCTTGCCAAAAGACAAGCTGAGATCGAAGACATTATTCAAGCCAAAGATGGCCACAATATTGAACGTACCTTAGACATTGCAGCAGATGCCCTTCGCCTACCGCCTTGGGATGCAGACGTTAGTAAACTATCGGGTGGAGAACGTCGTCGCGTTGCACTATGTAAATTACTCTTAGAAAAACCAGACATGCTACTTTTAGATGAGCCAACTAACCACTTAGATGCCGAGTCTATTGCATGGTTAGAGCGTTTCCTATTAGATTTTACAGGAACAGTGGTTGCCATCACACACGATAGATATTTCCTAGACAACGCCGCACAGTGGATTTTGGAACTAGATCGTGGTGAAGGAATTCCTTATGAAGGCAACTACTCTTCTTGGTTAGAGCAGAAAGAAGCTCGCCTAAAACAAGAAGCTAAATCTGAAGTAGCTCGCATGAAATCTATTCAAAGTGAACTTGAGTGGGTTCGCTCAAATGCCAAGGGTCGTCATGCTAAATCTAAAGCACGTATGGCACGCTTTGAAGAATTAAGTAGCCCAGAGCATCAAAAACGTAACGAGACTAATGAGATCTTTATCCCTGTAGCAGAGCGTTTAGGTGAAAAAGTCATTGAAGTCAACAACATCTCGAAAGGTTATGGTGATCGTCTACTAATTGATAACCTAAACTTCAGACTACCACAAGGAGGCATCGTTGGCATTATTGGAGCTAACGGAGCGGGTAAATCAACCCTATTCAAAATGCTAACAGGTCAAGAGCAGCCTGATTCAGGAAGCATCGATTTTGGTGAAACCGTGCAACTATCTTATGTTGATCAGAGCCGTGACTCACTTAATGATAATAACTCTGTTTGGCAAGAGATCTCCGAAGGGGATGAGAACTTTATGGTCGGTAATATTGAAGTCAACTCACGTGCCTACTGTGGTCGCTTTAACTTTAGAGGTGGCGATCAGCAGAAGAAGATCGGTACCCTTTCTGGTGGAGAGCGTAACCGTGTTCACTTGGCGAAGACCCTACGAAGCGGCGGAAACTTACTGCTTTTAGATGAGCCAACAAATGATTTAGATGTTGAGACCTTACGTGCTTTGGAAGAAGCGCTGCTGGAGTTTGCAGGTTGTGCAGTGGTTATCTCCCACGATCGCTGGTTCCTAGATCGTATCGCAACCCACATGTTGGCTTTTGAAGGTGACTCCCATGTAGAGTGGTTTGAAGGTAACTTCTCAGACTATGAAGCTGACTACAAACGCCGTAAAGGCACTGATGCTGCTCAGCCACATCGAATCAAATACAAGCCGATCTCAAAGGACTAATTATGACTGAAACGAATACGACTTCATCACATTTAGAAGCCATTGCCAACGCAATGCCCGATCCTATTTTTGTGATGGGCTTTGATGGCACTTATCTGGATATTATCGGCGGTCAAGAGCGCTCCTTATATGCCGATGGTTCCAGTCTCATTGGTAAAAAATACAGTGATGTTCTGCCAGAAGGCATGGCGGATCGCTTTCTAAAAGTCGTTCAGAGAGCGGTTGCTTCAAACTCTCTTCAAGAAATTGAGTATCAGCTTGCTAACAACGAAGTAGATGGAGTTACTGAAGGCCCTAAAGGTGGTCAGTGGTATGAGGCGCGTGTTTATCCTGTTGCAGAAGGTACATATGATCAGCCAGCCGTTATCTGGCTAGCGATCAATATTAGCAGCCGCAAGCATATGGAAGAGCAGATTGAACATCTATCTTCTACAGATCCCCTAACAGACCTTTACAATCGTGACTTCTTCCTAGGGTTGGTTGATGAAGAACTTAATAAAGCACGTCTAAATAATCAGGCACTCTCGCTGATTAAAATCAACTTAGACTGCTTCAAACGCATCACCGATGCCTATGGACATGAAGCGGGTGATAAAGCGATTCAAACTGCATCACACTCAATAACCAATGTCATTAATGACCTTGGTTATGTAGGGCGTTTAAGCTGTGATCAGTTTATGGTGGTGTTGCCAGAGGTTAAAGCAGTCGATGCCTTCCGTATTGCCAAACTGGCTCAAGAAACCATTGCAGCGCAAACTATCAAACTAGAAGACGATGTTAAAACCTGCTTAACCAGCCATGCTGGCGTGACAGAACTAAGAGACATTACCGAAGACAGTCAGACACTGTTTATGCGTGCTAACAAAGCGATTAAAGCGCTAGAAGGAACACGCGAAACAACGCGTATTCTTTAATAGTCCTTTCTGTTGAGAGCCTTATTCAAAGGTTCTCCCCCCCCCTACTCAAAATATTCAAACCAAAAAAAAACCACTAAAACTGATACTTTAGCGGGCTTTCTATATTGGTTCTAGATATTCAAAGCAATTTTCAAAAAAAACAAATACAATGCAAAATCAACAGGTTACAATCTTGTTCACAGAAAATATCTCTGATCTCTTAAGCTTAAGTAGGGCGAAGCCATTAGATGAAATAGGCAGAAGGATATGAAAACTAAGAGAGGCCTCTCAACTCATATCAGAAATGAACCATATATATCGCAGCTCCCCCCCCTGCTCAGAATTTTATTACCCAAATATTAACGTTCTAGAAACGCCTTTTTGGCTTATTTCAGCCATAAAAAAACCCAGTTTTAAACTGGGTTTCTTATGAGTCTGCTAAAACACTTTAATCGAGAATGATTAAGCCATCTCACCAGGATAAGCTTCGATACCTGGGTTATTCTTAACGCCCTTAAGCTTAGGATGGTTAACCTTCTTAAGCTTCATATCCGACTTATGGTTACGTAGATAATCAGCAGCAACATCCCACATCATACGACCATCACCGACTGCTTCAACTTGTGCCCAACCAGCAACTGAGTATGTTTTATTGGCTTGTAACGGTGTTCCATCATCAAGACGCATATCGGTAATACGCTTACCTAAAGAAGCATTTGGCTCACAAGTGTAGTCCATACCACCTAAACGAACCATATCCCCACCAGACTGTAGGTATGGATCCTTCTGGAATAAATTCTCACAGATACCTTCTAAGATATCTTTCATTTGAGCCCCTGTTACTTCTGACTTATAAGTCTCACCATATGTCATAGACGTTTCATCCATCACACGTTCCATAGTGATCATCTCACCCGCTAATACCGAAGTACCCCAGCGAACACCCGCTGACATGGCGATCTGCGTATCATGCTCTTCACGAAGAGAGTTAACGATAATCTGATCCCATGTTCCCATGAAGTTACCACGACGATATAGTGTATCTTCAGCTACCGCTAACTCTTCACTCATGATATCGCCATAAGTACGACCTAAACGCTCTTCACTATAAGCTCTTGAAGGGTCACGTGACTCTACGACATTTTTGTCATAAGTCTTGGTGTATAGGTGTTTAATAAAGGTATCCATCTCTTGATCAGCTGCTAGTACATTTGAGAAGACTGGTAGCAGGCTGTAGTTAACACCTCTTAACTTACCATTGTGAATATCCAGATCCATTACACCGACAAACTTACCGTTAGAACCGGCATTTGTAACGTGACAAACACCACCTTCTGGCGTTTTAATTGGCGTTGTTTTTGCAACACCATCATGCGTATGACCACCAAAAATCGCATCGATACCATTAACACGTGATGCCATTTTCAGATCCACATCCATACCGTTGTGAGAGATCATCACAATTGCGGCAACTTTTTCTTGAGAACGGATCTTATCAACCGTCTCTTGCAATGCTCCTTCACGAAGACCGAAAGACCAGTCAGGGAAGTTAGATTGCGGATTTGCATTTGCAGTACGTGGGAAAGCCTGCCCAACAACAGCGATACGCTCTCCATTTATAATCTTAATGGTATACGGCTTAAATGCTCGTGCATCTTCTTCATCATAAAGACCAATACCTTGATATTCATCGACCATATCACGGTAGTCATCACCAAATAGTGCATCTTCTTTAATACGAATATTCTGTGCTAAAAATTCACCTTTAAAAACATTTAAGTTCTTAAGAACCTCTTCTTCATGATAGGTAAATTCCCAGTGACCTGTCATGACATCAACACCTAAAATATTAGATGCCTCTACCATATCCATACCGCGAGTAAATAGTGCGGTTCCTGAACCGTGCCATAGATCTCCACCGTCCATTGTTAATGTATTATCACGACCACCTGCTTGCTCGCGTAAGGTGTCTAACAGAGTTTTGATATGTGCAAACCCACCGACTTTACCGTACTGCTCAGAAGCATCTTGGAAGTTCATATAACTAAAGGCGTGTGCTAATGGTGTATTGGGCTTTACACCAATCTCTTTAAGGAGCTTTGACCCAACAACATGTGGTAATTTACCGAAAGCTGGACCTGTTCCAAGGTTAACATTTGGCTCACGAAAATAGATAGGGTTTAACTGGGCGTGGGTATCTGTGATGTGTAACAGACGAACCTTACCTTTCATTGGTAAATTATAGATATCAAAAGAAGCCTTAGCTGCAGCGGCTTTATCAGCCCCACCAGACATTGCACTTGCTGTTCCAGGTAAAATACCAGCTACTGCTGCCATTGACATGATATGAAGAAATTCGCGACGATCTAAAGACATAAGGTCTCTCCGTTATTATCTTAACTATCCCCCCTTTTGGGCAGGGGGGGGCTTAAATGTTTAGTGACAAATTTATAATTTATGCAAAATAAAGTCAAATCAATGAATATTATAGACGTATTAGAATTTTCTTATGTCTTATCATTAATAAACTCTAATGAATAATATAAGCCTTAAAATCATTAATTTAAGACCTGGACAAGACTATTGGTACGAATAATTACCAATACTACTATTCATGAAATAAAATACAAGTGCATTAAATAACTTTAGTAAACAAACTAAATTTAATAGAGGCAAAAGTAATCATAAGTTGAATGTAAACATCCTTGAGAAGCTCGACTTATAAAGAGATTAAAACAAAAAAACGCCTAAAGTAGGCGCTTTCAAATTGATAAGCCAAAACCCATCAAATACAACGGGTATTAGTTAATGACTTAACCAACCCACTTACGTGCATTTCTGAACAGACGCATCCATGGGGCATCTTCAGCCCAGTCATCAGGGTGCCATGAGTTTTGCACTGTTCTAAAGACACGTTCAGGGTGTGGCATCATAATTGTGACACGACCATCAGTTGTCGTTAGACCCGTCATACCATTGACTGTTCCATTTGGGTTAAATGGATAAGCTTCAGTCGCTTGACCTGTCGCATCCACATAAGAAACACCCACTAGACCCTCAACATCTGTAGCAGAGCCTGACCCAAAGTCCATACGCCCTTCACCATGCGCAACCGCCACAGGAATACGCGTACCAGCCATACCTTGCAGCATGATTGATGGAGACTCTTGAATCTCTACTTGTGAGAAGCGTGCTTCAAACTGCTCTGATTCATTACGAACAAATTCAGGCCAACTCTGGGCACCTGGGATAATCTCTTTAAGGTTTGATAGCATCTGACAACCGTTACAAACACCCAATGAGAAAGTATCTTCACGCTTAAAGAAAGTTTCGAACTCTGCACGGGCTTTATCGTTAAATAAAATTGAGTTTGCCCAACCTCGACCAGCACCTAAAACATCACCGTAAGAGAAACCACCACAAGCTACAAGACCATGGAAGCTTTCAAACGTCACACGACCATATAGCACGTCGGTCATGTGAACATCAACGGCATCAAAACCAGCACGATCAAATGCTGCTGCCATCTCTTGCTGACCATTAACACCCTGCTCACGTAGGATTGCGACTTTTGGCTTAGCTTGTCCAGAAAATTCAGCCGTAATATCGTCATTTTGATCAAAAGTAACCACTGGTACAATTTGAGTATTTTCATCATTTTGAATCGCACTAAACTCTTGTTCAGCACATGACTCATTATCTCGTAACGCTTGCATGCGGTAAGACGTCTCAGACCACCATGACTGTAACTGCTTACGTGACATATTAAGAAGTGACTTTCCGTGCGCATTGATCTCAACCTGATCAGAGGATACAGTTGAACCAATCCAATGAGAAACGGTAGATAAATCGTTTGAGGCCAAGATTTCTTCAATTGTTGCTCTATCAGATGCTTTAACCTGAATCGCTACACCGACCTCTTCTGCACACATTGCCGCAACCGATTCAGCACCTAATGTAGAAACATCAACATTTAGGCCACAGTGACCTGCAAACGCCATCTCTAGAAGCGTGACCAACAAACCACCATCGGCGCGATCGTGATAAGCCAACATTAGGTTATCAGCCATCATTGTCTGCGTTGCATTAAATAGATTCATTAAATCTTGAGAATCATCTAAATCTGCTGCTACATCTCCAATTTGGTTATAGACCTGTGCTAAACAACTACCACCTACACGGTTTTGGCCTTTACCTAAATCAATGACCAATAACTCAGTATCACCTAAGTCAGTTCTTAGCTGAGGTGTGACCGTTTTACGCACATCTTCAACTGGAACAAAGGCGGTGATATTGACTGACATTGGAGAGATGACCGCTTTAGATTCCCCCTCGTCTTGCCAAACTGTCTTCATAGACATTGAGTCTTTTCCAACAGGAACCGCAATGCCTAGCTCAGGACATAGCTCTAAACCAACTGCTTCAACCGCATCATATAGTGCGGAGTCTTCACCAGGATGACCTGCTGCTGACATCCAGTTAGCGGACAGTTTAATGTCACTCATTTTGGCAATTTTTGCACAACCAATATTAGTAATCGCCTCAGCAATCGAAAGACGAGCAGAGGCTTTTGGATTAATTAACGCAACAGGTGGACGTTCACCAGAAGCCATCGCTTCACCAGTGTAACTATTGTAATCAGAACAAGTAATACCCGCGTTCGCAACAGGAACCTGCCAAGGCCCTACCATCTGGTCACGCGTGACCATACCTGTAATTGAACGATCACCTATGGTGATTAGGAAGTTCTTACTAGCAATGGTCGGTAACTTCAGTAGACGCTCTGTGACTTCTGTAAAATCTAGAACCGCTGTTTCAAAGCCTGCTTGTGGAATTGAAAGAGTCTCTGCTGTACGGTGCATTTTAGGCGGCTTGCCTAATAAGATATTAAGCGGCATATTAACTGGGTTATTATCAAAGACGGTATCGTTAACGACCAACTCTTGTGCTTCTGTCGCTTCACCAACGATGGCATATAGGCAACGCTCACGCTGACAGATTGCTTCAAACTGTTCGATCTGACTCGCATGAATCGCAATCACATAACGCTCTTGAGACTCATTACACCAAATTTCCATTGGTGCCATACCTGGTTCATCATTTGGCACTGAACGTAGATCAAACTTTCCACCACGACCACTGTCGTTTACAAGCTCTGGAAATGCGTTTGATAGACCACCCGCTCCTACATCATGAATCGATGCAATTGGTGACTTAGTACCTAAATAAGTACAACGATCAATTACTTCTTGCGCACGTCGCTCCATCTCTGGATTTTCACGTTGAACAGAAGCAAAATCTAATTTTTCTGAACCTGCACCACTGTCAACCGAAGAAGCAGCACTTCCGCCTAGACCGATCAGCATCGCTGGCCCACCTAAAACAACCAACTTAGCGCCAATAGGAATCTCACCTTTTAGTACGTGCTCATCGCGAATATTTCCTAAACCACCCGCCAACATAATTGGCTTATGGTAACCACGTACCTCAACACCCTCATTTGTGACCAGTGCATTTTCATAAGTACGGAAATAACCATTGATTGCTGGACGACCAAACTCATTGTTAAATCCAGCTGCACCAAGCGGCCCTTCGATCATAATGTCAAACGGAGAGACAATACGTGATGGCTTACCATAAGGACGCTCCCAAGGCTGTTCAAAACCTGGGATATTTAAGTTAGATACCGTAAAGCCTGTTAAACCTGACTTAGGTTTAGAACCACAACCAGTCGCACCTTCATCACGAATCTCACCACCTGCACCCGTCGCAGCACCTGGCCATGGAGAGATTGCTGTAGGATGGTTATGTGTTTCTACTTTAATTTGAAAGTGAACTGGCTCAGCATTGGTTTCATAAGTCGCTGTTTCAGGATTGGGGAAGAAACGGCTTGCTAAAGGCCCTTCTAATACTGCTGCATTATCACTGTACGCAGATAGAACCCCTTCTGGGTTCTTCTGGAATGTATTGCGGATCATGCCAAACAGTGAGTACGGCTTATCTTCACCATCAATGGTCCAATCAGCGTTAAAGATCTTGTGACGACAATGCTCAGAGTTTGCCTGTGCAAACATCATTAACTCAGCATCCACAGGGTTACGCTTAAGTGAATTAAAAGCGGTGACTAAATAATCAATTTCATCAAGACTTAAAGCCAGACCCATCTCAGCGTTTGCTTTGATCAAAGCATCTCTACCACCACCTAAGACATCAACCGTTTGGTATGGCTTTGGAGACTGGTGAGAGAAAAGGCCTTCTAATACTGCAACATCATGAGAAATCTGTTCCATCATTTTGTCATGCACTAACCCTTCAACAGCAGCTTTATCATCTGCTGACACACCCTCAAAGAAATAGGTGATTCCACGCTCAATACGATGAACATGCTCAATACCACAGGTATGCGTAATATCCGTCGCCTTAGAAGACCAAGGGGAGATCGTACCTAAACGTGGCGTCACAATACAAGCATCAGCACTTAACTCTGACGTATGATCCGTCTCTGAGTTGTTCAACAATATCTTTAGGTGAGCTGTTTCAGTTGCTGATAAAGCAGAGTCTACATCTACAAAATAAATATACTGAGAGCGCAGTGCCGTAATAGAACTAACTGACTTAAGTTTATTTAATAGTTGATTCAATCTATAGTCTGAATGAGCGGGATTACCCCAAATGATTTGCATGTTTTTATGTCCTTTAAAACAACAAAGCCCTCCTAAGAGGGCATTTAATCAGTCTAGATTATTTACCTAATAATCCGAGACTTTCAAATATATAACGTCTTTGTTCTGCGTTTAGTGTACCAGTCGAATCCATCGCTTTAATGCTTAAAACTGACTGTTCACTTTGATCTTCTGACGGGGTCAGTTGCAGAATAATATTCTCAGGCAGATCCTGTTTATCTGAATCTCGCCAAAAAGCTAGGTTACTTAATAGAGACTGCTCTTTCTTCAGTTGATCAGGTACTTTAAGCCACATTTTATAATGGGCTCTTTCTACTTTATCCATCTGCCAGTCAGCGCGATAAACCATCGCCTGAAGGTAACTCCAGCTCTGATCAAGATTGGCTTTCAAAGAGAGGCTCTTAAACTCTTCACCATCAACGGTGTCATGCATATGCTCAGTGACTTGAAGCTGTGCCAGCGCCTTCTCTCTTGTTGAACCAAAAAAGACCATTGCCTGATAAAGTGCTTCCGCTTCCATCATAGGATTATAAGGCTTGATTCTCCAACGATCAGAGAGACCTCTCTCCTCATTTGCATCAGGAGAATAAAGCATGCTGTGGCTGAAATAAATACGTATCTTTGAAGCTGCTACATCCGTTTCCAAGCGAACGGTATACTTATCAAATACACCATTTGCTAACTCAGGACGCCAGCTATTAAACATTTTAGTCAGCGCACCAACACCGGCTAAAGGCACTAACTCTGAACGTTCCTGATACTCAGTTTTGATAATACCAATATCCATGCGCTCTTCTGCAATCGCAAAACCTGAGCTTTTTAAAAAACGCTTTAATGCAGACCAAACCTCATCACTGTTAACAGAATCAATCTCTAACCATCTTTCAGACAAGTTTGAATTGATTGCTAGGCCATCGGCTTTGAAATTAGGAATATGATCAAACTTATCTTCTTTAGCAAGTTCTTCTTTCTCAACCTGAGCCAACGCTTGTGCCAAACTACTTCGCGCCTTACCTGGATTAAATAGGTTTGGTGGCATCTCTAAGTTTTTAACCACTTTCGCTTGAGAGTCACGATAATTTTTATCCGACTCCAACTGACTCGATGTGGATGAACAGCCTGCTAAAAATAACGCCATTACAGACGTAGAAAGAACTACTGTTTTTGCATATAAACGCATAAATCCAAGAACCTTTTTAAATTATTTTTCTGCTATTGAAATGCCAGCATCTTGCATAGCTTTCAATACGATAGGCTTACACCGCTCTGAAAGAGGAGTTAGTGGTAGACGAATTGTCTCACCAATAAAGCCCATTTGAGAAACAGCCCATTTAACAGGAATAGGATTTGATTCAATAAAAATATCTCTATGAACTGCTTGCAGAGGTTTATCCAATGCTCGAGCAGTATCGGCATCACCCACTAAGGCGGCAGCATAAACATCATGTAACTGTTTAGGGACTAAGTTTGCTGTTACTGAGATACCGCCATGCCCCCCTGCTAAAATAAAATCAACAGCAGTTTCATCATCACCTGTGTATAGATCAAAATCATCACTCACACCAGCTTTAATTTGTGCAACGCGGCTGATATCACCCGTTGCTTCTTTTACACCCACAATATTCTTTACTTTAGAAAGCCTAATAATGGTTTCTGGCAACATATCGCTCGCTGTACGCCCTGGTACATTGTAAAGAATCTGCGCAATATCGACTGCTTCAGCAATCGCTTTATGATGTAAAAACAGACCCTCTTGAGTCGGTTTATTGTAGTACGGAGAGACTAACAAACAGGCATCAGCTCCCACATCTTTAGCACATTGCGTTAACATTATTGCTTCAGTAGTAGAGTTTGCACCCGTGCCTGCAATCACAGGAATACGTCCACGGACCTTTTCTACGACAAAACGAACCACTTCACAGTGCTCTTTATAATCGAGCGTTGCCGACTCACCAGTGGTGCCCATCGTAACAATAGCATCGGTCTGCGACGAAATATGAAATTCCACCAATTTCTCTAATGAATCAAAATCAACTGACTCATCCTCTAACATTGGGGTGACTAATGCCACCATACTGCCTCTAAACACGGCGAATTTCTCCAATAAATTAACGCTAATATAAAAAGGTGTAATATTAACCTTTCCACCCCCACACTTCAACCAATTAATAGTCATATTAACAACATAGAAGCGTCACATTATCCTCCAGTAGAAATTGACTATTTAACGGTTGCTAAGGTTTTTAAAAGACGTCATACTGAGATTAACATTGACTTCAAAAGGAATGAATTTTATGAGCATTCAATTAGGTGAGAAACTCCCTGATTTTTCTGTTGAAACCACCTCCGACAAAACACTGACTAACCAGGTAATGTCTGGACAATATACTGTTATCTATTTCTATCCAAAAGATAGTACCCCTGGTTGCACAACTGAAGGCAGAGATTTCAACCAGCTCCTTCCTGAACTGAAGCAATTAAATACCGTTGTCTATGGTGCATCTATGGATACCATGAAACGCCATGATAACTTTAGAGCCAAACAGGGATTTGAGTTCGAGCTTATCTATGATCCAGAAGGTCAATTCTGCAACCTATTTGACGTCTATCAACTTAAAAAGAATTTTGGCATTGAATACATGGGAATCGTACGAAGTACATTCCTTTTTGACCCAGAAGGTAACTTAATTAATGAGTGGCGTAAAGTAAAAGTTAAAGGACACGCACAAGCTGTTTTAGATACACTGAAAACACATCAAGCTAACCCGTAATCAACAACAATCCGATAAAAAGGAATATGTTATGACAAAGAAAGCTAACGAAGATAAAAGACTCTTTATTCTAGACACCAACGTGTTGATGCATGACCCTATGGCACTTTTTAACTTTGCCGAACATGATGTTTTTATCCCAATGACCGTTTTGGAAGAGCTGGATGCGGGTAAAAAAGGCATGTCTGAAGTAGCTCGAAATGTACGAGAGACCAATCGACTGATCGACCAAATTATCTGTAATGCCTCTTTTGAAGACATTAAATTAGGCCTATCACTAGAGAGAATTCACCCAGGCTATGATAAAGGCAGCGTACATCTTGGAAAGCTTTTTTTTGAAACCGAGCCACTTCTAGCTGAACTGCCCACCTCACTCCCCAGTCACAAAGCTGACAACCATATTTTACAGACAGGCTTGGCACTGAAAGAAAAATACAGTGATCGCTTAGTAACGCTTGTCACTAAAGACATTAACATGCGCATTAAATCTTCTGCTGTCGGCCTATATTCAGAAGACTACTATAATGATCGTGTCCTTGAGGATGCAGACCTTCTCTTCCGAGGATGGGAAGAGCTACCTGAGCACTTCTTTGAAACCCATGGCAAGGATATGAAGTCCTGGCAAGATGAAGGCCGCACTTTCTACGAACTTGAAGTTGATGAACTCTGCAAGTGGTATCCAAACCAGGCACTACTAAGTACAAATGATGCTGGCTTTAACGTTGTTGTTCAAGGCATACATAACGGTAAAGCTACACTTGAGTATATGCAAGACTACACTCAAGAGAGCCATAGCGTCTGGGGAATTAACGCTCGCAACAGTGAGCAGAATATTGCCTTAAACTTCCTTATGAACCCAGAGATAGATTTTGTCTCTCTACTTGGCGTTGCAGGAACAGGTAAAACACTACTGACCCTAGCCGCGGCACTAGAGCAAACCTTAGACCTTAGCATATACAATGAAATCATCATGACTCGAGCAACCATCCCTGTTGGAGAAGATATTGGATTTTTACCTGGAACTGAAGAGGAAAAAATGACACCTTGGATGGGTGCTCTAATGGATAACCTTGAAGTTTTAACGAATACGTCTAGCGACAATACCAAGTGGGAAACAGAGAGTACACAAGAATTGCTCAACAAGCGCATTAAAATCAAATCCATGAACTTTATGCGCGGTCGAACTTTTTTAAATAAGTTCATTATTATTGATGAAGCACAGAACTTAACGCCTAAGCAGATGAAAACACTTATTACTCGTTCAGGCGAAGGTACTAAAGTAATCTGCTTAGGAAATATTGGACAGATTGACTCCCCATATCTTACAGAGACAACCACAGGTTTAACTTATGTTGTTGATCGCTTTAAAGAGTGGGATCACAGTGCGCATATTACATTGGAGCAAGGAGAACGCTCTAGGCTAGCTCAGTTTGCTTCTGACAACCTTTAAACAAAAAAAGGCCATATTAATGGCCTTTTTTTATTAAGATAAACTATATATTTACAATCTATTTTTTATCACTTTCATTATGCATTCTAAAGCCTAACTCTTTAGCTCTATCATGGCAGTATTCAACTGCAAACTCTAACAACTCACCAACAGCTCTATGACGAAACTTATGCTTCTGTCTAATATGAGAGAACGGTCTTAAAATAGGAGGATCTAATGGGATAGCTCGCAAAGTATCTAACTGCAACTCTTTTGAGAGAGTTGTTCTAGAAACAATCGCAATCCCCACATCAGATTCTACAGCCATCTTAACTGACTCAGGACTTCCTAACTCCATCACCACATTTAGATCGCTATAACTCAAACCTTGTTCACGGATGTAGTTATCAATAACAGAACGTGAACCAGACCCCTCTTCACGAGAAACATAACCAAATTTACGAATCTCTTCAATAGTGACCTTGTTGCGTTTCGCTAAAGGGTGTTCTTTTGGACAGATCAACTGCATCTCATCAATTCGACAAATATCAACTTCTAGGTTTTTATTGTAGACAGGTGCTTCGACCAAACCCAAATCGATCATATTATTTTCAACCATGGAAACAATCGCATCAGTATTCCCTACCTGAAGACGAATATTAACATCATCAAACTGCTTCTTAAATGCACCTAGTAAACTTGGAAGCATATACTCAGCAATCGTCGTACTTGCACCAACTACTAGCGTTCCAGTGACTTCACCAGTCAACTCTCTAACATCGCTATTCATTTTCTCATAAAGATCTAGAATCTGATCGGAATAATCGTAAACAACTTTACCCGCTTCAGTTAATGTTATTTTATTATGCGTTCGATCAAACAAACGGGTATTGAAAAAATCTTCAAGCTGCTTAACTTGGAAAGTTACCGCGGGCTGAGTCATGTGTAATGTCTCTGCTGCCTTAGTAAAACTCATTACCTTTGCAACTGTATGAAACACCTGAAGACGTCTATCTGCCATTTGTCATTTCCTTATTAATAATATAAATTTATTTTGGGCGTTAGTGAATATAGGACCTTAACCCTTAAATGTCAAACAACTTAAGTCAAGTCAGAAAAAAACCCGTTAAATCAGTGTCAACAGGTTCTACAACGGTCTCTTTATAAGCTAAGCTTATGACTAATTCAATGCGTTTTAAGCATGAATTAAGCACTACCCTATAAAGGTAGTTTATTTCCTATGCTCTTTTATTAGGTCTTTTTTAAGCTCTTCAATCTCTTTCGACATATGAACCATTAACTGTTCAACATGTCGTTCATTTTGCTCAGATTGAGCTGCTAAACGCTTTTCTGTTGCTTTAACATAGAGCAATATCTCACGCTCTGATTTTCGCTGGTCAGAGCCAATTAGAAATGCTGCAATATTTGCAGAGACTAATGAGAAAAAGACCACACCAAATAGAATCAGTACTGCACCAAATATTCGACCGCTATCAGAAACAGGTACCACATCACCATAACCAACCGTCGTAATCGTCACTATGGCATACCAAATACCCTCTATAAAAGATCGCTCTTCGATATAGGCAAAAACAGCACCCGAACCAACAATAATAAAAGCAAATACGAGCAAAATATGACCAAAGCGGTTTTTATTTAAAATTATTGAAGCATCTTTAAAAAAGGCGGCAAAAAATCGGACAAATAGAATGAGCCGTAGGGAGCGCACAATAATGGCCCAATCCACTCCCCAATTGTTTAATGGGAAGGCGACCAAGACGATCACAACACTCAGCCAGTTTTCACGAAGGTAACGTAATTTATCTTTAACGAGATAGAGATTAACAACCAACTCTAAGGCAAACACAGACCAAGTAAGATCTGATAGCCAAGCGACCTGAAACGGATCACCTAAATAACCTGTTAAAAGCTGTGCAAAGACAGCTATTAGGGCAAATAGAACTAATAACTCAAATCCACGACCAATTTGTCGTACATGAGCTTTCTCAGAGTGATGAACTCCAGCAACACCTAAAATCGCTTTAAAGTTCATAAATCGCCCTATCTATGCTGCTTCACAGACTTTGCTAACTTTGGTAATGCCTCTCTGCCATTCAGTGCCTGACTCATTAGCCAATTCTTAATTGGGGTTAAACTATTAGCGAGAGGTAAGAAACCTTTACGAATAGTCGCTTTAAGTGATGCGTCCTGTTTAAACAGCCAGTCAAAGGTCTCCATTGAGCGTTGTACAATCGCATTATCACCACGGCGCCAGCGCTCATATTTTCTTAAGACAGAAAAGCTTCCCCATGATTTCCCTTGCTCTCTAGCATTTAAAACCGTCTCTATTAAAGCAGCCGCATCTAGCAGGCCTAGGTTAACTCCTTGACCCGCTTGCGGATGGATTGTGTGCGCGGCATCACCGACTAGCGCAAGGTTGGGTTTTACATAGTGCTCTGCATGTCTACGCGTTAATGGGAAAGCAGCACGTTCAGCCACTTCAATGACAGAGCCTAATTTATAATCCGATGCTTTGGATATCTCCTCCGCAAATTCCTTATCCGATAAATCAAGCGCCCACTGCATCTTCTCTGTGGGTAGATACCATGCAATAGAACTAACATTGTTCCCCATAGAAAGGTAAGCAAAAGGGCCATCACTGGTATAGCGCTGCCAGCACGTATCTTCACTAGAACGCTCGGTCTTAACACAACCGACTACGGCACATTGCTCGTAATCATGCGTCTCTAAACCGATAAATGCGAGCTGGCGTATTTGAGACATAGCCCCATCCGCGCCCACTAGCAGAGTTGTATGGACTTTACCAATCCCTTCAATATCTAGCCCCCCCTGCTCATTTTCAAAAGCCAAGTTTATGACAGGGTGATTTAACAGTACTTCTATATGTTCACAAGCTTCAACTTGCTCCCAAAGCGCGGCTTGAATAACTTTATTTTCAACGGTGTAACCTAGGTTTGGCTCACCCATATCTTGTGCAGAGAAATGTACCTCACCCGCGGTAATCTCATCCCAAACATGCATCGCGGTAAAAGGGTGATAGCGACGTGCTTCAACGCCTTTCCACGCACCTAGGTTTCTGAGTATTTTTTCTGAGGCTCTGGTCAGCGCACTGACTCTTACTTGATAGGGCTCGTTTTCATGCCACGCCATCTCAACCGCCTGACGTTCAAGCAACAGAACACGCATACCCTGCTGACCCAGACCTAGCGCAACACTAGCACCGACCATTCCACCACCAACAACAATGGCATCCCAAGTGATTGAAGTTAACCTTTCTGCATTTGTTGTTTCTGTTTGAGTACTCATGACTGGCCACCCCCCATTGCAAATCTTGAAAAACGGCGTTTCAGAGATGGCATTGCTTGCATTGCCATGAGTCCTACGCCTCTTAAGTGACCTACAATCGGTGACTGATGTTGAAATATTTGAATTAAGCCATCGGTTAGCCCCATGACTTTTTCATGATCGGGTTTTCTAAGTTCAGCATACTCAGCAAGCTGTTCAACATTTCCAATATCAGCGACTGTCTCTGGCGATGAGTTCAACTCTAAAAACACCTCAACATCTCTAATCCCTAAATTCAAACCTTGTGCTGCCACAGGATGCTGAGTATGTGATGCGTTCCCCATTAGAACAGCTCGTCCTTTTGCCATCTGCTCGACATAAGTCTCTTTCAGAGGGTAAATCACTCTAGGACTGATACTGGTAAAAGCGCCCAAGCGCTCACCCATTTTAGAAGCAAACAGGTCAATAAACTCATCATCATTAAGGTTCTTAACACGATCAATATCTTCTTGCGGACAGACCAACACCGCTTTATGAAAATGGCCTTTCATTGGCAGTAGCGCAACAGGCCCCTCTTCGGTAAAGCGTTCGTAAGACCAGTTTTCTGGGTGTTTCTCAGTCTCTATCTGAGCAATGACACCAAAAGCGCTATAGGATTTTTCTTCTAAAGGGAGTAGGAGGATTTTTCTAACTTGGGAATCTGTACCATCGGCACCGACGACTAACTTAGCGTTAATTTGATATTGAATAGCAGCGGCGTTATCTTCGGCTGCGACTTCAACTTGAGCAACCACACCACTGTCTTGCTCAGTAAAGTCTACAAGGCGAGCCGGACAGAGTACCTGAATAGCATCATTCTGTTTAACATGCTGCCAAAGCACTCTCCCTAAGTCACTCGATTGAATACTGTACCCTAGCGCAGGTACATCAACCTCTTCTGCATGCAACTTAGTGATGCCTAAGTAGCCTTTTTGTGAGACATGAACATGATGAATTTCAGTCACCTCACTGACAAGATCTTGCCAAATATTCAATCGTTGAAAGACTCGTATAGAGCCATGCGATAAAGCCAGAACACGTCCATCAAAAGAGTTAGGTGCATCTTCTGCAGGTTCATATGCTTCAGCCAAAATAACTTTATAACCTTGTTGCGTCAGGCCCAATGCCAACATCAATCCAACAGGGCCACCGCCAGCAATCACAACATCACTGGTAATCTCTTTTACTATAGACTCTTGCATTATTTTGAACCCATTCTTTCTAAAATCACTCTCTAAAATCGTTCGTAAATAGCTTAAGTTTTTACGGTCTAACGATCAGCCAACCTAACGATGCTGACTCATCCAAGCTTCAATCTCATCAACTGTTCTTGGTAGACCCGTGCTCAAAACTTCATTACCACCTGCGGTTACCAAAACATCATCTTCTATACGTATGCCAATATTATGCCATTGACTATCGACATCTGCATGCTCAGCCGAGATATACAGGCCCGGTTCAACCGTCACAACCATACCTTCTGCAAAATCTCGCCACAGTCCATTCTGTTTGTAAGCACCGACATCATGTACATCCATACCCAACCAGTGACCCGTACCATGCATAAAGAAACGTTTAAAGACTTCCTCTTTAATTAAGGTATCAACATCCCCTTTTAAAATACCTAAATCAACAAGGCCTTGAGTCAAAACTTTAACTGAAGTTTGATGTGCTTGATCATAACCCACACCAGGCTTAATCACTTCGATCGCCGCATCATGTGCTTTTAGGACTAAACTATAGAGCTTGGCCTGTGCAGTACTGAACTTACCCGATGCTGGAAAGGTAGTGGTGATATCCCCTGCGTACCCTTGCCACTCAGCACCTGCATCAACTAAAACGAGATCACCCTCTTTGATCTCATCTCTATTTTCAGTGTAGTGCAGAATACAGGCGTTATGCCCTCCTGCTACGATTGAGTTAAAAGCCACGCGTGGTGAGCTTTCTCGGACAAAAGTTGCTTCTAGCTCTGATTGAACTTGAAACTCAAATTTACCAGGTGCAACTGCCTGCATTGCCGCCATGTGACCCTTAACGGATATCTGCGCAGCTTGGCGCATTCTTTGAATTTCCTCTTCCGACTTAAACAACCTTAGCTCATGCAGAGCGCTGTCTAAATCACAGATATTAGTTGGCGCAGAAATTCCCTTACGAACCTTCTGTTTAAGCGCACTAATCCAAACATTGATCGTGCCCAAAAAGTCCAAAGACTGTGAGAAGGAGACATAAACCGATTCAATATTTTCCAATAGCTCTATAGCGCCATCATCTAACTCATCAATTGACCAAGCCTGATCTATCAATAAAAATTCTGCTGCGGCATCAACACCTAAACGACGCCCCTGCCAAGTCTCCTGCTCTGGATCTTTTGGTCTTAAAAACAGGTGACTTTCTTGTTCAGCTGTTTTCAGTAAGATCAAGACAGAATCAGGTTCAGTGAATCCCGTTAAATAGAAAAAGTCACTCTCAGTACGAAACGGAAACTCTACATCACGATTACGGATTAACTCAGCACCCGAAGGCACGATCACAGCACTATTGTCAGGTAACTGATCTAATAGCTTTTGACGATTCGCTTGATAAAACACACTACTTTCTAACATCCATTAACCCTTGTAAACCCTTAACTTAACCACTCAGCTTGTTGTATCACGCTGTCACTTAATGAATCGTACTATTCTCATCATCGTCGTCAATATTATTCATGCCATCCATGGCAATAGGGTTCGGGTCAGCTGGGTTAAGAGATTCGTTCATGGTTAAAATACCAATTTTGATGAACTCGACTAAGTGCATTAGATCAGACTCTTCCGTTTCGCCATCTTCAATGGACTTACCCAAGCCTTCTACATCAATACTCGCGATATCACTAAAGTCATTGACCAGCTCACGTACTTCTGGCGCAATCTCGTTCTCTGCATCTTGCAGGCAACCAATCAATCCCAAACCATACAAAATACCTTCGCACAGCTGACCAATCATTGACGCGCGGTAAACCACTGCTTCATTGTCATCAGGCAGACATAGCTCTAGCTCAAAGCCAGAGCCATTTAGCCCCTTATTAGTCTCTTGAAAAAGATCATGTAGACCCTTTAAAAATGACTCTTTAACAGATTTAATTTTTGCTTCTTCAATTAGCTTTTTTATCCACACTGCTTCTTGGATATCCGCATCACCACAAAGCAAGCCAATAAGCATCCCTTGAATAAATGCAGGTGACTCTAGCTCTGTATGTGGCGCGACTATTTCTTTAATTTGATCAAAATCCATTAAAACATTCTCTTGTTAAACCTTTATGATTGGTGAATAATATCATAATAACTTCTTCAGATTTTAATCTCATAGGCCTTAAGACGCCCTATACTTTAATTTCAGTCGATTATCCCCCTAATTTCTCTGGAGTAACATGTGTTAACGCTTAACTTAATGAACCACAATTTTGAGATCCCTTGTGAGGATAGTGATCGTGAGCGTTTAATTGAAGCAGCAACTCTACTAGAAGATAAACTGGATCAAATTCCAGGTTTAAAGGGGGAAGGAAAGGTATTAATGGTTGCACTTAATCTCTGCTATGACTATTTACAGCTTAAGGATGATACCACTCAGTACACGCTTAGACTGGAAGACCAGATGGAAACGGTTATGAATAACATTGCCAGTACGGCGCCTGAAGAGAAAGCATAGTCCAGCCTCAAAGAGGCACTTAATAGCGACCCCTAAAAATATTCACTCCTCTATTTAAATCTAAGCGCTTAGCACAACTCGTCTCGTTAACCACCAAATAGCGCCCCCCTATTAAATTAAGCTAGTCTAAACCTTGCTCAACTTAACCCTTCACCTAGTTATCATTGCGTAAACATTAAGTTTTCTTGGGTATAGGGATCAAAAACTTTGATTGAAAACCGCTAAATTTAGCGGTTTCAGTCACTTTTTTAACATTATGTTTTGTTATAATAATCCCAAGGCACATGGTTGTTGGGCATAAACCCCTTTCCGATAATTATTATATTGGGGTCAGATGCTAGAAATGGTGCGCATCTCGTTAGCTTGCTAACCCGGGAAGCCTAAATTTCTTGAGGAGACCGCCACCTTGAACTTCTCGGTTCTTGGATTTTTTGTTCGATGATCCTGTGCTTCCTTTTACCCCCCCTGCTTGAAATATTCAGATTCAAAAATAACATTACGCTCATCCTTAATTTATGCCCAACCCTCTAAAATACGCTAGAATAATGGCTCTTACTTTAAATGCTGTTCTACTATTTTGATTATGAATTCAAATATCGATATTAGCCAATTGAGAAAACAGCTTCGCGAAACACGCCGTTTACTCTCAGCAGAGCAACAGCAAGATCATGCATTGCAGGCTTTAGATCATTTAAAGGCTTTCCTTAGTACAACCCTTAAAATGCAAATTGATAGACCGTTAAATATTGCCCTATTCTTAGCACAAGATGGTGAGCTCCAGACTCAGCCAGCCATTGAATATCTATGGCAAACAGATCAGTTTAAGGTTTACCTTCCGGTATTAGAGACACATTCTGATTGGCACATGGCTTTTGCACACTATCATTGCGACAGCCTCATGATCAACAACCGCTTTAAAATTCACGAGCCATCAGAACCCCACAAGCTTCATCTAAACGGTCAACAACTCAATATTGTGCTAATGCCATTAGTTGGCTTTGACTCGCAAGGAAATAGAGTGGGCATGGGGGGGGGCTACTATGATCGTACCTTTGAGTTTAAACGTACCGAACCTAAACAATCCAACCAAACATTATTAATTGGTTGGGCACATAGCTGCCAGCAGGTAAGCGTGCTAGACCCACAAGATTGGGATGTACCTTTAGATGGAGTGATTACGGAAAAAGGCTTTGTCTCATTTAGAAATGAGTTAACTATCTAGGTTTCAAATATTATTTCAATAGACACAAAAAAGGCGCTTTATAGCGCCTTTTTGATTCATGCTCTGTGTAACTTACAAACCTGCAATCAACTTCTCAGAAAGTGGAATCTTCATCTTTTTACCAATATAAAGCTCATTCGCATTGCGGATTCTATTCAGCTTTTTCAACTCTCTAACAGAGACTTGGTTGTTCTCAGCGATCTCAGAAAGTGTATCTCCACGTTGAACTTTGTAATAAACATATAGTGACTCACCCCAACGTGGCTTCTGTGCATTCTGGTCAACAAACTTGTTTAAACCACTAACGATTGCACTGGCCATTTTAGTTTGGAACTTTCTGCTCATTAAGTTACGTGCTTCATGAGGGTTAGAGATAAACGCTGTTTCAATTAATAGTGAAGGCATGTCAATAGATCTTAAGACTGCAAACCCTGCTGACTGTACTGAGTGTTTATGCATTTTCACTTTCTTCTGCATCTCACCTAAAACCGTTTGAGCAAGTTTACGACTACTTCTCACCGTTGCTTCACGAGTTAGGTCACTTAAAGCAAAAGCCACATCATCATCACGACCCTCTAACTTGATATCTTGCAGTGATGCATTTTCACTTTTCGCTAGTAACTTAGCCATCACACTACTCGCACCACCTTGAGAAAGTACATAGATAGAACCGCCTCTTACTGAGTGGTCATGGAAAGCATCAGCATGGACAGAGATAAAGATGTCAGCATTATGACTTTTAGCAATCTCTACACGTTTTTTAAGCGGGATAAAAACATCTTTGTTACGCGTTAGGACAGCACGCATACCAGGCTGACGATCGATTAAACGCTTAAGCTCTTTCGCCATTAATAGCGTAGCCACTTTTTCATATGTTTTGTTGTGACCAATCGCACCGACATCTTTACCACCATGACCCGCATCCAATGCAACTACTAGGTCTTCATTTTTAGTAAATACCGAGCTGTCTCTGTTTAGGATGTCATGTGTGGCTGGGTGTGTTTTAGTTTTGCTTTCCGTTTTTGCTTTCGCTAATTTTGAAAGCTTAGCTAAGATCTTCTCTTGCTTCACCGTTGGAACTGATGAGGCACTAGCCACTTTTACTACAGGCTTAGCAACTGTCTTAGCAACTGTCTTAACAACAGGCTTTGAGACTTTTTTAGCAACCAGCTTTTTGGTAACACGCTTAGAATTTTTCTTTGCCGTTGTTTTGCCAATCTTTCTATCTTTTAAATCGATCACTAAACGTTCATTACCTTTAGCGTTCTTAGCTAAGCTAAACACTCTGTGAGAGCCATGCTTATGCAGATCTAAAACCACTCTGACACGTTTTTTAGTTTGTGAAACACGTACCTTAAATAAACGTGTATCCGTAATATGCTTGTTTTTAAACGTTAGCTTGTTATCGGCTTTATAAAAATCAACCACCAAACGAGATGGGTTACTTAACTGAGAGACCTTGTAAGAATTGCTTCGCAATCCCTTAATATCAAACACAACACGTGTTTTATCAGCCGTTTGCCCAATTCTCATCGATTCTACTTTTGGCGCTGCCACAGCAGAAGACACCCAGAGCGTCATAATTAGCATGCTAATTAAGCTAAGAGTGATCGGAGTCATATTTATAGTTTTCATCAAATTTTTCATTGCGACAGCCCACTATTGTGATTTAACTTACTGCACCTAATAACAAGTTGCATGCCAACTAATAACGTCAATTTTCCAACATCTAAAACTCAATGCCTTCAACTACGGCCTGCCCAAGCACCGAAAGCCCCTGAACATCGACCTTTCGAACCTCGTTACTAAGGCTTTCAGAGTAATGAATATCAATCAAAATATCTGCTTTAGGGAAAATAGGTGCGCCCTTTTGAGGCCACTCTACCAGTGCAATGTAGCGATCTATAAAGAGGTCTTTAATCGCCAAATACTCAAGCTCTTCAGTGTCATAAATACGATATAAATCAAAATGATGAATCATCAAATCAACCGCTTGATAGCTTTCCACAATCGTATAAGTTGGGCTTTTAACTCTCTCGCCAGGTAAATACTGTTGAATAAAGGCGCGTGAAAAAAAGGATTTTCCCGCACCCAGATCGCCCTCTAGATAGATGATAAGCCCATCATTCAAGCCACTCTTATTATCATAGGCCTGCGATACCGCTTGGGCAAACTGAGCCGTATCCTGTTCATTTTTTAACTCAAAATGAGAGATACCTCTTTCAGTACCTGCTTTTTCAGACCCCATTTTTGTTGCACTCATACCTAACTCCGCCATACATTTTCTTAAAACTTGCCTTTATCATAAGTCTATTACAGCTTATTTTTTACAGCATTAATATCTTTTTGTTAACAAATAACCCTGTAAACAAGGAGTTTGATAGAATAGATTTATGCCAAATCCCCCCTCTAATAAACTTAATTCAGACGCGAATTTAAATACAAATTCAGATCCTCAGAATGCCACACAGACTCCCCCCCCCTGCTCAAAATCTAATTTTGAAAGTTCTCATGCTTTAGTGACTCAAATTAAGCAATGGGGGCAGGCACTTGGCTTTGCGGATATTGGCATAACGGATACCGATCTCTCTAGCTATGAGACAGAGTATTTTAATTGGCTGGGTGAAAACTACCATGGTGATATGGACTATATGGCACGCCATGGCACCAAGCGTACACGCCCAAATGAGTTAGAACCAGGCACACAATCTATTATCAGTGTGCGTTTAAATTATTTAGACCTTTCGAGTGATTCAGCCATTGTGCAACTACATCAACCGCAGCAGGCTTATATCTCCCGCTACGCACTGGGCAAGGACTACCACAAACTACTACGTAAACGTCTACAAGCCCTTGCTGAAAAAATTGCCCAAGAAGTACCCAACTTTCACTATAGAGCTTTTACCGATAGCGCCCCCGTTTTAGAGAGACCGATTGCTGAGAAATCTGGATTGGGATTTACCGGTAAAAATAGCCTGATTATTCACCCTCGCGCTGGCTCGTGGTTTTTTCTCGGCGAACTCTATACCAATTTAAAGCTACCGATTGATCCACCTTTTACTAAACAGGGCTGTGGGCCTTGCACGGCTTGTATCAAAGAGTGCCCAACACAAGCCATTATTGATAATGCAGTAGTCGATGCAAGGCGTTGTATCTCCTACCTAACTATTGAGTACAAAGGCAGTATAGATGAAGCCCTGCGTCCATTAATAGGCAACCGAATCTACGGGTGTGATGACTGTCAGCTAGTTTGCCCGTGGAATAAATTCACTGAGAATGCCAAAGAGAGTGCCTTTAGTGTTAATCATAATCAACTCGATAACCAGAGCCTACTCTCGCTTTGGCAGTGGACAGAAGTAGAGTTCTTAAAAAAACTAGAGGGTTCACCGATTCGCCGAATCGGCTATGCACAGTGGACACGTAACCTGGCCATCGCGCTTGGAAATATCAAAGGTAATAGTGAAAGTGATGCTTCAGAGGGCAAAACAATAGAGGATGCGTCTATCACTGAGGTGATTGAGGCATTAGAGAGCAAACTGAACCTAATCAATGAATTAGTTGATGAGCACATTCATTGGGCGATAAAACAGCAGCAAACTATTTTGAACAGGGGGGGGTCTGTTGAGCGCTCTATTGATTTCTGTTCTGATAACTCAGTGATAGAACCGCCTATCAATTTGACTTACCAAACAATCAAACCCTTTAAAGCCCCCAAATATTATCTGCCGAGTCTCAAAGAGTCATTAAATCGCATTAATCGTAATCCACGAAACAGAGCTTAAATCAGTTCCTAAACAACCAACCACTTTACAACATATCAAAAATAGAACCTTGCGCCGGCGTAAACAACTTAGCGTACAACCTAGATGCATAAGTATTGGTCATGCCCGAAATGTAATCTGAGATAATACGTTGTTTGGCCTGTTCAGTCGGAGCACTTTTATACTGCTCATAATTCTTAGAGGGCAATAGCGCCTCAGGGTTTGCTCGTAATGACTTAAATAGCTCAAGTACAATCAGCTGACCTTTAAACTCCATCTGCTTTACTTCGGGAATGGTAATGACATTTTTATAAACAAAGGCCTTCAATAGCTCTAAAACCTCAGCAGGCCCCTCTTCCAGCTTTGCCTGATAACGTAATAGTGGATGTTCAAACTCACTATTTTCATGCATATAAATACTTTCAACCATAATCCCGACCATCTTACTGACTGCATGCTTACGGCCTTTAGAGGAGGCGCTGAACAGACGCTCAGTCATGCTCTCATCCCAGAGTGCATATTTTTGGAAAATAGGATTCTGCATCACCTCTCTCTGCCATAATTCACTGGCAACAATTTTCATCGCCACAGCATCTTCTAAGTCATGTATGCCATAAGCAATATCGTCTGCCAGCTCCATAATGGTCGTGTCTAAGGCTTTATAAAGAGTATTTTTATGCTTTTCGGTACAGTCAGATAGTTGCGTAAACTTAATACGATCTGCGAGAGAGAACGGTTCTAACACCCACTCAAACAGCGTTTTCTCTTCTAAGTAAATGCATTTAGGCGGTGTCCATCGATTCATTTTTAGCGTTCTAAAATCATCCACCTGTGGCTCGCGGAGCTTTGCCAAATAATTAGTATTTGAAGCGGTAATATCGTTATAAATCGCAGGATATTTCAAAATCCCTAAGACGGTTCTACGCGAGAGATCGATACCATTATCTGGCGTATACTCACCTAACTTAGCCAGAATCCTCAAGGTTTGAGCATTGCCTTCAAAACCACCATAATGACGCATCATATAGTTCAACGCTACCTCACCCCCATGCCCAAAAGGCGGGTGACCTAAATCATGAGCTAAGCAAATGGCCTCGATCAGATAGAACGAGGGTAGCCACTCAATATAGTCAGCCTCTTTGCCCTGCACATCCGTTCCAACAGTCATTAACTGCTCAACCAAACCAGAACCAATTTGTGCGACTTCCATAGAGTGTGTTAAACGTGTTCGATAGAAATCAGACTCACTTAAACCAAAGATCTGCGTTTTTGCTTGCAGACGCCTAAATGATGCCGAATGAATCACCCTAGCTCTATCTCGCTGGTAAACAATTCGAGCGGGTCTGGATGGATTATCATTCAGATAATCTGTATACCGCTGTGTCCAGTGTTGAGTTTCTATAGAATCCATTCAATTTCGCCTATTTGATCTCTTATTCGAGAGCTTAATCTTGTGCTTAACCATCTTCTTAATTACGCCATGATACTTAAAAAAATTAGCCTCGCCAAACTTTGACCAACCGAGAAGCAATAGACAGTTCAGTCTATAACCCATATTGACCTGTATGATCAGTCAGTAAAACACTTAGCCTTACCTTCAATGTATTACAAATAGTGGTAAATTACCTTTTAAACCATGCCAATACGTAATACACACCTCCTAGACTAAAATATTTTTTATAGGTATGCTACCACTAACAGTAAGGTTGTTTAGACACTACTTCTAACAAATTACATTAACTTGTAGTTACAAAAAATTACAACTAGGTGGATAGATATACAACTATTCAATAAACAAACTATTTATTGTTTTATATAAGGTCTCATTATGAAACCCCCTAACAAAAAATCGATCAAAAATCTGGCACAATTTTTTGTGCTGCTGTCACTCGTTCCGGCGACCCTGCTCCTAACGGGTTGTGGTAAGACAGAAACAGAATTATGTATTGATAAACAGACACATCTTTGGGATAACGTAAAAGGCAGAACCAAAGAAGACAACAAGACCTATTGGAATGCCGTAGAAAATTGCCGCAAAAAATTTAAATAACCCCATTCAAATAACTTTAAGCAGAGCCCTTGTTAAACAGGGGTTACAGCTTGATTTTAGCCAAAACCGCCTTCCTTATTAACTCAGTTAATCACTGTCATAAACTGCCTTTCTTTCAAATTAAAAAAAACTCATTAACCAGACAGTTAGCCCTTGTAATGGCTTGAGTAATCGTGCAAGAATGATGGCTAAATCCATTACGGATAATCAATGGCCTCAAGTGAACCTGTTTACTCAGAAGCAATATTCATCCAGAATCCTTTTTTCTTTAAACCTCCAAAAGGAGTTTAAAATGTTCTTTTTCAAATGGCTTGCTAAGAGCCTATTAGCCGTCACTATGATCGGCATGTTGTCAGCATGTGACGCAACAACCCCTGCTAAAGATGGTGCAGATGCAACAGCGACTAAAGTTGCTCCTAAAATAGCTAAAACGGCTAAAGAAACCACTTTAGAGACCATCGACAAAGATCTTGAAGCGGTATTTAATAAATCTAGTGGTTTATTCTAGGGAGTTTGAAATGAATCTTAAAAAAATTGCTCAACACTGCTTAATCATCCCTTTTCTTGGCCTCTCTTTAAGTGTTCATGCTGCTGAAAAATCGACTGATAAACCTGCTGATGCAGCAGAAGAGCAGCAGAATGCAGAACAGATTAAAAAGATGGAACAAGAAGTTGCTGCACAACTCATAACTGAAAAAGCCGCTGAAAAAAAACGACTGGCAGCAGAACTGACTAAGTTTAAAAAACGTGGGCTGATTGGTGAACGTGCCAATGGTTATATTGCCCCCGTTCGCCCTAGTCGTCATACCAATGAATTGGTTAGAAAAATCAACCAAGGCCGACTAGAGCACTATGCCAGAATTGCTCAAAAAGCGAACTACTCAGTAATACAGATCGAAATTATCGCGGGTGAAAAAGCGCGTGCTAATGAAGCGTCGGGGCATTATATCGAGAAAGATCGTCTTTGGATTAAGAAACCATAACATTTAGTTAACCTCTCAAAGTAATCTCTCTATTAAAAGCGCTTATTATTAAGCGCTTTTTTTATCTCTATTTTGTAGCCCCCCTGCTCAATTCCAACCACATCTTCTCGTCCTATTTCTATAAAGTCATCCCCTCTTTATTAGACCTTATTTACCCATAATTGACTGAGAACATTGATTAAGCTTCTGTTAATATAAACCCAATACCCTACTGAAATTTACTAGGATGACCTAATGAAAATCGCCTCACTATTATTAAAAATACTCCTTGGAACCGTGGTTACAATTATGATTGCTGTCGGCGTTATTGTTGCTACCGTAGATCCTAATGACTACCGCACGCAAATTGCCGATGTCGTCAAAAAAGAGACAGGGAGAGATCTACAAATTGAATCTATTAGTCTGTCACTATTTCCCAATATTGGTTTAAGCCTAGAGAACACCACCTTAAGTAATGCCAAAGGCTTTAGCAAACAAGCCTTTTTTCATATTGATGAAGTGGTTATTGGCGCCGCCATTATGCCTCTTCTCAGTCAGACACTGGAGATTGATACCTTAACGCTACACGGCCTACAACTCAGTTTAGAAAAAAATACGCAAGGGGTGAGCAACTGGGATGATCTAGTCGAACCTTCCACTAAAGAGACACCAGAGAACGACAAAAATAGCCCACTTAGTAAACTAGCTGGATTAGACTTTGGTGGTATTGATATTCAGCAAGGGCAAATAAATTGGAACGATGCCCAAACCAAACAGTCTGTGGCACTTAATATCACACAGTTCACAACAGAAGCGATCACTTTTGGTCAGTTCTTTAAAATCAATCTCTCGGCCAAGAGCCAAGTTGCTAAGCCTGCGCTTACCGCACAATTAGATCTAGAGATTGAAGCCAAACTCAATCAAGATGGAGGTTTTGCCCTGCGCAATCTGGCCTTAAAAACCAGTGTTCAAGGCAGAGGCATTCCTGTTGAAAAAGCATCTGCTAACCTAGCTATTGCCAGTATTGATTTAGCTTTGGATAAACAGCAGATAACCTTACCTAGCTTAAAGCTAAATTACACTGTCGTCGGAGGTCAATACTTCCCTGCTCAAAGTATTAAAGGGGGGCTACAGCTAGCTGATTTCTCAGCAGATATAGCTGCTCAAGAATTCAGTACCAAGCAGCTTGATGTAAATACAGACTTAGTTGCTAGCTTTCTACCCAACGGAAAAGGCCAGGCCTCTTTAAGTGTTCAGCCAACCCTTAATTTACAGAAACAGACTGCCACCCTGAATAACCTAACCCTAACTGCTTTAGGCATTCAAAGTAAGGGGTCGGTTACAGCATCACAGATCACCAGCAATCCAATTGCCAATGCGCAGTTAGAGATAGCGCAGATCAATCTACGTCAGCTACTCACTGATCTAAAAATTACTCTACCCGAGATGGCCGATACTAAAACACTGACCGAGTTTAGTGGTTACTTAGGGGTTCACTTCAATGCAAAAACTGAATCTCTAAAAATTCAAAAACTGAATCTGAAACTTGATGAGAGCCAATTAACTGGTAGCGCTTCGGTTAAACAGTTTGCAACACCTAATATCGCTTATGACTTAGCTCTGAATAAGATTGATCTTAATCGCTACTTACCCATACCAAAAGAGCAACCTAAGGTCACTCAAAAATCAGACAAGGAGCTTATCATTACGCTACCGACTGAACTACTACGTAAGCTGACAATTAATGGTCGTTTAAAAGTGGGCGAAGTTAAATTTAAAGAGCTACTACCTAAGGATATTTTGGTCACTATTAACGGGGCTAAAGGCAATATTAAAGCTGCCCCCGTTAGCGCCAAGCTCTTTAAGCGTCAAGTAAATGTAGAAGCAGGATTAGATGTTCGCGGTAAAACGCCTAAATACAGCCTTAAAATGACAGGTAAACAGATCCCCGTTGGTAAGGTGCTCGTTGCCGTCCTCAATAAAGATATTCTGAACGGTAATGGTTCTGTTGACCTAAATATAACGACCGCAGGAACTCGCATCATTGACTTTACCAAGCACCTAAATGGTAAAGCATCGGTTGATCTTTTAAATGGTGCCGTCAAAGGCTTTAATCTAGCGCAAATTATTCGTAATGCCAAAGCGAAACTGAATAAAAGCACCGCCGATGCCAGCAAAGAGAATCTACAAACTGACTTTAGCGCCATGACGGCACAAGTCACCATCAAAAACGGCGTAGTCACCACTAAGAAACTCACAGCACAAGCACCCTTTATGCGCATAACAGGTTCAGGCACGGTTAACCTACCGCAAGAGAGCTTAGATTATCTGGTTAGAACCAAAATCGTTGCTAGCGACAAAGGCCAAGGGGGTGAAGAGCTTAAAGAGTTAAACGGCCTCACCTTGCCTGTTCGTTTAAAAGGCAGCTACTTAAGTCCTGATATTACACTCGACCTAGCGTCTCTCCTTGAGCAGAAAACTAAAATGGAACTCCAATCAAAGCTGGATGCTAAGAAAAAAGAGATCTCAGATGAGCTGAGTAAAAAAGCCACTCAAGCCATTGAAGAGAATAAAAAAGAGCTGGGAAACCAGCTCAAAGATTCCCTCTTTAAAGGATTCAAATTCTAGAGCCCAGCAACTTATTACAAAAATTAATAGCCATTTAGTCACTCAAGATTAAATGGCTAAATACTCAATACCCCAGAAAACAGTGCACAGCTCGCTTTACCAACACGGATTTTGAATTAATAAAACTGATTAGACTAATCTCCTAAAAGGCGCTAATGTAGCTAATCCAAAACAGGCTAGTTAACTCAAGTGGCTGACTAAGTCACTCACCTGAAAACCCAAGCACAACGATACTAAGATATGATTCGATTTTTAAAACTTAAAATGCATCAAATTGGTAGAGCTACCAAACGCTCAGCCTTTTTGAATAAATACTTTCCAAAGTTCAAAGACCGAGTCTATTGGGCGGGTGATCGAAAGTCATTTGCGCGCGCTAGTTTTATCGGCTGTTTCTGTATGATGTTACCCGTGCCTTTTCAGATGGTGCTAGCTTCAGTCTTCGCTTACTATTTACGTGCCAATATTCCACTGGCGACCGCACTGGCTTGGATTACCAACCCTTTAACCATGTGGGCGATCTGGTATGGCGGCTATAAGTTTGGAACCTTTATCCTCAACACTCCCGATGTTTTTGATGCCTCATCCAATATGACACTCGGCTCACAGCTGTGGTTTGATGAAGTCTTTCCACTTATCTGGCAACCGTTCTTCTTAGGTAATATTCTAATTGGCTTAGCCATTGGCGCCGTCAGTTACCTTACCATTGCACACCTTCATTCACTCTCTATCATTCAGTTGATTAAGAAACCTTTTACAATTAAGTCATAAGCCAAATAAAGCGCTACTTTTGTAATATGGTTGATTAATACCCAATTTAATTAACCAGCTTCCTACTCCTTAATGCTCAAACAACGATTACTTGAGCTTAATCAAGCACGATAAATATTTACTTAAATTTAATTCTTATATGGTATCGTGAACAACTCATTGTATAAACTACTTACTGCAGCGGGTTAATTATGAAAACAAATTTAATTAAATCAATATTGTTATTAGTTGTTTTCAGCTTACTTGGCTGTACATCACCTAAAGAGCAGCCGCTTAAAATTATCGTCAACTCATGGATAGGTTACTCACCTCTTTTCTATTTAAAAGAGAAAGGCTGGCTAGATCAGCATAATATAAAAATTACTACAGTAATCTCATTAGGTGAAAGCGTTAACATCTATGAAACAGCCGAATTAGATGCCTTTACAGGAACTCAATATGAGTTTAATCTACTTCAACAACAAGACCACTCTCTAATGCCTGTCATTATGTTTGATCGCTCTAACGGTGGTGATGTTATTATGAGTAATATCTCATTAAATTCGCTACAAAACACAAACGAAATAATCGATGTCTATTTAGAAATAAACTCTGTTAACTCTCTTGTATTTAAAGATTTTGTTAAACAACACAACCTCTCTGAGCATCAATTTAACTTTATTAATAAAGATCAATTACAAACTTTTTCAATCCTTAAACAAGCAAATAATACCAGACCAAGCCTTGTCGCATCCTACACCCCTTATAGTCAGCATTTAGAAGCCATCGGATTTCACGAAGTCGCATCGACCAAACAAGGATTAGAGTTACTGGTTGTAGATGCACTTTTTACCAACAAAGAGACATTTATAAAACATCAGAAGAAATTTACCGAACTGAAGCGATTAATTGACTTAGCCATTGCTGACTTAAAAAATGACCCAAAAGACTACTACAATAAAGTGAGTCCTTATCTGGAAAATGCCAGCTATGAGGAGTTTCTAACCAGCTTAAAGGGGATTGAGTGGCTAAATGAACCTTTAGACCCTAAACTGATTGAAAGGCTTAATCAGTCCCAATTCCCCGTTAGGAACCTTCTATAGATGATCTCTATTAAGCGATTTATATTAATAGCTATTAGCTTAATTATTATAATTTTTTATCTGGTTTTCAGCTATTTTTTCCTTGCCGATCAGCAACAAAAGACAGACCTAATTGTTGAGAATATTAGACAAGATTTATCTGAATCAGCTTTCATTATTGCTTCAGAAGTAGATAGTATTGAAGCCTTTCAATCGTTCAAATCTTTTTTAAGCCGTAAAGTCGCCAATACTCCTTTGATTTCAGCCATGGTTATCACTTATAGAAATAAAGTCTTAGTCACAACCGACACTGCCATTTTGCAACTCCCACCTGAAAAAATGATCATCTCAAAATTTAGGAAAATCTCTACCCAAGAACTTATTAACAACAAAGTATTTGAAACAAAAAGTCGATTTTATATACAAGATCAAGTTAATCACTTTAGCCTGATCGTCTATCTCGATCACAGCTATATCGATCAGTATTACTATAAAAATAGCCTAGACTTTTTTCTGTTTTTTGGACTAACACCACTGATCTTGCTCATACTGCTATGGCTCGCTTTAAAGCGAATTATCATAGTACCATTAGAGTTAATACGCCAATACGCCTACTATCAATCAGAAGTTCCACAGCGATTTAGACTCAGAGAATTAGAGTATGTTCGCTCATCCATGGTACAAACCTTTGCCCGACTAGAACATGAAAAAAAGGAACTCTACCGCCTAGCTAGAACCGATGATCTAAGTGGCTTAGCAAATCGCCATCAACTCAATGAGCGTTTGAACTGGTTAATTTTTGAAAGTGCTCGTTTAGAATCTGAGTTTGCCCTGCTATTTATCGACTTAGACAATTTCAAAAGAGTTAACGACTCTCTTGGTCATGAGATTGGTGATGAACTACTCAAAAATGTATCAGGACTTATTCAGGATGTACTAAGACAATATGACATCATCGCCCGCGTGGGTGGTGATGAGTTTGTTATCGTACTTAGCCACTATCAAAATACACTGGAGTTAACCCATATTATCCAGCGTATTCTTGACCGAATCAGCGCACTACACATCGTACAAACTCACCCTGTCAGAGTCTCAGCCAGTATTGGTGTCGCTTTCTACGCCAAAGATGGTCACGATACAATGACCTTACTGAAGAACGCCGATATTGCTATGTACGAGGCAAAGAAGTCTGGTAAAAATCAATATAAATTCTTTACTCAAGCACTACAACAACAGGTCATTGCAGAAATTGAGTTAGAGCATGACTTACGCTCAGCTCTTAAAAATAACGAGTTTCAGCTCTACTATCAGCCCAAAATTAATATCAATAGTGGTTTAGTCATTGGAGCCGAGGCACTTATTCGCTGGAACCATCCAACCAAAGGACTTATCTCACCTAATGACTTTATACCTACCGCTGAAAAAACAAGAATTATGATTGAATTAGGACAATGGGTATTAAAAGAGGCCGCTCTCCAGCAAGTTGAGTGGAAAAAAAGAGGTATTAATGACCTGAAGATATCTGTTAACCTCTCAGCAATACAGCTCCTAGATGAAAAGTTTGATCATCAGTTTGAAGACCTACTAGAGCGCACTGGTATTTGCCCAAGTAAATTTGAAATAGAGATGACCGAATCTGTATTTATGGAGAACTCTCAACAGAGCCTAAACTCCCTCTCTAAAATAAGAGATCACAAAGTCACCATCTCTTTAGATGATTTTGGAACAGGTTACTCCTCTTTAGCTTATTTAAAAAAGCTCCCTATTAACACCTTGAAAATCGATAAAACTTTTATGGATGATTATGCCAGCTCTTCAGGTGCTATATTCATTGAAACTATCGTTAAAATTGCACAAACACTCAACCTAAAAGTCATTGCTGAAGGCGTAGAGCTCCAAGCGCAACTAGATTACTTAAAACAAGTTGGTTGTGATGAATATCAAGGTTACTTTGGCTCTCGGCCAATCCCAGCAGATCAATTCAGTGTTTTTCTTAAAAAATTTAATGCCCAATAGATCCCCCCCTGTTCAAAATAAATCTTACTTTTTTTCACACTTAAGTAAGTATCATAATAACTAGTTTTAAAACCTATTTTGTCCCTCACACTCCGTGGTCATTATTTGCCGCAAGAATCCGCCCTACCATCCTTATCTCCATGGTAAAATATGCGCCAATAATTTCTTTTAGATTTAAGGCCAATCAACACCATGAGAACTTCCAACTTACTACTAGCAACCACCCGTGAAACCCCTGCTGATGCCGTGGTTATCAGCCACAAACTAATGCTTCGTGCAGGGATCGTTCGTCCTTTAGCTGGCGGGCTTTATAACTGGTTACCAATCGGGGTACGTGTCTTAAGAAAAGTAGAAGCGATTATTCGTGAAGAGATGAACCGTGCTTACGCACAAGAAGTGCTTATGCCAGTGGTTCAGCCACTAGAGCTTTGGGAGGAGTCAGGGCGTCTACAAGATTACGGCCCTGAACTACTGCGTTTTGCCGATCGTCACGAACGTGGTTTTGCCCTAGGCCCAACCCACGAAGAGATCGTTACCGATATCGTGCGTAAAGAGATCCGCAGTTACAAGCAACTGCCTGTGACCTTCTACCAAATCCAAACCAAATTCCGTGATGAGATTCGTCCACGTTTCGGTGTAATGCGTTCGCGTGAATTTATTATGAAAGACGCCTACTCTTTCCACATGGACAAAGCCTGCTTAGACAACACTTACCAAGTGATGTTCAGCGCCTACAACCGTATATTCAACCGTATCGGTTTTGACTTCCGTCCTGTGCTTGCAGATACCGGCTCTATCGGTGGCGATGCCTCTCACGAGTTCCACGTATTAGCAGACTCAGGTGAAGACAATATCGCCTTCTCAAGTGATTCAGACTTTGCCGCCAACGTAGAGCTGGCAGAAGCCCTAGCACCTCGTGGTGAACGTGCCGCACCTTCTGCTGAGTTGACTAAAGTAGAAACCCCAAATAAACACAGCATTGAAGAAGTGTGTGACTTCCTACAGATCAAGAAAAAGAAGTCTGTTAAAACGCTACTAGTGAAAGGAGCAACCGAACAAGCGCCTATCGTTGCGTTAGTCGTACGTGGTGATCATGAACTCAATGAGCTTAAAGCAGAGAAGTTAGACCTAGTTGCTAGCCCATTTGAGATGGCAAGCGACGAAGAGATCAACGCTGCAGCGGGTTGTAATGCAGGTTCTATTGGTGCGGTTGGATCAAATGTCCCAGTCATCGTAGATCGCACCGCCGCACACATGGCGGACTTTGTCACAGGTGCTAACGAAGATGGTTTCCACTTCACGGGTGCAAACTGGGATCGTGATACGACACCAACACTAGTTGCCGATATTCGTAACGTCATTAAAGGTGATCCAAGCCCATGTGGCAAAGGTAAAATCAAAATCCGTCGTGGTATCGAAGTGGGTCATATCTTCCAACTAGGTAACAAATACTCAGAAGCGCTAAACGCTAACGTACAAAACGAAAGCAGTCGTTCTCAAACTTTAGAGATGGGTTGTTACGGAATTGGGGTAACACGTGTCGTCGCTGCTGCGATTGAGCAAAACAACGATGACAAAGGGATTATCTGGCCAGAAAGCATCGCACCTTTCCAAGTCTGTATCGTACCAATGCAAATGCACAAGTCACCTCGTGTGGCTGAAGTAGCAGAAGCCATCTATAAAGAGCTAACAGAGAAAGGTATCGAAGTACTGTTCGATGACCGTTCAGAACGCCCAGGTGTGATGTTTAGTGATATGGATCTGATTGGTATTCCACACCGCATCGTCATCGGTGAGCGTGGATTAGACAACGGCATGCTAGAGTACAAAGGCCGCCGTGATGAGAAGTCATCTGATATTCCTCAAGAAGGATTTATGGAAGCTTTCTTGGCTAAGCTTGCTTAATCAGCTTTTAAATTTAAGCTCAAGATAACCGCTTAGCAAACCTTTTGAAACCCGCTTTTTAGCGGGTTTTTTGTGTCTATTGGATTCGTACCTCCCCCCCCCCTGCTTATTACTTCAATAATTACTTGTAAGTTAAGTATTAATCACTACAATCAATCTCATATTTAATGTTAAGAATATTATTTACATTTAAAGAGTAATATTTTACGTTTTCAAAAAGGTCAATACGGCAAGGTGTCTTTGTATACAGACCTTACCTTAAGCTGTTGAAAATATTAGTCTAAAATACTGTGCATAATCAGGTATACACCTGTGATGTGTATAATAATTGTTATGATTATAAAATAGGAGGGTAAATGGAACTCACAAGCTCAGTTAATCCAACAATAGCTCTAATCTGTCTTACCTTATTTGGTGTAATTGCTCTGGTTGGTATATTTTGCACCAAGACAAAAGGGTTCGGTAAATATACTACTAGCCTATTACTGCTGGTTCTTATCCTGTTTCTATCATCATTTTTCTTATTACTAGGGTCAATAACCTCAACAATGTTCATTAACGTTGTATTTGCTGTCGCAGGTTTTGGTGGCGGTTTATTAAGTGCAAATAACTTAAATGGGCAACAAACATAACAAAGCACTCAAGCCGACTGCGCTAAAGCGCAGCCGCTTAGCTTAGTCGTTAGGAAATAATAAAATGAATAGAGGAGAAAGTTAATGCCACAATTAATAGGTGGGCTGATCGCAATACCAATAGTTATCACGATAATAAGTTTAATTTTAAATGCAATTTTAGCAGGTTTATTAGTATTAACATATTCGTCTTTAACGGAAGAACAAGTTATAGCTACAATACAATTTGATAAAATAGAAAATACTGAAAATATTTATATCGCTCATCTATATGAAGCAGATGGATCAAAAATAGGTGATTATAAAATTTATGGCGACCAGTGGAGAATGGATGCTGGGTTCATTAAAATGGAATACTGGGCAAATGTATTTGGTGTTGATTCAAAGTACACATTAAATAGGTTTGAAGGTAGGTATAAAGATATAGAAAAAGAAAACAACAACAAACATAAAGCGTACCAATTAGAAAGCCATTCAATAATTGATACATTCAGTTTTTTAGTTGACGCAACATATGGCAGTTCCGTATACAAGGAAATTAAAATAAATACTGAGTACACAGTACTTAAAAGCCAGACAGGCCTAATAGTAAGAGTTAAATATATAGAGCCAAAAGAAAAAAAAGGAATATTAGACACCATGAAATCATGGGTTGGTTAAGCGTATATGATTCCTAACAATTAAATTAACGCTGACCATTTTTTCTTACGGCCTAAAAAGAAGGCCGTAAGAAAAAACGTCAGGTTATTAAGGCGTTAGGCAAAAAAACAAAGTGACTAAACCAAAATTTAAGCCCGATAATATAGCTAAAGAGCTAAAGCTAAAGGGGTCGGAGCCATTTACTGTGGGTATTGTAAAATAACCCTGTACTTTCAATAACTTAACTAGACATGTAGTAATAATCATTACAGAATCAAGTCTTGCCTTTTGCCTTTATGAAGGCAAATTCAATAATCTAGGGGCAAATAACAAGACCTTGTATCTGACCCTCGATTGAACATAACAAAGCACTCAAGACGACAATACTAATACGTAGCGGTTTAACTTAATCGCTAGCTGTTGATAGAGGTTTTATCTATGTTCAATGATAAAATATATTTTCAATAAGATATAAAAATAATGGACAATGAGATAACAAATCGCTAGAAATGAAATTGGATGGTTTTTATGCCAAGAAGATTGAGACCTCTCTATCCTGAGAGGCTAAAGAAAATAAATAAGGTCACAACCTCGATAATATGGTGGGTTAATGGATTAGCTCATATTGCAATTACAATTGCACTTTCTGTATCAGTGATCATGTTTATATGGTTGTTTATGCATGATGCATACATGGCATTTACAATTCAAAATTTTGCGCATGGTTTTCTTCATGCCTTGGGGACATTGATGGTTTTATGGATAGTGTCTTCTTTGATACTTGCAGAAGCTAGGTATCTCCAAGGTGAGCCTATAGGTGTAGATATATTTGTCGAAATAGCACTAGTAGTTATTTTAAGAAAAATAATAGTTTTTCCTGTGCAGGAAGTAGTGCCAACACCACTCGAAATTGCCTCTTGGGTCGGCGCTGCCTTGGCGTTGGGTCTTGTGTACTTCCTTGTTTTAAGGGCTAGACCATCGACAGCATCAGATGATGAAAAAAACAGCTAACAAAAGCAATTAAACATTTAAACAGCGTTGTCGCCCGCAGGCGGGTAACAACTTGCCATTCGGGTTAAGTCTTGCCTAAAATAAAACAAAAGACTAAAGTTTTACTTGATTTTCAAGACAGTATCTAACCCTTGATCCACAAGGAATGCTAAGTTTTTTCTAAGAAACTGCCCTAATACTAAAATGGATGATGATAGAGATGGCAAACCTTGTGAAGGGCAGTTTAATCGCTAACCCCCCTCTTTACTAAAACAATGGTGCTTTCTGCTGACGATACCTTAAGGAATGATTCCTTATTGTAAATCCCAAATTAGTCGGTAAAATCATCGCCTAATAACGCTGTTCAATACCGAACAAATCACCTTAAAGGAAGCCTTATGAACCTCGCTAAAATTGATAACAAAAAAAGAAGAATTAGAAAGAAGCTTTATTTAGGTGAGTTCGCGATTAAGGGCTTTGAGGTGACTTGTAATATCGGTATTGAAGATGGTGATGAGTTTGAAGCATTTCTGAATGACTTTATTGATCTAGCTGTAAAGCATAACCTTGTATTGGCGGGTTCTGGAGAAGATGAGTTTGATGGTTTTATCTACTCAAGTAACCGCTATGGTTCTGTCACCGAGGAGCAGCGCACTGAGATTGAAGCTTGGTTAACTAAGCACCCAAAAATATCAAAGGTAGATGCGGGTAAATTAGTAGACGTAGTTTACGAGTTTTAATAACCCCTTCTACATTTAATCTCACGAAAGCCTTTAGTTGATCGCTATTCAGCCTGAAGGCTCCCCCTGTTCAACCCTCCCAGAACATACTTAACAAAAACCAGACTAAAACAGGGGGTAGCAAAGCCTGTAATCCTTATCAAAAATATCTAATATAGGCTCTTACTCCTTGGTTAATAAACGCCCTTTTCTTTTAGATATTTGAGAAATATTCCTTGATGAAAATACCCTTTAACAATCGCTACATTAAACTAGGTGAAGACTTCTACGTTCGTACTACCCCTGAGCGCACTGAGAAACCTGAATTGATTATCTTCAATAAGGCATTAGCATCTGAACTTGTACCGTCAATGACTGATTTAAACACCAAAAAATTGGCAGAAATCTTTGCGGGTAACCAGATTCTAGAAGGTGCGGAGCCTTTGGCAATGGTCTACGCGGGGCATCAATTTGGGCAGTTTAATCCGCAACTAGGGGATGGACGTGCGATTCTTTTAGGAGAGGTTTGTGATAAACATAATCAGACTTTCTCTATTCAACTAAAAGGATCAGGTCGTACCGTCTACTCTCGTCGCGGTGATGGTCGTTCTGCACTTGGCCCAGTACTGCGAGAATACTTAGTCAGTGAAGCGATGGCCAAACTGGGCATACCAACCACTCGTGCTTTAGCTGCTGTGACCACTGGTGAAAATGTTATGCGTCGTCAAATGGTACCTGGCGGTATTCTTACACGGGTTGCCAACAGTTTTGTGCGGGTTGGCACCTTTCAGTACTTTGCCGCTAATGACAATGTGGGTGCGCTTAAGAAATTGGCTGACTATGTTATCGATATCAGTTACCCAGAAGCCGCTGCACAAGACAACCCTTATGCGGCATTATTAGAGGCGGTAATTGATCGCCAAGCTTCACTCATTGCCAAGTGGATGCAGCTGGGGTTTATACATGGAGTCATGAATACCGATAACATGTCGGTTGCGGGCGAGACCATTGATTATGGCCCTTGTGCCTTTATGGATGACTTTGCCTATGACCGCATCTTTAGCTCTATTGATGAAGGCGGTCTCTACGCTTATAAAAATCAGCCAACGATGGGAGTATGGAATCTAACCCGTTTGGCAGAATCTCTTTTATCTTTGCTAGCTGCAGATTCAGACGTTGCTGTTGGCATCGCTCAAGCGGCTTTAAAACAGTACAACGATCTTTATCAACAGCATTGGTTATCTGCCATGGGGGCTAAAATTGGTTTGACCTCCCCTAAGCAAGAAGACAAAGTCTTAATTGATGATCTGTTGTCTCTAATGCAAAGTCAACAAGCAGATTTTACCCTCACCTTCTATTATTTATCTCTAATAGATCTCAATGCTATCTCAGCAGATAACCCAATCTACTCTCTATTTAGTGATGCAGAACCACTCAATCATTGGCTTAATGAATGGCAAGCACATTTATTAAAAGAGGATATTGATCCCTTAACCAGTCAAAAAATAATGCTGTCAGTCAATCCGATTTATATTCCACGCAACCATCAAATAGAGATAGCCATTAGAGCAGCAGAGGATTATGGCGATTTCTCAAAATTCCATGAACTACATCAGGTGTTACAAAACCCACGACAGTTACAGACAGGCAAAGAAGCCTACATGCAACCACCGACAGAAAAAGAGGTTGTTAAAGAGACTTTTTGTGGGACTTAAACAAATAGATTCCCCCCCCTGCTCGAATTCCTAAATCGAAAACCTGAGCCGCCGCTATACAGTTTCTAAAATGAAAGGCCTCATCAATTCACGCTTTAGTGATTTTAAAACGTGAAAACGCACAAAAGGCTATAATTCCCCCTATTCAAATTTATTAGGTAAGTCTTATGGCAATTCAATGGTTCCCCGGGCATATGCATAAAGCCCAAAAAGAAGTTCGCGAGATTTTCAATCAAGTGGATGTCTTTATAGAAGTATTGGATGCTCGTATCCCTTTTAGTAGCCAAAACCCAATGATTGAGGATATTCGTGGTGATAAACCAACGATTAAAATCCTCAATAAAACCGATCTAGCTGACCCAATTAAAACCGAAGCTTGGCAGGCCTATCTTGAGCAAGAAGATCAGGTGAAGACTTTGGCGTTTAACTCTCAAGTGGGCGATAAGCGCGAACAGATGATTAGCATGATTAAAAAGCTGGTGCCTGAAAAAATAGATTCTGTGAAAACTATTCATGCACTGATTATTGGTATTCCAAATGTTGGTAAATCAACACTAATCAATAACATTACTGGGCGCACCATCGCTAAAACGGGTAATGAGCCTGCGGTCACTAAAAATCAACAGCGTATTAAGTTAGAAGAGGGTATTACGCTTATTGATACCCCTGGTATGCTGTGGCCAAATATTGAAAATGCCAACAGTGGTTATCGCTTAGCGATTACTGGCGGGATTAAAGAGACCGCTTTTGAGCTACCTGATGTTGCCTCTTATGCTGCTGAGTACCTACTTGCGGCTTACCCTAATGAGCTTAAAGAACGCTTTAACCTAAAAGCTCTACCCCACACAGATATTGATTTTTTAGAAGCGATTGGCCGTCAGCGCGGTTGCTTGCGCTCAGGTGGTATGGTGGATTTAGATAAGATCTCGCGAATCTTTATTGTTGAGTTTAGAGATATGGTTTTGGGGCCAATGACATTAGAAACACCAGAGATGATGTTAGAGGAGTTCAAAGTCGTTAAAAAGCAAAGAGCACTTAAAGAAGCTAAGCTTAAAGCGAAAGAAGAAGATAAAAAAGTCCGCCGAGCGCGCCATAAAAGAAATAAGCGTTAAGTTTATGGCTGGATAACTAACCCCCCCTGCTCAAATAAAAAAGACCGCCTTCATTCAACAAGGCGGTCTTTTTTTGTAACTATTTTAATGCTTAACAGCCTTATAAAAGTTTTATCTCACTAATCTTCTTTTAAATATTCGTCTGCAACCTTAAGCGCTTCATCTGCACTCATCCCTTGGTGCATAAAATCGTAAGCAACTTGCTGTTGCTCTGTTAAGAAGCGATTTTCAAAATCAGAGATCAGGGTTTTCCAAGACTGTTTTTCAGCAGGGCTATCTGGTGTATGTGCCAATAGTTTAGCCAGCATCCCCAACGCAAGTGTGGTCTCACCCATATGGTCATAGTAATCTGAGAAGTGCTGAAATACATAACGAAGCGACTCTGCATCCACCTTATCGCCCTGAGCACTGCCAATAATATCTTCAATATCCTTAAGTAATACACTGCCCCATTTTCGGCTAGACTGTAACTGAGAGACGGCTAAGTTAAGTGCCATACTGGCTTCTTGAAAGTCTGCCTGATCCGTTGATAGTGCTGAACCATCTTCAAGAAAATCAAATTCAGACAGCTTTGAGGTGGCCATTGAGACTAAGGCAGTTTTTTCATCCGTCATGACAATACGGTGATGAGCTAATAGCTGGGAGCTGGTGACTTGAACAATGTGACAACCACAAAGAAAGCGCTCACCCTCTGAGCGTAGATGAACTACCTCAACGCTCTCAAGACAGTAAACTTCATCACTGTCTTGGTTTTTAATACGCAGGCTAATCACTTGGTCGGGTAAAAACAAGTCTGGCTCGTCTACCCAAAAACTTAAGCCTGTTAGATTGACATCAAAGCCATCAAAGGGCGCAGAAAAGTCTTCATCATCATTATCAGTGACTAAAAATGGACGTAAAAATCGTGAAGATTCTCTTTGTTCAAGATCCATTTGAATCATAAGTAAGTTCTCACTTTCACAACAAAATTAAGGTTTAGGTCCATTTGCTAGCAAAGTAAATTAGTTTGGCTATTGTAATAAACTATTTTGAATAACCAACTTTAAAGCCGAGTGCCAAACACTCCGCTTCTGGTAGCCAACCTAAACAGCTGCGTACTTTTAAAGATTGATAGTTACGCAAAATCGGCATCACAGTTAACACACCCCAAAGAATTTGATACCACTGCCAACCAATCGCCGAGGGCTGTGCAGCCCACCACAAATTGTTCACACCAAAATGCTTGGTTTTAAAAACCAAGTGAATAGCAAGACGCCAGTACTTTAGGCCATAAGCAATTCGATTTGATAACATATTATTCCTTTATCACGTTCAATGCCACTTAAAATATTTTTAATTCTAAAACACTTTTATTACATAAGCATTTGATTATCTGGATAAAATAGTGACTTATTTTCTATTTTAATTGTGCAAGCTTTAGTCTTTTTTGACTTGCATCTCTGCATACTTAGTCATAAAGTTTTCTAGCATTTTTTGATCAATCATTCCTGTTCTGGCTGCAACTACAGAACCATCTGGTGCAATCATATAGGTTGTTGGTAGACCATAAAGAGGACCAAATGGGCTAGAATTTCCATCAATCTTGCCTTCAAAACGAACCACAGGGAAGTTAATCATCTGTGACTCTGCAAAAGCTTTAACTTTATCTTTATCAATCGCTTCATAGTTAACACCGATGACAATGGCATCTTTATCTTTATGCTCTTCATGAAACATGATTAGATCTGGAATCTCGACTAAACATGGAGGACACCATGTTGCCCACAGGTTCACAATCACCCACTTACCTTTATAGTCAGATAACTTAGTCTCATTACCTTTTAAATCGATAAAGATAATATCTTCTTTGGGTGGTGCACTGTGCACGAGTGAACTCCAGCCCATAAAAGCAACCAGCAGAAGTATGAGTGAGGTTTTGAATTTTGAAAATGGCATAAAGTTAATTCCTATTACTTATTTTTATTTTTAGTTTTTATACTTCTTTAAATCTAATACTCAGTAAGAGTACCCAATAGACTCTAAGCTTGTTTCAAAACTTGTTTTACAAAAGGCAGTGTTAAACGTCTTTTCTCGACTAAAGAGGCCTGTTCAAGCAATTTTAAAACGGCAAGCAACTCTTGTAAATCACTGGAGAATTGTTTAATTAAGTAGTTGCCGACTTCAACAGGCAGCTCAAAACCTAAACGTAAGCTGTGACGTTGTAGCGCTATAATCACCTCTTCCTTCTCAACAATTGCATCCATATGAATAGGCAGAACGGTCATTAAGGCTTTGGCTAAATCGGTGGTTTTAATCTGCCACTCATTAATTGGTTTTTCACCCGTTAATATAACGGTGTGTCCTTGTACACTTGATTTGGTAATCAAATTGGACAGTGCCAGCTCCCACTGACTATGACCGATGATTTCATTTATATCATCTAATGTCACTAAAGGCGTCTGCTCTAACCCAATTAAAACATCAGGGATAAGTGGTAAACTACTATCGCCAAAAGGTAGGTAGACACTCGCCCCCCCCTGCTCAGTTATAAAACGACAAGAGGCTTGCAGTAGATGGGTCTTACCCACACCACTTTCACCATGCAAATAAAAGGCATTACCATTGGCTTGTTTTAAAGCTGTTTGCAGGCCATTTAAGGCCAGTGCTTGTGACTCTTGTTCGGTCACAAAGGTTTCAAAGCAGGCATCATCTCTTAACCCTATTTTTAACGGCATTTGTACAAACACTATTGAACCCCTTGAGTTGTTTGTGTTGCTTCTATGGCTTGCTCTGCCTTTGGCAGTAATGTACTTTCAGACTCTTTAGCAAAGTAGCTAATATTGATCATCACATCAATTTGATTTGATGTCGCTGGCATCTGCATCAAATTAGCTATTTGCCATGAACGAATCCATTTGAGCAATTTCTTGCGTTCCCCCTGATAAACCACATTAAATTGTGCTCGACCGGCCTGTACAGATACCAGTTGCGAAGAACGAATCATTGGCATCTGACTTTTTAAAAGTTTTTCAAGTGCTTGAATCTGTGTAGCATCAAATAGATTATGTACATTTAAAACAAACTGATTAATGGTCAAGGCTTGCTGGCTATCAATTTCAACATAGGCAGCCATTACCTGTTCAAACATACCTTGAATCAACATTTGAATATTCTCACCCTCAAACTCGCCGTGCGAAATAACAGCACCTGAATCTGAATAAACATTCCAAACCAATCTATTCTTGGCCCCACCTTTGGCAAGCAGTTTGAAACTTAGCAGGTAATCATGATCACTTGCCACGAGTACTTCTTGAATGCGATTTAGCATTCTCATCGGGTCAACTGGAAAAATCCAATTTTGAGTGGATTTAGGTAGGCTAATCGGTAACATCATCTGTAGAGCATCATCACGGAACTCAATGTCTAAACGGTAGCGCATATTCTCTTGATTGAGCTTTAGCAACTGACCTTTTCGAACCAAACTACCCATAACCAATGTCGTTGATCTAGCACTTATTGGCCAAATGGCCACGTCTCTGGCTTTAAGCGCTGCTCTTAATTTATGTTCTGAAAATCGTAAAACAATGTTTTGCCCAACCTGAACACCCTCTTCAACTCGGGGCGTAATATCATAGGTTCTCAGTAGCGCACGTGGATTACTTAGAATCTCCTGCCCAGCTTCACTGATTAGAAAACTTTTTTGCCCTGTCACTCTCACCAGCAAAATAGTCATAGCATGCTTAATAGCTGTGTTCAAGATACCCTGTCTAGTCTTTCGCTCAGCCTCACCATTAGGGGACGTGATCTCAGTAAGCGCCTCATCATACGGAAACACAACCGTAAAAAAATCAGCACTTTTGAGTACTTTGCTGGCAGCAAGCGGACTTGCTTGAACAGTGGATAACGCACTTACTAACAACATTAGTGCGAATAGGCTAAAAGTTCTCATATCTGGCTCTCAAATTTTCGTTACAATATCATATATTTTTTAATTACCCAGTGCAGACTTTATAGCGACAATGTCAGCTTGTTTCAATAATTAACCGCGACATTGATACCTTTAATAAGCCAAACCAACCGTTAGATAGAGATTATGACAACAAATACACAATCAATTAGTTACAAAGACTCAGGTGTTGATATTGATGCAGGAAACGCACTTGTTGAAGCCATTAAACCTATTGCAAAAGCAACCACTCGCCCTGAAGTACCTTCTTCATTAGGTGGATTCGGTGCGCTATTTGAATTGGATATGGCTAAATACAAAAATCCAATTTTAGTATCAGGTACAGACGGTGTTGGTACAAAACTTCGTCTAGCAATCGACAGTGGTAAACACGATAAGGTCGGTATTGATCTTGTTGCTATGTGTGTTAACGATCTAATTGTTCAAGGCGCAGAGCCTCTATTCTTTTTAGATTATTATGCGACAGGTAAGCTAGACCTTGATGTTGCAACAGATGTTGTTAAAGGTATCGGTGAAGGGTGTCTTCAATCTGGTTGTGCTTTGATCGGTGGTGAAACGGCTGAAATGCCAGGCATGTACCCTAAAGGGGATTATGATCTAGCCGGTTTCTGTGTTGGTATCGTTGAGAAAGCGGACTTAATTGATGGATCTAAGGTTAAAGCAGGCGATGTTATGCTTGGTCTAGCATCTACTGGCCCACACTCAAATGGTTACTCATTAATTCGTAAGATCATCGAAGTAAGTGGTGCAGACCTGCAGATGGATATGGCTGGTGAGCCTTTAATCGATGCATTAATGGCACCTACTAGAATCTATGTTAAATCTCTATTAGATTTAATGACTAAAGTAGATATCCATGCAGTTTCTCACATCACAGGTGGTGGACTACTAGAAAACCTACCACGTGTTATGCCTGACAATACGATGGCAAACATCAATACCAATAGCTGGACTCGTCCACCTGTATTTGACTGGATCCAAGAAAATGGAAATGTTGAATATGAAGAGATGCACCGTACTCTAAACTGCGGTATTGGTTTAGTTATCGTTGTTGATCAAGCAGAACAGCAGAAAGCGATTGATGCATTAACAGCAATGGGTGAAACCGTTTCTGTTATTGGTCAAATTGAAGCTTCTGAACAGGCTGAGCCTTCAGTTAAGCTTGTTAAAGCCTAGCCCCTGAGACTCTATTTAGTTAGGCTTCGTTCAAACGAAGCCTAATTAACATCGAATACACCCCCTCTCCTGACTCTATTATTTAGATACCCCTATGAAAAACCCCATTCGCATTGCTGTTCTTATCTCTGGTAATGGTTCCAATCTTCAATCGATTATTGATCACCAAAAAATTCATACGTATGAATATGAAATTGCTTTAGTCATCTCAAATAAAGTAGATGCTTTTGGCTTAACACGCGCTCAGAATGCTCAGATTAATACGCAGGTCATCGACCATACTCAATTCGATAGTCGATCAGCGTTTGATGGGCAACTTCAAAAGGAACTAGAGAGCGCAAAAATAGATCTTATTGTGCTTGCTGGCTTTATGCGTATTTTAACGCCTGAACTTACCAGTCATTTCTTAGGCAAAATGATCAATATTCACCCCTCTTTACTGCCTAAATATACAGGGCTGCATACCCACAAGCGTGCTTTAGAGGCAGGCGATAAGGAGCATGGATTAAGCATTCACTTTGTCACCCCTGAATTAGATGGTGGCCCTGTCATACTTCAGGCAAAAGTTGATATTTGTGATGATGATACCGAAGCCAGCTTAAGAGCGAAGGTGCACGTACAAGAACACACCGCTTACCCGCTTGCGATAGAGTGGTTTGCACAAGGCAAACTTGAACTCAAAGATAACCAAGTACTCTTTAATCAACAAGTCTTAATAGAACCTCAACTATTGGATCAAACTTTATAAGAATCCATTGAATATAATCAAATTAAACCATTTATTTATTCTAAGGAGGTGCCTAATATGGCATGCTATATTCAATCTTATTTGATACACCCCCTTACTATGAAAAAAATAACAACACTGCTCTCTGCGTTATTAATCTCTAGCTATGCCAGTGCTGGTTTAACAGCCACGATCCCAGATTTCCAATCGACTTACGATGTAAACGCCTTTGGCGCTAATCTTGGTCAGGCGCGTAACTCTTTCAAATGTATCGGTGAAAACTGTACCTTAATCAGCTCTGCCAAACCTTCTGGATTTGCCGCGCTGTTTATTAAAGACAGCTCCGTTGAAACGATTAAACTCAAACAGACTGATCAGTCCATAGAATGGCAAAGTTATCACAAATTAGGCATCTCTGAAAACAATGGTAAAAGAGTTCAAAAGCATACCAATCTCCGCTTAGATGAGAAGAGCCAGCAGATTCAGGCACCAGAGAAGGAACGCTCTTGGCCAGCTCAGCCCAATCTGTTTGATGTCATGTCAATCTCTTATGCCCTGCAGTACTACAAGCTTAACAACCAGTCTATTAAAAAACTTGACCTACACATCCAAGACAGTAACTTCCAAGAGAAATTGAAAATCTTAACTGCTGATCAATCCGATAACATTGACTTAGCATTTAGCCCTTTTGAGGTAAAAGCCCTCAAATACAGTTTAGACAGTCAGAATTATCAAATTGATTTGTGGTTATTACCAAACAAGCAATTTTTTCCAGCTAAAATACGTGTGATTAATAAACATGAAGATAAAACCATTACGCTAAAACTTGCGGAGCAACCAAAAATACTATGAAGCTTAGTGATAAAGACATCATCCAATACCTTAAGGTTGGAAAAATTGCCATTGACCCACAACCTGGGCCAAGTAAGATTAAAGGCATTAGTGTCGACTTAAGATTGGATAATCGTTTTCGTGTCTTCAATGACCATACCGCACCTTACATTGATCTAAGTGGTCCTAAAGATGAAGTTCAGCAGATTATGGATACAGTGATGGGGGATGAAATTCTGATCCCAGATGACAAGGCCTTCTTTTTACATCCTGGTGAGCTAGCTTTAGCAGCCACTTTAGAATCCGTGACTATTCCAGATGACCTTGTCGCTTGGTTAGATGGGCGCTCAAGTTTAGCGCGTTTAGGGCTGATGGTTCATGTAACAGCACATAGAATTGATCCAGGTTGGCATGGTCAGATTGTTTTAGAGATATTCAATAGCGGTAAGCTACCACTGGCTCTGCGTCCGGGTATGGATATTTGTGCAATTAACTTTGAAACCCTCTCTAGTCCAGTAGACAAACCTTATAACAAACGTGCTGATGCCAAATACAAAAATCAGACAGGCCCAACATCAAGCCGAATTAATGAAGATAAAAGCCATCAAGAGCGACAATTAGATCTATTAAATAACGCCTAGTTTCTTGCTTATGTAGAAACAAAAAAACCACCCTTACAGTGGTTTTTTTTTGGGGATAAATTCTTTACTTACAAGCCTTACCCTAACAACCATAAGCACTGATGCTATAACAGTATCTACTTATTTGTATTAATCATATTTATCAACGGTAAAAAACAAACATAAGATAAACCCGCCCACTAACGATTTTTCAAGATAGAATATTTATTAGAGAGATCTAATAGAGAGCACATTAAATAGAAGGAGACAGCCATGCTTAATGTACTTAAAAACTTATGGTTTCGTGATACTAAAGAGTCGGTAGTCTATATCAATGAGACCGCTGTGCGAATGCGTGCAGGTATTTTATTGATCATCCCTATTTTCATGGGACTCACCATGTATGATGTGGTTTACACTTCTCACTGGATCGTAGATAGTAATACAGCAGTAGATACTTATGATACCGATTGGGATGACCATATCATCTATGCCGTCGAAGCCACTAAACGTACCTATGAGTACTCCATTCAAACAATCGTACTCTTCTATGCCCTCTTTGAGATGTTAGTAGGCATGTTTATTTTTACCTCTCGATTCTCTCCGACAATTCTACTTTGTAGCTTTTTCACGAGAAATGCGCCACCAGTGTGGAAGCCTTTAGTACCCAAACGCTTTGCTTGGGGCATGGGCGCATCCTTTATTACCATCTGTATTCTATTCTTTAATCCCGATGTTTTTGCTGTATGGGTTAATGAGCTGTTTGGTAGCCAGCTACTACCTGAAACGCAGAACTTTATTCCTTATTGGATCCCCATTAACTTAATTTGGGCTTGCCTACTTTTTATATGGCTAGAAGCTGTTTTTGGCTTTTGTATCGGCTGTAAGATCCACTCACTGCTTGTCTTTCTACGCATTCTAAAAGTGCCTTGTGAGGAGTGTGGCAATATTGATTGGGATGAGATTGCTAGAAAACATAAAGAGAAACAGGCATCTGAAACTGCCACAATCGATCCTTCAAAAGAGAGCTCGAATGATCGCTCTAAGCCTGTAGAGAAGTAATTACAAACATGCTTTTCTAAAATGAACAGGGGGGGGGGGTTAAAATCCTGCCCCCCCCCTGTTCATTTTAAAATCCTAAAAATATAGCTAAAAAGTAACTCTATAGGTGCCTTAATCAAACACCTTGCCTCTTAGTTGTTTAATTTGACTACGCTTTGTCTTGCCATCTAGCCTGCGCCTCTGAGAACCTCTGGTTGGCTTAGTCGCACGCCTAACCTTCTGCACCACCGCTACCGATTTAATTAGCTCTTGCAAGCGGCTTAAAGCATCCATACGATTCTTCTCCTGCGTTCGATGCTGCTGGGCTTTAATAACAATCACCCCATCTTTGGTCAGGCGCTTATCTTTTAAGTTAAGCAATTGTTCTTTATAAAACTCTGGTAGAGAAGAAGCAGAGATATCAAAACGGAGATGAATCGCCGAGGAGACTTTATTCACATTCTGACCACCCGGCCCTTGCGAGCGAACCGCTGTCAGTTCAATTTCATCATCCGGAATAGAGACGGCTAGAGAGATTTGAAGCATGGTTGTTCCCTCTAAGTAAATGGGGTAAATAAGTTTTAGATGAAGGTGAGAGTGCTAGGCACTTTATCGAGTGCCTAATTGAAGCTTAAATTAACGGGACTTAATTAGTCGGTCTTAAAAATAGTTGATAACCAGGGTTATCCTGTTCGTTTACAAACGGATAACCCAAGCTTGTCAGATAGATTTCAAAATCATCCTTCTGCTCTGGTGGAACTTGAACACCAACCAAGACACGACCATAAGCTGCACCATGGTTTCGATAGTGAAATAGACTGATGTTCCACTCTTCACTCATATTAATCAAAAACTTCAATAAAGCGCCTGGACGCTCTGGAAACTCGAAACGATAAAGCAGCTCATTTTTGACCCCATTCGCATGACCACCGACCATATAACGAAGGTGAAGTTTGGCCATCTCATTATCACTCATATCCTGAACCGGATAATTTTGCGCTTCTAAACTACTTAAGATGGCTTGCTTTTCTGCATACCCGCCTTCGGTTCTGACGCCAACAAAAACTACCGCTTGATTGTTGTCTGAAAAACGGTAGTTAAATTCTGTGATCGCGCGGCGTTTGCCTAATAACTCACAAAACCTTTTAAAACTACCCGGCTTTTCATCAATACTTACGGCAAAAATAGCTTCACGTTTCTCACCCAACTCTGTTCGTTCAGAGATATGGCGCAAACGATCAAAGTTCATATTGGCACCACTGACAATGCATGCCATGTCCAGACCAGCCACCGAATACTTCTCAACAAAACGTTTCATACCTGCAAAGGCCACGGCACCCGCAGGTTCTGCAATAGCACGTGTATCTTCAAAAATATCTTTTACCGCTGCACAAATTTCATCCGTACGCACGGTAATCATCTCATCAACACAAGTTTGTGCGATTCTAAATGGGATCTCACCCACTTGCGCCACAGCAACGCCATCAGCAAAAATACCCACTTGATCTAATACAACGCGGCTACCCGCTTTAAGTGCCTCTGTCATACAAGCAGCATCTTCTGGCTCAACACCAATAATGCGAGTCTCAGGAGAGACCTGTTTAATCACGGAAGCAATGCCTGAGATTAATCCACCCCCACCCACTGCCACAAAGATCACATCAAAGGGTTTCGAGTGCTGACGTAGCATCTCTAGAGCAATGGTTCCTTGTCCAGCAATAACATTCAAATCATCATAAGGGTGAATAAACGTCAGATGTCTCTCTTGCGCTAAGTCTTTGGCAAAATGAGAAGCTTCATCATAAGAGTCACCTTCTAAAATGACTGTGCCACCTAAACGCTCTACCGCGTTAACCTTAATAGGCGGGGTCGTTCTTGGCATAACAATGGTGGCATCAATGCCCATTTTAGCCGCTGATAGTGCAACACCTTGCGCATGATTACCAGCAGATGCCGCGATCACACCCGCTTTTTTCTGTACCTCATCCAAATGAACCATGCAGTTATAGGCACCACGAAGCTTGAACGAAAATACTGGTTGTAGATCTTCACGCTTTAACCAAATTTGGTTTTGCACGCGCTTAGAGATAAGCGGTGCAAGTTCTAAAGTAGTTTCTTCAGCAACATCATATACAGGTGCGGTTAACACTCTGCGCAGGATTTCTTGAGGCATTACGGTTCCTAGTTAATTGCATCTTTTAAATATGAGCTTGCAAGGTATATTAAATATACCCTTAAATATGCCGCGTATTATATCACCCCCTCTTCGGGTTCACTTTACTTAGTTAAGCACAGCCATTCTTGATCTAAAATATCAACTCAACCATTGCTCCATACTTCATTAAGAGTTGAAGACAAAACTGTTTGGATTCTCATGTCTCTCTCAAAAGTTCGTAATTTATTTATCTCTAGAATAACAACTACTTCTTTGTAAGAAAATAAAACAACAAATGGATTAACAATGACATCATTTCCAAAAAAGAAACTTTCTCTGACGATCTTCGCCGTTTTAGCCACTTCATCTATAGCACATGCCGAGAGTACAGCCACAGTACTAGATACGGTTTCTGTCACTGATAACACACTAGATAGCTTGGTGAGTAGAACAGAATCAACGACGCTACTACAGAACAGTAACTCTGAAACAGGCACTGCCCTGCGACAAATTACAGGGGTAGAAGCAACTCGAATGGGTGGTTTTGGTCTTGATCTCTTTATCAATGGTCAGAGTTCTTCTCAGCTTAACGTACTATTAGATGGTGCAAAAATTGAGGGTGCTTGCCCAAATAGAATGGACCCACCAACAGCTTATGCCGATATGAGCAGCTTTGATAGTGTTACCGTTATTAAGGGTGTTAACTCAGTGACTTATGGTTCTGGGGGATCTGGAGGGACAGTTCTGTTTGAGCGTAATGCACCAACATTTTCAGAAGGTCAGTCAACTAAAGGGGAGATTAATATAGGTTCAACGTCTAACGGCCTTAAACATGATGTTAATGCAACGCTTGCTACTGGTGGAGAGAAAGGCTACATGGTAGTTCAGGCTTCAAAAAAATTGGCTGAAAACTATGTAGATGGTAATGGTAATGAAATTAATTCTAGCTATGAGAGCCGCCAAGGTCATATTGATCTAGGGTTGATGCCTGATGCAGACACAGAGCTTCGTCTCTCTTTAGAAAAAACTTATATTGATAATACCCTATTCCAAGGCGCGAGTATGGACTCTCCAAGCTCTGAAGGAACAACGTCTCGTTTAAGCTATAAAGGTGAAAATATCAATGACAGCATCTCTTCAATGGATGTTGATCTTTACAGTTCCAACGTTGACCACGTCATGGATAACTACACCTTAAGAACAGCAACAGGTACGCTAATGCGTACCCTTTCTAAGGTGTTAACTAAAGGCGCTAAAATCCAGTTAAGTAGTCAAATTGATAACACAACTATTGATTATGGGGTTCAGTTTGAGTCTTTAGATAAAGCATCAACGAGTTATAACGACACTACCAATAAGTCGTTATATAACCTTTGGCCAAACGTAGATAGCACGACTAAAAGTATCTTTGCTGAAGCAACAACCGATCTAAATGTAAATCAAAAACTGATTACAGGTGTACGTGTAGATTCAGTGATCACTGACGCTAAAGATGCAACCGTTGCGACTGAATCCGCAAAGGTGCCTAAAACGCTGTATGCAGCTACTTATACTGACTACACAGGTAGTACCAGTACGAGTGGAACAAGCTTGAATGCACTGATCCGTTTTGAGCAAAACAGCACCAATAATACTAAGGTATTTGCAGGTTTAAGCCGTACTCATCGTTATCCAGATGCCACAGAACTCTACATGGCAAATGGTGGCATGATGGGAGCAGGTCAATGGATTGGTAACCCTGATCTAGAAGCTGAAAAACACAATCAGTTAGATTTAGGCGTCTCTAGAACAACTAATTCAGCAAGCTGGTCGGTTTCAGCTTTCTATGATGTGGTGAATGACTACATTCTACGTGATTATGCAAAGAACCAAACCGCGAGCGTTAATATCACAGGAGAGAACTCCATCTACTTAAATATAGATGCGAGACTATTTGGTTTAGAACTTTCTGCCTCTAGAAAGTCTGGCCAAAACCTAACAACAGGTGCAACGGCTAACCTGACCCAAGGAATTAACGAGACGGATGGCCGTAACCTAAGCAATATCGCACCCGTGTCTGGTAAGTTATTTATAGACTACGCTCAGAGCACTTGGAATGCTGGCGCACGTTTAAACTACGCGCTAGCACAAACTGAAGTGAACGTTGATTTTGGTGAGTTAGAAACGCCAGCGTGGAGCACCATTGATCTTTATGGTAACTACCAGGTCAATAAGCGCATCACACTGTCTGCTGGGGTTGATAACCTAACAGATCACGCTTATCAGTCTCACCTTAACCAGGTTGACAGCTACTCAGGAAGCACCTATAAAGTATATGAAGCTGGCCGTACGGTTTGGGCAAAAATGAATGCGACTTTCTAAAACGTAATTAAGCGTCTTAGAATCAAATGCATTTAGCTTACCGTCAATAACATTGTCGGTAAGCCCCCCCTGCTCAGATTATTCTTTTCTATCTTAAGTTCTTTGATCTATGCCTTTATATAGGCATAATGCATCAATTGCATAACTTACTTAAATAGCCCCCTAACCAAGAGAACCCTATGAACTCAAAAAAGTTTATTTTTATTAGCGCATTAATCCTAATTGTTGTGCTATCAATTATTGTGATCGTTAATGAAAGCAAACCTTTAGACAATATTAGAAATTCATTATATACTCAATCCGTTATTTCCGAAAAACCAAGTGGTGGCAACTTTACCTTAACGGCCGCCGATGGTAAACATAGCTTAAATGAGTATCAAGGAAAATTAGTCCTACTCTACTTTGGCTATACCTATTGTCCAGACATCTGCCCGACTGACTTAGGAAATCTATCGATGACCTATCACAATTTAAGTCAGGCAGAAAAAGATCAAATACAGATCATTTTTGTCACCGTTGATCCTGAAAGAGATACGGCAGCAAGGATGCTTGAATACACGAATTATTTTGATGCTAATATGGTGGGTCTAACGGGCTCTAAAAAAGAGATTGCTCAAGTGGCTAAACAGTATGGTGCGGTCTATGCAAAAGCAGAACAACATAATCAGGCAAAACAAAATGCTAATTATTCAGTTGATCATTCCGCATTTACTTACTTAATAGATCAGCAAGGGCAACTACAAACACAGTTAGCACATGCTTCATCACCAAAGCAGATTAGCCAATTAATTCAAATGTATTTATCTAAAAAGCAAATATCAAATCAATAGACGGACAGAAGGAAATATCACAATGAAAAAAGCAATCAGCGCACTGACTTTAGGCCTATTAACATCATTATCAAGTTTTCAAGTAATGGCCAATCAAGCCAGCAATGTTACTGTTAGCGATCCTTATGCACGTGAAGTGCCTCCAGGTGCACATGCCAGTGCAAGCTTTATGACGTTGAACAACCGTAGTGACCATGCAATCAAACTTGTTCAAGCGGACTCTACCGTTGCAGCGGCTGTTGAACTGCATACTCACACCAACGATAACGGTATGATGCGCATGCGCCAGGTGCAATTTTTTACCATTCCAGCTAATGGACAGAGCCAACTAAAACCCGGTGGCAACCATATTATGCTGATTAAACCACACAAGCCACTTAAGGCGGGCCAAACAGTTTCACTACAACTTCAGTTTGAAGATGGCAGTACGAAACAAGTTGATATGCCTGTTAAATCAGTGATGCAAAACATGGGTAAGATGAATCATGATATGCAGCACCACCATTAAATTAAAGAGACGACTATGAAACAGACCTCCTTATCAATCGGACTGGTCATTGCAACCCTTGTTGCAACACCAGTATTGGCTGAAAACAAATTTTTGGATCGTACTGAGTCTATCGCCAAAGTAAACACCATGGCACTTTGTGTAGACTACTCAGAACTTAAAACGGATGTTGAGCGTAAAGCTTACATTAAAGAGTTAGATCTAAGATCTCAGTTAAGCGTTAAAGACCATGATTTGATTGATAAGCATCAGGTCGAAAATAGTATGACCATGTGTGGCATGTATATGTCTCGTGGTAAACCAATCAGTGAGCAGTCTCGTCAGATTCGTCCATTTACCTTTAAGACAGTCCATGTTTACTCTGACATGTACTACGTCTCTCAATCAGGCATGATTGTTGAAACACTTGAGCGCAAAGAGGGTGCTATGCCACCCAGCTTAGTGGTTGAACTACCTAAAGTACAAGCACCACCTGTTGCACCAAAATAACCTTGCACGCATCCTTAAGAAAAACCAGATAAAGTCATTATGATTTATCTGGTTTTTCTGTATTTACGCTAATACACCTATACATTCAAGCCTCAATTGATTAAAATCAGCCGCAATAAAATAATTAATTTAATAGGGGTCTCAAAATGACACAAGATGAACTAAAGCAAAAAGTAGCTCAAGCAGCAATTCAATATGTTGTACCAGATACAATTATTGGTGTTGGAACAGGTTCTACAGCTAACTTTTTTATTGATGAATTAGCAAAAATTAAAGGCACTATCGAAGGTGCTGTTGCGAGTTCTGAAGCGACTGCTGAACGTTTAAAAGGCCATGGTATTCCTGTGTTTGACCTAAACTCTGTTGCTGAGATATCTGTTTATATTGATGGTGCTGATGAAGCGGATGCAGGCCTAAACCTGATCAAAGGTGGTGGGGGGGCTCTAACGCGTGAAAAGATCGTTTTAGCCGTTGCTAAGAAGTTTGTCTGTATTGCTGATGACAGTAAAAAAGTAGACGTAATGGGTAAATTCCCACTACCTGTTGAAGTGATTCCAATGTCTCGTAGCTATGTTGCGCGTGAAATTGTTAAACGTTTTGCTGGTGAGCCAGTTCTACGTGATGGTTTCACAACTGATAACGGTAACCTAATCCTGGACATTCACGGTCTTGAGATTACAGATCCTGTTGCCATGGAAAATGAATTAAACAGCATTGTTGGTGTTGTGACTAACGGTCTATTTGCTGCCCGCCCTGCTGATATCTTCCTATGTGGAACAGCTAACGGTGTTGAGACATTAACAGCAAAGTAATTTATATTACAAGCTAAACTGTTTCACTATTAAAGGGTCATTTAAATGGCCCTTTTTTAATGAAACCCTAAATAAAAGTTAACTTATTATGAAAAATATATTTGGTATCTTGGTTGTTGTTTTATTAGGCGCCCTACTCTATCTAACTGTTTTTTCAGATGGTATGGGCAAAGGGCCTGATATTTCAATTAAAACAGCACAAGGCGAAACAATTAACTTAAGCAAGCCAATGAAACCCGTGTTGGTTAACTTTTGGGCAACCTCTTGCCCTGGCTGTATTAAGGAGATGCCTGATTTAGCTAAAATGAAGCAGTCTCTTGGAGATCGTTTTGAGCTAGTGGCTATCTCAATGAACTACGACCCTGCAGAACAGGTCAGCAAGTTTATTAAAGCTAATCCTTATCCGTTTACCTTTATTATGGATACCGATGGTAAGATGGCTAAAGCCTTTGGTGATGTACTACTTACACCTACCAGCTTCTTGATTGCACCTAATGGCAAGATTGTTTATCAGCATATCGGTGAAGTTCACTTTGATATGGTAACGGAACGCATTAAACAGTTAAGCCCACAGATCTAATCTTTACTACGGTACCTTTTAATAACGCTTTCAAACAGAGAGCGTTGTAATCCACCGCCCCCCCCCTGCTTATATGCCCTTTAGGGTACAAAATATTTAAAGTATCTTTTTATGTCAAAATATGATCTCAAATCCCACTTTAGCGGCCTCTATGTCATTACCGATCCAAGCCTCTCCTCCCCTGCAACAATTGTAGGTGATGTGACTGCTGCACTAAAAGGTGGCACTAAGATTGTACAGTTTAGAGATAAGACAAGTAATTTTGAAACCCAGTTAACAATCGCCAAAGTACTAAAATCGCTATGTGATAAATACCAAGCCTATCTTATTATCAATGACAATATTGAACTGACTAAGCAGTCACAAGCGCATGGTATTCATATCGGTAAGAACGACTGTGATTTAGGCTCAGTGAGACAAGCTCTTGGTAGTGAGATTATTATTGGTGTCAGTTGTTATAACGACCTTGAGTTGGCTTTGGAAATGCAAACCTTAGGAGCTAACTATGTAGCATTTGGCCGCTTCTTTCCATCACTAACCAAACCTGATGCACCTCAAGCGGAGATAAAAACCCTTATAGAAGCGAAGAAAACCCTCTCTATTCCTATTGTCGGCATTGGTGGGATTAACATAACCAATGTGAGTCAACTTATTGTAACGGGCGTTGATGCTTTAGCGATTATTCAAGGAGTTTTTGGACAGCCTAATATTGAAGCCGCAGCACGTCAAATTAGCCAGCAATTCAAATCCTAATTAAACTATAGCTATACTCGTAATTTGGCTATCATTTGCCAATGTTTTGCCTAGCATTTCACGGTATAATTCGGCTCAATAAATAAAAACCACCTACAAACCAAGCTTAAAAGGAAACTCCATGAGCAATTCACACGACCTATTTGAAGCAGCACAAAAACATATCCCTGGTGGCGTAAACTCACCAGTTAGAGCTTTTAAAGGTGTGGGGGGTGATCCTGTATTTTTTAAATCTGCAAAAGGTGCTTACTTAATCGATGCAGATGATAAACAGTATATTGATTACGTTGCTTCTTGGGGGCCAGCCATTTTAGGCCATGCACACCCAGAAGTGGTTAAAGTTGTTCAGGAACAAGCAGAGCAAGGTTTGAGCTTTGGAGCACCTACTGCTATTGAAACTGAGATGGCTGATATTGTTTGTGACCTAATCCCATCCATGGATATGGTTCGTATGGTGAGTTCTGGAACTGAAGCAACCATGACAGCGATCCGTTTAGCACGTGGTTACACGGGGCGCGACAAGATTGTGAAGTTTGAAGGTTGCTATCATGGTCACTCAGATTCACTGCTGGTAAAAGCAGGTTCTGGTGCTCTAACATTAGGTGAGCCATCTTCACCAGGTGTACCTGCTGCATTGGCAGAGCTTACTTTAACGCTAACGCACAACAATGCAGAAGAAGTTAAAGAAGTGTTCGCTAAGATGGGTAAAGAGATCGCCTGTATTATTGTTGAGCCAATCGCTGGTAATATGAACTGTATCCCGCCTGAAGAAGGTTTCTTAGAAACTCTACGTCAGGTTTGTGATGAGAATGGCACAGTGCTAATCTTTGATGAAGTGATGTGTGGTTTCCGTGCTGGCTTAAAAGGAGCTCAAGGCATCTACAACATCACTCCAGATCTAACGACATTCGGTAAAGTCATCGGTGGTGGTATGCCCGTTGGTGCTTTCGGTGGTAAACGTGAGATTATGGAGAGAATTGCTCCTTTAGGGCCTGTCTATCAAGCAGGAACCCTTTCAGGAAACCCTATTGCAATGGCAGCAGGTTTAAAAACCCTAGAGCTAATCAGCAAGCCTGGCTTCTTTGAAAACCTTGATACGAAAGCCAAGCGTTTAACCTCTGGCTTACAAGCCGCTGCTGATGAGTTAAACATCCCATTTACAACCAATCAAATCGGTGGTATGTATGGTTACTTCTTCTCAGAAGAGAAGAACATCAGCCGCTTTGCTCAGGTTGCAAAAGGCAATATGGAGCACTTCCAAGCGTTCTATCACGGTATGCTTAATGAAGGTGTCTATTTAGCCCCATCTGCTTATGAAGCCGGCTTTGTCTCTTCACAACACACTGATGAAGATATTGATAATACGATTGCAGCAGCAAAACGTGTTATGGCTAAGCTGTAAGATCTAATCTAGATCAAACATCATTAAAAGGGCTTTATAGCCCTTTTTTTATCCCCCCCTTGCTGAAAATATCAGCCACAAAATTTATGCACTTTTGAATGGCTTAAGGTTCACTTGCGCACAATAAGGAAATACTATGTTAGTCACTCACTCGGGAAGGTTCCATGCAGATGAAGTCTTTGCCATTGCAATGCTGCGAATGATCGGACCACAAGAAATCACACGCTCACGAGATGAAGACGTTATTAAGCAGGCTAATATTGTTTTAGATGTAGGCGGAATATATGATCCAGAAACAGGCCGCTTTGATCATCATCAAAATAGCTTTACCGATACGAGAGAAGATGGGACCCCTTATGCAACCGCGGGCCTTATTTGGAAACACTTTGGAGCTGAAGTACTGGCAAAGAAAGGCTTAGTCGGTGATTATGAGATTCGCTTTGCTCAGCAGTGGGTAGACAATAAGCTCATTAATGACATTGATGCGGTTGATAATGGTTTATACATAGAAGAACCTCGTCCATCCGTATCCATGCTAGTTGCCATGATGAACGTCTCGTCCAACGAGCCTGAACTGCAAGTGGTCGCCTTTAATGAAGCAATTGAATTTACCTCAACAATACTAAATAACTTTATTCGTGCTGCGATGAAAGAGGCCGAAGTAATCGTTGAACTTGAAAGCTGTGCTAAACAAGTGAATGATGGCATTCTTACCTTAGAGCAAAACCTACCATTTAAAGACTTTCTCCGTTCACAACCAGACATTAAACGTGTAGTTTACCCAAGACCCAATGATGAGTTTGGTGTTTTCTGTAATGGAAAGGAGAATCACTTACCTGAACGTTTCAGAGGGCTAAGATCAGATGAGCTCAATCTAGTGACAGGATTAAGTGATACTATTTTTTGCCATAAGACAGGCTTTATGTCTGTTAGTAAAAGTATTGAAAGTGCACAGTTCATAGCAAAGAGCTGGTAAGTAATATTTGGTTGAATACCCATCCATTAAAAAGGTCTAACAAGCCTTTTTTAATCAACAATGCTCTATGATCCATTAGAGCAACTCAACCTATTTCTCTGATTGCTTTAGACAGCTATCTTAGTCAACTCAGTTAAAGCATAACTCTGCTGACCAAGTTTTAATTTCAGCGCTTGATTTCTACTGCAACAGCAAACCTGCGAACATGAACACCCACTCCTACCACTCAGACCACTCGGTTAGCAATCTCACTCAACCTAAAGATTCTTGACTAGCATTCGTATGCATACAGAGTACGAGTAATCTATTTCGGAATAGGATGAAAGTATTTAATCGAATTATCTGACTGCTGGATAGACTTGGATAATATGAATACAGTTTGATATAGGGCAATAACTTGAACTGAGAATAACTGGACAATAAAATAGACAGGAAATAAAAAGCCAGACCTCAATCCACAATGCTGTGCTTGAAAATCTGGCTTTAGAAATGTGGTAGCGGGGACAGGATTTGAACCTATGACCTTCGGGTTATGAGCCCGACGAGCTACCAAGCTGCTCCACCCCGCGACAATATAAGATACAATTTTGAATAAAAGCCAGACATCATTCCACAATACTGTGTTTGAAAATCTAGCCTTAAAATGTGGTAGCGGGGACAGGATTTGAACCTATGACCTTCGGGTTATGAGCCCGACGAGCTACCAAGCTGCTCCACCCCGCGACAATGTGTATCTACGAAACTAATAACTCGTTTCGATGTGGCGTATTATAGGGAGTTTATGGATTAACACAACCCCTACAGTGCTTTATTTAAGCTTTATTTTTGTTTATAAATTGGTTCAGGTTATAACGATAGATAAAACCAGGAAATGCAAAGATTAGAAACATAAATAATGTAATTGTATAGAACTCCCACGTTTGACTAGCAACATGGCCCATACTCTTATTTTCAAGTAAATAGGCAAATAAGCCAGTGATAACAAAATAGAAAAACCACTCTATAAAGTTAACCAATACAGATTTATGCGCTATTTTAATAAACAAGAAAAGTCTATTTCCCATAAAAAATGGGACATTAGCTAACACAAAGCCTGTGATTAATAACAACCAAACCGATTGATCCAAATCCATACAACTAACCCTTTAAATAAAAAAAGCCCGAAAATCGGGCTTTTCAAGTAAAACTAACTAAATCTATGTAGCACTTAAGCTCAGAAAGAACATCTCTATCATTGAGCTAGGCATCACACCTAATACAAGTAATAGCAATGCTGCAGTACTGACACCCACTGCCAAATTAGAACTCACTGGCTCTAGCTTGGTCGTATCATCAGGCTGATCAAAGTACATCGCTTTAACCACCTTCAAGTAATAGAAGGCACTAATAACTGCTGCAATAACCGCAACCACTGCAATCCAAGTAAAGCCTGCCTGAACCACTTCTTCTATCACAATGATCTTAGCCCAGAAGCCAATGAATGGTGGGATACCAGCCATTGAGAACATGATAATCATCATCATCAATGCTAACCATGGATTGCGGGCATTTAACCCTTTGAAGTTTTCAATCAGATCAAACTCATTACCTGTACGAGACAGTGCAACAATCATACCGAAACCTGCAACCCCAGTCATTGCATAAACAACAACATAGAACATAGAAGCAGCATAACCTTCAGGTGTTGCAGCGATCACACCTAATAGAAGGAAGCCCATATGTCCGATACCTGAGTAGGCCAGCATACGTTTCAAGTTAGTTTGAACAATTGCGACAATAGCACCAACGACCATTGATAAGATTGACAGCATAATGATTAATTGTTGCCAATCATGGACCAAGTTTGGCATACCTTCCGCAAGTAGACGATAAAGCATCGCAAAAGCAGCAATCTTTGGTGCCGTTCCAAGGAATAGCGTCACCCCTGTTGGAGAGCCTTGATAAACATCAGGAACCCACATGTGAAAAGGTACCGCGCCCAGTTTAAATGCTAAACCGATCACGACAAAGACTACACCAAAAGCGAGCACTGTACTATCAGCATTACCTTCAGAGATAATCTTAGCAATCTCTGGGAAAGTAATAGAACCTGTTGCTCCGTAGATCATAGAGAAACCATACAGCAACATTCCTGTCGCTAAAGCACCTAGTACAAAATACTTTAATGCTGCTTCTAAAGCATGAGCTGAGTCTTTACGCAGAGCAATCATTGCATAGATCGCTAAAGACATTATCTCTAACCCAAGATACATAGTGATCATGTTGTGTGCAGAAATCATCACAAACATACCTAGAACACTAAATAGCCCCAGAACAAAGAACTCACCACTGTAGAACTTTTGCTGCATTAGGTACTCTCTTGAAAAGAAGAAAACACCCATTGATACAACAATGGTAAATAACTTAAGTACATCAGAGAAGCTGTCACGAACAAAACTACCATCAAAGGTAATTACTTGCTCTAAAGAGAAGCTCGTAAAAATTAAAAAGGCAACAACTAATAAACTAATTTGAGTTGCGTAATAGGTCGCAAACTGAAAGCGCTTTGACCAGATAGTATCTGCTATCAGCAGAATAGAAATCAATGCTAATAGCACCATTTCTGGTATAGCTGGTGCAAATGATGGAATAACAAAATTCATATGGTTAACTCACCTATTCCTAATTAAAGTTTTGAAGTTGTTGCTTGAACAAGTAACTGTTCAACAGAAGTATGCATGACTTCAATTAGTGGACCTGGATATACACCAAGCGCAATAACAAAGATTGCAAGCGTTGTCATAATGGCAAACTCGCGCTTGTTAAGATCTTCAAGCTTTTCAACATTTTCATTAGCAACTGCGCCAAAGAAAACACGCTTAACCATCCATAAGGTATAACCCGCACCGATAATTAAGGTAGTTGCTGCTAGAACACCGTACCAGATGTTCGCTTTAAAAGCGGCAAGGATGACCATGAACTCACCAACAAAACCTGACGTTCCTGGTAAACCAACGTTGGCCATCGAAAACAGTACTGCGAACATAACGAACCACGGCATGGTGTTTACCACACCACCATAAGCTGAAATTTCACGAGTATGCATACGATCATATAAGACACCAATTGCTAGGAACATCGCACCGGAGATGAAACCGTGCGAGATCATCTGAACCATCGCACCTTCCATACCTAGTTGCGCACCTTGCATTGAACCTGTATTTTGAATAATGTCATAAACTAAGAACAGACCTAGAGTTACGAAACCCATATGTGAGATAGAGGAGTAAGCTACTAGCTTTTTCATATCTGTTTGAGCAAGTGCAACAATACCTATATAAACAATGGCAATTAAAGACAGACCAATCACTAACCAGTCTAATGTCATTGATGCATCAGGGGTAATCGGCAGACTGAAACGCACGAAACCATAACCACCCATTTTCAACATAATCGCGGCTAGTACAACAGAACCAGCTGTCGGTGCTTCAACGTGCGCATCTGGCAACCAAGTATGTACTGGGAACATTGGGATCTTGACGGCAAAGGCTACCAAGAATGCTAAGAAAATAAAGATCTGAGCTGTCATACCTATATGCATTGCTTGGAAGTCTAAAATTGAGAAACTTCCTGACTTGTAATACATATACAAGAATGCAACCAGCATAAATACTGAACCTAAGAACGTATATAGGAAGAACTTAAGCGTTGCATAAACACGACGCTTTCCACCCCATTTACCGATAACGATAAACATTGGAATCAATAACGCTTCCCAGAATACATAGAACAGTATTGAATCAAGCGCTGCAAAAACACCAACCATGATACCGCCCATAATGAGGAAGGCGCCCATGTACTGTTCAACGCGTTCTTTAATCACGTCCCATGCAGATGCAATAACAAGCACCTGAGTGAAAGTAGTCAACAAAATAAGTGGCATAGAAAGCCCATCAACACCAAGATGGTAATTGACGTTGTACATTGGTATCCAAGGTACTTTTTCTTCAAATTGCATTGCAGCAGTTGTTAAATCAAATCCTGTCCACAACTGAAGTGAAAGAATAAATGTTAATCCAACCGTAGCTAATGATAACCATTTTGCTAGTGCTGGGTTACTACGCCCAGCAAAGAGCACAAGTAAACCACCAATGATTGGAAGCCAAATTAATGTGCTTAAAATAGGAAAGCCTGTAAGCATGAAATCCATTTCCTTATATCTTATTCTTTAAATTACCAAAGGGTCCAAACTAGCATTGATAGCAAGCCTAGAATCATAACAAACGCATAGTGATACATATAACCCGTCTGGGCTTGACGTAATGTCTGTCCAGCGTTCTCAATTGCCATGAAAGTATTTGTAACCATTCCTGTATCGATAAACTTAGTATCGATTGTCTTACTAGAGAAGCTACTCAACTTTTTGTAACCATCAACAAAGATAATCTCATTTAGACGATCAAAACCATAGGCACTATCAAGCACATAGAAACCACGAGGACACATTGATTTTAGCTTGCCAGGAATACTAGGTACTTTGATATACATCAACCATGCTAAGAAGACACCAGAAAGCGCTAAAGCAACAGGTAGTGTCATAAAGGCATGTAAGATCAAATTTACTGCACCATGGAAATAGTTGTTATAAACAGATAGCATCACATCATTCTGCGGCAGAATCTGAATCGCATTACCGAAGTAAGTTCCATCTAACATTGGGGCAATCATTGGAATACCCATTAATGCAGCAGGAATAGCTAACAATATCAACGGAACAGTAACAACCCATGGAGACTCTTTAATCTTATGGGTTCTAACATATTCGCTCTCTTTACCATGGAACACTAAGAAGAACATACGAAAGCTATAGAATGCGGTGATAAATACACCCATCATCAACAATAGATAGGCAAAGCCTGAACCGAAACGTTCTGATGCATCAATAGATAATAAGATACTATCTTTAGAGAAGAATCCTGAGAACCCTGGGAAACCAATCAGCGCTAAAGAACCAATCAACATAGCAGCATAAGTGATCGGCATATATTTAGCCAGTCCGCCCATGTCACGAATATCTTGTTTATGGTGCATTGCAATAATGACCGAACCAGCACCTAAGAACAACAATGCTTTAAAGAAACCGTGAGTCAGTACATGGAACATACCTGCAGCGTAAGCTGAAGCTCCCATTGCGGCAATCATGAAACCAAGTTGAGAAAGCGTCGAATAAGCAACAACACGCTTAATGTCATTCTGAATAAGACCTAATAGACCCATGAAGAACGCAGTTAGCGCACCAATGATCATGACGACACTTAACGCTGTTTCAGACATTTCAAACGCTGGTGATAGTCGGGCGATCATAAAGACCCCTGCTGTAACCATGGTTGCTGCGTGAATCAGAGCTGAGATAGGTGTCGGACCTTCCATTGATTCTGGAAGCCAAACATGTAAAGGCATCTGAGCTGATTTTCCCATCGCTCCAACAAACAGGAGGATCAGCATAAGCGTAATCATTGACCACTCTACACCTGGAATGATTTCTATCATCACGTCACCGTTAGCCGATAACTGAGCGAAGAATTCCTGGTAGTCCATCGTATTAAAATAGACGAATACCACAGCAATCCCAAGAATAAACCCAAAATCACCCACACGGTTGACCAAGAAGGCTTTCATATTGGCTTGAATAGCCGACTCTCGCTTCATATAGAAACCAATCAATAGGTAAGAAACTAGCCCTACTGCTTCCCAACCAAAGAACAGCTGCAAGAAATTATTTGCCATAACCAATGAAAGCATTGAGAAAGTAAACAATGAGATATAACTAAAGAAACGCTGATAGTAAGGATCATTGTGATCATAATCCTCATCATGATCCATATAACCTACCGTGTAGATATGCACCATTAGAGAGACAAATGTAACCAGCATCATCATAGTTGCTGACAACTCATCAATCATAAAACCAATTTCAAAACGAATCCCATCAGTGACCATCCAAGTATAGAGGCTAGCGTTATAAGCTTCAGCGTCATTCAATACAAACATATTGAAGATATAAGCAGATAACACCATCGAGATGGTCACACCTAAGATGGCGACTGTATGCGCACCCTTACGGCCTATTTGTCTACCTGCTAAACCAGCAATCGCAGCACCGATTAGAGGGGAAACAAGAATTAAAGTTAAAAGTGTATGTAACATTAACAACTACCCCTTAAGTGTGCCAAGATCATCAACATTGATGCTCTTACGCTTACGATAAACTAATACAATAATCGCTAAACCAATTGCAGCTTCAGCAGCCGCAACCGTTAGGATAAAGAAGACGAAAATCTGGCCCGTCACATCATTCAGGTAGTGCGAAAAGGCAACTAAATTTGTATTAACAGCCAGAAGAAGCAGTTCAATTGACATTAGAATGACAATCACATTTTTTCTATTTAAGAAAATCCCCGCCATACTAATCATAAAAAGTACTGCACCAAAGATTAGGTAATCAGATAAAGCAATCATTTCTTTTCCTCCTCTTTAGGCTCAACTTCTTTTTCAACAACCGATTCCATCTTGACCATTTTGAAACGATCAACAGCAAGTGTCTGTACCTGCTTACTCACATCTTGACGCTTAACTTCAGTAGATGGTCTACGACGTAGCGTTAAAGCAATGGCGGAAACAATACCCAGTAGTAACAACACTGCAGCAAGAATAAATGAATAAACATGATTAGTGTATAACTGAACACCGATCGCCTTAGTATTACTGTAGTCTGCAGGATGAACAACTGGCGCGCCAGTTACTTCTAAACCAAAGGTATCAGGACCCAAAACAACGTACATAATAGAAAATATTGCTGCTGAAGCCATTAGGCCGAGCGGTAAATATTTCGTGAAACCTTCTTTCATGATGGATAAGTTAATATCTAACATCATGACTACAAAAAGGAATAAAACCATTACAGCACCGACGTATACAAGTACCAACACTAAGCCTAGAAACTCGGCTTGAGCGGTGATCCATACACCAGCGGTTGCAATAAAGGCTAGTACTAACCATAACGCTGCTTTAACAGGATCTTTGATGGTAATCATCATTAAACCTGAAACACCTGCGATCGCAGCGAGTACATAAAAAATTAATAGTTCAAATGTCATATTAAGTTCGCTTTCCGTTATCGATACTTGGCATCAACTGCACGATCTGCAGCAATTTGAGCTTCGTGTTTATCACCAAAGGCTAAAAGATCATCCTTGGTTTTTATATGAGGACCACGTTCCTGGAAGTCATACTCAAAGATTCTTGTTTCAACGATTGCATCTACTGGACAAGCTTCTTCACAGAAACCACAGTAGATACACTTAAACATATCAATGTCATATTGAGTGGTTCTTCTAGAGCCATCATCACGTTCTTCTGATTCAATCGTGATTGCATTTGAAGGACAAACTGCTTCGCAAAGCTTACAAGCGATACAGCGCTCCTCACCATTTTCATACTTTCGCAGAGCGTGGTGTCCCCTAAAACGAGGAGATAACGGTGTTTTCTCTTCTGGGTAACGTACTGTAATCTTCTTTTTGAAGAAGTATTTACCCGTAACACTAAGCCCTCTGAATAACTCAGTTAGGCCCCATGTCTTTATTTGATGTTTTAAAAATCTACCCATGTCACCCTCTAAATTAGTTAAACCAAGGACCAAAACTAAAGTACTTCATTGCACCTACAACGAACACCCAAACGATAGTCAAAGGAATCAATACCTTCCAACCTAGACGCATTAACTGATCATAACGATATCTTGGGAAAGTCGCTCTTAACCATAAAAATATAAATAGTAATAAAGAAACTTTAAATGCCAACCAACCCAATTGAGGAACCCAAGAGAACAGAGCCTCTAATCCAGGAATACCTTCAAATGGAGAGAGCCAACCCCCTAGAAACATAATAGAGGTCATGAATGAAATTAGGATCATCATTGCATATTCAGCAAGCATGAAAACACCAAATGTCATACCTGAATAGTCAACATGGAAACCAGCAACAATCTCCGCTTCACCCTCTATTACATCAAACGGTGTACGGTTAGTTTCAGCTAATCCAGAAATAAAATAGACAAAGAACATGGGTAATAGAGGTAGAAGGTACCAGTTCCATACCCCCCCCTGTTGACCATTAACAATATCTGTCAAATTCATACTTCCAGCAATCATAAGTACGGTTACCAGAGCGAAACCCATTGCGATTTCATAAGAGATCTTTTGTGCTGAACCTCGAAGGGCTCCTAGGAAGGCATACTTAGAGTTGGATGCCCAACCGGCAACAATGGTTCCATAAACCATAATGGAGGTGACGGCCAATACATACAGAAGCCCTGCATTAATATCTGACACTACCATTCCATCCGCAAATGGTATAACAGCCCAACCTGCAACAGCGGGTGCTAATGCCAAAATTGGTGCAATAATAAATAAATACTTATTAGCTTGATCCGGAAAGATCACTTCTTTGTTCATTAGCTTTAAAGCATCTGCAATAGGTTGTAACAAACCTAAAGGACCTACACGGTTAGGCCCCATGCGTACTTGCATAAAACCGATAACTTTACGTTCAGCATAAGTCAACCAAGCAACAACAAGCATAATTGGTAGAACAACTACCACTGTTTGTATTACTAAAGTCAGAAGAATCGCTAACCAATCAAATAAGAAGCCTGATAAAAAAGCTTGGATTGCATCAAACATCAATATTATCCTCTACCCATTGTGGCGGCATCTGCATCAGGTGTCGCTTGTAGTGATGGTGATCTACGAACTAATGCATCAACTTCATAAGGTGATATCAGCTGTACAGCCGAATCGTTATTATTTGGTAATTGACACTCAATCGCCGAGAAGTCTATAGAAGATGCCTTATTATCTAATACATCTTGCAAAACCTCATTCGAGTGAGTGTAATCAAAGCCCTCTAGATCAAACATATTCCCTAGAACACGTAAGATTTTCCAAGCGGCTTTAGATTGGCCTTTAGGCTCTACAGCCATCTTGAAAGACTGTTTAGTCCCCGTTGCATTGACAAATGTACCTGCCGTTTCTGCAAAAGTAGCAATAGGTAACATAACATCAGCATAATCACGCTGGGTATCACTATCAAAGGCGGTCAGGTTAACCACAAAAGCAGCAGTGTTCATTGCTGACAGAGCAGCAGCAGAATTAGAAAAGTCAGCTTCTGGTTCAACATTCAAATTAATAAAAGCTTTCATAGCAGTAGTGATCATCTCGTGACTATTCTTACCAGATTTAGGTAAGAAATCTACTAAATGAGCACCAACTTCATTAGCCGCATTTGGCAAAATACTCAATTTAGCATCTGAGTTTTCAGCTATGAGTGCAGCTAGTTTTTGAATTACAGCATAATCACTATGATGTTGACTTATCTGACCAACAAAAATAGCGGCAGATTCTGCATCAACAAGTGTCTTCGCAATTACAATTTGTGATTCTGTTGGTGTAACGTCCTTTAACCATGCCTGATCAGATTTTCCTGAAAGGCCAACTAAGGCCTTTGCAATACCGGCTAGATCAGCAACCATCCCTGCATCAGATGATCCCTGTACTATTTTGTAGTTGAATTCCAATTCGGTTGGATTAAGTACAATGGCCTTAGCGCCATCTAATACGGCCTTACGAACACGGTGGTTGAGGATCGGTAGTTCTTTGCGTAAATACGAACCAACAATTAATAGTGCATCTAATTTTTCAACATCAGCGATCTCATGTACTAAGGAAGGCGTATTGAAACCAGCCTTATCTGTTGTGAAATCAACTTGACGATGACGATGATCAATATTTTCGACACCCAATCCACGTGCTAATTTTTGCAGCAAATGAAGTTCTTCGATTGTAGAGTTAGCTGAGGCAAGCACACCAATGTCTTTACTCTTAGTAAGCACATCAGATAAACCATCAACAGCAAATTCAAGAGCTGTTTCCCACTCAACCTCACGCCACTCGTTGTTCTCTTTGATCATTGGCTGAGTTAGACGCTCTTGAGAATTGATTCCTTCATATGAGAAACGGTCTCTATCTGACAACCAAATCTCATTAATAGATTCATTATCACGAGGTACGACACGTTTAACTTCATTGTTCTTCGAATGAACTGTAATGTTGGAACCCATACTGTCGTGTGCAGAAATTGATTTGTGTGATTTCAACTCCCATGGGCGAGCTGAAAATCTAAATGGCTTAGATGTTAGAGCACCTACTGGACATAAATCAATCATATTTCCAGACATTTCTGATGAAATTGATTTCTCAATATAAGTTCCAATAGACATCCAGTCACTACGGCCTGTCGCACCCATCTCTTTCATTCCAGCAATTTCTTGGCCGAAGCGGACACAGCGAGTACAGTGAATACAGCGCGTCATATCAGTTTTAATTAACGAGCCAGCATCTTGGTCAGCAACAATGCGTTTTGATTCAGAGTAGCGTGATACATCATCACCATAATTGACAGCGACATCTTGTAGTTCACACTCTCCACCTTGATCACAGATTGGGCAATCAAGCGGGTGATTGATTAGTAAAAACTCCATTACAGATTTCTGTGCTGCAACGGCCTTAGCTGACTTTGTATGAACTTTCATACCATCAGTAACAGGTGTCGCACAAGCAGGCAATGCTTTCCATGCACCCTCAACTTCTACAAGACACATGCGGCAGTTTGCTGCAATTGACAGTTTCTTGTGGTAACAAAAACGGGGAATAGCAATCTGCGCACCGTCAGCAACATCAATCAGCATGTCACCTTCTTGGGCTTCAATAACTTGTCCGTTTATCTCGACTTTTACCATAATTTCATAACCTAAATTTTGATTTACTTAACAACGTTCAATAAAACTTTTTAAACGGTTTATTTACGGTCGTAAATACTGCAACCATGTTCAATATAGTGAACAAATTCTTCTTCATAATGTTCAAGAGCACTGGTTAATGCGATCGTAGCCGCATCCCCTAAACCACAGATAACATTACCCATGATTTTGCCTGTAACATCTTTAAGTGCATCAATATCTTCTGGACGACCTTGCCCAGCACGAATACGCTTAAGAACTCTATATAACCAACCAGTCCCTTCTCGACAAGGAGAGCACTGACCACAAGATTCATCCCAGTAGAAATGACTTAGGTTCTCACATACCTTAACGATATCCGTCTGATCATCCATGACAATCATTGAACCAGCACCAAGGAATGAACCTGCTTTAGCAATAGAATCGTAATCCATATTCATTTCCATTGCCTTTTCAGCAGGAAGAAATGCAGTTGAAGCACCACCAGGAATAACACACTTAAGCTTGCGTCCTTTCCAGATGCCACCAGATAATTCCAAAAGGTCTTTGAACGGTGTTCCCATTCTAACTTCGAAGTTTCCAGGTTTACTAACATGACCAGAGACAGAGAAACATTTTGTGCCACCGGCATTCTTAACACCTAACTCATCAAACCACTCTCCGCCTTCAGAAAGAATCATTGGGATCGAAGCTAGTGTTTCAGTATTGTTAATGGTTGTTGGTCGACCATATAGGCCAAAACTTGCTGGGAAAGGTGGTTTAAAACGAGGCTGACCTTTCTTACCTTCTATTGACTCAATTAATGCTGTCTCTTCACCACAGATATACGCACCTGCACCTAAGTGAGCATAAAGATCAAAGTCATAACCTGAGTCTAGGATATTTTTTCCAAGCAGACCGGCTTCTCTCGCTTGATTTATGGCATTGGTAAAACGCTTATATGGTTCCCAAAACTCGCCACGGATATAGTTATAACCAGAAGATGCGCCAATAACATAACCTGCAATCATCATTCCTTCAACCAGCGCATGAGGGTTATAACGAAGAATATCGCGATCCTTAAAAGTACCGGGCTCGCCCTCATCAGAGTTACAGACAATGTACTTTTCGCCTGGCGCAAAGCGGTTCATAAAACTCCACTTCAATCCTGTCGGGAAACCAGCTCCACCACGACCACGAATATTAGACGCTTTAACTTCGTCGATAATATCAACCGGCTCTAACTCACCCGCTAAAACTTTTTTCCAAATTTTGTAACCACCATTGGCGACATATATATCAATGTCCCAAGAGTTTTCTAGGTGGTTCAAACGGAAGCAATTTTCATTTTGTACGACCATAAAACTACTCCATACCATCTAGAATTTTATCAACTGATGCTTCAGTCAAATCTTCGTAATATATTTTACCAATCTGCATCATTGGGGCTCCACCACAGGCGCCTAGACACTCAACCTTTTTGATTGAGAACCTTCCATCCTTGCTTATTTCACCTGGTTTAATGTCATATTTTTTCTCCAAGTGTGCAAGAATGTCTTCACCACCACGTAACATGCATGAAATACTGTTACAAAGGTTGATCTTGATCTCTCCAACTGGTGCGTGCTCATAGTTACCGTAGAAGGTCGCTACTTCATAAACCGAGATAGGTGTCATTTCTAGATAGTCTGCAATTTGATCCATTAGATCCGTTGTCAGATACCCATGATGTACCTCTTGTACGATACGTAAAGCAGCCATACAAGCAGACTGTCTCTGCTCTACTGGATAGTTTGAAATCCACTTATCAATTCGTTTTTTTACATCACCTTGGATGAAATTTTCTGTGTTCATTGGTGAACTCATCGATCTACCTCTCCAAAAACAATATCCTGTGTACCAATAATAGAAACAACATCAGCAATCATATGACCTTGAATCATCTCATTAAGGGATGCCAAGTGAACAAATCCAGGCGCTCTTACCTTCATACGATAAGGTTTGTTTGCACCATCTGAAACCATATAAATCCCAAACTCGCCTTTTGGATGCTCAACGGCTGAATAAGCTTCGCCTTCTGGCACAGAATAACCTTCAGAAAATAACTTAAAGTGGTGAATCAGTGCTTCCATATTTGCTTTAGAATCTTCACGTTTAGGAGGCGCCACTTTATTGTCATCACTCATGACAGGACCTGGATTAGCATTTAGCCAATCAACACACTGCATAATGATTTTATTGGATTCACGCATCTCCGCAATGCGTACCAAATAACGATCATAACAATCACCCGTTTTACCAACAGGAATATCAAATTCTAATTTGTCATAAACCTCATAAGGCTGTTTCTTACGCAGATCCCACTCAATGCCAGAGCCACGAAGCATTGGGCCTGTAAACCCAAGCTGTAAAGCTCTTTCAGGAGAGACAATTCCGATATCTACAGTACGTTGTTTCCAAATACGGTTATCTGTTAGCAGCGTCTCGTACTCATCAATATAACCAGGAAAACGCTTTGTGAATGCTTCAATAAAATCAAGAAGAGAACCTTCACGATCTTTATTTAATTTATTTAACTTCTCACCAGAATGCCATTTAGACTCAGCATGCTTTGCCATTGTATCTGGCAAGTCACGATAGACTCCACCTGGGCGGTAGTAAGCAGCATGCATACGAGCACCTGATACGGCCTCATAGCAATCCATTAGATCTTCACGTTCACGAAAGGCATAAAGGAAAACAGTCATAGCACCGATATCTAACGCGTGTGCTCCAAGCCACATTAAATGGTTTAGAATTCGAGTAATCTCATCAAATAATACTCGAATATATTGTGCACGTTCTGGCACTTCAATCTTGAGCATTTTTTCAATTGCCATAACATAGGCGTGCTCATTACTCATCATAGAAACATAATCTAAGCGATCCATATAACCAATAGATTGATTATAGGTTTTATATTCAGCTAGCTTTTCAGTTCCACGATGTAAAAGACCAATATGAGGATCAGAACGAACGATCGTTTCACCATCCAACTCAAGGATTAGGCGAAGTACACCATGTGCGGATGGATGCTGTGGACCAAAGTTGAGGGTATAGTTACGAATTTCTGGCATTTGTTATTCCTAATTACACATTTTGAGGTGATTGTTTACGAATCACTCTTGGAACGTTCACTCTATTCTCAATAGAGACAGGTTCATAAACAACACGACCTTTTTCAGAGTCGTAGCGCATTTCAACATGACCTGTTAATGGGAAGTCCTTTCTTAACGGATGACCGACAAAACCATAGTCAGTTAGGATACGACGCAAATCAGGATGACCATTAAATAGGATACCAAACATATCAAATGCTTCACGCTCAAACCAGTCTGCACAATTCCAGAGACTTATGACACTTTCAACCATTGGCATTTGAGTTGTATCAGGATAAACTTTGACACGTAAACGGACATTATTTTGAATGGACAGAAAGTGATAGACGACTGCAAAACGTCTAGGCATATCAAGGATCTCGTCAGTTTGATCTTCAGCAAAGTCAAATACCCCCCTGCTGAAACCTTTATTGACCGCTGTCATGGTTTCCCAGTTAGCCTGACCATAATCTAAATAATCAACACCACAAAGATCAATTAACTGCTCAAAGCCTAAAGTGTCTTTAATTTTTTTAAACGCATCTAAAGCGCCCGAAGCGACTAACTCTACCGTAAGCTCATTAACATCAATGACTGACGTAACCACTGCAGTGCTTAAAACTTCATTTAATCTATTTTGTAAATCTAATACTGACTGTTTCATAGTAAAACTACTTTTGTTCAATGGTTAGCGAGCAATTGTGTTTGTACGTTTGATCTTATTCTGTAACTGAATAATCCCATAGAGAAGTGCTTCCGCAGTAGGAGGACACCCAGGCACATAAACATCGACAGGTACGATACGATCACACCCTCTGACAACAGAGTATGAATAATGATAGTAACCACCACCATTAGCACATGATCCCATCGAGATCACCCAACGAGGCTCGGCCATCTGATCATAAACTTTACGCAGAGCAGGTGCCATTTTGTTAACCAGTGTTCCTGCTACGACCATCACATCTGACTGTCTTGGACTTGGGCGGAAGATAATTCCGAAACGATCCAAATCATAACGCGAAGCTCCTGCATGCATCATCTCGACAGCACAACAAGCCAAACCAAAAGTCATTGGCCAAAGAGAACCAGTACGCGCCCAGTTAATTAATTTATCTGCTGAGGTTGTAACAACCCCTTCTTTTAGAACACCTTCTACTCCCATTCCAGCGCTCCTTTTCTCCACTCGTAGATAAAACCAACCACAAGCAATGACAAGAAAACACCCATTGCAAGTAAACCAAATGTCCCTATCTCATCTAATACGATAGCCCAAGGGAATAAGAAGGCAATTTCTAAATCGAAGATAATAAACAAGATTGCCACAAGATAGAAGCGTACATCAAATTTCATACGCGCATCTTCAAAGGCTTCAAACCCACACTCATAGGGTGAGTTTTTTTCAGCGTTGGGTTTCTTCGGACCTAGCAAGTAACCGATTAATATCGGACCTACACCGAATAACGCGCCTAGTACAATAAAAACCAGGACTGGAAGATAGTTCTCTAGCATGGGTACTGACCTCGTCTAGCATTAAATTGACTACTATTTTACTAGTAGCTCTAAATATGGTGCCGATGGCCGGACTCGAACCGGCACAGCTTACGCCACTACCCCCTCAAGGTAGCGTGTCTACCAATTTCACCACATCGGCTTTGTTGTATTACTCAGGAATAACAGGTGAATCAGGGTTTTTCACCTGTTCACTTGCAACTTCCTTAGTAACACTTTGGTAACCTTTTGCTTGTTGGCTTGCAATATAAGCCAGCGTCAAACTAGTTACAAAAAAGCACGCTGCAACTACAGCAGTCATTCTCGATAAGAATGTCCCTGAGCCAGCACTACCAAATACTGATTGCGAAGATCCTCCGCCACCAAAATTTGCACCTGCATCAGCACCTTTTCCGTGCTGAAGCAAAACTAATACGATTAATACGAATGCAATAAGAATATGCACCACTAAAACAATTTCAAACATTAAACACCTGCCGCTTTGCAAATAGCAATAAAGTCGTCAGCATCAAGAGATGCTCCACCAATTAAACCGCCATCAATATCAGGCTGGCCAAATAACTCTTCTGCATTACCTGGCTTGACACTGCCGCCGTACTGAATAATGACTTTTTCTGCAATTACTGAATCTAAACCCGCTAACTTGCCACGGATAAACGCGTGTACATCTTGAGCTTGTTGAGGTGAAGCAGTTACGCCTGTTCCAATAGCCCAAACTGGCTCATAAGCAATTACAATTTTTTCAAATGCAGTGATGCCAACAACAGCTAAGACAGCATCTAGCTGTGCTGAAATAACTGTTTCCATCACGCCTGATTCACGTTCTTTTAACGTTTCACCGACACAAAGAATTGGCACAACACCACCATTCAATGCAACTTGAACTTTCGCAGCGACTTCTAAGTCTGTTTCACCATAGATAGCTCGACGTTCAGAATGTCCTAAAATAACATAATGACATCCCAAATCTTTCAGCATTGCAACTGAGTTCTCACCAGTAAACGCACCTTGATGTGGCTCTTCGGCCATATTTTGGGCACCAACGGCGATCGCATCAGTAGACAAACTGCGATTTGTATAGTCAATGTATAACGAAGGTGGACATACTGCTATATCAACACCATTAACCTCTCCTACCTTTGAATTTAAACCCGATATTAAATTCAAAATAAATGCTTTAGAACCGTGCATTTTCCAGTTCCCAGCAACAAATGGCTTTCTCATTTGATATTCTCCGACACAAAAGTTTCACAATGGTAGCGGTTTATTCCACTAAAAACAACATTGAAATTTTAAGAAAATTCTGATTTAACTAAATTAACCAGTTCTTGGGCTACTTTTTCAACAATCACAGAGTCCTGCCCTTCGACCATGACCCTTATTAAAGGCTCAGTACCCGATGCCCTTATTAAAATTCGACCCGATGCACCCATTTGATTTTCGAGCAGCGTAATTCGCTCTTTAAGTGGCAAGTTCGTACTTAGGCCAGAGGCATCCTCAACTTCAACATTCTTTAAAACCTGAGGATACATCTCAAGCTCACCTTTCAGTTGAAGCAAACTTTTCCCACTATCAACGACAGCTGAAAGCACCTGAAGTGCAGCGACAATTCCATCACCTGTTGTTGTCTTATCAAGACATAGAACATGCCCTGAAGGTTCAGCACCATATATCAACTCATTCTGAACCAAGCACTCCATCACATAGCGGTCACCAACAGACGTTCTATGTAGCTCGATACCTTTGGCTTTAAGGGCGTTTTCAACCCCCAGGTTGCTCATTACAGTTCCTGCTACTGCAGAGATCTTATTTTTGCCTGCTGTCGCTAATAGATAGAGTATGGCATCACCGTCAAGAACAACACCCTGCTCATCTACCATCATTACACGATCACCATCACCATCAAAGCCGATGCCAAAGTCAGCATAGTGCTCGACAACCGTTTTCTTAAGAAGCTCAAGATGTGTCGCACCACAACCGCTATTAATATTTAAACCATCAGGTTCAGCACCTATGATAATAACTTCTGCACCAAGCTCTTCAAAAACACTTGGTGCAACATGATAGGTAGCCCCATGAGCACAATCCAAAACGATCTTCAAACCATCTAACTTTTTAGAGGCTGAAAATGTGCTTTTACAGAACTCGATGTATCTACCGGGTGCATCGTCAATTCGACGAGCTTTACCCAGTAACTCAGATGAAACCGTCTCTATTTCTTCTTCAAATACCTGCTCAATCTCAAACTCTACTTCATCACTAATTTTTCTACCTGTAGAAGAGAAGAACTTAATACCATTATCGTAATGAGGATTGTGCGACGCACTAATGACTATACCCATGTCAGCATGAAAGGTTTGAGTCAGATAGGCAACGGCAGGTGTCGGCATAGGGCCTAGCAACATCACATCAACACCAGCAGAAATCAAACCTGCCTCGAGAGCAGACTCAAACATATAACCTGAAATGCGAGTATCCTTACCGATCATGACAGTGCTTTGTCCGCGCGCACGCATAACCTTTCCAACGGCCCAACCTAGTTTCAAGATTTGATCTGGACTAATCATGCCCTTACCGACACGATTTCGAATACCATCTGTGCCAAAATATTTCTTTTGATTCTGCATATCCAAACTAACCTTCTCAAACTAAATTCTGTATTTCTTACTACTTCAAACTCGCCGCAATACGCAGCGCATCAACGGTCTCTTTGACATCGTGCACTCGAACGATACTCGCACCTTTTAGAGCAGCCAACACTGCTGACGTTACACTACCTACCAGACGATTATCCGGTAATGCCCCACCTAAGAGCTCTGCAATCATTCTTTTACGCGAAACACCCACCAATACTGGGTATTTTAATACGGTGATTTGCTCTAGATTTCTAAATAAATCTACATTATGTTCAAGTGTTTTACCAAAACCAAAACCTGGGTCTAAAATAATGTTCTTGGACAATATTCCAGCGTCTTCACAGGCTTTTACTCGCTCCAATAAAAAACTAGTAACTTCACTCAGAACATCCGTATAAACGGGATCCTCCTGCATAGAAGCAAACTCTCCCTGCTTATGCATCAAACAGACCGCTACACCCGATTCAGCCGCGACTTCTACAGCGCCACATGATTGTAAAGCATTAACATCATTAATCAAGCTTACACCTGCATCAATAGCCGCTCTCATCACCTCTGTTTTATAAGTATCAATGGAGACTGCTACGTCAAACTGCTCTGTGATCCATTCAATGACAGGCATTACACGTGAAAGCTCTTCATCTAAGGTGACCAGCTGAGCACCCGGGCGGGTCGACTCACCACCAATATCAATAATATCAACACCCGCATCAATCATACTTATAACCCGCTCTTCTAATGCTGATTTATGATTAAAACACCCTCCATCATAAAAGGAGTCGGGAGTTACATTAAGAATACCCATCACAAGGGTACCCCCCCCCTGCTTAATTTTTTTTGCTTCAACTAGGTCATTAACACTAAGCATAAAACCTCCATTCAAAAAAAAACCCCGAATAAACGGGGCTTTAATTAGTTTAATTAGATAACTAGTGGAGCTTTGGCTCACCTTGATCAGAAGAAGAGTCATCTCCGCTCAAGTCATCAGAAACAGACTCAGACTTAATTTCATCAGCACTATCATTTTGAACTTCAGAATCGGAACTATCATCATCAGAAGACTCCTCCCAATCCTTTGGCTTTCCAGGAGGCTTTCCATCCATGATGTTTTTAATCTGATCTGCATCAATCGTTTCAAATTCCATTAATGCATTGGTCATAATTTCAAGCTCATCAGCATGCTCTTTCAAAATATCGACCGACCTTTGGTAGTTGCGATCAATAATCTTACGCATTTCAGCATCTATAGAACGTGCAATTTCCTCAGAAACATTCGCATTACGAGAAGCGGCCATAAAACCACCTTTGTCCTCTTCTTCGTACATGAGAGGCCCTAGACTATCTGACAAGCCCCACTTGGTAACCATATTACGGGCAATACTCGTCGCACGTTCAATATCATTACTCGCACCCGTTGTGACTAGGTCCGCTCCGTAGATTTGTTCTTCAGCAATACGACCACCATACAAACTGGATAGCTGACTCTCTAACTTCTGTTTGCTGTAACTATAACTATCCTCTTCTGGAAGATACATCGTTACACCAAGTGCTCGACCACGAGGCATAATACTTACTTTATAAACAGGATCATGCTCAGGCACAATACAACCTACAATTGCATGACCAGCCTCATGATACGCCGTCATTCGACGCTCTTTCTCACTCATGATCATACTCTTACGTTCAACACCCATAAGAATCTTATCTTTAGCTTGCTCAAAGTGTTTTTGCGTAACTAACTTATCGCTGTTTCGTGCCGCAAATAGCGCTGCTTCGTTGACTAAATTCGCCAAGTCAGCACCAGAAAAACCAGGTGTTCCACGTGCAATATACGAAGGACGAACATCATCAGAAAGCGGAACCTTGCGCATATGAACTTTAAGGATCTGTTCACGCCCTTTAATATCAGGCAGGCCAACCGATACTTGACGATCAAAACGACCTGGACGAAGCAGTGCTGAATCCAACACATCAGCGCGGTTAGTTGCAGCAATCACAATAACGCCTTCACTGCCTTCAAAACCATCCATCTCAACAAGCAATGCATTTAATGTTTGCTCACGTTCATCATTTCCGCCGCCCATTCCTGAACCACGACTACGACCTACCGCATCAATCTCATCAATAAAGATAATACAAGGTGCATGTGCTTTAGCTTGCTCGAACATATCTCTTACACGCGATGCACCAACACCCACAAACATCTCTACGAAGTCTGAACCAGAAATTGTAAAGAATGGTACCTTTGCTTCACCGGCAATGGCTTTTGCCAGTAATGTTTTACCCGTACCAGGAGGCCCTACCATCAATACACCACGTGGGATATTTCCACCTAGATTTTGATACTTTGTCGGATCCCTCAGGAAATCAACAATCTCACCTACTTCCTGTTTAGCTTCATCTGCACCAGCAACATCATCTAAGGTCACTTTATTCTGATCATCACTCATCATTTTGGCTTTACTCTTACCAAAAGACATTGGGCCGCCTTTGCCACCCATTCCACCACCGACGGACTTCATAAAGAAGATCCACACACCGATCAGTAATAACATAGGGAACCAAGAGATAAAGATCTGCATTAAAACGCTTTGTTTCTCAGGAGGTTGCGCACTAACCGTAACGTGGTTAGAGAGTAAATCCCCCATCAAACCAGGATCACCAGGGTTATAAGTAGTGAACGCTGTACCATCAATATAGGCACCACGAATAGTTGGCCCTTCAATAGAGACCTTGCTTACCTGCCCTAAATTAACCTGATCAATAAAGTCAGAATAATCTAAGCGACTTGTTCCATTTTGTCCTTGACCACTAAAGTGATTAAAAACTGACATCAATATCATTGCTGCCACAGCCCAAATCAACATATTTTTTAACATATCATTTTTCATTGGTTACCCTTAACCATCTTTGTACTTTAGAAACTGCTGATCTAACAGAACTTCCACACTGTTTTTTAAACTTCAACTGTTTACTCTACCACAATACTTCATTAATAAATTTTATGAATTAGTCATCAAACTTATTTTTTGCCGCGCGCTAAAAGATAAATTTCCTTACTTCTAGCGCGGGATGAGTCTGGCTTTCTCGTAATCACTTTCTTGTATTTAGACCGCAAGGTTGCCAGCAACTGATCATAGCCTTCACCTTGGAAAACCTTCATTAGTAAATCACCATCCTGTTTTAACACTTGATCAGCAAGTTCGACACACAGTTCAACTAAATACATTGCCCTAGGGATATCAACACCTTTATTACCACTCATATTTGGTGCCATATCTGACATCACTACATCAACGTCTCGACCATCCAAAGATGAAAGAAGGTTGTTATAAACATCGTCCTCTCTAAAATCGCCTTGAATAAATGTGACGCCTTTAAAGGGTTCTACAGGCAAGATATCCAACGCGAACACCTCCCCTTTAGAACCAACCTTATGGGTCGTCCACTGAGACCAACCTCCAGGAGCAGCACCAAGATCGACAACACACATACCTGGTTTAAATAGAGAATCCTTTTTATCGATCTCTTGAAGCTTATAAACGGCGCGTGAACGCCAACCCTCTTGCTTCGCTTTTTGAACGTATGGATCATTAAAATGTTCTTTTAACCACTGATCACTTGATTTACTTCTCGCCATAATTAGATTTCTACTACAATATACAAATTCTTTTAATTAATAATAACCATGAGTGGAATATTCAATGAGCCAACCTGAAAAACTTTCAAATAACCAAAAAAAATATCTTCGCGGAATTGCTCACGGTTTAAACCCAATGATCATGATCGGTGCAAATGGTGTTACTGAGAGCCTAATGGCTGAACTAGAAAGTACTCTGGAACACCATGAAATTCTAAAGATTAAGATTGCCACTGCTGACAGAGATGAACGTAAAGAGATCATTCAACATATTGTTGCTGAGACTAACGCACTGCTCGTTCAAACAATTGGCAAGATTTGTGTAATCTACCGCCAGAATGATGATACTGAGCTGCCACTACCTAGAAACTAATTACATCAAACTCAAAACTCTGTGAACGAACTCAAATTGTTCACAGATCTCAAAATTCTACAGCTTATCCAAGCCTGTTGCTAAATCTGCTTTAATATCATCAATCGACTCAAGACCCACCGAGACCCTAACCAGATTATCAGTGATTCCTGCTTTAATTCGATCCTCAGGTTCAACGCGGCAATGTGTTGTCGTTGCTGGATGTGTAATACTGGTTTTAACATCACCTAAATTCGCCGTGATAGAGATCATTTGAGTACTATCAATAACCGACCAAGCCGCTTGTTTATCACCCTTAACTCTAAAGCTAACTAAGCCCCCCCCTGCTGATTGTTGCTTGCAGGCTAGTTCGTACTGCGGGTGAGAAGCTAAACCAGGATAAAAGACAGTTTCAACCGCTGGATGGCTTGATAACCACTCTGCAAGCACTAATGCACTCTTACAGTGTGCTGCCATTCTAACCGGTAACGTCTCCAGCCCTTTAAGGAAAATCCACGCATTAAAAGGACTCATAGTTGGCCCAGCTGTACGCATAAAACCACGAACATGCTCTTCTATAAGCTCTTCTGAACCAACCACTGCACCACCAATACCACGCCCCTGACCATCAATAAATTTAGTCGCCGAGTGAATGATAATATCAGCTCCCTGCTCTAAAGGTCTTTGTAAGACAGGCGTGCAGAAACAGTTATCAACAATCAGTATGCAGTCATTCTCTTTAGACAGCGCACTAATGGCAGATAAATCCGCAATTTCTGTCATTGGATTAGAGGGGGTCTCTAAAAAGAGTGCTTTAGTATTTGGTCGAATCGCTAATTGCCACTCACTGAGATCAGTTTGTGAAACAAAAGTGACTTCAATACCAAATTTGGCCAAGTATTTATTAAAGAGAACCTTAGTTGTACCAAAAATACTTTGCGAAGAGATCACATGATCACCCGATTCGCATAGTGACATAAAGGTGGCTAAAATAGCGGACATGCCAGAGGCTGTCGCAACGCAAGCCTCCCCACCCTCCATTAGAGCTAGACGATTTTCAAAAGCTCTGACTGTTGGATTGGTAAAGCGAGAGTAAACATTCCCCTTCTCTTCACCACTAAAGCGCGCAGCGGCTTGTGCCGCCGACTTATACCGAAAACTAGAGGTTGGAAAGATTGCTTCGCTGTTCTCTTGTTCATGAGTCTGCTCATAACCTGCACGAACAGCGAGTGTTTCTATATCAAATAATTGCATGTAATTCTCTATAACTGGTTAAAGGAACCCTTAAGTACTCGGTATTAACTACCGTTATGAATACCAACCGTTTCTTGGGCTGCTGACTTTTGAGTTGCTTGAGCATCATCATTACGAGCAGTATCAATTGAAGCTAAATATTCAGGTGTAATATCTCCAGTGGTATAAACGCCACTAAAACATGAGGTATCAAACTCTTTAATCGCCTTATTTCCAACAGAAACAGCTTCAATTAGGTCTTCTAAATCTTGATAGATCAGCTTATCTGCACCAATCACTTCAGCAATTTCTTCTGTCGTTCTATTGTGCGCGACCAGTTCAGTCGGAGACGGCATATCAATACCATATACATATGGGTAACGAACTGCTGGTGCAGCTGAGGCAAAATAGACCTTTTTAGCGCCTGCTTCTCTTGCCATTTCAACAATCTGTGCAGAGGTGGTACCACGTACGATAGAATCATCAACCAATAGAACATTCTTACCTTCAAATTCAAGATCAATCGCATTTAGTTTCTGACGAACTGATTTCTTACGTAACTGCTGGCCTGGCATAATAAAAGTACGACCAATATAGCGGTTTTTAATAAAGCCTTCTCTATAGGGAGAACCTAAACGTGACGCTAACTCTAAAGCAGAGGTACGACTGGTATCTGGGATCGGCATAACTACATCAATATCGTGATCAGGCCACTCTTGCAAAATCTTCTCTGCAAGTTTAACGCCCATACGAAGACGGGACTTATAAACAGAGATATCATCAATCATTGAATCTGGACGTGCAAAATAAACAAACTCAAAAATACATGGAGACAACTGTGGGTTCTCTACACACTGCTGATAATATATTTCACCCTTCTCAGTAATAACAACTGCTTCACCAGGTGCTAAATCTCTTTCTAGGGTATAACCCAGCCCAGTAATAGCGACTGATTCAGACGCAACAATATAGTCTGTTCCAGTTTCTGTTTCACGCTTACCAACAACAACTGGACGTAAACCATACGGGTCTCTAAAAGCAACAATACCAATACTAGAAATCACGCCTACTGCGGCATAACCACCACGTACACGCTGATGCACTTTTCTGACCGCGTTGAAAACATCTTCATGATCGATAAACAGCTTCTTCTGCTGCATTAGCTCATGTGCAAACACGTTCAAGAGAACTTCTGAGTCAGAATTGGTATTCAAGTGACGCAAATCTTGACGATAAATCTCTTGTGCTAATTTATCAGCATTGGTCAAGTTACCATTGTGACCCATTGCAATACCATATGGAGAGTTCACATAAAAAGGCTGAGCCTCGGCACTAGACGATGACCCAGCCGTTGGATAACGAACATGGCCAATACCCATATTACCGTGTAGATCGCGCATATGGCGTGTACGAAATACATCTTTAACAAGCCCATTATCTTTTCGCTGATAGAACCGGCCCTCTTCACTGGTCACAATTCCCGCTGCATCCTGACCACGGTGCTGCAAAATAGTTAACGCATCATAAATATCCTGGTTAACCGATGAGCCACTAGCCGACACAATCCCAACAATTCCGCACATGTTTGTACACTCTCTATACTTAAAATTACTATTTAGTTAGTACTGCTTTATTTAAATTGCACAACTTCAGATTTTGTATGCAACATTTTATCTAATTTTTTCTTATCTTGTTCAGCTTTAGCTTTAGAAATATAAGGGCCTGTTCGGACCGAGTGAATACCACTCTTCTCAAACGTCTTAATATAGACCTCATAACGACTCTCTAACCGACCTAAAAGGTTATTGGCGTTCTTAATATCTCTATAAGCGATGATCCGAACAATCCAACGAGTCTTGGTCACAGGCTTACTTTTTGGTATTGCTTTAGCCTCAGTCACTTTAGCAACCGACTTTTGTACTACAGATTTAGCGACAACCTTTTTTTCAACCACTTTTTTTACAATTCGTGGTGAAGGTTGTTTATCTGTTTTAGGCTTAGTCGCGGGTACAACTTTACTCTTAACAGCTGATTCTGGAAGTACATAGGCATGATCCACTAAAGGACGTTCTGCTGTTACAGTCTTATTAACATACCCTGCTGGCTGAAAGTTAATCGGCTGACTAAACCACACAGGCACAATAATCACCAATAGCATTAACCAGACAGCAGCCCCTGTCAAACGATGTTTACTCACTTCATCCATGAGGATTACCAACCTTTAAGTCAACGCTGTCTTTAAATCTACTTTCAACATAATCCAAGGCATCAACCACTTGGGCAACAGTAAAAAATGAGCCCCAAACTAATATTTTTTCCGAAGAAATTCGAACAGCTGATTCAACCGCTGAGCCTATACTGTCTTCAAGCAGAATATCCTGCTGCGCCACGCCTGAACTTATTAATAACTGCTGAAGGTAATCCGTTGAAGTTGATCGATCAATATGCAAATCTGCAACTAACCACCGATCAATAAACGGAGCAAGAGCCCTAACCATCGGTTCAGAATTCTTATCAGACAGGACTGAAAATATCGCTGTATATTTTTGATTAGAACACTCATCAGAACACTTAAGACTTTCAGCAGCTAAATAATCAGCCAAAGCCTGAGCTGACTGTGGATTATGCGCCACATCAATCAACCAATCCTGAGCATTAACCTTACGAGACTCCAAACGTCCAGGATGGCTTACTGTTATAAGCCCCTGACAAACCGCCTTATAATCAACCTTGATCTGATCTGCAATAACCGCTAATAAAGCAATAACACCCGCCGCATTCTGCAGTTGGAAAGCACCTTTCAAGCCTGGAATTGGCAAATCTGTAAATTGAGCAGGGGGGGTAGAGCCTTTAAACTTTTCACGCCAACTAAGTGACCACTGCTGCCCGTTTTGCTGATACTCAAAATCACGATTTAATTGACACAGTGGAATAGAGCGCTCGTCAGCATACTGTTGCAAGCTTGCAGGTGGCTGAGGGTCTGAACAAACTGCAGGTTTAAAGGGGCGTGTCACGCCCGCTTTTTCTGTAGCGATAACACTTCGATCATCCCCTAACCAATCAATATGATCAATATCAATCGCAGTGATCAAAGCGGCATCTGCATCAACAAGATTCACTGCGTCTAATCTTCCACCCAGGCCAACTTCAAGTACGACGACATCCAAAAAAGCATTTTTGAAAATATCCAAAGCCGCCAATGTTGAAAATTCAAAATAGGTCAGCTTAGTCTCTTTACGCGCCAGTTCAATGCGACTAAAAGCATCAACAATTAACTGATCTTTTACCGCACAACCATTCAGCTGAATGCGTTCATTAAAACACTGAATATGTGGAGAGGTATAAGCACCAACCTTATAGCCAGCTGCTTTTAATATAGCCACTAGCATAGAGACACTAGACCCCTTGCCATTAGTGCCCGCCACGGTAATCACAAATGGCGCAGGTTTTTCGACCTGCATAGCCACCGCAACTTGGCTAATGCGGCTTAAACCAAGATCAACCTCTTTTGCATGTAACTGGAGTAACCAGTCAATCCACTCTTCTAAAGAGGATTGACGATTTGGAATATTCATACGATTAGGAATCTCAAATCCAAGCTAAGTTAGATTTTAAATAAGCTGTTGGATTATTATTCAACACTCTAAGCAGGTTTTTTCAACAAAATCTTACAGATATCAGAAAGTTCAGCTGTCAGTTCATGGCGGTGAATAATCTGATCAATCGCACCATGCTCTAATAAAAACTCACTACGCTGAAAGCCCTCTGGTAACTTTTCACGTACTGTCTGCTCAATGACTCGGGGTCCTGCGAAACCAATCAATGCTTTAGGCTCTGCAACATTCAAGTCACCTAGCATTGCGAAGCTGGCAGAAACCCCGCCCATAGTAGGATCTGTTAACACAGAGATAAACGGTAAACCTTGTGCACGTAAATGCCCTAGCGCAGCACTGGTCTTAGCCATCTGCATCAGAGAGAATAGGGCTTCCTGCATACGCGCACCACCACTTGCTGAGAAGCAGATAAATGGACACTTACGTTCAATCGATTCATTAACGGCACGGACAAACTTCTCACCCACAACGGAGCCCATTGAACCTCCCATGAACTTAAATTCGAACGCTGCTGAGACAATTTCTAAACCATTAATTGTTCCAACCGCAGTAATTAAAGCGTCCTTCTCACCGGTCGCTTTTTGTGCAGCGGAGATACGATCTTTGTACTTTTTAATATCTTTAAACTTAAGTACATCTACCGGTGAAATATTGGCTGAGATCTCACTCAAACTTCCTTCATCAAAAAAGGCTTCTAGACGTGCGCGCCCCCCTAGTCTCATATGATGCTCACATTTTGGACAAACTTCTTTATTACGAGCAACTTCTGAACGGTACAGCGTACTCTCACATTTTGGGCACTTAGTCCACAAACCTTCTGGGATTGATTTCTTACGATCTGCAACTTGTTTAATGCTTGGTAAAATCTTTTCAAACCAGTTCATACTAACTCCTAACCTTTTATTGCATCTGCTCTATCAAGAGCATCGCGGAATTCTTTCATCTTCTCACCAACGGCAAGATGTATCTCAAAACTATCTTTAGACTGATTGGCTTCAATTAACTTCACTAAAGAGGATCCAACAATCACAGCATCCCCAATTTTAGCCATTTCAAATGCAGCTTGTCCATCATTGATTCCAAAACCGATCCCTATTGGGATATTCAGATCAGCTCTAAGTCTTGCCATATTTGTGGCGACATCATCAACATCTAACTCTTTAGAGCCTGTCACACCTTTAAGGGAGACGTAGTATACAAATCCACTGCCTTTTTCATTGACCGCTGCTAAACGAGAAGCTGGGGTTGTAGGCGAAACGAGAAAGATACGATCTAAGCCTGCTGAATCTAGTGCTTGTAGATAACCTTCAGACTCTTCAGGGGGCATATCGACAGTTAACACAGCATCAACGCCAACAGAGCTAGCAGCATTTGCAAAAGCTTCATAGCCTTGTGCTTCTACAGGGTTTAAATACCCCATTAATACCACAGGAGTATTCGCATCAGTCTCTCTAAAAACTCGAACAAACTCTAGGACATCATCTAGGCTGATATTGTGCAACAAAGCACGCTCAACCGCTTTCTGGATCACAGGGCCATCCGCCATAGGGTCAGAGAAAGGCACGCCTAACTCAATAATATCAGCGCCCTTTTCAACCAATAGGTGCATCAATCCAACCGTTACATTTGGCCTAGGATCTCCAGCAGTAACATAAGGGATAAGGGCTGTTTTACCCGCCGCTTTAAGCTCTGCAAATTTTTTCTGTATTCTACTCATAATTCTATTATCCACAATGAGTTTACTTAAAACTCAATCCCTTCAATTTGTGCAATGGTATTCATATCTTTATCACCGCGACCTGAAAGGTTAACGATAATCACCTGATTTTTAGACATGGTCGGTGCAAGCTTAGTGACATAAGCTAAAGCGTGACTAGACTCTAATGCAGGAATAATACCTTCCAAACGAGTTAGGTCTCTAAAGCCTTGTAGGGCTTCCTCATCATTAATGGCCACGTAATTAACACGACCAATATCTTTCAACCATGCATGCTCAGGACCTACACCCGGATAATCTAAACCTGCTGAGATGGAGTGTGTACCTAAAATTTGGCCGTTCTCATCCTGTAACAAATAAGTACGGTTACCATGGAAAACTCCTGGTTTACCCTTACACAACGGAGCTGCATGCTGCCCTGTTTCAAGCCCTAATCCTGCTGGCTCTACACCATACATTTCAACTGAATCGTCTGACAAGAACTCATGAAAAAGGCCAATCGCGTTTGAACCACCACCAACACAAGCCACTAAAGCGTCGGGTAATTTATTCTCTTGAGCTAAAGACTGCTGCTTAGCTTCACGACCAATAATTGCCTGAAAATCTCTGACCATTGCAGGATAAGGGTGCGGGCCGGCAACGGTTCCGATGATATAAAATGTATCATCCACATTCGTTACCCAGTCACGCATCGCTTCATTAAGTGCATCTTTAAGGGTTTTTGTCCCTGATTCCACTGGTACAACTGTCGCACCTAGCATTCTCATACGAGCCACATTAGGGGCCTGACGAACGACATCATCAGCACCCATATATACAACACACTCTAAGCCCAAACGAGCCGCAACCGTTGCACTTGCAACACCGTGTTGTCCTGCTCCTGTTTCTGCAATGATTCGAGTTTTACCAAGGCGCTTTGCCAACAATGCTTGACCAATGGTATTGTTAATCTTATGAGCACCCGTATGATTTAGGTCTTCACGCTTAAGATAAACTTTTGCACCACCCAACGTTTCAGACCAGCGTTTCGCATAATACAAAGGCGTTGGTCGACCAACATAATTTTGTAAATCTTCGGCTAACTCTGTTAAAAATGCAGGATCATTTTTTACGCTTTCATACTCTTGGTTTAACTGCTCCAAGGCTGCCATCAATGTTTCTGGTGCAAAAATACCACCATAAACCCCAAAATGCCCATGCTTATCAGGGTATTTAGAAAAATCTGTTGTCATTCAATAGTACTCATAACTTGTTGCATAAATTGTTTAATTTTATCAGCTGATTTGATGCCTTTTCTAGCTTCTACACCACCACTCACATCGACAGCCCAAGGTGTTGTCTGATATATGGCTTGCTGAATATTATCTGAATTAAGTCCGCCAGCTAAAATAACGGGCTTGGTTAGGTTTTGCGGCACCCTTGCCCAATCAAATTGCTCGCCTGTACCCCCTGGCACACCCGCCTTATATGCATCGAGTAATAGGCCTGATGACTTGCTATAAGATTTGGCAATAGAATCAAGATCGATATCATCTCGCATGCGAATCGCTTTAATGTATGGACGGTTAAACTGTTCGCAAAACTCGGGGGGTTCATCACCATGAAACTGTAAAAGATCGATGGGGACCTGCTCCAAAACAGAGGCCACATACTCAATAGTTGGATTAACAAACAGAGCCGTTTTAGTAACAAATGCAGGGATTGATTGCGCTATTTCTGCTGCTTGTATCAGCTCAACATACCGAGGACTAGGCTCATAAAACACTAAACCAATCGCATCTACCCCTTGCTCAATTACTAAAGCAGCATCCTTAACAGAAGTTAAACCACAAATTTTAACGCGAGTTCTACGGTTCATTGCCACAAGACCTCATCCACACTAACCTGTGGAATTTCAAAAACTTCAGGATAGAAAGCATTTACAAAATACAGCCCAGAAGCTGGTGCTGTCATAGCCCCTTTTGTGCGATCTTTTACTTCTAAAAGCTCGGAGACCCACGAGGTTTCTGCTCTATTCTGGCCAATCCTAATCAAAGTACCTGCTATATTTCTTACCATATGATGTAGAAAAGCATTGGCCTTAAGATCTATAAATATAAAGTCACCCTTTCGAGTTACAGAAATAGATTCAATCGTTCTAATAGCGTTATTAGCCTGACAGGCTGAAGCCCTAAAAGAGCTGTAATCATGCTCCCCGACTAAAGACTGTGCTGCTAGATGCATCTTATCTAAATCTAGCAACTCTTTAACCCATGTAGTACGACTAAAAAGCACCGCGGAATGTACTTTACGATTATAAATCACGTAACGATATTGGCGCGCAAAGGCTGAAAACCGTGCATGAAAATCTTCATTCATCTCTTTCGCCCAGCTAATACGGATATCACCGGGTAACTTTGTATTAGCCCCTTCGAGCCAAGCTCGCAGTGGGCGCTCAACACTTATCTCAAAGTGCACCACTTGCCCAACGGCATTCACCCCTGTGTCGGTACGACCTGCGCAAATAATACCAACAGGCTCATTTGCGATACTGCTTAACGCTGCTTCCAAGTGACCCTGTACCGTAGGACAGTGATCCTGACGCTGAAAACCACAATAGTTAGTGCCCAAGTACTCAATGCCCAATGCAATTCTTTTCACAGAGATAACTTAGATATAGTCTTTAATTAGCAATTCAGCAATTTGTACGGTATTCGTTGCTGCACCTTTACGTACATTATCAGCAACCACCCAGATATTTAGGCCATTTTCAGTTGTGATATCCTCACGAATACGCCCAACATAAACTGGGTTAGTATTAGCTGCATCAGAAACCGCAGTTGGATAACCACCATCAACATGCTCATCCACTAATACAATACCGTCTGCAGCCTCCATTAAAGCCTTAGCTTCAGCAGCCGTAATTTTCTTCTTAGTCTCGATATGTAGTGCTTCACTATGACCAAAGAATACAGGCACTCGAACAGCTGTTGGGTTAACTAAAATACTATCATCACCCATGATTTTCTTTGTTTCCCACACCATTTTCATCTCTTCTTTGGTGTAGCCATTGTCCATAAATACATCAATCTGCGGAATACAGTTAAAAGCGATCTGCTTAGGATAAACTTTAGTCTCAACCGTTTTCATATTCAAAAGGTTAGCTGTTTGTGTTGCTAACTCTTCAATCGCTTCCTTACCTGTACCTGAAACTGCTTGGTAGGTAGCCACATTGACACGCTTTAAACCAACCGCATCATGGATAGGCTTCAGAGCAACCAGCATTTGAATCGTTGAACAGTTAGGGTTTGCAATAATACCACGTGCCTTATAACCCGCAACCGCATCAGGGTTCACTTCAGGAACCACTAATGGAACATCATCGTCATAACGAAACTCAGATGTATTATCTACTACAATACAACCCGCTTCAGCCGCTTTAGGCGCATATACCTTAGAGACACTTGAACCAGGAGAAAAAAGACCAATCTGAACCGTTGAGAAATCAAACTTTTCCAGGTCAAGAACCTTAACCCACTTACCATTGAATTGAATTTTCTTACCCGCTGAACGGCTACTTGCTAAAGGATAAAGATTTCCAACTGGAAAATTACGCTCTTCTAGTACTTTTAAAATTGTCTCACCTACCGCACCAGTCGCGCCTACTACAGCAATATCGTATAACTTAGTCATTTCTATCCTTTTCAAACATTAACCTAAGTACAAACAAACAAACTTTCTTTGTCAGCACCTTATTTACCTTGAGACTCAAACCCTACTTAATCTATTTTAAATAGCGCTTATCTAATCATTAATTTTTATCTGCAGACTCACTCACAGAGCTCTCTGTTTTAACTCTCTCTTCTACCTTTTCAAGCACAGAAGATACAGGCATTTCAGTTGTCGCACTCACTATCTGTGAAAACGTTTCTGGAAGACTAACAATCATTCCGCCTTCCGTCATCTCATGACTTTGACCAATAAATTTACCACCAGTCTCAACCGTAAACTCATTACAAACCAGCTCACCAATTAATTTACCCGTTGATAAGACATCAATACTTTCACAAACCACTCTGCCTTCAAAAACACCACTCAGTACGATTTTACGTGCTTTAATCAGACCAGTGACTAATCCACTTTTACCAATCGATACATCAAAATCACTATCAACAACACCATCAATCCGCCCATCAACATGTAAAGGCCCTGTTAGTTCAGAGATCTCGCCATTAATGGTACATCCCGAAGCAATAATTGTTTTTCCACTCTCTTGACGCGATTGGCTACCGCTTGACTTAAAGAACCCCATGGTACTCCCTTTACTTCAGTAAAAAGGTCATCGTATTTTTCCATTGACCAGTCATTAAAAAACTTTGGATCTAAGCGGCGATATAAAAACCACACTTCATAATGAAGGTGATTACCTGATGAACGACCCGTTGAACCGATCTCACCAATTTTTTCACCCTTCTTGACATACTGACCAGACTTAACCAGTCGCTTATTAAGGTGTCCATACAAGGTTCTAAAACCGTTCGCATGCATAATACTTATTAAGTTACCAAATCCCGTATCCTTACTCAGTCCAGAAAAGCTCACCATGCCATCAGCGGTTGCAATCACCGCAGCACCCCTGCGTCCGCGATAATCAATTCCGCCATGTTTATGCGTCTTACCAGTAATTGGATGATTACGTTTACCATAAGGACTCGTAATCCCCCTATAATCGCCAACCGCTTTACCGCTAGGAATCATGGAAAGCATTAAATCTTTGCCTAAAGAGCTCAGCTGAACCTGCTTGATTCTTTCTGGAAAAGAGGCCACTTCGCCCTCAGCAGTAGATTCAGCATCATAGCCAGAGTCACCCACTAACTCTTCTAAACCTTGTAAAGTCTGATCTAAAAAAGCAACTTGAGAACTAGTTACCTGAAGGTCTTGCTCCAACCGAGCCCTCTCAACCAATAACCCCTCATAATCAGCCTGAGTCTTTTTTAGATCATCAACAAACGCATCGACAATGACTTGATGCTTACCCTCAACCTGACTGGCTTCTGAGCTTAGCCACCAGATAGAAATACCGCCCACAACCCAAATAGCTAAAATAAGGGTTAAAACAATCCAAACAAATTTACGAACAAACTGTTTAAAAGAGTAGTGACGTGCACCATGCACGTCACTAATCGTTATGGTGAAATAATTTCTCATCTAATATTCAACAATCAAAAACTACAGCGCAGCTACAACAGCACTACCCATCTCCGCGCAACCGACCTTAGTCATGCCATCAGAGAAAATATCACCTGTACGAAGCCCTTGATCAAGCACTTTAGAGACCGCACTTTCAATCTTAACCGCTAGATCTTCACGACCTAATGTGTAACGTAACATCATCGCTGCTGAAAGGATTGTTGCCAATGGGTTTGCTAAATCTTGACCTGCAATATCAGGTGCAGAGCCATGGCTTGGCTCATACATCCCTTTATTATTTTTATCTAAAGAAGCAGATGCCAGCATACCGATAGAACCTGTTAGCATTGATGCCTCATCAGACAGAATATCACCAAACATGTTACCCGTTACCATCACATCAAATTGCTTAGGGTTAAGTACCAACTGCATAGCAGCGTTATCCACATACATATGCTTCAATTCAACTTCAGGGTATTCTTTTGCCACCTCTTCAACGACTTCACGCCAAAGCTCGGTTACTTCCAAAACATTCGCTTTATCAACAGACGTTAACCTTCTATCACGCTTCATAGCCGCTTGAAATGCAACATGGGCAATACGTTTTATCTCTGACTCTTTATAAACGTAAGTGTTATAGCCTTGGCGCTCACCATTTTCTAAGGTACGGATTCCACGAGGCTGACCGAAGTAGATCCCTCCAGTTAGCTCTCGAACAATCAAAATATCTAAACCAGAAACCACTTCAGGCTTAAGCGTTGATGCATCTGCAAGCTGAGGGTATAAAAAAGCAGGACGCAAGTTTGCAAAAAGTTCCATCTCTGAACGTAGACGTAAAAGTCCCTTCTCTGGACGAACCGAAATATCTAAAGATTCCCATTTGTAACCACCAACCGCACCTAATAAAACCGCATCTGCTGCATGTGCTTTAGCCATTGTTTCATCTGCTAAAGGTACACCATGTACATCATAAGCAGCACCACCAACAAGATCTTCTGTCATGTTAATTTCTAAGTTATCAGATGCTTTCAGTGCGTTTAGTACTTTCACTGCTTCTGCAGTAATTTCAGGGCCAATTCCGTCACCCGGTAAAATCAATACTTCTTGTGTCATCTTAATATCTCTTAATTCTTAAATTTAAATTCTATAAAACGTGTCTATTTTTTCTACAACGCTTACGCAAATAACCAAGGCGTAGACTGCTTACGCTTATTTTCATAAGCTCTAATATCTTCTTGATGCGCCAAGGTAAGACCGATATCATCCAAACCATTCAATAAGCAGTGTCGCCTAAAAGAGTCAATTTCAAACGGGATAGCGTCACCATTTGATTTCACTATCTGCAAACTCTCTAAATCAACCGTCAATTCATAACCTTCTGTCGCAAACACATCCTGAAACAGACCCTCTACTGTCGCATCATCCAAGACAATAGGCATAATGCCATTTTTGAAACAGTTATTAAAAAATATATCCGCAAAACTCGGCGCGATCACCACATCAAAACCGTAATCTTTCAGTGCCCAAGGCGCATGCTCTCTACTTGAACCACAACCAAAGTTCTCACGTGCCAGTAGCACCTTAGCACCTTGATAACGCGCTTGATTTAATACGAACTCTTTTCTCAAAGGACGACCAGAATTATCTGAATCTGGTTGACCAACATCTTCATAACGCCACTCATCAAATAAGTTTGGACCAAAACCTGAACGCTTAATTGACTTTAGAAACTGCTTTGGAATGATTGCATCGGTATCAACATTCGCGCGATCCATCGGTGCAACAATAGCGGTAATTTTTACAATTTTTTCCATCTTAACTCTCCACTTCCGCTAAATTACAAATAGTCACGAACATCAACAAAATGACCAGCAACAGCCGCTGCCGCTGCCATTTCAGGACTCACTAGATGCGTACGTCCACCAGCACCCTGACGACCTTCAAAATTTCGGTTTGAAGTAGATGCACAATGTTTACCATCAGGCAGCTTATCAGCATTCATTGCTAAACACATTGAACAACCTGGGTTTCGCCACTCAAAGCCTGCTTCAATAAAGATTTTGTCTAAACCTTCTTCTTCAGCCTGCTGCTTGACTAGACCAGAACCAGGAACCGCTAAAGCCTGCTCAACTTTATCTGAAATTTTACGACCCTTTAGCACTTCCGCAGCTGCTCTAAAATCTTCAATACGTGAATTAGTACAAGAACCGATAAAGACATACTCAGCTGGAATATCTTTTAATGCGACATTCGCTTCAAGCCCCATATAGGCAAGTGCACGACGAATACTATCCGCCTTAACTGCATCCATCTCTTTAGCAGGATCAGGTGTTTGACCATTTACATCCAAGACCATCTCTGGAGAGGTTCCCCAAGTAATCTGTGGCTCAATTGTTGAGCCATCAAGCTCAACAACAGTATCGAAGTACGCACCTTTATCAGATGTCAATTCCATCCAAGCAGTAACAGCCATATCCCACTCATCACCCTTTGGTGAATATGGGCGGCCTTGAACATACTCAATCGTCTTCTCATCAACAGCCACCAAACCAACACGCGCACCACCCTCTATCGCCATATTGCAGACCGTCAAACGACCTTCAATCGACATATCACGAAAAACCTGACCACCAAACTCAATCGCATGGCCGTTTCCACCAGCTGTACCGATCTTACCGATAATCGCTAAAACGACATCCTTAGGACTCACGCCAGCTTGAAGCTCACCATCCACTTTGATTAACATGTTTTTCATCTTCTTCTGAATCAAACACTGCGTGGCTAAAACATGCTCAACTTCAGACGTACCAATACCATGCGCTAAGGCACCAACTGCACCGTGAGTTGCCGTATGTGAATCACCACAAACAACCGTCATACCTGGTAGCGTTGCACCCTCTTCTGGGCCAACCACATGAACAATTCCTTGACGAATATCGCCCATCGGGAACTCAGTAATACCAAACTCTCTTGCGTTCATACCCAAAGCCTCAACCTGAATACGTGAAACAGAATCGGTAATACTGGCCACCCCCCCTGTTAAATCCGTCGTTGGCACATTATGATCAGGTGTTGCTAAGTTGGTGTCAATACGCCACGGTTTACGATTTTCCATACGCAGCCCTTCAAACGCCTGTGGAGAAGTGACTTCATGAAGGAGCTGGCGATCAATATAAATCAAAGCTGTTCCATCATCTTCCTGACGCACCACATGTGCATCCCACAATTTGTCGTATAAAGTCTTTGCTGACATCGTTATAAACCTAACTTAGATAAAATTTAAAAATAGTTGCGAATTATATCACTTCACACCCCTTTCTAAAGAGTAAAATACGCCCTAAATGTATCATTTCAGATAAAAGGAAAAGCAATCATGGGTTATTCGGTAAAAGAAGTGTTCTACTCCCTACAAGGAGAAGGATTTCATAGCGGACGTCCCGCTATTTTCTGCCGAATGAGCAAGTGCAATCTATGGACTGGTCGAGAGGAAGATCGAGCCACTGCCGTCTGCCAATTTTGCGATACCGACTTTATCGGCACAGATGGTCAGAATGGCGGGAAATTCAAAGATGCCGAAGCCCTCTGCCAGCACCTGTTAACCTTTTGGCCAGCAGACTCAGCAGAAAAACCTTTTATTGTTATCACGGGTGGCGAACCACTTCTGCAAATAGATCAAGCCCTAGTTGATCAAATGCATGCACATCAATTTGAGATTGCCATTGAGACCAATGGAACTAAGTCGGCACCACAACATATCGACTGGATCTGCATGAGCCCTAAAGCGAATGCACCCATCATATTAGACGCAGGTCATGAGTTAAAACTAGTTTATCCTCAAGCGGATCTAATGCCCGAAACTGTTCAGCATTTAGACTATGATTTTTTCTACCTACAACCGATGGATGATAGTAATCCCGAAGTGAGCCAACAAAACATTAAACAGGCTATCGGCTACTGCCTAAAACATCCTCAATGGAAACTAAGCTTACAAACACATAAACTACTCGGTATTGATTAGTCAGCATTTAGACCGCTAACAAACTGACCTAGACACTTACTTTTGAATCAAACAAACAAAAAGCACACAAATATGACAACACAAAACAGTAAATTAGAAGCACTCACCATTGACGGCCTCACTCATGACGGACGCGGTGTTGGCCATTTTGAAGGCAAAGCAATTTTTGTAGCCGATGCCATACCAGGTGATATTGTTTCCGCTAAAGTGATTAAACACCATGATAATTTTGATGATGCAAAATGCATTAAGATAGAGAGTGATTCTAAGGATCGTGTTGAACCCTTCTGCCCTGTTTATACAGAGTGCGGAGGTTGCCAACTTCAACACATGTCTGTTGAAGGACAGCTGTATTGGAAAAACAAAAACTTCATCACCAAACTCATCCAAGCAGTAGATGCAAAGCAGTGTGAAGTGGCCAACCCTATTACAAGTATTGGCCTAAACTACCGCCGCCGCGCCCGCCTAAGTTTAGTAATTAGCAAAAAGGACAAGGTTGCTCGTTTAGGTTTTAAGCAGCGCGCTTCATCAACTGAAGTAGTCGATATTGATAGCTGCCCTATTTTGACAGGTGCTTTAAACCGATCAATTCAAGAAAACAAAGCAGCCCTATTAGAAACCGCCAGCCGTGCCTACAAAGAGGTTACTTTTGTTGAAGCTGAGAATGGCGTGTTTGGTGTACACGACAGCAATGAGTCAGCAGCTCTGCCCTTCTACACACTTAATATCAACCAGCCTTTAAAACTTGAGTTTCCCGAAGATGGCTTTATTCAGGTCAATAAAAACCTCAATGAAGCGATGGTCGAAAATGCAATGGCTTGGTTAGACCTTAAGCCTGAGCATAAAGTATTAGACCTCTTTTGTGGCGTCGGTAACTTCACGCTGCCAATTGCGCAGAAAGTTAAAGAGACGGTTGGTATAGAAGGTGAGCGTGAGCTTGTGGATATGGCCAAGAGCAATGCTGAGATCAATCAACTGGATGGGGTTGCTTTTCATAAGGCCAATCTATTTGATGAGATCATGCCTAAGCCATGGTTTAAAAAACAGAAGTACGACCGTATTTTATTAGATCCAGGCCGCCAAGGGGCTTATGAGGCTTGTAAGGTTTTAGGTAAACTAAACCCACATATTATTGTTTACATCTCTTGTAATGCTGCCACTTTGACGCGTGATGTTAAAGAGTTAGAGAAACAAGGTTATCGTCTGACTAAAGCGGGCATGATTGATATGTTCCCACACACGACGCATACCGAAGTTATGGTGCAGTTAACTCGTACTCATAAGGCAATTTCTAAACCTAAAAAGCGTCCTGTTTTTAAGATTTAACCCCCCCCTGTTCAAAATCTTCTGGTTCCCATGTTTGGCGTGGGAACTTAATATCCATGTCATTTATTCCAAATAAAGCAAAAGGCAACCCCTTTTATCCATCTTTAACTGGCTTAAGCCAATTTCTGATGTTAGTTGAGAGGCCTTTTTGATCTTCGTAACTATTCTGTTATTACTACTAATGGCCTCACGTAACTTTTTACCCCTGCGCAAAAAGTCACCAAAAACGCAGCCCTGGACGTTCGTTCGGCATTCCCTAAGCTCATTCACTGAAATTGGAGAACTCGCTGCACTCAGACAGCACCAATTTTTAACCGTTCATCTCACTAAGGGACTTGCACGCTCTCTCTTTAAGGGGTAAGGGGCGTTTGTGGATGCTTTCGTAGTCAGTTTGAAATTAAAGGATAGCGTCACATTTTTGCGTTTTTGAATAACAAGGCTGCGTATATTTTTATGAAGGCAAAAGGCAAGACCCTATCCTCGGTTTATACGCTTACTAAGCTTTACCCCCCCCCTGCTCAAAACAAAATCTAACCTTCTTCCTTGAAACTAACTTGCTATAACTCTGAGTTATTGCCTATTGCAAACTGTACGCTAGTGGCGTACAGTAAATTTTATGAAAGGAATCTTTGTAGAATCTCCAATATTTAATAATCATCGTCAAAAATACATAAATGATGATGAATATCACTATTTACAAATGATCTGCTTGCCAACCCTAAAGCGGGTGATGTGATACAAGGCACTGGTGGTTTACGAAAAATTAGAGTTGCTGCAAAGGGTAAGGGAAAGAGTGGTGGAGCAAGAGTCATTTATTACTACTTTGATAGTTTCAAACGATTTTATCTACTCACCATATACGCCAAAAATGAAGTGACTGACTTATCACCTAATGAAAAACAACAATTGAAAATATTTATGGAGGCATGGAAAAATGAGCAAGCGTAATCTTTTTACAGAGCTTAGTACTGCCTTGACTGATGCTAAGTTACATTCAGAAAATAAACTAACCCTAAAGACCCATGTTCTTGAAACGCCACATGATCTTAGTATCTCACCTAAAGAGATCGTAAGTCTTCGTGAGAATTTCAATATGTCCAGAGGCGTATTTGCAAGCTACCTTCACACATCACCAAGAACACTAGAAAACTGGGAACAGGGCAAAAGCAAACCCAATGAGCAGGCTGTTACTTTATTAAAATTGGTTAAGTCACACCCTGAAACTTTGAATTATATTGCTGCTTTGTAAGCTGAACTCACCGCTATAAAGGCAAAAAGCAAGACTTGCGCCCAAATTTCCAATTATTTAACTTTACTCTGATGGTATGGACACACCCATCATACAAAACGGCTTTACGAATGCATTGAGCCAGTATGATAAAGGTGAAGAAACTCTAACTAAGGAGCGTACCCATGTCTACAGATATTACTACCATCGGTGTTGATATTGCAAAACATACTTTTCATTTGGTTTTTACCAATAGGCATGGTAAACCAATTAATCGCAAACAGTTAAGCCGTGCCAAGTTCTTGGAGTTAATCAAAATACACTCACAAGTTACCTTTGCATTAGAAGCTTGTGGCACCAGTCATTATTGGGCAAGAACCATTCAACAAGCAGGTCATCAAGTTAAGCTGATTAACCCTGGGTTTGTTAAACCTTTTGTGATGTCTAATAAAAATGACTTTAATGATGCCACGGCGATTATAGTGGCAGCCAATCAACTGACAATGCGATTTGTTTCACCCAAAACGACCGAACAACAAGCTATTCTGATGATGCATCGAATACGTGAACGAATAGTGACACAAAAGACCGCATTGATTAATCAGATTCGAGGGTTATTAGCCGAGTTTGGCATTGTCGTTAAAGCGGGTGCTGCAAACCTCATCTCAGAGTTACCTTTTGTACTAGAAAATGCTGAAAATCAATTATCCTCTTTAGGTAGAGAACAGTTCCATTTACTGTATCAAGAGCTAATCGAGATGGGTAAGCGCTTACAAGCTCAAAGCCAAAAGATCGAACATCTAGCACGACAAGATCCTGTAGCGTCTAAATTACAAAAACTACCAGGTGTTGGCTTTTTAACAGCCTCGGCTATTGCCGCCTCTGTAGGAGACCCATTGGAGTTTAAAAATGGTAGGCAGTTTTCCGCTTGGTTAGGATTGGTGCCAAAACAAAACTCTACAGGCGGTAAAAACGTATTGCTCGGCATCAGTAAACGAGGCGATAAATACCTAAGGAGACTTTTGGTTCAAGGCGCTTTGACGGCTATTGCCAGAAGCAAGGGCAACAACAGTCAAGTTGTCTGGGCTAAAAAGCTAAGGCAGGCCAAGTGTATTCAAATCGCCGCAGTGGCTTTAGCTAATAAAACAGCCAGAATCATGTGGGCGTTGATGGCACACAATAAAGAGTACCAAGTGATGTAGTTAAATTCAGATAGTCATACTACACCACTTTTACAACTTACCTTGAAAAGCAAATGCACATGGTAAAACGGGTTAATCCCACCTTGGCAGGGCCTGAACTGGGGTCTGAAACATAGGTTTCGTTACTCCGATTAGGAGCCAAGGTGCGGATAACATGATGGCTAGTCAGGCGCCTTAAGCCTGACACTTAAAGAGCCGAATATACGACCGCTTAACTCACTTTAACCCTAGCCAATAGCAGTGCAAAAAAGGTAATAAGTTAAATTTAAAATGCCGAAAAATGCATTTATGGATTTTTATTGCTTGAAATCAGGGGCGTGACCATATACGACCCCAGTTATTGAACCACCGATTAACTACCAAGACGACAGTATTATCGAGATAACTCCAGCAATGCTAGAGGCCTTTAAAGCTGTCACTACGCTTGAAGGTATTGAGGTAGTGATCGGAGAAAATGACGACGTTATCCCAGTCGACTACCAAAAAACCTTCTGTAAACAACATAACAGCAAATGGATCACACAGAACTGGGGACATCGGGTTGAAGATGTTGGCGTATTGGGTGAACTGATTCAAGAGAGTGTTACTGAAAATAACGACTGATCCCCCCCCTGTCTAAAATCTCAGCACCTCAAAATAGCCCTACAAAAACATCCTGTTTAAGGGCAAAACATCACAAACAGTCGCCTTAAGGCTCCAATACGTATATATTAGATTTCTATTTGCAAAACTACTCAAATTTAATTCAAAGTGAAATCTGTATGAGTGCCTACGTTATTATCAAAATAAAAACCGAAAACCCCGCCTTATTAAAAGACTACCAAGCCGTTGCTCCTGCGATTATTGAGCAGTTTCAAGGTAAGTTCCTTGCACGAGGTGGAGAAGTAGAAAGACTAGAAGGTACAGAAGAAGTCCGCCGTACCGTCATTATAGAGTTCCCTAGCTTAGAAATCGCCAACGCCTTCTATGATTCAGAAGCCTACCAACATGCAATTAGCTTAAGAGAAGGTGCTGCTACGGCTGAGATTTTGGCTGTGGGTGGTATTCCATAACAAATAATCTAAACTTAATAAATTTAAAATCAATTTCAAGCCTCCCTCTATATTTAGTTAAGGAACAAACATGAGCTCAAATTTATATCTAATATTGTTATTAGTTTCACTACTTGCTCTTATAGTTACAATTTGGCTCTACTTAAATTCTGCTAGAAGACATAAAAAGTCAGAGTCTGAACTTCTAGAAACTAAGTCCCTACTCACCCAGTTTAAAGAAAGAGTGAACAGCCTTAAAAAATATGAAGTCATCGAGGATGCCAGTAAGCAAGCAACTAAAATCATCCTCGAAGCAAACGAGACACTTAAAAATGCACGTGAAAATTACCAAGCTAAAGTTGAAGATGCCAATATTAAATCCCGCAAAATATTGTCCGAAGCAGATGCTACATTAAGAAAAGCAGATCAACAGTACCTGCAAAAAATAGATGATGCAAAAACTATAGCTAATGAGGAACTGAAAGCAGCTAGAGCTAAAGGAAAATCTATTCGAGAGAAGGCTGAAGAAAACTTAACAGAAGCTCACAATATAGCAGGTAATATTGAAGAACAAGCAAAGGCTCGGGCGGAGGAAATTGCGGGCGAAGCATGGGAAGCAAAAAAGAATTCTGAACAATATGTGTCCACAGTTAAGGCCATGAAAAATATCATTAAGGGCTATGGTGATGAATACCTTATCCCGAATGAAAGCGTGCTAGATGAACTGGCTGAGGAATATAACCACAAAGAAGCAGGCCAAGAATTAAAGAGTATTAGGGCTCAAATCAAATCCATGATAAAGAATGGTGAATGTGCTGATTGTGATTATGTTGAATCCCATCGAAAATCAACGGCAATAGAGTTTGTATTAGATGCCTTTAACGGTAAGGTTGATACCATCTTATCTAAAGTTAGGCATGATAATTACGGGAAACTCACTCAGCAACTAGAGGATGCTTTTCGACTAGTGAATCATAACGGGAAGGCATTTAGAGATGCTCGAATAAAAACAAGATATTACGACCTTATCGTCCAACAACTTAAACTCACTGTAGCAACTCATGAACTAAAGAAAATAGATTTAGAAGAACAGCGTCGAATTAAAGAAGAAATGCGTGACGAAGAGCGTGCACGTAGAGAATTTGAAAAGGCTTTGAAACAGACTGAAAAAGAAGAAAAATTAATCCAAAAGGCAATGAAAGAAGCTGAAAAAAGACTTTCAACTGCAACAGCAGAAGATAAGCTGAAATTTGAGCAACAACTAGCAGAACTACAAGAAAAACTTAACGAAGCAGAATCTCGCGGTCAAAGAGCGTTATCAATGGCACAGCAAACTAAACAAGGACATGTATACATTATCTCTAATATTGGCTCATTTGGTGATGACGTGTTTAAAATCGGCTTAACTAGAAGACTAGAGCCACTTGATCGAGTTAAAGAGCTTGGAGATGCATCAGTCCCATTCTCTTTTGATGTTCATGCGATGATACATTCGGAAGATGCTCCTAAGCTTGAAAAAGAACTTCATAAAGTTTTTGTTTCCAATCAGGTTAATAAAGTAAACCCACGAAAAGAGTTTTTTAACGTGGCTTTAACTGACATAAAGAGCAAGGTTGAGAATCTTGGCCTTAATGCTCATTGGACAATGAAATCGGATGCTAGTGAATACAGAGAAAGCATGCAGATTAAACAAAAACCATGATCATAAAATACAAAACAAACACCCCCATCACCACCGATCAATTCATAGAACTTCTACAAGCCTCTACTTTAGGAGAACGCAGGCCGATTGACGATCGTGATTGTATGGAGGGCATGGTCAACAATAGTAATTTAGTGGTCACTGCTTGGGATGGTGATTTGTTGGTGGGGATTGCTCGCTGTATGACCGACTTTCATTATGCTTGTTACTTATCAGATTTGGCGGTGCATCAAGACTATCAAAAGACGGGGATTGGTAAGCAGTTACAAACTTTAACTCAGGAGCAATTAGGCTCAAAGTGTAAATTGATTTTGATTGCCGCACCCGATGCCAATGCTTACTATCAACAGATTGGTTTTACCCTGAGTGAACGATGCTGGGTATTGAACCGTGATCAGTCTATTCAGTAGAGTTGTATCCCCCCTCTCCAAAAAGGTAAACCAATGAAAAAACTATTACTAACCCTTGCCCTTCTACTCTCCAGCTTTAGCATCATCAGTTTAGCTGGCTATCAACCGAACTCGATAGGGAGTGCATTTGAAAACCGTCAGAGTGATATTCAGGTTGAGGGAAAAGGTCGTGTGATTAAGGTTCTGGCTGATGATAATAAAGGCTCGCGCCACCAGCGTTTTATTCTCAAACTGGATAGTGGTCAAACGGTATTGATTGCGCATAATATTGATTTAGCACCGAGAATTAACCGTTTGAGTAAAGGCGATACGGTTGTCTTTTATGGTGAATATGAGTGGAATAGAAAAGGTGGTGTGGTGCACTGGACACACCA
>BQXR01000006.1:0-214537 GCA_033238645.1 Thiomicrorhabdus sp.
ATTTCAGCACAGACATTGTACAATTGGCGCAATGAATTAAGCCTTGAAAATACAATGCCTTTAAGTACAAATAAACCTGAGCAGTGGTCAGCAGAAGCCAAGTTCGCGGCGGTGGTGGAAACCACCTCATTATCTGAAATAGAATTAAGCCAATACTGCCGAGAAAAAGGGCTTTTAGTTGAACAGCTTAAAGAGTGGCGTACTGCTTGTATTAATGGAAATGCAACCGAGACACAACGTAAATGTGTCGAGCAAAAACACAGTCGTACAGATAAAAAGCGCATTAAGCAGTTAGAGCGCGAGTTAAATCGAAAAGAGAAAGCGCTCTCGGAGGCAGCGGCTCTGCTGATGTTGCGAAAAAAGCTCAGAGCTTACTACGGCGAGGAAGACGAGGAGAGTTAACCTTGCTGAGTGAGCGAAAACAATATCTAATCTGGGCTGATGAAGCTGTATCAATGGGTGCTCGACAAGAAGAAATTGGACAAGAATTAGGGGTTTCAACTAGAACATTACGCCGCTGGCGTGATGAACAAGGCCTTGTTCTGACGGATAAACGACAAGAAGTCATACGTCCTGAGCCCAAAAATAAACTCTCTGTCATCGAACGCTGTCGAGTTATTGAAGTCTGTAACCAAGCAGAATATGCCAGCTTACCACCGTCACAGATTGTACCGAGATTAGCCGATAAAGGAATTTACCTAGCTTCAGAATCAACGTTTTACCGCGTACTAAAAGCTGAAGATCAACAACATCACCGTGGCAGGTCTAATCCTCCTGTAAAACGAGCTAAGCCGACTAGCTATGTTGCTACTGAGCCTAATCAAGTGTGGTGTTGGGATATTAGTTATATGCCCACAGGTATACGTGGGCTTTACTGGTACTTATACGCGATTATAGATATTTACAGTCGCAAGTTGGTTGCCTGGGAAGTTCATGATCGAGAGTGTGGTCAATTAGCCAGTGAGCTTGTACAACGTGCCGTAATGCGCGAACAATGCCTATTAAAACCATTGGTATTACACTCAGACAATGGCAGTCCGATGAAAGGAAGTACTTTAAGAGCTAAACTCGAAGCACTGGGGATAGTTGGTTCTTATAGTAGACCAAGAGTCAGCAATGACAATCCCTATGTGGAATCATTATTTAAAACCTTAAAATACTGTCCGCAATGGCCATCAATAGGGTTTTCGACCCTAGAGAATTCCAGAGAATGGATGCTGAAGTTCGAGCAGTTTTACAATAATGAACATCGCCATAGTGGCATTCGATATGTAACACCTAACGAGCGCCATCAGCAACAAGATAAAAGGCTACTTGCACAGCGTAAAGCGGTGTATGAGTTAGCAAAATCAAAGTATCCAGAAAGATGGTCTGGTAGACAGACCAGAAACTGGATACCAATAGGTGCAGTCAGCTTAAACCCTGATCGAGAAATCGTTGTGGTTCAAGCAGCTGCATAAAACATGTTTATCGGACAACTACCTTGAAAAACTCCGTAAATGCTTCCATCTTTGTTAGTATCAGACTTCCAAAGAACAACTAAAAATTCATTAGTTAATTCATCCTTATATATATCCCGACAATAGCATTGAGGTTTATTAGTCCTTACATCCATCGACCAAGGAGAACTCTCTTTTAAATCTCTAGTGCTGAACCAATCTTGAATCATCGTAAATGATTCATTTAATTCACCTCCATACGTTTTCTTATCACTTAAGAAGTTATAAAAACCACAATCACTTACTTCAAAAAAACGCATATGCCCTTCTGTACTCATAAGACCTTCCAAAACAATATAAGTTATAAAATAAGATTATATACTTATAACTTATGGACTCTTTGTCAACATAAAAGATGTTTAATAATTGATATTGCTTCATATCCACTTTAAATCAATCTGCCATTTGTAGATAAAGCTCTACTTCAAGAGAAAGGATCCCTCCATGCTCTAGTGTCCCTTGAGGGTACAAAATATTCAGGTTACAAAGCAAGGCTATGAAAAGCCCGTAAAAGAGCTGTATTGAGTTATTTAGTCTATTATTAATGTGTTGACGGTAAAAATAGGTCTTTTGAAATACTATTTTAGGATTGAGATATTTCAAGCAGGGGGGGTAAATCAATAAACGAAAAAAAGCAGGGTTTGAGTGCCCTGCTTTGATTATTGGTTTGATTTTAGAGTTTAGTTACGATGACTTACAAAAAATTAAACGGGAAGTGTGAATTATTTTGGTTAGATTTTTTCTTTAAGCATTATGTAATCGGTAAGGTATCAAGCGGCTCGCTTAGGTAGAAGCCTTGGCTGTAATCGATGCCTTTACTTTTTACTTGCTCGTAAATGGCTTCGTTACAGACAAATTCTGCAATCACTTTCATATTTAATTTTTTAGCAAAAACTAACATGGATTCAACCACTGAGATTGCGACTGAATCATACTCTAGCTTTTTAATCAGTGAACCATCGATTTTGATGATGTCTGCTTGTAGTTTTGCTAGGTGCTCGTAGTTTGCATAACCACTACCAAAATCATCTATGGCTATTTTTGCGCCTAAACGTTTTACCTTGCTAATAAATTTAAAGATCGCATCATCATCTTCAAGCACTTGGTTCTCGAGTATTTCAAAGGTGACTTGATGCGCAACACCATAATGCTCAATTGCTTTAAAGATCATCGCCTGGGTGGTTGCACTCTGAATATCCTCTAATGATAAATTTACTGAGAAGTTTAATTCGGTATCCTGAAATGCTCCGAATGACTTATGGATCATGATTTCGGTCACTATCGGATACATCTGAATCATTTGTGAAATCTCGATAAAGACATCTGGCGGGATGATGCTACCATCATGATCTTTTAAACGAGCGAGACACTCATACTTTACTAATTGGCCATTTTTATTGTCATAAATTGGCTGAAAAACAGGATAGAGACGGTTTTCTAAAATAGCCCGTCTTACCTGTTGTGCAAACATAATTTTTTGTTGTGTTTCATTAAACTGCTCAACATCATATCGAACAAAATTAGTTTTGTTAATACGGGCTTCTTTACCTGCTAGTTCCGCTTGAATCAGACCTTTCTCGGAGCCTTCACAATCACTAAATACCCAAGTTGCCTGCACAAGAATATCAAAACCTAATACTTCATAGGTGTTTGAAAAGACCTCTTTATTCAGGTGTTTAAGCGCAAGTTTGAGTGCATCATCATCTGCTGATTTTGCAAGAATAGCATATTCATCTGAAGGTAATTTATAGAGCCTTGGGCTTGTTAGGTAGTGAGCACGAGCATAGGTATGCTGCTGTAATTTGATCGCAACTTTTAGCAATAGCTCATCCGCTGCTTCAAGACCATAAAAGCCATTTACTTTAGAGAAGTCATTAATGTTGATAACAACCAATACCTCGTTCTTAGACTTTTTTAGATCTTGCAGAAGGGACTGTCTATTAGGTAACTTTGTTAAATCATCAATTAAAGACCTATTAACAAGCTCTTGGGTTTTGCGCTCGACATCATGTTCAAGCATTGCATTGAGCATTTTTAGATCATTGGAGACGGTGTAAGCAAGATTGGAAACAGCAGCGAGGGTATCGGCCTGCACATTATGTTCAAGGGTATCATGAGCAATTTTATTGTTCTTCTGTGCTTGTTTTTTATCAAAGTTAAAAATACTTTCTGCGGACTCTGAAAGGAAAAGCATTGTCATGGTCTGATTTAATAGACTGGGTGAATCAAACTCTTGTGAGTAGAAAAACTCACCATAGGTATAAAAGCCTGCAACACTGTCGCATGCTTGAAAAGGCATAATCTCAGCATTGGCCTCTGCGCCCAGAATACGTCTTCGAGCCATACATGAATAGATAAAGATAGATTCAATAGGAGTTGATTTCAAGGTATCTAGTACTTGAAATGAGTCATCAATAATAAGTTGCTTACTACCAATACCAAACTGCACCATATCGCCTTCATGCAGATTGCCTGCAAATGAGAGCGCACCATTATCTAAACACCCCGTCATGGCTCGACCAATATTAGTGCCCTTCTCTACTTTGACTAATGGGAATTCAATACCGGTCATTGGCAGTTGACTAGAGACTTCTTTGCCTAGGTATTTCTCATAAACACTCTTTGCTGGCTGATAGTCAATTTCATAAACAACATTACGTTCTGATCGGGTAATCTTCATCTGGCGACCAATGGGTTGCCAATCAAAGTTGTAGTGTGTTTTAACAATGAGATCTGGATTGTTAAGTGATACGCCTACCGCACCATGGCTGGTAATCTCAGCAAGGGTAAAGACAAAGGTTTCTTTTAAAAAGCCATTATCGCCTGCCATTCCACCCGCAAGAGTGATGCCTTTGGATACCTCAGCGAGGGCATGAAGAAACTCCTCACCATTTGTATGGATGCCATCACTAAAGCAGATAATCGCCTTAGAATCACTTTGTACAATCTCTTGGCCTAAACACTTGCCAGTATTCAAGGCACATTTGTCTGCCTTAATACAAGCAACGGTTAGACTTGTCGATTCAAACTGGGTAAATGAAAGGGTTGTCTGACCTAGTTCAGGAACTTTGCCATCAATAATGTTACCGTCAGAGCTAGCTCCGATTAACGCAGCTTGACTAAAAACCTTCTGTAGAGAGGCTTGCAAACATTGAATCGATTTAATATCGGTCATTGCCGTAAAGACCTGTATGAGCAACTGACTATTATCTGCAATATGATACTGCTGCAAAAAATCAGCAAGCTGTTGTTCGTCTATATATGTATGGTTATAGGTCTTCACACTCTAAATCTCGAAATCTGAGAATAAAGATAATACAACCTTATCTTTGTCATGAGTTGATTTTTATTAATTAAAAACTGCCTTAAACCCGATGTTAACAAGGGTTTACGAGTTTTTACGCAGGAAGATAAACCTAGTGTAGTAAGTATATAATCTAATCACTTAAGTTAATACAATAAGTAGTCAATAAACTGAATGTAATGACCATTATAAAAAATAGATCACCAATAAATTCAAAACTAGCTAAAATGGTCAACCAGCATTAAATTTCTATTAAATTGGCAAGTGATACCAGCAGATGCAGACAACCAGAGACCTCTTTTTACTTATCTTTAATACAGAGCATTTATCATCTGAACAGCTCGTAAGAAGTGAGCTTGCCTGCTCTATAGCCTTAGAAGCACAGCACCTTCCAGAAACGACACCCGTACGAAGTATTGATGCGGCACTCATTCTATCCAAGCTCAATATTGATGAAGAGACTCTGATCGCAACATTAATCAGTGACTCAAATCTTGAGTCTATCTATAGCTATGAGATGATTGAAGAGCGTTTTGGCCACTCAACGGCTGAGCTTGTCACGGGTATTAGAAAGCTAAATCACTTTAAAGAGTTTGATATCAATCGTAAGTCTGATAATGTTCAGAATGAACGTTTGCGCCAGATGTTATTAGCGATGACCTCAGATATCCGCATTATGATTGTCAAACTGGCTTTTCGGGTTGCCCGCTTACGCAACCTTAAGCATGAAGACCCATCCATTAGAAACCAGATTGCTTCTGAAACAGAGCTCATTTTCTCGCCTTTGGCAAACCGCTTGGGGATTGCCCAGTTAAAGTGGGAGCTAGAGGATCTCTCATTCCGCTTTCTGCACCCTGAAGACTATAAAGACATCGCATCTCAGTTGAACAATAAACGTACTCAACGCGAAGACTATATTCACTCTATCGTTGATATATTGACTGACCTACTGCAAAAACAGAATATCATTGCTAAAATTTCTGGTCGACCAAAACACATCTATAGCATCTGGAAGAAGATGAACCGTAAACAGTTACCCATGGAGGAGCTCTTTGACTTAAGAGCGGTACGAATCCATGTTGACTCAGTTCGAGAGTGTTATGAAGTGCTTGGGATGATCCATAGTAAGTGGAGCTATATTAAGCGTGAGTTTGATGATTATATTGCCACACCTAAAGAGAATGGTTATCAGTCGATACATACAGTCATTATCGGCCCTGAAGGCAAGACAGTAGAGATTCAGATTAGAACGCCTGAGATGCACTATAACTCTGAGTTTGGTATTGCTGCCCACTGGCGTTATAAAGAGGGTGAAAGCAAAAGTATTGATAAGAACCTGGAGCAAAGTATCTCCAATGTACGTCAATTGCTTGAAAACACGGATGATCCTGAGATCTTCAAAGAGATTAGTACGGAATTACAGAGCCAGCATATTTTTGTAATGACGCCCTCTAATGAGATTATCACCCTTAAACAAGGGTCAACCCCGCTCGACTTTGCATATAACATCCATACAGAACTTGGGCATCGCTGTCGTGGTGCTAAAATTAATGGCCGAATTAAGCCCTTAAGCACACAACTCAATACGGGCGATAAAGTGGAGATCCTTTCGATTAAGAATGGACAACCAAGCCGTAATTGGCTGAATCCAAACTTGGGATACCTGACCAGCAGTAGTGCGCGTAACAAAGTAAGAAACTGGTTTAACAAACAGAACCGTGAAGAGAACATCTGTGCAGGTGAATCTATATTTCACCGTGAAATCAAACGCTTACATGCTGATTCAATAAAGTTAGATAAGGTTTTAATACGTTTTAGATATGACTCTAGAGAACAATTCTTTGAGGATTTAGGTAAAAGCCGTATTAATGAACGTCAACTGGCCAGTGCGATTCAAGGCATGCTTAAACCACAAGAGCGTACTCGCAGTACTCAAAAATCATTTGGTTTTTCTAACGCTAGCGAGGCCAATGTACTTGATAAAAACATTGCCTATGTTGTTGGTGCAATCCATCTCAAAACCAGCTTATCCCCCTGCTGTGAACCTAGAGCGGGTGATGATATAATCGGTTATGTAACACGTGGACGTGGTATTACGGTACACCATAAGGAGTGTGCAAATATCCTGAATTTGTCTCACGAAGAACGTCAGCGTTTAATCGAAGTTTCTTGGGATAAAGAGAGTGCCGAGCAACCTAGTTTTCAAGCAGACCTACTCATTGTGGCTTTTGACAGAAAGGGGCTTCTGCGCGACATTATGCAGAGCCTAGCAGATTTAAATATAAACCTAATAGATTCACACACCCACACAGATATAGACGAACGGACGGTTGAGATGCATTTAACTCTAGAAATTGAGGCCAGTGCTGTTTTAGGTGATCTGCTGGATTATATTGAACGTATTCAGAATATAGAATCCGCGTCTATCTCAAGACGCGAGAAGGTTGCGTCAGTGCAGTAACGTCTTACAAATATAACGCTACTCCATACTCTATCGACCCCCCCCTGTTCAAAATATTCAGAGAGTATAAAACAAATTAAGCGGGTAGACTCTCTTGGCTAATGAGTACAGTGGTCTCTTTAGCATTCACTTGTGCAATCGGTAAACTCACACCCGCTAACCACTCTTTAACCGCGGCTTGTTTACCTGCTCCGCTAATCAATTTAAACAGTTGACGAGCATTGCCTAAACAAGCGGCAGAAAGAGTGACTCTCTCAGGTGGTGCTTTGGGTGAATTAAACTCTGTTTGCACCAGTTGATCAGCTTGATGCTCATGACTATGGCCAGGGAACAAGCTAGCCGTGTGGCCATCCTCCCCCATACCTAACAGCACGAGATCAAATTCAACCCCTTTAACAACCGATTCATAAGATTTGGCTGCTTCATTAGCACCTAACTCTGCAGGCATAATAAAGACATTCTCAGCTGGGATAGCACTGTCACTTAACCAAGCGTTCTGCAGAGCTAAGCTATTACGCTCACTATCACTTTCTGCTAAACAGCGCTCATCCCCAATATAGATAAACCACTGTTGCCAGTTCATCGCTTGGCCTTGAGACGTTTTCTCAAACTCTGCTAACATTTTATAGATCTGCAGGGGCGTTGACCCACCAGCAGTGACAAAATGAAACCCTTGTCTTTGATTAATTGCTTCTGAGGCTATCTGGATGATAGATTGTAAAGCCTGATCCGCCAACGCCTGTGGGCTTTGAAAAACCTGCCAGTCTTGTGGTAGATTACTTTTCATTCTGTAACCCTAGATCAACATGATAACGGAAGCCTTGACCTTGCTGATCGAATAGCTTATTCGACTCTTCTGGCCCCCAAGTCCCTGATGAATAGGTATCAATATAGCTGGTATTTTCTGCCCATGATTGAATAACAGGATCAACCACTTTCCAAGCCGCTTTGACTTCATCATAACGTAGGAAAAGAGAACGATCCCCTTTGATAACATCTAACAATAGCTCTTCATAAGCATCATTAGAGAAACCATCTTCCTGACATAAACTCGCATCCAAACTGATCTGTTGCGTGTTCATCTCAAGGCCAGGTTGTTTTGCAGACATTTCTATCTTTATAGCGTTATCTGGTTGAATACTAAAGACAATCCAGTTTGGCTCTATCTTCTTGACTTGAGACGCTTTAAAGAATTGCTGTGGTGGATGTTTGAAACAGATTGAAACAAGCGTCTGACTTTTAGGCATATTTTTACCAGTTTGCAGGTAGAAAGGCACCCCTTCCCAACGCCAGTTATCGATATAGACTTTCAGAGCAGCAAAGGTCTCTGTCACAGAGTCTTCTGCCACGCCCTCTTCATCAAGATAGGACTTAACAGCCTTGCCATTAATCGTCCCTGCATCATATTGTGCACGGTATGCCTGAGCATTAACATTCTTTTTATTGATTGGACGAATCGACTTTAGCAGTTTAACCTTCTCATTCCGCAGCATCTCAGCTTCCATTGAAGCAGGTGGCTCCATGGCGACCAATGCTAGCAACTGTAATAGGTGACTTTGAATCATGTCACGCATAGCGCCACTGTTATCGTAGTAACCCGCTCTTGAACCGATAGCACGGTCTTCTGCGTGGGTAATCTGAATATGATCAATATAGTTACGGTTCCATAGAGGTTCCATTAAAATATTGGCAAAACGGAATACCATGATATTTTGCACCATGCCTTTTCCAAGGTAGTGGTCAATACGATAGGTCTGCTCTTCCGTTAAGTGAGAGTTTAGCTGGTGCTGTAGGGCTTTAGCGGAGTCTGAGTCATAACCGAATGGCTTCTCAAGAACAACACGCTTCCAACCTTTAGACTCATTTAAAAGTTGATAATCACTTAGGTTCTTAACAACACGACCAAAGTCAGCAGGACTGATTGAAAGGTAAAAGGCCATATTAGATGACCAGCCCTTATCAAGGATATGAGTTTGTAGCTCGCCATAACACTCAGGTTTGGTAATATCCATTTTGAAATACGAAAGGCGTGCTGCAAACTTAGTAAATAACTCTTCAGAGAGCCCACCACGAGCAGCACCACCAATATGGTCTTTAATGACTTTTATCCAATCACTGTCTGTCCATTCTCTACGACCAATAGCAATGATATTCACATCTTCATTTAGGCGACCTTCTGTCTCTAAATGATAGAAAGCAGGCATTAACTTGGTTAAAGAGAGATTGCCAGTGGCGCCGAAAATAACATAAGTACAAGGGGTTCTATGTGACATGGCTATCCTTAAACTTCGTAACTGCTTGAACTGATCTTGCCACCTGATTGAATCCAATCAGTGTGGAAACGCTCACCACGAGGCGCATCAACACGCTCGTAAGTATGTGCCCCAAAATAATCACGTTGTGCTTGTAACATATTGGCTGAAACTGTCTCACTGCGGTAACCATCAAAGAAGGCCAAAGCCGAGCTAAGTGCAGGGGTTGGGATGCTCTGCTCAATACCGAAAATAGCTGCTTTGCGCCAGTTAGCTTCTGAAGACTTAATAGCATCTTCAAAGAAGCTATCTTGTAGTAGATTCTGTAGCTCTGGCTTATCATCATAAGCGCGTTTGATTTCGCCTAGGAAGGTACTACGGATAATACAACCACCACGCCACATCAATGCAATCGCGCCGTAATTAAGATCCCAACCAAAGGATTTGTCTGCCTCTTTAAGCAGCATATAACCTTGAGTGTAAGAGATGATTTTTGACGCATATAATCCATCATGAATACTCTGTAGAATATCTGATCGGTCTTTCGTAGAAACACTTGTATTGCGCGGGTAAATTTTAGAAGCGACAACACGCTCATCTTTAAGTGCTGATAGACAACGTGCGTAAACAGAATCAGTAATCAGTGTTAGTGGCACACCCATGTCTAATGAGCTAATGCCTGTCCACTTACCCGTTCCTTTCTGGCCTGCTGCATCTAAGATTTTATCAATCAGAGGTTCACCATCGGTATCTTTAAAGGTTAGGATATCTGCGGTGATTTCAACAAGGTATGAGTCTAAAACGCCTTTATTCCACTCTGCAAAGGTGTGGTGACATTCATCAGCGCTCATACCCAAACCTTCACGCATTAGCTGGTAAGCTTCTGAGATCAACTGCATATCACCGTATTCAATACCGTTATGCACCATCTTCACATAGTGACCAGCACCTTCATCGCCTACCCAGTCACAACACGGCTCACCATCTACTTTGGCTGAGATCGCTTGGAAGATTGGCTTAACCGCTTGCCATGCCTCAGGATTACCACCTGGCATAATTGAAGGACCTGTTCTAGCACCCTCTTCACCACCAGAAACCCCCGTACCAATAAACGAGATGCCTTTGGCTTTAAGATCATTAGTACGACGTGTAGAGTCTGTATAAAGAGAGTTACCACCATCAATAATAATGTCACCCTTATCCAGCAGAGGAACCAGCTTATCAATAAAAAGATCAACGACCTCACCCGCCTTAACCATTAACATTACTTTTCTTGGAGTAGCTAGACTATCCACCATCTCTTGCAGAGAGTAAGTCCCAACAATTGATTTCTCCTTTGCTTCGCCTGCCAGAAAGTCATTTGTCTTATCATCACTACGGTTATAGACCGCAACGGTAAAACCATGATCAGCCATGTTTAAAACTAAGTTTTGTCCCATTACGGCTAGGCCAACTAATCCAATATCTGCTTTAGGCATAACGACTCCAGAGGTAAGTTAAATAAAGGCGTTATTGTACCCAATGTTTGTAGGCTTTAAATTACAAATAGATGATCTTTAACAAAAACATTAAGAAAACTAAGGATTGAATTTGAATTTTAAGGGTGTAACAGAAGAGGTTATGATTTACATCAAGTTTGCTACTTGGTTAACGATGATAAGATTAGGACTATTTTGCCAAATTTTAGCTATAAAAAAACCCGCGAATGACTGAGTCATTGCGGGTTTTAGAATGTGGCGTCCCGTAGGGGAGTCGAACCCCTGTTACCGCCGTGAAAGGGCGGTGTCCTAGGCCTCTAGACGAACGGGACATTTTTTTAGCACTTTCTTAGCCTGCTTGGTTCTCAATTTCTTCGTTGGTTGTCGGTCACATACTTGCGTATGCTCCCTTCTTCCGCCTTGAACTTGAGGCCAATCAGACTAATTAAGTTGCTAAAAACTTTCTTATTTCTAAGTTGGTTTTTAGCGCGCTGATTTGTTACTTGGGTAAACCCTTGTAACGGTGCTTGTATCTCAACAAGCAGTTGGTTGAAAGTCAACGTACGGCCTAGTGTACTCTTTTCAACCCACTTAAATATGGAGCGGGAAACGAGGATCGAACTCGCGACCCCAACCTTGGCAAGGTTGTGCTCTACCGCTGAGCTATTCCCGCAAATTGTGGCGTCCCGTAGGGGAGTCGAACCCCTGTTACCGCCGTGAAAGGGCGGTGTCCTAGGCCTCTAGACGAACGGGACACACATTGTGATTTTAATTTATGATAAATCATAAGGTCAAAATCGATATTATCAGCATCATTAAACTCGGCCTAGTGAGTTTATTTTCCAGGGCTATATTAGCCAGTTGGTGGAGCTAAGCGGGATCGAACCGCTGACCTCAACACTGCCAGTGTTGCGCTCTCCCAGCTGAGCTATAGCCCCCTTGAGCTGATGTGGCGTATTATATAGAGTTGGCTCTTAGCGTCAAGCTTAAATGTTAAAAAACTCGTACTTTTTTATAAAAGAAACAAAAATACTGCTAAGTCTTTGTTTTTTACATTTTGAGCCTATTATTCAATGCGTCAATATACCCAACACTACAAACTAGATAGTCTCAATCAGCTATAAAAAAAGGCTAAGCCCCTGTAAAAGGGGTTTTGTATCCATCCCTTCGAAATCGGCATTAAGGTTATTATTTGATCACTCAATTGAAGAATGCTTATCAAAAAAATAATTTTAAAGGCTTATCATCATTGCTGTTCAACTAACAAAACGTATTCAAATCCTCTTACAGTCTGAAATTAATGAGCTCTACGCATTACCAATGCTTTAGCCGAGCTGATAGAGAAAGGCAGATTTTATCCCGAAACGCATATATTATTTAAGCTGCAATCACAGCCATATTCGCACTCCCTGAAGTTAAAAAAGAGGATGGGTGATAATCTGACCCACAGGTTTGTGCTGACCCCAAGTCTTGCTCAACACCTTTATTCTCTGTCTGATCACTCATTCTTAAGTTTACAGAAGTTTAATCAGACAGCTCTAAGATACAAGTCTCATAATCAGTGACACTAGCGGACGATCTTCAAAACCCTTAATGTCGTTTAACTCTCTTTCAGCTCAGGAAAAAGATGAGTGATGGCAGTAGATATCAAAAAATTATAAATGTGAATTAAAGTAATCTAGTTGTACTGGATGTTTTAGCGCTTTAGGGCGTATTTTCTGAACTTCTTCAATGACTTTTTCTCTAGACCAACCAAGAGCTAAAAGAATAAGCCCGACCACCAACCCTGTTCTACCGGAGCCACCTTTACAATGCACAGCAATAGTTCTTTTGTTTTTTATCGCCTCCAAAATATTAATCTTTTGAGCATCCCACTGAGCTTTAAATACTCTGTTTGGGGCTGCATCATCTAAAATGGGTAATTGAATCCAATCAATGCCCTGTTTTTCGCATTCAATTGGTAATGAGAGCGCGTTATTTTTTTTCATTTCTTCATCAAACATTAACGTAACAAGCATGCTAGTACCGGCCTGTTTAAGTGTTGAAATAGATTCAATTAAAATAGAATCTTTCGTGCCCGGGCACGGGGTGAAGATAAGCTGACTACCGTTTTCAAGTGGCAAAATATCAAAAGGATGTGGCTGCATAATTTTTCCTAAACATGATGAATTTATAAAGTTGTGATTTTTATTTAAACCAGTGCTGTGTTCTATTAATAATGTAAACCAATGACAACATAACAGGCACTTCAACGAGTACCCCTACAACAGTTGCGAGTGCGGCTCCTGAGTGTAAGCCAAAAAGAGATATGGCTACTGCGACAGCCATTTCAAAGAAGTTAGATGTGCTTATCAAACACGCTGGAGCTGCGATGTTATGCGGGAGTTTCATCCATTTTGCAGCTAGGTACGCAATAATGAAAATACCGTATGTTTGAATTATTAGAGGAATAGCTATTAAGCCGATAGTTTCAGGCTCAGATATTATGGTATTAGCTTGAAAGCCAAATAATAAAACTACAGTCCCTAACAAACCAATAACTGACCAAGGTTTTAAAGTGGATAAAAAGTGTTTTAATTCATCTTGACCATGACCCTTATTCAAGGCTTTACGAGTTATGATACCTGCAATTAAAGGCAATAACACATAGAGTACAACAGAAATCACTAAGGTGTTCCAAGGAACCTGAATATCACTTACACCTAGTAAAAATGCAGTAATGGGTGCAAAAGCGAATATCATAATCACGTCATTTACTGACACTTGCACTAAGGTGTAGTTTGGATCACCTTTGGTTAATTGTGACCAAACAAATACCATTGCTGTACAAGGGGCAACCCCTAATAAAATCATACCGGCTATATATTCTTGGGCTGATGCAGGATCAACTAAATCAGCAAAGAGAAAATTAAAAAACAGCCAACCTAAACCTGCCATGCTAAAAGGCTTAATCAACCAATTGATAACGATGGTTAGTATTAGTCCTTTAGGGTTTTTACCAACATCTTTAATCGCGGAAAAGTCAATTTGCACCATCATGGGATAAATCATCACCCAAATAAACACAGCCACAACAATGTTAACGTGTGCGATTTCAAGATTTGCAACTATTTGAAAGGCTCCTGGCTGCCATAAGCCTAATAGCACTCCAAGCACAATACTCAAACCAACCCATACCGATAAATAACGTTCAAAAATACCCATGTTAAATCCTTTAAACAATTAATTGCAAAAACTGGTCTTATCAGGTCTATTTTGCATTTTCGTTAAACGCTGAAGTTCGTTATTAATCAAAGGTATATTATTTTCTGTGGTCTGTGCAATTACTGATTTAGCCCATAGTGGCAAGTCAGGGTTGATACGATAGAACACCCACTGCCCATGCTTTCTATCAGTTATTACTCTCGCTTTTTTTAAAACAGCAAGGTTGCGTGACACTTTGGGCTGGCTACCTTCTTTCATCGCTTCCATTAACTCGCAAACACAAAGCTCACCATGGTAATGCATCAACAATAGCGCTTTCAGGCGGATATTATCGGTGAGGCTTTTAAAAAAGGCGATGGGTTCCAAATCATTCAGTTGATTATTTTCGACATCAATTAAACTTTCTTTAGCACTGCTCTTAATATTGGCATTTTTTTCTTCAACTAAGAGAAACATAGATAAACGAGTATTAAGCTCGTTTAATGTCATGGAAAATGGATTGCTACCAGAGCGTTCTTTTGGATCTGGGAAGTCCCATGCCAATTGTTTACCAGCATTTGGGTAGCTTCTACATTCTCTATTTGCTTTGTCACATAATGTAATTACATAATCAAAAGCTTGGCCTTCAAAAGTATTTACATTTTTAGAAACCAAATTTTTAGTATCTAAGCCAAGCTCCTCTAATGCATTAATTGTGCGTGAATCAACTTTGTCTGGCTGAGTTCCCCCACTATAAACATCAAACCTATCACCAGCCTTATGTTTCATTAAGGCTTCAGCCATTTGAGATCTAGCTGAGTTACCAGTGCACAGGAAAAGGATTTTATTTTTTTTAAGGATTTTCATAGGAAATTACCATATCTATATATATGAAATATTATATATACAAACTTTAACATGTATATATTTATTTATGAAATGGTGATTTTAATTTTCAAGGGGGGGGGTACGCATTAACAGGCTAAAATACTTAGAAATAGATTTTTAGTGACTAATGTAATATTTGGCTCACTAATTCATAACATAATAGACAGCTTGAAGTGCTGAAGGAACAATGAGGGAAATAGTTGTTACTATTCTAAGTGCTGTTGCAGGTGCCAAACGTGAACGTATATTAGAATGTACAAATTAAGGTCGGATTAATGCTATAGAAAATGGTATTGCTTTTGGTCAAAAATGTTCTATTGATCGGGTTAAGTTACTTGAACTGTATAAAGGTAAAATGTGAGCCACTGATATAGCCAAGGAATTAGGGACAGGAAGATCTACAGTTTATAAAATTCTAAATTAAGATAAGCCTAAAAAAGTTAATATTTTATCCTAATGCTGATTTCAAGGGGATGAGCACCCTCCCCCTAAAACAGATAACTTAACCTTTTTGTAGTCGGGAAGTGTTTTAAATCATTCGATTTGAATTGACCTAGCCCCCCCCCCCTGCTCAAAAAATACCCAAGTTAATTTAAAAATTATTGAGCGGCCTTTCTCGCTTCTATAAACGCTAATGCTAGGTGTATACGTGCAATACAACGAGATTTACCAATTAACTCTGCGGTTTCATCTATTGCTGGAGACTGACCACCCCCAGTAACGGCAACACGTAAAGGCATACCGACTTTGCCCATACCCAGCTCAAGTGTTTCTGCCGTGGCATTAATTTCTGTATGAATCGCTTCTGCTTTCCACTCGTCTAACCCATCCAGCTTGTCTAACAACATTCTTAAGGCTTCTTCTGCTACAGGACGAAGGTGTTTCTTAGCCGCTTTTTCATCAAAGGTTTCAAAGTCGTTATAGAAGTAAACAGACCCTTCCGCCATCTCAACCAATGTTTTAGCACGATCACGAAGCAGATTAGCCACTTTAACCAATGCTGGACCCTGCGTTAAATCACAACCTAACTCAGTTACAAAGTGAGATAGGTAACGTGCAAGGTGCTCTGGGCAAGCTACTTTAATATGCTGCTCATTTACCCAAGTTAATTTGGTGTGATCAAACGTTGATGGAGAGGTGTTGACTGACTCAAGCGTGAAGTGCTCAACCATCTCATCCATTGTAAAGATCTCTTGATCTCCATGTGACCAACCTAGACGGACTAAATAGTTAAGAAGTGCTTCTGGTAGAAAGCCCTGCTCTTTATATTGTAGAACACTAACCGCACCGTGACGTTTAGACAGACGGCTACCATCTTCACCCAATACCATTGGGATGTGGGCAAACTTTGGCACAGGTGCACCAACCGCCTCATATAGGTTGATTTGACGCGGAGTATTATTAAGATGATCGTCTCCACGAATCACCTGAGTCATGCCCATATCCCAATCATCAACCACAACGGTTAAGTTATAAGTCGGTGTACCATCAGAACGGGCGATAATTAGATCATCTAACTCTTTATTACCGACAATGACTTCACCTTTAACCAGGTCAGTGATCGTGACTTCACCATCAATTGGATTTTTAAAACGCACAACTGGGTCAACACCTGCTGGTGGCTCACCTGTAAAATCACGGTAACGACCATCATAACGAGGTTTTTCACCAGCAGCTTTTTGCGCTTCACGCATTACATCCAACTCTTCTGGCGTTGCGTAGCAGTAATAAGCCAAGCCCTTTTCAAATAGCTGGTCAATGACTTCTTTATAACGCTCAAAACGATGTGTCTGGTAGATTGGCCCTTGGTCATAGTCTAGACCTAACCAGCTCATGCCTTCTAAAATTGCATTAACCGACTCTTCTGTTGAACGTGCTAAATCAGTATCTTCAATTCGTAAGGTAAACTCACCCCCCATTTTCTTTGCATATAACCAGGAATATAGTGCGGTTCTAACACCACCAATATGTAGATAGCCAGTTGGGCTAGGGGCAAAACGAGTACGAATCACAGAAGACTCCATTTATCTAATAAAAAGTAAAAGGGCATTATAAACGCAGAGTGACGCTGCGATTTAATAATTAACCTGCTTTGTTAAGAAATTGTTGTTTGAACAACCAAGCAGATAACAGTGCAATAAACGACAGCACAATGATCAAAATTAAAATGCTTAAATTCTCAAACAGTGCACTACCCATATATTCCGCCATATACTGCGTTGCTAAACCATAAGCCGCCAAAGGGTAAACATAAGCCCAACCCGCCAAAGAAAGGCCACTTTGGTAAAAGTAGCGGATCAGCGTCAACCAGACACAGAGCATAACGGATGCAAAACTATAGAGCATCCATGTTAAGGGGGTAATGGCTAAAACATCTGGGTTTGCAGCCGTTGATTGACTTAATAGAATGGAAGATATCACGGCTAATGAAGGGGGCGCCAAAAAAATAAATAGGCTGGGGCGCAGTGCGTTATGCAGTGGTTTATCAAAAATTAGCCTATAAAATAGGCTCACCGTAAAGCTCAACCAGAGAAACAGCCCTACTGAGAAAAATAGCCATAACACCTCATACCAGATGGGCATAACAAGTAAATCGACAACACTCAAGCCTGCAATCACCACAACAAAATTACCCGATAATAGAATAAACCAACTTGGCTGGTGATGGCCTATTTCAATATCTTGATGAAACAGCCAGCTTGAGATCAGCCTTAGATTCAGCAAAACATGAAAAAACACGACCACAAAGTAACCGTTTTGTAAGGCTTCTTGAGCAAAGGCTGAGTGCTGTGCAAAAGGCACTAAACTCAACATAAAGAGTAGTAGTGTTAAGGTGATTGACGGGAAAAAACTGCGTTGCGAAGGGTCCGTCCACTCCTGTTTTAATAACTGACGATCCAGAATGATGTTCTGCCAGAGGTATTGCAGACTGATCACTCCCAAATTAAGCCATGCGTAGAAAATGATCCACTGCACTATACTGCTCTGCCAATTAAGCAGCTCAGCAAGGTGCTGTGCATTGAGGCCAGCACCAAGCAACCCCATCGGGATTCCAAAACTGATAATAGAGAGGGGGGTGTAAAAACGCATAATATTAAGAGCAATCAATCTTCAGTAAATTAAGTATTCCACTATTATAAGGAGCTTTAGATTTTATTTACTGATTAATGGCTGAGACATGATGAATCACACGAGTCTTAGCGTGATTCTATACACTCATCAATACATTAGTTAATCATTAAAATTAAGTTATCGTACAATGGCCGATTAGCCACAATTAACAACAAGGTTTTTCGAATGGTTGCCTCCAACCCGCAGTCTAAGTCTAAGTCTAATTCGAGTTCAGGTTCAGGTTCAAAAGCAGATTCAAAGCTCGCCCAGTTTCCTATTAGTCTATTTGGCGCTATTATGGGCTTTAGTGGATTAACGCTTGGCTTTACTGAAGCCTCAGAGATATTCGGGATCACACCTCTATTTCATCAAGGCTTAACTGTTCTGACCACCGTATTTTTCTGCTTGATCTCTATTGTCTATTTAATGAAACTCATTAAATACCCATGTGCGGTTTGGCAAGAATTTAATGATCCTGTGGCACTACACTTTTTTCCAACCTTCAGTGTTAGTTTGGTTCTGCTGAGCCTGCTCTACCAAGAGATTGCCCCACAAATAGCGAGTATTCTCTGGCATACAGGAGCAGCCATTCAGTTCGCCCTACTCCTCTATATTATGAATAGCTGGATTCATAATGAGAAATGGCATATCACACATATGAATCCAGCTTGGTTTATCCCAGTCGTTGGTAATATACTCATTCCTCTTGGTGCCCCCACTTTCTCTTCCATTGAGCTGGGTTGGTTCTTCTTTAGTATCGGTCTCATTTTTTGGTTAATCCTTAATAGCATTGTGATGTACCGACTATTCTTTCACCCCCCCCTGCTCAAAATATTAGAACCGACACTTTTCATCTTGATCGCACCACCAGCCATCGGTTTTGCCTCTTATATGGCGCTAACGGATCTACAGATACTTGATAACATCGCGCGCGTACTCTATTACATTGCACTGTTCTTAACGATTCTATTACTAACGCAATTCCGCCGTTTTATAAAGATACCTTTTGCACTCTCATGGTGGGCATATACCTTCCCGCTGGGAGCCATCACCGTTGCCAGCTTTATGATGTACGACCTATTGCTCTTTAGCCTATTTGCCTACTTAGCACTCTTCTTCTTACTGCTGCTCTCTCTACTGGTGACCATGCTCACAGTTAAAACGTTAATTGCTATTAAAAATGGTACCTTAGCAGGCAAGTCGAATCCACCACAGAGCCCAGACGGTTAAGCTGAGCTAAACTCGGTGTCGAGTAAGATGATGCCGCTATGGATAAATAGTTGCATTGGATTTCAGAGGTTTTGCGGTTTTACCGCTAAAACCCACTATAATTTATCTATTCAAACAATCCTCTATAAAGCCTTATGACCATGACTCTAAAAAGTAACCTGTATTACACCCTGACACCCGCTGATCCTAAAGGGCATCTATTTGATGTCACCTTAACCATTGCCAAGCCAAGCTCACCGATACAAGTTGTCAGTTTACCTAACTGGATTCCAGGCAGTTATCTCATTAGAGACTTCTCAAAACACCTAATCGGTTTAAAGGCTGTTGCGGAAGACTCAAGCCCTGTTGAGTTAACACTGGTCAATAAATCAAGCTGGCAGTTTGAAAACCCTAACCAAGCAGTCACTATCAGCTACCAAGTCTATGCTTGGGATCTCTCTGTCAGAGGATCACACTTTGACGAGAGTCATGCCTTCTTTAATGGTACATCCGTCTTTTTAGCCGTTGAAGAGCAACGTCAATCAGTGTGTTTATTTGAGTTATTACCGACTCCGTTCACTCAAGACAACCAGTGGAAAGTCGCAACTGGCCTGCCTGTTAATCAAATCAATCACTTGGGTTTTGGTATTTATCAGGCTGATAGCTACAACACACTAATCGATCACCCTTTTGAACTAGGCACCTTTACTGAGATTGACTTTGAGGCTTGCGGCATTCCACATAAGATGGTGCTGACAGGTCTATTTGATTGTGATGAAGCACGCCTAAAGGCTGATCTAATCAAAATCTGTGAATACGAGATCAATCTATTTGGTCATCCTGCACCAATGGAGAGCTATCTTTTTCAGGTAATGGTGACGGGGAGCGATTATGGTGGACTAGAGCATCGCAACTCAACTGCGCTAATGTGTAGCCGTAATGACCTACCCTATAAAGGTATGGACAAAGCGACGGATGATTACCTACGTTTTCTAGAGCTGTGTAGTCACGAGTACTTTCATACTTGGAATGTTAAGCGCATTCAGCCAGAGATTTATCAGTTGGCTGATCTATCTAAACCTGTCTACACTAATCAACTCTGGTGGTTTGAAGGTATTACCTCTTACTATGATGGTATGATTTTGCACAGAGCAGGATTGGTAGATCACAAAACCTATTTGAAACTGCTGGCAGAACAGATGACTCGCGTCTATCGCATGCCGGGTCGCTTCAAACAGTCTGCGGCAGAATCTAGCCAGTTAACTTGGACGAAGTTCTACCAACAAGATGAGAATGCACCTAACGCCATTATCAGTTACTACACCAAGGGCAGCTTAATTGCCTTGGGCTTAGACCTGACAATTCGCCAACAGACAGCGGGTAAAAAGAGCTTAGATGATGTGTTGCTCCATCTGTGGAATACATTTGGCAGCCAAGGTGTGGGTTTAAAAGAGTATCAAATAGAACAGCTCTGCTCTGAAGTCTCAGGTATTGATTTAACTGACTTCTTCAATCGCTACCTCTATGGCACGGAGGATATTCCATTTGAAACACTTTTTGCTGCAGTCGGTATCGACTTTGAGCTACGCCAGCCAACTTCGCTGACTGACACAGGGGGCACTCCCAATACAGAGGAATTACTGGTTAATCACCTAGGTGCAAATATAGCTGACTCTGGAAAGGATAGCGTTAAAATCACGCATGTCTGGCACAATCAGCCCGCTTATCAAGCTGGCTTATCCGCACAAGATGAACTGATCGCGATCAATGGGATTAAGGTCAGCAGTAAGCTGCAGCTAGAGAACCTGCTGAAAAGAAGCACACCCGCTAGCGTTTGGCAGTGTCACTACTTTAGAAGAGATGAGCTGCGCAGCTGCGCATTAAATTTGGCAGCTCCACTATTAGATAGAGTTAGTTTAAAAGCACGTGATGAGACAGATCAAACGCCACTGAACTGGCTATAACATTAAAGTAGCAACCAAAAATAGTCATTCTAGCGCTGTAATCCCATAAATTAAAGACAATTGAACCCTATGACAAATACCCCTTTACAAGAGAACACTCAAGCAGAAGCTCTGCTCTCCTTAACGGAGAAGCTACAACACTTAGAGATGACACAAGCTTACCAGGAAGAGTCTATTGAAAGCTTAGAAAAAACAATTGGACAACAGCACCAAGATATTCAGCTTCTTAAGGATCAAATAAGACTGCTCTCGGGGCTCCTAAAAAGCATGAAACAAGATGCGATTAAAAGCCCACAAGATGAAGCGCCACCACCACACTATTAACGCACAATTAAATATGATGATAGAATTACTACAACATTAAATCCCGCACAATCCTAAGGGTAATAATAGATAATAGGGGTAATCATTGTAATCAACTTCCTGTTAAGCTTATTAATATTCAATGCTAGAATGGAAATATGAAAAAAATAATTTTAGTTATTGTGCTTGCCGTTGCTTGGCGTACTTTCTACTACATTCCAACCGCCACCAATAGAGACTCTGGTGTTCAGGTATACGGTCAGCCGTATCAGTCTAATAATTCAGCTGCCAGTTTTAAGCTCGATAAATACCTCATTACACCTAAAGCAGAATTTATGATTCTGGGCAGAATCCTCGCAGCCTCTCGTCATTACTTTGATAAAGAGGCTCGCATCTCACCTTTAGATCTAACACTGGGCTGGGGGCCTATGTCCGACAATAAAGTTCTTGACCAGATGGAGATTTGGCAGGAGGGTCGTCGGTATAAGTGGAGTGCTGATTCACTACCCATCCCTAAGAAGGAGATTGAATCTAATAGTGCCAATATGCATTTGATTCCCGCCAACGATGAGATTGCCAAAGCGCTTAAAGAGATCCGTATTGGAACTTTAGTGACCATTGAAGGCATGCTGGTTGACGCCAGTGAGAATACTGGTTGGAAGTGGAAGACCTCAACAACGCGTACTGATACAGGACAAGGTGCTGCTGAGATTATTTACGTCACCTCTATTTCTGAGATGAACCCTTATGAGTAATGTGAGTAAAAGGATCAAATAGGCGTTAAGTTAGCCTATTCAAATCTAGCACCATTGTTGTTATCTTACCCACCAATGACACTTATTTTTTTAACGTCTCTTTCTAGAGTGAAAGCTACCATCACTCAAGTCATGAATAGTTTTCTGCTTTCTACCTAACTGCTTATTCATCGCCTTAGCTTGTCTATCGGTCGTTTTGACACGGCCTTGTTGGCTACGCATATCAGGACGTGCTTCTTCAGGCAGCTCAACCGACTTTAATAAAAGGTTAACCTGCTTCCAAGTAAGCTCTTCTGTCTTACCTTTACGCAGGTTCTTAGGAATAATAAAGCTACCATAACGTACACGATGTAGACGGCTAACAGGATGTCCTTGAGACTCCCAAATACGGCGTACTTCACGGTATTTACCCTGCTTAAGGGTGACACGGTACCAGTTGTTCTGCCCCTCTTCGTCTTTTTGCATCTTCTGAATTCGGGTAAAACGTGCTAAACCATCTTCTAGTTGCACGCCTTTCATCATCAGTTTAATCGTCGCTTCTGTCACATCACCAAAAACACGAACCGTATACTCTCGCTCCATCTCATAAGATGGATGCATCATTCGGTTAGCCAGCTCACCATTGTTGGTTAAAATCATTAAACCACTGGTATTCAGATCCAAACGTCCGATGCTAATCCAGCGACCATTAAAGATACGTGGTAGCTGTTCAAAAATTGTCTCGCGGCCTTTTTCATCATTACGAGTACAGATACGACCTTCTGGCTTGTTATAGAGAATAACCGTCGTAGGCTGCTTCCCTAGACGCGACTCTTTGACGGGTTGGTCTCTAACCATAATGCGATCGTCAGGGGTTGCGCGATCACCTAGTTTTGCGACACGACCATTAACCTTAACAAGCCCTTCAGCAATCAACGGCTCTACTGAGCGCCTTGAACCAAAGCCAGCACGGGCTAATATTTTTTGTAGTTTCTCACTGTTAGAAGACGTCATACGGTTCTCTTTTAAATAATGGTTTCAATAATACAAATGTTACTTCAGGCTAATTTAAAGCCCAATGAAACCAAAAATAATATCTTTAAATAGGTTGAAAGGCCCCATGATAATCGGCATTAAAATTCCGGTTAGCATCAAGCCTATTAAAATGAAAAAGCCATAAGGCGATACACGGTTAAACTGCCAAGCGAGCTGTTTAGGCAAAAAGGCAGACAATACTCGGCTACCATCCAAAGGCGGGATGGGTAGTAAATTTAGCACAAATAAAATCAGGTTAATACTGACACCAGCAAAACCACTGTAGATAAGGAAGTTACCCACCTCTGGCGTCGTTGCTTGCAACAGCACACCGACTTTTAAAATAATTGCCCAGATAATGGCCATAGCTAAGTTTGAAATAGGCCCAGCTATGGCGACCCATGCCATATCCTTTGCAGGTGACTTAAAGTTGTTAGGGTTAACCGGTACTGCCTTAGCCCAACCAAAAATAAAACCACCCATGACCAATAAAGCAATCGGCACAACAACGGTACCGATTGGATCAATGTGTTTAAGCGGATTTAACGTCAGTCGACCCAACATTTTTGCAGAAGGATCACCCAACTTATTAGCTACCCAACCATGCGCAACCTCATGTAAGGTAATCGCAAAAATCACGGGAAATGCCCAAACTGTAATTTTTTGAATCAATGTTAACTCAGGTAAGCCTATCACTCTAAAAACTCCCCTTGCCCTTGACGAATCAGTATCGGTTCATCATCAATTAGATCAATAACGGTGGTAGGTTCAAAACCACTGTAACCACCATCCAAGACCGCATCCAAGATATGCCCAAGTTCTTCTTGAATTGTCCAGCCATCCGTCATGGGATGCTCTTCGCCTGGCAGAATTAGTGATGCTGTAATCAGAGGTCTATCAAAAAAGGATAGTAACTCATTGGTAACCACATTCGGTGTAACACGTAAACCAATCGTTTTACGTTTAGGCGTCTGTAAACGCTTAGGCACTTCACGACTTGCTGTCAGAATAAAGGTATAAGCACCTGGCAAGTGGCTTTTTAAATAACGAAACTGTGTATTACCCACTTTAGCATACTCAGAGAGGTTGCTCAGGTCACGACACATCAAGGTTAAATCATGTTTATCATCTAACTTACGGATAAAGCGAATGATGTCCGCCCCCTTCTTACTGTCCAGTAGACAACCAAGCGCATAACCTGACTCTGTAGGATAGGCGATAACCCCACCTAGATTTAGGATATCAACTACTTGGTTCAAGAGACGTTTTTGAGGATTGTCTGGATGTACACTGACATAGGCACAAGGGGGTGATAATACTTTCACGACACGCTTTCCAAAGAAATAAATTAGCCAGCTATTATACTCGTTTTCTGCCGACTATAATTCAGATAATAAATCTACATTAAGGCCTTTTATCTTAGTTGAAAATAATGCCCAAACAGGAGACACTTTTTCCGGCAGGGGGGTTAACCAACCTAAGCCTCGCCAGCTGTGTTCTGGGCGGTGAAAATCAGAGCCTAATGAAGCGTGGAGACCATGAAAATATGCCCTATCCGCCATGCCAATTACTTCTGAAGAGTGGCGGGGTTGGTTGACTACTTCAATAGCACGCCCCCCTGCTGCCTTAAAGTCCTCTATCAACAGGTTGAGCTTTCGACTGGTGAACTTATAGACTTTAGGGTGAGCAATAACCGCTACCCCCCCTGCTTGCTTTATCCAACCAACCACCTCTTCGAGTGGTGGCCAGTCACTTTTAACATAACCAATACGCCCTCTTTTAAGATACTTATCAAAGGCTTGCGGTGTATTCTTAACCAATCCTTCCTCAATAAATAGCTGAGCAAAGTGACCGCGACCAACCACACCCTCACCAACCCGCTCATTGATTCGTGCGGCTAAATCACTCAGATGAAAGTTGTGGCGTTCATCGAGTTTTTCAATAATTTGATTGGCTCTATTCCAACGCAAATCTCTAATGCGCGCTAGCCCTTGCTGAAACTCACTATGGCTTACATCAAAGTCTAAGCCGACTATATGAATAGTACTGCCACGCCAGTCACAAGAGACCTCAACACCTGAAATAAGCTGCACATTATTTTGAGCTGCATAATCTCTTACCACTTCATAGCCCGCTGTCGTGTCATGGTCAGTAATAGCGAGACACTCAACATTATGCTCTACGGCAAGGTCTATGATCTGCTCAGGCGTTAAAGCGCCATCTGAGGCTGTCGTGTGACAGTGAAAATCAACTTTCATTTTTTATTTATAATCCATCTCATTTAATCGCTACTGTTCTCATATAGAATCGCATTCTCTTAACCTTAAGGCCTATTTAAATCTCAATGTTTGATAAGATAGGTAAAATTCCAAAATTAAAATTAACCATAAGACGTTTTAATGAAATTACTATTTGATCTATTCCCGATTGTTCTATTTTTTGCAGCCTACAAACTTTACGATATCTATACCGCAACGGCAGTCATTATTGTTGCAACCATCGTACAAGTCGCCTACTTTTACTTTAAGCATAAACGTGTTGAGAAGATGCATATTATCACCTTGGCACTGATCATCATCCTAGGGGGGCTGACTCTCATACTTCGTGATGTGATGTTTCTAATGTGGAAGCCAACCATTGTTAACTGGGGCTTTGCACTGGCTTTCTTAGGCAGCCACTACATTGGGGAAAAACCAATCATTCAACACATGATGGACCAAGCGATCACACTCCCTGAAACTATCTGGAACCGCCTAAGCTGGTTATGGATATTTTTCTTTATTCTATCAGGTGTTGTTAACCTATATGTTGCCTTTAACTATGATGAAGACACATGGGTGAATTTTAAGCTATTTGGTTTGATGGGGATGACCATTGTCTTTATTATTCTGCAGGGGGTCTATATTAGTCGCTATTTACCCGAGTCTGACTCTGAAGCAGAGAGTGATGCCCTGCTAGAAAATGATAAAGTAGAACACTCAAATAAAAGTGACAAACCGTCCAATAAAACAACAAAAACGTTTTAAACGATCTTAACTGAGAAGGAATTCAATATGCTTTACTCTATTTTTGCTTATGACGTACCTAATAGCCTGCCTCTAAGAGAGAAGGCACGTCCTGCTCATGTTGCTCGCCTAAAAGAGCTCGACAGAGCAAATCACCTTATTATTGCAGGGCCAAACCCTGCTATTGATAACATGCAACCAGGTGAGGCTGGCTTTACAGGCAGTTTAATCGTTGCATACTTCTCCTCTTTAGAAGCGGCTAAGCTTTGGGCTAACTCAGATCCCTATGTTGCAGCAGGGGTTTATGACAGAGTTGAGGTAAAACCTTTTAAACAGGTATTACCAGAAGCTAACAAAGACGCTATACAACGCGATAGCTAAGCACTACAAATAAACCCGTTTCTCTTCCCTTAAGGAATTTAGAATGTCTAATCTGGCCTATTTAATCCCCAAGCGTAATCAAAAAATGCAACTTCAAGGGACAGATCCTCTTGAACTAATGGATGCTGAGTTTGTAGAGATCCCCCTGCTTGGTTGGACTTCCGCAGGTGAGCCTATTCAAATGGAAATAGATTATGACACCATCTCTGTCCCTGTTAGCATGGTTAAAAAGGAGACTTTTGCTTTACGCGTAAAAGGTAACTCTATGATTGAAGAGTATATTGAGGATGGTGACATCGTTATTATGGAACGTCGCTCTTCTGCTGAAAATGGTGAATCAGTCGTTGTAAAAATCAACAACGAAGAGGTCACTATGAAAAAATTCTACATTGATAAATCAGGCGTTCGCCTACAACCTGCTAACGCCGAGATGAAGCCAATCATTCTTAAAAATGAAGACATTGAAATCCTCGGTATTGTTACTGGTATCTTGCGTAAACCTTAGTGGAACAATTAACAATGCAAACAACTTCGGCACACCCTATCCAACTGTTTATTACTGGTGGCACCATCGATAAGGATTACCAAACTACCAGTGGTGAGCTCTATTTTGCAGAGTCACATCTACCAAAGCTGCTCAAGCAAGCCAATAGCACGCTGACCATTGAGACAAGTGTCTTAATGCAAAAAGACAGTCTAGAAATGACTGAGAGAGATCGTCTGTTAATCTGCCAATCCTGTATTGAGAGCAGTAGCAATCAAATAGTCATTACCCATGGCACAGATAGCATGGTAGAGACAGCAATACTACTTGCACAGCAAACTGATTTGCAACACAAAACGATTGTATTAACAGGCGCTATGCGTCCATTTATGCTTGGCTCATCAGATGCTAGCTTTAATATAGGCAGTGCCTTGATGGCTGTGCAAACGACTTCTCCAGCTATATATATTGTGATGAATGGCCAACTGTTTAATGCCATGCAAGTCAAAAAAGACCTGCAGCAGGGCCTTTTTGTAAAAACTTAAACAGCGTATTAATAACACCACTTAACACCTCTACTTTATAACCCTTTCACTAAAGTGCTCTCACTCATGCCTGTTATCCTTGCATATATTCTCATTGTTTTAATCTGGACAACCACTCCTCTGGCGATTGTCTGGAGTGGCGAAACAGACTGGTTCTTTGGTATTGCTGCAAGAACCGCACTGGGCGCAACACTTATTCTGCCCCTGCTCTGGTGGAGAAGTTCTAAAACAGCCCGTTTTAAATTTGATATGACCTCCATTAAGATTTACAGCATTGCTGGCCTACCAATCTTTGGCGGCATGACACTCATGTATTGGTCAGGACAGTACTTACCTTCGGGCTGGATCTCTATCCTGTTTGCAATGACACCTGTTATGACGGGTGTTTTGGCACACTACCTACTGCCTGATAGCCAGTTAAATTTACAAAAAATGGTTGCCATCGTCATTAGCTTAGGTGGCTTATGGCTACTGATCGCGCCTAATTTAACAACTGACTTAGCCATCCTGCAAACCATAGCTATTGGCATCGCTCTATTGTCAGTATTTTGCCACTCATTAGGCAGTGTATTAGTTAAGCGTTGCGGAACTGGTTTGCCTGCAATTCATGTGGCTATCGGTGCGCTATGGGTCAGTGTGTTGGTGCACTTTATGATCAGCCCAACAGCCCTTCTGGATTGGCCAGCACTCCAACCTAGAGAGAGCTATGCAATTCTTTATGCAGCAACGATCGGCTCAGTGGTTGGCTTTGTACTCTATTTTTATTTAATACGTCATATGGATGCGATGAAAGTCGCTCTGATTCCCGTGATTACACCTGTCTTTGCATTGCTACTGGGACATTTTTTAAACGGTGAAGAACTCACACTGACCACCGGGCTGGGAACAGCAATCGTAATTTTTGGCTTAGTTATATTTGAATGGCGATTTAAGAGGGGAATCAAGTGGTTAAATTGAGGAACAGTATTTGTTTAGGAATGTTTCGAATTTAATAAATTGAGTAATGTAAAGTGGCTTGGGTAGCCACTTTACAATTGAATATAGACTGGATAGATTAGATTAACCTTACCACTCAAGACCTCTTAAGTACTTAAAGATGTCCTTAGCCGCTTTAGCTGGCTTCTCTGTTGCTAACTCTTTTTTAGCATTGCGAATCCATTGACGTAACTGCTGTCTATCCGCTTGCGGATAGTGCAACATAAACTCAGTCAGCACATCATCACCGCCATCAATCATTTTGTCACGCCACAGCTCTAACTTATGGAAGTGTGCATTTTGTTGCTTAATCTTCGTCTCTTTTTCCGCTAACTTCTGTTTAATCTCAATAATCAGCTCTTCATCCTGACGAAGCATTTTTCCGATAAAAAGCTTTTGACGCTTTAAAGCAGGCCCCTTATCCATTGATTTTAATAAAAAAATTGCATCTGTGAAACTAGATGGGAAATTTAACTTGTTAATTTCGGTGTCGGTCATCGCAGCAACCTGCAGGCCTAAATCCTTTACGGCCACCGCAGCATTTTTAATCTGGGTGCGACTTTCAAACTCTTCCTGTTCCCAGTCACGGACTTCATGCTCTTTTTTAACTCTACCTACGTTACGAGGTCTAACCATTTGTCTCTCCCATCATTGCAATCCATTCATCTTCTGATAATACCGTAACACCGAGTGCTTCAGCCTTAGTTCGTTTAGAACCCGCTTTGTCACCCGCTATTACAAAATCTGTTTTAGCAGATACACTGCCCGTTATTTTAGCACCTAACGCCTCAAGCTGCTGTTTAGCTTCGGTTCTTGAACCTTGCATTAAAGTCCCCGTTAAAACAACTACTTTGCCTGCAAAAGGGGAACTCTCATCAACCACTGCCTGCTCAGGTTGCGGCCAGTGAATCTCTGCTGCAAGTAACCCTTTAACCACCTCTTGGTTATGTGGCTGTTGAAAAAAGGTCACGATATTTTCAGCAACAATGTCTCCAACATCTTGCACCGCAATCAATGTTTCAACAGTCGCCTTCATGAGCGCATCTAGCTCTATAAAGTGATTGGCTAAATGTTTAGCCGTTACCTCGCCCACTTCTGGAATGCCTAGTGAAAAGATAAAACGCGGTAGCGTGGTCAATTTCGCTGCTTGAATCGCTTCATGTACTTTTTTAGCAGACTTATCCGCCATACGATCCAAACTCTTAAACTGCTCCTCGGTAACCCTAAATAGATCATCAGGGTGAAGTACTAACTTGGCATCTGCTAGCTGATCAATTAATTTATCACCTAAGCCTTGAATATCAAACGCCTTTCGTGACACAAAATGCTGTAGCGCACGTTTACGCTGAGCGGGACAAAACAACCCACCCGTACAACGATAGACCGCTTTATCGTGCTCTTTAATGACATCTGATTCACACTCAGGGCAACTCATTGGCATCTCAAATTCTGTTGTATCAGATCTTTTATTCAATACAGGGCCCACCACTTCTGGAATAACATCCCCTGCACGACGAACAACAACAGTATCACCAATACGCACATCCTTACGACGAATCTCATCTAAGTTGTGTAGTGTTGCATTTGCGACAATAACCCCCCCCACACTAACGGGGTCTAAGCGGGCAACAGGCGTCAGCGCTCCTGTTCGTCCTACTTGAATATCAATACCCAGCAGCTTAGTCCAAACCTGTTCTGCGGGGAACTTTCGTGCAATCGCCCAACGAGGCGCCTTGGCAGTAAATCCGAGGGTTTTATGATCACTGAGCTGGTTTACCTTATAAACAATGCCATCAATTTCATAGGGTAGGTCGGCTCTTTTTGCTTGTAGTTCATCATAGTAGTCAGCCATGCCCTGCACACCTGTCACTACCTTCGCATCTGGGTTGATTGGCAAGCCCCAAGCTTTAAACTGTTCGATTGCTTGGTGATAGAGATCAGGTAACTGCCAATCAGAGCTAATCTCACCCCAACCATAGAGGTACAAACTTAATTTTCTTTGGGCTGCAACACTAGGATCTAGTTGACGTAGCGTACCAGCTGCGGCATTACGTGGATTGGCAAATGGTTTTTCATCTGACTTAATAGCAGCCTCATTCAGTTGATTAAAAACTGCCTTCGACATAAATATTTCACCACGCACCTCCAAAACCTCAGGCCAGCCCTCTCCTAATAACCTAAGAGGGATAGAACGAATGGTACGAATATTATGTGTCACATCTTCACCAACAGAACCATCACCACGAGTGGTCGCTTGAACCAACTCCCCCTGCTCAAAACGGATATTAATCGCTAAACCATCCATCTTAGGTTCTGCTGCATAACTAATCACGGTTTGTTCAGGTAGCTTCTCAACAACCTTACGCTCAAAATCGATTAAGTCTTCCTGATTAAAAGCGTTTTCTAAAGAGAACATCGGTACGGCATGCGTCACAGACTTAAAACTTGCAATCGCCTGACCTCTTACCCTTTGTGTTGGTGAATCTGAGGTAACTAACTCGGGATGTACTTTCTCTAGTGCTACTAGTTGCTGATATAACACATCATATTGTGCATCACTGGTTTCAGGACAGTCCAATACATAATAGGCGTGATCGTGCTTAGCAATGGTTATCTTAAGTTCAGACAGTTTGTTTTGAATAATATCTTCAGGCATGAATAAGGGGCTTTAGTTATGTTTAAATAATGGCTATAAAGTGCAGTTACACAAGATGTTGAACAGGCTATTAAACATTAAAGGGGCTTAAGAGCCCCTTTAATCAAGTCATATTCTGACTTAGCCATCTACAGATCAATCAACCCTATATAGGCTGAGACTCATACTCTACTGCTGCATCACGCATACTCTGTAGGTCAGACTCTTTAATCAGATGACGCTCCATATTATAGAGGCGCCCTTGAAGTCTCTGCGAAACCTTACGAGCCATCATAATAAGATCATGCATCGCTGCAGGGGCTCTTACGGTTGAAGGTAGCTCAAGAATCATCGCAACTCCAGGGGTTAAATAATTTTCAAAATCTTCTGTTGGAAAGATACCTGGTTCAAGTAGGTTTGCAACACGGATAATACTATTACCCATATTGTCGAGCTTGACATAGATACCATTATTAGAGAAGACCAGTCCCACACCCAATAGTGCTTGGTTTAAATCCGTCATAGTAAACTCATGACCCGCACCCACTGACATGACCATAATCACGTAGACCTCAGCATTTTTTTTCTCACCTACGCTTACACCTGGTGATTGACCTGCTTGCTCTTCTGGGATACCAAACGAAGGGACAAAATCTTCTGCAACCGCAGTTGGTGCAGCCCCTTCACCATTCATTCCTGGATCTTCAACAACCAGCACATGATGCTTACCACCCCGAGCTTTGCTCTGTTCATCATTTGAAACCGGTTTTTTTGAAGCCTCTTCAGTATTCTCTGAGGTCTTTAATTTAACTTTTGTGACTGGCTCAGCACTGGCTTCTTCCACGAATTCTGCTGGTAGATCAAACTCTTGACCAAAAGATAAAACACCCTGATTTTCATTATAAACACACTCTGGTTCTTCAGAGTCACTCTGTCCCTTATTTCTACCAAGTCGATCAATGGTTGCCTGAGAAACGGGAATATGTGGTTCACCCAGTTCATTTAACTCATGAGAGGCTTTCTGATAAGAGCCATTAGACTCATTATCCTGATCAGCTGTTTTAGAATCCTTTTTAATCGCCACTTGACGACTACGACTTAAAAAATATAGACCCGCTATAACAACCACTGCAAACACAAGCAAAACTTGCTGTAATTCGTTCATTTATCATGACTCCGGAACAGACATTCCTTATTCAGCACGCAATTTTTGGCAATCAAAAGCGAGACTAACAAGGTAAAAAAATTAATAGGGAATTGTACCTTTTATGAGCTGTGTTTTTCCAGTCCATTTATGATTATTCAGTGAATTTATTCGATTATCTTTTGGCCAGTTTTAGTTAAAATACTCAATGCAGTAATCTAAAATCGAATATTAGTCGATTTTGGATAACATTGACTAACCAACTATCTTGCTTTTTTGAGGGGAATAGCCCCTTACGATAGAAGCCATTGAGATAACCATATAGCGACATACAAAAGTGAGTACCTTTTGAAGAGTACAACGGTTAACAATAACTTGAAGAAAGTCATCCTAGGGGTTGATATAGGCACCTCTGGCATCCGCGGCTGTATTGTTGAGAGGCCAGCACATAATTCCACTAACCCTGAGCAAAATCAGAATATTCTGACAACGCAAAGTATTTCACTTGAAAGCCCTCTGTTGAACCATCAATCAGGCGCTTCAACCCAAGATCCAACACTTTGGGTTGAGACACTACAACAGCTTTTTCAAAGGCTATCTAAATACGCTGACCTATCACTGATTACCAACCTTGTGGTGGATGCCACCTCATCAACGGTACTACTCTGTGATCCCCATGGTACCCCCTTAACCGATGCACTAATGTATAACGATCAACAGGCGACATATCAAGCAAAGCAAATTGCAGACTTTTCAGGATTTAACCCGAATAGCGGTGCTAACGGTTCCTCAAGCACTCTGGCTAAAGTACTGTTTTTATTTAAACAACTTAACCCCAAGGCTGACAGCGAACAAGTGATCATTTGCCATCAAATTGACTTTATCAATCACTACCTCTGTGGCGCTCTTAATATTACCGATGAAAATAGTGCTTTAAAACTGGGTTATGACTCTATTCATCAAATGTGGCCTAAGTGGTGTTTGGAGTTATTACGCCAGTCATGGCAGGGGCTTAAAAACATCCCCCCCCTGCCCAAAATTGTTTGCCCTGGTACAGAGCTTGGATTAATTCGTCCTGAGCTTGTTGATCACTTTAATTTTTCAAAAACACTTAAAATACATGCTGGTACAACGGATAGTATTGCGGGATTTCTTGCCTCTGGTGCAAGTCATGAAGGGGATGCGGTTACCTCTTTAGGTTCAACCTTAGCAGTGAAACTTGTTACCAAAAAACCTCTGTTCAGTGCTAAGCACGGTGTCTACAGTCACAAGCTAAAAAATCACTGGTTAGTTGGTGGGGCTTCAAATGCAGGGGGCGCTGTACTTTTGGCTGACTACACAATTGGTGAGATTAAACAACTTGTAGAATCTATTGAGTCAAACGCTGATGAGCAACCCATCTCAGATGCGATTACAGGCAATGCAGAATCAACCTACTATCCACTTATCAAACCCGGAGAGCGCTTTCCTATTGCGGATGCCAATTACCCTCCTAAGATGCCCCCTAAACCTGAAGACCCACTTTTTGATTCTAAGACTGGTACCATTAGCGAAAACCACCAGCAATATTTTATAGCCCTACTACAAGGATTAACGCACATAGAAAACCTTGCCTACCAAACTCTATTTGAAATGGGCGCCTCAGAGTTGAAACAGCTCTATAGCGTAGGAGGAGGTATGAAAAACAGTATTTGGATGACGCTCAGAGATAATCAATTTAAATCTAAAACAACGCTCAAAACTGCTTTATCATTAGACGCAGCTTATGGCGTGACTAAACTCATTGAGTAGCCATTGAACAACCAATATAGATACAAATAGGAAACAGACATGTCAAACTTCAACACAGTAGAACAACTTACTGATGCACTTAACCAAGGCCCTACTGATTTTAATAGCGTGATACAACTTATTGAAACTAAATACGATTTTACACCATCCCGCTTCAAAAATGGTCTAACTATTAATGAGGAGAATACTAACAATGGTTCTTGTAAAATATTCGCTTTTGGTCAGCTTAATCAGCTTTCAGAGCAAGCAACCTTAAATGCATTTGGTGACTATTACACGCAAGATGTTCTACAGAACCCAGACAAAGAAGATCATCAAAATATTCGTAATTTCATAAAGATGGGCTGGCAAGGGATTAAGTTTGAAAAACAGGCTTTAGCACTGAAATAACATCCTTCCCCCCCCCTGCTCTAATGACCCTTATGGGTATAAAATTCTAAACGGGGTTTGAGAATAATTTAAGGGGTGTAAAACCAGCCATAAAGTGAAAAAGGCCCGTAAGCTGATCAGCTTACAGGCCTTTTTTGTTAGCTCTACAATATCTGTAGAGCGATACAACAGCAAGAAGTCTCTAAGCGGCATGCACCTTTCTAACCAATTCTAAATCTAAGAAGGTGTGGCCAGCAGCATCACCAGCAAGTACGGTAAACGGATCATTTACATCACCCGCTTGATCTAAAACCAACTGTGCTTTAGTAAAGTCATCATCTTTAGTGTACTCATTGATTGTAATAATAGTTTTAAGGTTTGCACCTGCAGAAGATAAAATACCATTTGAAGAGTCTTCAAATGCAATGGCATCATCAGCAGTTAGATTCATCTGCTCCAAAGCCCACTCGTAGATGTCTGGTGCTGGCTTTTTAGCTGGCACAATATCACCTGCAGCGATTACTTCGAACCAACTCTCAGAATCTGGACCTAATGTATTTTCTAATAAAGCGGTTACATTTTGTGGCGTTGTTGTTGTTACAACGGCCATACGCATCCCTATCGCTCTAGCTTCATTAATCAGGCGCTCTACACCCACTCTAAGCGGAATCTTACCTTCAGCCATTAGCTGAGTGTAAAACTTAGTTTTAGATGCATGTAGGCCTTTTACAAAACCATCAAAATCAGCAGGCTTCTCAAAAGAGGTATTAAACTTCTCTAAGTAGTAACGGATACGCTCTTTACCACCAGTAACCGCTAACAACTGACCATACAACGTTTCATCCCAATTCCAATCAAGATCTGCCGCTTCAAATGCCATATTAAATGCTGGTCGATGCCCATCTCTCTCTGTATCTGCTAGTGTGCCATCAACATCAAATAAAAGTGCTTGTAGTGTAGCCATACTTATTCTCTCTTTCTCTATTTTTATATTATTTAATTTTAAAACTTGATGAATTTTGCTTTAAATTCATAGGAATATCAAGACCAATATACTTTTACTTATATTCATCATAAGCTTTACTTATATACATAAAATACAGAAAGTTCTTGTTGTCCCCATTCAAACCTGATATAAATCACGCCAATAAAAAAACTAGCTGATTAAGCGGCTTGTTAAAATGACATTCCCTTATAAACTACGCTAGAATAAACAGTGCTCTAAAAAAGTATCGGAGAGAGATATGGAACAGCAAATGGAATTTATTGAAAACTATCAGCCTTATGAGCCTGCTAAGGGTGAAGAGTATATGAGCCCTACAATGCTTGAGCATTTTAGAGGTAAATTAAATGCTTGGAAGATACAGCTGATTGAAGAGGCTAGCAGTACTGTTAACCATTTACAATCTGATTCTGATACACCAGCAGATCCAAGTGACCGTGCATCACAAGAAGAGGAGTTTGCTTTAGAACTTCGTACCCGTGATCGTGAGCGTAAGCTCATCTCCAAAATCGATAAGTCACTACGCATGATTGATAGTGGTGAATATGGTTTCTGCAAGATGAGCGGAGAAGAGATTGGTTTAGCCCGCATGGAAGCTCGCCCTACCGCTGATCTAACAGTAGAAATGAAGCGTAAGCAAGAGATTCGTGAGAAGCAAGGCGTAGCCTAGTTCACACAGCTCATTCGGCCTTAGCCAATATTTTAAGGCCCCATCAAATTGCTTCATACCTCTTGTAGTACTTAAGTCTATTTACTATCTTTTTCTTTAGTATCTACAAGAACACCCCTTCCATTTATAACTGACTGCGCAGCAAGGTGTTCTCCATTGACAACTGCCGACCTCATCAACCAACTCTGCCTACCACAAAGTTACCCGCATCCCGTTGATGTTATTACCACCATCGAAACACACATCTCTGTTGTCTTTCTAACTGGCCCCTATGCATACAAACTCAAAAAGCCCGTCAACTTTGGTTTTTTAGATTTTAGTGATCTCATAAAACGTAAAAAATTCTGTGATTTAGAACTCAAGCTTAATAGACGCTATGCCCCTAAACTCTATATTGATGTAACCCCCATTTACCTCAAAGCGGATGGTGACATCACACTTTATGCAGAGAAATCCATCGGTAATGTAGTTGACTACCTGGTTAAAATGAACCAATTTGATCCCAATCAAGTGCTGGGCAGACGTCTACAAAATGAGAGTCTCGATGCCACACAGGTTGAATCCTTAGCGGCACAGATTGCTAACTTTCACCAGTCTGCAAAAATAGTCGATCAGTCAGCTGAACTAGGTGAACCAGAAACTGTGCTGCAACCAATGCTAGATAACTTCCCAACCCTAAGCCATCAATTTGGTAAAAATAATACCAGCTACTCGCAACAACTAGATGCTTTACATCAGTGGACTTTAGCGCAATTCAAAATCCTAAAACCACTACTGGCTCAGCGCAAAAAATCTGGGTTTATTAAGGCTTGCCATGGCGACCTACACATTGATAACATCACACTGATTAATAATCAGCCAATGATGTTTGATGGCATCGAGTTTAATGAAAATTTCCGTTGGATAGATGTCATCAGTGATTTGGCATTTCTATTAATTGATCTAGATTTCAGACAACAACGCCAACTTAATCGTAGCGTTCTCTCACTCTATTTAAGTCAAACAGATGACTATAACAGCCTGAAACTGTTACGTTTCTACCAAGTTTATCGGACGTTAGTTAGAGCAAAAATTACAACACTGCGTGCCGAGCAACTTGTAGAAAATAGTATTGAACGAGAACAACTTCTACAGGTTGCACTTCAGTATATGCACTTAGCCTCTCGTTATACAGAAACAAGCAAGTCCCCAAAACTCATTCTATTACAAGGCGTTTCAGGCTCAGGAAAAAGCCACTTTGCAAATCAACTACTCACACACTTAGATGCCATTATTATCAGCTCTGATCGAGTCAGAAAACAGCTTTATGGCATCACGCCTCTGCATAGAGTGTCGGATGCTGAAAAACTGATCCTTTATTCGCCACAGATGAATAAAAAGGTCTATGCTAAGTTGCTTTCAGAAGCCGATAAAATGCTCCAACTTGGTTTCAATGTCATCGTGGATGCAACTTTTTTACAGTGTAAGCATCGCAACAAATTCCACCGACTATGTGAATCGGGCTCTATAGAACAAGGCCGTTCTGACCTTAATGCTAGCAGCCACGTTATCTATATAGAAACACCCACAGAACTGGCTGAACTCTCTATCAAGCAGAGAATGCAGAAGGATAATAACCCTTCTGATGCTGATACATCTATCATGTTAAAGCAACTAACAAACCTAGAAGTACCTACACCGCTTGAGCACGCTCTTACAATCAATAGCCAACTGTTACGTGGGTTTTATCCTCAAGAAATAATTCAAGAATTCTTGGATTTGCCGATACAAGAAGTGAAAGAATAAAGTAAACATCAATTGACTTTTCAAGCATTCTTTTGCGCAGCTTCTTAAACTCAGGCAATAGGGCTATTGAATATGAATATCACAAAAAGCACATCCCCCCCCCTACTGAAAATCAGTGGCCTTATTTTTATGCTTTTTGCAGCCTTTCAAATTAGTGCCGCTGAACCTAAGCCCATCAGTGAAATCAAAATGCTCGGTATAGACCTATTGAAAGCTGATCCTAAAAGTATTCGTAAACATATGAGCAATCTTGGTGGTTTTCTACAGTCTAAAACAGCCGCTGGCCAGACCAACCTTGACAAGTATTTCCCATGGTCAAACAATCGTGACAGCTATTACTTTCTTTTTCGCTTCAATCATGCAGGCAAGGTCACCTCTGTCAAACGACTCTACCGCCCCTACTCGCTTGAGCAAAGCAATAAACGCTTAACCATTCAAACAAAAGATGTCGCTCGTGAGCTGATTAAAAAACTCGGCCAACCCACTTCAGTTGCACGTAAGGGCTGGGGCGGCACACGGAATTATGCCACTTATACATGGCAGGATGATAAGATGACTATTACAGTTGATCGTGAAGGTAGCGAAAAACTGGGTAATGTTTTTATTAAATATACCATCAATATTCATGACCCATACGAGGTCAAATATAAAGGAGATGCGTAATGAATATCTCAGCAACTAACATAGCTTACCAAGGTATTCAGTCAGGGTTTAATAGACTCGCTGATAATACAGCGCACCTAAACCCCAATGCTACCAGTAATACCCCTCTGCCCGAAAACATCCTACTCACACCATCTTCACCACCCAGCTTAGAGAGCATGTTACTGAATAACAACAGAACTCAAACTCAAATAGAAAGCTTGGCAAAAGTGATTAAAACAGAAGATAACCTTATTGGTCAGCTATTTGAAGACTGGGCCTAGATAGTATTTAAAGCACTGCAGAAGATGCAACTCTCTCTATGAGAGTTGACCCAATTCCTAGTTAAATTCATACCCCCATTTCTTAAAGCAGTAATACAGCTCAGTTTTGCAAGCATTGCCATTCCCATTTATAGACCGCAAAATTACGTGTAGATAGACGCATGCTACAAGTGCATTCTGTTAGAATCTCACAATGATTAAAACACCTAAAATTATTCAACGAACAGCCAATCCAGCCGTATTAGAAGCTGCTAAACAACTAGGTCTTTCTGACTTACAAGCATCCTTAGTTGCCAACCGCTTAGAGAACACTGACCAGCTTGAGCAGATTGTTTTTCCTAAGTTAAAACATATACAACACCCGCGTGATCTTAAAAACTCTGAACAAGCTTCTAAGCTCATTGCTAACGCTATCAATGATAATGGGGTTATCGTTCTCGCAACCGATTACGATACAGATGGTGTAACCTCTGCCTGGGTTGCAAAAACAGCCTTAGTTGACTATTTTGGTGTGCCCAAAGAGCGTGTTATTCACATTATTGGTGAACGTAAATCAGGCTATGGCATTACGGATGAAGTCGTTGATAGAATTATAGATATTCCAAAAAAAATCTCACTCGTCATCTCTGCTGACCAAGGCTCTAGCGATGAGCCTAGAATAGCCCGCCTAAAAGAATCTGGCATCAAAGTCTGTGTTACTGACCACCATCAACTGCCTTTAGAGGGCACTCCTCCTAGCGCTAGCTGCACGGTAAATCCTCAGCAAGCAGGTTGTAACTACGACAAAACGGTTGCAGGTTGCTATGTTATTTTTCTAGTCATGACTCAGGTTAGGCAGACCTTAATTGAGATGGGTCAGCTACCCAAAGATACTGTCTCTTTAAAAGCCTTAGCAATGAATGTTGCCTTGGGTACAGTCGCTGATAGCGTTAGCCTTAAAAGCCCCAATAATCGTGCCATCGTCCTAACAGGCTTACACTACATTAATCAGTTTCAATCACCTGCTTGGCAAGCAATGAAGCAACTCAATAACAATCAGGGTCAAGCCTTTGATGCTGAGTTTCTTGGCTTCCAAGTCGCTACTCGTATTAATGCAGCCAGCCGAGTTAGTGATGTGACGACAGCTTTTCACTTCCTAACATCATCGAGTGTACAGCAGGCAGAGATCTATTTAGAGCAACTGGACTCTGACAATATCAACCGCCGAAGCCAACAAGACACAATGTTGCAACAGGCCAAACAAATTGCAGAAGAGAGTTACCATCCAGACAAATACTCTTTAACGATTCGCATGCAAGGTAATGCGGGTATTCAAGGGATTATTGCCTCCCGAATTGGTGAGCAATACGGGCTACCGACCATTGCGATGACTGATTTAGGCGATGGTTTTATTGCAGGAAGTGGTCGTGGTATTGTTGCAAATATCGATTTAAGAGAGGCATTTCAATGGATGTCTGAACAGCATGAAGGGCTTTTTGTCTCAATGGGCGGTCATGCGGGTGCCGCTGGCTGCATGATTCCAGAAGACAACTTTGCAGTTTTTACTGAACTCTTTGAGCAGGCAGTACAAAATCAACTAGGAGATGAAGCCCCTACTCCCATTATTGAAACCGATGGTGAGTTACAAGGTTGGCAACTAACGCCACAGCTAATAGATGAACTTCAGGCGTTAGAACCTTATGGTAGAGAGTGGCCTAAACCTTTGTTTTCAAATGACTTTACTATCAGTGATGCTAAGTTTGTCGGTCAAGATAAAACACACCTATCACTAAAGCTAATCACTAATGATAGCCAGCGAATATCCGCTATCTACTTCAATGTTAGAGAGGTGGGTGATAGCACAGAACCTTTTACCAGAGGCGACAAAATCACCTGCGTCTTTCAACCCAGCTTAAATATCTACTATGGCAGAACATCACTTCAGCTTAGATTAGTCAGTGCAAAAGTAAAAATAGACATAAGATAGTCCTTATATAAAAACTAAAACTTAAATTGACTCGCAACCCTTAAATCACCAGTTGTAACGTTGCGCTTTAATTTACAATCTAGTTTAGAGAGCATCTAGGACATAGGTCTCTGCTCTATTGCGTCCCATTTTCTTAGCTTTGTATAAGGCCTCATCCGCATGTTTTACTAAATGTTTAGAACTATTTTTGGTCGATGCGATTCCAATACTGGCGGTCAAGACTTTATTAAAGGGTGAATACTGATGCTCTATATTTAAGTCTAAAATACTTTGCAAAATTCTTTCAGAAAGGTTTTTAGCTTCTTCAAGCGAAGTATCAGGTAGAATCACAACCAGCTCCTCTCCACCGTAGCGAGCAACAAAGTCTGTCTCTTTTTGTAAAATAGCTTTGACTTGATTCGCTACTCTAGTCAGGGCTTTATCGCCTAACTCGTGGCCATACTTATCGTTATATTCTTTGAAGGAGTCAATATCTAGCATCAACAATGAGAGCTCTCTATCTGATTCCAGTGAGACGGCTAGTTCTTTGTCTAGTTTTTCTGTATAGGCTCTTCTATTGGGAATGTTTGTGAGTGCATCGATATAACTGAGTTCTGTTAATTTTTTGTTTGATTCTTTTAACTCCTCAGCAAGTGATTCAAGCTGGACTGAATACTCTTTTAGATTGGTGATATCTCTAGCAATAGCTATAGAGCTAATTGTGTTCCCATCTTCATCTTTTAGATGATGGGTATTCCATGACAGATAATGTTTAGTACCATCTTTTGATGTAATCTTTGTTTCAAAATCAATGAGTTCTTGACCTTTTTCTATAATTTCAAGTGCCTTATCAAAAATAAAAAGACGGTATTTCTCATCAGGATAGAGTAGCGTCCATATGTCTTGATGCCCCACAACTTCATCCGCTGAGTAGCCACTGATTGTTTCGGCACCCGTATTCCACATAACAACATTGGCCTGCTCATCGAGCATATTTAGCCAAAAAGAGCTACTATTTAAAATAAGGTGCTTAAATTGACTATCATTGATTATATTTAACATTTTATTTCTTTGGTTTCTTAATAGTGAATGACTGGAAGACGCCAAGCTTGATCCTGCCATAGCCATATTTAGATAGAGTTAACATTTATAAAAGTCTTTACTAATTTAAGTCAATTATAAGCATTACTCAGGTTAATATAAGCCCTTTGACATTCATATTAATAAATTGTGCTTATTTAATACTATTCTAAAAATATTGGTGGTAGTTTACAGATGAATTCATAATTCAGATATGAATACCTCTTGATTTTAAAGACAGTATCTCACCCCCTTTTAAATAATTAAATCCTTTTATATCCCAACTTAACTCCTCGACAACGCTAAAAAACCACTCATATTCTGATAGAATCTACGGCTTAATATCACCCCCTTTTACTCTGGAGAAACCTCTTGGAATTTGGCACAGGCATTTCACTCGCTCTTTATTTTATTGTCATGCTCGGCATAGGCATCTACTCTTACCGTGTTACGGCTAACGATGTTTCTGGCTATATGCTTGGTGGGCGTAATCTTAGCCCTAGTGTTACCGCCCTTTCGGCAGGTGCTTCAGATATGAGTGGCTGGATGTTAATGGGGTTACCTGGCGCACTTTACCTCACTGGCATGAGCGGTGTCTGGATTGCGATTGGTCTGTTGATTGGTGCGTTTCTTAACTATCTGATCGTGGCACCCCGCCTGCGCGTTTATACAGAGGTAGCACAAGATGCATTGACGATTCCAGATTACTTGGAAAAACGCTTTAATGATAAAACACGAATCCTTCGCCTACTCTCTGCAATAGTCATAGTGCTATTTTTCACCCTCTATACCTCTTCTGGCGTAGTGGCCGGTGGCAAACTGTTCGAGAGTGCTTTTGGCATGAGTTACTACAGTGGGTTATATGTGACTGCGGGCGTGGTGGTTGCCTATACGGTATTTGGGGGGTTCCTTGCAGTGAGCACGACTGACTTTGTACAGGGCTGTATTATGTTTGTGGCATTGATACTGGTGCCATTTGTCGCACTGACTGAAGTGGGTGGCCTGAGTGAAGTGGAAAGCATTATCAGTGGCATTGACCCGAATATGTTGAATCTATTGAGCGGTACTACCCTGCTAGGCATACTCTCTGCGATGGCGTGGGGATTAGGTTACTTTGGACAGCCACATATCATCGTGCGTTTTATGGCAATTCGCTCTGTAAAGGATGTGGCTACGGCACGTAATATTGGCATGGGCTGGATGATTGTGACGCTAATCGGTGCTTTGGCTACAGGACTGGTCGGGCTTGCCTATGTACAGAAAACGGGGATTGATGTAGCGGATGCCGAGACGATCTTTATCGTGCTTTCACAAATCCTATTTCACCCGCTTATTGCTGGCTTCTTATTGGCAGCTATCCTAGCGGCGATTATGAGTACCATCTCATCCCAACTACTGGTAACGTCAAGTTCACTGGCTGGCGACTTTTACCACATGTTGCTACGTCGTAACGCGAGTCAGAAGGAGTTGGTCATGGTGGGACGTATTTCTGTCGTCATTGTCGCTTTAATCGCCATCGGACTCGCCTATGACCGTGAGAGCACTATCCTTTCACTGGTCAGCAATGCTTGGGCTGGTTTTGGTGCGGCATTTGGCCCTGTCATCATCCTTAGCCTCTACTGGAAGCGCATGACACTGGCAGGTGCCTTCAGCGGTATGCTGGTAGGAACTGCAACGGTGCTCCTATGGATCTATGCACCCTTTACGATTAATGGACAGAGCCCAAGTTCAATTATGTATGAAATTGTACCAGGATTCGTCCTCTGTACCCTGACCATATTACTGGTTAGCCGCTTTACCAAAGCGCCAACGGGCATTGTGGTTAAGCAGTTTGATGAGATGAAAACCCATTTTTCAACACAAAGTAAATAGGCTTTAAGGGCTTCAGGCTAGATTAGAAATAATAAAGAAAGGGGGTCTGTTTAGACCCTTTTTTTTAAAAATATTAAAAGCTGTTATCCAAAACCAAGCAAAGTTAAGACGCTCTTATTTCATAAGCCATTGCCAGAAACAACAAAGCCCCCAAAGGGGCTTTAAGCATGACTGTATTTAAGAGGTTTTCTAGGCCATTAATCACAGCTATTGTTTTTGCAGCTCGTCATGCCAAAAGGGACATAAGCAGGACACCAAGCTATAGTGGCTGTCAAAATTGGAATAACGCCAATCCACCCCAACACTGATCCAAATCCTGCACCGACTACCATAATAGTGATTCCGATTACGAATCGCATAATTCGATCTGTATTACCCATGTTGTATTTCATATAACACTCCTTTTTAGGTTCTGAATTCTTAATATACAACAGGCACCCTATTCTAGTTGCCCTAGCATTAGTATACATTGAAGGAGTATGTAGTTTTACTTACATGAGGTTAATAAAACAGATAAATAAAGTAAGAATTAGTCGTTTGGGATAACGACTCAATTTCAGGATCATTCAGATATTGCAAACGATAGCCTTTGCTCTATATAACCCCCCCTGCTCTAATACCCTTGCGGGTACAAAATATAAAATACCAACAAAACTTTTCCTCTAGTGACCGTAAGCACTTCACGTTACACTGTGTCAGTATTTTCACTAGCGAGCAATTCATGATTCAACTGCAACAACTTAGCGTGACCTACCCGGGCGCTAGCCAAGCGGCACTACACCCCTCTACCCTGCATTTTACAGCAGGTGAACTGGTGGTATTACTGGGAACTTCGGGTGCGGGTAAGTCGACCTTGTTGCGGGCAATTAATGGCTTAAACACAGCGAGTGAAGGACAGTTACTGATCAATGGCAAGCTACTTGAGGGCAAGGAACCACTTCGCCAGCATCGCCGAGATTGCGCGATGATCTTTCAGCAACATCAACTTCTACCTAAACAGTCAGCCCTTCAAAATGTACTGCTTGGGCGCTTAGGTTATTACAGCTCACTACGTAGCCTGCTGCCCATGAGTAAAGCCGATAAAGAGCAGGCGCTACACTGCTTAGAGCGCGTTGGCCTGCTGGATAAAGCGCTGGAGCGTTGTGATCAATTGAGTGGTGGCCAGCAGCAACGCGTGGGGATTGCACGCGCTTTAGCACAACAGCCCAAAGTAATATTGGCAGATGAGCCCGTCGCAAGTCTTGACCCGATTACTGCACATCAGGTACTTACACTGCTGCATGATATCTGCCAAACAGATGGCATTACCGCCATCGTTAGCCTGCACCAACTAGAGCTCGCCAAGTTATTTTCCGAACGTATTATTGGTCTCAACCAAGGTGAGGTGGTGTATGATGGGGCTCCTGAAAATTTACACGATTCATTGGTGGCTTCTATCTACCAGTAAGCAACACGATTAAGCCGTATAAATGCTCACCAGTGGCTATTGAACCCACTGGTTAATCAATAAATAAAGACCATCGCTATTAAAAGTGATGAGGAGAAAACCATGCCAAAGAATACTCTATGGGCGGCGTTCGCGTTGCTGATTTCCATGCAGTCGTTTGCAAGCTATGCTAGCGACAACCCCGATACAACCAATACAACCAATACTACCAACAATCCAAGCACCCTCAAAGTAGCCCTGCTACCCGATGAAGATGCTTCAAGTATTATCAAAACGCATCAAGCCTTTAAACACTATCTGGCGAGTTCGCTCAATAAAGAGATCGAGCTGGTGGTAACAACGGACTACTCCTCAATGATTGAGGCAATGCGCCATGGTCGTATTGATATCGCTTACTTTGGTCCTCTTTCCTATGTGATGGCTGAATCCAAGAGTGATATAGAGGCATTTGCTGCTAAAAGCAAACATGGTAGCCCGACCTATCAAGCATTGCTGATTGTTAATGCAAACAAGGGAATTAATAGCTACGCCGATATGCACAGTATGGATATCGCCTACGGAGATCCCGCTTCTACCTCTTCCCACCTGATTCCTAAGTCGATGCTACTCAGTGAAGGGTTGATTGCGGGTAAAAACTATCAGGAACATTTTCTCGGCGCCCATGATGCGGTGGCAATGGCAGTACAGCGCGGCCATGCCGCAGTGGGTGGGCTCTCCAAACCGATCTTTGAATCACTGGTCGAGCGTGGTGTGATTGATACCCGTAAAGTTAAGGTGTTTGCCGTGTCAAAGCCCTTCCCGCAATATCCGTGGGCTTTCCGTTCCAATCTAGACAACGATCTCAAACAGCAAATTAAACAGACCTTCTATCAGCTCAAAGATCCGCAGATTCTTAAAGCCTTTAAAGCGGATGCGATGGCTCCGATCAGAGATGCCGACTACGACGTGGTACGTGAGCTACAGCGTAAGCTTGATCTGTAAATATGTCACAGCAATACCAAAAAATTCTCAAGCAAGCTTCTGAACAACGTCGCCGCTTAGTGATACAGCTGACAGTAGTTTTAGGACTGTTACTGCTCTGCAGCTATTATGTTGGCCTATTCGATATAGCACGACTCGCTGATGGTCTACCGAGTTTATGGTTGATCGCTCAAGAGGGTTTCCCACCCAATTTTAGTGACTGGCAAAGTTGGCTTAAGCCGCTGTTTGATACAGTGGCAATGAGTATTGTTGGTACCGCACTGGCATTTACCGTGGCTCTGCCACTGGGCATCTTGGCCGCAAGAAACACTAGCCCGCACCCGATTATCTATCAACTAGTACGCGCCATCCTTAATATACTGCGTGCAATTCCAGAACTGATTATGGGTATTCTGTTTGTCGCAGCAGTTGGCTTTGGTGTACTACCTGGCGTTTTGGCTCTGGCTTTTCACTCAATTGGCATGGTTGGCAAATTTGTCGCTGAATCTATTGAGCATGCAGACAATGGACCAATCGAAGCGGTGCGATCGACTGGCGCCAGTCCATTTCAAGTTATCACACACGCGGTACTGCCACAGGTCACAAGCAAGATTATCGACCTAGGACTCTATCGTTGGGAGTATAACTTCCGCGCCTCCACAGTACTCGGTATGGTTGGCGCAGGCGGTATCGGTTTTGAACTAATGAGCTCACTCAGATTGATGCACTATGATGAGGTGGCTGCGCTACTGCTGATTATCTTATTAATGGTGACATTGGTGGATAGTGTTGGGGGATTTTTGCGACTACGGTTTAAGTGATTCTTAAGACAATGGAGAAACTTTCGCTGATAACGATATTGATTGCCCCCCCCCTGCTGAAAAAGATAAATTCTACTGTCTTTAATTCTGATGACTCGGGTCTTGGCTAAAGTAGATCAGCCTCTCTGAATTTGATTTTTAATTGACTCTGCATGGTCGTTATCCAGATCACTCCATCAGCTTGTTCAAACACATACGCGTATGCTAACCAAGAATTTTTACATTGTGCTAATACCGTTGGTTTGGTCCAAGTTATACCTTCGTCTTCAGAGAAGATTACGGCTAACTCTTCACGAAACCACGACGCTTCTATTTCTGAAAATTGACCACTCGTTCTTTTAAATTCAGATGCGCCCTCGGGGTAGAGGGTATTAAAAACTAGCATAATGCGGCCACTGTTTAAACGAGTTAACATCCCTGGTGAGCTGCTGGCTTCCATACCGGGCATAACAGATTGCCAGGTTCTACCCTGATCATTTGAGTAGGCGTGCCAAAACCAATCTCGATTGGTTCTAATCAAATACCAAACTCGGCCATCGTTGAGTTCTATCAAAGTCCCCTCATAACAACCTGCATGATGCCCACGCCCACCAATATCTAGCTTATTACTTGCATGCCAAGACAGCCCATCATCCTTTGAGACATAGCTTAAACTAAAGTGGCGTGCTTGCTCATAATCTAACGCTTGAGCGGACATCACCAGCTCACCTGTTTTTAGCTGAATTAGCGTTGAGGTGGCAGCACCATAACCCTTCTGAACTAAAGTTGGTACTTGCCAAGTTTTACCACCATCCAAACTGCGTACGACCCAAATAGAGAGATAGGTATCATCAGAGGGTCTATTTTTCGCCTCCAGCCATTTAAAGTGATAACCCACCATATTTGGAAAACTGGCAATAATAGTACCATTTTGCGTAATACATAGGGCGTGGTTGTCATATACAGACCATTGATCCTCTTTAAACAGCGGATGCGCTTGCCAGCTGAGACCTTCATCTTTAGAGATCCAAGCGGAGCTATCTTGAATCGTGACGATTTCACCCGACTGATTTCTAATATAAGGGCCAATAAACTCAGTATTTAAAGCCTCGACCTTAGTGTGTAACTTAACCACAGCATCCGTTTTAGGTGTCTGGCTCAAATCTAATTCAATTTCTGGGTGTTCTACCAATTCGCTGTAACGGATTGCCATATATATACCTTAAAAGGGTTTTAAAACCAAAAAGCCACACTCAAAACCTATATAGGTCTTGTTTGTGGCTATTTGATGTAAATTTGTTACTATCAACATTTGAGAAAATGCTTAAGGATAATTAGTTCTTTTTCTCGCAGATCGCTTTAGTCACTTTATCTACATTTACTCTAAATTTAACAAGAATTTTTACGACTCGAAACATATCTTTTATACCTATTTCTTCACTGTGCTTACGATACTCTGCCTTAGTCACGACAATTAAATCATTGATGTCTTTGTACTTAAGCTTTGCACTCTCTCTGGCTTGCCTGCATTGTGGCGATTCTAGCTTTTTACTCGCCAGTCTTTTCTTCATAATTTCGGCATAAATTTCTTTTGAGGTTTTTCTCTCTGCATAAGCCGTGCTATTAAAGCAGGCGAATGAAACAATCAGTATTAAGGGGAGTATCTTCATCATGGTATCCGTTATTTTCTCTTTCTATACTATATAAAAAAAACAACCTAAATGGCTTACTTCAAAACAAGAATAGGAAGTTGCACGCCTTTAAATGTTCCCACCCTGTTCTAGGGGGACCCTTGCGGATACAAATATCCAATGATGCTATAAAATAAAAAAGCCACACCCAAAACTTTTAGACTTTATTGGTGTGGCTATGGATGCCGATCATAAATTGTACTTTTATCTACGTTTAGGTAGATAGTTCAAAATAGAAATGGGCACTGCCTTTTTAATAGGAAACCCTTTGATCTCTTTTCGTTGAATAACATGCCCTAATAGACTCTCAATTGAACAAAGATTTTTGAAGTCATCCTTTGAGACTAAAGAGATCGCTTCACCAGAAGCTCCCGCGCGACCTGTACGACCGATACGGTGAATATAGTCTTCACTTGGGTAGGGAAGATCATAATTGACCACTCGACTCAGCTCATCAATATCAATACCACGTGCAGCAATACCCGTTGCAACTAAAAAGCTAAGCTTACCTGATTTAAAATCAGCCAAGATTTTCTCTCGACTCGCCTGACTTTTACCACTGTGAATTGAGTCGGCCTTAATACCTCGTTTATCGAGCTGTTCAACTAGCTTGGCAGCAGAGTGCTTTTTCTCGACAAAAATAAGTGCCTGATCCCACTGTAGATCATTAATCAAATGGCTCAATAGAGCAGATTTTTTGTCCTTGTCTACCGTGATCAACCACTGGTCAATCTTAGGTGTAGACGTTGTCTTTGCAGAAACTGATATTTCTGCGGCATCGTCATAAACAGTATCGGCTAAATAGCGCACATCATCAGTCAATGTCGCAGAAAATAGTAAACTTTGGCGATCCTCTGGCAGGCGATCAATGATTTTATTGATATCTTCAATAAAGCCCATATCAAGCATTCTATCAGCTTCATCTAATACCAAAACTTCTAGATCCTCAAAATACAGGTCTCTTTGATAGGCTAGATCTAACAGTCTGCCTGGTGTGGCGACCACAATATCAACACCATCGAGTAGGCGTTCTTTTTGCGGTTCAGAAGCCACACCACCATAAATAGCCATTGAGCTCAGGTTTAAATATTTACCATACTGAGCCACATTGGCCTCAACCTGCACTGCGAGTTCGCGAGTGGGGGCTAGGATAAGCGCACGAATAGACTTACCACGTAACTCTTCACCTAAGTCACTCTCTGCACTCAATTTCTGTAATAGAGGCAGAACAAAACTAGCGGTTTTACCTGTGCCTGTCTGTGCTGCTGCCATCAGATCTTTACCCGATAAAATAATCGGTATGGCCTTTTTTTGGACCTCTGTTGGCTTGTTATAGCCCAGTTCAGTAATGGCTTTTAAGATTGGATCACTTAATCCAAGTTTTGAAAATGGCATATAACAACCTTATTAAATAGCATGAGTGTGATGCATCGGTCTAACAAGATAAAGTAAACCGAGGATTGACTGGAAAATAATACGACCAGTATAACAGAAGCGGTATGACACGTTAATATCGTGTTATGGAAGCACTAAACGGACAAAGCCTATTTCTTAAGATAATCGCTCCCCTCTTCCCTAATACCAACTTTTTTACTCTCCACATTTGTGTCGTTTACCCCCGTTAGATCAGTAAAGTATATTAATAAGCCTGCCGATTAAATTCTTAGACAAGGTAAATTAATTCACTTAAACTAAAAGTTACATTTAACTAATTACGCTATTATCTATAAACCTACATAAACCTAGGTACAGTTTTCCTTACCGCCAAGATAAAAGAGCGCACTAGGTAAAGCATACATTCATCCCTTTTTAATTTAAGTAGAGAGCCTGAAAATGTCATCAGCTACCCCCCATTTTGAATACATTAAATTCTTCAGTGAAGTTGGTATTAATGATATTGCAACCGTTGGTGGTAAAAATGCCTCACTTGGAGAGATGTTTCAGGCTTTAACACCACAAGGTATTCCTGTGCCGAATGGGTTTGCCATTACCGCACAAGCTTATAAAGCTCACCTAACGGAAAACAACCTTTGGCAAGCGCTGCATGATATTTTGGATGAACTCAATGAAGATGATATGGTTGATCTGGCGAACCGCGGTAACCAAGCGAGAGCTCTGATCTTTAATGCCCCCTTCTCCGAGCAACTACAAGCAGAAATCCTCTCTGCTTATAAACACTTAAAAGCCGAATTTCCAAATGAGATTAGCCTAGCCATTCGTAGCTCGGCCACTGCCGAGGACTTACCTACTGCAAGTTTTGCAGGCCAGCAAGATACTTATCTGAATGTTCAAGGTGAAAATGCACTATTAAATGCCTGCCGTCGTTGCTTTGCTAGCCTGTTTACTGATAGAGCTATTCACTACCGAATTGATCACGGTTTTGATCACTTTTCAGTTGGGCTGTCTATTGGTGTACAGAAAATGGTGCGTTCTGACTTGGCCGCATCAGGTGTCATGTTCTCTTTAGATACCGAAACAGGCTTTGAAGATGTGGCCTTTATTACGGGTGCCTATGGTTTAGGCGAGAATGTCGTACAAGGTGCGGTTGACCCTGATGAGTTCTATGTGCATAAACCCACTTTTGAACAGGGGCATCGCTGCGTACTTAAACGCCGTTTAGGTGAGAAGAAGATCAAAATGGTCTATGCCTCAGATACGACCAAAAGCCCAGTATTAAATATTAAAACGCCGATCAAAGACCAAAATGAGTTCTGCATTAGTGATAAAGATGTCTTAATCCTAGCCGACTACAATATTCGTATTGAGAAATATTACTCTGAGCAGGCGGGTTATCACAAACCAATGGATATGGAGTGGGCAAAGGATGGCACTGATGGCAAGCTCTATATTGTGCAGGCAAGACCAGAGACTGTTGTTTCACAATCAAGTAATACTCTATTAAAAACTTATGAGATTGAGTTACCAGAAGCGACTCAAACCTTAACCACCGGGCGCTCTGTTGGCCAGAAAATCTCTCAAGGTCAAGTACATGTTATCGAGAACGTCAATGATATTAATCAGTTTAAAGCCGGAGAGGTCTTAGTCTCTGATATTACCACCCCTGACTGGGAACCCATTATGAAACTAGCATCCGCGATTGTGACTAATCGTGGTGGCCGTACTTGCCATGCAGCAATTATTGCACGAGAGTTGGGTATCCCTGCCATTGTTGGTTGTGGAGATGCTACTGAAGCATTACAGAACAACCCTTACGTGACCATCTCTTGCGCTGAAGGTGAGCAAGGAAATATCTATTCTGGCACCATTCCTTACCGAATTATAGAGACTGATCTGGGCGAACTACACCCCCCCAAAACACAGATGATGCTTAATATTGGTAACCCCGATCTCGCCTTTCAGACCCGTTTACTGCCCAATAGTGGTATCGGTTTAGCACGCATGGAGTTTATTATTACCGAGTCTATTAAGGCACACCCTTTAGCGCTACTTTCGCCTGAAAAAATAGACAACCCTAAAACCAAAGAAAAGATTCTACAGTTAATCAAACACTACGCCTCTGGTGCTGATTATTTTGTACATCAGCTTGCAGAAGGTATTGGCACCTTAACCGCAGCTTTCTATCCAAAACCCGTCATTATTAGACTTTCTGACTTTAAATCTAATGAGTACGCCACGCTGTTAGGTGGTAGACAATTTGAACCAAAAGAAGAGAATCCAATGATCGGTTTCCGTGGTGCCTCTCGTTATAGCTCTAAGCAGTTTGAACCTGCTTTTGAACTGGAGTGTCTAGCCATTAAAAAAGTGCGTGAAGAGATGGGCTTAACCAACTTAATTGTCATGGTGCCTTTCATTAGACGGGTTGCCGAGGCCAAGCAAGTGATTAGCACCTTGGCTAAATATGGTCTTTGCCGAGGAGAAAATGGCCTTAAGCTCTATATGATGTGTGAGATCCCCAACAATGTCATTGAGATCGATAATTTTGCTACCTACTTCGATGGCATCTCTATTGGTACCAATGATCTAACGCAACTGGTACTGGGCGTTGATCGTGATTCTGAACTGGTTTCCTTTGATTATGATGAATGTGATGAAGGCGTTAAGAAGATGATTCAGTGGGCAATAGAGGGCGCCAAGCGTAATGGCTTACATACAGGGGTTTGCGGCCAAGCCCCTTCTGACTATCCAGAGATGGCCAAGTTTTTTGTAGAGCTAGGGGTTGACTCTCTAAGTATCAATCCAGATAGCTTGCTTAAAACCAGCCAATTGGTATTAGAATTTGAAGAAAGCCTCACTCCTTCAAAATGTAATACTAAGTTGTAAGTTACCTAATGAATACAGCGAAGTACAGCATAGAGGTGAGGAGTTCTTAATTATTCTACCGCAGGAAGATGTTGATTCTATCAGTCAATTGAGTGAGAAATTGAGACCGAGTACTGAAAGCACTCTATCGTGCAAAATATGCGGGTAAAATTCACGTTATACCGTTTAGGTAATTAGAGAGTATGTACTTTACTGACCAGTTATATTGCTTAATGTAGTGTAATTCTGAGCAGGTGAAGTGGAGAGACTGAGCATCATTAAACTGATAAAAATAGGTCAATCACTCAATTGACCTAAATAACCACCTTTCTTTAACCTCGTTCAACTTTAACCAAGTTCAATATAAGACGTTTCTTGAGGTATAAACTCCTCGACAGGCTTTGCCCACAGATCATACTCATCTGCAGCGACGATCTCAACGGTTACAAACTGCCCTGCTTCAAGATGAGTACCACCTTCGATAAAGACCAAACCATCAATCTCTGGCGCATCGGCCATGGAACGAGCAATCGCGCCTTCAGAATCAACCTCATCAACTAAGACCTGCATCACCAGCCCTACTTTAGCTTGCATCTTCTTCAAGCTAATCACTTGTTGTGTCTGCATAAAGCGATCAAAACGATCCTGCTTAACCTCATCTGCTACTTGCTCTGCAATCTCATTAGCTGTCGCCCCCTCTATTGGCGAGTACTGAAAACAACCAACACGATCTAACTGCGCTTCGTTTAAGAAGTCTAATAGATCTTGAAACTCTTCTTCTGTCTCACCTGGGAAACCAACAATAAACGTTGAACGAATGGTTAGGTTGGGCACCGCTTTACGCCATTTATTAATACGCTCCAATGTCTTCTCAACATTACCTGGACGCTTCATCGCTTTTAATACACGTGGATTAGAGTGCTGTAACGGCATATCTAAATAAGGCAGAATCTTACCTTCTGCCATGAGTGGAATCACATCATCGACATTCGGGTATGGGTAAACATAGTGTAAACGTACCCAGAAATTATCCGTACCACCCAACTCACCTAAAGCTTCAGACAGACCTAGCATAGAAGTTTTAGTCGGGCGCCCACCTGCAAAATCAGTCTTATACTTTACATCTACACCATAAGCAGCCGTATCTTGAGAAACAACTAACAGCTCTTTAACACCCGCTTCTTTCAAGCGCTTGGCTTCTTCAATGACATCCGCAACAGGACGGCTAATCAAATCACCTCGCATAGAAGGAATAATACAGAAGGTACAACGGTGGTTACACCCCTCAGAGATTTTTAAATACGCGTAGTGTTTAGGCGTTAGCTTAATACCCTGTGGCGGTACAACATCAGTAAATGGATTATGAGCAGGGGGGGCTATCACATCATGAACTGCAGAAACGACATCTTCATAAGCCGCAGGGCCAGATACCGCTAATACTTTAGGGTGTGCCTGCATAATCTCCTCTTCTCTGGCACCCAAACAGCCCGTTACAATGACCTTGCCATTCTCTTCTAAGGCTTCACCAATCGTATCTAGAGATTCTTGAACCGCACTATCAATAAAACCACAGGTATTTACAATCACTGCATCGGCATCTTCATAACTATTGGTTAGATGATAACCTTCGGTTCTTAACTGTGTCAAAATGCGTTCACTATCCACGGTTGCTTTAGGACACCCCAAACTCACGACACCGACCGTTGGCTGCTGCTTAGACATAATTTCTCTCTCACTGTTTTAATTTGGCTGTATTTTAACTGATCTCATCCATTTAGCCCACAAATAGCCTGATAATAATTATCAAACCTATAGAAACGATGGGCACAAAAAAACCTGATTACTTTGCCAAATAATCAGGTTTAGAGAGAAGCGAATGATACCGTTAACTTAGAAGGGCTTAACCACCACTAAAATGAGTATCACCACTGTTAATAGCAGTGGAATTTCATTCGCCCAACGGTAGTAAACACCACTGTGATCTAGGTGACCCGTTTGCATCTCTTTCATACGACGTTTTGTCCATAGATGAAATACAACCATCAACACCACAAAAACAACCTTAGCATGCATCCAACCTGTTGCTGTTTGAAAATAGATTGCCCATAGTGCAATGCCTGTCCCAACGGCCAACATCATCATAATTGTCATAAATTTATATAGCTTTTGCGCCATAATCGCTAAACGTTCTACACTCTGCCCTGCCTCTTTGCCTTCAACAAAATGTACAAAGATTCTTGGCAAATAAAAAATCCCAGCCATCCAAGACATCACAAATAAGATATGAAATGTTTTTAACCACAACATTGTGCTCTACTCCTACCTAAAACAATAAAAATTCCCGAATAATTTTCAAAAAATTACTGCGGAAAAACAATTCGCTGTATCATATCCTATTTTAAAATATTTAAAACGTTAAACAAGGAAATCATTATGAATATTGAGAAGGATAAGGTCGCTTTAATCGAATACACTTTAACCAATTCTGAGGGTGAAATATTAGATGCATCTAACGGTAATCCTCTTGCTTATTTGCATGGTCACGGCAACCTGATTCCTGGTTTAGAGAGTGAGTTACTTGGTAAAGAAGTAGCGGCTAAGTTCACAACAACCGTTGCAGCCGCAGATGGTTACGGCGAGCGAGTTGATGCGTTAGTACAAACTGTTTCTAAAGAGATGTTCCAAGGCGTAGAAGATCTAGAAGTAGGTATGCGTTTTGAAGCTCAGTCTGAGCAAGGTATGCACTCTGTTGAGATTACTGGCCTTAATGGTGATCAGGTGACCGTTGATGGTAACCACCCACTTGCTGGCGTAGAGCTAACATTTGAAGTTGAAGTAACAGGGGTTCGTGAAGCAACTGAAGAAGAGATTGAACATGGTCATGCGCATGGTGACGGTGGTCACCAGCACTAATCTTAACGGCTTTTTGATCTAATCGGTAGTAACCCATAGCTCAAAGCCCCCTGCTCTAGTGCCCCTTGCGGGTATAAAATAGAACTTAAATATCATAATACTCATCTGATATTCAGTTTTATTTAAGTCAAAAAAAGCTCATTTTGATACGTAATGCCGTTCACTTAAGAGGAGCGGCATTACAATTTACTAAATATCGGGTTTGACTCACCTTAACCATCCTTGCTCTTGAAAGCTCTATTATAAGGCTAGAAATCCCTCCTCGTATTATTCAGCATGGCGCTTTTTATACCTCTATATCCAAGCTTAATTTCCCATCTTTGGTAATGCAGTTGAGAAACGGCTTCAGTAGAATAATGTTCATACTGCAGAGATGTATAGACTATTTTATCGACACCATTAACTTGATAGCTTACAGCACGCACTAACCATATTTCTGGTATTGCTGCTTTCTGGCTGGAGAAGAAATCCTTATTTCTATCATGCTGTCGTGTGAGTTGTAGCGTTTTGCTTCTTTATAAACCAGTCATTTTCAAGTAGGAATTATCCAGTGCCGATTAGACTTGTTTTGCGTTAAGTTAAGCAGTAGGTGGGCACTCCAAAACTCTTTATCCATCAAGGTAGGGAATTTATCCTCTACGGTAAGGACTGATTTGTATATCCACCATGACATGAGAGAATACACTCATTAAAGAGACAAGGCGCATCATTGGCGAACCCTTTAGCATAGACACTCAAGCGATACGCTACTTCATGGGTGGGTTCATTACAAAATAGAGCCATCCCAATGACTAGCCATAATACCCGATCACTCGGCATGCGATCTCTACGAATGGTCGCTTGAATGCTAAGAGTAAGTGCTGATTCAACCCGTTCAATAGGGATGTTTTGGGTAAAAATACTGTCATCAATAAGTTGATGAAGATCATCGATTTCTAAAAAAGTTTGAGAGAGTGACATAAAAAAAATCCAGCATTATAAATAATGCTGGATTTTAATTTTTGCCTAAAAATTGCTTAAGTGAACAACATTGCCGCAAATGCAGGCTTATCTATTTCTTAGCTTAGGAGTTAATCCTTTTGTAGCACATTCAGTCGTTGAAGCACTTCAATACTTAGCTGCCCATAAGCTAAGTTATTAGCTTTCTGATACTCTCTAACTGCATTAAGAGTATTTGTTCCCCATATACCATCGATAATAATTTCACCACCTTCTCTAAATGGCTTCAAGAAACCTTGATCATATAAGGCCTTCTGTAGACGGCCTATAACTTTAGCTGAACGACTAGACTTACATAAGGTTGGTAACTTTTGAATATGACCAGCACCATAATTCGGATCAGCAAAAACGGCCTCTAATGAACCTTTATAATCGACAGGGATAACTTGATTTACGGAACAACGTCTTAGACCTTCCATACTAATAGGCCCTTCACTCTTTGGTGCTTGATTAATCACTTTTCCTGGAGCAGGTGTTCTAACTACAATTGGATCAAGCGCTGAAATGGAAGGAACTTCTTTGGCAATATCTTCACTCTCAATAGAAGCTTTTGTAGCAGTCCCTTTTGGAATGACTTCTAAGTGCTCTAAAGATTCAATACTCACCTTTCCGTATGCCAAACCATAAGCCTTCTGGTAATCGATCAATGAGTTAAGGGTATTAACGCCCCAAATACCATCAACCACTTCTAAATCATTTGGTGGACTTGGCTTCAAATAGCCGTTATCACTTAGCGCTTGTTGAAGATGTAAAACAACTTCAGGTGTAAGGCTTGACTTACATAGCGAAGGTAACTTCATTGCATTACCTCTCTTCTCACCCGTACCCTTGGAAACCGCCTGAATATCGCCATGATAATAATCAGGTAACTGTTGGAAGGTGTTGCACTGCTTTATTGGAGTCGTGATTGAACTATCCAGAATAGAACTATTTTGTTCAGCCCCTTGAAGTGCAGGCTTATTTAAAGCCAATCTAATTTTATTCAAACGCTCTATATCAATCGACGACTCTTCAGCGGTTATTATCGGAGCTTGATCAACATAAGCTGTCACAGGAGGCGTAGGCGCCGTAGACGTTGCTTCTGTACTAGCTGCAGCATTATAAGTGCTTCTCGGTGATGCAGTCTGATCAGTAGCAACAGAGGTTGTGGTTTTAGACGAGTTATAGCTTGGTACTGAAGGAGAGTTACCCATTACAGAGTAAGTTCTTTTCTTAGTGGGTGCTTGCGACTCACCATAACGACTTGCTTGGCTAGATGATTGACCACCACTACTATAGGCTGAAGAGGTTCTAACACCACTGGCTAGTGAATAGGTTCTGGTTGCTGGCATCACAGAGTAGTTTCTTGTATCTGGTTCTTGAGCAGGTTCATCAATCTGTGTATCAGCAAGTGCATGCTCAGCTTTAGCTTGCTCAGCTTCTGCTTGTCTCATGCGCTCTTCTGCTGCTTGTGATTGTGCGAGATCAATACCATCCTGCTCTTTTTCAGTTTGTTCTGATTCTGCTCTCTGCATACGTGCCTCTGCTGCAGCTATTCTGGCTTGCTCCGCTTCAGATGAATTAAGCTTTATACTTCCGTTATTTCTTGCAGGCGCCTGTCCTTCTTGGTGCATAAGGGCCATAGCTTCAGCTCGGGCTCTTATTTGTTGCTCTTCTCTCGCCGCCTCTTGCTTAGCCATTGAACTTCTCTCCATAGCAGAGGATGCATCATCAGCTTGGCGATCCATTTCAGCTTGTGCTTGAACAAGACGTGCTTTTTCAGCTCTAGTACGTTCTGCTTCCACTTCCGCTTTTTTTCTTGCCTGCTCGGCTTCCCAGTCCTCATAAGTCATATTATTCTCAGCAGCGATTCCCTCTGAACGAATATCTGCCGACTGAGCCATTTTCGACTCTAACTGACGGATTTTAATATCAGAGAAACGTTTGTCACCCCTGTTCTGAGAAGCCAGCTCGGCCATTACGCGAGCACGCTCTTCTGCCTTGGATTTTTCAATCAAAAGATCAACATAAGCAGGAGACATCGATACTTTATAAGAAGTATCAGGCGATGTTGGTGCTGAAATGCACCCTGCCAGTGACAAAACGGAAACTGTAATAACCGATAACTTAAACAACTTCATATCTAACCTTTTTTATGTATCTAGCAAGAAAACGATAAAAATTTGATTTATCTTATCGCATTTTTTATTAAATTAAATGCTTGTATTGAACGCATTTTAAAGAGGTTTCAGTATTAATCAAGCCTAACATTAAATGCTAATTCAATTTATCTAATAAAAGCCTTAAAAATAAAAAAACCACTTACAATCGAGATCATAAGCGGTTTCTTTATAGTATTATGGCATGAAGAGGATTTAGCCTACTGCGACACCAATATCAGCTAATGATTTTGGCGATTTAACCTCATAATCAACCATCTCATCAAACTGTAGATAACGGTATACATCATCAGCCATAGTATCTAGTTTTGCTACTTGGCTCATATACTCTTCAACCGTTGGCAACTCACCAACTGATGCGCATACCGCTGCCAATTCAGCAGAGCCTAAATAAACATCTGCATCATTACCTAAACGATTCGGAAAGTTACGAGTTGAAGTTGAGAACACAATTGCATTATCTGCAACACGTGCTTGGTTACCCATGCATAGAGAGCAACCTGGCATCTCAGTACGAGCACCTACACGACCATAGATCGCATAATAACCTTCTTCGATCAACTGACGTTCATCCATCTTAGTTGGCGGTGCAACCCACATCTTAGTTGGCAGCGCCCCCATCTTCTCAAGAACCTTACCTGCCGCACGGAAGTGGCCAATATTGGTCATACAAGAACCAAGAAAGACTTCATCAATCTTAATACCGGCTAAATCAGACAGTAACTTCACATCATCTGGATCATTTGGGCAAGCCAAGATTGGCTCTTTAATATCGTTAAGATCAATCTCAATTACTTCAGCATACTGAGCATCTGCATCTGCATCTAATAACTCAGGGTTTGCAATCCACGCTTGCATCTCATCGCGACGTCGTAACAGCGTACGCGCATCCGCATAACCGTTCTCAACCATCCAGTCGATCAAACGAATATTTGATTTCAAGAATGCAATAATTGGCTCTTTAGATAGCTTCACCACACAGCCATTTGCAGAACGCTCAGCTGATGCATCAGAAAGTTCAAACGCTTGCTCAACCGCTAGGTGCTCAAGTCCTTCAATCTCTAGTACACGACCGTTAAATACGTTCTTTTTACCTTTCTTCTCAACCGTTAATAGACCGTCTTGAATCGCTTTGTAAGGGATTGCATTAACAAGATCACGTAACGTAATACCTGGCTGCATCTCACCTTTAAAACGAACCAATACAGATTCAGGCATGTTCAAAGGCATAACCCCTAGAGTCGCACCAAATGCAACCAAGCCAGAACCTGCTGGGAAAGAGATACCAATTGGGAAACGTGTATGAGAATCTCCACCCGTACCCACGGTATCAGGTAGTAATAGACGGTTTAACCAAGAGTGAATAACCCCGTCACCTGGGCGAAGTGCTACCCCACCACGACTTGTCATAAAGTCAGGTAGAGAGTGTTGCAATTTAATATCAACTGGCTTAGGGTAAGCCGCTGTATGACAGAAAGACTGCATGACTAAATCTGCTGAGAAACCTAGGCAAGCTAGCTCTTTCATCTCGTCACGTGTCATAGCACCCGTTGTATCCTGAGAACCCACTGTTGCCATATGTGGCTCACAGTACATTCCAGGGCGAACACCTTCAATACCACAAGCTTTACCAACCATCTTCTGTGCAAGCGTATAACCGTGATCCGCTTGAGACTTATCTGTCGGGCGTAAGAAAATGTCCGAAGGTCCCATGCCTAAATCTGTACGTGCTTTATCTGTTAAACCACGTCCGATGATTAATGGAACACGTCCACCTGCACGTACTTCATCAGGCATCGTATCAGGTGCAAGTTCAAACGTAGAGATTGTCTCACCTGCTTCATCGGTCACTTTACCTGCGTATGGGTGAATCGTAATCACATCACCCATATTCATAGAATCGACATCACACTCAATCGGTAGAGAACCAGAATCTTCTGCGGTATTAAAGAAGATTGGTGCTATCTTGCCACCTAAAACAACCCCTCCTTGGCGCTTGTTAGGTACGTAGTCGATATCATTACCAAAGAACCACATAACAGAATTCATTGCCGACTTACGAGAAGAACCCGTACCAACAACATCCCCTACATAAGCAACAATATTACCTTTTGCTTTTAGAGAGTCCATTATGTCACCAACATTTTCAATGCGTGCCGCTAACATCTCTTTAGCATGTAGTGGAATATCAGGACGTGACCAAGCCGCTGTTGCAGGAGAAAGATCATCCGTATTGGTTTCACCTTCAACTTTAAAAACAGTAACCTTAATGGCTTCAGGCATTTTAGCTTTAGCAGTAAACCACTCAGCCTCCGCCCAAGACTTCATTACCTGCATCGCGTAATCGTTAGTTTTAGATTTCTCAACCACATCATGATATGCATCATAAACAAGTAGCGTTTTAGAAAGTGCTGCAACCGCAGCTTCTGCAACCTCTGAATCTGTTGAGTCTAACAAGCTAATCAAAGGCTGAACGTTATAGCCACCTAACATAGTCCCTAATAAGAAAACGGCTTCAACGGCAGAGATCAAATCGCTCGTAATCTTGCCACTTGCCAAGTCCGCTAAAAAAGCCGCCTTAACATAAGATGCTTCATCCACCCCAGGCGGTACACGGTTTGTTAATAAATCAACAACAAACACTTCTTCACCCGCTGGTGGGCTCTTAATCAATTCAACCAACTGTGCAGTTTGCTCTGCATCTAGTGGTAATGGTGGAAGACCTTGGTCTAAACGTTCTGCAACGTGACTACGGTAAGCATCTAGCATTATGAGACTACTCCTAACTATAAAATTTAAGTGGCGGTATTTTAACACAGTCAATCAATTTAGTATTTCAGTTTATAACCCTACAAACCTGTCACCTATTGAGCGTAACAACGCTAAGTTATTTAAACTATTGATATATTATCGGTATGAAAAGGATTTATGAAATACTTGGGAGTCGTAATAGGATGGTTTAGATGGGAGATTTGATACTCAAATATTTTGAACAGGGGGGGGCGGTGATCTACTAATGCCCCCCCCCTGTTCAAAATGTTTGGACTAAAAAATAAGCGTTAAAAATGGAAAACAAGTAGTTAAAACAGGCTTTTACTGCTCTTTTCGACGTTTAATCTCTTCAAAGGCCGCGTTGATCTCTTGCATTTTCTCCGTGCCTTTTTTGATCTCTTCGTCATCCATGCCCTGTCCATGCATATAATCTGGATGATGTTGCTTTACCAAACGACGATAAGCTTTTTTAATGTCTCTAAAATCATCTTCTTTGGTACACCCCAGCTCAGCATAAGGATCTTTATCAAATGCATAACCACCCGCTTGACCGCCGCCTCGCACTTGCTCGATCATGGTTTTGATCTGTGCTTCATTAAAACCAAGCGTCTCACCCAGCTCATTAATAAAAGCCAAAGTATCGTCAGACAAACCATCCAAACTCGCAAAGGTCACCATCTGCATAAAGACCCCAACACGTACCTGTTCAGCCTGCTTAGACAGTGACTGACAGTAATACTGTACCGAGTTCTCATCATTTTTAGCTCTGTTCGCTAAGGTAAACAGCTTGCGTTTAGTCGATTCTATAATCATTGCAGGCACGCCCGCTTGCTGCATGCCACCCAACATCGACTTGATGGTGTCGCTCATAAATTCGACTTCAACCTTACTCACCGCACCATCGCTCTTAGCAACCTTTGCCATCAGCGCAATCACTTCCTCTGGAATCGACAAGCGGCTTTTAGAGAACTCATTACTCGCAAAGTTCTTATAAGCTTCCCCAAAGTTCTTACTATTCTTCACAGAACCATAAGCATCGCTGCTCACATCAGCCGTCTTACGTACCAGCTTAAACACCAACTTAAATGCAACAAAAACCAAAGCCAGAGCGGCTAACAGAGTGTAAGTAATAAATTTAAACAAACGACGCATTTTGTACAGTTTCCTAAAGAGGGGATGACATTAATTACAGATGAAGATGATTATAGAGATTTCTGATGGATTCGGAGAGGTTTTATCAATGCCCACCTCGTTACCTCGCAAAGCAGAGAAACAAATTAATATTGATTTATCATTTAGATAATGGACTACAAAACCCTTATTCTTCTGCCAAGCCTCATTTAACTGCTTATTAATCAGGCGCGAGTCATTCGGCTCAGGTCTTACCTTTTGCCTCTTTACTATTTTCAAACCCCATTGAAGAATCACCTTCAATATGCAGTGTTCTAGTTGGAAACGCCATCTCTGCTCCGTGTCCTTCTACTATGTCACTTACCTTTAGGAGTACATCTTCTTTGATCTCGTGAAAACGTATCCAGTCTGTGGTTTTGGTGAAGGTGTAGATAAAGAAATCTAGCGATGAGCTATTGAACTGATTAAAGTTCACGATCAGGGTTTGATTATTATCAATTTCTGAATGGTTTTGTAACATGGTTTTAACATCTGCGGTAATCAGGCGCATTTTATGGACATCGGCATAACGTACGCCCATAGTCTCTTTGATACGACGGTTGGTCATTCTTGATGGGTTCTCTATCGAGATGGTCGCGAAGATACCGTTTGGAATATACAGTGGGCGTTTGTCAAAGGTACGCACGGTGGTCATACGCCAACCAATCTTCTCTACCGTACCCTCTATTTCTCGATCTGGTGAGCGAATCCACTCTCCGACAGTGAAAGGTTTATCCATATAGAGCATCAACCCCCCAAAGACATTGCCTAAAAGATCTTTAGCGGCAAAACCAATGGCAATCCCCCCCATTCCTCCAAAGGCTAATAGCCCTGTTAGGCTAACGCCAAAGGCATTGAGGAAGAATAGACCTGTTAGGATAAAGGCGAGTAGTTTGATAATCTTAGCCAGTGCTTCAACGGTGACTTCATCTAAACGGTCATCACCTCTAGCAAACACTTTTAGGTGTTTCTCTAAGCGCTGTACCAAGCGTATCGCAAACCAACCAACGGATAGCGTTAATATAGTCTGTTTGAAAGAGTAAATATGTTCAACCAACTCAGAATAGATATTAAGCTGTAACATCAAGGTGGTTAGCGCCAGTACGGTTCCTGTCACCCAAATAAAGAAGGAGACGGGTGCTCTCGCGGCATCAATGATACTCTCAAACCAGACCTTCTCTCTTTTAATAAACTGGTTATACAACCCTTTTAAAACGCGTCTCTGAACGACATCAGCAATGGCGGTGATTATTAGAATTGAGATCACTAATAACAGCCAGACTTGCCCTCCAAACAGGGTGACTAAATCTGCCCACAACTCACCTACAATATTCATTAAATTAACTCCTGCTGATCATTAATCTGATTGATGTCATCCACGACACTGACAGCCGCCTGCCAGAGTGGATCAAACTTTAACTTGTCGTAATTAAACTTGCCATGCGCGTGCAGACGAATCAAACGTGCATGTGACAGAGTATCACCATGCCAGTTGATCTTGGATAAGACTTCATCAGCCGCCATCGGATCATTACACACTAAGACTAAATCACACCCCGCTTGCAGTGCTTTAAGAACACGCTCTGGTGCGGAGCCATAAGCTTGGGCAGCTTTCATACTCATATCATCACTGATAATAGCCCCTTCAAAATGGCACTGTGTGCGCAGTACAGATTGTAGCCAAAACTCAGAAAAACCTGCCGGCAAGCTATCTATCTGCGGATAGATGACATGGGCAGGCATCACCGCATCTAAACCGTTCTCAATTAAACGCAAAAATGGCTGTAAATCATGCTGTTGAATCTCAGCAAATGGTCGGTGATCTGTCGCAACTTCTAAATGGGTATCTGCTTCAATAAAACCGTGCCCAGGAAAATGCTTAGCAACCGAGGCCATACCCGCTTTACGCATCCCATTCATTAGGTGAAATGAGAGATTACCCACGGCAATAGGATTGCTATGGAAAGCACGATCACCAATCACTTTACTTCCGCCATAGTCTAGATCAACGACGGGTGCAAAACTGAAATCGACTCCAACAGCGAGCAGCTCAGCAGCAAGTAACCAACCAATTTTTTCAGCCGTTTGATAACTGTGCTTTGCATCTTGCTCATACAGTTCACCAAGAACACGCATGGGAGGAATATGGGTAAAGCCCGCTTTGAAACGCTGTACGCGTCCCCCTTCATGATCAACGCCAACCAGTAAACGTGGGTGACGCAGTTCATGTATCGACTTAGTCAGCTTCTGTAACTGCTCAACCGACTCAAAATTACGGCTAAAAAGAATCACCCCTGCAACCAGTGGATCCATGAGGCGTTCTGCTTCAAAAGGCTGTAAATATGTCCCTTCAATATCGACCATTACCGAGCCTAATGACATCGCTTCACCTTGCACTTTATTCACCTTTACTCCTTATCCATTTTTGAGTTGCCTAGATTAGGCCTATTTTCTGTCTATTTAATACAGAAGTCGATAAAAAACTGTACAAAAAGCCCATTAGAGTGCATTTAATCAGAATTTAGCCAGTCTGTATAAAAAACAATCTAAGTGTTATATAAGCGTAATTCTATTGTCACATTACACCTTTATGATTCATCCTTGGAAACTAACCCTATTTTATAAGGCGACTCTTTATAATAAATCCATATACAAAAGGAGGCCACAATGGCTAAACTCATTGGGATTGCAACCCACCCCGCTTCCAAAGCGCCTATTGAACAGCACCAAAAAATTTCGGTCACTTTAGCAGGCGGATTAGACAATGACTTTCAGGGTAAGAATAACCCTAAAACACAAGTGACTCTGCTCTCTCTAAAAACTTGGCAAAAGGTCTGTGCATCAGTTAATGTCGATATTGACTGGACTGAACGTCGTGCAAATTTATTGGTCGATGATATGGACTTCAATGAATCGATGTTAGGTCAGCAAATTCAGGTGGGCAAAGTGCTCCTGCAAATCACCTCTGAAACAGATCCTTGTGCCAGAATGGATGCTCTACACTCAGGACTAAAACAAGCATTAACAGCTGATTGGGCGGGGGGTATTCGTTGTACCGTGCTCAGAGAAGGCAAAATCTACTTAGATGACTCTATTATCCTACTAAAACGTCTATAGACGTACTAAAGCCCTAAAAAACACTATGTTTTTTGCTTGCTCTCTATTTCAAGCAGGGGGGGTTGCTTTGGCTAACGATCACAGGCTATCGATTCGACTGTCTTGATTTTACATCCAAATAATCACGCCACTGATCCCCAATCAAATTCACCGCCAACACCACTAACATCAAAGCAATACCAGGTGCCAGCACTAAGTGTGGTGCAACCAGTAGGTAACGTGTACCCTCTTTAATCATACTGCCCCAAGATGCATCAGGCGGTTGAACACCCAAGCCTAAGAAGGATAATCCCGCCTCAGAGATAACCGCCCCCGCAATTCCAAAGGTTGCCTCAACACCCAATGGTGCCAAAATAAGCGGTAACACATGACGCCAAAGCATTAGCGGTGTAGACACGCCAAGCGATTTAGCTGCTTGAATATGCTCTCTATGACGCAGACTCATAGTTTGTGCGCGGGCTAAACGTGCATAACCTACCCAACCTACAACAACCAAAGCAAAGACGACATTTTCAATACCAGGCCCTAAAATCGCTGCTAAGGCTATCGCCAGTAAAAGCCCGGGAAAAGCTAGAAAGACATCAATGATTTTAGTAATAACTCTATCTGTCCAGCCTCCAACATAACCACTATAGATACCAATGGTGGTGCCGATAATGGCAGAGAAGAAAACCACTCCCATCGCAACAAATAGTGAGGTTTGTGCCCCTAACACTAAACGTTCTAAAACAGGACGGCCAAGTTCATCAGAGCCCATAACAGCATCACTATCTGGTGTGGCTAAAAACTGTGAAAGGATCACTTCATTTGCACCATCACCAATAAAAAAGCCAAACACCGCCATTAACAGCCAAACGACTACAATACTGTAACTTAAATATTTCAACATCTTAATTTCGCCACACGAATAAACACTCTATTTAGCCACTCTAATTCTTGGATCTAACCATGCATAGGCAAGTTCTGTTAAGGCGTTAATGGTGATGTAAGCGACACTGATTACCAAAATACAGCCTTGTACCACAGGGTAATCACGACGCTGAATTGATTCCACCAACAACTGCCCTAACCCTGGCCAATCAAAAACCACTTCGGTAATCACCGCCCCACCCAGCAAAGTACCTAGCTGTAAACCTAGGATAGTCACAACAGGCAGCAACGCATTTAACAGCGCATGTTTACCATAGACCAATCGTGATGGCAGACCTTTGGCCTGTGCAGTACGAATATAATCTTCGTGTAAAACTTCAAGTAAGGAGGCACGTAACATTCTGGCTAAGATCGCTGCCAACGCTGTACCCAACGTAATAGAGGGTAACACCCAAGAGAAAGGTTGATCTGCCCCACTCACTGGCAACCAAGCTAAGCCTAAAGAGAAAAACAGGATCAACATAGGCCCTAACCAGAAGTTAGGAATAGAGACACCAATTAGGGAGACGGTCATAGAGAGATGATCAGGCCACTTGCCCGCTCTTAAGGCTGCCCACAGCCCTAATGGAAAAGAGATAATTACCGCAATAAACAGCGCCATCAGTGCTAACTGTAACGTCATCGGAAAACGTTGGGCAATTAGATCTGATACGGGTTGTTGAAAGAAGAGTGACTGACCAAGGTCAAGCTGAAATAAGCCTGTTATATACAACCAATACTGAGTACCAATGGGGAGATGTAGACCTAACTGTTCACGTAGTGCTGTTTCATCTGCTGGGCTCGCCCAGTCACCTAACATCACCGCAACAGGATCACCAGGTACTAAGTGAATCAGAAAAAAAACCAGCGTACCAACAATCCATGAGACAAAGAGGACTGAACCGAGTAGTCTAAAGAAATAAGCGATCATGGTTGAATGGTGACCTCAGTGCCAACGGGAATTAAATCAAACAATGCAATCACATCCTCATTTCTCATTCGAATACAGCCGTGTGACAGCGGCACACCCATTGGTTCTGAATTGGGTGTACCGTGAATATAGATATAACGCTGCATCGTATCGACATTGCCTAAACGATTAATACCCACCTCTTTGCCAGAGAGCCACATAATACGGCTCAATACCCAATCCCGTTTTGGGCACTGCTTGGCTAAATCAGCACTATAGATCTCACCTGTCGTTCGCCTACCCACAAAGACCGTATTGATGGGTTGATCTCGACCAATTTTTGCACGAATGCAGAGTAATCCCAGTGGCGTTTTGCCCGTATTTTTCTCACTGCCCACACCGTTCAGCGCCGTACTAATCACATAAGCACACAGTCGCTTTTGCTGATGATAAACAGCAAGGCTTTGCGAAGCAATGGAGATGACAATAGAGTAAGACAAAGAGATCGGCAACTATAGTTAAAAAGTTACACTATTTTAACCTTGATTTACCTATAGATTAGAACTGATTCTGTAGATTTTAGAACAAAATTTGATAGACATTTTAAAAAGCCAATTTTACCTAAGAGTGGCTAAGCTCACTCTTAGGCAAAACCTCAATTAATCCTGAATATCATCCCACTGCTGAGCGAAACTAATCGAATAATAACGCTCACAACGCATATTTTCTGACCATGTACGCATCCCTGCTTTTTGCATTAAGTGACTGATAAACTGATTTTTATCAGGCAACTGCTCCCAAACAGATGGCAGAAAGGTTGCACGATGAACACCATCTGAAATAATCAAACCATCTTTATTTGGTGTGAGCTGCTCCAAAAGAAGCTCAACAGTCTGACAGTTAGGAATCTCTACAGGCGAGGTTAATACAGAGATTGACACCTCGAGTTCGCCCGCTTCCCCCTCTGTTAGGGGTGGAAAACGCGGGTCTTTAAATGCCGCATTAAAGGCATTGCTCGCCACATCTTCTGCTAAAGGGTCGATTGCCTGTAGAGTGCCAATACAACCACGCAACTGACCACGTTTCTCTAGCGTCACAAAAGCCCCTTTGATCACTTGTAGCTCAGGCGGTAATTTATTCAGTTGCTGTCTAACATCTAAATACTCCGATGTTTGCAAACCATACTCAATACTACGTTTAGCAATTTGTAACAGTCTACCTTGTAGCTCATCTGAATACTCCTCTTCTAAAGGCTTCACATTTAGAGGTCTTTCTATTGCCGTGTCATAGTGAGGCTCTTCCTCATCAAAAATCGCCCAGGTTCCATAACCTACCACACGGTTTTTATCGCCCCCCGTACTACCCGAGTTAATTAACTCTAGTTGCTGAATCTGTTCAGGATGAATCTCATCCAAGCCAAGTAGCCCTTGTATGCCTTTATAACCACAAGCCCTTTCACCACTTAGATCTAACCAGTGAACCTTATTAATCATCTCGGCCGTCATGCCATCAATTTTGCGGGCTTGCTCAACACTTTCAAAGTGACTTAGGTCGCTACTGATTACAAAGTAGACCCCCTCTTGTCGCCAGAGTTTTTTAAGAAAAGCAGTCACATCTCGTTCTTCAACCTGACCATTCAGAAGCGGTAAAACTTTTGCATCAGGTAACAGGTATTTGATAAAAGGTAACTGAACTTCAATACTGTGTTCTTGCTCCTGTGCCGCATCCGACAACGCTACCACAGCAAACTCAGACAAGAGGTAATCGCGTAATGTACTATCTACTTCAATACTGCCTAAAGGCGTAGCCAGTTGGTCTACACTGACTGTCGCAACACCCTCAAACGCCATACGGTGCGCAGGCCCCATGACAACTACTGTCTTGATTTTGTCTGCGGCATCTTGCCACAACTTAAAGCCTCTGGCGGCGGCAAGCCCAGAAAACTTATAGCCTGCATGCGGCACAATCAATGCCCGAGGTACATTTTTTTCTAATGGTTTGACCCAATCTTTTTTCATCCAGTTGTTAAACCAACTTGTCAGTTTATTAGCATTATCAGGATAAAATTGTCCTGCTACGGCCGTCTCTCTAACGGTTGTCATCAGCTGCTCCCGCACTTGAAATATGATATATGAGGACTAGTATATAACGAGTTAGATTTCACTTTGCAAGGTAATTACATGAAGAATATTGATTTAGATGCGCCATCAGTTGTCCCCGTAGAACATTGGCACCATTTGAGCAACGGATTAATTCAATGTGACTTGTGTCCGCGAGAGTGCAAACTACATGAAAATCAACGAGGTTTCTGCTTTGTTAGGGGGCGAAAGAACGAGCAAGTCTGGCTCACCTCCTATGGTCGTTCAAGTGGTTTCTATATTGACCCAATTGAAAAAAAACCACTCAATCATTTTTTACCCGGCTCTGCCGTTCTATCCTTTGGTACAGCAGGCTGCAACCTCGCTTGTAAATTTTGCCAAAACTGGGATATGTCTAAAGCTCGAGATATGGATAAACTGCTAGATCAAGCCTCTCCCGAGGCCTTAGCGACGGCAGCTAAAAAAACAGGCTGTGCTTCGGTTGCTTATACCTACAATGACCCAATCATCTTCTACGAGTACGCGATTGATACCGCTAAAGCTTGCCGTGCATTAGGCATAAAAAATATTGCTGTTACCGCAGGTTATATCAGTGAGAGTGCTCGTGCAGGTTTTTTTGACGCGATGGACGCCGCAAATATCGACCTAAAAGGGTTTAGTGAACACTTCTATGAAAAATTAACGGGGGCGAAACTACAGCCTGTTTTAGATACGATTGAATTTGTTGCTAATGAAACAGACTGCTGGTTAGAGCTCACTACGCTACTTATTTCGGGGGAGAATGATTGCCCTAAAGAGATCAAACGCATGAGTCAATGGATTTTAGAGCACTGTGGCAATTCTGTCCCCCTACACTTTTCTGCTTACCATCCTGACTATCGCATGATGGATAATCCCGCAACACCACAAGAAACACTTGAATCAGCCAGGCTCATTGCCATACAAGCAGGTTTAAAGTATGTCTATACAGGCAATGTAGTTGACCCAGAAGGCCAAGCGACCTACTGCCCTAACTGCAATACAAAAGTGATTGAGCGCCACTATCATGAAGTCAGCGCTTGGCGTTTAAAGGACGGTTGTTGTAAAAACTGTGGAACCAAAATTGCAGGTGTCTTTGTTGATAAAGCTGGAACTTGGGGAAATAGACGCCAACCTATCCGCTTAAGTGCACAACCAGCGCCGATTCTCCAACCTGTTGATGCAAATAAACAAGCCAAACTCAACCAGCAAAAGGCTACAAAATAGGCAGTAAGGCTACCCCCCCCCCTGCTTAAAACCTCTTTGCTACTTTTCAGTGTTAGAAAATGGCATGTTTTAAGGTGTTTATAGCTTATTTAAACAAGTAACCACTAAACAAACCTTTTAAACCGTTTTCTGCACTTTTAACAACCCATCCAAACGGCCATCCGCGTAGAGTTGATAACCGCTCATATTAGAACGCATTACTGAGTATTGATCTTCATACCACAATGGCATAATCGCTAGTGTCTCTTGTAGGCGATGTTGTAATTGCTGATAGAGCTTAGCTTGCTCAGTGACTGAAGGCGTTTTACCTGCCGTTCTAATCAGGTTGTCCGCAATCTCATCTCGGTAACGTCCACGGTTAGCCCCATTCGGTGGAATCGCCACTGAGTCAAACACATACTGGAAAATATCTGGGCTCTTAATCCCCACCCATGCCAAGCTATAAAGCTGAAAACGTCCTTTTTTAATATCGCTATAAAAAGTTCCCCAATCATAGCTTTGGATATTAAGATGAATACCAATCTCTTTAAGCTGAGATTGATAGATCGTGGCTAATCGAATACGCGTCGGGTCGTTAGAAGTTTTATAACTTAACTCTATAACAGGTTGATTATTAGCATCTTTCTGCATTAGCTCAGCAGGCACTTTAACTTGAGACAAGAGCGATTTCGCTTTCATTGGATTGTACTCATAAGCGGGAATATCCTCAGCACCACTCCAGTGTTCTGGCACTAACAGCCCCCCAGCCAAACGAGCATGACCATCAAACATCGCATCCACAATGGCCTGTCGATCTATGCCATGGGCTATGGCTTGACGTAAAGCAGGTTGTGCTAAGAGCTCATCTTCAAAGTTAAAACCAATATAACCAAAATTGGTTCCAGCGTACCACTGCACTTTAAAGCCTGACTGATTTTGGCAGTAGTTGACTAACTCTGGTGAGAGATCATTCTGAATAATATCCAACTCACCCTTCTGTAATTTTAGCACTCGAACGGTAGCATCTTTAACGGGAATAAAGTCGAGTTCAACTTGATCATTTAGACGCTTCAAAACCAACTTCTGCTCAGTTAACGAAATAAACTCACAAACTCCACAGCCGATTGGCTTCTCATGCAGAACATAGTCCTGTTCAATAATATCTTTAGGTACGATACCAATGACCAAGCGGCCAACAAACAGCGCATCCTCTGCCGAGAGGATAAAGTCGATCTGCTGGTCATTAACCGCAACAATCTCTTTAATGCCTTTTAATGAGCCTTTATGTGCTGAACCAAAATCAGGGTCTAAAACACTTTGATAGGTTGCAACAACATCGTGCACACTCAAGGCTCTGCCGTGATGAAAGTTAGGGAACTCATTGAGGGTAAAACGGTAGTGTGTGGGAGATAGCTGTTGCCACGATGCTAAATCAGGAATTGGCTGAAAGCTTTCATCAAAATCGATTAGCTGACGATAGATCAAACGGTTAATACGGCTAGACAAAGCATCGGTCGCTTTACGTGGATCTAACATTCTAGGACGTGAGGTAATACCAACCCGAATGATCTGAGCGTTCTCTTCACGCCCACAACCTGACAAACTAAATAGACTCAGGCTGCTGAGTCCTAGCAAACCACTTTTAATCAGTTGACGACGTTTCAATGTTTTATGGTTCCATTTTGCAATTTAAAGAGGGGGGTAAGGTTGCTAGTTGCTAGGTTACATCGTTTCCTGATCAAGACTCACCCACTCGGAGGCTTGCAGCAAACGATCAAACGCTTCTAAATCTTCAGTGGTTAAATTACCAACCGCAGACTCTAAACGTAATTTATTCAGTACCTGATTATGCAGTGCTTCTACCAAGTTCTTACGAGCTACTGTCTGATTAGAGCGTGCTGATAGCACTTCTAACAAACTATTGAGCCCAACCTTATAACTCTCTTCTGCCGCTTCGACAAATGCATCATTAGAGTTAACTGCTTCTTGCAGAGCAGCCACTAACGATTCACCACGTTGTAAATTACGTGCTTGAACACGTACATTTAAACGTGCCTCTTCTTGGCTGTTTCTTAACCCCTCTTTAGCCGCTGTCTGTTGATAGCGTGCTGCAGCCACTTTAGAGGTCGTAGACCCCCCTGAGAAAAGGGGTAAGGAGAGAGTGACACCCATTGTTGTTCTCTGGCTATCATTAAAGGCTGCACCAGCATTCATATCTGAGTAGATGGTATCTGAAACCTTAGCTTGAAAGTTAATTGCTGGCCAGTACCCCCCTTTTTGCACCTCTATCTCTAAAACGGCAGATTGAAGTTGTGACATGGCTCGTTTAACCGTTAGGTTTTGTTTAACCGCTTGTGCTTCTAACTGATGAATATCTAAGTTGACCACAGGCAAACTAACCTTAACAGGGAAGGCTTTCAGCTCACCAATCGGTTTGCCTGTTAAACGGTTTAGTTTTTCCAAACTAATATCTAGGCTGTTCTCAGCATTGATGCGTTCTGATTTAGAGAGGTCATAACTCGATTTAGCTTGTAATACATCTACTCGGCTCGCTAAACCCACTTCGACAGAGGCTTCTGCACGCTCTAACTGAGACAGATCGGACTTCTCTTTGGCCTTAAACAACATTAAGGTTTTCTGCGCTAATAACACGGCAAAGTAGTGCTCTGTTGTACGTAAAATCAACTCTTGCTCAGCGGTCTTAAGTGTATAGAGTGACGTTTCTAACGCCTGCTCTACCTGCTGATACCCCACCCAAACTTCATGTCGATAGATTGACTGGTTCAAGGTCAATGAGACATCGCGAGTGGTCACATCACTAATATCAAGGCTACTGTCTGTTACGTTATAACTGGCATCGGCCTTAATACTCGGTAACAGCTCCGCTCTGGCGGTGGTTAAGCCCTGTAGATCCGATTGATGCTGGGCACGTGCTTGCGCCAAAGTAGCATCTTGCAGAGAAGCCATTTGATAGATATCTAACAGGCCTAAAGCAGGTGCTGCTGATACAATCGTGCTGAAAGCCATTAAACTTGATAGTGTAGCGGATTGAATCAGTGCTTTCTTTGAAGCTAGCATGTGAGCTGACATTGAAAATAATGTAGAAAATTTAAGCCTAGTCATAGATACTTTCTGCTCATTTTTGTGCTCTCTTAATGCCTATACAACTATTTTGATGCTATTTGTTGGCACGATTAGGCTTGAACCTGCTTGTCACTATCTGACCAGCATTTATAGGGATGACTACTCAAACTGATATTGTAGTAGCGAGTTAGATTAGTCACTTCAAAGCCAGCCCAAGTTGGAACCTCTATCTCTTCGGTCTCGGTAGCCATCTCAACCTCGGCAACCACTAGACCCGAATTTGCGCCAAGAAACTCATCGATCTCCCAAGTATGTTTGCCAACCTTAACAAGGTAACGATACTTTTCAATCACTGGGCCAACAGCTAATTTTTCTAAAATAGCTTTACCCTCTTCTAGCGGAATCTCATACTCATACTCGTCACGACTTAAACCGATCTCTAGGCTCTTAATATTCATATTGGCTTTTTCGCCCTCAATACGTACACGTACCGAACTTTTGGCAGAAGCTTCTTGAATATCATTCAGGTAGCCCTGCGCAAAATGCGTCTTTTTATGTGCTAGGGCTTTCCAATCTTCATTGGCCAGTAAAAATTTTCTCTCAATCTCTCTTGCCATATTATTTTCCGTAAACACCTGTTGAAAGATAACGATCACCACGATCACAAATCACTGTCACAATCACTGCATTTTTTACTTCGCTAGCAAGTTGTAATGCAGCCGCAACGGCACCACCCGATGAAACACCGCCAAAGATGCCTTCTTCTTTAGCCAGTTCACGCATCGTCTCTTCTGCACGAATCTGTGACATATCAATGGTGCTATCAACGCATGTGCCATCATAAATTTTTGGTAGATATGCTGCTGACCAACGACGAATACCTGGAATCGCTGCACCCTCTTCTGGCTGAACACCAACGATCTTGATATCCGGATTCTGCTCTTTAAGGTATTTCGAGACACCTATAATCGTACCCGTTGTACCCATAGCACTGACAAAGTGGGTAATCTCGCCACCAGTATCACGCCAGATCTCAGGACCCGTAGTTTTATAGTGCGCCAGAAAATTATCAGGATTACTAAACTGATCCAAGACAAACCCTTCGCCCTTCGCCCCCATCTCTTCGGCTAGGTCGCGTGCGCCTTCCATACCTTGCTCTTTAGTCACAGTAATTAACTTTGCACCATAAGCTGCCATTGAGGCTTTACGCTCCATGCTCATATTTTCTGGCATAATCAGCTTTATCTTATAGCCCATCATCGAAGCAGCCATCGCTAAAGCAATTCCAGTATTTCCACTGGTCGCTTCAATCAGCACATCACCGGGCTTAACCTCTCCACGTAACTCAGCCTGCTTAATCATATTAATGGCTGCTCTGTCTTTCACCGAGCCTGCAGGGTTATTGCCCTCTAACTTCACCAAAACGACACTATTGGTTTTAGGATCAACCAAGCGTTGTAGTTGAACTAAAGGCGTGTTGCCGACAAAATCCATTAGGGTTTTAAATTGCATACTAAGTCCTTTACAAAGGGGGGGGGGTAACGGTTGTTTCATGTAGTGGGTTTGTGGTGTTTTAATTGTAAAAATTAGGCTATCACAATGACCAAACTAACCCTAAAGCCACCAGTATTGGCGTCAAAAGATTTATTATGACATTCATTCTCAAAGCAGGCATCAGTTTATCGATATTTTCAGTGGCATTTTGACTAATTTTCACCATTGGAATCGCAATCAGAACACCAATCAAACCCAACCAAACCCCTTTAGGCAGATCAAAGCTGATTATCACTACAACAAGTGAGGAAAATGCCAGTAGCGTAAACAGAGAAAATAGCCCTAAACCAGACTTAAGACCAAGCTTCATTAGGATATTAAAACGCCCGACTATTTTATCCGCCACCAAGTCAGGTACTTGGTTAAGTAGCAATAAGTTATTGACCAAAAAAAACGGCACCATAGACAGCAATAACGCCAGTAAAGAAAAGCCCCCTGTCCAGACAAAGTAGGTTCCCAGAACCATAAGCGGGCCAAATGCTAATCCAGGTGTTAGCAAACAGAGCCAAGGCAGACGCGTGATTTTAGAGGTATAAGTTAAGATCACCAGCATACCAACTAAGCCTAAAGGCAAGATTCCCCAGCCTTTTAGCTTAATAAAATAAATACCCAATATGACCAACATGCCTATTACCAATACCAATGTTTTAAATACTGCTGGTGCTGCTTCGGGGTGGTTAGGCAATGCACCACTCCCCCCGCTAAATGGTGTTCTATCAGTCATATCATCCAAACCAGACTTAAAGTCCTGATACTCATTCAGCATATTAACGGCAGCGTGAGAAAGCACCGCACCCAGTAAAATCAAAATAAACAGAGGGGGGGACCACTCAGCCCCTTGATAGAGCGCAATGGCAGTTGCCATTAAGACAACTGAAAGACTTAGCAGCAGAAACTGCGGACGGGTTGTTAACAAAATAGTTTTAATCATAATTCAATAAATCACACTTTAAATATCACTCAATTCACTCTCTACAAATATGTTAACAAACATCCTATAAAAAAATTATATCAAATGCTTTATTTATTAACTCACATTGCTTCATCACACCCTATAATGAACCCACACCCTAAGTAATTAAACTTACATAACAATAAGTAATGAATAATACATCATTACATTTCTGGAGTGCACAATGCTGATTAACTCATCCCTGAAAACCAAAGTATTAACAATTACATCTATAGCAGGGATAGCCGCCGCAATCTTTGTTGGCACTATTATCTATACAACCACTGTTGCGCCTGTAAAAGACCGAATAGAAGCCCAAATCATTCATGAGATGACGGCCTATATTAACAGTCAAGTTAATCTAAAAATTCAAGAGGGAATCATTGGTTCAACTGTGTTCTCAATGCAAGATAGTGTTGCTGAAGCCTTAGCTGTTGAAGAGAGAGAGGATCTTTTACCTGTTTTTGCTGCCATGAGAGAAAATTTCCGTAACCAAACTCTTTATAACGATATAGCTATGCACCTGGTGACTGCGGATGGGCGCTCTCTTATAAAATCTTGGAACCTAGATAGTTATGGTCAAAACCTATCTAATAGCCCTCTTATGCAACGCGCAATGAAAGATCAGTATGCTTTCGGTTCTCTTGCACTGGGGGCTTTAGGTGTGGGTGTGATTGGCGTCTCTCCTATTTTTAGTGAGGGTGAGTTTATGGGGATCATCACTATGATCCAAGGCCTTTCTTCTGTGAGTGATTCCTTTCGTAAAGATAATAATGGAGATTGGCTATTTGTTATTGATAAGCGTTATGTCAAAGAGAAGTATGGCAATATGCCTATTTTTGAAAAAAATATACCCTTTGATAAAAACTATCTCTTAGCCAGTAATAGCTGGTTTAAAGAAGATATCGTTCAATTTACCAAAACCGCATTTCAACCCGTTGATGGCAAGCAAAACAAAATCTACCTACATAAAGATAAAGTCATTATAGATATTCCCGCTTATGATGAAGAGAACATCATTCTAGGTCGTCATCTCTTTATTTTAGACAAAGATATTCATGAAGCCCCTATAGTTCACGCAATCAATGCCGCATGGATCTCTTTGATCGGTATCCTTTTCAGTATATTAATACTCACCGTTATTATTATCATTGCGGTCAATCGTATGGTCATTATCCCGCTACAAAATGTACAACGCACCACCGTCAAAATTCTTGAAACAGGCGATTTTTCTATCCGTCATGAGGTTAAATCTCAAGATGAACTTGGACAAACAGCTGAATCCATCAATAAATTATTAACTCAAATTGGTTTAGCCTTAAATGAGGTAAATACCACTGTAAAATCCCTTTCGAATGGAGACTTTACCCAGTGTATCAAAGGTGATTATCAGGGAGATCTTAATCAACTTAAACAAGGAATAAACCTAGGAATTGGTAATATATCTGCTGTAATGGATGAACTGTCAAAAGTAATCCATGCCATGAACAATGGTTCTTATGATATTCAGATTCAGAGCAATGCTTCTGGTCGTTATAAATCTATTATTGATGAAGCGCAAGAGGCGATCAGTGAAACTAATCTTGTTATTACCGACATCAACCACGTGATGATGGATATGCAAGAAGGAATCTTTCAAACGCGTATAAAGATAGAGGCAAAAGGGGAATTAAATGTTTTAAAACAGCATATCAATGAATCAATGGCAACCTTAGATAGCGCCATTAAAAATATCAGCCATGTTATGACAGCGCAGAGCCAAGGTGATTTAACGCAATCAATTAGTGCTGACTATCAAGGTGATTTAAAACAATTAAAAACCTCAATTAATCAATGCATGGAAAAAATTGACTACAGTGTCTCGCAAGCGATGCAGGCAGCAACCATTGTTAAATCTGAGTCACTTCATCTTGCTACAGACTCTAACGACCTTAATAGCCGTGTCAAACAACAAGCCGCCTCTATTGAAGAGACCTCTGCAACCATGGAGGAGATGAATGCCGCAGTTCACAATAATACTGAAAATGCACAAAGAGCCTCTGTTGTCATTGAAAAAGTTCAAGATGAGACCGTTCAGGCGGGCAGTGTTATGAAGAAAACAATTTCTGCAATGAATAGCATTCAAGAATCAAGTCATGAGATTGCTGATATCGTCACAATGATTGATAGCATCGCTTTCCAAACCAACCTGTTAGCACTAAATGCAGCTGTAGAAGCAGCACGAGCTGGAGAGCACGGCCGAGGCTTTGCCGTCGTTGCCGCAGAGGTAAGAAATTTAGCAGGCCGCTCTGCAGATGCCGCTAAAGAGATTAAAACGCTCATTGATTTAAGTGTGCAACGCATCGATCAAGGGACTCAATTGGCCAGCGAATCAGGCAAAGTTATTAGCGAAATATCTACATCCATTGATGAGGTCACAGATATGATTCATCAAATTACCAGCGCTTCAGCAGAACAGGCTGAAGGGGTGGGTCTGGCACATAATGCAATTAACAAAATCGATGAAACAATACAACAAAATACCGCACTGGTTGAAAGAACATCTCAATCAGCTGAGAATATGCTCTCTCAAGCATCTGATTTAAGTGAGAACATGGCGTTCTTCAAAACCAATCAGTCAGTAAACGCAATAAGTCCTAGCAAACAAAGTCGTGCAATTGCAATCAGGCCTGACAATGAAAGTTAAGGAGTATATCGTTTAAAGCGAACTTATAAAAAAGGCCGTAAAGTCAACTTTACGGCCTTTTTTATATCTGGGTAATTTGTTATCTAGCTAAGCATGCTTAACTACCATTAGCCATTGAGCATAACACACTACTCAGAATAGCGATCTAGGCGTTTAAACCAACCAGGAATCCAACGAGACTCTCTGCGCTCTGCGGGGGCAAGTTCGGTGCGTAGTTGCAATCTGGATTTAGCAGCCGTAATAAACTGCTCTAATTGCAATGAGTTTGAGGCAGGCGGATTAGTCGACATGGCTTCTAAGACAGAGATCAAACCCCAAGACTGCCCTTGATACTGCTCTTTGGCATTATGACCAATGCCTTTGAAGTTGAAGTAGTCAATCACTGCAAACAGCCCCTGCTTAAAACTCATCATCTGCTTTAACTGTTGATTCAACTCTACTTGTTTTGCTTGAGACAGAGAAGAGACCTCTTTTAACCAACGTTTCTCAAAAGACAGCGCAACAAAACGTGCCTGCTGAGATTGAGTGGCTAATAACCAATTACGTAGTTGTTGCTGCTCACTACTCTCCCCCCCCTGCTCGAAATCTTTTTTACTTTTCCAAGGCGCATGAAACCCTGTATTTTTAGCGGCTAATTTCTGTAACCAAGCGGGAGGTTGTTTTGTTAAAGAAACAAACCTAACCATGGCAGGAAAAGTCTCTTCAAAAGGAGGATGGATGTTTTCAGGAAACCAGATAAAGTGAGCAATTCCAAAAGAAGGAAAGTCTTCACCCTTGCCCCAATGGGTTAAATACTTGGGTTTAGAAGCGGCTTCATTTTGAAAGATTTTAGCACCAATCCACTGATAATCAGACTCTGTTAAAGAACTGAGTTCAGCGAAACCACCTTGGACAGAAGAGAAAATCTTGGGTGAGGCATTGACTAAGGCACTATAATAAAAAAGCAAAAAAACAAATAATATTCTAAACAATTTCAATTACTTGAATCCTATATCTAAAAACTGCATTACATCACTCTAATCAATCACTGGTTAATAAAGTCGCTAGATAACCATCCATATGCTGAATCATACCACGATACATTTTTGTTAAGCCAGGAGGCACAGATCCTTCAACACAAGGTTGTACCAGTAGTGCCTTAGACCATACTGCAAGCTTAGGGGTTTTATCCAGCAGATCAATGCCTGTATAGATTTTAATAAAACTCATACGCATCAACATCGGTGCATAAGCTGCATCAATCATATTGAAGGTTTTGCCATTAAAATAATCTAAGCCAGAATGCTCAGCCTCAAGCTGTAACAGCTTCTGCTCAATTAATGTTTGTTTCTCCTCTGCACTCGCCTGATCTTTCGCCATCACCATGCCGTGCATTGCCATTAAGATATCGCCACCAAAACTAACCCAAGCACGATTCTTAGCTTTAACTAAGGGGTCTAAAGGCTGCAGACTTGGTGGAGTGACTTCATCGACATACTCTTGAATCACGGAGGATTCAAAAAGTACCTCATCGCCTACTTTTAAAAGTGGCACCTGCCCTAAAGGAGAGAGTTCTTTAAACCACTCTGGCGGATTAGCAAGATCAATATAGGTAATATCAAAATCGACCTGCTTATTTTTCAAAACTATAATCGCTCTCTGAACAAATGGGCATAACTTAAAACTAATGAGTTCAAGTTTTTTAGAGGGTGCAGAAGTCACTTTATATTACCTTTTAATTATATAATTTCAGTCATCATACAACATAAATATAATTAAAGAAAATCAAAAAAAATGAGTCTGGAGCTAAATATAAACAATTTAGAATAGCGAAATGAGCCTCCCTAGAATTGAAAAGCTCAGGTATAACATGGAATGATTAAATCTTATCGTCTTTAACTAACTGCTCAAACTTCTGAAAAAGGGTCTCTTTATCTTCCACTCGGTCAGGATCAGTAATAATGCAATCTAATGGGCAAACACTGATGCAGGTCGGCTCATCATAGAAACCGACGCACTCTGTGCAAAGATCAGGATCAATCTCATAGATTTTGTCACCCATGGTAATTGCTTGATTTGGGCACTCTGGATCGCACATATCACAGTTAATGCACTCCTTTAGAATCTTTAACGCCATCTAACCAGTTATCCTTTAACCTGATCGTCTTTACTGGCTTTATTATCAGCTTGTTTGGCTTGTTTGGCTTGATTGGCCTTATTTGCCTTGGCAGACTTTTTGGCCTTCTTATACTCTTCTGCCGTCACACCCTGTTTATTCTGAACCGCATCGCGATTCTTAGCGTCTTTAGCATCCTGCTTGTCTTTCGTTTGACGCGCCGCAGAGTCGCGTTTAACATCGCCCCCCCAAGACTCATTACGCATCACTAAACAAAACTTCAACACCTCTTCAGACAGATCCTTAAATGGGTTTGGAATACGTACTAACCAGCCCGACCCTAAAGCACACTCAACTTGCTCATCATGTTGCGTACGTAACTCAGCCAAAACCAAGCTCACATTACCCACTGGGCTCATAATCTCTAAAGAGTCCCCCACGCAGAATTTATTTTTAACATCAACCTCTAAATAGCTCTGACCATCACGCTCAACACATCCAGTGACCTCACCCACAAAACGCTGACGTTCAGACTTAGATACCCCGTACTCATAATTTTGATACTCAGAGTGTACGTGGCGACGTAAAAAACCTTCGGTATAACCACGACTGGCTAAACTCTCTAAATCTAATAACAGATTTTGATCAAATGGCTTGCCAGCTAACTGATCGTCTATTGCTTTGCGGTAGACTTGTGCAGTACGCGCCACATAGAAGTGAGACTTAGTACGTCCTTCAATTTTCAAGGAGTGAACACCCATCTCAACCATCTCAGGAATCAGCTCAACTGCACGCAGATCTTTAGAGTTCATAATATAGGTGCCATGCTCATCTTCAAAAGCAGGCATATACTCACCAGGTCGGCCTTCCTCTTCCAACAACATCATGCGTTCCGTTGTTTCACCCGCACCTAAAGTAGGCTCAGGTGCCGCAATCGTATCAGGCATCTCTAAAGCTGGTACTTCTGTGGCTTCTGTCAGATCAGTGATATTTGCAATTTCAATTTTCTGTACACCAACCATATCCCCCGTGACATCTTCTTTTGCATCGTAAGTTTTGTAATTCCAACGGCATGCATTGGTGCAAGTCCCTTGGTTCGCATCACGCTTATTGATATAACCCGATAGCAAACAACGACCTGAGTAAGCGATACACAAAGCACCGTGTACAAACACTTCCAGCTCCATCTCTGGGACTTTTTCACGAATCTCAGCAATCTCTTTCAGCGATAACTCACGTGAAAGCACCACACGACGAACACCGTTCTTATACCAAAATTTAACCGTCGCCCAGTTAACCGCATTCGACTGTACCGAAAGATGAATCTCTTGCTCAGGATAAGTCTCATGGACCATTGAAATCAGCCCCGGATCAGACATAATCAACGCATCAGGTTTCATCGCAATAACCGCTGCGATATCCTTCATATAGGTATTCACTTTCGAGTTATGTGCAGCGATATTACTCACCACATAAAACTTCTTACCTAAAGCATGCGCACGGTCGATACCCTTCTTTAAATTGGCTTCATCAAACTCATTATTACGAACACGTAAACTATAGCGAGGCTGGCCGGCATAAACTGCATCGGCACCGTATGCAAACGCATACTCCATATTCTTAAGAGTGCCCGCTGGGGATAATAGTTCTGATCTAACAGTCTGTTCAAGGTTGTCTGCTTTCAAGGCAAATCTCCTAAAATAATGAGTTTGAAGTTGTTCTTAGTACAAAGCTTTGTCGGCCTACCAAAAACCAAGCCGCGTATTTTACAATAAATCCGATAATTTTTCTTGCCAAAACAACCGCTTATCTTCTAATGTTATTGCGGCGTAAGCAGGACTGGTCGAAGGCAAGGTGATATAAGTAAGATCATCAGGCAAGTCTTGCAACTTAAGCACCTCTTTTTTAAAGAGTTTCTGCGCCGCCTGCCCATTAAAAGCCACTGTCTTAATGGAAGGATACTCCCTAAACACTAGAGAAAAGTCATTCGCCTGCGGTAATTTAATCTCCGAATCCAAACTGCCCTTACGCTCACAAGCCTGCAAAACATCCCACAGGTAAATACCTAAAATGTTACAAGCCTCTTTTTTCTCTTTGACAGTGTTAAGTGACTTGGCCGTTTGATCTACCCCCCCTACTTGAAATTCTGAGTTATTCAATAAGCTTGCAATCATCGGCCAGAAAGCATTACGTGGATGGGCGTAGTAGAAGGCTTCTTCGATAGAGACTACACTCGGCATGGTGCCTAAGATTAGGATCTTTGGGGTTTTAGGGATGATTGGCGGGAAACCTGAGCAGTGAGACACTTTTAAAAGGCCTGTAGAAAATTGAGGATTTATTTTAACAGAAATAGAGTTACTCATGCTCTAGTAGCCCAATGGGGTACTCAGGGTAGTTTTGGATCAAAAATCTTATAACAACTTCAGCCCATAATTTGGTCCTAGTATGCATTCCCAAACGAAGTATGGGAATGAGTCAACTTCATCAACTAAAACTGCGTGTTATTCCTTTTAAACCTCAAGCGAACCATGATAATTACGTAGTAATTTATCAATATTTACTACCGGCTTATTTCTTTAATATCAAACCTCTAAAGCCCATATCCTTTTAAGGTATAATAGCCGCCATTAAATTTACCGCACTTTTTTGCAAAAGGAACTTCATATATGCAACTTTCAGAACTAACCGCAATCTCTCCTGTTGATGGTCGCTACGGCGCTCGTTTAGATAACCTAAAGGGAATCTTTAGTGAATTTGGTTTGATTAAAAACCGCGTTAAGGTTGAAGTTTTTTGGTTGCGTACCTTAGCTAACCACCCTGGGATTGCTGAAGTGCCTAAGCTAAGTGCAGAAGCTGAGCAGCACCTGATGTTATTAGTAGATGATTTCACGCTTGATATGGCGCAGCGTGTTAAAGAGATTGAGCGTACTACTAACCACGATGTGAAAGCGGTTGAATACCTAATCAAAGAGCACTTTTGTGATAACGAAGAACTAAACGCAATCAGCGAGTTTGTTCACTTTGCATGTACGTCTGAAGATATCAATAACTTGGCTTACTCTTTAATGCTTAAAGATGCACGTGAGTTTGCGATTATCCCTGAAATGGATAAGTTGATTGCTAGAATCGTTGAGATGGCGACGGATATGGCGGGTATCTCTATGATGGCTCGTACACACGGTCAGCCAGCTTCTCCAACGAGTGCAGGTAAAGAATGGGCTAACGTTGCTTACCGTTTACAGCGTCAGGCTAATCAGCTTATGAATGTTCAGATCATGGGTAAAATCAATGGTGCTACGGGTAACTATAACGCTCACCTTGCGGCTTATCCTGAAGTGAACTGGTATGAGTTATCTGAGAATTTTGTTCAAGGTTTAGGGCTTCTTTGGAACCCATACACGACTCAGATTGAACCACATGATTACATTGCTGAGTACTTCCACGCGATGTCACGTTTCAACACAATCGTTATCGATTTTGACCGTGATGTTTGGAGCTATATCTCTGTTGGTTTCTTCAAGCAAAAAACGATTGCTGGCGAGATTGGTTCTTCTGCAATGCCGCATAAAGTAAACCCAATTGATTTTGAAAACTCTGAAGGTAACTTGGGGATGGCGAATGCGATCTTTGAACACCTTGCAATGAAACTACCTATCTCAAGATGGCAGCGTGATTTAACGGACTCAACCGTTTTACGTAACTTGGGTGTAGGGGTTGCGCACACAATGATCTCTTTTCAGTCGACAATGAAAGGGCTTAGTAAGCTAGAAGTAAACGCGGCTGCTATGGCTGATGATCTGAACAGCAACTGGGAAGTTCTAGCGGAAGCGATTCAGACAGTTATGCGTCGTCACGGTTTTGAGAAGCCATATGAGAAGCTTAAAGATTTGACACGTGGTCAGCGCGTTAACCAAGAGATCATGCAAAACTTTGTAGATAGTTTGGATGGTCTTCCGGAAGATGCTAAAGCTTATCTTCGTGATCTGACACCAGCGACTTATGTAGGAAATGCAGAGCAGCAAGCGTCTAACATCGAATTAGCAATCACAATGTTGAAGGGACGCTAGTCACTTTCATCTCACGCCTAAAACGGGCAACTTCTTTGTTAAGAACGGTTGTGTACACTTGTACACGCCCTTATCTTAGCCTCGAATTTACTCCGTTTTATTCGCAAGCTGAGAAGCGCTAGTTTCTTCACTTAAAACCCACTTCGCTTTTGCTGGTGGGTTTTTTGTTTGTACTACAGAATATATATTAAGTGAGTAATCTTATGATTCAGTTTAATGACACGGAATTAAAAACGTTTTTGGCGGACTTTTGGCAGAAGAAGCCTTTAGTGATCCGTAATGCCCTACCTAATTTTGAAACACCTGTGACGGCTGAAGAGCTGGGTGGTTTATCGCTGGAAGAGGAAGTGGAAAGCCGTATTGTAATTCAGAAGAGTGAAAAGGACTATCAACTCTTAAAAGGCCCTTTTACCCAAGCTACTTATGAAGCCCTGCCTGATACTAACTGGACACTGTTGGTTCAAGGTATGGATCGCCTAGTACCTGAAGTGGCTGATGTATTAAATGACTTTGATTTTCTACCACGCTGGCGTATTGATGACATTATGGTGAGCTATGCGGTAAAAGGCGGTAACGTCGGCCCCCATTTTGATCACTACGATGTTTTTCTACTGCAAGCCGCAGGACAACGTCAGTGGAAACTGACCTCACAAGATTGCTCAATGGATAACTATATCCAGGGCGTTGATCTACGTCTAATGGAAACCTTTACTGTCGAACAGGACTTTGTCTTCGAGAGAGGTGATATTCTCTATATTCCACCTAAATGGGGACATCATGGCGTGGCTTTAGACGATGAGTGCATGACTTACTCTATCGGCTACCGTACCTACCGTGGTCAAGAGCTATGGGATAGCTTTGGTGATCACCTGTCTGAGATAGGTAGCTTTAAAGATCTCTATATTGATCCTGTTTGGCCAGAGAGCTTAAACCCAGGTGAGATCACAGATGATGCCAGCGAACAGGCGCAAAAACTACTGCAAGGTGTATTAGCAGACAAGAACCTAATGAAGACTTGGTTTGGTCGTTTTGCCACTCAGTTAGATCAGGAAGCTGCCCAACAGTTGCCAATGCCGCTAACCGAAGATGAAACACCTGACATCGAAGATTTTATGGGTGCGTTACAAGTTGAGGTAGGCTTGATCAAAGACCCTGTTTGTCGTTTCGCTTACAGCAATGTAAATGACAAAGATGGCAAAGCGCAAACGCTACTCTATATCAATGGTGCAATCTGGGAGACCTTTGGCGCACAAGAGCGCTTTCTAAGCAAGCTAGGTAACCAGTCTTTCTTAATCCAAGAAGAACTCATGCGCGCTGGTGACAATGAAGGCAATATCAAACTACTATTCGATCTATGGAAGCTACAGTATTTGGTCTTTATTGATTAGATCTAATCTAAGCAGGAAGTAATACCCCCCCTGCTTGAAATATTTTGCCCACAAAAAAGCCCGCTAAAACAGTTGTTCTAGCGGGCTTTATTGCGGCTTAAGAAAAACAGTCTTTTATCTTAAGCTTACGAGAAACCGTGCTTTTTATATTGCTCATCTAGCAGCTCATATAGCTCATGACCATAAAACACTTTTAACTCTCTCATAATCTCAAACATTACTACATTATCTTCTACGCCATTCCACTCTTTAATATATGTACCCTCTTTATAGCCGTTATCTTGTCTAAATTTATTCAACACATTTTTGGCCATGTATATTTTGTAAAGCTGATCAAAGTCTAAATCAGCCACTTTACAGGCGCTAAAGAAACTATCTGCCAAACGTGTAAGATAAGCTGCTGAATCGCTGCCCATTTCACCAGCCGACTCTAATGCTGTTTTCAACATAACTTCATGTACAGCAACCTGAGACATAACATTCATTTGGCCATTCAGCTCAGTCTGTTGTGCATCGTTTGCCTGTAGGGCTTTATCCAGCAAGGCTAAAGCCTGATCTGAGGATAGCTTTTCTAGTACCAAGCTTAATAGAAAATGCCAAATATCCACTAACTCAACTCGGGCATTCTCTTCATCTACTTTTGCATCAATACTCTTCCAATGCTTCCAAGGGTAACTATCAATTAACTCTGCGGCCTCCATATAAATACAGCGCTGCCAATTAATCAATTTACCCAACTGGGTCACGCCAGAACGCCAGCCTGGCCCGTTAGTGGCATCATTTAAAGTTGCCTGCATTTGTAGCATTTCATTAATAGGTATGGAGAAATTGGAAGTTTGCATAAAGGTCTCGTCTTGATGATGGCTTAGTTTTGATCGGTAAATAATAGCAATTTTCAGATAAGTATAAATAAAAGTTATGTCTAAGAGTTAGGTTTAAGCTGTCAGCACCTCTTTAGAGGCAACAGAACAGAACCTTTTTTTATGAGCCTGAGTCCATTCAAATTGAAGAGTCAAGCTAGATTCGTCTAAAACAGCTATTTCCTGAGCTATTTACTCTTTATACAGTTTTTTATATTCTCCATAAAATCATAATCTTATCTAAATAAAATCAAATAAACATTGGTTTGCTACGATATACATAAAAACTATTGATGCCATATCAATAAAATTTATAATCAGTACTTTACACACTCATAAAAATAACTTATGATACATAACATAATTTAATAACTTCAAAACAAAACGGAGAAAATCATGAAAAAGATTTCGAGAAATAAGCAAAAAGACACTCAGCCATTAGCAGGATTATTTGGACTAAAACAGTTCATGCTTGTACCAGTTTCAATTTTTGGCCTAATTGCTTCTGCAGCTAACATCGCTGTTGTAAGCGCATTTTAAATATAGGTTAGGCACCCTAGTTTAGTAGTAATATTGGTTTTCTTCAGCTTCTGTAACAAACACTTCAAAACAAGTTGCCCCACAGCTTGTATTGAAGCCGCTACAGAATAAATCAATCAACCATATCTGACCGCATCTCCTAAGTGTGATCAGCAGTGGCTACAAAACAGAGTCCCAACTTTATCTGCAAAAACCATTAATTGCCCGCTAAAACGTTTGTTCTAGCGGGCTTTTTTATAGGTGCAATCTATGTACGTTCTCTCTCCTCCTGCTTTTATGCCCCCTGCTTACACAAAAGTTATAGAAATAAAAAAAACTGCTTATTATCGATGACAGAAAGTCTTTTTTGGGATCAGGACGTATGATTTCTTGTCATTTATCCGTCAAAACAAGGCCTTGTTCATCACGCCAGCGGCGTAATATTCTGGTTGAGATGCCTAGCTCATCTCCAATTCTTTCTTGTCTAGCACCTGATGACACCGCTTCACCAACCCAGATTAGATATTGTTTTCGCTCACTCAGCAAGGTTAACTCTCCTCGTCTTCCTCACCGTAGTAAGCTCTGAGCTTTTTTCGTAACATCAGCAGAGCCGCTGCCTCCGCGAGCGCTTTCTCTTTTAGATTTAACTCACGCTCTAACTGCTTAATGCGCTTTTTATCTGTACAACTATGTTTTTGCTCGATACGTTTCCGTTGTGTCTTGGTTGCATTTCCATTAATACAAGCAGTTCGCCATTCTTTTACCTGTTCAACTAAAAGCCCTTTTTCTCGGCAGTATTGGCTTAATTCTATTTCAGATAATGAGGTGGTTTCAACCAACACAGTGAACTTGGCTTGTGCTGACCACTGTTTAGGTTTGGTTTTTTAAAATAGACATCGGACAACTATCCTGACACAGGGGGCTTTATAAAAATAAACTGACCTATTTTTGGTTTCAATTCAGTTTCTATTCAGTTTGCGTTGTTAATCTGTAATCAACAAAACGAGATGAAGAGATTAAGGAGAATATCATGTCGATTTATACAATGCTTTCAATGAAGGATTCTGCATCAAGTTCAATAGTTAATACCGCAACACTCTCTGAACCTACTGTTGATTCTAATTCAGCTTCTACGTTGGAAAAAACTAAGAAAGTTAAGGTATGGGATCCATTGATTAGATTTTTCCATTGGAGCTTGGTGCTGTTGTTTGCCTTGGCTTATCTCTCTGAAGATGACTTTTTGGATATTCATGTGATCACGGGGTATTTGATGACAGGGCTTATTGTCTTCCGTTTGATTTGGGGGCTGATTGGAACTAAACATGCGCGATTTAGTGATTTTGTGACCCCCCCTGCTCAAATTAAAGCTTATTTAATAGATATTTTGTATTTAAGACCTAAACATTACCTTGGCCATAACCCTGCTGGGGGGGCAATGGTCATTGCTTTAATTGTAAGTATCTCGATGACTCTTCTGTTTGGCATGTTGACCTATGGATTTACGGAGTTCTCTGGTCCTTTAGCAGGATGGGTTCCTGGGTTGAGTGACGGGTTTGCAAATATTTTTGAAGACGTTCATGAGTTCTTTGCCAACTTTACACTACTACTGATTGCAGGCCATGTGTTCGGTGTATTAGTTGCGAGCCTACAACACAAAGAGAACTTAGTTCGCAGTATGTGGACAGGGATTAAAGAGGTCCCGATTGACATGGATACCAAAGGTGAGACTGAAGTTAAAACTAACTTTAAAACCACAAACAAACATAAATAGAGATAGCACGAGCACTAGAGGACAACCTAATGAAAACAATAACAAATAAACTAACGCTAACTGCTGCCTACATTTTAATAACCTGCACGATTATAATCACCAACACGGCAACTGCGGGTATGGCAGACACCATGATTAACGAGTATATACAGCAAGGCGCTAAGCCATCGGCAGAAGCAGGAAAGGCGCTTTGGAATAGAGAGTTTATCCATGCCAAATCAAAAGGTAAAGCCCATAGATGTGCGAGCTGCCATACGAATAACTTAACGAAGATTGGTAAGCATTTTAGAACAGGCAAGCTCATTGAGCCTATGGCACCAAGTATCAATAGTGAACGATTCACGGAACGTAAGAAGATCAACAAATGGTTTAAACGAAACTGTAAATGGACCGTTGGACGGGAGTGTACGGTTCAAGAGAAAGCAGATGTACTGGTTTATTTGAAGAACCTATGAGTACGTATGAGGATCCTTGAAAGATCTTTAAGCGCGATTTATTAAAACGCACTGACAATCAATGAGTAGATAACGAACAAAAAAACATAATCAAATTTTGAGGATACTATCATGAGAATCTCTAAAACAGTTATTGCAGCAACACTCTCTTCTGGCCTATTTATAACAGGTTGTGCCGTTAGCGATGATGGCCACTGGGGACGTAGCACCTTGGATGTAGCACCCGTGACTAATGCAACATATAAGGAGGAGTGTGGCAGTTGCCATATGGCTTATCAACCTGGTTTTTTACCTGCCCGCTCTTGGACTAAGATGATGGGCGATTTAGAGAATCACTTTGATGAAAATGCAGAGTTAGATGCTGAGACTCAAAAACAGCTAACAGTGTACTTAACTGAGAATGCAGCTGACTACTCTGATTATAAACGTTCTAATGCTATGATGAACTCTCTTAGAGCCAATGATGCCCCCTTAAGAATCACTGGTACACGTTACTTTATTCGTAAACATGATGAGTTACCAAAACGAATGGTTGCCAATAACCCAGAAGTTCAGTCATTTAGCCGCTGTGAAACTTGTCACACCACGGCAAACAAAGGCTCTTATAATGAACATAAAGTACTTATTCCAGGATATGGATCATGGGAAGATTAATTAAGCCAATCATACTGATCTCACTTGCGCTACTAAGCACCTCCAGCCTAAGTGATGATCAAGATCGCGTACTCAATCTTCGTGAGGCAGGAGAAATACTGCCTCTAGAGCAGATCCTTAAAATTACTCGTAAAGAGATTGATGGCCGTATTCTAGAGGTTGAACTAGAACAAGAAAAAGAGACCATTCTCTATGAGCTTCAAATTCTCGATATAACAGGTCAAGTCTGGGAGCTTAAAATTGATGCTAAAACAGGTGATATTATCAAATGAGAGCAGGAGTAACCTATGCGTATTTTGATTGTTGAAGATGACCTAAAAATTGCAGACCCCATTCAGAAGATCCTACGAAAATCAGGTTACGCAGTTGATATGGTTCATAACGGTATCGATGCTGAGTTTATGGGGGATGAAACACCTTACGATCTAGTGCTACTTGATTTAGGCCTACCAAAACGTTCAGGGCTTGAAGTTCTGGCAAACTGGCGTGATAAAGGCAATAAACTACCCGTTCTGATTCTAACAGCGCGTGATGCTTGGCACGAACGAGTAGATGGATTGAAAGCCGGTGCGGATGATTACCTTGGTAAACCCTTCCATATGGAAGAGTTACTTGCTCGCATAGATGCGTTGGTTAGACGCGCTCACGGTGAAGCATCACCAGTCTTAAAATCCGCTGGAATTACCTTAGATGAAGAGAAACAGATTGCCACAAACGCTACGGGTCAAACACACCAACTAACGGCTACTGAATTTAGACTGCTGCGCTACTTTATGACCCACCCTAACATCATCCTTTCTAAAAGCCGACTCACTGAACATGTCTATGAAGGAGATACAGACCCTGATAGTAATGTGATTGAAGTTTATGTTAAACGTTTAAGAGCAAAGCTAGGTAAATCCCATGTTGAAACCCGACGTGGACAGGGCTATTTATTTGTAGGAGAAACCTGATGAAGTCACTGCAATCCCGATTGAATCTTGGGCTCAGTGTCGCTCTGACTTTATTAATGGTTCTTCTTTGGTGGTTCAGTAGCACAGGCTTAAATCATATCGGTGAGCAGATGGTCAACTCACGAATGAAGCACGATGGTGAAGCATTATTGGCCTCTCTACAGAAGGATCCCGAAGGACAATGGGAGGTAAAATCCTCACAAATAGGTCATATTTATCAGCGTGTTTTCTCAGGTCACTACTATTCAATAGAGATCGAAGAAGAGACAGGAAACCAGATATTACACTCACGTTCTTGGTGGGATTTTAACCCAGAAAAACGGTTGGCAAGGACTGTAGAAAACACATTACCAACTCATATGCAAGGCCCTAATAATCAAGGACTTTTGGTTTGGAGTTCAACCTTTAAGCTAAACCAAAAATCTATCACTATTTTAGTTACAGAAGACATCACCCCCCTGCGTAAATCTTTAGATCAATTTACGCAGATATTTGCCATTATCAGTCTACTGCTATTAATCAGCATACTCTTATTGCAGCGCTGGATGATCAAGCGTGCTTTCAACAGCCTTAAGCAGGTAACCAACGAATTAGAGGCGCTTTCTGAAGGGGAGTTAACGCAACTAAGTAAAGAGGTGCCTCAAGAGATTGAACCACTGGTCGAAGAAGTTAACCGACTACTTCAACTACTTGCACAGCGTTTACAACGATCGCGTAATGCTACAGGCAATCTTGCACATAGCCTTAAGCACCCGCTTAACCTACTTGTGCAAATTGCAGATCAACAGCCAGATAATAGTCAGATTAAAACAGAGTTAAAAACTAATACCCAGCAGATTTACCAGTTAATAGAGCGAGAGTTAAAACGCGCAAGAATTGCAGGAGCAGGTTTACCAGGACAGCACTTTGATGCCAATGACGAACTGCCATCCTTGGTAGATGTATTGCGACGTGTCTATCAACATAAAGATATTAAGATAAGTTACAAAGTAGATCACCCTTGTATCTATACCGCTGACCGTAATGATATGCTGGAACTACTGGGTAACCTACTGGATAATGCCTGCAAATGGTCTAATCAAACAATAAAATGCTCTATTAGCTGCTCTAATCATGGCGTACCAAAGGGATTAGAAATTACCATTGAGGATGATGGAAAAGGCTGTAGTAAAAAACAACTACAATACCTGACAGAACGTGGTGTCAGAATTGATGAAACTGTACAAGGCTCGGGTTTAGGTTTGGCTATTGTTAAAGATATTGTTGAGCTGTACCAAGGGGTGCTTTCCTTTGAAGCGAGTGAGTTAGGTGGTTTGAAAGTGATTGTAAAATTACCTTAAGCAACTCACTGTTTAAACTGTACGTTTTGCAAAATAAAACAGTCATACTGCAAACATGTCTTATCTAGCCAAACTCACAGCAGCATATTTTACAAGTTGCTTCAGCAATAACAGTGTAACCTGAACTTGATTCCTACCATTATCCTTTACTCGATAAAATGCCTCATCCACCTTTATGATAATCTCATACTTCCTTTTTAAACTTACTGGCGCCATCACTGCAACCCCCAGTGAAATAGATAAAATAATTAATAATTCAGTTGATTTTTTAAGACAGTACCTGACCCCAGTGACTCCAGATCGTGGCTACTCGCGAATCACGATCTAACCCTATTCGTTAGGCTTTTTATTGATGTATATCAACTATTTTCACCATGGTATATTTAAGATAACGTACATCCCAACACCCAATAATAATAATCCTGAAAATCGACGTAAATATAAATTCAATCGCTGATTCATTGTAAATTGTTGTACTTTTTTAAAACCTAATGCAATTAACAAGATTGGCAGCCCACTTGCCAACCCATAAATAAACATTAGAAGACTCCCATAAAATAAATCACCTTTAAGCGCAATGAAACTTAAAATTACAATGAGAATAGGTGTAGCACAAGGGGCAATAATCAAAGTAAATAAAAAACCTGCGCCAAAAGCCGTACCAGCATTTTGCTTTTTTTGAGAAAAATTCACATAACGTTTGTTACTAAAAAAAGAAGGGTATTTGACAGGTCGCCAACCCAGCACATATAACCCCATCAATATGGGAATGATAGCAAGTAAGAATTTTAATCTTACATCAAATTGACCAAACACCCATCCAGCACTGATAGTTAAAATTCCCATTAAAGTTGTTGTAACAGCCATACCTAATACAAAAAGCATGGCAATGACAAATGGTGTAGGGATATTTTCGGATTTATTATCTACTTGCTCGCATTGGGTGGTCGGGCAACAGCAAACCTTGCCCATAAAACCAAAAACAGCAGGATACATAGGAATACAACAAGGGTTAAATGCAGTTAGTAAGCCACCAAAAATAACTAATGGCAGGACAATCAATAATCCACTATCCAAATATCCCTGTAAAAAAATAGAAAATTCATCCATATCAATTACTCAATAAATGTTCAGCTTGATTGAGAGCTTCGCTCAACTTTTTTTGAACCGCTGGACTTTCACCAACAATACGCCCCGCTTCTTTACCTTTGCTGTTGATGAAAATTACTGAAGGCAAAAAACGTATTTTATATTTTTTTATTAATGGGTTGTCGTCTGACCAGTCAAAAAGTGATACATGAATGCGACCTTTGTATTTGGACTTTGCCTGCTCAACTAAACGGTCTATTTTTAGACAATTTGCACTATTGTCACCTTTGAATAAAATAATCGCAGGGCCATTAATTTGCTCTGGCAGAGTTTCTTTATGTTCTTCAATTTGACTATTCAAAACAAAATAGGCCGATGCAATAGTTAAGAATATAACACTGATAATAAGACCGTTTTTTAATGACATGAGCTGTCTCCTGTAGCTGAACATCCACAAGCAGAATGCTTTTCCTCTTGGGAGAAAAGATTACCTGGCGCACGATCTTGAATATATTCATCACCTGACAATAAAGCTATTTCAGCACGAGCTAATTCACGCCCCAAATAAGCAGCATGATCCAAACGGCTAAGCAAAGACTCCTCGATAACCTTGGCAACTAAGGCCGCAGGAGTACTTGCACTGAATATTCGTGTCAATATACCTTTATTTGTATAGTGTTCTAATACTAATAATTGTTTATTGCGGTCAGGGTGAACCACAAAATAACCTTCTGGGTCTAATTTTAAGCGCTTTGGTTCGCTGACACGCTCTATTTTTATAGGGGAAATTTCCATAATCTCCTGATCAAAAGTTCCCATCTGTTTTGCAACAAGTAGATCAATGGATTCTTTTATTTGGTATATATCGATAATGCCAATATTTTCAACTACTGACACTTGTTGTAAAAAATGATCTATCTGTTCCTTCGTAATATTTTTCAAGAAAGGACGCTTCCCTTGTGCATTGATAATACGGTTTTTTTCATCCACACCGTATTGAAATAAACTGACTAAAGACTGCCCTGGTAAATGGCCAATCGCCTTTTGGGTATCTTCACCACAAACTAATAAAAAACGAATATTGGGATTGGCTGATACATTTCGAATAATATGTTCAATCCCCAGATTTTCCGTATGTAAATTCCCTATGATAGAAACACCCTGAATATTTTCAGCTACCAACTGTTTCATCAAATTATCTGAATTCAAGGTACAAACGGCAACACTCGCTTGATTACTTTGTACCTGATAATCACCGGGATATGGAGGCCAACCTGCTTGCTCTTCTGGCATCTCTGTAGGGCATAAATGCCCTTCTGATAAATCAGAGTCAAGATTGGCAGCAAGATTTTGTGCAGTTGCAGGCCAACATATTTCACAACCCAAGCAATCATAACGTACACTTTCAAATAGCTTTTCTGCTTCATTGAGTAAAGCACCCAAACTATTATTCAATATGGTCGATGACTTAAAGGTTTTAACACTGCTTTGAAAACAATCACAGCGATGGCACTTCTTTTTGTCCATTGCTGATTGTAATTCAGCCTTGATTGCAACGAACTCGTCTTTGTCCTTATTCATCTTGATGACACTCTCGCTGTTTTAAACAGGTTTTTTTCTTGCTACGAAAATCAACAATAGATGCAATGATTAATAACACAAACCCTAATATTTCTAACTCCTTTGTATAACGTCCATAAAAAACCCAAAACAAGATGATGGCAGCTAACAAGCTCAACAACAACGGTAGAATGTTTCGGTGCAAATGCCATGAGTACACCATGCCTGACAAAGCGATAATGAGTAAAAGGGTAACGATATTAATCATCAGCCTTTCATCAATTTCTACGCTGATACCTACAAGGGAAAGCAGAGCAACACTTGCCAGTGTTCCGTAACAAGCAACAACAGCAAATATGCTGGCTATTGAACCTAGTCTAGATTTTAAATTTTCCACTTCACAACATTCCTACATTTTCGATAATAACTAAATGAATAGGCTAGAAAAAAATCATGGCAAAGTCAAGTTCTCTCTCAATATGGTCAAATCACCTTTAAGTGCCTTAAGAAGCTTTGTATTTTCTAAGCTGTAATAAACCATTTTTCCATCATTTCTCATACTCAGCCAACCCTGGTTTCGCAATAGCTTTAGTTGATGAGAGGTCGCAGCAACGCTCAATGACAAAATATGGGCAATATCACAAACACAGAGCTCATTTTCTCCTAAAGCAAATAAAATTTTGAGCCTTGTTGCATTGCCCAATACCTTATAGAACTCAGCTAACGAAGGGAGGATATTTTCATTCTCAGACAGCACGGCTTTAATTGAAGATACTTTCTCTTGCTCAAAACAAGGTATGTTACAAATATCTGACCCATTTGAAGGTGTATTAGGTTTACTCATATACTATATCATTTTCGCAAATATTGTAATGATAGCATATTATCACCTACATTCTCAATATATAGCAATTTACGTGAATTAACCTAGCCTAACGTCCCGCGTTGACAGGCGTAATTTATCCTGATAATCGGAGCTTGCTTCGTATTATCAGGGAAATTCGTCCTGTCGAACGCATTGTTAGTGAGCCGTAGGCGACACTGGCAATGTGGGCGACAGGAGCGAAGCCCTGTCAACGCGGGACGTTAATCAGGCATATTTGCCTTGATATTGAGTAGACCTGTCACTTTGACAGGTTATACGTTATTAGCATGACAAACCTGTCACTACTTTGTTTTTTTTCAATAGTTCTGATTGTACACCAAGATAAGTATAAAACCCCATGAAAACTCACACATAAACTTCAGGCACAAAAAAAGCCCTAAGTCTGTATCAAGTTAATGATAAAACTTAGGGCTTATTTTTTAGATAAAGATTTTAGGTGTTTAAGAAACTTAAAATCTCTTTTTCGATATCTTGCTTATCAATGACTGTCTTCTGAGTAATCTCTTTATCAAATAGATCTGCAATTTGTGATGGGATTTTGATATTAGCTTTTTTTGCGATGATCTCTAAAGCGTCTTTATCATGTTCTACTTTTTCACCCGTTAACACTGTCGCGATAATGGGTGAGAACTTAGTCCACTCAGCAGTTGAGTAGGCGATGGTCTTAATTGACTTATCATCTCTACAAGTATCATAAGCCTTAAAACAAGTGGCTGTGTGTGGGCACATCAGATAACCCACTTCAAAAGCCTGCTTGATATAGTCTAGTCCCTCTTCGTCACTACAGAAATCCGCAGCAAAAATAGCCTGTACCTTAGCCAGCTCTGCTTCAGTTAATGAATAAAACTTATCATTATCAAGCTGGAGCATTAGCTCTTTAGTGCGCTCGGCACCTAATAGGTCAAATAAGATACGCTCAATATTGGATGACTTGAGAATATCCATCGCTGGTGATGTGGTTGGTATCACCGAGATGTTACGCAAATCATAGTGGCCCGTCGTAATGAACTTAGTGAGTACATTGTTGTTGTTTGATGCGATATGGATCTGCTTAACAGGTAGACCCATTTTTAGCGCGTAGTAACCCCCTAGGGCATTACCAAAGTTTCCACTTGGTACGTTTAGGTAAACTTTCTCACCCATCGTAATGACCTTAGTACGGACTAACTCTAGGTAGCTGTAGATGTGGTAGATAGTTTGGAAGATGATGCGACCAAAGTTAACTGAGTTTGCAGCAGAAAGTGACGTATCATGTGCTTTCAGGGCTTCAGAGAATTTATCAGACGTTAACAATGATTTAAGCGCACTCTGTGCATCATCGAAATCACCGTGAATACCAATAACCTTTAAGTTATCTGCATCTTCAGTGACCATCTGTAGACGTTGCACATCAGAGGTGCCTCCATCTGGGTAGAGGCAAACTACTTGCACGTTATCACGATTCTTGAAGGTTTCAAGTGCTGCTGGCCCCGTATCTCCACTGGTAGCGGCCAGAATCAGATATTTCTCATTACGAGCTTGTGCAACGGCAGATAGCACCTTACCAAATGGCTGTAGCGCCATGTCTTTAAAAGCACGTGTTGGCCCGTGATAAAGCTCACTGACATAAAGATCGTCATAGACTTGCTTTACTGGCACAGGATTGGTTGCATCATCAAACTCATCGTATAAGCTCAATGCATCATCAATTACAGATTCTGCAATATCAATTTCAAATGCTTTTAAAACATCTTTCGCTAGGGTTTTATAACCAGAGGTAGTGTGTGCTTTGAAGAAAGCTTCATCAAATGACGGTAAGCTCTCTGGCGAATAGACGCCGCCAAAAGAGGACATTGGACTTAAGATAGCCTGTGAGAATGTAACCGAAGTGGGTTTTTGACCGTCGTTGCCGCGTGTTTCAATAAAATTCATGCCGAACCTGTAGTTTAATGTTGTCTAAAATATGCGGAAATTATACAGAAATATTGGCATCTTTTAGTCTCAATTTGTTGAAATATCGTCTGTTTTAAATTTTAGACAGCTGTTTTTTAAAGCGCCAGAATCGACTTAGATGCCCTGGCTTTAGGTGATAGCGAAAACCATTGCCCAAATCTAATAACAGAGAGTCAATCTGCTTAGCCTTAAGCGCTGCTAGCATAGGATCTAACCAAGCGTCTTCAAGCTGTTTAAGCGCCTCTAGCCACTCATGCTCCTGCATATTGTCCAGAGTATTAGCCAGAGGGTCTAATTGAATCATATGATGGCCAACAGCCTGATCCTGAAGAGCCCCCCCCCCTGCCCAAAACTCAAAACTCTCTGGTGAAGGTGCTGATTTTGCATTCGCAAGCTTAGCTAAGCCTTTTAAATAGGTATTATCAGACCAGACCATCGAATTTTCACGCTCTAGCATTGTGGATTGATCTAACTGACCCTCACCCCAAACCCAGATACTATTAATTTCAGGCATGCCACGCTCACGTCGTGACTCATTTACAGGGTGACTAAAAAATAGCATTTGTGTCTCATTAATCATCTTGCGCCAATAACCAGCCGCATTGCCTGTTGGGTAACAGTCATCAATGTGTTTATAGGCAACGGATTCAAGACTATGTGTCTGTAGATCAATCGGCTGAACAATACGCAAATACCAACAATATGACGAAGCAAACTCTAAAGACACCCTATCGTCAGCGAAGTGAGTGTTAAAGGCTTCTAGCAGCGCGAGAGATTCATCCTCAGTAATCGCAATATCTCTGGCTGGAATCAGTACCAATGAGTCTCTGTCTGCAATCATCTGTACAGGATCAACCCGCAGCCAGTAGACACTGCCATCATAATCGTCCAACTCAGCAGCGGCCATAACTGAGGCGTAACAAGTTGCTTTAGGCTGATGAAATAGATAACTCGCTTGCTCAAAACTATTCTGAACCTTAGCAGGAAAAATATCACCTTTGGCCAGCATCGTTTGTAGTGCAGGCAACTTTAACCCAGCTAAAGCGCTATTAGCCTCTTTTAGCCTCAATGGGTTCAGTAGATGTGGAATGCTTAATGTAACCGCAATAGACATAATTTTCTCCAAGCAAAAAAAAAGCCGAGCAAGCCCGACTTTCAATTAGAAGTTTGAAATACAGCTAAATTTGCCATAACCAACCTCTGGTAAATCTAAATAGAACTAAGCACCAAGGGTTTCAATTCGAATACGCATCACACCATCTTCAATTGCATCTAATTGAGATAGCTTTTCTAAGGCTACGTTCAAAGAAGCCTCTTTTACCGTATTGGTAATGATCGCTAATGTGGCTGCGCTTGCATCTTTTGAACATGGTTCTTGATGCAGCTGCTCAATACTAATATTAGAATCCGCTAAAATTGAGGTAATTTTTGCTAAAACACCTGCATGGTCTTTAGCAAAACAACGCAAGTAATAGCTTGTCTCGATCTGATCAATAGCGACCACAGGTGCAGATTGAAGTTGATCTGCAGCAAACCCTAGCGCAGGTACTTGATCCGCTTTAGGTTGATCTTTCCAACGCATAACATCAATGATATCAGCAACAACAGAGCTTGCTGTAGGCCCTGCACCTGCGCCTGGACCGTAGTACATTGTAGGCCCAACGTGATCACCAAATGCCATAACTGCATTCATAACGCCGCTGACATTTGCAATCAATACTGACTTAGGAATCATCGTTGGGTGAACACGTAGTGAGAAGCCATTCTCAACACGACTTGCTACTCCTAGGTGCTTGATTTCATACCCCATCTGATCTGCAAAACGAATATCATCAGCGGAGATCTTACTAATCCCTTCGGTATAAACTTTATTAAACTGAAGCTCAATACCAAAAGCGATAGAAGCCAAAATAGTTAGCTTATGTGCGGCATCAATCCCTTCCACGTCAAACGTTGGATCTGCTTCAGCATAACCTAACTCTTGAGCCACTTTTAATACTTTGGCAAAATCAGCACCTGGCTTTTTCATCTCAGTCAGGATGTAGTTACCTGTTCCGTTGATAATACCAGCAATCCACTCAATCTTATTAGCGGCTAAACCTTCACGAACCGCCTTAATAACAGGAATTCCACCCGCAACAGCCGCTTCGTAATTAACGATCACATTATGCTTATCTGCCAGGGCAAAAATGGCATTACCATGCTCAGCAATTAAGGCTTTGTTGGCAGTTACAATATGCTTACCATTCTTAATCGCAGCATCAATTAGCTCTTTCGCGAGGCCGGTACCACCCATGAGTTCGACAACCACATCCACATCTGGGTGATTAACAACATCTGCTGTATTATCTGTTAACTGAATACCTTGTGTATCAACTGAACGTGTGCGATTTAGATCGCGTACTGCGATAATTGTCACTTCAATTTTTTGACCTAAGCGGCGCTGAATTTCAGGCAATGTATTTTGAATGATCTCTACAGTACCACCACCAACAGTTCCTAATCCTAATAGCCCAATTTTCACAGTATTCATTTAATTGCTTCCTAACTTTCTAGATTAAATTTGATGATTTGTAGATCACTCAAATATGGGGTGTGCTTAATCTTGTTTGATCAAACCATCTTGTCTAAACATATCACGAATACCACGAATTGCTTGACGTGTACGATGCTCATTTTCAATTAGACCAAAACGAACATGGTCATCGCCATAATCACCAAAACCAACCCCAGGTGAGACAGCAACCTTAGCGTCAGTTAATAATTTTTTAGAAAACTCAATTGAGCCCATTTTTTTGTACTCTTCAGGTATAGGAGCCCATACAAACATAGTTGCCTTTGGTGGCACAACATCCCAACCAATCGAATTGAGCCCATTACACAGTACATCACGACGTACTTTATACATCTCACAGATCTCAGCAACGCACTCTTGCGGCCCTTCAAGTGCTGTAATTGCCGCTACCTGAATCGGTGTGAAAGTACCGTAATCTAAATAAGACTTCATACGTTTAAGTGCATTAACTAAAGTTGGGTTACCGACCATAAAGCCAACACGCCAACCTGGCATATTATAACTCTTAGACAGCGTGTAGAACTCAACTGCAATATCTTTAGCACCTTCTACTTGTAGAATTGAAGGGGCTTTATAGCCATCAAATACGATATCAGCATATGCTAAATCATGGATTACCCAGATTTTATGTTCTTTGGCAATCGCGATCACTTTTTCAAAAAACTCAAGCTCTACCGTATGAGTCGTTGGGTTTCCAGGGAAGTTAAGCACTAGCATCTTAGGCTTAGGCCATGACTCTTTAATGGCTTTTTCTAGCTCTTCAAAGAAGTCTACATCTGGTGTCATTTTAACGTGACGAATATCCGCACCTGCAATGACAAATCCGTATGGATGAATTGGGTAAGCAGGGTTGGGGACTAAAACAGTATCTCCCTTATCGACAGTTGCCATAGCAAGATGGGCAAGCCCCTCTTTAGAACCAATCGTCACAACCGCTTCCGTATCTGAATCTAAATCTACATCAAATTTAGTTTTATACCAGTTACAGATGGCTTTACGTAGACGTGGGATACCTTGAGAGACTGAATAGCGATGTGTACCCTCTCGCTGTACAACCTCAATCAACTTATCAACGATATGTTTGGGCGTATCTTGGTCTGGGTTTCCCATACCAAAATCAATAATGTCTTCGCCCTTACGTCTGGCTTCGGCTTTAAGTTCGCCAACAATATTGAACACGTAAGGAGGAAGTCTGTTTATTCTCTGAAAATCGTCTGCCACGAAAATTGCCTTCAAGTAAAAGCTAGGGGTTAAAAACGCATATCAATCATGCCCTAACAACCCTAAGTATTTGGGGATTTTAATAAAGGAATAATGATACACCATCCATTTTTTTCGTCAATTGAAAAAGTCGCTTAAATCGCCTTTAAATGCCGCTATTCACTCTCATTTCGATTATCATATTCACTCTAACAAGAACCGCCATACAAGGATAAGTTTCTATGAAATTTACGGAACACAGAGACTCTAACGTTTTTGCTGTTAAGCATTACGAATCAGGTCTAGCCAAAGTTAATAACTTAACCTTTACTAAAAGCTTTTTTATTACGCAGTTTACAACAGAGAGCGAGTGGCCATGCCACTCCATAGAGACCTTAGACACCACACATTTAGATCAACTATTAGCCACTAAAGCGAATGTCTTAATTTTAGGAACGGGGGATAAACAAGTCTTTCCATCTCCTAAACTGTTTGCTTACTGTGCAGAAAAAGGTGTAGGGCTTGATGTGATGGCAAATGATGCTGCCTGCCGTACTTATAATGTATTGACGACAGAAGACAGAGAGGTGGTGCTTGCTTTAATCTTTGAAGGCTCTCAGGATTTAAAACAAGATTAAAGCTGATTATAGATTTTACGAATATCTACTTTGCGCCCTTTAAAACGGGCCTCTAAGTAGAGCTTTGGGGAAGTCGCATTGCCAGATGCGCCAAGAGTAGAGATAAACTGTCCAGACTTAACACGATCCCCCTCCTTAACAAGCACTGATGTATTATGCGCATAGACAGACATAAAACCATCATCATGTTTTACAACCACCATCCAACCAAAATTAATAATGCCATTACCAGAGTAAACAACCTTACCAGGTGCGACTGCATTCACTCTTTGCCCCAGAGAGCCTTTAAATTCAAGCACTGACAAGCCAGCATTATCTCTAATAAAACGGTAAGACTGCCCTTCATCAACGGGTAGCTTCCACTCTGAGCCCATCAATCTTGTTAACTCATTTTGTTTAGTAGGCTTTTTAGTCGCTTGTGCTTTAAAAGCACTTTTGACTTTAGGGATAAGTAGATACTGCCCCGTACTCAGGGTATAAGGGTATACCAACGCATTATACTCTGCGAGTTGCTTAGGGGTGATTTTGCAACGGAATGCAATATCGCTCACAGAATCACCTTTTTTGACCTTGTACTCACTTGAGCAGGGTGCGCTACTCTTAGCACTCGTTCTTTTCTTAGCCAATTTTGTCGGTGTTACTGTCTCTGTCTTTGCTTCGACTTCAGGGGGAGACTCACTTGGTAGATCAGCAGCTGAATATTGATTGACGTTAATCGCTTGAGATTGCACAACCGCCTCATTGATATCTTGCACCTCCACAACTGGCTTAGCTTGTGCTAGCATCGATTGACGCGCTTGAGCAGCTTTTCTAGCACTAGCGATCTGGCGAGCATCTGAATGCTGTTTTGTATTTTCCTGCCAATTAGTATCTCTTGGCGTATATTTCAGTGGCGAGCTACAGCCGACTAAGACAATGCTGACGGTAATCACACCTAATTTAAGTGTATTCATATTAAACTTAAAGTAGTTAAGGCTTTGCATAATAGGGATCCGATCACTCATTAATGTGAATTTATTTTATAAACAATATAAGCAGTAATAATAGCAACTGCTACCCAACCTAGCCAATCGATCCATTTGCGAATAGAGGCCTCCATCTTGTTACCACCCCACTTCATCAATCCAGCCACTAGATAGAATCTAGCACCACGACCTATCAATGAAGCAATCATAAATGGTAGCAGCGCCATACTACTGGCACCTGCCGTAATGGTAAACAGTTTATAAGGCACTGGGCTAAAACCTGCGATAAAGATAATCCAAATACCATACTCTTCAAAGAAACCCTCAACCCGAGACATCTTATCGGTATAACCAATTGACTCAATAAAAGGTAGTAAGATATCCATCGCAAAATAGCCGATTGCGTAGCCTAATAAGCCACCCAATAGGGAAAATATAGTGGTTAACCACGCGAAATAAAAGGCCTTTTGCGGGGTTGCCAAACTCATAGGCATTAACATGACATCCGGTGGAATCGGAAAGAAAGAGGACTCAGCAAAACTCATCGCACTAAGGTATTTGGGGGCTTGTGGGTGCTTAGACCAACTTAGAGTTTTTTCATATAAAGCACTAAATAATTTCAACTCTCAATTCCTTGTTTCATTGGTACAAACATCACTTCACCTAGACAGGTTTTCTCAACACCTGATTTGGTTTTAATAAAACCATATAGCATCTGTTTATCATCACCGATAGGCATAACAAGCCGACCACCCACTTTTAACTGCTCTAAGAGCTCTGTTGGTAATTCAGATGGAGATGCTGCCGAAATAATGGCATCAAACAATGGCTTGGATTTTAATCCTAATGAGCCAATAATCATATGCGGCCATCCCCAGTGACCATCACTGATTTCATAATGAATATTCTGCAAACAGAGACGTTCTAAAACACCTTTAGCCCGTACCGAAAGCGGTGCAATTCGCTCTAGCGTATAAACTTCATCAGTCAACAGGGAGAGTATAGATGTCTGATAACCAGATCCAGTACCAATTTCTAAGACCCGCTGAATGGGGTTATTTTTAGCGTCAGAAAATAACCATTCAGTCATTTTTGCCACGACCCACGGCTGTGAGATCGTCTGTCCATAACCAATAGGCAGTGCGGTATCTTCATAAGAACGACTCGACATCGCCTCATCTAAAAAGAGATGTCTTGGCACAACATTCATCACATCAAGTACATCTTGACTGGAAACACCTAGCTCAATCAATCGATTAATTAGGCGTGTTCTGGTTCTCTGAGAGGTCATTCCAACCCCTTGATAGCGATCAAACGCACCATTAGGATAGCTCTCTACCAAAGGTTCTTTTTTTGCCATACTCATAAATAAATTTCTAAACGATCCATTCATTAATCACTCAATTACGAGTGTGCTGCTGCCCAAGTTGTTAACTCATCCATCATCTCATAATGGGTTAAATCGATTTTAAGAGGCGTTACTGAAGCATAACCCTGCTCTACTGCATGAAAATCAGTCCCCACACCAGAGTCTAATGCCTCTCCTGCTGGACCAATCCAATAAACAGGTAAGCCGCGCGGATCTACCTGTTGAACAACATCTTCTGAAACATGTCTACGACCTAAACGGGTTACTTTAATACCTTTTAACTGCTCAAGTGGCACATCAGGCACATTGATATTAATGATCGTGTCACTGGTCAAAGCCATTCTGGGAAGATCATCCAAAAACCTTAATAGTACCTCGGCTGCTGTTGCAAAGTTCTGGTCTCCACAAAGAGAGATGGCAATAGAGGGCTTGCCCAAAAATCGCCCTTCCGTAGCTGCTGCAACCGTACCAGAGTAGAGAACATCATCTCCCATATTGGCACCGGCATTAATACCTGATAAAACAATATCTGGTTGATAATCTAATCCACCATTTACCCCAAGATGTACACAATCTGTGGGAGTGCCGTTGACACTGAATACCTTACAGCGTTCATCATCAGACCAGCTAGTATGCTCACTCAATCTAAGCGGATCCAGTAGCGTTAATGAATTACTCGCAGCACTACGATTACGCTCTGGCGCCATAATAACCAGCTTTGAAAATGACACTTTATCTTGCAACTGATTGAAGAGACATTGAATACCTGGTGCAAAATAACCATCATCATTGGAGAGAAGAATTTTCATCGTGTAAAATACCGCTATACTGAGTAAATGTCGCTGAAATGCTACATAAAACTAAATTAAATTGAATCGTGAATGATTATATAGCCTCTATGATGACAGAAGAAGATAAATCCATATTTCTATCCGAGATGGGCGATGTTACCCCGCTTAAAGGAAACAATAAAGTTGATCAGTATGATCAAAGTACGATTGATGAACAGGCAAAAACCACTATTCGAAAGGTAAAAAAGAAGCTCAAACAGTCAACACATGAAGCTCAAACAGTAGAAAAACAGGATCAGCATAAGCACTTCCCATCAGTAACCTCTTTTGAAAAAGTCCTTTATCATCAGAAAGGCCTTCGACTTCAAGAGTTAAATAAACTAAAAAAAGGCGAATTTAGAGTTCAAGCAGAGCTGGATCTACACGGCTATATTAGAGAAGAGGCTCAACTGCTTTTGCATGACTTTATTGCCAGTACATATGGAAATCAATTGAGGTTTGTGCGGATCATCCACGGCAAAGGCTATAACTCAGATGAAACATACCCTGTTATTAAAAACCTTGTTAACCAAGAGCTGAGAAATTTGAAAGCCGTTTTGGCCTTCTGTAGTGCGCCAGAAAAAGATGGTGGGACGGGTGCGGTAAATGTTTTTCTAAAAGCACATTAAGAAACCAATCATTGTATGATTATTCAGATTTCTTAACGTCTTCAGAATCTACAGCAGCCTTAATTTCAACAATAGGTTCAGGCTGTTTTAACTCAATTACCTTTATAAAAACCTCATCTTTTTTAACCATACCTAATGTTTGTCGGGCAATAGTCTCTATTGATGCAGTCTCTTTTTGTAAGTCTTCTACCTGAAGCGTAAGCTTCGCATTAACAACTCGCTGGGCTTCTACTGTTGTTTCAAGTTTTTTTAGCTGTTCCTGTAACAAAAAAAGCTCGCCGAGCCCCCCATCAGAGGACAACAAGCGAGCTTGTAATATAAGAATTAGGACAGCTAATGCAAAGTAAATCTTTTTCACATAGCTTCCTTATTTATTCTTATTTTTTTAAGTTATAGAATGCATCCATACCAGGGTATACCGCTTCAGCACCTAGCGCTTCTTCAATACGAATCAACTGGTTGTACTTAGCGATACGGTCTGTACGAGATAGAGAACCTGTTTTAATTTGACCAGCACCTGTAGCAACAGCGATATCAGCAATAACCGTATCTTCTGTTTCACCTGAACGGTGAGAGATAACGGCGGTATAACCAGCATCTTTAGCCATCTTAATCGCTGCAAAAGTCTCTGTCAAAGTACCAATCTGGTTAATCTTGATTAGGATAGAGTTTGCAACTCCTTTATCAATCCCTTCTTGAAGGATTTTAGGATTTGTAACAAACAAATCATCACCAACAACCTGAAGTCTGTGACCATCTTTTTCAGTCTGGTACTTAAAACCATCCCAATCAGATTCATCAAGTCCATCTTCAATTGAGATAATTGGGTACTTAGTTACCCAGCTACTTAGTAGGTCAACCATTTCTGCTGAAGTCAGAGTCTTGTTTTCTGATTTTAGGAAGTAGTTACCATCTACATAAAGCTCAGAAGACGCTGCATCCATAGCAATCATAATGTCTTTACCCGCTTCGTAACCAGCGTTCTTGATTGCTTCAAGAATCACAGTAATTGCTTCTTCGTTAGACTTAAGATCTGGCGCAAAACCACCTTCATCACCAACTGCTGTGTTATATCCCTTAGAAGATAATACAGACTTAAGCTCGTGGAAGATTTCAGAACCATAACGGATCGCTTCAGAGATTGATGGTGCTCCAACGGGAACAATCATAAACTCTTGGAAATCTACTGAGTTATCAGCGTGCTCACCACCGTTGATGATATTCATCATTGGTACAGGCATCTTGTAGTCATCAGTTTTTAAATAAGCATAAAGTGGTAAACCTTTAGAGGCAGCAGCTGCTTGAGCCGTTGCAATAGAAACCGCTAGGATTGCATTTGCACCAAGACGACCTTTATTTTCAGTACCATCTAAATCAATCATTACCTGATCGATTGCTGCTTGATCCGTTGCGTCTTTACCAATAAGAGCTGATTTAATGTCATTATTGATATTGTTAACAGCCGTCAATACACCTTTTCCAAGGTAACGTGACTTATCACCATCACGTAGTTCGATCGCTTCACGAGAACCTGTTGATGCACCAGATGGAGAAATACCACGACCAAAAGAACCGTCTTCTAAAATAACATCTGCTTCTACCGTTGGGTTACCACGAGAATCAATTACTTCACGAGCTTTAATATCTTTAATTAATGACATTCTTTATATTTCCTATTTCTTAATTTTTTAAAATTTTAGCTATTCTACTATCTTAATATGACGCTGGGATGACAATACAACCAGTTCCCAACTAATCTAGCAGTGTACTTTCAATAAAGCCGTGTCTTTTAACCACTTCATCTAATTCTTTCATTGTTTCCAGCAGAGGCTTTAAATTATCCAAAGACCACATATTAGGGCCATCGCTTAAAGCCTTTTCAGGGCTTGGATGAGTCTCCATAAACACACCTGAAATCCCTGCTGCAATTGCAGCACGAGCCAATACTGGCACCATCTCTCTCTGACCACCTGAAGTCGTTCCTTGACCACCAGGCTGCTGAACAGAGTGTGTTGCATCAAAAACAACAGGGCAACCCGTTCTACGCATTGAAGCAAGACCACGCATATCAGAGACTAAGGTATTGTAACCAAAAGAGGTTCCACGGTCACAGACCATGATATTTTCATTGCCTACTTCTCGTGCTTTAGCAACAACCTGATCCATATCCCATGGAGCTTGGAACTGGCCTTTTTTGATATTAACAGGAATACCTTGGCGACAGACATTCTGGATAAAGTTGGTCTGACGAACTAAAAATGCGGGCGTTTGCATCACATCCACAACCGAAGCGACTTCATCTAAAGGACTGTCTTCATGTACATCCGTTAAAACAGGCACGCCTATTTCATCTTTAACCTTTTGCAAAATACGCAACCCCTCTTCAACCCCTAAGCCTCTAAAGCTAGCAGTTGAAGAACGGTTGGCTTTATCATAAGAGGACTTATAGATAAAAGGGATACCTAACTCATCTGTCATCTCTTTAAGCTGACCAGCAGTATCAATTGCTAGTTGCTCTGATTCAATAACACATGGTCCAGCAATCAAAAAAAGAGGTTGATCGATACCAACATTAAAATTACATAATTTCATTTTCTTTTATCTCTTACTATTTTTTATGTTTATTTGCGGCTTCAACAAAAGCGGTAAATAGAGGGTGGCCATTTCTTGGTGTTGATGTGAACTCAGGATGGAACTGACATCCAACAAACCAAGGGTGATCAGTGACTTCAACCGTTTCAACCAAGCTACCATCGTCAGAGCGACCTGTAATGATAAGACCTGCTTTTTCAAGCTTAGCAACATAACCATCATTGACTTCATAACGGTGTCTATGGCGCTCACGAATAACTGTCTCACCGTAGGCTTGATAGATTTTTGAACTTTCAGTGATAACGCAGTTTTGACCACCAAGGCGCATAGTACCCCCTAGATCCACTGTCTCATCACGCTGAACTTTCTGACCTTTTTCATCAGTCCACTCTGTAATCAGCGCAACGACTGGATTTGGTGTATCAGGGTTAAGTTCACTACTATGAGCATCTTTTAAACCAGCAACATTTCGAGCAAACTCAACCACTGCCAACTGCATTCCTAAACAGATACCTAAATAAGGTACTTTATTTTCACGTGCAAACTTAATAGCAGCAATCTTACCCTCTACACCACGTTCACCAAATCCACCTGGAACTAGAATCGCATCTTTATCTTTAATTGAATCTAAGCCATTTCTCTCTAGCTCTTCAGAATCGATGTAATCAATATTGACGCGAGTATTGGTATGAATTCCTGCATGAATTAGCGATTCGATCACTGACTTATAGGCTTCTGTCAAGTCAACATACTTACCAACCATGGCAATTTCAACACTCTTACTCGGGTGCATCTGGGCACTAACAACCTCATCCCAATCATCTAGATTAATATCATTGCAATCTATATTCAGACGCTTAATAACTAAATCATCTAACGCTTGTTCATGTAGCATTCTAGGCACTGAGTAAATAGTCTTCGCATCTAACGAGCTGATAACAGCTCCTTCTTCAACGTTGGTAAACAGCGCAATCTTGCGCTTATCGCTTGCTTCCAAAGGTTTTTCAGAACGGCAAACCAATACATCAGGCTGAATACCAATAGAGCGCAACTCCTTAACAGAGTGCTGCGTAGGTTTCGTTTTAACTTCACCCGCTACGGCAATATAAGGTAATAGGGTAAGATGCATAAATAGAGAACGATCGCGACCTACTTCAAGACTTAATTGTCTAATCGCTTCTAAAAATGGAAGTGACTCAATGTCACCGACCGTTCCACCGACTTCAACCATAACAACGTCATAACCTGCCGCTGCGCCTTGAATACGATTTTTAATTTCATCGGTAATATGTGGAATAACCTGAACAGTACCACCCAAGTAATCACCACGGCGCTCATTACGAATAACCGTTTCATAAACTTGTCCAGCTGAAAAGCTGTTACGACGCGTAAAATGGCGCTGAACAAAACGTTCATAGTGGCCTAAATCTAGATCAGTCTCTGCACCATCATCGGTTACAAAGACCTCACCATGCTGAAGGGGACTCATCGTACCTGGATCAACGTTGATATACGGATCCATTTTAAGCATACTCACCTTAAGGCCACGCGCCTCAAGTAAAGCCCCTAAAGAAGCAGATGCAATCCCCTTACCTAAAGAAGAAACTACACCACCTGTCACAAAAATAAATTTAGTCATTTAACACACTTTATAAACGTTAAGAACTCGAGGAGTTCGAGCTATCAGAATGGGAGGGAATTATAGCTGAAACCCACGCTTTCAGCAATGAAATTTATTACACAAAAATCAATTAGACCAGGCTAAATCTTATTCCAGCTAGTAAATATGGAGAATACAAAAATAGTCTAACGGTTGAAATGATATCGAAAAAAAATAACGGTCCGCACCCTTTAATTATCTTCTAAGTCAACTGCATCAACTCATAGACATCAAGTAGGGATAGACTTAAGACGTATCGGTTTTCATCCGTAGCCATCAAGCCCTTACCTGAGCTACCGTCATTTAAACAAGCAGCACAACCCAGTACAGAAACCATTTGACCATCCATCTCTAATACAGGCCAAACTGCTCGCTCCCAAGTAGGCACCCCCCCCTGCTGAAAAAAACTTTTCAGTTTTTTTCTATCAATATCATCAGTATAATGAATGCTTCTAATATTAAACCGATGTAAACTCGTAGGATCGATCATCTGAGAAAAACACCAAACTGGCAATGAGAGAACGCTATCATCACTGGCTTGAACCTGATCAATCAAAATATCATTTTCAAACCTATTCAGCAGCCTAAGCGCATCAAGCAACCCTATTGAATAGACGACAGGCTGTTTCAGTTGATAGTAAAGCCTGTGACGATAAAAACGGAGCTCCCCCTGCCCTAGTTGATAAGAGAACCTACCCTGCTTACTGACACCTCCACACAAAATGACTGAGTGAATCCACTCATAATGAGTTACTGAAAGTACCAGTAAAAACTGATCTGACAACCAATAACGAATACAGTTCTTTAACTCTCGCCAATCTAATGCTGCCAATAGAGATAGGTCTAAATAATGCCTAAACCCTGCCTGAAGCCCTAAGGTATCTTGCGCCATCTTGTCTAGTAGAAACTGTGCCTCCGACATGTTTTGTGCAGTGCGTGATAGCGTTCTCTCTATATTTGGCCAATGCTCTGCTAGCACAGGCAAGACTTGGTGACGGACTATATTTCGCTTAAAACGCTCTGACTGATTTGAAGGATCCTCTACCCACGAGAGTGAAAAGTGTTCTGCATACTCAATAAACTGACTATGCGGAATAGCCAATAGCGGCCTGAGATGCCTGACCAAGCCTGCATCTGTGTCAATCATTTTTGAGACTGGCATCGCTGCTAAACCAGAAACACCAGCCCCCCTGGTCAAATTCAGAATAAGTGTTTCAGCCTGATCTCTTTGATGATGCCCTGTTACCAGTACGGCCTTCTGTTCACTCAAACCTTCAGTTAAGGCTTGATAACGCAAGGTTCGTGCAACTGACTCAACCCCCTTTCGTTTGGTGGAGGTAATCGTCACCTTTTTTGACTGATAAGGAACAGACAAAGCATTACAAATAGCTTCACAATGTAACGCCCACTCTTTAGATAGCTCAGGCTGTAAGCCATGATCGATATAACATGCAGAGAGACGACCATTGAATTGTGCTGACTGAGAGAGAAGGTGGAGTAAAACGGTAGAGTCTAATCCGCCACTAAAGGCAACTACAACACTGGATTCTTCAATTAACTGCTGAGAGAAGTACTCGAGAGCTTCTAAAAAACAAGATAGATTTTTAGGCAGGGGGGGGGCAAAAGACAGGCCTGTCATCATAAGACCTTATAAAATTTGGCACTATAGAAATAGGTTTCATCAGCGAGAGCCGCTGAGAAACCTGCTGTACAAAAATCAAACACCTTAAGAGGTAAGTTCGAAGTTTCCATAGTCCATATAACGCTGATAACGTAACGCTAATAGCTCATCAACAGACTTTGTTTTAACACCATTTAACTGTGCGATCAGTGCACTCTTTAAATTAGCGGCTGCAAGCTTATGATCTCTATGCGCGCCACCAATTGGCTCTGGAATAATTTCATCAATTAAGCCTAAAGACTTAAGACGTTTAGCAGTAATGCCTAAGGCTTCTGCTGCATCAGCTGCATTCGCTGCATTTTTCCATAAAATAGAAGCACAGCCTTCAGGAGAAATAACTGAGTAAGTTCCATACTCCATCATCATCATTGTATCGCCAACACCAATTGCTAAAGCGCCACCAGAACCACCTTCACCAATCACGGTGCAGATAATAGGCACTCTTAGCTCGGCCATCTCAATTAAGTTACGCGCAATCGCTTCACTCTGACCACGCTCTTCAGCATTGATACCTGGATAAGCACCCGGCGTATCAATAAAGGTAATAACAGGCAGACCAAAACGCTCGGCCATTTTCATTAAACGTAGTGCTTTACGATAACCTTCTGGACGAGGCATACCAAAGTTACGACGAATCTTCTCTTTCGTATCACGGCCTTTCTCTTGCGTAATCACCATCACTGGCTGACCATCTAAACGTGCTAAACCAGCAACAATCGCTTCATCATCCGCAAACGCTCTATCACCATGTAGCTCTTTAAAATCAGTAAAGATTTTAGAAATATAGTCTAGTGCGTATGGGCGCTGAGGGTGACGTGATAACTTAGCAATTTGAACGTCAGTTAACTTTTTAAACGTCGATTCTGTTAAGTTTTTGCTCTTCTCTTCTAAAGCGGCAATCTCTTGTAATAAGTTAACATCACCACCATCTAGATGACGTAACTCATCAATTTTGGCTTCTAATTCCGCAATCGGCTGTTCAAAATCTAAAAAATCAAGTTTCATTTTACTTCCGTATTCCATTTGGACTTAATGACATAATGCAGAGTATTTTATCAAAATTGTTTTTTAGTTATGCACTGAATCCACATATTTTTTATTTAAAGTGTTTTTTTATTCCAGTCTACTTGCTATTCAGCCTAGTTACCGTAGAATTCGCGCCCATTAATTAACCCCTTTCAAATTAACCTCATCCGTTAATTCAGCTTAGTTACAGGTACTTACCATGCACTTAAAAAGTAGAATACTTCCTCTTATTACGCTCTCTCTCTTTGGCCTGCCAAACATCGGTTTCAGTGGTGAGAACCCAATGGGATTCAATGGTAATGGTGAAGCGGGCTTTTCAGATAGCACTGGTAACACGATTAGCACCAGCTTTTACAGTGCCTTAAAGCTAAATTACAACCAGAAGCACAATGAATTAAAATCTATTTTTGAGTTGAATTACAAATCAGAAAACAGTGTGCAGACGCAAGAACGTTATTTGATTGACCTACAGAACAACCGTTACTATAACGCTGAACACAGCTATTTTAGTTACATTGGTGGACAACTAGAGAAGAGTCGCTTTGAAGGCATAGAGCTTAATAGCACGCTATCACTTGGTTTAGGTAAAAGCATTATCAAAAATAGTGATACAAACCTAATAGGAGAGGTCGGAATTGGTCAAAATTCAACTCGCTATACCCAAGGTTCTGGTGGCAATACAAACAATCAAACTATTGCGCGTGCAAAGTTAAACTTTAACCACCAGATCAACGCTCAAGTAACTTTTCTACAAGACCTTACCTACTTAACGGGTAACGATCAAAGCAAAATAGAGAGTAATACGGGGTTTAAAATTAAAGTGGCTGATCAGATGAATTTAAAAGCCAGCTACAAGTATAGACATAACGACAACCCTGCGACAGGCGTCGAAAAAACAGATACACAAACAGCTCTAACACTTATTTACGACTTTTAGAAAGTAAAAAACAGGGTGAAATAAGTGCTTAACAACGAGCTTAAGCACTTACCCCCCCTGCTCACAATTAAGCAGGAATTCTTTTAGACTTAACCGCTCTAGTTTGCTGATAGATCATCAGTAAAGCTTGATGTCTTTGGCTTGATGTGAAGATATCTGCTCCAGCAACCTCACCCCAGAAAACCTCTGCACCGTTAATATTCTGCCACGCTTTCTCTGCTACGTCTTTGCCAAACAAACACTGCATCGCATAATCACATTTAGAATCTGATTGCATCATCTCTAACCCGTATTGAATCGCTCTATAAGCAATTAACCACTGATTGGTTGGCGAGATGTAATAGAGTGAATCTTGAATAGATTCCAATGCATTTTCAAAGTCTTGCGCTGCTATATAACACCAGAACTTTAACTCAACAACCTTCAGTTGAGCCCAGAAACTTTTTGGATCAGGCATTAAACCAATTAATGAAGCAACCCCTTGATGATCACTTAATCCAAGCTCATCAATTAGGTCTGCTAGCCCAGCATAATCACGCGTTTCATCTAGCGCCAACAGTGCCTCACGTAGAATACGCCCGACATTCTGATTACTGTCAATGAGCTCTGACGTTGGGTAAACCTCTGACATACCCGGCACAACAATACGACACGCTTCAAAATCATAATGGCTATAGTTAGCAACATAGACAGAACTACCCTGCTCTTCCACTTTGCCGCACAGCTGTGCCCACTGCTCTTCAGTTGAGCCATTGAAGTCCCAATGTACAAAATCATAATCACTCTTATCAGAGACAAAGTTTGCATGAATCAAACCACTTGAATCAATAAAGTGATTTTCGATATTCTCATCTTCAGCAACCACAAACTCATCAAAAACAGGCGTTTGGAAGCCCTCTAAATTAGCTACCAACTGACGCCCCTGAAGCGACTCAGTTAAGGTACGCTCTAGAGCGACCTCAAACATGGGGTGCGCGCCAAAAGATGCAAAACAGTGCCCTGTACTCTGCTCAAAAAGCACCACACTGATGACTGGAAACTCACCACCAAGTGAAGCATCACGAATAGACAACGCAATCCCTTCACTATTGAATGACTCAATCATCGCAACAATAGCAGGAAACTGATTTACCACTGATTGTGGCACTTCTGGTAGGCAGATATTCTCACGCAAAATCTTGTTCTTAACCCAACGTTCAAAGATTTCTGACAATCCTTGCACCTGCGCCTCAGCAGCTGTATTACCGGCTGATAAGCCATTACTGGCGTATAAGTTACTAAATAGATTCATTGGGAAGTAGACAGTCTCATCCGTCTTTGCATCTTGCATGGCAATCGAACGAACTGTATTTTGTGTATCATTAAAGCTCAATAGATCAACTAGCTCTACTTCACTATTTTCATCATAGAAGGACCATAACTCTTTTGTTAGGCAATCCTTATAATTTTGCTCAGTAAACGACTTCTCACTTGGGTAATACAGCCAAGAAGCCTCTGCCTCGTCTGGCTTTGCTTCTAGCCAATAGTCAGAGAAAAAGTAGTTAGTCGACAGACGTTCAAGGTACTCACCCAAAGCACTCGCTAGGGTAGACTTACGACTCGTTCCCTTACCATTGGTAAACAATCCTGGGCAACGCGCATCATAAATATGCAACGAGAAAACGTTTGTAACAGGGTTTAGCCATGATGCTTCAACAATCTCAAACCCCGCTTCTTTTAAAATAGATTGCATATTGGTTATAGAAGTCTCTAAACAGACATCTTTACCTTTGATATAGGTTAACTCACTCATTATCTCTACTTCCTATTAAATATTATTCTTTACTTATATAAATTATATCTGACACACTACAACGTATTTTGATGTTACTAACTTAACAAAACCTAGTAGAATGCTACAGTATTATTCTCTAAAGGGGGCTTCATGAAAAAGACACTACTAACCTCGTTATCACTCGCTGGTAGCATATTACTTCTATCTCAGCCAGTACTAGCTGAACCACACCCAGGGCAAGAACTACATGAATCTAGCAACTGTTTAAAATGCCATGCCGACAAACCTTATAATCCTGATAAAACAACCTCGTTTGAGATGCTCGTTAAACGCGTTCAATACTGTAACGACAACCTTAATACAGGCCTCTTTGAAGACGAGGTTGAAGAGCTGGCAGATTACTTAAACGAAACATACTACCATATGCCTAAATAACGAACTGTATTAGTTCTAAGATTGCGTGCGACAAAGCACGCCAATCACCTTAACTCTTCTTACCCTCTTCAATATTCTCTGACTAACAAGCCTAACCGCTTTTTAAGCCCACTTATTGATTGTTTACTCGCCTGCTCAACACCTTCTTCATACAGTTGATCTTTGGCGTCTTCCACCACCTTATCAATGGCTTCAATTAAGAAATAAGCACGTGAATCTTTGGCTAACACAGACCAATCTCTCTGCTTCGCTCGCCACTGAGACTCAAGCTTTACATCCTGCCTAAACAACACCAACACGGAATCAAGCAATTTATTCAATGGCTCAATTGTTTCAAATGGGAGATAAGGCCGACCGTACTCTCCATAAAAACTTTTTCGGTGTAACTTCACCAGCTGCAATGCAGGTAGCAATTCATCAAGCCCCGCAGCCCTTACTTCTCCCTCTGCACGCTCAACTCGGTCAATGGTTAACATTGGCGCATCCGATTTCCAGCGACCAAAAACAATAAACAAATTATTTCGCTCTATAAAAAGGTGCTTGCCCTCATCCAGAGTCATAACACTCTCCTGAGAAACAAGATAGTCCAACTTCTCCGCTTCAAGAATGGTTTTATCCCTCCAAACATCCCAAGCCTCACCATATTGTGAAACTTCCATATTGCCTGTCTGCTTTTTAAGCATCGGGACACATGAGAGGCCATAGTCATGCCCTTCTACATACTCCAAAACCGAAATTTGATAGTCACCCTTTTTATCAATCCGTGTGACTTTACCGATAATAAAGGCATCATCTTTGATATTACCGGCAGGAAAAGCAACGAAAACCGTCTCACCAAGAGTAAAACCAGCGGCATGTACACTGCCCATTAGCCATAACATAGCCAATATAATTGGGCGCACACTTAGTTTCAGTGGAGTTACCCAGCTTAACCAGCCATTTTTGTGGAGAAGTGCAGCTCTACTATTCAGTATCATCTAACTTAACCGCTAGTACATCACAAGGGGCATCATTAATGACGGAATGGGTTGTCGAACCAATTAAACGACTAAAACCTGATGCCCCATGAAAACCCATGACAATTAAATCAATATGATTAGAGGAGGCTATCGTAACAATCTCACTACTTGGGTCACCCACGATGGTCATGGCATGTGAAATAGCGTGAAGATGGCGGAGTTTTTCCAATCGTTGATCAGAAGCCTTAACCATTCTCTGTAAAAACTCATCGTCCCATAGGCCAGGCATACCTGTGACAGCCACATCCTCTAGAAGAGGATAAATAGGAACCTCGGCAATATGGATCAAGGTAATGTCAGCCTTAAACATTTCTGCCATAGATTGCGCCTTTTCTAGGGCTTTAAGACTGTGTTCACTAAAATCAATTGCAACAAGTATTTTCTGGTAACTTGACATAATAGCTTCCTCTATCTAAGTGAATGTTATGCACAAAAATTGTGGATAAAATTGTGAGTAATGAATGATTAAAGTCAAAAAACACTGTAAAGTCTTGAGCTTATCTAGTCCTGATTAAATATTAGGCAGCCATGGGTTAACTAGGTTTATAAAACCGATAATTACCTGCTTTATCTAAGAACTAGATTGCTTTAACTTACGCTCCTCAATCGTATCTGCCACATGATTTCTCAAGTAGACAGGCAGTGCAACTTGCTTTTCAAGCTTATAGGCCTGTTTCTCAGCTTGCTCTAGCGATCTCTCAGCTATTTTAGCAATAGAAAGTGCTGCTGGGAGCACCTCAATCCAATGGTCAAATAATTTGAGCAGGGGGGGGTATTCCTTTTGAATATCGCCGAACCCAATCGTGACACCAAGCCCCTTGATTCTCTCCTCTGCTAACTCTGGTGAAAGCAGCTCGGTTTCAGATAGCTGCCATGCACCAGACTTGGGTGAATAGATACCAGACAGAAAATAGACCTCATTCATTCGTGCATCCATCAGCGTGCACCATGAGAGTTTCTCTTGCGCCAAGCCCAGCCCACCCATATCTTGCGATGCAACTGCTTTCTGCACGGCAAGCTCTGCCATCGCCTCTAATGATGAAATACCAACAACAGGCTTATCCCAGCCAAGCGCTAATCCTTGAATAACACCAGCAGAAATTCTAACCCCTGTAAATGCACCAGGCCCCTCTCCAAATGCCAATAAGTCTAAGGCCTGATCGTCAGCCTGTGCTTCTGTCATGACCTCATCAACCATCTCCAAAAGACGATGTGCATGCTTCTGTGGTAACACTTCATATCGTTCGTAAGTGTTCCCTTGGTACAGCAGAGCGACCGAGCATGCTGCTGTTGAGGTTTCTATTGCTAGGATAGATTTGGTTTGCGTCATATCTTTTCTACTTTTTTACAAAACGGAATAAATTTAAGGTACAAAATACACAATAACACCCTACTAAGACTCTGATTCTTTGGGCTTTAACTTTTCAATAGCACTATCTGCATCATACACCCAAGGAAACGGTGGCAAGCTATCTCGAACGGTAGAGCCATAACTCTTAGAGGAGAGTCTTGGATCACACAGCATTAAAACACCACGATCATGAATATCTCTAATTAGGCGCCCAGACCCCTGCTTCATAGCCATGACGGCTTCTGGTAGCTGAAAGTGGGCAAAGGCATTTAAGCCCTTCTCTTTTAAATAGTTCTCACGTGCTTGAACAATCGGATCATCAGGCGGCACAAAAGGAATGCGATCAATCATCACCAACTTCAATGCATCCCCCTTTACATCAACCCCCTCCCAAAAGCTGCTTGTACCTAACAAGATACCTTGCTCAGACTCTTTAAAGCGCTCGAGCAGCATTAGTTTTGGAAGCTCACCCTGAACAAACAACTTACCATCCCAGTGACGCTCTAAAATAGCCTTAGCTTCCTGCAGAGCTCTATGGCTCGTAAACAGCATAAATGCACAGCCATTACTCGCTTTCAGCAATGGCCAAGCAGCACGTAAACAGACTTTTATATAATCTTCACTACGCGGTTCAGGCAGACCAATAGGATGATAAATCACCCCTTGAGTTTGGTAATCAAATGGACTTGGCCAATTACTGTTTTTCGACTTACCCAAGCCCAAACGATTCGCAAAGTAATCAAATTTATTACGTACACTCAAGGTAGCAGAGGTAAATAACCAAGCACCACCAATCAACTCACGCTGTCGGCTAAATGGACCAGCGACACTTAACGGAGTTAAGTTAAGTTTAAAGCGACCTTGGCTCGATTCTATCCAACGAATCTTATTTTCAGCATGGCTGCTCATCCAATCTTTAAACATGCCCTCAAAATCTTTTGCACGTTTATAAACAGCAGTCACATGCTTACCACGCTCTGCAATTGTTTTAAGTCGTTCAATCAATAAAGATAAGCTATCCATAAAACGCTTTATAATCGCCTGAAAGGCTTTTTCTGACTCCAATTGCTGCCACGTCCAACGCTTTTCCCACTTACCGAGTGACTCATTGATCAACTTTATCTGCTCAGCAAGGTGAGTGGCTTGATCGGCGATCTCTTTTGACTCAGGTGATTCTAATTTTTGTGCCTGCTTAATATCTCTCACCAACTCATCCAGCTGACCACGCGTGATGGAGAAACCTAAAAACTGTGCTGCAATATCAGGCAGTTGGTGTGCCTCATCAAATATATAAACTTCCGCATTGGGTAAAAGCTCGCCAAAACCTTGCTCTCTTAAAGAGAGGTCTGCACAGAAAAGGTGATGATTGACCACTAACACTTGTGCTTCAGAAGCTTGCTGTTTTACCTTTGGATAAAAGCAACCCGCTTCGGCATTTGAATTGCACTCGGCTGCTTGGCAGAACTCAAGTCTCGCACAAACCTTGCGCCAGATAGCATCACCCTCTGGCACACTTTCTAACTCCGCTTTATCACCCTGTTTACTTTTTTCTGCCCACTCTCGGATCAGGGCTAATTTCTTCCAATCTTCACGACTATGCTGCTCAGCTGTTTCGGTTAACTCAAGACGCTGCATACAGACGTAATTATCGCGCCCCTTAAGAATCTTCGCTTTACCCTTAATCCCGCACACTTTATAGAGCGTCGGTAAATCCTTCTGAATCAATTGCTCTTGTAGGGTTTTGGTTGCCGTTGAGACGATCACAGTTTTTCCAGAAAGTAATGCTGGTACTAAGTAGGCAAATGTTTTACCTGTACCTGTGCCCGCTTCTGCCAGCAGTGTTTCTTGCTTCTCAATCAGCTCTGCAATCTCTTCAGCCATTTCAATCTGTGGCTGCCTCGGCGCATAACCATCCACCAACTTTGACAGCTGTCCACCCTCACCCATTACCTCATCAAGGGTGAAAATAGTCGATTTTTGCTCTTGAGAATCTTCGCTAATGACAGGTTCTTTTGAAGACATGATGATTGAAAATCCATAAAATAAATATGATGGCATTATACTTTAGCAAAGCCCTAATAAAAGACTATATCCAGCCGTACAGAGAGCATATAACGCTAAACTTAACAAAGTGAGGCTAAATAAGCAGTTTTTAACAGTATTGGCTAGACAGAACATCCATAAAGCACTATAATCCGCGACTTCAAATTTGAACTTAAGTCGAATTGGTTTTGAATATTCGGCCCTATAAAAATGGATATATCCTATGAAAATTTTATCATCATTAAAGTCAGCTAAAACTCGCCACAAAGATTGCCAAGTTGTTAAGCGTCGTGGAAAAGTATACGTAATTTGCAAGACAAACCCTAAATTTAAAGCGCGTCAGCGTTAATATTTAGGCTATTGTTAAAGCAAAAAAGGCGCCCTGATCAGGCGCCTTTTTTTATATCTAAGTTTTAAGTATCAATGTCCTAAAGATGGGTATTAAGTCCTTTTCTCATACAAGAACCTAACAACAAACATAACAAACACACCAAAACTAGCTTGCTTTAGCTTGTTTAGCGTCAGCCTCGACCTTCTGAATCGTATCAATAATCAGATCTGTATCAACCTTACCAATAAAGTAGTTAGCCCCCATTGCAAGCACTTCACGACTATTATTTTCACTGGTCATTGAAGTGTGAACAATAATAGGTAGACCACGTGTACGACTATTCGACTTTAACTCTTTAATAACCGTATGACCAGATGCATTTGGCATTTCCAAATCTGTAAACACCATAGAGATGTCATCAAGAGATTCAAGACCATCAATATAATCGAGAAGTAAACGCCCATCATCAAAGCCTTTATATTTAAGCCCCAACTGACTAAACACCATCCCCATATATTTTTGAATAGAGATACTATCTTCTGCAAATAGAATCGTTTTTTCATACATCTCAGGACCAAAGTGTACGTCACTATCCTCCACTGTTTTCACTGACGAGAAGATTTTCTCTGCAACCGTCGGCATCGCTTCAATCAATAGCTTTTCAATATCAAGAATAAAACAAAGCGTCTCTTTATCACCTTCAAGATAAGTATGGTTAACAACCTGATTGGTGTTCACATCAACATTGTAGTTACCAGCAGCTTTAATATCAGACCAATCCTTTTCTTCTACACCGTGAATATGTGAAACTCTCAGGCCAATAAAGTTTTGACTAAAGTCAGATACGATAATAATTGATTTCTCACGCTCTTCATCCGTCATATCAAAGCCCATCCACTTTGGCAGATCAATAACAGGTAGATAAACACCACGCAACTCAACCATCCCTTCGATCAAACGATTGGAATCAGGCATAGGAGAAACATCATAGGCTCGTGCTTCTAATACTTCACGAACTTTAAAAACATTCATACCATAATATGGAGGTTGATAATCAGGCTTAGGAAACTGAACCTGAAAGATCATCAAACTTAATTGATTGTTTTGACTTAACTGTGCAGTTTTTTCAACTTGTTCTAAAGAAGTACTCATACCTATCGCCTTAAATATTATTCTAATGACATACTAAACGAAACTTAATTCTAACGCAAAATAGGGGCATAAAAAGCAAATATTCAAAACGACTTTTATTTAGCCCTATTTAAAAAACTACAAACTCAATAGCTGCTTTACTGGCTTGAATGATTTTCTATAACCAGGAAGCAAGCCATACAACTTAATCACTTCTAGATGTTTTGCAGTGGGATAGCCTTTATGCTGATCAAACCCATACTGAGGAAACTGTTGATGTAACTCTAACATCTGCTGATCACGATAAACTTTGGCTAAAATAGAGGCCGCACTAATTTCCATAATTTTATCATCACCTTTGACAACCGCTTCACATGGTAGCGAAATTGAAGGACAGCGATTACCATCAACATAAACATAAGAAATTGTATTATCTGCTTGCTGCAATTGAGCAATAGCACGCTGCATTGCTAGCATTGTTGCCTGAAGGATATTGAGTTCGTCAATCTCTGCAGGTGTTGCGACAGCAATTGAGTATGCTATAGCTTGCTCTCTGATCTGAACCGCTAGCAGCTCACGCTTAGTAGCGGTTAATTTTTTAGAGTCTTTTAAAGATAGTTGGCAGCCTTTAGGTAAAATAACGGCAGAAGCGACTACATCTCCGACCAAGGGGCCACGACCGACTTCATCAACACCAACTGTCTCTCCTGTTAAACTCATATAAGCACTAGGAGTCGGTGGTTTAAATAGTTCCAATTGCTGCTTATCTTGCATTCAACTGAGCCCACTCTTCCACGGCATCAGCAGCCAGCTCAGATGCATTCTGCTTTAAAGCATGGTATTGAGACTCAAAAGCAGCGACCTGTCTCTCTCTTAACGTCGTATCCATAATCAAATACCCCATTTGAATGGCAATCTTGTGTGGTGTCGCATCATCCTGTATCAACTCTGTTACCAGTGATTTATTGGCTAAAATATTGGGAAGACCAATCCATTGCGTTGTCGCTAAATGCTTCATAATCCAATAAGAAATTGGGTGAACCTTTATCGCTAATACCAAAGGCTTCTTCATTAGTGCAGCTTCAAGCGTTGCTGTCCCTGAGGTAACTAAAGCCTGATCACAAGCCTCCAAAACCGTACGAGATTGGCCATCAACCAGCTTTATATTTAAACCCAAACCAAACGATTTAACAGCCTGCTCAATTCTTATTCGGGCATTTTTATGTACACAAGGAATGATGTATTGCATATCAGGATAAATTTCAGAGAGTAAATTGACTGACTGAATATAAACATCAGCCATCGCCTCTATCTCACTCATGCGTGAGCCAGGCAGTATTGCTGTAACAGGTAATAAAGGATTTATATGCAACAGTGATCGAGCACCGTATGTATCTGCTGTCTCAGGAAATTCATTTGCTAAAGGGTGACCAACATACTTAACGGGAATATCGTAACGATGATAATAGTCCGGTTCAAAAGGGAAAAGCACCAAAACACCATCAACTGAGTGATGGATCTTTTTGAGACGTTTTTCACGCCATGCCCAAACTGATGGCCCCACATAATGAATCGTTGTTATCCCCTGTCTTTTAAGCTCAGACTCAACCTTAAAGTTAAAATCTGGCGCATCAACTCCAATGAAAACATCAGGTTTAACTGACAACAGTTTTTGGATTAATGATTTTCGAATGCTTAGGAGTTCAAATAGGTGTTTGAGAACTTCAAAAAAGCCCATCACAGAAAGCTTTTCCATAGGAAACCAGCTTTCAAAGCCTAAAGAGATCATTTTAGGGCCGCCAATGCCCACAAACTGAGCATCAGGGTAGCGGGCTTTTAAACTATGAACGAGTTCAGAACCCAGAGTATCACCTGATGCCTCACCCGCCACCATTGCGATAACTAGTGGTTTTGAAGGGATCAATTCAACGCTATCGGACAATACCACGTTCCGAGTTTTTTAAGAATAGATTAAGTGAATCTAAAGTGCCTTGCTCATCATTCAATTCCACTAACCCTTTAATAGCAACATCAAGGCGATTGCCTTCACGATAAAGAGTTCGGTAGGTCTTTTTAACTAAACTAAGTTGATCCTTGCTAAAGCCTCTACGCTTAAGACCTTCAAGGTTAACGCCTCGTGGCCCCGCTAAATTACCCGAAACAATAACAAAATTAGGCACATCTTGGTTAATAACACTACCCATACCACAAAAGCTGTGCTCACCAATATTACAGAACTGATGAACCAGTGTATAACCACCTAGAATAGCCCAGTCGTGCACGGTAACATGACCAGCCAGAGCTGTTGCATTAGCTAAAATACAGTGGTTACCAATTATACAATCATGTGCAATATGTACACCAGCCATAATCCAGTTATCGTCACCAATAACTGTTTTGCCGAGATCCTGAATAGTGCCTCGGTTGACGGTTACATTCTCTCTAAAAGTATTACCGTCACCAATAATTAAAGGTGTTGGTTCATTTGAATACTTTTTATCCTGAGGTGCCGCACCGATAGAACAAAACTGATAGAAATGATTGTTTTCACCAATTGTTGTTGGCCCTTGGATAACCACGTGTGGTTCTAAAATAGAACCAGAGGCGATTGAAACTTCTCCCTCTATAACACAATAAGGACCAATACTAACATCTGCTGCGATATTAGCCTTTGGATCAATAATGGCGGTAGCGTGAATCAAAATACTATACCTTTCTTTCTGCACACATAAGATCAGCAGAGGCAATGACCTTACCGTCTACTTTAGTGGTACATTTGAACTTCCAAATTCCCCGCTTACAACCCAGCACAACCACCTCCATATCAAGACGATCACCCGGAATGGCCGGCTGTCTAAAGCGGCAATTATCAACAGCGGCAAGATAATACATAGTACTACCATCAGGTTTTTCTGCATTACTACGGAAGGCAAGAATACCAGTACATTGAGCCATTGCTTCAATGATCATCACTCCTGGCATAATAGGGTTATTTGGGAAATGCCCTGTAAACTGTGGTTCATTAAAGGTGATGTTCTTATAGCCTTTCAACATGACACCTGATTCGAACTCCGTCACTCGATCCACTAATAAAAAGGGGTAACGGTGCGGTAAATAATCAAATATATCTTTAACTTCCATCATGCTTTTTCTATCCAATTCAAATATTAAGATTTAATCTAGGTTTGCAGCTAAGGCATCTAACTGTTTCTGCAGTGCCTTAATTTTTTTTGCCATTTTGTCTAAACCACGTGCTCTAACGTTGTTCTTTTGCCACTCAGTAACGGGAATCGCTGGAAAGCCTGAATAAACACCAGGCTCATTGATATTATGGGTTACACCCGCCTTAGCAAAGAAATGACTATTATCAACCACCTTTAAATGTCCCGCAAAGCCAACTTGCCCAGCAACGGTACAATGTGACCCTAAAACCGTACTACCAGCAAAGCCAACTTGGCCAGCAATTGCAGAACCTTTGCCAATATGAACATTATGCGCAATATGGACTAAGTTATCGATAATACAATTATCTTCAATAACAGTATCCTCTATGGCACCTCGATCTATGCAGACATTGTTTCCTATCGAAACATTATTTCCAATAACCACTCGCCCAATCTGTGGAATTTTTTCCCAGCGACCTTGATGGGCAGCCCAGCCAAAACCATCACCACCGATAATAGCACCAGCCTCGATAGTAACATTATCACCGACAATACAACCACGACAAATAACAACATTGGATCCAATATGACAACTCTCACCGAGTGTTACATCTTGTTCAATCACTGCACCGCTTCGTATCATCGAACCATTGCCAATAACTACATCTTGATGAATAGACACCTGTGATTCGATGCAGACCTGACCAACTAAGGTCGCGGTCTCATCAACTGTAGAATCTGAATGTACTTCATATTGAATCGCGACGGGGTTCAAAAATTGAGTCACCAACGCATAGACATAATAGGGGTTATCAACAACTAAATGAGTAACTGCACAGTTTTCTGCGTGAGCCTCACTAAGAATAACGGCACCCGCAGAGGTGCTCTCTAAAAAAGGGATGTATTTTCGATCATTCAAAAAAGAGATATGGCTAGAACTTGCTAAATGCAAACCTGAGACTTGCTGAATATCAACTTCAGCAGTGCCTATGAGTTTTACATCAATATCTAATCCTTGCAGATGACTAACAATTTCGACTAATTGCACAAAGGTATCTCTGGATTATTTATTAAATTCAGCACGCTGTTTTTCACTAACTGACTTAAGATGCTTAAGCACATCCGCTGTCACGTCAATACGACTATTTGTATAAGCGATACCTTCATAAAGAATAAGGTCAAATGCCTTCTTTTCTCCAATCACTTTTATCGCATCATTTACAATATTCTGTAGTTTAGCAAGCTCTTCGTTTCTACGAATATTCAGTAGCTCCTGAATATCATTTCTACGACGCTGTATCTCTCTAGTCAGCATCGTGATTTCACGCTCTTTACTCCTTTTCTGAGTATCGCTCATGACCATCTTATTTTTTTTATATTTAGACTGTTTAGACTCTAGTTTGCCTGCCAAACCCGTCAACTCAACTTGCTGAGGTTCAAACTCTTTCTTTAATCTTGCATCAGCTATTTTTGCTTGTGGCGCTTGCTCTAAAAGTAAAGCAACATTAACCACACCAAGCTTCACAGATGCATCACCCCAAGCATTGAACGAAAGTAACATTACGATAACTGACAAATAAGTTTTAAACTGCTTTTGCATCAAATTTTCCACTTTACTCATAAATATAAAATAACTTTTCAGAATTGTACCCTAAAAAAATAAATGAAGGGTATAAAGACAGCCTTTATTCATAGTTTAACTCATCAATAATTAAAACTGAGACCCTAAACTAAACTGAAACTTCTGTAATTTATCTATACTATCGTAACCAACAGGCTCTGCTAAACTAAAAGTTAAAGGGCCAACTGGGGTAATCCAAGAAATACCAATACCAACTGAAGTTCTAAGCATTGCAGTATCAACAGCATTAACACTACTGAAGACATTACCTGCATCAAAGAACACACTCATACGAATATTACTTGAATCTTCAATAAAGGGAATCGGTAATACAAATGCAGCAGAACTCACTAACTTAACAACCCCCCCCCTAGGGCGATCACTACCGTCAAAAATAAGATCATAATTACCACCCAATGAATTTGGTTCAAATCCTCTTACAGAACCAATCCCCCCTGCGTAAAACCTCTGATAGAAAGGCAGCTCTTTAACGGTACTGTAACCTGCCCCATAAGACATGTTAGCTTTTAATTTCAACGAGATATTCTTCGTAATCGGCTGGTACATGGTCTCATTAGCATAGACCTTATAATATGAAATATCAGAAGTCGAAGGTACAACGGTTTCAAAAGACAACCTAGTTTTATGTCCTTCTGAAGGAAAATAGAAGCTATTTGTTGAATTATGGTTCCAGCCCATACTAAAGACAACCGATCGAGAGACCGCTCCAAACTCACTAACATGGTCGAGACAACTGGTAAAAACAGACGAACAAACTAAATCCTGTGAGTTAAACTTTAAGCCATAATTTAGAGAGTCATTTTCACTTAACGGGTAGCCCAATGAGGTTCTGATACCGAAATTATTAGTTGTAAAATCGGCAATATCAAGTTTCTCAGCATCAATCTCACTTAAATAGAAACCAGCACCTAAACTGACTCCATCATCCGTAAAATAAGGATTAGTCAAACCAATGTCTGCTGTCTTCTTAGATGCACTCGTGGCAATATTGAAATCCAGCTTATTCCCACTACCAATAAAGTTACGCTCAGAAACTCCAACATTAAAACTCATGCCATCGAGCTGCGAAAAACCAATCCCTGCATTAAAGGAACCAGTCGCTTGCTCAACAACATTGATCACAAGATCAACTTGGTCGGCACTGACCCTTTTAGTTTGAATCTCAGAAGACTTAAAAAAACCCAAACGGTCTAGACGCATTTGAGACTGGCGAACCAGAGCTAATGAATAAGGTGCACTCTCTAATTGGCGCATTTCACGTCTAATAACATGATCACGTGTTCGAGTATTACCTTCAATGGCCACTCGTCGGATATAAATTCGGCTACCAGGTTGAATATTGAAGCTCAAAGCAATCGTCTTGTCTTCATCATTAAGTGCTGTTTTTGGTTCAATTTCAGCAAAAGCATAACCATCCTCACTCAAACGATCTCTAATAGCATTAACTGCTTCAATCACCTTACTACGCGAGAAGGTATCTTTAGGCTTTAACACAGCAAGAGAAGCGAGTTCCTTCTCTTCTAATATCAACTCTCCAATAAAATTAACATCAGAAAAAGTATACTGGGCACCTTCCTCAATATTAACGGTTGCAAACACACGTGTTTTATCTGTAGATAAACTTACTTGTGATGAACGAACATTAAACTTGGCATATCCTCTATCTAAATAATAGGACTTAAGAACTTCTATATCTGCTTGAAGCACGGGCTTAGAGTAGTCCTCCCCCTCTATTAACTTCATCTGCATCTTTAGGCGCTGGTCAGTGTAAACCTTATTACCAATCAATGTTACACGGCCGATCGCAGCAGGCTGCCCCTCTATAATCTTAATATTGAGTTCAACACGATTTCTTGGCAAAGACTTACTTTCAATCTCAACTTCAGCAGCATAATAACCTTGGTTCTGATAGCGACGCTTTAAATCAATGACAACTCTATCTAACTCAACTTTATTATAGATACGACCTTTTTTGATCCCTAATGAGTCTAAGGCATTATTCAAAACATCCGTTTCAATTAGCTCATTACCTTCAATAATCACTTCAGAGATAGAGGGTCTCTCGACAACTCTAATAACCAAGGTTGCATCACCCTTTTTATAGAGCGCAACATCTTTAAAAAAACCGGTTTTATAAAGGTTTTTAATCGTTTCCTGCGAAGTCGCTGTATCTAAATACTTTCCTTTCGCAATCGTTAAATATTGATCAATTGTTTCAAATTCAATACGACTTGCACCTTCTAGCTCAATATTTTCGACCGTAAATGCACATGCTAAGCTGGGCGCCAACATCAAGAATGCAACGGCTCTTGAAAGAGAGAACTTTGTAATTTTATTTAACGTCATATTAACCATTCGAAATTCTTAAAACATCATTAAATAGAGCAACAAATGTTAACCCTACAATTAAAACTAATCCAAGCTTTTGGCCAGCACCAACGACTTGTTCGCTTACTGGTGAGCCTTTAACCATTTCAACCAGGTAATATACCAAATGCCCACCATCCAAAACAGGAATAGGCAATAAATTTAGAATACCTATACTGAGACTTAGTAAGCCTAAAAGACCTAAAAAAGCGATTAAGCCCGTTTGTACTGCTTGACCAGAAAACTGAGCAATACTCAAAGGGCCCGATAAATTTTGCAAACTAACTTCACCAAAAAGCATTCTTTTCAGCATAACAAGACTCATATCAACTAAATCAACTGTTTTTTTATAGGCCTGATCCATCGACTCTATAAAACCAAACTGTACCGTTGAGACAAAGGGCTTCATCGCACCCAAAGCAATATCGACACCCACGCCAATTTTACCAACGGTCTTAGCACCACCTTTGGCTTCTGAATGCCCTACCTCAATCAGGGCAACATAGATAACACCTTGTCGCTGATACTCAATCTCGACCTGCTGATCAGGAATAGCTTGAACGATCTCAACCAAATCTGACCATTGTAAAATTGGCACACCACCAATGGATAACACTTTATCTTGAGGCTTAAGACCTGCCAATGCAGCTGGCCCACCTGAAACAACCTGACCCAAGACAGCTGGCAATGACGCTTTAAAAGGAATAAAACCTAGTATTTTCAACCAGTTTTGATCTGGCTTATCAAGGTCAAGAGCGTGTAAAGAGACGTTATCTAAAGGAAAGACCTGATCAGTGAAAACATTTTCTATTAATAAATCAACCGATTGGTCCTGATTGACCAATGATTTTAATAGAGACTGATGCACCATCTGCCAGTTATATGTTGCGTCGTCATTAACATACGCCACTGACCATACCTCATCTGAAGCGATAAAAGAATCAGGTAAAGCTTGTTGCAAAGAGCTCTTATCAGCAACCTGACTAAATACAGGCTTATAACCTGATACACCAATCAAATACATTAAAGTAAACACAAACCAAGCAAAAATCAAATTGATCACAGGGCCCGCAAGAACAACAGCAAAACGTTTATAAACACTCTGACGATTGAAGGCTCGAGGTAGATCTTCTGCTGGAACATTGCCTTCGCGCTCATCAACAAACTTTACATAGCCGCCAAGAGGTATCAGCCCAATCTTAAACGTTGTCTCAGACCCTTGCTTCTCATAAAGTGTTTTACCAAATCCAATAGAGAAGGTCGTCACTTTGATATTGAACCACCTAGCAACTTGATAATGCCCCCATTCATGTATCGTGACGATTAACCCCATCACAAGCACAAAGCCAAACAGGGACCAAATTACATCCACTTAAACAGAGCTCCCAAAGGACCACAACAAATAGAGCATTGGAATCGCAATCAATAGGCTATCCACTCTATCTAATACTCCACCATGCCCTGGCAGAATTCGACCACTGTCTTTAAGGCCAGCTTGTCGTTTTAGGACGCTCTCAAAAAGATCCCCTAACACTGAGAACAAGGCAATAAAGGCTAATAGCGCTGCAAATAAAACAGCTGACATATTAAGCGAAGGGCTAATCAAATATATCCCCACAAGCCCAATAATGAAAGACAGCAGCGTACCGCCCCAAACACCCTCCCAGGTTTTACCTGGGCTGACATATACCGCTAATTTAGTTTTACCAAAACGTCGTCCACTAAAGTACGCGCCCGTGTCGATTGCCCAAATAACAAACATACTGAGCAACAAGAGTTCAGGCGAAAACTCCTCCCTAAAACGGATTAAAACAATACAAAATAGGATAATAGACAGCATACCAGCCAATAAAATACCCAGTGGAGATGTTGGACCAGAGAGACCCTCTGATCTTTGATATTGAAGCACGACATAAAGAATTAATAGACTCTCCACAATCGTCAATACCGCGAGATGCTCAACGAAAAAGACAGATAGACCAAAATAGACAATGACCATTGTTAGTATCGAAAAAGCCCCTTTCAACCACAACGACTTGACCTTAGCAAAACCAGCCCACTCCCATGCCGCGATCAGGCTCACAAGTAAGACCCCCCCCTGCCAGAAATCTGCAGAAGCTTTAAATAGAGCCAAACCAACCACCACAGCTAAGATAACGGCGGTAATAATTCTCTGTATCAACATTACTTAGCTACCTGCTCGCTCGTTTTTCCAAATCGACGTTCACGATGACCAAATGACTCGATAGCACGGTTTAAACTGGCCTCATCAAAATCAGGCCACAATTCATCTGTAAAATAGAACTCAGCATAAGCCATCTGCCAAATAAGAAAGTTACTAATACGCTGCTCACCACCCGTTCTGATTAGCAGATCGACATCAGGTAACTGAGTTAGGCAGATAAACTCAGTAATATCAGATTCATTTAACTCTGACACCGGCACGTCAGGGTTAGCTAACTGCCACTGTTTAACCGCTTCAACAATATCCCAGCGACCGCCATAGTTTGCAGCAATCGACAGTACTAACCCTGTATTTTGGCTTGTTAGGGATTCGGCTAATTCAATATGCGCCTGAATTTCTCCACTAAAAGCACTGCGGTCCCCCACAACAAGCAATCTAATATTATTGTCATTAAGCTTAGAGACCTCTTTCTGCAAAGCAGCTAGAAAAAGTCCCATTAACTTATTCACTTCATCTTGAGGACGATTCCAATTCTCAGTACTAAAGGCAAATAACGTCAGCGCCTCAACACCGATACTAGAACAGTGTGCAACCAAACGTTTAACCGACTTAAGGCCTTTTTGATGGCCTATAAATCGTGGTAAGAATCTTTTTTTCGCCCACCGCCCATTACCATCCATAATGATGGCAACATGCTTTGGTACTAAATCCTGCTGAGCTTCCTGAGTCAAAATCAACCTCTAAAATAAAACGCAAAACGGCCCAAGAAGATTGAATCCGTTAGACCCTCTCTTCTTGAACCGTTTCATATAAGCAATAATGAGAAAACCCATTACAATAAAACCTGCTAATTATGCCGTAATTAGGCATAAATAGCGACTTAAAGTTAAAGCAAGCGAACTTGCTATATATCCATCAAGGTTGTTTCTTTAGCAGATAAAGCTGCATCAACCTTCTTAACAACATCATCTGTTAACTTTTGGATAACATCATCAGACTGACGTGCTTCATCTTCAGTAATATCTTTATCTTTTAATAGTGATTTAACATCCCCATTCGCATCACGACGGATATTACGAATCGCAACACGAGCGTGCTCTGCTTCTGAACGCGCGACCTTAATGAAATCACGACGGCGCTCTTCAGTTAACGGAGGCATAGGAATACGAATCAAATTACCAGTTGTTGCGGGGTTAATACCCAAATCAGAAGTCATAATGGCTTTTTCAACTGCAGCAACCATAGGCTGCTCCCAAGGCTGAACCGTCAAAGTACGCGAGTCTTCAAGGTTAATATTAGCCACCTGACTGATCGGCACCATTGAACCATAATAATCAACGGTAATTGAATCAAGAATACTTGGATGCGCACGTCCAGTACGGATTTTTGCAAAATTTGTCTCTAAATTTTCAAAAGACTTTTGCATTCTACTTTGTGCATCATCACGAATTTCATTTAACATTTTTATTCTCCTAATCCTACTAAGGTGCCTTCGTCCTCACCTTTTACTATTCTAATCACCGCATTATCTTTAAACATATCAAAAACACGGATAGGCATTTTATGATCACGGCATAAGACAAATGCAGTCATATCCATAACCTGCAAATTCTTCTGAATCACTTCATCATAAGACAAGAAATCGTAACGAGTTGCCGAGGGATCTTTTACTGGATCCGCAGAATAAATACCATCTACTTTAGTGGCTTTTAAAACGATTTCTGCACCAATCTCAATACCACGTAAAGCCGCAGCCGTGTCCGTAGTAAAGAAAGGGCTTCCAGTTCCAGCAGCAAACACTAATACTTCACCATCTGCTAACTGCTTCTTAACCACATTCGCATCAAAACCAGTCGAAACACCCTCGATCGACATTGCGGATAATACACGGGACTTCATCCCCATATCTTCGATCACATCACGTAAAGCTAAGGCATTAATAACCGTTGCCATCATTCCCATGTGATCACCCGTTGTACGCTGAATACCAGCACCCTGAATCTGAGCACCACGGAAGATATTACCACCACCGACAACAATCCCAACTTCAACACCTAAGTTACGCAACTCTTTAACTTGAGAAACAACCTCTCTAAGCGTTCCAGAATCCAAACCAAAGTCACCAGAACCCATTAAGGCTTCACCACTAAACTTCAATAATATACGTTTATACTTAAGTGCCATCTCAGATTATCCTTACGTTACACAACTTGTCTTAATAAAGTGCTTTGCAATTAAGTCCAACAGACCTATTTGCAAAAAACTTTAGCATATTCTACATACAAAAAAGCCATAGTGGCTTAACTTTAACAGGTAAGTTCACTATGGCTCTATCAGACAACTAGAAATTATCCAGTTACTGCTTTACCAGCTAGTGCTACTTCAGCAGCAAAATCTGTTTCTTCGATCTCGATTCCTGCACCCACTTCTAAACGAATGAAAGAAGTAACAGTTGCACTGTTTGCTTTCAAAAGTTTTTCAACCGTTGTATCAGGATCTTTAACGAATGGCTGACCGACTAAAGTAATCTCAGCAAGATACTTACGCATACGCCCCTCAATCATCTTCTCAATAATCTCCATTGGCTTACCAGACTCTTTAGCTTGATCGATCTGGAATGCACGCTCTTTAGCAAGCATCTCCTGATCAACATCATCAGCAGTGATTGCTGCTGGGTTAGCAGCAGCAACGTGCATTGCGATATCACGACCAAGTACATCATCACCACCGTCTATAGCAACAACAACACCAATCTTCTCACCGTGCTGGTACTGACCAATAACACCGTTAGATTCGATCTTTTGAGCCTTACGAATAGACATATTCTCACCGATCTTAGCAATCATCTCACGACGAACGATATCAATCGTATTGCCAGAAGCCATTGTTAGACCCAAGATAGCTTCAATATCAGTTGTATCCGCAGCAAGCGCAAGTGCCGCAATTTCATCTGCAAAACCTTTGAACTCATCACCTTTAGCAACAAAATCAGTTTCACAGTTAACTTCAGCAATAAGACCAGACTTGCCATCAGCAGAAACTGCAATCGCAATGCGACCTTCAGCAGCGACACGTCCGGCTTTCTTATCTGCACCAGCCATACCCTTTTTACGAAGAAACTCAATTGCTGCTTCCATATCACCGTCAGTTTCTGACAATGCTTTTTTGCAATCCATCATCCCTGCACCGGTTGCTTGGCGCAGTTCTTTAACCATAGAAGCTGTAATAGCCATAGTTATAAATCCTTTTCTCAATATTGAAATTAGCCTGATAATTACCAGGCCAAGTTAATTACTTCGTAGCTTCTACAGCTTCAACGAATTCATCACCTTCAACACCATTTGTAATAGACGCTTTACCTTCGTTAACTGCATCAGCAGCTGCCGCTAGGTATAAAGTAATTGCACGGATTGCATCGTCATTACCAGGGATCACATAATCAATACCACGAGGATCGTTGTTTGTATCTACAACACCGATAACTGGAATACCTAGAGTCTTCGCTTCCTGAATCGCAATCTTCTCATTACCAGTATCGATAATAAAGATAGCATCAGGCATTGCACGCATATCTTTAATTCCACCTAGAGCAAGCTCTAGTTTTATCTTTTCACGAGTACGAGTCAAAGCTTCACGCTTAGAGATCTTCTCGAAAGTCCCGTCTTTTTCCATTGTTTCAAGTTCTTTCAAACGCTTAATAGACTGTTTGATAGTTTTGAAGTTAGTCAACATACCACCTAACCAACGGTAATCGACATAAGGCATGCCACAACGCTTAGCTTCTTGAGCGACTAAATCACGTGCTGCTTTCTTAGTACCAACAAAAAGGACTTTACCTTTATTTGCTGCAATACCACCAATCATGTTTAATGCATCATTAAACATTGGTAATGTCTTTTCTAGGTTAACGATATGGATCTTGTTACGCGCACCAAAGATGTACTCAGCCATCTTAGGATTCCAGTAACGAGTTTGGTGACCGAAATGTACACCGGCTTCTAGCATTTGACGCATGGTAACTTTTGCCATGATTATTCTCCAATTTTGGGGTTAAGCCTCCGTTTACCCCATAAAACGAACCAAAAACCGATATATTTCAATCTATTTTCAGCACCCCGTTTTATGTGTCGGTAAACGTGCGGATTTTTTGTTAAAATTCCTCTCAACAGAAAGGCGCGGCATTTATACCATAGCCACGCCTGATTAACAATTTAATTCAGAAATATAAGCTTAATTTACCTAAAAGAAACTAAAAATGACCATAAAAATAAAAACCCCTGAAGAAATCCAAAAAATGCGTGTTGCAGGTAAATTAGCCGCAGACGTATTAGATATGATTACACCCCACGTTGTAGCGGGTGTTTCAACAGGACAATTAAATCAGATCATGCATGACTATATGGTCGATGAGCAAAAAACCATTCCTGCTACTTTAAACTACCATGGCTTCCCAGCCTCTAGCTGTATCTCAATCAATCAGGTGGTTTGTCACGGCATTCCTGATGATGCCAAAAAACTTAAAAATGGCGATATTGTTAATATTGATGTTACCGTTATTAAAGAGGGTTATCACGGGGATACCAGCCGTATGTTTGAGATTGGTGATGTTAAACCTTTTGCACACCGCTTATCTCAAGTAGCTCATGAGTGTTTATGGCTAGGGATTGAACAGGTTAAAGCGGATGCAACCCTTTATGACGTAGCACTCGCCATTCAAACTCATGCAGAAAACAATAACTTTACTGTTGTTAAAGAGTACTGTGGACATGGTATTGGGGCTGAGTTTCATGAACCCCCACAGGTACTACATTATGCATCAGAAGAGCTTAAACAGATTGTTTTAAAACCAGGCATGATATTCACCATTGAGCCTATGATTAACTTAGGTAAATCTGCTGTTAAACTACTAGCTGATAACTGGACAGTCGTGACCAAGGATCGTAAGTTATCTGCTCAATGGGAGCATACTCTGGCTGTCACAGAAGAGGGTTATGAGATATTTACCTTAAGAGCGGATGAAAAGCCTGTTCTTCCTTAAAAGCTAAATAGCATTGCCATTGACCATATCAACACAACCAATTTAATGGCGTTCAAACCGATATGGCACCTTACAACAAGTCCAATATTCAGGTGCCATTTACTTCATACCTACACTAACCTTAGACGAAGAGTTAACAAACATGACAACAGAGCAACACCCCCCCCTGTTCATTACTGCGTTAAACTGTGATAAAACGTCACACAAAGACACCCTCGCATCAGGCAGAGAGGTTCTAAAACAGTTTTTAGACTACCAGTTTGATCAGTATGAAAAAGGTACTGCTGTTGCAGAGTTGATTAAAGAACGCTCCACTTTTATTGACCAGTTACTTAAATCAATCTGGTCTAGCTACATCGACTCAGATTCAGCCGCGCTTATTGCGGTCGGTGGTTATGGTAGAGGAGAGCTTCACCCCTACTCAGATATAGACCTACTCATACTCAGTGATGATATTGAAGCAAGTCAGGAATCATTTTCCAACTTTATTACACTGCTATGGGATTTAGGTTTTGATGTCGGCTCATCGGTTAGAACCCCTCAAGACTGCATTACCGCTGGACTTGAAGATGTCACCACAGCAACTAATATTTTAGAATCTCGCTGGATTACCGGGGATTATGAGCAGTTCGAAGCATTACAAAAAATTTGGAATAAAAAGGGCTTCTGGCCAAGTAAAGACTTCTTTCAAGCCAAGCTTGATGAGCAGGAGAATCGTCACCAGAAGTTTAATGATACCGTCTACCAGCTAGAACCCAATGTTAAAGAGAGCCCTGGTGGTTTAAGAGACATCCAAACAATCTACTGGGTTGCCAAAAGACACTTCAATGCTTCTTCTATCATTGAGCTGGTACAACGTAACTTTTTAAGCACTGAAGAGTACATAGAGATTGAGTCTGCCTACAAGCTACTTAACCGTATCCGATTTGCCTTACACCACTTAAAAAGACGTCGTGAAGATCGCCTACAATTTGATAATCAACAAGCTGTTGCAGAGTCTTTTGGTTATACCGATACCAAAGAGAAGATTGCCGTAGAGCAGTTTATGAGTAGCTACTACCGAAATGTTCATAGCATCGTCAAACTCAACGAAATCTTACTACAGCACTTTAGAGAGATTCTTTTTGACGATACCACTCAAAAACCGCAATCAATTAACAGCCGCTTCAATTTAGTTAATGGGCGGTTAGAGGTTAAAAACCCAAAAATTTTTGCACAACACCCCACGACGCTACTAGAGGTTTTTATTATTTTAGAAACCCTACCAGAGGTGATCGGGCTGCGCTCTACCACCATCAGAGCCATTCGGGATCACCTCTACCTAATTGATGAAGACTTTAGAAATGACCCCATTAATAAGGCTCTGTTTTTAGAAATTTTCCGTCAGCCTCAAGGCATTACTGCTGCGGTAAAACGTCTACATGGTTATGGTATGTTATCAGCCTATCTACCGCCTTTTAAAAAAATAACTGGCTTAATGCAGTTTAATATCTTTCATGCCTATACTGTTGATGAACATACCGTTTTAGTCATTAGAAACCTACGTCGTTTCTTTATTGATGAGTTCACCTATGAGTTTCCAACAGCACATCAGATTGCAGACAACCTTGCTAAACCTGAGGTGCTTTTCTTGGCAGGCCTATTCCATGACATCGCTAAAGGGCGTGGTGGAAAGCACGAAATATTGGGCGCGGAAGATGCCCTTGTTTTTGCTCAACAACATAACATGTCTAAAAAGGATGGCGAACTACTCAGCTGGCTTGTACTTAATCACCTCGCCTACTCAGATGTCGCTCAACGCAGAGACTTGAGTGATCCAGAAACCTTCAGTAACTTTGCGAAGCTTGTAGGTGACCAAGAACATTTAGACTACCTCTACCTGCTCACGGTTGCAGATGTCTGTTCAACCTCAGAATCCGTATGGAATGATTGGAAAAGCTCACTTTTTTTACAGCTCTACAATGAGACATCCAATGTACTTTCTTTAACCGTTAATGCACCGAAAGATCGCGCCAAAAAAGCGCTAAATACACAAGAAAAAGCCAAAGATCTATTAGCAAAAAGAGAGATTAAATCCTCTAAATATAAGCCATTCTGGAGTAGCATGGCCAAGAGTGAGTTCTTTAGCCGACAGAGCCCTAGTGATATTGCGCGAATTACTCAACAAATCTACAATGTAGACCACGCACAAAATCATCTATTTATTCAAAGTCAAAAGCAACTTGGTGTGACTGAACTGATGATCTATATGCCAGATAGAGATTTTCTATTTGCACACATCACCCACGCACTTGATCTGCTTGGTTTGACCGTTGTTGAAGCAAGAGTTTTTAGCTCAACAGATAATATGACACTGGTTGTTATTTACTTTCTTGATAGGGAGTCAGAATCCTTTATTGACCCAACAGATCATGACACAGTGATTGAAAAAATAAAAGTACAACTATCACAGGCGGACTTGGAACTATCACCGACAAGAAATACCATGCAAACGCGTAGAGTACGTTGCTTTGAAACACCCACAGATGTTATTTTTAACAAGTTAAACGACCACCGAACTGAACTCACTATATCCACCAAGGATATACCTGGGCTACTTTCAAAAATTGGTTTTGCTTTGAAAAAGAGTCATATCCGACTACATGATGCTAAAATTCACACTTCGGGTGAAAAGGCAGAAGATACCTTTTTGATTAGTGATACTGATAACTCAGCCATTAAGGACACAAAAATGCAGAAGCAATTTACTAAGACATTAATTAGTTTACTTGAGTATTAAACATAGATATTGAGCTTTGATAATGAAGCTCCCCCCCCTGCTTGAAATTCTAAAATAGAGTCAACTCAAATCGGTAGGTGTTTTATAGACAACACCTACAAAGTTTGATAACAAGCTTTCACAGAGGGTTATACTCAAACAATTCAAAAGCATTGTTATCTAAATCTTTGATAAACAATGCTTTTCGACCTGACTTACTACGCGTATATATCAAGTCTGACTTTTCCAGTTTTTCAACATACGCCTCAATCGAATCCACTCTTAAAGCAAAGTGATAGTCACGCCCACCATGCTCTGGACGAATGGTGTTCTCATTTGGATTATCCAACTGCATAATATGCAAACTCTGCCCTGCATAAAGATCAATCCAGTAGCCTGGAAACCCTAAATTAGGGCGTATCAGTAGATCAACCCCTAATAATGACTGATAAAAAGCCAAAGAGGCCTCTGCATCCTTAACAATAATACTCACATGATCAAAGCCTAAAACTTTTGCCACAAACCTCTCCTCAAGACATTGAAAAATTCAAAAGTGAATTATACCAATAATGACTTATCGACCCCTATTATTCGTTTTAAAAAAGAAAATCACAGAGACATGGATTGATTTAAAGAAGATAAATAAAGAGGAAAAGAGAGGGTAAAGTAAAGCTGAAAAGGTAATCACTCAGCCAGAATAGCTGAGTCATATTAAATTAAGTATCCACCTAGACAAGTCGCCCAAGCAGACACTTAATCAAGGTCTTAAGTAATCTTAATCGTTGCTATGAAGTGCACTGTTTAAACCACTCCACAAAGAACCGTCTGTAACAATTGCTTCAACCGCACCTGTTTGGCTGTGGCGTCTAAATAACAATTTAGACTCACCAGACAACTTACGCGCAGAGACAATAGAACCATCCGGCATTTTAACCTTAGTACCCGCTGTTATATACAGACCTGATTCAATGATACAGTCATCACCCAAAGAGATACCTAAACCAGCATTTGCACCCAATAGATTTCTTTTACCCATAGAGATAACCTGTTTACCACCTCCAGAAAGTGTACCCATAATAGAAGCACCACCACCAATATCTGTATTTTCTCCAATCACGACACTGGCACTGATACGACCTTCAACCATTGAGTTACCCAGAGTACCCGCATTAAAGTTAACAAATCCTTCATGCATGATCGTTGTACCAGGTGCAAGGTGAGCCCCTAGTCGGACACGATCCGCATTACCAATACGTACACCTTCAGGAATCACATAATCCGTCATACGTGGGAACTTATCTAAGCAAGTTACATTAAACTGGTGAACATCACCGGCAATCGCTTCACGTAGGTTCTCAACTTCAGCTGGCAAAATAGGACCAGCCGTAGTCCATGCAACATTATTTAACAGACCAAACACACCATCTAAATTGACCTCATTTGGCTTAACAGCACACTCTGACAACAGGTGAAGGCGAAGGTAGGCATCTTCTGCAGAAGTTGGCGCATCATCAACGGATGCGATCTCTACCGTGACAAAATCACCTTTAATCAAACCCGCCTGCAAAGCCAAGCAGTTACGAGCAATCTCTTTATTAGAGCGTGGAAACCACACATCTAAAGTTGCGCCAGTTTTAGTATCGCTATAACGGTGTCCGATTCGTTTGATTGTCATAATGCTATTCTCTTAAATAAATGTGAAAAATTAGTAACGGGCAAGTATACCCTCTTTTCGTAAAACCGCGAAAAAAATAGCACCTAAATAGCCATATACCTCGCAATAAAACCCCATCATTTAATCACTCAGCTAAAGAGGCCAGGCGTCTATTTATCTTCTATAATACAGCCAATTTAAACCCCTCTATTAAAACAACAGGTAGACCCTATGATTTTATTTGGCATTCCCAATTGCGATACCGTTAGTAAAGCACGAAAATTTCTTGAAAACAATAATCTCTCTTATGAGTTTCATGACTTTAAAAAACAAGGCCTCACAATTGAGCAGATCGAAACTTGGTTGCTGACTCAACCAATTGAAATTCTTGTTAACAAACGTAGTACAAGCTGGAAACAACTCACCGAGCAGCAAAAAGTCCAGTTAATGACCAAAGAAGATCTCTCAGTTTTAACCGAGTTGCCAACACTTATTAAACGCCCTGTTCTACAGACAGAAAGTACTCTAATGATTGGTTTCAAAGAAGCTGACTATAAAGAACAGCTACTTTAAGCCGCTTTATTACAATTGAGGCTTCTCAAAATAGCATTGAAAGCCTAAAATAGCCCTTCGATATTACAAAACAAGAAAACTGTTCCCATGACCGAAACCATTCAACTTGCACAAAGCCTTATTCAAATTGACTCAGTTACACCCGACGATAAGGGCTGTCAGAAACTGATTGCCGACTATCTTCAACCGTTAGGGTTTAATATTGAAAACATGCCATTTGGTGAAGTTGATAACTTATGGGCTCGTAGAGGAACTGAAAGTCCTTTTTTAGTTTTTGCAGGTCATACCGATGTTGTACCAACAGGCCCTGATGAGAAATGGGACTTCCCTCCCTTTTCAGCACACATTGAAGGTGACATGATGTATGGTCGTGGTACTGCCGATATGAAAGGCGGCGTAGCCTGCTTTATGGCAGCGACCAAGAGCTTTGTTACAGACTATCCTAATCATAAAGGTTCACTCGGTTACCTAATCACCAGCGATGAAGAGGGCCCTGCGATCAATGGTACTGTTAAGGTTGTCGAGGCTTTAGAGAACCGTGGTGAGAAGTATGAATACTGTTTAATAGGAGAACCTTCTAGTAGTAAAAAACTGTGTGATTCAATCAAAAATGGTCGTCGTGGTTCTTTAAGTGGCAAGCTGACCATTAAGGGTAAGCAAGGGCATATCGCATACCCTGAGCTTGCACTTAACCCTATTCACCTTTGTGCAGCACCTTTGGAGCAGTTAGCAAATTTAGTTTGGGATCACGGAAATGAGTACTTCCCACCAACCTCTTTTCAAATCTCTAATATCAACGGTGGTACAGGGGCGACTAATGTCATCCCTGGTACCGTTGAGGTACTCTTTAATTTTAGATTCTCAACGGAGCATACGCCAGAGTCTTTACAGCAGAGTGTGCATGCCACTTTAGATCACTACCCAATTGATTATGATATTGAATGGAATCTATCTGGATTGCCTTTTATCACCCCTGCTGATGGTGCACTAATTCATTCGATCAAAAAAGCATCACAATCCGTTTTAGGCTATGAGCCAGAACTCTCAACAGGGGGGGGGACTTCGGATGGTCGCTTTATTGCACAAACAGGTGCTCAGGTGATTGAGCTTGGCCCACTTAATGCCACCATTCACCAGATCAACGAGCGTGTCAGTATTAGCGACTTAAATCAGTTAACAGAAGTCTACTACCAGACACTGGTGAACTTACTCACCGATTAACACCACCATCGCAATAAGAGGTACAGCATGATCGAAACAGAGCTACCCAAGAGTATTCAATACCTACTTATTGTGATTCAAATTTTTGCTGTTAGCTTCTTTCTATTTTTATCGTGGCCTTACATCAAAAAAGAGCGCTGGCGTGAGAAGTTCATAGAGAACAAAACCGCTCGTTCTATCATTATTGTCTTTACCATCACTTTCATTTTTATCTACGGCATGAACTTTATATTTGACCTACTCTTTCCTATTGAACGCCTAGACCGCTAGAAACTTAATATCTCTTTATAAAGATTCATTTACTACAGAAATAAAAAAAGGAGGCAAAAGCCTCCTTTTTTATTATGTCCCCATTTATCTTGTTGCCCTCAGAACATGTTGCACCCACTCGGGAGTTTGAGCAGGGGGGGTTAGATTATATCTGGCTAACCTCCCCCACCACGAACAAACCCTAAGATCTATGTGAAACATTCCAAGCGTAGATCAAATAGATCAACACCGCTGCGGCAACTAATAAATAAACATTCTCAGCCTCCACCAAGCTATTGGCAAAAACAACCATAATCGCCACGGGTGTAATCCACTTCAAAACAAACACAAAGCGGCTCATCCAGCTCGGTGACAGCTCTATTTGCTCTACTCTGTGCTCTGGTTTCATCGCCCAAGCAACAAACACCGCCATTAGCAATCCGCCTAAAGGTAACATGACATTTGTTGTGACAAAATCTAAAGTAGCAAAGAAGGTTTTATCACCCACAATATGCACATCACTCCACTCATTGAAGGATAAAACCGTCCCAATACCCACAAACCAAATAATTCCCCCTAAGATCCAAGCAGCTTTGCCTCTGGCAATCCCCCAGTTTTGTTCAAACCAACTCACGGCAGGCTCAATCAACGAGATAGCCGAGCTCATCGCCGCCATGACAACGAGTGCAAAAAACAGGGTACCAAAAAACCAACCACCGGTCATCTGACCAAATGCAACTGGTAAGGTTTGGAATAGTAGCCCAGGGCCTGAGTCAGGCTCTAAACCATTTGCAAAGACAATTGAGAAAATTACTAAGCCTGCCAACACGGCAATCAACGTATCTGCAAAAGCGATCCATAATCCCGCCTTTACAATAGACTGCTCTTTACTGAGATAAGAGCCATAAACCATCATAGTTCCAAGTCCAATGCTCAGGGTAAAGAAAGCGTGCCCCATTGCAACCAGAACAGACTCCCACGATAATTTAGAGAAATCTGCTGAAAACATAAAATGAACACTCTGACCAAAACCACCCGTCGTGGTTGCATAGCCCAATAAAACAAGCAAAATGACTAGAATCCCAGGCATCATAAAACCAATCGCCCGCTCAATGCCTTTATTTACCCCTTGAGAGGCAATTACAATTGTCACAAGGCTCACAACCGTATGCCAAAACAACAACTCGTAAGGACTGGCTAATAAGTTATCAAAGTGTTCACCGACACCCTCTACGGTAATCCCATTAAAAACACCTGCAGCACTTTCAAAGAAATAAGCCAGCGCCCAACCAGCAATCACCGTATAAAGAGAGAGAATCAACGCACCCGCTAAAATGCCATTAAACCCCAGAAGAGTCCACAATCGACTATCACCATTTTCACGTGCTAGATTAGACATTGCCTGAACCGGATTGGCTTTTCCTGCGCGCCCCATAGCAAGCTCAGAAATTAGTACTGGTATGCCGACTAATAAAATACAGGCCAAATAAACCAGTACAAAAGCACCACCGCCATTTTCACCCGTTATATAAGGAAACTTCCAAAGGTTCCCTAAGCCAACCGCTGATCCTACGGCAGCTAAAACAAAAAGTTTTTGCGAAGACCACGATTCTTTAGAAAGTTTTAACTGCCCCATCCATCTTCCTTTATAATGAAAAATTATTGCCAATAATTATACAACAAGAGCGCTATGCACATTCAAGCCAACTACTCTCTACTACCGTATAACACCTTTAAAATTGATCTCAAAACTCAATATTATGTCGAGATTAATCGTCAAAGTGACATCTTAACGCTACGCACCGACATTAAACTATCCTCTCTACCATGGCGAATCATCGGCGATGGCAGTAACTTACTATTTACTCAGCCCTTTGAAGGCATCACCATTCGCTGCACTTTTAAGCAGATCAAAATCGTTAGAGAAGATGCGGACAATGTCTGGCTCTCTGTTGGTGCAGGGGTTAAGTGGCACGATCTTGTTACGCATACCGTAGAGCAGGGCTGGTGGGGATTAGAAAATTTAGCTCTCATCCCAGGTACAGTGGGTGCTGCCCCTGTACAAAATATTGGTGCTTATGGTGCTGAAGCACAGGATGTCATTACCCGTGTGCAGACCCTAAACATTTACGATGGTCAAAGACGCCAGTTCAGAAGCTCAGAGTGTAACTTCGGCTACCGAACCAGCATCTTTAAACAAGAGTACGTCAATAAGCTCTTAATACACCGAGTCACCTTTAGACTCAGAAAACGTCACAAAGGCAAAGCCAACCTAGTATTTGAACCCCTTAAAAAAGCCCTTAAAGCCTATTTAAAAGTCGATCTGACCCCTAAACTTGTTTACGATGCGGTAATTAAAATTCGTGAACACAAACTGCCTGATCATAATATCCAAGGCAATGCAGGTAGTTTCTTTAAAAACCCTGTCGTAGATGCTGACTACTTTAACGGCTTACTCAAAACCAACCCAGATATGCCGCACCACCGCATGCTCGATGGCAGCTATAAAATCCCTGCTGCTTGGTTAATTGAGCAAATTGGTTGGAAAGGTAAAAATCACGGCCGAGCAGGCGTTTCAAGTAAACATGCCCTATTTCTAGTCAACAGAGGCGGTGCAAAAGGCTCTGAAATAGTTGAACTCTCACAGATTATTCAAGAAGAAGTTACCCATAAATTTGGTATTCACCTAGAACTAGAAGTAATTATTCTTTAGGTTAGAACTTAACTCTCCTACCCCTGCCTAAAATATTTTAGGCAAAAAAAAGGAGCCTATTCATAATGAATAGACTCCTTCTTTGGCTTGACAGGTATTTAACTAAAACTTAAACACCTGATCTTAACTTTGCCGCGATTAAGATACAATTTCAAGTAACTCAACTTCAAAGATCAATGCAGAGTAAGGTGCAATCGTCCCGCCTGACCCTTGAGGACCATAAGCTAAATCATGCGGAACAAACAGACGCCACTTTGATCCAACAGGCATCATCTGTAGTGCTTCAGTCCAACCAGCGATAACGCGGTTAACAGGGAACTCAGCAGGCTGACCACGCTCTACAGAGCTATCAAAGACAGTACCATCCACTAAAGTGCCGTGGTAATGAGTTGAAACGGTAGATTCTGCAGTAGGCTTATCGCCTTTACCTTCTGTGATGATTTCATATTGAAGACCTGACTCAGTCACAACAACACCGTCTTTATTGGCATTTTCAACAAGGAAAGTTTCACCAATCGCTGCTGCAACTTTAGATTCTGCTGCTTTCTTAGCTTCCATCTCTTTATGAATCTCTTCAAATGCCGCTGCAATCTTCGCTTCATCGATAGTAGTTGGCTTACCTTCTAGAGTATCAATAACACCCGCAGCAACCGCTTGAGCATCAACGCCTTCAAATGGGTTAGCAGCCAATTGATCACCCATCTGGCGACCGATGATATAACTTGCGATTTGTGGGTTAGTTGTATATGTGTCAGACATGATATGAGATCCAATAAATTATAAAAAACGGGAATTCTAGCATAAATAATGCCTTACCGCTGTCATGCAGGATAGAGGCTTTTTAAAACATTAAGCTAAGCGCCTAAAACTTATAAACAAACCCTATCCACGGTATAAAACAAAGTCATCACTAAAGCATTAGAAATCTATTATAATTCGCACACTTAAAATTTAATTAGACTGTTCTAATCTCAGGAAACATCAGAATGTTGTTCAGAAATACGTTTATCAGGCTTTTCGCAACCTTAGCGCTCGCTCTTTCACTATCAGGCTGCTCAGAGCCGCCTTATAAAAACCTGAATAATGATGAGCTACAAAGCATGCTTGATCAAGGTGTACCAATATTTGATATCCGGCGCCCAGATGAGTGGCGCAAAACTGGCGTGATTGAACAAAGCCAACTACTCACCTTTGTGGATCAAGGCGGTCGCCTTAAGTCAGATTTCATCCCTCGCTTTACCCGTGCCGTAGATAAAGATCAGCCCGTCATCCTCATCTGCCGTACTGGTAATCGTACCGATGCTTTGGCTCGTCACCTTATTGAGAAGATGGGCTACACGCAAGTTTATAATGTACGTAACGGCATCACCCGTTGGATTAGTGACCAACGTCCTGTAAAACGTATTTAAAATAGTCAGCACAGAATACTAAACCCAAAGCATTCAATTACAAGAGTTAACCATGAACCAAACAGCAACACCAAAAACAAATACCCACAAACCCCGCCCAATGATTGATCTAATGGTCAGCATTGTGCTGCCCTCTGTGATTTTAATGAAGCTCAGCGGCGAGAGTGACTTAGGTGCAACAGGCGCACTGATCGCTGCTCTATCATTCCCGATAGGTTGGGGGCTTTATGAGCTAATCAAGTTTAGAAAATTCAACTTCATCGCACTACTCGGGTTAATCAGTGTATTACTGACAGGCGGTATTGGTTTATTCGAGTTAGATACCCAGTGGTTAGCCATTAAAGAAGCCGCTATTCCAGGCATCATTGGGTTGGGGGTAATCATCTCAACCGTCACACCCTACCCGCTCATCAAGACTTTACTCTTTAATCCTAAGGTGATGCAGGTAGAGAAGATCGAAGCCAAACTTAATGAGCTAGGGCATACTGCTCTATTTGAAGCACGTCTAATGAAAGCGACCTATATGCTCGCTGCTGCCTTTTTCTTCTCTTCAGTAATGAACTACATTGTCGCTGTCTGGATAGTCGTTAGCCCTGCAGGTACGCCTGAATTTAATGAAGAGTTAGGTCAAATGACCTTAATGAGCTACCCAATGATTGCTTTACCATCGACCCTTATGATGATGGCGATCTTCTACTACCTATGGCGCACTATCAACGGTCTAACAGGCATGAAGCTGGCAGAAGTAATGAACAACCCGCAAGAAGCAGAGAAAGAGACAAACTAGTTTTTTCTAAGCTCCTCCCCCCCCTGCTCATTATTTAGAAGTTGAATTTTGGGCAGTAAAAAACACCTTTAAAGAGACCAACAGCTCTCTTTAGCAGATCAATGCATTAAAATAGAACAATGAAACAACAAGAAACCCATATAAAAGCATCCTCCGACCAAGCAGATGATCAAACAACCTCTACTAATGATGCTTATCAAATCGGCTTAGACACACTACCAGAAATACTCAAACAGGATTTAGACAAAAACCTCTGTGACTGTAACTGTGTACCCAAATCAGTGGTTATCAAAGCCATCTGTAATGGTGCCGACACCTTTATGAAAGTCAGAGCAAAAACCTACGCATCGGCTGGGAATGGCTGTTGCCGTGAAGAAATTGAGCGTTTGGTTGAGTGCCTAACCACTCATGAAGATAAATCACTTAAGTAGTCCTAAGCACTCCTAACCCCCCCTGCTTTTATGCCTCTTGTGGGTACATTTTATTTCAGCAACCAATTTCTATTCAATTTGCCCTGTCAATTCTCTTATGACCTGAGGATACCGACCTATCTATGATTTATTAATGATAAGACGATGCTGGGAAAAGGCAGTTTATTATAGTTGCCACCAGGAGACCTATCGTCAATCCGGCAATATTGGCCAAAAGGTCTAGCCACTCCCCATAGCGATTTACGTAGGGTTGAATCAACTCTATAGCGCCACTCCATGTAATAAAGCCTAAGGCAATGATGATAATTGTCTTTGGTTGACGCAAAGCGACAGGAAATATGAGCAATCCATAAGCGATAAAGTGATGGGTTTTATCACTACCAGGCACCGGCGGCAAAAGCTCAACAGGATAGAGCGAAAGCACGGTAATGGCCGTTAGGGTAAGTAGTGTAAGTGGCAAGCAGAATTGTCTAATGAGATTAAATAGGATCATTGAATGAATACTTTAATTTAATTGTGTGGCAGCGCAAGAAGGCTTTAATTTGTGCTAATTGTACAGTGGTCTATGCAGAATACTGTGTTAACTATTTATATTTAATAAAGAGGTGCATGGCAAATACTAAGGCTAAAAAGCACCATACGTGCTAAATGAAGAGTGTGATTGGCTGCTTGGTTCTGTGAAATTAAGATCAAGTCATTGGAGACCTACTTGATCATAGCTAGCATTGGCTTGCGGAAAGGCGCTTCAGTTAATGAAACAACACAAAATTCTGCCAAACTAGAGATAGGAATGCCAACTACTGCTTGACTGCCTTGTCCGCCGTTTTATTACAAGCCCAACCCCAGCCAGTTTGTTTTGCGACTAAAGACTCTGCCTTTTTAGCACAATAACCACGTACATTCTTGGCACTCCAAAGCTCTGAAGTTAGACCATCTTTTTGATAAGTGACTTTACAAGGTAACTGAGATGCTTGCTTCTCATAGGTAATAGAAATTAGACGCTCTTTATTAGCATGCTTGCAAACATAGGTTTCATCAGCAAAAGCACCAGCTGAAGTTAGTAATACAACTGTGGCCAAAAGTTTAATCCATTTATTATTCATAGAGACCTTTAATCACTCTAAATTTTAATTCAATAAGTTACTGGGAACACTAACGTATGAAATTATACGTACACCTACGTTAAAAGGTAGGATACATTACCCTAAATCGACTAGGTTTCAATTCAAACCGTCATAACTTAGCTAATAATATCTTAAAGGCCTATTCAGCCCAAAAGACAGAATCAAAAATATATCTATGAAATCCTTGCAGTAAATTGATATGCGATAGAATAGCCCACATGAAAGATAAATCCCTACAACAGCAGCTAGACAAACTACCTGAAATACTCAAAAAGAACCTAGAAGAAAACCTATGTGTCTGCAATGAGGTGCCCAAGATAGACATTATTAAAGCAATTGTTGAGGGTGCACATGAGCTAGAAGCAGTACGCAGCCAAACCTATGCGACTGATGGCAATGGTTGCTGCACAAGACAGGTTGAGCGCCTAATTGAATGCTTGGTTTCAGAACCAGATGAAGCAAATACCGTCAATCCAGCTACACCACATAAGGGATAACAATTCACTTCAGCTCAACACCAAGACATAGAATCTTAAGTAGATACAGCCTTATTAATTTTATCCCCTCAAGGAGCACTAGAGCAGGGGGCATACAATAAATCCATTATTAAATTCAGATAGCTCTATACATCTAAACCTTTAATTTAACCTGATTAAAGTATTAGTACACCAAATCAACTATAGCTTGTTATAACCAGCTATTGCCGCCACGGTTAAATAGTTGCCACCCACTCCCCCTCCTCTTTCCTTGCAACATAGATACACCATATTAATCACAAAACTTCATAACATTATTAGAGAACGACTAAGGGTCTAAACTTAGTGAGCGATACTAACTAACATTAACCACCTTCCCCCTATACATCAGGCTTTCAGCCATAAAATACAATTATCTGTAACTTTTTTTCAAAAAAAATATTAAAACCATACTTTACGTTAGACAGATAACCCTATGTAATAACAACAATTTTAAAAGGGTTAAAATCAGTTATGACTAATAACTCCATTAAATTGGTAGTTTATTTGCAAAATGCAATTCACGTAATCTAAAGACTGCCGTTACCATTATGGGAGCAGTGACGAAGAGCTTATGTAATAGGACAATATTTTTATTTGGTTATCATTGCTTAATTTGGCACAGGTACTGCTTTAGCGATTATCAATTGAGAATATCCTTTTGGTTCTCGTGGTTAAACAGGGAAGATAATGATGAAAGTAAATAATTTGGTTCTACTTGCTACTGTCCTGTTTAGTGCTATGCCTTTAGTGTCACTAGCTGAATACAAAACACCAAAATTAGCAGTAACTGATCAGTTTAACTTAGACAGTAAAAGTACGAATAGCTACATGGATCACCGTGGGTTTATGGTATTAGAGGCTAGTAGTTATTACCAAGCAGTAAGCCCATCAGAGCTTCTACAGCCAAAATTTGATAAAACTAAGCTCATTACTAAAACAATGAAACTGAGAGATAAAGTTAAAAAGAACTTAAGTGACATCAATATTAAAGATGCGAAATCAACACTAGCACTTAAGAAGTGGAATGATTTTGAACCAAAGATTAAAAGAATTATCAAAAAAGAGAAAGAGCTTGATGAATTACTAGATTACATAAGCCGCCTGAAAAAAGTTTCAACTAAGCGTAAAGATTCACCCAACACGATTAGAAGAGCGGCTAATGGAAAAAGTACCCAAACATCTGAAATAAGCTGTAGTAAAAAGACTGTCGCTTACCGCTGGCCAAGAAATTGTAGTTAGTTATTAAGAGCTGTAATACTTTGGTCTTATACGACAAAATTTAAAAAATTATCTGTGATATTTTATCACTGCTTAAACTGAGCATATCTGGCATGCGAACTTATCCTTGATAAAAGGTTAAGTTGCCAGAAAGGTTTATTATATCCATGATAAGTGGCTTGTAATAAACTTCGCAACCTACCCGCAGATTCAGTTAATAACTGAATTCTTCAGGTAACACTACAAGAGTGGCCCAGCTACTAAAATTTTATTTAACGTTTTATTTAAACTTTTAATTACCCCTGCTGCGTTGTAAAGCAGGCATTGTATCTTATGCGTTTTGTTGCAAAACACCCGCTAAAATCTATTAAATGTTTTGATATGAAGTTTAATTAAAATTTTAATTAAAGTTTTTAAACTTTCTACCGTTAACTTAAGTAGGAAAGCTTATTCAGGGTCCGTATTTTATTAAAATTGGAGTAATAAACATGAAAATTCAAACTCAACTAAAACTTGTTACTGGTGCGGTTATTGCGGTTACTGCTATTTCAACTGCTAATGCAGCGCAAGAAACTGTTAATGCGTCAGTTCAGGTGAATAATACAATTACTATGACAGTAAATTCCGCGCTTGACTTTGGTACTATTGCGGCATTTGCGAATAGTAACACAACGGCTGATCTGGCAACATTGGTTATTCCGGCAGACCCTGCTGGAGCTATCGTAGATGATCAAGTTGGTACGGCTAGAATTATCTCATTAGCAGCAGGGGCTCCAGCTGATGTATCCGTATCTGGTGCAGCTGCAAACTACGCGTTAACAGTTGCAGTAACTGCAGCATCTAGTGCGCTTGATGATCCTGCAGGTATTGCCCCAGATGGCTTTACAATGGGTAGCTTCACTACCTACGCATATCTTGAAGGTAACGGCCAGACTTTTGGTACAACTACTGACGCTACAGGTGCATTAGGCCTTAATATCGGTGCAACATTATCGACAGTGACTCCTGCTGGTGGTGCAGCAGCAGATGCTTCAGTAGCGTATACTGACGCTACTTACACAGGTGTTCTTGAAGTTGATATAAACTATTAATTTCAGTCTTAAATGGTGTCTTGCGTAGTGTGAGATGCCATTTACAAAACAATGATAAATAAAAAAAACTAAAAATAAGGTTTTGATAAGCCTAATTTTTAGTTTTTTTTTGGTAAAGTAAATGTTATTTTTTTAAATAAAGAACTGTTATGTTATTTAAAACATCCTTAAACTTATGCCTATTGGCTTTGATGCTCATATTTGTACCATTAAAAGCGGATATGAGAGTTGATAGCACCTTAAATTTTGGCAGTATTGCTATCAGAGATAACTCTCAAGTATGGTTAATACAGCAGTTTTCTGATGGCAGTGTGGCGGTAGATAGTGGCTTTGTTATTTTAGAACCAGGTAATGCAGGACAATATTTTTTTTACAACCTTCCAGCCTCAACACAAATCTCTTTTTTAATTGTTGATGGAGTTGGCCCACTATTGTTTTCTGGCGGCTCTCCTCAAGCAGAATTTACTGTTGAGCCTTACTTAGACTTCTCCACCTATACAACCGATTCAAATGGTGAACTAACCTTACCCTTACCTGGTGTTTTAAAAACAAGTGGTGATGGGTTAAGTTACGTTGATGGAGTTTATTACCGTTTTTTTGAACTCAGCATTAATTATTAATAATTAAATTAACAGGATATTTTACAAAAATGTTAAAAGCTTCCCTCATTATTTCTAAGTTTGTTTTATTTATACTTTTTTTTCAATCTACGGCACAAGCCAGCCTTCTAATTGCTCCATTAAGGGTAAACTTTGAAGATCGTGAACGTAGCAAAACAGTTATCATAATGAATACAGGTAAAACCACAAATACCTACCGAATAGGTTTTAAAAATATGCAGCAACTCCCCGATGGGGAGTATAAAAATATTTCTTCAGAGGAGGAGGTAGATCCTAGTCTATTCTTTGCTGATGACATGATTCGTTTTAGTCCACGACAAGTTACCTTAAAACCAGGTGCTCGGCAGCAAATACGCCTCAGTTTGCGTAAACCTGAAAACCTAGAGAGTGGTGACTACCGGAGTCACCTGGCCTTTACGCAATTACCAAACCCTGACATGTTGGAAAGCAGACCTGAAAACCAAGGAATTAAACTCTATATGCTTACCTCTTTTTCAATTCCTGTTTTAGTACGCCAAGGCCAGCTGTCTATAAATTCTAAAATAATGAGCGCGAGAATTAATAAAACCAAGCATGATACGTGGCAGGTTGAAGTCGATGTTAGCCGAGAAGGCAATTTTAGTACATTTGGTAAGTTGATTGTTTTCTGGCGCCCCAACGCCTCAAGCTCTTATCAAGAGCTTAATTTTCTTGATAATTCTACACTGTACAGAGAAACAAAAAGGCGAACAATCAATATTGCTTTAAAGGAAAGTCAGGTACAATCAGGACAGTTTAAAGTCGTTTATGAACCTCATAAGTCCTTCAAAATAAAAACATTTGATGAATTTGAGTTTTACTACCCATAAAGACAACTAAGACCCTAAGTTAATACAGTGGCAGAATTGAAATTTATGGAGTGTTTGTGAGTAAGATTTCAACCTTAATAATGACGTTGGTGCTATTAGTTAGCATGCCAAAACTATTACATGCTGAAAGCAAATCTCCACGCTATTATGACCCTATTAGTGGCCAGTTCATCAGCCAAGAGCAACTCAATATTAAAACCGCTAGAGAGCTCATTTTAGAAGCTAAGGTTCAAAATATAGTTTTGGGAGAAATAGTTGTTCAAGAGATCGATAATGCCTTATGGACTTCATTAAGTGATGTCATAATTTTGCTTGATTTTCCAATCAAAATTAAAGCTATTGATGACAAAAAAATTGAAGCTAGTGGTTGGTTTATAAAAGAAAGAAACCTATTCTCTCTTCTCCCTGAAAATTTAGAACCTAAAAAAACATCATTAAGCGAAAGCAATAATGACACAAAAAATACACAGTTAGTGTACCAACTGAAGACCAGTCAACAAACACAAACTATTGACAATATAAAACAGATTGATGGCGTAACATATTTCCCTCTAGTAGATATATTATCCTGGTTTAATATTGAAGCCAAAAGTAATATTGAAGCTCTTTCTCTAGAGTTACTGCCAACCGAAAGTTTACCAATTCAAGAAAAAATACTTCGAGATCAACGAAAAGCTTCGGCTCTTACAAGTGACTTTGATACTCAGTTCCCACGTGACGATGTTGAGTACCAGATGTTTTCACCCTTAATGACGGATATTCAGATTTCTGCATTTCAGGGAAGCGATGGAAATAAAATATTCAATACCTCCGCCCTAGGAGCAGGTGATTTAGCCTATATGACAGGACGATACTATTTGGGTCATCGCTACAATGAGCGTACCGAAAGCTCTCAAGTCAATGGACGACTCTATTTAGAACGTAATACCATTCAATCAGATTTGACCCACTCACTACAACCTACCCATTTTTCACTCGGTGACAGCCGAAATGCATCTATTGCAAACCTACCTGGCACTAATAAATTTGGTGTTAGAGTGAGTAACCGACCTTATGGCCGAATTACTAATTCATCGACCACTAATATTACAGGCCTACAGCAGCCGGGATGGGATGCTGAGCTTTACTTAAATGGACTATTCATTGACAAACAAACGGTTGATAAAGATGGCCAATACAACTTCTTAAATCAACCATTACAAATTGGGGAAAATCGCTTTACCCTACGTTTTTATGGCTTGGAAGGCCAAAAACGAGAACTGGAAAAGGTTTATCATTTAGATCCAGCAGCAGCAACTGGTGGGGGGTTAATTTATGATGCCTCTTTTGGACAACAAGACTTTAACTTTTCTGATTTTTTTGAAAAAAATCAACCAAGTGCCCCCCCTTATTACGCTTTAAATTTCCATTTGGAAAAAGGTCTCAGCCAAAAAGTATCTATAACAGGGGATTATTCTCAATATCACTTTTCTGATGGCGTACAACATCAGTTTGCTCAAACGGGTTTACGCGCATTTTTGGGCCAAACTTTCATTGATATAAATCACCTACAAGATATTGAGTTTGGTAGCCAAAGTCAATTTAACCTTTCCCGTGGATTAGGCCTTGGCGGTAAGCATGTATTAAACTATGGTATCCAGACACAAACACAGGATTTTAAAGTCAATACCACAACGATATCCAGTATTAAGCAATCACAGACGATAAGTCTTAATGGAAAGCTGCTTACTCTCGATTTTGATTATAAAGTCAGTGCTACATTTGGTGAGTCCTATGATCAATCTTCAACAGAGTCTTATCAACTTAATTTAGCTAAGAGCCTTGGCAGGCTGAGATTAAACAATAACTTGAATTACTCAATAACTCATGTGGCAGATAATACCACTTCAAAAAGTATGACTGGTCGCCTAAATGCAACAACTTATTGGAGCAAAGTTTATCTCCGTGCAGGGTTAGATTATTTAGTAGAACCTATATCCAGAACAGAGAATGTTTCACTAGAAGCTTCTTGGAATATGACAAATAACCTCAAAACTAAACTTCTGTATAGTTATGCAAATGCAACCGATACAAGCGCCACAGGACTTACTCTAAACTGGCGCAATCGAAACTTTTCCAGTAGCTTCTCAATTCGAAACTCAGAACATGCTGTGAGTGGACAAATAAATTTATACTTTAGCTTAGGTAAAAACCCCATAACAAATAAGATATTCATGGACTCTTCCCGGGTGTCCAGTTCTGGTGCTGTAGCGGTACAAGTATTTGAAGATCTAAACAACAATCAGCAATTTGATAAAAATGAACCCCTTATTGAGGATGCAGAGGTGCTTGCCGTACAACAGCATATTCGAGCTAAAACTAATGAACAAGGGGTTGTGATGTTAACGGGATTACGTGGCTCACAGGTAACAGATATTAAAGTGAATACTGCTACTTTGCCGGATCCTTTTTGGACACCATCAACGGACGGTATATCTTTTTTGCCTCGTCCAGGTTTAATTAAAACTATATTAATCCCTATCGTAACGGCCGGTGAAATAGAGGGTGTTGTAAAATATTCAGAAGATTTGTTTAATGCGCCTTATGAAAGAGGTCGAGTTCCCCTGCTGTTAACTAATATAGAAAATGGAAAGTCTATTGAAATAGATTCAACATTTGATGGTTTTTTCTTATTTGAGAAAGTTCCTCAGGGAAATTATAGTTTGCAGATTAAACCAAGCTTCTTACAAACTAACTCACTTGAAGCACGCTCACCAATTCCAATAAAGATTGGTCATAGAGGAACGCTCGTTCTTGGTGTAAACTTTACCATCCACCCTGAGGGTAAGTTTGAATACTCCACGGAAGAACCTATTGCTGATACGGCTTATAATATTGACTTAGGTGAGTTCTTGTCTGAAGAGAATGCTCGTATTGTACTAGGTGCACTTCGTAATGTATTTCCAAGCGTCTTAGCTAAAGGCACCAGAACTAATCCATATGAAATGCTCTTAACCAAGAGCAATAAAAACCGCTATCAGCTGGCTCTGGGGCCTGTATTTGATTTAAATCACGCTAAATACATCTGTGGTTCACTTGCTAAAGAGCAACTTTACTGCCAAGTTAAAAAGACTAAAATCAAGGTAGATTACCAACCTGAAATATTACCTGCTGTTCAAGCTATTGGCCCGTTAGAGACCGCTTTAAAAACAGCGATTTTAGAAAAAAGTTCTGAACCAAAGATTACTGAGAGTACTAAACAAAATAGTAATCAAAATTTCACCCTTCAATTAATGAGTACTTTAAGTGACAGTGGTTTAGAAGCTTATATTGAAGAGAACAGCCTTATGGATTCTAAAATCATCGCTGTGACCAATAAAGATGGTGAGACCAAATATCTACTCACTATGGGAAACTATGCTATCCGAGAGGATGCAGAACAGATTGCTGCCCAACTACATGACTATTTGGGTGTTAAACCCTGGATAAGAACATTTGAGAGCATCTACGCTAAGTAATCCTAGTGGCTCTCTAACAATCAATATTCAGTAGTAGAATCCCTATTCCCTACTATAGAAGCCCCAAATTGCCTAGTCTCTCATTCAAAGCTAGCTCAGGCTCTTGTAGTTACCCTCCCCCCCCCTGCTCAACATCCCTCAAAGTACAATACTCCCTTTTGATCTTCGCTAGCTACGTTGAGGCTGTTGAACATTCAAGTAAGTTGTGTGGAGTGGCGACACTTTAGACAATCACATAAACATAGGTATGCTTATACAAAAAACTAACAAAGAATAGACAATAGAGAGTGATTAAAAATTCTAAGAGAAATGAAGTTATGGAACTCTAGGCATAAAAAAACCCCGATTAGAAATTAATCTAATCGAGGTTTTAGAATATGGTGCCCAGGGCCGGAGTCGAACCGGCACAGTGTTACCACCGGGGGATTTTAAGTCCCCTGCGTCTACCAATTTCGCCACCTGGGCAGATAGCTAACATTTAAAATGCTAAGTCAAAATTATCAAGCTTTCCAGTAGTAATGGAGGCGGAACCCGGAGTCGAACCGAGGTAGATGGATTTGCAATCCACTGCATAGCCACTTTGCTATTCCGCCAAATACTGGAGCGGGAAACGAGGATCGAACTCGCGACCCCAACCTTGGCAAGGTTGTGCTCTACCGCTGAGCTATTCCCGCTTGATGGGGCGTATTATAGGGAATCCTCGATTAAGGTCAAGCGGTTTTTTGTAATTAATTGAAAAGAAACCTAAGCTAAAAGGTTTCTTATCTATAAATCATTAAGTTACTTATGATTTTGTAGAACGAATAATTTCAGGCAGCGCTGCTTTGGTATATTGTATCCAAGTTATTAGGGTTAGAGCAGCTGCAAAATAGAGCATTGGGAAACCAAGTTCTCCCCAATTTACACCCCATAACTCACCACCATACAAAAGCCAAGTCAGTGCCGCTAACTGTGAGGCAGTTTTAATCTTACCTAGATTGGAGACTGCAACCACATCACGAGCATTGTTTTCAGCCATCCATTCTCGTAGGGCTGAGATAGCAACCTCTCGCATCATAATAATCACCGCAGAAATTATCACGTAGATATTGTCATGATACTCAGCGGCAACTACGATCAAAGCTGCCGCAACAATTAACTTATCAGCAACGGGATCCAAAAAAGCTCCTAACTTACTGGCCGACCCTAGCTTACGAGCAAGGTAGCCATCTAGCCAATCGGTAATCGCTGCAATCATAAAGGCTAAACCCGCCCAAAAACGCGCCTCTTCAATTGGCAGGTAGTACAGGATCAAAAAAATGGGGATTAAGGCGACTCGAGACCAGGTCATGATCATCGGAAGTGACTGTAAACGCATAACTACTCTTTATTAATTATTTAATCTTTAAACATCTAAACTTATGGTGACGAATGTTATCACAACCAAGTCGCTAAGAAGCTGATTCAGCTCATATTTTAGAGGCTTCCATGAAAATAGTCGTAAATCTGCTGAGCTTTAGTCTGACTAATCCCCTTCACTTTTGCTAATTCTGCGATTGAGGCCTGTTTAACTTCATTGAGACCACCAAAATGTACTAATAAAATTTTACGTGTTTTAGGCCCAACCCCTTCAATCGCTTCTAAAGACGATTGGGTCTGTGCTTTGGTTCGTTTACTTCTGTGCGAGGTAATAGCAAAACGATGTGCTTCATCACGGATGTAATTGAGAAGATGTAATGCGATATCATCTGACTCTAAATCTATCCCTTCCATATTGTAAGGTGTATACAGAATCTCGAGACCCGCTTTTCGCCCCTCTCCTTTAGCAACGGAGACGAGAGGAATAGACTCCAGCTCAAGCACTTTCAACACTTCAATCGCTTGGTTAAGCTGCCCCTTGCCTCCATCTACAACGATTAGATCAGGCATCTTAGCCTCACCATTTTTCAGGTGGCTATAACGGCGAGTGAGAACTTGTGACATAGCTGCATAATCATCGCCACCCGTAATACCCTCAATATTAAATTTTCGATAGGCTTGTGTATTTGGCACCCCCTCATTGAAAACCACACAACTGGCTACCGTTAGTTCACCCATCGTATGACTGATATCAAAACACTCCATATGCTGTGGTGCATTAGCCAGCGCTAACACCTCTTGCAACGCCTTTACACGCTCTATCTGAGTTGCTTTTTGTGTAATATGTTGTTTTAAGCCTGTCATAGCATTGGTTCTAGCCAATGCGACTAATCCTTTAGCTGTGTGTTGACTGGGCTGTTTAATTTTTACCGCAGCCTCGCGGCGTGTTTTAAGCCAGTGCTGTAAATCTACTTGCTCTTCTAATTTAACTGGAATCAAAATCTCTGCAGCGACAGGGTGGAGTTGATAGTGATGGGTGATGAATGCTTCCAGTACTTGGCTCTCTGAGGCTAAATCACTGTATTTAGGATAGTAGTGCTCACTACCCCACAAATTACCACCACGATACATCATTAGGCAAACGCAGACTTGATTGGCCTGCTCAACACTGACAATCACATCAATATCTTTAGAGCCTGGTTGATTAATCAAGTGCTGGCTCTGAATGGTTCTCAGTGCTGAGATCTTATCTCTCAAAATACCCGCTTGTTCAAACTCTAGTTCTTCAGCGGCCTTTTCCATTTTTTGACCCAGTAGATCCACCACCTCAAAGCTTTTACCCTGTAAAAACATCAAGGTTTGATCGACCTCTTCTCGGTAGTCCTCTTTAGTCACTAAACCTTCAACACAAGGCCCAGAGCAGCGTTTTATCTGATACTGCAAACATGGACGAGATCGATGGCTAAAAACACTCTCTGCACACTGTCTAACGGGAAAGACTTTCTGTAAGGCCTGTAGGGTTTGGTGCACAGCGGATGCATTTGGGAAAGGCCCAAAGTACTCACCTACACGGCGTTTTGCACCACGGTGATAACCCAATGCAGGAAAGTCCTTTGCTGTTGAAACAAAAATATAGGGATATGATTTATCATCCCTAAATAGAATATTGTATTTGGGCTTGTGACGCTTAATCAAAGTATTCTCTAAGATAAACGCTTCGCTCTCAGAGTCAGTTACCGTTACCTCTATACGATCAATGAGTGCAACCATTGCCGCTGTTTTGATCTCATCATGTTTTTTCTTAAAGTAGCTTGATACACGTTTCTTTAAGTTTTTCGCTTTACCCACATAGATAATCACGCCCTTTTTATTCAACATACGATAGACGCCTGGTCTTTGCGTAAGCTGTTTTAAAAATGCTTCTATATCAAATCCCCCCCCCTGCTCATTTTGAGGAGTTTCTATGTTTTCGACAAGCTCTGTCTCTAGACGACTATCTAAGTTATTTTCTAGAGACGACTCTTTTGTCGTTTGATTTGCTGGAATATCTTGGGTCATAGAGTTGAACAAGGTAGAATTACTGAAATTAAATTTATTATAAGGTATTCATAATGGATCAAGCGCCACAAAATAACGAAAAGAGTTTTAATCGACTAGCAGCTGCTGTTGAGTCACTGGTAAAACAAGAGTCTTGGACACGTCGTTTTGCCAATCTACTTAAGCTCGCCGTTGCTGGCTATATTGTTTTCTTTATCTATCTTGCTGTCGATAAGATAACCTCCATGGAAGAGATGGAATCTCTAACCAAAGATAAAGAGCATGTAGCCGTTGTTAAGTTAGAAGGCCCTATTATGCCAGGAGGCAAAGTCAGTGCAGCCACCATCAATCCGCTTCTTGCCAGTGCGTTTAAGAATCCCGCAAGTAAGGCAGTCATTATCAAAGCCAACTCACCAGGTGGAAGCCCTGTACAATCAGCGCTGATTAATGATGAGATTATCCGCTTAAAAAAGCTATATAACAAACCTGTCTATGTCGTGGTTGAAGACCTTTGTGCTTCTGGTTGTTATTACATTGCCGTTGCGGCAGATAAAATCTTTGCCAACAAAGGTTCTATGATTGGCTCGATTGGTGTGCGTATGGATACCTTTGGAATTACCAAGTTGATGGAAAAACTCGGTATCGAAAACCGCTCTATGCACGCAGGTGAACACAAAGCCTTCATTGACCCATTTAGTGAGAAAGATGAAGTCGGTCGTCAGTTCTTTAAAGAGATGATCCTAGAAAAAACCCACCAGCAGTTTATCGAGACCGTGCGTCTTGGCCGTGGTGATCGTATTAAAGAGACCAAAGACACTTACACAGGCCTAGTCTGGCTGGGAGATGACGCTATCACAAACGGATTGATTGATGGCCTTGGTGATCTAAATGGTGTTGCAAGAGACATTGTTGGTATTGAAACGGTGCGCTACTATGAGAAGCATAAGTCATTTATGGAAGAGATCATGGGGGATATCACTAGTGAAACCTCTACAAAACTATCACTATTCTTAAATACGATGCGTTAACCCCCTGTTCTAAGGTCCCTTAAGAGTAAGGGACTCCTTCTCAAAACAAAAAAAACCGCACTTTCTGCGGTTTTTTTATGCCTACTTTTATGACTGCATAACATTCATTAAAACAAGATTCTACCCATCATTTAGCTACTTTAGGTACTAAGGCTTAGGCATTAAATAGTCTTCATCATCCAGCTCACCATTATCAACCACCACCTCAATCGCAGCCAAACCAACCCCAGCCGCACCTACACTTTTTGCCTCTCCAGAAATTAATGGGTGCCAATTAGGTAGACACTGTCCTCTATAGAGCACTCTATAGGCACAGGTATCGGGCAGCCAATTGAACTCGGCGACACGAGATTTGGTCAATTGCACACAGGTGGGTACATTCACACTGCGGTTAGCATAATCGGTACAAGCGCCCGTTTTAGGATCAGAGTAACCACAGACAATTCTGGTATAGACAATCTCATCCGTCTCTTCATCTTGCAACTTACTTAAACAGCAAAGACCGCACCCATCACAAACTGATTCCCACTCTGCCTGAGTCATCTCATCTAAGGTTTTTGTCTCCCAAAAAGGCGGTTGTGATACTGTTTCAGTCATAAAGGTTTACTCATAGTTTGCATTAAATTGAAGGTAAATGTCATTAAAATTGTAGCCAAGGGGCTTGCCATGACTCTATCAGAGCCTGACACGATGGCTTAAGAAAAATAGAACCACTCTCTGGCACTTGGACAAACTCGTAGGCTTGATCATAAAGCGTAAATTGTAGTGCAAAAGCATGCAGATAACCTCTATCAATGACTTTAGCGGCATTGGCCTCTGCATAGCGAATATCACCCAAGATTGGCACAGCAATACTTTTGAGTGCAACGCGTATTTGATGGGTTTTGCCCGTAATTGGTTTCACTAAATAGAGACGTAGACCCGATTCTATAGAGGTACTTAAAAACTGCGTTCTAGCAGGGTTATCTTTGCTTTGGGTCAACTTCCAGTTACCCCGTCGGGCAGCAGCCATATCACCAATCACCCAGCCCTGCTTCTTTTTTGGCTTCTTGTCAGAGATCGCTAGATAGTACTTTTGAATCTGATGTGTTTCAAATAGCGTTTGAAATGCCTGAGCGGTTGCTTTGTTGAGCGCAAAAATCACCAACCCCGATGTCATTTTATCTAAGCGATGTACTGGATAGACTTCTGTTAAATCTAGTTGCTGCTTAATCAGCACTGCTAACCCAGGTTCTGTTGCCTTGTTACTTTGATCCGATCTTGTAAGAGGTTCACACTCTTCACTGTGAAAATTGAGCCCCGCGGGTTTATTAACCACTAAAAAGTCACTATTACTAAAGACCACTGCTAATTTTATTTGGCTCATTTTCTCTCTCAATAGTGAATGATGATTGGTGCTAATTAAGTATCTAATACTTGTAAATACTAATTTTGAATAGGCCTATTACTCTTTATTAGAAAACAGGCGATGGACATCGCTAAAACCGATAGCAACTTTTACTTACTTATAGGATGTCAAAAAATACACACTCAAAACAACCATAGATATTTAATGCTTTAAATTCATCAAGTTACGGCACAAACCCAAACTTGGCACAACCCTTGATATAGGTCTTATGATTTTAAAGAAATTTAACTCAAGCTGTCAGAATTCTGTCAGCTTGAATACTATTACCAGGGAGAACATCATGGCTCAAATGAATACCACTCAAAAAGTTCAGACTTGCTTAGAGTTTATTGATCAACGTCTAGAAACAACCTCTGAACAAACCATTCGTATTGCGGAACTGATTATTGAAGATATTAAAAGCCTAACACAAGGTTATCAGACAGCCATTCAAACTGGCGCACTGCATGATCATTCAGAGTTAGTCCGTAAAACGCAGCTCAACTGGGTAAATCAACTGCACGACATTATACTCGAACAGACCAATCGAGATTTAAATGGTCAAGTCATTATTGCACTACAGAAGTTTGCTTCTACGCTTAATAAACAGCAACTAAAATATTCTGATTTTGACCTACCAAGTGTGGTGGCTCGTGAACATAACGATGAACATAAGTACCTAAATCAGGCCGAGATTGAGATGCTTATGTCTCAGCAGAGCTTATTTGATGACCCTATTCGTCATTAATGGTGACTAAGCGTTGCTGCTATAAAGTATTATCATTGCCTTAAAGCCCTCAATTGAGGGCTTTTTAATACCCCCCTGTTTACTTTATAAAACTACTTTTCCAACAGACTTCGCAGTAGAATACCCCCTTCGATTGATTAAATTCTGACTCATTTGTCTCTTAACACTGTTTTGAATCTATGCCTAAAACCCAAATTAAAATTCATAACGCCATGGATGAGTTTTCTAAATCTGAGTGGAACAGTCTGTTGCATGATGACAATCCATTTTTACGCTATGAGTTTCTTCATGCCTTAGAAGCCAATCAGTGTGTTAGCCCCCAGTTTGGCTGGATTCCTCGACATATAGGTCTCTATCAAAATGATCAGCTTATTGCCGCAATGCCCTTGTATGAAAAACATAATAACTACGGCGAGTTTGTTTTTGACCAAGCGTGGGCAGATGCTTGGCAGCAGGTTGGACTAGACTATTATCCCAAGCTAGTCTCAGCAATCCCCTACAGCCCTGTTTTAGGCCAACGTTTGCTGGTAGACCCAAAGTTTGATAACGACACTCAAGAGAATCTTAAGGGCTTGCTTATCAGATCAATTACCAGCATCTGCCAGCAAAATGAGTTGAGTGGGGTTCATCTACTGTTTTCAGAGAAAAATCAGCAGAACTGGCTAAGTCAGCAACAAGATTGGCTATACCGACAAGACTGCCAGTTTCACTGGATTAACCAAGGCTACCAAAGTTTTGATGATTTCCTAGCCACACTCACCGCTAAAAAACGTAAGAATATCAAACAGGAACGTAAATCTGTTAAAGCAGCGGGTATTACCTTTAGAGTCCTTAATGGTCATACTGTCTTGCCCGAAGACTGGGTGCAGTTTGATATTTTCTATCAAAAAACCTTTAATGAGAAATGGGGAACCCCTACTTTAAACTGTGGCTTCTTTCAATCCATTGCAGATAACTTACCTGATCAGATTATATTGGTATTAGCGGATAGTGCTGATGGCCAATGCATTGCGGGTTCTTTAATGTTTCAGTCCAAAACCCATCTCTACGGTAGGCACTGGGGCATTACACAAGCTGTCAAAAACCTCCATTTTGAAACCTGCTTCTATCAAGGGATTGAGCATGCGATTAAACAGAGCATTCAAGTCTTTGAACCGGGTGCTGGCGGTGAACACAAAATTGCGCGTGGTTTTGTACCAGTGGCCATGCAATCTGCCCACTGGTTAACCCAGAACCCTTTCCCTGAAGGCATTGATCACTTTATTGAACAAGAGAAGCTCGCCACAGATGACTATATGGCCGATAGCTTAACGCACGTACCCTATAAAGATAAAACCTGCTTCTACCAACAAGACAGTCACTTTACCCTTAAATCTAAATAAGTTTGGAAAACCAATGACAACTGAACTCTACAAAATCTGCACACTCGGACAAGGCTCACTTTTTATTATGCCTAAACCGTCTAAAGAGAACCTACACAACGATATCAAGTTCTATCAATCTCAAGGTGTGACCAAGGTAATCAGCCTACTGCTGCCTGCTGAGATACGAAAACTAGAGATGACGGATGAAGGGGATGCTTGCGAACAGAGAGGTTTGAGCTTTTGTAGCTTCTCCATTAAAGATATGTCAGTCCCTGATCTAAAACTCTTACAGCAGTTTAACCAATATTTAAAACAAGACCTGTTAAATGGTGAGCAGGTGGCCATTCACTGTCATGGAGGCAGAGGAAGAGCAGGTACGGTAGCCATTACTCTAATGGTTGAGTTTGGTTTTGATGCTGAGACAGCAATAGAGATGGCCTGTGAGGCAAGAGGTGATAGAGTGCCTGTTAATGATGCTCAGTTAAAGTTTGTAAAAGCCTACCCCCCCTGCTCAATTTAATTAAAGCTTTTGGTTGGCTCTCAAAAACCCTTCTAAGATAATAATTTGCCAATCAAAAACGGTTTACCCCTTAAATAGAGATAAACCGTTTATAAAGACTTCTAAGTGGTGTGGATTTAAATGCGTTTAACCCACAACCTCATTACAGCGTAATGATTTCAAAGTCAGAATCTGTTAATAACTCCGCGCCACCCGTATTGGTTAATACCGCTGCGGATGCATTGTCTCCACTTAAGTAACGATCCGCGACCGTTCTTAACTCATCTAACGTCGTAGAGATCACACCATGGCGATATGCCATACGAATATCATAACTACGTCCATAAAGTCCTTGATAGAATGCCTTTTTAACTTCGCCTGCTGGGGAGCCTGGTTTATCCATGGAACTAATCACATTTAAGATCGCTTCATCAACTTTCGCTTGAGTGGCATCAGAACTCATTAACCAATCTGTGGCTTTATTAAAATCTTCATAGGTCTCTAATAGACGTGGATCACGGTAAGAGTAGAAGACAAACGCACTGGCTTCTGGATTAAAGCTGGCACCACCACCATAAGCCCCACCCTTCTCACGAATGATAGAGTGCAAGAAACCGTTACGCAGACAAGCAGCTAATACAGCTAACTTTGGCGCATCTTCATGATCGGCCATAACGGCTGGGTAAGCTAAGGCACAGAAGTTAACCTGTGTACTGGTTACCCATGCCTGATTAATCGGTTGCTGTGTTGCCTCAATAGAAAATTTACTTGAGACAATATCTGAACTAGACAGCTTGCTCCAACTTGAGTCTAAGCCTGTTAGCGCAGAACTAAGACCTGCTTCATCACTGATCACTAGTGCCTGTTTAGCCGATTGACAAAGCTTAGTTTGGATACCTGCCAGTCCATTAGCAAATGTCTCTAACGCCTCATCAGAAGCCTGAAGATCATCGTTTAAACTTTTAATATATTGAATACCAGCAAAACCAGAGCGTTGGAAGTTCCACTGAGCCGCAGGGGTAAAGTTCTGTGTTGCCGCCATCATCGCTAAACCATGACCATTACCTGTAATGCCATGGTCAACTGATGCTCTGATTTGACCGACTAAATCTTTTAAGCGAGCCAACTCATCAAAACGCGCAGTATAGAGCGTATCCTCAATCAGACCCGCAATTTTATCTTGATGACAATTCAACGCCTTAGAGGAGAGCATAAAGTGACTATGACAGCCTTGTGGTGACTGTAACTTAGAGTGCACAGCAGAGCGCGCAGAGATACCACCAGAAATTGCAGCTTGATAGGATTGTGTATCAAGATAGTCCCTGCCACCACTACCCACTTCTGGGAAGCAGCTATTAAAGAGAGGCATTAACACCTTTTCAGCTTCAGTCAGTTCTGGCAGATCAATAATGAGCTGCTCATAGGTTAATCCATTACTGCCACACTGATAACTCGTCACGGGTACACTGCCAACCTTAGATGATGCAGCATGATACCTTTTAATTGTTTCAGGAATATCGTCTTTTGTGACCTCTGGCAAAAGATCAGGGTCATCAATCTGTGCCTGTCTCTCTTCTAGAGCAACCGCTTGATCAATAATAACCTGTTTTTCTGCATCGGTTAATTTAGCCTGTATCGCGGCTAACTTATCTTTTTCTGCTTGGTCTTTTTGTGCTGATAACTCGGTATCAGGCGTCATCGTTAAGCGAACACGATGCGGGTTATCAAGCAATAAACTTTGTACCAAATTCGGTATAAACTGCGGATCTTTTACTTCATCTTCTAGCAGCTTCAAAGCGTGATCAGTATCAAGCAATGCAATAGGATCCCCTTCATGCAGTGCGCCAGGTAGTGCGTGTAGAATAAGCTGAAGACCATAAGGGTAACCATCCCCGCCGACTTCACGCTGCGATAACTCTAGTTGATGCAACATCGCCTCCACCTGAGACTGTTCAACCCCTTCTTTTACAATGCGTTGTAGCTCATCTAGAACCAACGTCTCAACAGCCACGGCATGCTCCGCTTCTGAACCTTGCACACCCACAACAAAAGCCATCTCTTTATTAGACTCTTCAAATCCACACAGGGGTGAAGGCGCAGTACCTAGATCAGTCTCCTCCAAAACCATACGCAGAGGAGATGCACTATTATCTAATAACACCGCAGACAGTAGATGACCTCGCAAAATCTGAATAGGGTCTTTGTTTTCGCCCAATAACCAACCTAAGACAATATGTGTTTTCTGCTCAACACTCTCTTCATCTAAGGCATAGGTCGCACTGACCTCTTTAGGCGCAGTTAAACGTTGCTCTAAACCCACATGTACTTGTTTAACCGTGTCTTTGAAACGCTCCAAAGCAAGCACTTCGAACTCAGTCTGATGATCAATGGCAGAAATATCGCCATAGGTCATAAAGACCGCATTGGATGGATGGTAATGGTTCTTATGAAAATCTAATAGTTGCTGATGTGTTAGATCAGGAATATCTTCTGGCTCACCACCACTGTTGTAGTGATAAGTATTGGTTGGATAAAGTTCCGCTGAAAATGCCTGCCATAAAGTAGAGATAGGTGAGCTCATAGCCCCCTTCATCTCATTAAAAACCACCCCTTTATAAGTTAAAGGAGAGTCAGAGTTAGTCATCTCTTCAAACTCAAAACGATGACCTTCTTGCGCAAAATCTAAAACATCTAAAGTCGGGAAAAATACGGCATCCATATAGACTTGTAACAAGTTCTGAAAATCTTTTTTATTCTCTGTCGCAAATGGATAGGCGGTCCAATCACTTGAAGTAAAAGCGTTCATAAAGGTATTTAGTGAACGACGGATCATCATAAAGAATGGATCCCGAACAGGATACTTTTCACTACCACAAAGTGTCGTGTGCTCCAGAATATGCGCGACACCTGTTGAATCCATTGGCACTGTTCTTAGGGCAACTAAAAACACATTTTGTGGATCATCTGCGGCCAAGTGATAGTGGGTAGCACCAGTCACTTTATGTTGATAATGCTCTACTGTTAGATTCAAAGAATCGATTGTATGTTGACCAATAAATTCAAATGCGGGATGCGATTTTGACATATTTTATTCCAAGATTATGAGTTGAATGCTCTGTAGCACAGATCTATAAAACTTAACGTGTGTTTCTATATTCAGTGACACAAAACACTCTAAAAAAGAGTGCGTTATTAATACACATTGCTTAATACAAAAAAGGCCATTCTAAGAACGGCCCTTTTTGACTTAACAAATTAAAGAGTCTTACTCTTCAACTGCTTTGATCGATAATTTAACACGACCTTGCTTATCTACTTCAGTCAGTTTAACGCGAATTTCTTGACCTTCTTTTAGATAGTCTTCAACGTTCTCAACGCGCTCATCTGCAATCTGAGAAACGTGAACTAGACCTTCACGACCTGGCATATAAGCAACGAAAGCACCGAAATCAACGATCTTCTTAACAACCGCATCATAGGTCTTACCAATTTCAGGCTCAGCCGTAATTTCAGCAATACGCGCAATAGCCATTTCTGAAGCAGCATCATCGTTTGAGGAGATTTTTACATTCCCTTCATCATCGATCTCAATCACACAGCCTGTCTCTTCAGTTAGAGCCCGGATAGTTGATCCACCTTTACCAATAATTTCACGAACCTTTTCAGGTTTCACTTTAACCATTGTGAAACGCGGTGCACTTGCAGCAACCTTCTGGTTAGAACAAGAGATAGCCGTTGCCATAGAGTCAAGAATCGTTAAACGACCTGCTTTGGCTTGCTCTAAAGCGAGACTCATAATCTCCTCAGTGATACCCGTGATTTTGATATCCATCTGTAAAGCTGTAATACCTTGATCAGTACCTGCAACCTTAAAGTCCATATCACCCAAATGATCTTCATCACCTAGAATATCTGAAAGAACTGCAAAACCAGTGTCTTCTTTAATAAGACCCATCGCAATCCCTGCAATAGGCGCTGCAATAGGCACACCAGCGTGCATCAACGACATTGAAGTACCACAAACAGATGCCATTGAGCTGGAACCATTTGATTCAGTGATCTCTGATACAACACGGATGGTATATGGGAACTCTTCTGCTGTTGGTAATAAAGCAGCCACACCGCGACGAGCAAGCATACCGTGACCGATCTCTCGACGTCCCGGCATACCTACACGACCGCACTCACCAACCGAGAACGGAGGAAAATTATAGTGCAACATAAAACGGTCATGATAAGAACCTGCAAGGTCATCAACAATCTTAGCGTCTCTCTCTGTTCCAAGCGTTGTTACAACCAATGCCTGAGTTTCACCACGTGTAAATAGGGCTGAACCATGAACTTCTGGCAAAAGACCCACTCTACAAGTTACTTGACGAACGGTCTTAGTATCACGTCCATCAATACGCGGCTCGCCTGCTATAACACGTCCACGGACGATATCTTTTTGAAGCTTGCCAAAAACACCTTCTATCTCTTTCGTATCATAACCAGCGGCATTTTCAGCAGAAGCTCCTAGTTCACTAATTGCTTTTGCTTTTGCAGTATTCAATGCATCATAACGATCCATCTTATCTGCAATACTATAAGCCGCTTCAACATCAGTACGGATTAAGCTAAACACGGCATCTTTAAGCTCAATATTTTCAGCATCTGCTTGCCAGTTCCAGCTTGGTTTAGCTGCTTCAGCAGCAAACTCTGTAATGGCTTGAATCGCTGTTTGCATTTGAGCGTGACCAAACATCACCGCACCTAACATAATCTCTTCAGACAGTTCAGACGCTTCAGACTCAACCATTAATACGGCATCTTTGGTACCAGCAACACTTAACTCTAAATCTGAAGTTTGTAGATCATCAATACCTGGATTTAGCAGATATTGATTATCTTTATATCCGACAATTGCAGCACCAATAGGGCCATCAAAAGGCACACCAGAAATGGCTAAAGCGGCAGAGGTTCCCAACATGGCAGCAACCTCTGTACCCGCTTCTGCATCTAGCGCAACAACGGTTGCAATGACTTGAACTTCGTTTTTAAAACCTTTAGGAAATAGTGGACGGATAGGACGATCAATCAAACGAGACGTTAAAGTCTCCTTGTCAGAAGGACGTGCTTCACGCTTTAAAAAACCACCGGGGATTTTACCTGCTGCATAAGCTTTTTCTTGATAGTTAACCGTTAGAGGAAAAAAGTCCTGCCCCTCTTTAGCTGTTCTCGCTGCAACAACGGTTACTAAAATACGGGTATTACCCATACCAATCATTACAGCACCATCTGCCTGACGTGCAATTTCGCCTGTTTCCAAGGTAACTTCGTGTTTACCGTACTGGAATGACTTAGTAATCTTAGCCATGAAAATTCCTTTTGATTTCATTGTTATTCAATACTGATGATTGACTGAAACCTGAATCCCTAAATAGACTGTCAAAAAAGATAAACAGTAGCCATTTAGGGATTCAGGTTCATTGGTTTACAGACAAACATTACCAGTGAATTATTTAGTAATTTAACTCAGCTATTCTACCCTTTATTGCCTAATTGGCTAGGGATTTGTATCAATTTATTTGAGGATTAATGAGTAATATTTGAGGAGAATATTTGGGCAAAAAAAAACCCTGCTAGGCAGGGTTTTTTTATTCAAACAATCTAGATTACTTACGTAAACCAAGACGCTTGATAATAGATAGGTATCTTTGACCATCTTTTCTATGGATATAATCCAAAAGCTTACGACGACGGCTAACCAAACGTAATAGACCAGTACGAGAATGGTTATCTTGCTTGTGAGTCTTAAAGTGCTCAGTTAGGTACTTAATACGTGCTGTAAGAAGTGCGATTTGTACTTCTGGTGAACCTGTATCACCTTCTTTAGTTGCGTATTCTGCAACAATCTTTGCTTTAACTTCTGCGTTAAACATACTTTATCTCCAAAATCGGTTTTAATAATAAGCCCGCCTCCACAACCGATGATAGGAGCGAGCCGCGACATTATACATATTCCCTGTAAAAACACAATAGGCCAGTCCCTCTTAAAAAGGACTGGCCTATTTTCAACAACTAAATCTAAAACCTAGTCGTGACCTAATCATGATCTAATACTATACTAAATAGATCACTAATTTAGCTACCTTAGAGACTATCGCTTACCAAACCCGTGTACATAGTGCTCCAGTACAGAGATATCATCTCCCATATTGCGTACTAGGTGATCTAAGCTCACAATTGCATTCTCTAAAATATTTACAGCAATAAATGGCTCTTCAACTTTTAAGCGTTCGTACATAGCGCGAGTAAGGATAAACAACTTAGCGCCTTTTTTAGTTGCACTCATTCTTAAATTACGTGGAGTACGATCAAAAAAGGACATTTCACCAATTAACTCTCCAACACCCTGCTTACCAACCGCTGTTGAGTCTGTATCGGTGCCTGTAAATTGTACCTTGCCTTTAACAATAAAACCAAGTGACTCACCCACTTCACCCGCATCAGAGATAATTTCTCCCCCTTCAAACTGCTTATCTTGAAGGTAGTGAATTAAGCGTTCAACTTCCTTCTTAGTCAAAGATTCGCAAATCATGTACTTTTGAAAAAACTCAAATAACTCATCGGTCGAAATTGATAACATACCATCTCCTGAAGTAAACAGTTATTGCGATGTATTCACTATATTGAACTTAAGTCGCAATGGGTTTCTGTGCAATGAATGAAGCCACGGGGCGTCCATCCGATAATTCATCTATTCTATCAACAATAATTTGGTAACTATGGAAAATTTTACTTAATTCACCAAATTGTAATATAAAGTTAGGATTTTTTGGCGATCCAAAGGCCTCCGCACCCGTGACAAAGGTCTGATAGACAATATAACCACCGGGCATAATAGCTGCATCTATTTGACTAAATAGCTCTCGATTCAGGTAGCGAACAACCGTGACCAGATCAAATTCAGCTTCTGGAAAACAGTCCGTTTTCTTTAGGTCACAGCACTTAAACTTAACTGAAGCACCGGAACTAGAAGCCAGTTGTTTAGCACGCTTTAAAACACGCGCCTCTTGATCAATCCCTGTAACCTGCCAACCTTGTTTGGCGATAAAAACAGCATCACGTCCGCCACCACAACCAAGATCTAAGGCTTTAGGGCGTGGTTTCTGTGCCTTAGGGTCTAAGCCCTGCTCAAAATAGTGTTCAACAAATTCAACCACTAAAGTGCTTGGCTTCCACAATACTTTAGACTCATTTCCTGAAACAACCTGACCTGGCAGACTTTGTGACCAATTCTGCATCGCTTCGACACTGTCTATTACTAGAGATCCATTGACCTCATAGCCCTTAGAGTCTAGAAAGACACTGGCAGCTTCTATCTCATCCTTATCTCCGACTAGGAATAACTTAGCAGGAGATGCTGGCAGTTCGTTTAAACGCACGGGGAGGTCTTGCCACTCTAAGCTGCTTGAATCTTTTAAGTGTGCTAGCTCAAAGCTGGCTTTGGGTCTTAAATCCAAAATACCGTCAGCCTGTGAAAAAATCATGACTGCTCACACTCTTCAAATATTTTCTGTTTTGCTAACTCAGCAGCTTCTTTCGCTAAATGTAGATTAAAGACACGCTTTGCTTTTAACATCTGTTTTTTCTCAGACCACTCACCAACTGCAAAACACTCACCTTGATCATAAAGGCGTACTAATTCAGTTTCAGGTTTTGGATAATCCAACATTTGACCATGTTGAATCAAATCTACCTCTTCCTTGGATAGATCCATTCTCGGAAGGTGTGTTAAGGCAATATCGATGGGGTGTATCGCAGCAAACTTCTGCTGTTCAATCTCTTCAAAAGTCAGCATATCGTCACCACTCAGATCACCTGTCTGTGTTCTATGCAAAGCGATTAGATGACCTACAGTACCTAATGCTAAAGCGATGTCTTCACCCAGTGTACGAACATAAGTCCCTTTGGTACACTGAACATCAAAAACGACCCCCCCCTGCTCAAAAGAGATTAAGTTGAGTTTTTTAATGGTAATCGGACGTGCTGTGCGCTCTATTTCAATCCCTTGACGGGCATAGAAATAGAGTGGTTTACCCTGATGTTTTAAAGCGGAATACATTGGTGGAATCTGCTCAATATCACCGGTAAACTGCTGAAAAACGACTTTGATATCATCTTCAGTCAATTCAGGTATTGGCAGCTGTTTAATAATTTCACCTTCCGTATCACCAGTGTCCGTCTGCTCACCCAGCTTTAAAGTCGCGGTATAGCGTTTATCAGAATCCAATAACAAACCAGAAACCTTAGTGGCTTCCCCTAAACAGATCGGTAATAAACCCGTTGCAAAGGGATCTAAAGCACCTGTATGCCCCCCCTTCTTGGCATTAAAGATACGCATAACTTTCTGCAAAATACCATTGGAAGACGGGCCTACAGGCTTATTCAAAAGAATAATGCCATCAATATGCTGCTTTGGAGGTCTTTTAAATTGAGTCATTTATGAATTTAATGCCTTATTAATGAGGTCTTCCATATGCTGTACATGCTCAGGAATATTGTCATAGTAAAAACGAACATGCGGCACAATACGCAAACGCAATTTTTTACCTATTTCAGATCTAAAAAAACCTGTGGCTTTTTCTAGTGCATCTAAAGTCTCTTGAACTTCTGGATCACCTGCATTATGGCCAATTAAGGCAAAGTGTACTTTAGCAATACTTAAATCTTTACTGATCTTACACGCGGTAATATTAATATTTTGAAAACGTGGATCCTTTGCCTCTCGCAATAACATTTGCGACAAAGTACGTCTAATTTCTTGAGCCACTCTCGTAGGGCGGTTCACTGCTTGATTACTCATTTTAAAACTTCTCTTTATAAATACAAAATGCCCCAGCGGGGCATTTTAGATGTCAGTAGAGCTTTGGTAGCCTATAAGGCCACCACGGCTTAACTGGTAATTGCGTTATTAGCGTCTAGAGTACGTTTTACTTCAACGCGCTCATAACACTCGATCTGGTCGCCGACTTTAACATCGTTATAGTCTTTAACACCGATACCACACTCCATTCCTTTGTTAACTTCTTGTGCATCATCTTTAAATCGACGAAGTGACTCAAGAGTTCCTTCATAGACAACAACATTTTCACGAAGAACACGGATTGGGTTATTACGTTTAACAGTCCCTTCAGTAACCATACAACCCGCAATAAGACCAATTTTAGGTGCCTTGAAGACTTCACGTACATCAGCAACACCCAAGATATTCTCTTGAATTGCAGGAGCCAACTTACCTTCAACGGCACGTTTAACTTCATCAACAATTTCATAGATAACGCTATAGTACTTAAGACCAATACCTTCAATATCAATTAAACGCTTAGCTGCAACATCAGCACGAACATTAAAGCCGAAGATAAGTGCTTCAGAAGCGATTGCTAAGTTAGCATCCGTCTCTGTAATTCCACCCACACCCGTTGAGATAACATTTACTTTGATCTCTTCGTTTGAAAGCTTAGTTAATGCATCTGAGATCGCTTCGATAGAACCTTGCACATCTGCTTTCAGGATAATATTAACGTGCTGAACATCCCCTTCTGCCATCTTATTGAACATGTTCTCCAACTTAGACTTCTGCTGACGAGCAATCTTCAACTCTTTAAATCTACCTTGACGGAATGTCGCAGCTTCACGAGCCTTACGCTCATTATCAACGGTAATCATCTCATCACCAGCAACAGGAACACCTGAAAGACCTAATAACTCAACTGGAATAGATGGACCTGCTTCTAATACAGTCTGACCAGCATCATTGATTAGCGCACGAACACGTCCGTACTCCATACCACAAAGAACGATATCACCCTTCTTCACAGTACCAGCCTGAACTAAGACCGTTGCCACCGTACCACGTCCTTTATCAAGACGAGATTCAACAACCACGCCTTTAGCATGTCCTTCAGTAGGCGCTTCAAGCTCAAGCATCTCTGATTGAAGAGAGATTGCATCTAGTAGATCATCAATCCCTAAACCAGTCTTAGCTGAAACAGGAATGAACTGAACATCACCACCCCACGCTTCTGGAACAACTTCTTCAGCAACCAACTCCTGCATAACGCGATCCATATTGGCTTCTTCTTTATCCATTTTGTTAACCGCGATAACCATACCAACACCAGACGCTTTAGCATGCTGAATTGCTTCTTTAGTCTGCGGCATAACACCATCATCCGCTGCAACAACGATTACAATTACATCAGTAATCTTTGCACCACGTGCACGCATCGCTGTAAAGGCTGCGTGACCTGGAGTATCGATAAAGGTAACACCACCCATATTTGACTCAACATGGTATGCACCGATATGCTGAGTAATTCCACCCGCTTCACCGTGTGCGACTTTCGCTTTACGAATGTAATCAAGTAGTGACGTTTTACCGTGATCTACGTGACCCATGATCGTTACAACAGGAGAACGCGTTACTGTTTGGCCGTGATACTCTTGGTTTACGACTTCATCTTCAACCGTTACTTCGTTGAAAGCAACGGCAGTATGTCCCATTTCTTCAACAATCAGCATCGCTGTTTCTTGGTCAAGAATCTGGTTAATCGTCGCCATCGTTCCTAGTTCCATCATCATAAACTTGATAACTTCCCCAGTTTTAATAGACATCTGCTCAGCTAAAGCTGACAAAGTGATACTTTCTGGCACTTTAACTTCTTTAATAACCGGTGCAGTAGGCTGCTGGAAACCATGCTCATTATCCATCTGTAACGGAGCACGCTTCTCACGACCGCCACCCTTACGACCACGTTGTGGACGACGATTGCCTCCGCCAGGTCTTCCACCACCAGGTCTTCCACCCGTTGTTTTTCTAGCTCCTGGTTTTGCAGCTGTTTTAGGACCGTCTTTACCATCATTCACTTTACGTGTTTCATGATGCTTTTGATCTTTAGCCTTTTTAGCTGCTTTAGAGTGATCTTCCTTAGCCGCTGGAGGCGCTGCAACCTGAACCACTTCTGGCTTAGTACGTGCCTTAGTAGCTTGTTTCTGTGCTTTAGGTGCTTCAGCCTTAACTTGTGGCTTTGAAACTTCAACCTTAACTTCAGTAGGCGTTTCAACCGCAACTACTTCAGCAGACGCAGCTTCTACAACAGATGCATCTTCAGTTACTTCTTCTTTTTTAACATAAGTACGCTTCTTGCGAACTTCAACCTTAACATTACGCTTATCTTTTCCTGCACCAGCAGATAAGTTAAGAGTTTGCTTACGTCTTAAGGTTACTTTTTTAGGTGCTTCATCCGAAGTTTCTCCGTGAAGACTTTTTAAGTAAACTAGTAATTTACCTTTTTCGTCATCACTGATTTTATCGCCAGACTTCTTGCCTTTAATACCTGATGCCGTCATTTGAGAAAGTAACTTTTCTTCCGAAAGATTGAGTGTTTTTGAAAATTCTTTTATTGATACTTCTGACATACTTACTCTCCCTGTGACTCTTCAAACCATGGTGCACGCGCTAAAAGAATTAATTCTCCAGCCTTAGCTTCATCGATATCCAAGAATTCCAACACTTCATCAGTGCCTAGCTCTGCTAAATCTTCTTGCGTAATAATGGCATTACTTGCAAGCTGTTTTGCCCACTCTTCAGTCATACCTTCTAAAGTGAGAAGATCATCGGCAGGTTGTGCAAGCGCAAGACGTTCTTCATCTGCAATTGCTTTTGTTAATAATGCATCCTTAGCGCGCTGCTTTAGCTCTGAAACGATGTCTTCATCAAAGCCATCAATCTCAAGCATTTCACCCGCAGGCACATAAGCGACTTCTTCAATGGTTGAAAAACCTTCCGTTACAAGAACATCCGCCATCTCTTCATCGATATCTAAAGCGGTTACAAATACATCAACCTGACCTTTAGATTCGTTATTATGCTTAGCGGCCATATCTGTCTCGCTCATAACATTCAGTTCCCAACCCGTTAACTCACTGGCTAGACGGATATTCTGACCACTTTTACCGATCGCCTGAGAAAGCTGCTCATCATCAACAGCAAGATCCATTGTATGCTTATCTTCATCAACCATGATTGAAGTAACATCTGCTGGCGCCATAGCATTAATAACAAACTGAGCATCATTAGCATCCCATAAGATGATATCAATACGCTCACCACCAATTTCATTGGTGACTGACTGTACACGTGAACCACGCATCCCAACACAAGCCCCAATCGGATCTAGACGAGGATCATTACCACGAACAGCAACTTTTGCACGGAAACCAATATCACGAGCAACACTCATTACATCAATCAAATCGTCACCGATTTCAGGTACTTCAATCTTAAATAGCTCCATTAGCATCTCGTTACAAGCACGAGACATTACTAACTGTGGCCCGCGAGGACGGAATTCAACAATTTGTAAGAAAGCACGAACACGATCACCAATGCGGAAGTTTTCACGACCCACTAACTGGTTACGAGGGATAACACCGTCAACATTTTCACCTAAATCAAGAATAACGTCACCACGATCAATGCGCTTAACCTGACCCGTCATAATTTCACCAACACGCTTACTATAATCAGCTACGATCTTCTTTCGCTCAGCTTCACGTACTTTCTGAATAATAACTTGCTTAGCGGTTTGCGCACCGATTCGACCAAAATCAATAGATTCCATTGGCTCTTCAATGAACTCACCAATTTCGATATTTGGATCTTCATCAACGGCATCCATCTCACGCAGATACCAACCCACATTATCTTCAATCGCCGTTGCATCATCAATTACTTCCCAACGTTGGAAAGTTGCATAGTCACCTGTTTCACGATCAATCGAAACGCGAACATCAATCTCGTCATCTTTGCTTCTACGCGTAGCTGTAGCTAAAGCGGTTTCAATTGCGTCAAAAATAATTTCCTTATCAACGCCTTTCTCATTTGCCATAATGTCAACGACGGCTAATACTTCCTTACCCATTACTGATTCGCCCCAATTCTTCTTAAATATTGATAAATTAACGTTTGCTTTATAAACGCCAGATTAGAATTCTGCTACTAAATTTGCTTTTTCGATGATGTCGAACTCAATCTCAAACAATTCACCATCCACTTCAACCTCAATCGTTGAGTCGGTTACCTGCACCATTGGACCTTTAAATCTTCTACGCCCCAAAACACCGACAGCAGTTCTTACCTGTACTGTTTTGCCAATATAACGTTTAAACTGACTGGGTTTAAGAAGTAGACGCTCCATACCAGGCGATGATACCTCAAGCATATAGGCACTGCTAATAGGGTCTTCTACATCCATAATCGCACTAATTTGACGACTAACAGCAGCACAATCATCTACATTGATACCGCCCTCTTCCTTTTCGACAAACACTCTTAATAACGAGTGACGCCCAGCAGGGAGATACTCAAATCCCCACAACTCAAAACCCATTGATTCAATTGTTGGTTTTAATAAACCTTCTAGCTTCTCTTCTAAACTCACTAAATCTGTCTTCCGCTATATTTCTTGGTTTCAAATAACAAAAAACCCCGTAAAGACGGGGTTTTTTAAAAGTTAAGTCGCTATTCAATAAGACTAAATAGCGCTTAAATCTGTTTTTTTAAAAAATCTGCAAAAATAATACTGTATTAATAGCTAAATGTCAATATGAAAAGCGCTTTATTTAAATGCCCCCCTGCTCAAAACATAAAACTATCTTATTGTATTTAAAGGTAATTAAGTAATCACACTAACCATTTACAGTCACTCTACTTCTGTGATTGGAACTGTTGCAAAATAGTTGGATCTTCTAATGTAGAAGTATCCTGTGTAATCTCTTCACCTTTGGCGATGGTTCTCAGTAGTCGGCGCATAATTTTACCTGATCGAGTTTTAGGTAAATTTGAACCAAAACGGATATCATCTGGCTTGGCAATGGCACCAATCTCTTTGGCTACCCAGTCACGCAACTCTTTAATCAAAACATCGCGAGCTTTACCCTCTGGGGTGTCTACATTCAAAACCACAAATGCAGAGACAGCCTCGCCTTTAATCTCGTGAGGACGACCGACCACCGCAGCTTCTGCTACCAGTGGGTTTGATACCAGTGCAGACTCAATTTCCATGGTGCCTAAACGATGTCCTGACACATTCAGTACATCATCAATACGACCTAAGACCCAAAAGTAGCCATCTTCATCTTGATAAGCACTGTCGCCCACCACATAGACATTAGGGTTCTTTAACGGAAAGTAGGTCTTTTTATAACGTTCATCATCGCCCCAGACATTACGAATCATCGATGGCCATGGTTTATTAATCACTAACAAACCACCCTCGCCTGTTTTTAGTGGATTACCTTGCTCATCAACGATAGCGGCATCAATCCCAGGCAGGGCTTTCGTACAAGAACCTGGCTTAAGATTGGTGACTGGAAAAGGTGCAATCATGTGTGCACCCGTCTCTGTCTGCCACCAAGTATCAACCACTGGGCAACGCTTTCCACCAATCACTTCGTAATACCAAATCCAAGCCTCTGGGTTAATCGGCTCTCCCACCGTGCCTAAAATTCTAAGCTGTGATAGATCATATTGATTAGGCAGATCGGCACCAAACTTCATTAATGCTCTGATGGCGGTTGGTGCAGTGTAAAACACTGTGACACCATGATCCTGACAGACTTTCCAAAAGCGTCCTGCATCAGGATAGGTAGGAACACCTTCAAACATCAACATGGTTGCACCAACAGATAGTGGCCCATAAGCCACATAGGTATGACCCGTGATCCAACCTACATCAGCCGTACACCAAAAGACATCACTGTCTTTTAGATCAAACATCCACTCATTAGTGACATGTGCGTTTAATAGATAACCCCCTGTACTGTGCTGAACCCCTTTGGGCTTTCCAGTTGATCCAGAAGTGTAGAGTAAGAACAATGGGTGTTCTGCATTCACCATAACAGGATCATGATAGTTACTCATGCCCGCTTCGGCCTCGAACCAGTCAATATCACGCCCAGATTTCATAGGGACGTCATCATCTGTTCGCTTAAAGACAATAACTGTTTTCACGTGATCCCCTCCCTTTTCCAGCGCAGCATCTACCGCACTTTTTAGGGGAATACTTTTACCACCACGCCGACTGGCATTGGCAGTAATCACCAACTTAGCACCCGCATCTTCAATACGATCACAAAGTGATTCTGCTGAGAAGCCACCAAAGACAACTGAATGAATTGCACCCACTCGAGCACAAGCTTGCATGGCAATCACGGCCTGCGGGATCATTGGCATATAGATAACAACTCTATCGCCCTTAGTGATGCCCTTAGAAACTAACGTATTGGCAAAACGACAAACTTGATCATGCAGCTCTTTATAGGTATAACGCTCAATATCCCCTTGATCGCCTTCAAAAATAATCGCTAGTTTGTCACTCTTATCTTCTAGATGACGATCAATACAGTTATAAGAAGCATTTAGCTCCCCATCTGAGAACCATTTAAAGTGAGGTGCATTTGAGTCATCTAATCCAATGGTAAATGGCTTAGACCAAGCCAGTTTTTCACGTGCTAAATCAGACCAAAACCCAACATGATCCTTCTTCGCATCCTTATACATCTTAGCGATTTTAGTCTCTGTTAAAGTCACACTAGACTTAGTCTCTTTTGAGGCTTTAAAAACTCTGGACTCGGTAAGGATTGATTCGATCTTAGACATTATTAACTCCAATTGAAGAACTAGACTTTAAGCATTGCACATTAAACTAGATATTAACTTAGACCATACTGATCGTATTAGCTAATTAGCTTTAAAACATGGGCTTTGCAGGTTGGTACGCATCTTTTCAAACTATCAAGTTTATCACTGTCATAAGTAAAATAAACAGCGATTAGCCATTAATAAGTCGATTTATAAAAATTACGGCATACTTATAAATAAAAAAGCCACTAAATAGGTGACTCTTAATATAATCTGATTTAAATTTCTGGCCGTTTTCTAGACAATCTCGGGATGCCAGCCTTGCGCATTCAGCGCCTCAAGCAGATCATCATCTGGAAAATATTGCACGCCCACGGGTGATTTCATCTGCACATTAGCAACTTGGTTCGTGTAATCAACGACAATTGGTAACCCCTCTTCCGCAGCATAAGCACTTAGCAGAACCCTTAAGTCATGAATACTCTGTTCAGGGTGGCTATCTCCTTGAACGGACAGTTTGATCGCTCGGGCTTTTTCAACCCGCGCTTCTGCAAGCGTAACGACCTGTTCAGCATCCAGTTTGATTCCTCCATTAAAGGTATCCTCACTCACCTCACCAGTCACCAACACCACCATATCGACACGAATACTATCTTTAATCGCCTCGTACACAGTTGGACGCATGACGATATCTAATCGTGCACTCTTATCATCTAGTGTAGCAAAGCCCATTCGACTACCTGATCGAGTCACTTTATTACGAATCTCAACGACTAAACCAGCAACGGTTCTTTTAACCCACTTCTCAGGACGTAAACTTGCCAAAGATGTACCCACCAGTGTGGCCAACTCCTTTTGATACATATCGATAGGATGACCCGTCATATAGAGACCCAGTACCTCTTTTTCACCTTTAAGGCGCACCTTTTCTGACATATCAGGCACATTGAGCAGCTGCGTATCACCCTCTTCTTCAACAGATAACATTTCGCCGAATAGATCGTTTTGACCAAACTCTTCATTCTTAATCTGTTGCTCAGCCTGCTTTAAGGCCATTGGGATACTATTAATAACCGCTTGACGATTGCGATGCAGTGAGTCAAAAGAACCCGCTCGAACCAGCGCCTCTAAAACACGCTTATTAACTTTCTTGCCCGCTCGTAAACAGAAATCAAATAGATCCTTATAAAGTCCATTCGCATCACGCTCGACAATGACGTTCTCTAGCGCAGCCTCACCCGCCCCTTTTATGCCACCAAGACCATAATTAACACCCCCAACACCATAAGGCTTGAAATGAATTTCACTGGTATTAATATCTGGCTGCAGTACTTGTAGATCCATCGCGCCACACTCATTCACCATATGGACTACTTTGTCGGTGTTATCCATATCAGAAGAGATCTGTGCCGCCATAAATTCAGCAGAATAGTGTGTTTTTAACCATGCTGACTGATAAGAGACTAATGCATAAGCGGCGGAGTGAGATTTGTTGAAGCCATAGCCTGCAAACTTCTCCACCAAATCGAAGATCTTCATAGCGAGATCACCATCAACATTATTATTGATAGCCCCCTCTTTAAATCCATCACGCTGCTTAGCCATCTCTTCAGGTTTCTTTTTACCCATGGCGCGTCGTAACATATCTGCCTGACCCAGCGAGTATCCCGCCAAAACCTGCGCGATCTGCATGACTTGCTCTTGATAAAGGATAACCCCGTAGGTCGGCTCTAACGTATCTTTTAAGCTTTCATGCTGATACTGCGCATCGGGGTAAGAGACCTTCTCTTTACCATGTTTACGCGCAATAAAGTTATCAACCATGCCCGACTCTAACGGCCCAGGACGAAATAGGGCAACTAAAGCGATAATATCTTCAAAACAATCTGGTTTCAGACGTACAATCAGACTTTGCATACCACTGGATTCTAGCTGGAAAACACCAGTGGTTTTACCTGTTTGAATCATATCAATGGTTGGTTGGTCATCCAGAGGAATACGCGCAATATCGATAAAACCTTCATCACCTGGTTTTTTATCTTTATTGATTGACTGTAGCGCCCAGTCGATAATCGTCAGGGTTCTTAGACCCAAAAAATCAAACTTAACCAGACCCGCAGTCTCAACATCATTTTTGTCCAATTGTGTCACCACACTTGAACCATCAGGTTCACAAAGAAGAGGGCAAAAATGATCCAAAGGTTTAGGCCCTATAACGACCCCCCCTGCGTGTTTTCCAGTGTTTCGAACCGTACCTTCTAACTTTAAAGCAAACTCTAGTAACTGACGGGCATCATCATCGTTATCGTATTTATCTTGTAACTCTTCTTCTTGCTCCAGCGCACCTGCTAGTTTAATCCCCAACTCATTCGGAATAAGCTTGGCAATACCATCAACCACACCATAACCCAAGCCCAATACTCGACCTACATCTCGCACAACGGCCTTAGCAGCCATAGTTCCGAAGGTGACAATCTGCGATACGTGATCACGACCGTAATGACGAGCTACATAATCAATTACCTCATCACGGCGATCCATACAAAAATCAATATCAAAATCGGGCATAGAGACACGTTCAGGGTTCAGAAAACGCTCAAAAAGCAGATCATATTCTATCGGATCTAAATCAGTAATTTTTAGCGCATAAGCCACTAAAGACCCCGCTCCTGAACCACGCCCTGGGCCTACTGGAATTTGTTGGTTTTTTCCCCACTGAATAAAGTCCGCAACGATCAAGAAGTAACCTGGAAACCCCATCTGTAAAATAATATCTAACTCAAATTTGATTCGACCATAGTACTCAACACGCTTCTGCTCAATCTCCTCTTTTGAGAGGTGACCAAATAAAAAACTCAACCGTTCATCAAGCCCTTTGTGACTCTCTTCAATAAAGAACTCATCCATGGTCATACCTTCAGGCACAGGAAAGTCAGGTAAGAAATAGGTATCTAACGTCAGATTAAGACTACAGCGCTTCGCAATTTCAAGCGTATTACTGATTGCTTCAGGAATATCTTCAAACAGTGCCACCATCTCTTCAGACGTTTTAAAGTACTGCTGGTCAGAATAGTTCTTAGGGCGATTTTGATCATCAATAATATAACCCGCACCAATACAAGTACGAATTTCATGCGCTTCAAAATCTTCTGACTTGGCAAAACGAACATCATTGGTTGCTACAACAGGCACGTCATAACGTAGCGCAACATCAATCACTTTACTGATGTACAACTCTTCATTATCTCGGCCAGTTCTAACCAGCTCCAAATAGAAGCGATCTTCAAAATGTGCCTGCCACCACTTCATGCGACTGGCAACTAGATTAGGCTTCTCGGCTAAAAGTGCGACACCAATATCACCCTTAATCCCACCAGAGAGCACAATGAGCCCCTCACTATACGCTTCCAACCACTCTCGCTTAATCAAGCCAACCATGCTATTTTTATAGAGTTTTTGATTCTCTAAATAACTCTTAGAGATAAGATGCGACAGATTCAGATAGCCCTGCTCATTTTGACAGAGTAAAACAAGACTGAATATCTCACCTTGATCATCTTCCATCAACATATCAGAACCGATAATTGGCTTAATGCCCGCACCCATAGCAGCAGAATAGAATTTAACCAAGGCGAATAGGTTATTGTGATCCGTCAAGGCCATTGCAGGCTGCTCACAGCCTTTAACCAACGAAACCAGCGGCTTAATACCAAGCGTACTATCTATTACAGAATATTCTGAATGGACGTGAAGATGAACAAATTGAGTCATAAATTATAAGTTGCCAAGTTTACGGTTAAATCAGGGGAAATATACTATCCATTAAGAACACAGATCAGATTGAATATTAATTGCATTATTCTAACGGTTTATTCAACAATTAGTGCTAAAATTACCAGCAGATTTTACCGCCCTTAATTTATTCACATTTAAGTACATTCAAGCAGATATAGACCTTTTATATGGTTCCCTTTATTTTATGACCGAAGCAGTAGCTCAGACACCATTTTGGCTTGACAAAAAACCTGTCCTATTTCCGCCAAGCAATCTCGCTTTAGATGAACCTAATGGCCTACTGGCTGTTGGCGGCGATCTATCACCAGAGTGGTTGCTACAGGCATATAGTAACGGGATATTTCCATGGTTTAACCCTGGTGAACCCATTCTTTGGTGGACACCCACCCCTAGAAGTGTACTTTTTATTGATCAATTAAAAATTAAACGTAGTTTGCGTAAAACTATTCAGCAACTTCAACAGTCACACCGTCTTACGGTTACTTTAGATACAGACTTTTTGGCTGTCATGAAATCCTGTGCTGAAGTCCCTCGAACTGATCAAGAGGGCACATGGATTACTGAAGAGATGTTGAAAGCCTATAACAGCCTACATCAAACAGGCAATGCACACTCTGTTGAGGTTTGGCAGGATGGCGAATTAGTAGGCGGTCTTTATGGAGTCGCTATCGGTAAAATGTTCTTTGGTGAATCCATGTTCTCTAAAGTAACTGATAGCTCTAAAATTGCATTAGTTGCCCTCGCCATGCAGCTTAAAGAGTGGGAGTTCGAGCTCATCGATACACAGATTGAAACGCCACACTTAAACAGCTTGGGAGCGAGCCTAGTGACTCGCCAACAATTTGAGGCACTTATCGCAGAGCAAACTCACCGCCCTTTTAAGGCACAAAAATGGCAACTCTCGATTAATTGGCACACCGCAGTACAAAAACATATCCAGGTTCAAGCAGAGTAACTCTGAGCAATATTAAGCAGATTTCAATAACAAATATATCTTAGTGTTTATCTGTCATAAATAATTACGTAAAAAACTTACCCATTAAGCTAACAATCGCAGTAAAATGGGCTAAAAATAACCACTTTGCTTTCAAAAAGAGATGCTCCGTATATGTATTCACACCCTGGAAATCGTCCTCGTTTTATCAGTATTAAAGAATTTCACTTCCCAATCAATGCCCTACTATCAGCAGCCCATAGAATTACAGGCGTTGTGCTGATCGTAAGCTTAATCGCATACATTGCTTTGGCTAACCTTATTTTGCTACATCCACTGGTCACTTTAGAGTCCGTTACCTCTCACTGGTTAGTACTGCTTTTACATACTGGTTTTTGGGCAGCATTAAGCTATCACTGGTTAAGCGGCTTACGCCACCTATTAGCTGAACATTTTCTTGAACCTAAACTTTATGAGATGATTAACAGCAAAAATGTTAGTTTTGCACTCATCGCTGTTTGGATCTTTACAACTATTACAGTTATTTATCAGGTATGGTCATAATGGATCTTAATATTGAAAACGCTTCACTTTCAGGTAGAAAAGCCCATATTTGGCAGCGAATCAGTGCCATTTATTTAATGTTCTATATCCCCTTTCTAGCAGCCATCATTTTACAGTTACCTGCTAGCCCAACACTTAGTGAACTAAGCAATAAGTTATCAACGATGACACTCAGTACTGCTTTTGCACTGACCTCCCTCATTGCCTTGATTTTAATGGTCGTACACGCTTGGGTAGGTGTTCGTGACATCCTTATCGATTACGCACCACGAGTACACGTTACGCTTTGGTTAACCATCTATCGCAGCATCCTAGCGCTTGTCCTAATTAACTGCTCTCTAATTACACTGAGTCTTTTTAGTTAGGCTTAAGCTTAGATAACTACTCAAAATTAGACAAGTAATCACCCTTAAACAAATCGTTAAAAAGTCCGACACTCTTAGGAAATTTATGAACTCACCAGAATCCTTCCCAATTGAAACCTTCGATGCACTGGTTATAGGTGCTGGAGGTGCTGGAATGCGCGCTTCCCTACAGCTTGTAGAAGATGGCCATAAAATTGCCATGATCTCTAAAGTTTTCCCTACTCGCTCTCACACCGTTGCTGCACAGGGTGGAATCAATGCTGCACTAGGAAATGTGACCCCTGATAAATGGGAGTGGCATATGTATGACACTATTAAGGGAAGTGATTTTCTTGGAGACCAAGATGCCATTGAGTTTATGTGTCAGGAAGCTTCTGAAATTGTCCGTGAGCTTGAGCACTTTGGGGTGCCTTTTACCCGTTTAGAAAACGGTAAAATCTATCAAAGAGCCTTTGGTGGCCAGAGCCAAAACTACGGGGAAGATCAAGCGCACAGAACTTGTGCTGCTGCCGACAGAACGGGCCATGCTATTCTTCACTCCCTATACCAACAAAATATTCGCCTAGGAACGACCTTCTTTGATGAATACTACGCTTTAGATCTGATTAAAGATCAAAAAGGCGACATTAATGGTGTCCTTGTCATGAATATTCATGATGGCGATTACAAAATCCTACAGAGTCCACATATTCTTTTAGCAACTGGGGGTGCTGGTCAGACATTCCGTAACAACACCAATGCCAGTATTAATACTGGTGATGGTTTAGGCATGGTACTACGTGCAGGCTACCCATTACAGGATATGGAGTTTTGGCAGTTCCACCCAACGGGTGTTTCAGGTAAAGGCATGCTGATCTCTGAAGCGGTTCGTGGTGAAGGTGGCAAGCTTAGAAACTCACTTGGTGAACCCTTTATGGAGAAGTATGCACCTCGTGTTAAAGATCTCGCCTCGCGAGATGTCGTTGCGCGTGCAATCGCTATTGAGGTGAACGAGGGTCGTGGTTGTGGGCCAGACAAAGACTATGTTCTACTAGATATCAGTCATATCCCTGATGAAGTCATCACTGAAAGACTACCTGGTATTCGTGAGATCAGCCAGACCTTTCTTGGGATTGATCCTGTTATAGACCCTATTCACGTCTTCCCTACTTGTCACTATATGATGGGCGGTATTCCAACCAATATCTCTGGTCAAGTCATTACGCCTGATGAAAACGGTAATCAACAGCCTGTAAAAGGTCTCTATGCTATTGGAGAGTGTGCCTGTGTATCTGTTCATGGCGCTAACCGCTTAGGTGGTAATTCACTACTTGATATTGTTGTTTTTGGCCGTAAAGCGGCTTTAACCATTCACGAAGCCCTTAAAAAATCTACAGCACAAACAGACTCAGCACTAGATCTACAGCCTGTCATCCACCGTGTTAATCGTTGGCTTAAGCCGAATCCATCTCCTTCTGAAAATGCTGACACGGTCATTCAGCTGAAAAAAGATCTACAGCAGGTCATGGAAAAAGGCTGTGGTGTCTTTAGAGATGAGCCAACCATGCAACAAGCCGTCAATGACCTAGCAGAGATACAGGAACGTCTTGAATCAGTTTATATAACCGACTTTAGTAACATCTTTAACCTAGAACGCTTAGCCGCTTATGAACTTGAAAATTTAGTAGCTGTCGCTTATGCCACCGCCTGCTCCGCACTTGCTAGACAAGAGAGCCGTGGTGCACATACTCGCGTAGACTTTGAAGAGCGTGATGATATCAATTGGTTAAAACATACGCTCTACTTCCAGAAGAACCATAGACTCGACTTTAAGCCAGTTAATCTAACACCAAAAAACCACAAATCTATTGAACCAACTGCACGCGTTTATTAAGCAGGCTAAGCAAGGTTAAGAAATGAAATTTATTATCAGTCGTTACAACCCTGAAACAGATCAAGCACCTTATGATCAAACCTTTGATATTGATAGCGCACTATTGGCTGCCGATAGCATGTTATTAGACGCGCTTCACCTAATGCGAGAGCAAGATCCAACTATCGGCTACCGCTCCTCTTGTCAAGAAGGCGTTTGTGGTTCAGATGGTATGAATGTGAATGGAAAAAACCGCTTAAGCTGTGTGACATCCCTATCTGATTTAGGCGATACTGTCACTTTAAGGCCGCTACCAGGCCTACCTATTATCAAAGATTTAATCATTGATATGGAGCTGTTCTATAAACAATATAAAGACGTAAACCCTTTCCTTGAAACTGAACCTCTTGATCTTGAAACAGAGCACCTGCAATCACCAGAAGACCGTGCTAAGCTTGATGGAGCCTATGAGTGCATTATGTGTGGTTGCTGCTCAACAAGCTGCCCATCTTTCTGGTGGAACCCTGATCAATTTGCGGGCCCAGCAGCACTTTTAGCGGCAAAGCGTTTTGTTGTTGATTCTAGAGATATTAAACACATTGACCGTTTAAAAGAATTGGATAGCCCAACAACCACTTTCCGTTGTCGTCATATTCAGAACTGTACTGATGCTTGTCCGAAGGGTCTAAACCCAAGTAGAGCCATTCAGGAACTTAAATCGATCATGGTTAAAGATCTATGACAGAGATAAAAATGGATCTAACTCTAGAGGCCTTTCAAAACTGGCGTAAAAAGGCGCTGTTTTTAGCTAAGAGAGGCAATCTAGAGAGTGAGCTACTACTGGTAGCTTATATTGATTCATTAGATCAGACTATCTCAACAGAACAAATTGAAATTTTCGAAGCACTATTAAGTGAAAATGACCAAAACTTGTTCTGCTGGTTGATGGAATTTAACCCAAAAGCACCTAACGATTCGGTTACCCCCCCTGCTGAATATCTCTCTCTCGTTAAAATTATCCGTACAAATTACTTGAAATAGAGATAATTATTGGATTAACCAACTAAGTTTGGTATAATCCGCGCAAAATTAATATTAAGGATTTACCTAAGCTTATGGCAAAACAAGACGTTATAGAATTCGACGGTGTCGTTTTAGAAACATTACCAAATACTTTATTTAAAGTAGAACTAGAAAATGGCCACAAAATCTTGGCGCATATCTCTGGTCGTATGCGTAAAAACTACATCCGAATTCTTGCTGGTGATGCTGTTAAAGTTGAACTAACGCCATATGACCTAACTAAAGGTCGTATTACTTACCGCGGCAAATAATCATGGTAAGTTATCAAGCTGGTGCATAAATTCATTGTGATATTATTGCTCAGGTTGTATTAGCAAGATAAGTCCCTGAAAAGCCCTCTAATGACCTTCATTAGAGGGCTTTTTGCGTTAGAGTAAAGGCATCTTAATCTTATTGCCACCTCGATCCGTATCAACAAAATAAAGCTTAAACCAATATTATTTAGTTGATTAAATTCAAGGCAAAAAAAACCCGTTATTGTTATAACAGGGCTTATTTAATATTAGGTTAGGGTAAACTCGCCCACAACCAATAATTACTTCTCTTTGGTAAAAGTTAACTCATTCTTTAAGCAATCCACAATAATAGTACCGCCCTTCTGTAGTTCACCAAACAATAACTTATCCGCCAAGGGCTGCTTAATCTTCTCCTGAATGAGACGAGCCATAGGTCTAGCCCCCATTAATGGGTCATAGCCCTTCTTCGCTAACCAGCTGCGTGCCGCATCAGTCACCTTAAGAGCAACATTCTTATCACCCAGAGCCATCTCCAGTCCATAGATAAATTTATTCACGACTGAGGCCATAGACTCTTCAGATAAACGATTGAAGAGCACAACCCCATCTAATCTATTACGGAATTCCGGTGTAAAGACCTTTTTAAGCTCAGTATCAAAATCCATTATGTGATCTTGAACAGTAAAGCCCATACTTGAACGTGCCATCTGCTCCGCCCCAACATTGGAGGTCATAATCAAAATAATATTTCTAAAGTCCGCTTTACGGCCATTATTATCTGTTAACGTCCCATGATCCATCACTTGCAACAGCAGATTAAATACATCTGGGTGCGCCTTCTCAATCTCATCAAGCAATACAACTGCGTGAGGCTGTTTATTAACTGCTTCAGTCAATAGCCCACCTTGATCATAACCCACATAACCTGGAGGTGCCCCAATCAGTCTAGAGACGGTATGACGCTCCATATATTCAGACATATCAAAACGCAGCATCTCAACACCAAGGTGGTTAGCCAACTGCTGGGTTAATTCCGTTTTACCCACGCCAGTCGGCCCAGCAAATAAGAATGAACCAGTCGGTTTTTCAGGGTCAGCTAAGCCTGAACGTGCTAATTTTATCGCTGAAGAGAGCTGGTCAATTGCATGATCTTGACCAAAGACAACACGCTTTAAACTCGTGCCTAGATCTTGCAGCTTATCTTTCTCTTTTTGAGTAATCTGAGAAACTGGAATACGAGCAATACTCGCAATTACTTGCTGAATCTCATGAACACCAATCTGTTTTTTACGCTTAGAAGGTGTCGCTAATGCTTGTTTTGCACCCGCTTCATCAATCACATCTATCGCTTTATCAGGTAGATGTCTATCTGTTAAATAACGAGCTGAGAGTGCTACAGCCTCTTTAAGTGCAGGCAGTGTGTATTTCACTTGGTGATGTGCTTCATACTTAGACTTCAAGCCTTTAAGAATATCAAAACTCTCTTTAAGGGTTGGCTCTCTAACATCGACCTTTTGAAAACGTCTTGCCAAAGCACGGTCTTTCTCAAAGACCCCTCTAAACTCTTCGTAGGTGGTCGCACCTAGGCAACGTATTTTGCCCGAAGACAAACCTGGCTTCATTAGGTTAGAAGCATCCATTGCACCACCTTGTACAGCACCTGCGCCAATCACAGTATGGATTTCATCAATAAACAGAATCGCATGTGGCTGTTGCTCAAGCTCTTTTAATAACGCCTTAAAACGTTTTTCAAAATCGCCTCTATAACGTGTGCCTGCTAATAAGGATCCCATATCTAGACTATAAACAACAGCATTACTCAGTTGCTCAGGGACATTATGATGAATAATTTGATAGGCCAGCCCTTCAGCAACCGCTGTTTTACCCACACCAGGCTCACCAACCAATAATGGGTTATTTTTACGACGACGGCTTAAAATTTCTAAAGTACGATTTAACTCCCACTCACGACCAATAATAGGATCAATGCGTCCAGACTCAACTTCACTGTTTAGGTTCAGTGTATAGGATTCAATTGCTGATTTTTTCTCTGACTCTACAGCACCTTCAGTGTGCTCTATTTCACTCTCTTCTGCCGGTACATAATCATGCATCTCAGATGCCGTAATACCATGAGATAGATAGCTTAAAACATCAACACGTTCAACACCGTTACTCTCTAACAGATAGACCGCTTGTGAATCCTGTTCAGCATAAAGGGATGCTAAAACGTGAACTGCTGTCACTTCAGGGTATCCATTAGACTGAACTAGGTAGATAGCACGCTCTATCACTCGCTGAAAACTCATCGTAGGCTGTAGCTCATCGGGCTTACGCGCTAACATTTCAGACTCTAAATACTTCTCTAGCCCCTCTTCAATAGTAATTAGCTCAGCCCCACAGGCACTGATCACCTCCTGAACGGCTGGCACACCCAATAATTCAAGTAGAAGATGCTCTAAAGTAACAAATTCATGCTCATACTCATGCGCAACACTAAAAGCATTACTCAGGGTCATTTGTAAGTCTTTACTTAACATTATGCTACCTCCAGCTGACACATAAGCGGGTGCTTGTGTGCTCTTGCATAAGCGTTAACTTGCTGCACCTTCATCTCAGCAACTTCACGACTAAAAACGCCACAAATTCCTTTGCCATCATGATGTACTGCTAACATAATGGTGCTGGCTTTTAGTTCATCAATACCAAAAAATTGCTGAAGTACTTCAACAACAAAATCCATTGGCGTGTAATCATCATTCAATAAAACAACTTGGTATTTCTTAGGTAGTTCTACTTTTGGCTTCGCTACTTCTAGTAGTAAATTCCCGCCATCATATTCTGGTGAGTGAGGCATTCAAAACTCTTTATCATTCTTTAAATTAGTTAACTTTATAGTGTCTATTCTACCTTAATTCAAGGCATTTAAAGCCATAGAAATATTAATAGCTATTAGTAGTACTCTACATAAATACTCAACCTTAAAATCAAAATATACCAGCGATAAATCATGTTCGGAGAGGTTTATCTAGCAATTTATTTGGCCGTAATATTACTATAAAAGCTATGACGCACTTAAACGAACATAAAAATTACCTGCTCGATGTATACCATCGGCAGGTAAGCCCATTCCTAATACTTTAATATACTTTTCAGAAGAGTAATTTCTTGGTATTCGAAGTTTTAGGCGTCCGCTGGGACACTCTAGTTCAATTTGTTTGTTTGGCTTTAAAAGTAACTTAGGGATAGAGAAATGCCCATACAGATTGCCCTCATCAAGCTGATACTTAACACTATCGATCTTGATGTTAAAACGCACCAAATAGTCTCCTGACTTTCCACCAAACAGACCACTATACCCTTTCCTTTCAAGCCTAAAAGTTTTATCCTCAAATGCTTCACGCGTGAACTTCATTTTCACTTTGAGGCCAGGAATATAGAAAGTCCCCAGTTTGAGTAGGCGAATAGCATAACGCAGGGTTAGTGGGTAGGTAATCAAGCGATCTTTACCATCAATAGGCTTCTGTTTACGATAGGCTCGCCTAGAGTAACCAAATGATTCATCACTCTGCTGTGAATGGTTACTTTGATGCCTCGTTGAAGAAGACTCCGAGAAAGAGTGGCGTGCTTTAGAAGAAGATGGCGACTGGTTTGCTCGTGTATCATGTTGTTTTCTTGCAGAGTGTCGTTGATAGTCGCGACAGTATGCTTCGCGATGTTTTTTTAACACATCATAAGCAAATGCAATTTCTTGAAACTTTTTCTGCGCTTCATGAATTGTTGAGACATCAGGGTGATATCGGCGTGCCATTTTACGATACATCATCTTAACCGTCTTCTCACAGGCACCAAAATGGATCCCTAAGACAGCAAAATAATCTACTGATGTATCGTATTTATTATTCAATTTAGTTATTTAACATTTAATTTTACAGTTCATCAATTCTACAGCGCTCGATAGCAAAACTAAAGCAAAAAACCTAAGCAAAGTCGAAAAGATAAATTGATTTTAACTATTGCAACTTATCACCTGCGTCATTTATCTTAAAATAGCAATAAATAGCCATTTAACTCAACGACAACTCTCCCTTTTTCCAGATTATTTCATAAAAAAAAGGCATAATATGCACATCAATTTTCACTGCAAATAAACCTCTATTGGTTAGCCGTTTTATGTGCAGTGTGACTTTAAAATAATTAATTTCAGGTAACTATTATGAGCATTGAACAAACTTTAAAAGACCGCAGTGGCAATAAATGTGAACTTTGTGGTGCGGACCATGAGCTAGGCGTCATCGACATCTTGCCATCAGAGGGTTCAGCAGAACAGTCGGTATTGGTTTGCGGCACCTGTAAAGCTCAAATTGAAGACCCAAGTAGCATGGATAGCAATCATTGGCGTTGTCTGAATGACAGCATGTGGAACCCAGAAGTTGCTGTTCAAGTCCTCTCTTACCGCTTGTTACACGCACTAAGAGCAGAGGGTTGGCCACAAGACCTGTTAGATATGATGTATCTAGATGACGAGGCTAAAGCTTGGGCTGATGCGGGACTCCCAGATGAAGATGATAACAATACGCCTACCAAAGACAGCAATGGTACACAATTACAAGAAGGGGATAATGTTACCTTGATCAAGGATCTAGTCGTTAAAGGAGCCAATTTTACCGCTAAGCGCGGCACAATGGTTCGTGGTATCCACTTAACTGACAATCCGCTACATATCGAAGGCAAAGTGAACGGTACACAAATTGTTCTAGTTGCAGCCTTCCTTAAGAAAGCTTAAATAGATAACATCAAATAACTTAAGCAAGTGATTTAGTTTGCTTAAGACCAACAAAGCCCACTCTCTCAAGTAGGCTTTGCTATAGCCTATTCCCCCCCCCTGTTCAAAATATCTTATTTTTCTTTACGCTCAAATAGAGCTTTACGCTGCTTATTATTTAGAGCTTTTACCACCACTACCGTGTAATCCAACACTTTATAATCATTTAATTGCGCTAAACCTGAAGCTGAAACGAAGCTTGGGAAATCTTCCTGCTCCAAGCCCTTTAGTCCAGCGACGGCTCCGCACACATGAAGACTCACACCTTGCTCCATCACCATCGTACTTAACAACAGCTGTGTTGCAGCATACTCCCTATGCGATTTTATTGTTAAGGCATATTCTTCAACGCCATGAGAGATCACCGCAATATCTACATCTGGATAAGCCTGTTTAATCCGTTTAACCTACTTCACCACATAGGGGGCAGCTTTTTCAAAGCCAACGGATCAGGTGTTTCTATCTTAAATACAACGCCTGATGGTTCTTCACCATGCCTAATAATCGTCTCAACTTGAGCATCAGCTTCGCTAAACAAATTTTCTGCATGCGCACTGCTGATCATCACGAATAACAGAATTACCACCCCAGCTAAATGCATTAGACTCACTTTGTAACCATATTTCATTTAAACCCCTTTGAATTTAGTGCTGCCAACCCTTAATAGTAAAAGACCCTTGCACTTTTAGCCTAATACTAAAAAACCCAGCAACCTCGCGATTATCTTAACGAGTGTACTGGGCTAAATTTAAGTTTAATAAAATGGAACTAAGGCATCAGTGAAACAGGTAAATAGCCTCTAATCTCGGTCGGAGAGAGTGTCACAACATTTTTATTCAAGCTAAAAGAGATGTGTTTTTGTAATTGATTAGAACAAGCACTGCGTAAGTCCCCTAAAAAGGAAGGAGCAGCAATAACGAGTAGATTCTCAAACTTATTTAGGTTTAACTCTTTACATAGATGCTGAGCAACTCTTTTTGCAAAATTAATCTCTTCATGCGATCTGGCTGATGTTTCTTCTGTATATGAGTGCGATCCTACCCCCATGGTGCCATTAGCATGACCTGATGCATCACTCTCAAGATCTTGCTCATTCAGACGACCTTCAGAATGATTCATCGTTTCAATTTCTACCAAATTTGCAATTGAGTTTTCTGCAGTAAAAATACGCGCGCGACTGCTGTCTGCAATAAGAATCCAAGCTGGTTTCATAATTCTAGTACTCCCTATAATGTTCATGATTAAACAATAGTTATTCTAGTAACTGGATAACACTACTTTTACGCCAATTTATAGAATCAACAGTAAGTAATTCCTAGTAAAACGGTAAAAAACTATAGCATGAAAAAACAGTTGTTCAAACAATATTCACTCTATAAATCAACAAGATAAGCACACTAAAAATCATGAACCCCCCATTCACAAAGGCTCACAGATACATAAAATTTATTTTTAAATAAATTTAACATTTGAGTTAAAAGCAAACCATAAAGATGGTCACTAAGGGTATAAAAATTACTGTCAAAGAGAGGGAGTTTGTACTAAAAGCACCTACTAATGGGCATTAATAGGCTTGTAGGAATTCAACAACTTCGTCCATAGAGCCTTTAAAGCAGACTGGCTTTTGGTTTTTTTGCATTTGGTAGTCATACATGGGATCGTAGTATTCAGTTAACAGTGTTTCAATCCAGACTAAGTGCCCTTGATAGTTTCCTGATTGTGACTGAAGTGTATTGGCCATAGCGAATTGGGTTACGACACGCTGATAGCGCTCGCCACCCATTCTTTTTTTAATACGGAATAGCGCTGCATCCATAAACTCAATCCATGCTTCAACTGTTGGATACTCTTTTTGTCCTTGCAGAACGTATTCATCAAACGTAATTTCAATACGATCTGCTAATGGCGTATCCACCACAATATACTCGCCAGATTTTAGAAAATCAAAAAGTGACTTCTGCATCGCAACAGAACCAATATTTCGACCCTCATCTTCTAATACAAGGTGATTCTCAGCCGTTTCTAAAAAACGAATCAATGACATTGCTAGCTGGTTTTCAAAATCAATTTGACTCGGTTGTGGGGTTGCATGACGGCCAAAACTTGATCCACGGTGATGTGCAAGGCCTTCGAGATCAATAGCATGTTTAACACGCTGAATCACCAATGTTTTACCAGAACCCGTACGCCCTGCCAACACTAAAGGTTGAATATCTCTTTGCGTTAATAACGCTGGTGTACTCTCTACAAAATCAATCAAATAGCGCCTAAAAGCTTTATAGCCCCCTTTCAAACGTACTATTGAGCGCCCCTGCTCCATGAGCCACTGTTGAGAAATCTTAGAGCGTTGTCCACCTCTAAAACAGTAGAGTAGTGCATCAGGATTTTTATCTATAAAGGCCAACCATGATTCAATGCGTGGCTCACGTGTTCTTTCACAAACTAATTGGTGACCCAATTTCGTGGCGACCTCATTACCATGCTCTTTGTAACAGATACCTACCTTATGACGCTCTTCATCATTCATTAAAGGCAAATTACAGGATGAAGCAAAAGCCCCCTGAGTAAACTCAACAGGCGCTCTGACATCAATTAACGGAGTTTGATTAAGCACAATAGATCGAAAATCATCCATTTGCGGAAGGTCTTCTGGAAACTCGGTAATCTTAATCGCCATTAAAGCACCTCAACACAATGTGTCTGAGCACTGCTAGCAACCGTTTTTCCAATTGAGGTTAATACCAAGCCCTGTTCTGCTGCAACTGCTTTAAAAGCCTCAACCGATTCTGCTCTAACCGCAGCCAATAAACCGCCGGATGTTTGCGGATCACAAAGTATCATCTTCTGTGTTTCGCTAATCGTTGAGTCAAATAGCCCAGAAACCTTATGTCCATAGCTATCAAAATTGCGGCCAGTGCCGCCAGGTGTGCAGCCCTGTGCTAAATACTCCAATACATTTGGCAAAATAGGCACTTGATTAAATTGGATCTGGGCAGCAATATCACTACCCTCACAGATTTCAATAAGGTGACCTAATAAACCAAAACCTGTTACATCAGTCAGGGCTGTTACGCCATCAATCTTTGCAAACTCTGTACCCGCTTTATTCAACGTGGTCATAGCATCTATCGCCATTGCCATATGTTCAGGTGCAATCTTCTTCTGCTTCTGCGCAGTTGTTAAGATGCCAATACCGACAGGTTTGGTCAAAAACAGCTCACAATCCACCTCTGCTGAGGCATTACGCTTAAGGTGCTTATTATCTACTAAACCTGTTACAGCCAAACCAAAGATAGGTTCTGGCGCATCAATAGAGTGCCCTCCTGCCAACGGAATCCCCGCTTCTTCACAGACAGAGCGCCCACCCTCAATCACTTGCTGACCAACCTCTGGTGGCAGTTTATCAATTGGCCAACCAAAAATAGCAATCGCCATTAAAGGCTTACCGCCCATAGCATAAATATCACTAATCGCATTAGTCGCAGCAATGCGACCAAAAGTATAAGGGTCATCAACAATTGGCATAAAGAAATCAGTCGTACTTAATACCGATGTGCCATTACCCAAATCAAAAGCGGCAGCATCATCTTTAGTGCTATTACCAACTAATAATTGAGGGTGTGGCGCTATTTTTAACTGCGTCTTTAATATCGAATCCAATACCTTGGGTGATATTTTACAACCACAACCCGCTCCGTGACTATATTCGGTTAGCTTAACTGAATCATTGGACAAGTTACTTGATTGAACCATGAGCTATATTCCTTTTACACGTAGCTATCTATCTGCAAAATACCCTCTATTAAATACCCGTTAAATACGGATTCAAAGAGATAAGACTTTAAATAGACAGTATTATTTATATTGCCGCGTATCCTATCATGTTAGAGAAGCCCTGAATAAATCGTTTAAAATTCTGTGGTTACATTTAAGTTTTGAGCAGGGGGGGGGATCGATAGAAATTTATTCCAGATGAAGGATGACAGGGTATAAATACATTTATTGTTAGTATCAAAGCTAACCCTGTCTCATTGAAAGTATCTGTGGTATATCAATGACAGAAGTGTAATTCACAAAATCAGCTGGCTTTTCATCAATCGCTAAAATAGACATTCTATCTGCTAATTCATTGCCCTCAACCCCAACATGCCCATTTACATGTAGTACTTGAATTTTATCTTTTAACAACTGATAAAGTGCAAACATCTCTTTAATCAACTCTAGGTTCTTGATCTCTCCACCCGATTTTTTCCAACCCTTTTTCTGCCAACCAATCGCCCATTGCGTCACACATTGAATTGAGTATTTAGAATCACAAAAAATAGCCACAGACCGCCCTAGATCGCTCTCTGTTTTAGCCATCATTAAAGCTTGATGCAGGGCATTTAACTCCGCCGTATTATTAGTACCCATAGGGTTATATAAGCCGTACCAAAGTTCAAATATTTTATCATTTCGATAAACTGCCAAGCCAGATCCTGCCTTACCCGGATTAGGATCACAACCACCGTCAGTATAGATCTTCACTTCGATAGGCATCTTAGCGATTTCAGCGGCCGTATAAGTTTTAACACTGGGTGCTTTAGAACTTGCTGCACGTTTAGGAGCACTTGATGTTGCCTTTGTACTTTTAGAACTGACTGGTGACAAACTGCCACTATAAGCGGCCTCTGCCTCCGCTTTACTTGAAAAAGACTTATATTTAGCGCCTGCAAACTTATCGACTTGGTTTTTACAGCTATTCCAATCTGTATAAATTCCAGGTGTTCTGCCCTGCCATACTACATAAAATTTCTTTGCCATCGATTACCTTACCCCCATATCATTTTGAGACTCAAAAACTGAGAACTCGATAATTAAGGGTTTTACACTTGTTATTAAGAATTGAATTGGAAATTAAAGCTAAATATACTTTATATATTCAGGCAGAATTTGAGCAGGGGGGGCTCAAAATAATTAATCAATAGCCTGAGCTTCACGAATCCTTTCTTGACGAGCTTCTTCTGCTTCTAAAGCTGCTTTAATCTCTTCTAACACAGAGTCAACATCAGCTGCTTGATTATCAAAAGTAAACTGGCCTGTTAACTCAGTCTCCAAAGTTAAATCGCCTGCTTCAAATAAAGCCCACATCTCATCTGCATAATGACTCTTCAGTAGCTCAGGAGCATATTGTGCATAGTAGTTGGTCATGTTATTAACATCACGTTGCAACATGCGCTTTGCATTATTATTTGCTGCAGCATCAACAGCTTGGGGGAGGTCTATAATCACAGGACCATACTCATCGACCAACACATTAAACTCAGATAGATCACCATGAATGACTCCCACGCACAACATGCGCATAACAAAGCCCATCACCTCAGCATGATCCTCTATCGCTTGTTCTTTAGACATAGAGACATCATTCAGGCGAGGTGCAACATGACCATCCTCATCAGTAACCAGCTCCATCAACAGAACCCCATCGAAACACCCATAGGGCTGAGGAACACGCACCCCCGCATTAGCAAGCTTATAAAGTGCATCCACCTCTGCATTTTGCCAAATAGTCTCTTGTTCGTTACGACCAAATTTAGAGCCCTTCTGCATCGCTCTCGCTCGACGACTATTACGAACCTTTCGGCCCTCTTGATACTCGACTGCCTTTTTAAAACTACGCTTACTGGCCTCTTTATAGACCTTGGCACATCGAACCTCATTATCACAGAGTACCGTATAGACATCAGCCTCTTTACCACTCATAAGCCGGCGAACAACCTTATCAACAAGGCCGTCTTCCACTAAAGGTAGAATTCGTTTTGGCGTTTTCATAGCGTTATCAATCCAAAGTTTAAGCGTTGTCTTTCTGTTAAGTAGGGTTAGGTGGGTGTATTTCTTAGCGGCCTATAATACACCCATCAGCGTATTATTTACAGTGACTGCGTTAAATTCTAGACACTCATTATGTGATATCTTCTCGCCATAACCGCGTGATGAATGCAATATCATTTAGTTAGTTCGTAGAATGGGGGTTATCTAATCTCCCCCCGCCTTATCTACCCAGCCTATTCTTTATATAAAGTTGAGATTTAAGCATCAACTCCATTAATAAAACTATAAAGATTGCATGCTACTAACCTAAAACAAAGCGTGTAAATTTAGAGATACTTATAATTAGAAAGTACGAAATCACCGCTTTGAGAGGTACTAGCTCATATTACCAATGCAAATAAAGCATTTTCACAAGCAATCAAAGTAGGACGAAATAGAGTGAAAAAAAATCATCATGAATCAAATTAACATCTAGATAGAACTGTAATAACCACAATCATTTTATGTATTTGCTTTATTTTAAACATAAAAAACCCGCTAAACGCGGGTTCTTTTATCTTAGGAAAATCATTATTTAAAATAGCTTACCTAATCATTCAATTCTACAAGATCAATTAAAACTGCTTACTTAAATCAACTGAGATATCTGTTTTTGCATAGTCATAAACTGAAATATTAGATGAGTTATTTATACCACTAATACGAGCATTTAGCTTCCAATCCGCCAAATACCCTTCAGAAATACTGTAAGTTGCACCAAGTGTCGTTGATACGATTCTTTCATCTCTAGTAACATTATAGATTGGCTCAACACCATCATAGAACGCTTGGCTATAATCAACCTCACCATAAACTAACACATTGTTAGTGGTTGCATAATACAAGCCCGCATTCCAAGACTTCGTTACATTCTGCTTATTCTCATCTTTAGCATCAACAAACTCCAGACCTAGACCTGCTTTACCCGTTAGATTACTATCAAATTGATGTAAAGCCTGTAAAGAAAGTGCTGAAGCAATCCCTTCTCTGCCTTCATTAGCTGCACTATCAAACTCACGCCCCGTTAAACTAGCAGTAAGCGTGTATTCATTCACACCATCTACTAGCGTGTAAGAACCGTTAATACCTTTAAAAATACCTAAGTCTTGAGACCCTAAAGTCACTTTGTCAATTCTTGCTGCAAAAGACGCACGCCAGTCCGTTGTAGAGATGAAGTTAATACCAGTTGAAAGAGTACCTACACCAAGATCATAGTCTGACAACTCTGCAAAATATTTACGATAAAAATTAACCGAAGTAGTCCACTCTCTTTGCACAGGTCTTGAGCCCAAACCAACTGTTCCTGGCATAGAATAAGTATGCGTTCCTAAAAGATTAATTGTCCCGTAACCACCTGATTTTTCGGTAGAACCCGGTGCTAAAACAAAGGTTAATCCATTAATATTAATAACGGATGAGGCTGGACTTGCATTAACGTTAGAATCATTACCACCACCGATTGCAACAGAACCCGTTACTCTATGTCTATTTTCATCAGCCGCTTCTTGTTCTGCCACTAGCTGACTTAAGAAAAGATCAATGGTCTCTTTAACATTATCTGGTGTTGAAGGATCTGCTAAGACTGACTTTGCAAAAGACTTAGATTCTGTATAAAGTGCTGCACGGTAATAAGCGACCGCTAGCTCTAGTTCTGCTCTTTTAAACTGTGGCTGTGTAGCAATTAGTTTTTCAAGAAGAGCGATCGAAGCAAATATATCTCCGCTATCGCGTGTTTTAAGTGCTTCTAAAAAACTCTTATTTAATTCCGCTGGAACTTCTGCGGCAGTGGCAACATTTGATAAAGTTGATGCCAATAAAAGGTTGGCAATAATTAAGGTCTTTTTCACAATATACGCTTCCTTATTATAATTTATTTTAATTTCTGACAGTATAAATTAACCAGCACAAAAAAATAAGTACATATAACTATAGCATAAGTTTTCTTTGATATTTATTGACCTAAGTCAATAACAACGGGGGCTGTAACAGGCTAAGCCAAACTTAAGGTTACTACAAGACCCTCGTATCTATGTTGTCTTACGTAATATGCTGAAAACTCAGGTTGGTACACCGCCTAGACACCTTATCAGCCAGAGATATCACAAGGAAATTTTAGTCACTGTTAAATTACCAACAGAGGAGTACCTACCTAACAGACATGGCAATCATCACCTTAATATCTACTTAATGCCAAACTCAGCGCACGGCATCAATATGAATGCACAAGTTGTCCCTGATTAGCCTAGGATATATAGGTTCAGATGTCTCGCTTCTTACGCCAAAACTTACAGAAACACCCTCTATCACGCTACTCAGAATCACTCAATCAACCACCGTATAACTCAAAATATTCAAGATATTTTGCACTCTAAACACAAATCCCAATAAGGGGTATCTTCAAAGCGTTTAACTAAAAATTCAACTAAGCTTTGAACCCGTTTTGAAAGATGTCGGGTCTGCGGGTAGATTGCATATGCAGCTAAGTTAGGTTGGCAATATTGGGTAAGGATGGGAACCAACGCCCCCTTTTCAATTTTTTGATGGCAGATAAATGATGGTAGTAGAACAATCCCTTGCCCCTCTACTGCACAATCCCTTAAAAACTCACCATTGGTTGCTTTCAAGTAGGGGTGTATCTTCGTTGCCAGTAACTTACCCTTAGCCCCTAAAAAATGCCACCTTTCAGGATCTGGTAGTAGGCTGTAAACGAGACATTTATGATTAGCTAAATCATCTAGAGACTTTGGCGTACCCATCCGTTCTAAGTAATCAGGGCTTGCACACATAACTGTTTGGATAGGTGCAATACGACGCGCAATCAAACTAGAGTCGGGCAAGTCCGCAATTCTAATTGCCAGATCAAACCCCTCCTGCATCAAATCTACTTCACGATCACTAAAATCTAAATCAAACTCTATCCCTGGATACGCTTGTAAAAACTCACTAATCGCCGGCCCTAAGTGCATCAGACCAAAACTCAGAGGTAAGGCCACTTTAAGTCGACCTTTTAATTCACCATGCGCCTGAGAGGTTGCCAATTCAGCTTCTAGTACATCATCCAATATCCGTACTGATTGTTGATAATAGCTTTGTCCTGTCTCCGTCAGGTTCATCTTACGAGTGGTTCGGTTAAACAACGCCACCCCTAGATGCTCTTCCAGCTCTTTCAATCGTCTACTGACAGCCGATTTTGCTACCCCCATTCGATCAGCTGCACCGCTAATACTGCCCGCTTCAACTACCCGTATAAAGGTATCCATACTCTCAAAACGACCCATACCCCCTCCTTTGTTGCTACAAATAGAACAATCAATTCACATTATCACTGTTTATTCTTGCTATCGCAACGGTAATAATAACTATATCGACTAACCTTTAATGACTAACTAAAAAACTGACTCGACGTTTCAGTGGTCATCAGGTGAATATAGGTAGATATAGAAAGTAATAACAGAGGAGGTCTATTCATGAACAAAATAAGTCAATTGGTTGCTCGCCTATTTCTAGGTCATATTTTTTTACTGGCTGGTTTAAGTAAAATTGGCACTTACGCATCCACCCAAACTTATATGGAATCAATGGGAGTTCCAGGCGGATTACTACCACTAGTCATAATGCTTGAAGTCGTAGCGGGTCTATCCGTTATCGTTGGCTGGAAAGTAGAGTATGCAGCCATCTCTCTAGCAGCATTATCAATCACAACAGCAGTACTGTTCCATAATAACTTTGCCGATCAAATACAGATGATTATGTTTATGAAAAACTTCGCCATTGCAGGTGGTTTTCTTCTTTTAGCCTCCCATGGTGCAGGCGCTTATAGTCTTGACGAATACTGTCGTAGTATTGACGATATAGATGAACCCGCGCGCGAACCCTAATCAGGTTCATGTAAAAAAAGTAAAAGGTGGGCATACAGCTCTAAAATAAATAAACCCGCCTAATGAGGGTGTGTCTGATTTTCAATCAATCATAAAGCCGAAATCGATTGGAATAATCCAAATGATTCTAAAATAAACCGCGAGACAAACCAATGCATAAAAAATCAAACCCCATCAAAAGTGAGTTTATTCGATCAAATTCAAGCTTTAGAAACTGGGTAACTCAGGATGGATCAGCAGGAACAACCGGGAAATCAGGCTTTGCTGCTGAAGAGAACCGTTATCATCTGTATATCTCTCATGCCTGCCCATGGGCACATCGCACCATGATTTTTCGCAATTTAAAAGGTCTACAAGATGTGATCTCTGTATCCATCGTACACCCTTTAATGCCCGAAGAGAGCTGGGTGTTTGGCGAATACCCAGGCGCGACAGAAGATCACATAAACCACTCAAAAAACATGCAACAAAACTATCTCATCGCCGATCCCGATTTTAATGGTCTTGTGACCGTACCTGTATTGTGGGATAAGAAACGACAGACCATTGTGAATAACGAATCATCAGAGATTATTCGCATGTTCAACACCGCGTTTAATCATTTAATCGATGAAGGCAAAGCTCAACTAGATTATTACCCTGCCGCCTTACGGTCAGATATTGATATTATTAATAAAGATATTTATAAAAACATCAATAACGGCGTCTATCGAGCAGGCTTTGCCACCATCCAAAAAGCATATAACAAAACCTATCAAACCCTGTTCAATCATTTAGATGAACTTGAAGAACGTTTATCAAAACAGCGCTACTTAGTCGGTCACCAAATAACTGAAGCCGACTGGCGTCTGTTTACCACGCTGGTGCGTTTTGATGCAGTCTATTACGGCCACTTTAAAACCAATAAAAAACGTTTAATGGATTACCCCAACCTATGGGCATATACTCGAGAGCTCTATCAAGCCCCCGGCATTGCGCAAACAGTACATATGGATCACATTAAATATCACTACTACGCCAGCCATAAATCCATAAATCCCACGGGCATTGTGCCTTTAGGGCCAGAGATCAATTTTATGCAACCACACGACCGAGAAGCCTTGTCATCACCTTAGTCATAACCATCATTCCACCAAGCCGTTCTCATTCACTACAGCGGTTTGGATTAAACCAAGTAAGCTATTCAATTCAAAATATTTCTAGGGGACAAAATGAATGTCATCGCTTTTGCAGCAAGTAGCACCCCCTGTGTCAGGATAGTTGTCCGATGTCTATTTCATAAAAACCAAACCTAAACAGCAGGCGGAAAGTAGTAATTAAGTGTCCAAATATTCATCCGAAAGAAAAGAAGCTGTCTTAAGAAAATTTCTACCACCATTAAGTCGCTCTGTTAGTCAACTGGTGATAGAAGAAGGCATTTCAGCACAGACATTGTACAATTGGCGCAATGAATTAAGCCTTGAAAATACAATGCCTTTAAGTACAAATAAACCTGAGCAGTGGTCAGCAGAAGCCAAGTTCGCGGCGGTGGTGGAAACCACCTCATTATCTGAAATAGAATTAAGCCAATACTGCCGAGAAAAAGGGCTTTTAGTTGAACAGCTTAAAGAGTGGCGAACTGCTTGTATTAATGGAAATGCAACCGAGACACAACGTAAACGTGTCGAGCAAAAATACAGTCGTACAGATAAAAAGCGCATTAAGCAGTTAGAGCGCGAGTTAAATCGAAAAGAGAAAGCGCTCGCGGAGGCAGCGGCTCTGCTGATGTTGCGAAAAAAGCTCAGAGCTTACTACGGCGAGGAAGACGAGGAGAGTTAACCTTGCTGAGTGAGCGAAAACAATATCTAATCTGGGCTGATGAAGCTGTATCAATGGGTGCTCGACAAGAAGAAATTGGACAAGAATTAGGGGTTTCAACTAGAACATTACGCCGCTGGCGTGATGAACAAGGCCTTGTTCTGACGGATAAACGACAAGAAGTCATACGTCCTGAGCCCAAAAATAAACTCTCTGTCATCGAACGCTGTCGAGTTATTGAAGTCTGTAACCAAGCAGAATATGCCAGCTTACCACCGTCACAGATTGTACCGAGATTAGCCGATAAAGGAATTTACCTAGCTTCAGAATCAACGTTTTACCGCGTACTAAAAGCTGAAGATCAACAACATCACCGTGGCAGGTCTAATCCTCCTGTAAAACGAGCTAAGCCGACTAGCTATGTTGCTACTGAGCCTAATCAAGTGTGGTGTTGGGATATTAGTTATATGCCCACAGGTATACGTGGGCTTTACTGGTACTTATACGCGATTATAGATATTTACAGTCGCAAGTTGGTTGCCTGGGAAGTTCATGATCGAGAGTGTGGTCAATTAGCCAGTGAGCTTGTACAACGTGCCGTAATGCGCGAACAATGCCTATTAAAACCATTGGTATTACACTCAGACAATGGCAGTCCGATGAAAGGAAGTACTTTAAGAGCTAAACTCGAAGCACTGGGGATAGTTGGTTCTTATAGTAGACCAAGAGTCAGCAATGACAATCCCTATGTGGAATCATTATTTAAAACCTTAAAATACTGTCCGCAATGGCCATCAATAGGGTTTTCGACCCTAGAGAATGCCAGAGAATGGATGCTGAAGTTCGAGCAGTTTTACAATAATGAACATCGCCATAGTGGCATTCGATATGTAACACCTAACGAGCGCCATCAGCAACAAGATAAAAGGCTACTTGCACAGCGTAAAGCGGTGTATGAGTTAGCAAAATCAAAGTATCCAGAAAGATGGTCTGGTAGACAGACCAGAAACTGGATACCAATAGGTGCAGTCAGCTTAAACCCTGATCGAGAAATCATTGTGGTTCAAGCAGCTGCATAAAACATGTTTATCGGACAACTACCTTGAAAAACTCCGAGCAGTACCAAATCCATCAATAAACAGTTGGCCACCTATGCCTGCACTCTATTAGACAGTAACGCTGTAGAGGTCTTAGACCTAAACGACTACGAACTACCTCTATTCAGCGAAGATAAGGAACAGCAGATTGGCCAACCTGAATTAGCTCAGGCCTTTTTGCAAAAGATTCAAAATAGCGATACCGTTATCATCTCCTTTGCCGAACACAATGGTTCCTACACCGCTGCTTATAAAAACCTATTCGACTGGTGCTCACGCATTAATTCCAAAGTCTACCAAGACAAAACCATGATTTTATTAGCCACCTCACCAGGCCCTGGCGGTGCTGGCAACATCCTAACTAGTGCAATTAACGCCATGCCGCATTTTGGAGGGCTCGTTAAAGGCCATTTCTCTTTACCCTATTTTTACAACAACTTTGATATGGTTACCTGTAAAGTCACTAACCCAGAGTTAGAAGCTCAGCTACAACAAGTCATCAATCAACTCAATAAACCTAGTGACACGATTAATTAACTTATCACTTAACTGTTACAAAAAAGGCGAATCATCTGATTCGCCTTTTTGGTTTTACTCCTTACTATTATCCTAAGAAGCCATTTACGAATCTTTATAAACAACGACCTTAGTATCAGACTTTTTCGCATAGAGCATTAGTTCTACAAGCAGCTATTATTAAAAACATCTATGGTAACTACCCCGTTTAATGTGGCACTATAGCCATAAGTAAAATACCCACCTTAAATCTTATTGAAAACTTAAGGAAAGACCATGCCGATAGCACCATCCAACAACGAACTTAAATACTATTCAGTATGGGATAAATCCACTCGTCTGTTTCACTGGACCAATGTACTTTGTGTATTAGGCCTCATTGCAGTTGGACTGGTTATCTTCAACGGCAAAGTATTAGGTGTGAGCGGTGAAGGTAAAATTCTATTAAAGACCATCCACGTCTATATCGGTTATGTATTTGTACTTAATTTGGCATGGCGTATTATCTGGGGGTTTATTGGCAACAAATACGCACGTTGGAAATCCCTAGCGCCCGATGTGCCAGCCATTAAAGCCTACATTGAAGGCACAAAAGCAGGTAACCCACCGCAGTACATCGGCCACAACCCCATTGCAAAGCTCATGGTGGTCTTTCTATTTGCTCCAGTATCAAATTAATACTCCCACCCTACGCTATCACACCCTATATTTATAAAGGGTTTAGCAATTTTTAAGAAACATAAAGCCAACCCTTTAATATCATTTTTTTTGTTACAATTTCGCCTCTTTAATAAAGTCCAAAAGTCTCAAGTAATGCAACCACAAGCCGATCCATTTATAGCCCCCCCTTGTCATGAAGAGATTGATATTCTCTATCAAGACGACTCTCTACTGCTCATTAATAAGCCCACTGGCCTATTAACCCTTTCTGGCAAACATCAGCTTAATAAAGACTCGGTGCATTTTCGTTTAGTTCAAGACTTTCCAACGGCAAACGTGATCCATCGTTTAGATTTGGGTACCTCTGGCATTATGATTGTCGCCCTCAATAAATTGGTAAATGGTCATATTGGTAAACAGTTTCAGGCAGGGACAATCACTAAAACCTATACTGCTATTTTGGATGGTTTAGTGATAGAAGATACTGGGGAGATTGATTATTCAATTGCTAAGGGTGAATTTCCTTTGCAGAAAGTTTGTGCTGAAACGGGTAAGAAATCTTTAACACATTATCAAGTGATTAAACGCTTAGAGGATGAGTCTAGCACCCGCGTTGAGTTCAGACCTCAGACGGGTCGAACCCATCAATTACGTGTTCACAGTGCAGAAATCGACCATCCTATATTAGGCTGCGACTTATACGGGACAGATCAAGCTTTTTTTAAAGCCGACCGTCTCATGTTACACGCCACCACGATAGAATTTAATCACCCTGTTACGGGTAAAAGAGTTCGCGCTGAAGCCCCCTGCTCATTTTAATACTCAAAAAGATCAGCCCAAAACCTTTTTTATTCAGAGTGTGCTACACCGTCCAAAAGGCAGTAGCCGTACTCTGCATAAGAGCTTTAAGCTCCTGTGACTGGCAGAACAGTTTAAAAAATTAAATTACCATTCTCACTCCCAGTAGCATCTTTAGCCCACATCAAGCCGCTAGTAATGCCCTGCACTTTAACCTTGCCAACCCACAAATGATAGAGGTGATTAAACGGCTTATTAACAGGGATCAAGTCCGCTAATTAAATATATTGTACTGCCTAGGCTTATTTGCTAACTTAAGAGTTCGTTAATAAAATAAAACCCTTATACCATTGCTGCACAACACAGAGCCTCATCACAGAAAGGAAGCCCTATGAAAGTACTACTGATTTTTAATAGAGAACCTTACGACAATACCGACGTCACATTCAATGGCCTTAGATTAGCCAAACAACTAAAAGAAGATGAATGCGAAGTCAGAGTGTTTCTGATGAACGATGCGGTGGATCTAGCGCGAGAAGTCAATATTAAAAACCCAGACTACGATCAAGACCTCTCTTTACTGCTTAAAGCACTGATCATCGATGGTGTTGATGTTAAAGCCTGTGGTAGTTGCGAAACCCGTTGTGGAATCTACAAAAATCAACCCTACTTTGACGGCATAGAAAAATCGACTATCCAAGCCCTATCTCACTGGGTAACGGATAGTGATCGGGTGATTAATCTTTAGTTCAAACCTAAAGACTTCCTCCGCCTTATGCTGAGTTTATAACACCTCACTCCAATCACTATGCACTAGATATTGAATCACTGATGTTCCTAACTGTAAGTATTTGTTTTACAACACTGTAAAAAACCCTTCAATTTAAACCTGAACCCTACCCTATCTCGCTACTCACCAGCTTCTTCTATAACTATACCCCCTAATGAATAGAAATCATTATCATTTAGATTGACATTTAAAAGGCGTATCAGTATTATCATCAACACGAATCATTCGTATTTGCATTTAACCCATCAAATAGAGAGTAGTATGAATAAACTAACCCCCACGAACACATCCCTAAAACTCAGCCCACTATCTATCACTTTAATAGGGGTAGTATCTTGTAGCCTTTTCACACAAAGTGCTTTTGCGGATAGTAACAATAACCTAGATGAACAAATTCAAACACTTCAATCACAAATAGAATCTCTGGCAGAACAAATGGACAATCAATCTAGTGCCTCTGTAAATAAAACGCACATTGGTGGTTATGGCGAGCTGCATTACAACAACCTAACAACATCAGAACCTGGAACAGCTGATAGCGATAAAAAGCAGTTAGACTTTCACCGTTTTGTACTCTTCATCAACCATGAATTTTCTGACAGTATACGTTTTGCCTCTGAATTTGAAGTGGAACATGCCATGGCAGGTACTGGCTATGGCGGAGCAGTTGAGCTTGAACAAGCCTATATTGAAATAGATATTTCCAATAAATTAACCACTCAAACAGGTGTGCTACTTGCTCCCATAGGTATCCTGAATGAAACCCATGAACCGAACACATTTTATGGCACTGAACGAAACCCTATCGAAAAAAACATTATCCCAACCACATGGTGGAATGCTGGCGTTGCCTTAAAAGGTAAAATAGATAACGGTTTCAGTTACGACTTATTAGTCTCTGAAGGGCTTTATGCAACAGATGGCTATAGTATCCGTGGTGCACGCCAAAAAAGTAGTAAAGCGCTGGCAAACAACCTAGCCTATACAGGTCGTCTAAAATACACAGGAACCCCAGGCCTTGAGCTCGCAGTATCCGCTCGTCATGAGTCAAACCTAGGCCAAGGTCAAGTTGCTAATGCCGGTGCTGCAACGCTATTAGAGACGCACGCCATTTACAGCCATAGCAATGCCACACTTAAAGCACTCTATACTCAATGGGATATCAATGGCAATGCAGCCAAAACCGCTAATGCCGACAAACAGTATGGCTTCTTTATCGAGCCTAGCCTTAAAGTCACCGAAAAACTGGGCCTTTTCACCCGCTACAACCAATGGAACAAAACAACCGATTCCAGCAACGAAGAGACCCAAGTAGATTTTGGCGTAAACTATTGGCCTATTGCCAATGTCGTTTTCAAAGCAGATTACCAACTTTATAAAAAAGACCAGAAAAATACCGATGGATTTAATTTAGCCATTGGCTACAGTTTCTAATGAACTCACGCTATTTTAGATCGCTCATACAAAGCCTAAGCCTCATTTTAGGGCTTGGACTAGGCTCACCTGCACTTGCATCAAATGCAGATGAAAAGATCAAACAATTTGTCAACAACTACTTTCCAGCAGTCGGTCAGCATCAATCTAAACCCAAACAGCTATGGTTAACAGGGCATTTAAAACAGCAAGTTAAACAGATACTTGGGCACCTCTATTACAAAATAAGAGTACCCTACTGGCTTGTTGAAAGTAGCACGCCACACACTTCTCCAAGAAGCATCTGGGTGCTGAATGAAACAGGGAAAGAAAAGCCTATTACCGTAGGAATCGTCATTCAAGACAATAAAATTCAATCACTACGAATTCTTAAATTTAGGGAGAGTCGAGGCTGGGAAGTTAAATTACCCAGCTTTACTCAACAGTTTGACAATATCGGTTTTCAACAGCCATTCAATATTAATCAGCCAAAATTAAACCAAACAATCGATGGTATTAGTGGTGCAACGCTATCCGTTACCGCTGTCACTAAACTCTCTAAAATGGCTCTACTACTCCACCAACATATCACCCCTAGGGATCATTAAAACCACAATGAACAAATCATTCGCACGCAAACTACACCGTTCTATCGCACTTTTTGTTGCCGCAGGTCTACTCCTCCTCACCCTAACTGGGGTACTGCTTAACCACAGCAAAGCACTACAACTAAATGATATTAAAATTCAACAGCCGTGGCTATTACAGTGGTATGGCCTTTCTCCTGTTGAACCAACTCAATCCTATCAGTTTAAACAAAACTGGCTTAGCCAGTTAGATCAACAACTCTACTGGAACCAAATTAAAATTAGATTACAAGGCGATATTCAGCAAGTCGCCAAGTTTCAATCATTCATCTTCGTGCAACTAAATAACAAAGTCGCTTTTTTAACAGACAATGGAGAGTTCGTTGACTACATACAAGTTCCCTTCAACCTAGAATCATTTAATAAAGCCACTTTCATCAGCAAAAACCAACGGCTATATCTTAAAGTTGATCAACAAATTTGGCAGCTAAACCACGATTTAACCGCTTTTAATACACTCAATAACCCATCCGCAGACTTTTTCAACAATACAACACTGCAAATCAACAAACCTATAAGACCACTGCCAAATGACCTAATCCTGCAACTCATCAAACAACATCCATCCAAGCTATCACTCGAAAAACTACTACTTGAACTGCACAATGGATATTTTCTAGGGAGCCTTGGACCCTGGTTGCTCGATCTATTTGCCCTCATAACCATGCTCTCTATCATAACGGGCTACCGCCTACACAGAAAACATTAATTAATCACTGTAGCCGTTAGATACGCTGATATTGGCA
>BQXR01000007.1:0-179700 GCA_033238645.1 Thiomicrorhabdus sp.
TTTTAACCTCTTTCTACTCCAGCCTCGAGGCTGAACACTTAAAACCGTGTTTGCTTCGGAACGGGGCGTATTCTATACAATCCATAGACAAGCGCAACCCCTAATCAGTCTTTTTTATCACTTTTATTGATCTTTTCTTATGACCCCTGTTTACTACCAACTTACTCAGGGTTTATCCACAGAGTTATGCACATTCAGCCTGTTTTAGCTGACTTTACCCCCCCTATTCAAAATCTGCGGCGATACATTTCATTCGCTCAGAGGCACTAATTAATGCCCTACAAACAAAAACACCGCATAAATGCGGTGTTTACCTAGCTTAATCTAATGCCAATTACTTAGCGCCCACCCATACACTCTGGTGATTTAGGTACTTCATTTACTTTAGCCCACTCACTCTCTGTATATAAATGCATCGCTAGTGCATGAAACTTTGGCATAAGCTCTACCAACACCTTATATATCAACTGGTGTCGCTTTACTTTAGCCAAACCGTTAAAATTATTTGTAGCCAAGGTTAATTTAAAGTGTGACTCTGGCGCATCACCTGCATGCAGGTGACTTTCGTTTTCTAACACTAAATACTGCACATCCAACTGTTTATTTATTAACTCTTTAATTTTAGATTGCAACATTACGCTCGTCCTGCCCTTTAAAGTATTTGGATTAAAATTAACAATACTGGTTCAAGCCTACCTTATTACTTAATCACCTTGTAGTGCTTGAATGTAGAAATGCTTAGTTTGTCATTATTCTAATTGCTCTTATAGTATATGTAATAATCAACCTTAATTTAAACCATTACACTAGAGGCACATTTTATGCACTTCATCAAAGCATGCATACTATTAGGAGCTTATATTTTTTCAAGTAGTCTCGCTGCACAAAGCACAATAACTACAGAGAGGCAATTTACCCTAACTGAAATACCAGAACTTCAAGATACTGCAAGTGACCGATTCCCTGGTGATCCTGCTGAGCATAAAGCAGTCTACATGTTTAATCGTGCTGACCAAGCTTATCAACTTTCAGTTTTAAACTCCATTCAGGCAATGATCAAAAAATATGGTGACAACATTGAGATTGCTGTCGTTGTGATTGGCCCTGCCATACATACCCTAGCAAGAAAACCTCAACGAGAAGTAGAATCACTCACTTACGAGCGTATTGAAAGCTTTGCCAAAGACTACAACGTTAGATGGATTGCTTGTGGTAATACCATGAATTCCCTTCACTGGGGTGCTTCTGATATGAGATCATTTGCTGAATATACAACTGTAGGCGCTGCTGCACTCGTGGAGCTTCAGGAAGAAGGTTTCAAATTATTGGTCTGGTAACCACCAACCCAATAACCAGAAAGACAGCGTTAATTTAATTAACGCCGCTTTTTTATTCGCCATATGGTATTTATATATAAATTACTGAATAGGTTATTTATTAACCTATTTTTGCATCAACAGAATATCAAGCTTCTCATGCAGCGCTGAAATCTCAGACTCTACTCTACTTTCGTACTCTGCTCTTGCACTCTTTTCATCGGCAATAACATCTCTATTAGTTTCTAAGTCCATCTTTTTGTGCTCTTCATCCAGCACCTCAACAACAATACCGATCATCATATTCAAAAAGACAAATGCAGAGAAGAAGATAAAAGTAATAAAGTAGATCCAACTCAAGCTATAAAGCGTCATTGCCTCATACATAACATCGGTCCAATCTTCAAAGGTAGCCACTCTGAACAGCGTTAATAACGAAACCCCTAAGTCCCCCCAAAGCACAGGATTTAACTCTGCATAAAGTAAGTTTCCAACAACCGCATAAAGATAGAAGATGATAAACATCAGTAGCGCAACATAACCCATTCTTGGTAGAGCAGAGATTAGCGCACTGACTAATATGCGCAACTCTGGAATAAACGAGATCAAACGCATCACCCTAAACAGTCGAAGCATTCTAGCAACCATGGCATATTCAGAATCATCCAGCGGAATCAAACTAATGGTCACGATAACAAAGTCAAAAATATTCCAACCCTTTTTAAAGAAGTCGCGTAATTTGTCCTCAGCCGCCATTCGGATCGAAATTTCCATGACAAAAAACAGTGTTACAGCATAGTCTAGAAAACGTAAACCACCGTCTAGTAGTGGGCTTAGCTCATAGGTTTGAATACCGATCATTAAAGAGGAGAAAATAATGACCCCGATAACGAACAGTTCAAATACCTTGTTGTCACGCACCCTTTGAAACTTCAGCTGAAAATCACACCATGTCATACCACTTCTCCTATACATACCAACAATCTAGATTAAAGCCATAAACCTAGACTTGCTTTGGTCATAAATAATATTAATGGCATTTTACTGTATAAGCGGACTTAATTAGTTGCTAAAATGCTTATTTATACAAATACTTAAAACTGATAAACATAACAATAGGATTAGAAATGGCTAAGATTACTGTAGTAGGACAAGGTGAATGTGAATTTGATGGGCAGTTTTCAATGCTTGAGGCGCTAGATGAATCTGGTATTGATATGCCTTATAGCTGTAGAGGCGGTAACTGTGGTGCTTGTACAGTTCGCTTAATCTCTGGAAAAGTCGAAGAAATCCAAAGCCCTGCATACGAGTCTCGTAAAGGTGAAATTTTAACTTGTAGCGTTATCCCAAGTGGCGACATAGTGATTGAGTTAATTTAACCTCCCTGATTTTATGCCCCTTGCGGGTACATTTTAATAAATCACCTATTTCACAAACAAAAAAGCCCGCAAATGCGGGCTTTTTTGATCTAGGAGAGTAAGTAATAAGGTTACTTAATCTTACCTTACTTGATCTTATTCAAATACTTTTGAGCTGTTTTAGCTGGAAGAGGAATATATCCATCTTTAGCAACAGCTTCTTGACCTTGCTTAGAAAGTACTAACTTAAGAAACTCAGCCGTTACTGGTGAAAGTGGCTTATTTGGTGCTTTGTTAACATAAACATAAAGAACACGCGCTAAAGGGTAAGAACCATTTAGAGAGTTTTCTTTGTTTGCTTCGATAAACTGACCACCCGCCTTCTTCGCTAGAGGAAGTGCTTTAACACCCGCTGTCTTATAACCAATACCTGAATAACCAATACCATTTAATGAAGATGAAACTGACTGTACAACTGAAGCTGAACCTGGCTGCTCATTAACACCGGACTTATAATCACCTTTACAAAGCGCTTTCTTCTTGTAGTAACCGTAAGTACCAGAAACTGAGTTACGACCATAAATCTGAATAGACTTATCAGCTAATGCACTTGTTACACCAGCCTGACCCCAAGTTGCGATATTATTTTTAGCGCCACACTTACGCGTAGATGAAAAAATTGCATCGATCTGTGGAATAGATAAACCTTTGATAGGGTTATCTTTATGTACATAAACTGCTAATGCATCAATTGCAACACCAATCGCTGTTGGCTTATAACCATACTTCTTTTCAAACATTGCAGTCTCTTTAGACTTCATCTTACGGCTCATAGGCCCGATGCTTGAAGTACCTTCTGTCAATGCAGGAGGCGCTGTTGAAGAACCTGCTGCTTGAATCTGAATATTAACATTTGGGTAAGTACGCTTAAACTCTTCAGCCCATAATGTCATCAGGTTCGCTAAGGTATCAGAACCAACCGATGACAAGCTCCCAGAAACACCAGAAACCTTTTGGTATGTAGGTAGTTCAGATGCATTAGACATTGTTGATGCCACCATTGTTGCTGTTGCCAATCCTAGCGCCATAGCAAGTTTAGAAATTTTCATTCTCGTACTCCAAGTAAGTTTTTATAATCAGTAGATAACGAAGGCTATTCTAGAGCGCAATCGTAACACTCGCTTTACAGAAATATGACACGTTTGTGACATACACAACTCTAGTTAAACTCGTATTTAGACTTACTGAAATCACAATGAAAATAAACCTAAATCAAAAAAAACAGTGTCAAACCAATGAAATTAGTGAATTAAATCAATATTAATAGTATCAACAGGCTCATATTTTTATACAATTCACTCACTCAATTAAGTGGAAAGTAGATACCTAAATGAAACTTCGACACATGAATGAAACAAATCGTATTGTTTCTCTCAAAAACATAGATTTACTTCGCGTAGGCGTGGCATTTCTCTTCCTAATAATAATTATGCTTTTTGCATCTAATTTACAGCCAAGTGACCAACCAGTTAGCATGGAGCTAGTTATTGCTGCCATTATTGGGGGCTATATGGCACTCAACATTGGTGCTAATGATGTTGCCAACAATGTTGGCCCTGCAGTTGGTTCAAAAGCACTTACACTCACTGGTGCTATTATCATCGCAGTCATTTTTGAATCAGCTGGCGCACTGATTGCCGGTGGAGATGTTATCAGCACGATTAAAAAAGGCATTATTGACCCTGCTTTAATTGATGACAGCCAAACTTTCATCTGGCTAATGATGGCTGCCCTGCTTGCCGGCGGTTTATGGCTAAACCTTGCAACCGCACTTGGAGCACCCGTTTCAACCACGCACTCAATTGTCGGTGGTGTTTTAGGTGCAGGTATTGCCGCAGCAGGCTGGGATATTGCAAACTGGAATCAGATGGGTGCTATCGCAGCTAGCTGGGTAATCTCACCCTTGCTAGGAGGAATCATTGCAGCCTCATTCCTCTTCTGGATAAAACGAAGTATTACCTATAAAGTAGATATACTTCATGCTGCTCAAAGGATGATTCCCATTCTGATTGCCATTATGGCCTTAGCATTTTCAACCTACCTAATCTTAAAAGGGCTTAAAAAAGTTTGGAAAGTCGATTTCGAAACAGCGCTGCTGCTTGGTTTTGTTATTGCAACCGCTGTTTACTTGATTGTTAGACCTTTAATAGCCCGTCAAGCTAAACAACTTGAGAACAGTAAACAGAGCGTCAACACTCTATTTACCATGCCGCTTATTTTTGCAGCAGCACTATTAAGCTTTGCACATGGAGCAAATGATGTTGCAAATGCCATTGGTCCTTTAGCTGCAATCAATGATGCCATCCAGACACACAGTATCTCGTCTAAGGCAGAGATACCGTTATGGATTATGATTGTGGGTGCTGTCGGTATCAGTTTAGGCCTACTATTGTTTGGTCCCAAATTAATCAAAACAGTTGGTTCTGAGATTACTGAACTGAATCAAATGCGTGCCTTTTCTGTTGCAATGGCGGCTTCTATTACTGTAATTATCGCTTCACAGCTTGGCCTACCAGTAAGCTCTACCCATATTGCTGTGGGTGGTATTTTCGGGGTTGGCTTTTTACGTGAATATGTCAAACGTAGTTATGCTAAAGCAATTCAAGAAATTAGAGACCATCATCATGGTGATGATGAGGAAGAGGTTAACCAATTTATTGCAGAGTTTACCCAGGCCTCTGTTACCCACAAAAAAGAGATGCTTATTCAATTAAAGAAAAAGAAATCTAATATTGAATTAAGTAAAAAAGAGCGTAAGTCTTTAGGCAAAATCTATGAAAAGGAGCTGGTCAAACGATCTGCCTTCTTAAGAATTGTTGCTGCGTGGATCATTACAGTTCCAGCATCAGCGACTTTGGCAGCACTGATCTTCTTTATGATTAAGGGCATGATGCTTTAAGCATTTTGCAGACAGTACTTCCATAATAAAAAAGGGCCTTACGGCTCTTTTTTATTACCCCCCCTGCCCAGGATCTAAACGACCTCAACTAGAGCTACTCATCCTACACCTTTCTTCATCAAAAGATGCCTATTAAAGATAACCTATTATCTATTAAGCAGATAATGTGTCTATTATTACTTTTTAACATAATCATCAAAATTACAACTAAATACAGACCCTTTAGCAACCTGACTAGTCACCATCAGTTCAGCATCGTGCTTCTCTAGAACATGCTTTACAATCGCCAAACCAAGACCCGTTCCACCCGTATCTCTTGAGCGAGCAGTATCTATACGATAGAAGCGCTCAGTTAATCGACTGATATGCTCTTTAGCAATACCAATCCCAGTATCTTCTACCTTAAAATGTGCCCCAGAGCTATCAGAGTACCAAAAAACACAAACTGAACCACCCTTTAGAGTGTAGTGAAAGGCATTAGAAATCAAATTAGTAAAGACACTTTTAAGGGACTCTTCGACACCATTTAGGTGCAAACCTTTTTCAATAGCGAAGTGAATATCATAATCTGTAGCATAAAGATGACGTATATCTATCTCAATGCTTTCAAGAACCTCATCAACCTTCACTTCTTTAGTCTTATTCATTAAGGTATCAGACTCTATCCGTGACAGAGCCAAAAGATCCTCAACAATAGCCTTCATACGTATCGACTGATGAAACATTTGATCAAGGGGTTTTTTCCAAATAACAGGTACCTGATCAGGCATATCAATCATCATCTCAAGATAGCCATTTAAAACGGTCAGGGGGGTTCTTAACTCATGTGATGCATTGGCAATAAAATCACGACGAATTTGTGCCAGCATATAAAGCTCATTAACATCCTCTAAAAGAAGCAAGCGATGGCCTTGGTGGTAATCTAATATGTCACAGCGATAAATGCGTGAGTGACCTATAAAAAAAGATGTGAAAATCGGTTTATCAAAGACTTCAGCCTTCAGGTATTGAATAAAATCAGGCTTACGTACAAGTGCTTCAATCTTACGACCTGCATCACCTTGCTTGATCGATAGAAGTTTCTGGGCTGAGTGATTAAACCACTCAATTTTATTGTCTTGGGTTAAAGAGACAATCGCGATAGGCAGTGCCATTGAAGCAGCATGAAACTGCCCTGATTTATAGTTCTGAAGATCTGCATGTTTCTCTAATACGCGCTGACGAATTGAAACGAGATGAGAGAGCTCAGCCCACGAGCCTGAACTTGGAGGGTAGGCTTGCTGCGTACCCCCTTTGATCCATTTCTCAAACTGAGAAACACTCCAAATATGGCGGCCTATATAGAAGAGTATGTAAGCGATCAAGACCCCTGTCCAAAGCCCTGTCACCCACGCTATACATAGAAATATCCAGAAGGAGCCAACAACCCATGTTAACTCTCGCGAGATCGCTTTAGAAATAGGAAGAAACAAGTGTCGACACCTTTTAAGGCATTAAGCCGAAATATGAATGCTCTAAATAGGGTAAATTCAATCTACAGAAAAACGATAACCTGCTCCACGAACAGTCTGGATCACATCCGCTTTATCAACCGTTTCTAAGATTTTACGCAAACGTCTGATATGAACATCAACAGTACGGTCTTCAACCACAACCTGCTCACCCCAAACCCGGTCTAGTAATTGTAATCGAGAAAAGACTCGATTTGGACGCGTCATAAAAAACTGCATCAATTTAAACTCAGTTGGTCCAAGTTTAACCTCTTCACCAGCAACCGTAAAACGATAACTTGAAAGATCTAACTTCAATTCGCCTTGAAGAAGAACCTCATCAACACTCAGTTCGGAGCTATTGCGTCGTAAAAGTGCCTTAACTCTTGCAACAAGCGCGCGTGGCGAGAAAGGTTTAACAACATAATCATCCGCCCCCGCTTCAAAGCCTTGAACCTGGTCATTCTCTTCTCCACGAGCAGTCAACATAACAATCGGCATACTTGAAAATTTATCGTTCTTTCGAACACGCTCTGTCAAGCTAACCCCTGTAACACCTGGTAACATCCAGTCGACAATAAGACAGTCAGGCGTCACTTCACTAAGCATCTGCCAAGCCTGCTCTGCACTGTGCGCCTCAAGAACCTTGTAGTCCGCGGCTGAAAGCGTAAAGTTCAACATATCACGAATGGCTGCTTCATCTTCAACAATCAGAATACACTGTTGAGACATATCTACTCTCCAGAAATTTTTTCTAAGAATTTAGTTAATCTTTCCTGATCCATATCACGTACATCTTTACCTTGTACAAGGTAAATAATACTTTCCATAATATTAAGCGCATGGTCTGATAAGCGCTCACTAGCACGAAGTGCATTCATGACATCAAGTAAGCACTCTACATGATCCGGGCTCTTCTTGAATTGTTCAGTCACATCCATACAAGCTTTTTTATAAACCTGATCAACAATATCTTCTTGATCCAAAATTGAAATTGCATCATCAGCAGACACTCTCGCAAAAGCATTCAATGTTACTTTTAACATTTCACGCGCTCTAGTAGAAATATCAACCAGTTCAGCATACCCAGAAAAGTTAGCACATTGCTTATCTTCGTTTTTACTAACATTAATAACGAGCTTTGCCAGCTTGCAAATTTCATCGCCCATACGCTCTAAATCAATCGCAATACGGATAGTTGATAAGATCAGACGTAAATCAGAAGCGGTTGGTTGCTGACGAGCAAGAACCCGAATACACAGGCGATCAATTTCCATCTCAGCTTGGTTGATCGTTTTATCAAAACGTATCACTTCCTTTGCCACTTTAACATCACTATTGCTTAACGCAGTAAGCGCCATATCAAGCTGGTTCTCAACCATTCCCCCCATCTCTAGGATGTGATGAAACAGCTCTTCAAGATTACGGTTTAACTGATTTGAGATATGTGAACTAAATTCTTTTTTATGCATGCCTAAGGCCTCTGATTAACTCTTAAATTTCATTTAACGTTTTGGATATCAATGCTTAACCATAACGACCAGAAATGTAATCTTCTGTCTGCTTTAATTTAGGATTAGTGAATAAAGCATCTGTATCAGTATATTCAACCAAATCACCCATATACATAAAAGCAGTGTAGTCAGAAACACGTGCTGCCTGCTGCATATTGTGTGTAACAATCAAAATAGTAAAATCTTTTTTCAATTCAAATATAAGCTCTTCTACTGCTAAAGTAGAAATAGGATCTAATGCAGAAGTCGGTTCATCCAATAATAATACATCAGGCTTGATAGCAATCGCTCTAGCGATACATAAACGCTGCTGCTGTCCACCAGACATACCTAAAGCATTATCATCAAGACGGTCTTTAACCTCTTCCCAAAGATTCGCCCCTTTAAGGGCCCATTCAACGGTCTCATCCAAAACTCGCTTATCTTTAATACCTTGCAATCTAAGGCCATAACAGACATTTTCATAAATTGATTTAGGAAATGGATTTGGCTTCTGAAAAACCATCCCTACACGGCGACGAAGTGCTGATACATCCATTGCCTTAGAGTACATATCTTCACCATGGAGTCGCATTTCACCATCGACACTCACCGTATCAATTAGATCATTCATACGGTTAAAACATCTAAGAAGCGTTGACTTACCGCACCCAGATGGACCAATGAACGCAGTAACACGGTTTTCTGGTAACTGCATTGTTACACCGTTTAAAGCTGGCTTAGTTCCATAATAAAGATTCCAGTCCTTAACTTCGATCGCTATTTTCTCATTTTCTAGCTTCAATTTATCTGGCGCTCGGCTCATTGAAAATCTTGGTGTTTTTGCCATGTCACTTCCTAAAATTCAGTCTTAATTTGTTTAAATGGCCTTGTTATCTAGGCCTAGTTGCAGGTATTGGATTAACTATCCAATGCCTTGTAACGCTCTCTTAATCTATTTCTAATCATAATTGCGCCAAGATTTAATGAAACAATGATAATGACTAATAATAACGAGGTTGCATAAACCAGCGGTTGAGATGCTTCAACGTTAGGACTTTGGAAACCAACATCATAAATATGGAAACCTAAATGCATAAATTTATTTTCTAAATGGATAAATGGTTCATTGAAATCAATTGGCAGTGCGGGTGCTAACTTAACCACCCCCACCAACATCAGAGGAGCAACTTCACCAGCCGCTCTTGCAATGGCCAAAATCAGACCTGTCATAATGGCTGGTGTCGCCATTGGTAAAACAATTTTGGTAATTGTTTCAAGCTTCGTTGCCCCTAACGCCAAACCACCTTCACGTAAAGCACGAGGAATTCGTGAAAGCCCTTCCTGTGTGGAGACGATAACAACGGGTAAGGTCAATAGAGCCATTGTCAAAGCAGCCCATAATAAACCTGGCGTACCAAAGGTGGGAGTCGGCGCGGCATAACTATAAAATAGATCATCTATCGAGCCACCTATAATATAGACAAAGAAGCCCAAACCAAAAATACCAAAAACAATTGATGGCACTCCTGCCAAGTTATTAATAGAGATTCTCACCATTCTCAATAGAGGGCCCTCTTTAGCATACTCAGACATATACACAGCGGCTAAAACACCCATTGGTGTTACTAGAATAGTCATGAGTAAAACCATTGTAATCGTACCAACAATAGCAGGAAACACCCCCCCCTCGGTATTTGCTTCACGCGGATCATCTAGTAAGAAGTGACCAATTGAACCAAAGAAGAAACCGACTTTTTCAAAAGCCCCCATATTATTAGGCTGCCAATAACGAACAATCTGTCTAATTTGTACAGCAACCTGCTTATCACCCGCAATATTTAAGACAACCTCACCTAACCCTCTAGATTCGGCATACATCCCTTCAAGAGATTTCTGTAGGTCTGTAAACTGAGCATTTAAGGTCGTACGTTGTGCTTCTAACTCGTTAGCGGCTTGCTGATCAAATTCACCACTCGCTTCCAGCTTCTTTCTCTCTAAACGAAGCTCTTCAATCTGGTAGTTAATACCACCAATAATGACTTTTTCGATATGGTGAATTTCTTCATAGAGTGCTTGGCCTCGTTGAGTAAGCTGCTCTAGCTTTGGTAGAACTTCTGCTCCCGAAGCGATTACAACCCCGTTCGATTTAATCACATCTAGCTGACCGTAAACATTTCCCCACTCATAGCGCTCTATAACGGTCACGTGATCTGCTAGCTTGGTTTGAGAATCAATGACATCCAAAGAGTTGATCCACTTAAAGTCAGTACCGTAGACATCACGATTACCCATTTTAATTAGAAACTCTGGAATCTCCTCTCTTTCCACGCCAACTTCGCTTGGAATCAACTTAAGCTTAGTATCGTGAAGCTCACCAACAATGGTCTCAACTTGCTCACCACTCTTTACTTGATAACTATAAACATCATGCGCCCAGAAGTGCAGCAGCCCTTTATAGGCAATCATGCCTAATAGACCAAATACAAGTACAACACTGACACTCACCGCAGATGAGCTAAACCAGATCCAATGTTCGCCTTTATTAAACCAACTTTTCATAGCAAACGTCCTTATAGTGAACTGTATTTACGGCGCATGCGCTCACGCACAATTTCGGCCAAAGTGTTAAAGAAGAAAGTGAAGATAAACAGCGTTAGACCCGATAGAAACAATACTCTATAGTGCGTACTGTAGACCTCAGCCTCAGCCATTTCGACAGCAAGGTTAGCCGCAAGGGTTCTCATACCTTCAAATAAGTTAGCATCCATTAATGGTGTATTACCTGATGCCATTAAGACGATCATCGTTTCACCAATACCACGCCCAAAACCAAGCATAATTGCAGAGAAGATACCTGGGCTAGCCGTAGGCAATACCACCCCCATCATTGTCTGCCAACTACTCGCACCCAACGCAAGTGAACCATTAATAAGATAGCGCGGTACGTTATAGATTGCATCTTCAGCAACCGAAAAGATGGTCGGGATGAGAGCAAAGCCCATTGCAAAACCGATGACCATCGCATTACGCTGATCAAAGTCGATACCCGCAGAGGCCGTTAACCAGTGGCGCATATCACCATCAAAGAACGTTAACTCTAGTACCTGATCCATTGAAATTGCAAAGTAGCCCAGTAGAACAACCACTGGCATCATTAAAATAGCGCGCTTTCCCTCTGGCACCCATAAACGAACTGTTTTAGGCAGCAAAGACCAACCCAAACCAAAGAGTATTATGCCTATCGGCATCACAATCAGAAGCGAGAAGAAACCAGCAAGGTTTGCTTCCATAAATGGCGCTAACCACAGGCCTGCCAAAAACCCGAGAATAACGGTTGGCAGTGCTTCAATTAACTCAACCGATGGTTTGATCCATTGACGGGTCTTTGTATCCATAAAGAAAGCGGTATAGATCGCTGCTAATATTGCCAATGGAACTGCAAATAACATTGAGTAGATCGCTGCCTTAATGGTTCCGAAGGTTAATGGCACCATAGAGAACTTAGGTTCAAAATCTGAGCTGGCTGAAGAGGATTGCCAAGTATAACTAGGCTCCTCATAACCCTCGTACCAAACCTTACCCCACAAACTTGTGAAAGAGACATCCGCATATTCATTATCTATATGGTAGGTCAACAGTTGACCCGAAGTAGTCTCGACTAAAGCGCCATCCGCTCTTGGCGTAAGTGTTACAAACTGGGCACCCTTTTTGTCTGTTGTTAGAGAGTCCAGATGTCTTTCTGACGTTGAATGGAAGAGATCAAACTGACCAGACTGATCAACCGTTGCAAAGCCTTTACGTGCATGCTCGATACCAATTTTTTGAATAGGGGAATCTGACTGCTTAAACTTACGAATTTCTTGTAGCTGAAAAATATTTTCATTATTTCGAACAGGAAACCACTGATAGACATAACCATTGTTTGTCCCGACCATCAGTGAGTATTCACCCAATAGAAAACGGATTGTTGATACAGCATCATCATTAGGAAGTAGGTTTACATGCTGCAGTAGCTCTGGAGATTCAATATCAGCAATATCGTAGTAATCAGTCACACCGCTTTCTGAAACAAGGTAAAGGTTACGCATACTACCGTCTAATAAAAGGTAGTCCGCTTCAACTTGCTGCTCAAATGAACCCTCGCTATCCTCAGAAAGTGTTAGGCCATCATCAAACATTGAAGCTTCCACCTCAAAGCTCTTCACATTAATTTGTGCAGAGCCTGCCTCTTGATAAGCCATAACAGCCATCTCTTCGTTTATACGAACGGCAAGTTTATCAATTTGATGGCTAGCCAACTCAATCGCCTCCTCACCTAGAGGAAACTCAATTGAAGGGGTAATGGTTTTGATATTATTTGGGTAGGTTACTTTATAGGCATACTTTGCAATTAAGACGCTGCCATCCGATAGTCCGAACGCTAGAAGGCTCTCTGATTCATTGACAACCGAGAAGCTAGTAATCTTCTCTCCATTCAATGGTAGTGTTTCTGAATAGCTCTCTTGACCTGTGGTCATATTAAAGCCGATCATCTGACCTGACTGAGTAAACCGAACCGCTGTCTCTTTATACTCATCAATCCCATAATAGAGCGTTGACTCTTGAGTACCACCAGGCAGATCAAACGTGGCAACATGATCAACTTTGGCCAAAGTAAACAGCGGGGCAACAACATAAACCAAAAAGAACATAATCAACATAACAGCAGTAATAACAGCTATACCACCAGTACTAATACCGTAGCTTGCAAACTTATCTTTAAAGTTTCTGATTCTAATTCGTCTTTCAAACGCAGGGCCACTTAATAGGCCATCTAACGTTTGGTCTTTTTTATTACTCATTGAACACTACCAACTCAACTATTCTAAAGTAAGCAGGATTTTATAATTTAAATGTGACAGTAATGTTACAGAAAAATTACACTTATCATTAATATATAGAGAACACTCAATTTCGCCCTATATTGGACGTACTTCGCACTCAAAAGTAACAAAGACACACCATTAGAAATGGTAAACAGCACAGCACTTACCTAATAATAACTACAGAATCAATCAGTTAAATTATTTTAAAAACTATTAGCTTTTTGGCACATTTCCCGCTAATATCAACACGATTATTTATTTACAATTTAGCCCAAAAGGATAGAACTAATGCCACAAGCTATTTTCGACACCATTAAGGAAAATGATGTAACGTGGGCTGACCTGCGTTTCACGGATACTCACGGTAAAGAGCAACACGTTTCAATCCCTGCTTCAAGCATCGATGAAGACTTCTTCACAGATGGCGAAACATTTGACGGTTCATCTATTGAAGGCTGGAAGGGGATTCACAACTCTGACATGATCCTTATGCCGCAAACTGATGGTTTTGTTTTAGATCCTTTTACCAATGATCCAACGATCATTATTCGCTGCATGGTTGTAGACCCAACAACTATGGAATCTTATGAAAAAGATCCTCGCGGTGTTGCTAAGAAAGCTGAAGCATACCTAAAATCAACAGGTGTTGCGGACTCTGCATTCTTCGGCCCTGAGCCTGAGTTCTTCATCTTTGATGATGTTCGCTGGGGATCAGACATGTCAGGTTCTTTTGTTAAGATCGACGCTGACGAAGCCTCTTGGAACTCTGCGAAAGTATTTTCTGACGGTAACGTTGGTCACCGCCCTAGTGTTAAAGGCGGTTACTTTCCAGTTCCACCAGTTGATCAGTTACACGAAGTTCGTGCTGACATCTGTGCTATGTCTGAAGCAATGGGTCTTAAATTAGAAGCTCACCATCACGAAGTAGCAACTGCTGGCCAGTGTGAACTTGCTGTTGGTGGTAACACTTTAACTGCGAAAGCGGATGAAGTTCAGATCCTTAAGTATGCTGTACACAACACTGTTCATGCTCTTGGTAAAACGGCTACATTCATGCCTAAGCCAATCGTTGGTGATAACGGTAACGGAATGCACATCAACATGTCTCTATCTAAAGATGGTAAAAACATCTTTGCCGGTGATGTTTACTCAGGCCTTTCTCAAGAAGCGATCTGGTACATTGGTGGTCTAATGAAGCATGCTCGTGCATTGAATGCATTCACTAACCCTGGTACTAACTCTTATAAGCGTCTAGTTCCTGGTTTTGAAGCACCTATTTTACTTGCATACTCTGGTTCTAACCGCTCTGCAGCTATCCGTATACCATACGCACCTTCTGAACGTGGTCGTCGTGTAGAGTTACGTTTCCCAGATCCTACAGCTAACCCATACCTAGCATTCGCTGCTTCGATGATGGCAGGTCTTGATGGAATCTTAAACAAGATTGATCCTGGTGCACCTTCTGAGAAAGATCTATATGACCTATCTCCAGAAGAAGAAGCAACTTACAACACTGTTTGTGCTTCTTTAGAAGAAGCTTTAGATGCATTGAATGCTGATCGTGATTTCTTGACAGCTGGTGGTGTTTTCACTGATGAAATGCTTGATTCTTATGTTGACTTGAAGATGGAGCACGTTACTCAGCTACGCGCTACAACTCACCCAATCGAGTTCGAACTATACTACTCTGCATAATTCAGATTAGTTTTAGCATTAAAAAGCCCGTTTTTATACGGGCTTTTTTTTGCTTTAATTTTAGAGCAACGGTTAAAAGAGGTTTACAGGGAAGCCCCCCCTGCTTATATAACCCTTGCGGGTACATTTTATGATTTCAACAATTCAGGCAGTCGCTAGTGATACTTCGTCAGCTAACAGAGTTATGCCAACATAAGCTTAGTCCAGATCGCCTTAACAGCCTCTCGCTGCTGCAAATAACAATCTGCAGAAACAAGTGGGGTCTCATTCTGCAGTGCAACACGATGGTATTTGGAACGATAGATTTTATAAGCATCAAACAGAGCAGTCACCTCCTCTTTAGATAACAACCCTACAGAAGCAACCGCCTCTAAAATCCTTAAATTATCACTATAAACTGCTAACTCAGGATATTGATTGGCATGATTTAATACCAAGTACTGCATCATAAATTCAATATCAACAATACCACCTTTACCCTGCTTTAGATCAAACTGTGTTTCATTACTCTTATCCAGTTCATTCTCCATCTTCTGACGCATGATCACCACCTCTTGACGAAGATCTTTACTCACTCTCGGCTGTTGCAAGAACTGTAGTCTAAACTGATCAAAAGAGGTGACACTTTGAGCATCACCAACCACTGAACGCACCCTAACTAATGCCTGATGCTCCCATACCCACGCCTTATTTTCTATATAAGATTTATAAGCTTCAAAATTGACAACCATCATGCCTGATGCGCCATTTGGTCTAAGCCGTGTATCTACCTCATAAAGCACACCAGAAGGCATTAGCGTTGTCATTAAAGAGATCACCTTCTGGCCCATGCGAATAAAGTAGATTGAGTTATCAATAGATCGACCATTTGATGCGACAGCCTGATCACTTGAGCAAAGCCCTTCATAGGCAAAGACCACATCCAAGTCAGAGCCATAACCCAACTCAATACCGCCCAACTTTCCGTAGCCCAAAACCATAAATGGATTTCGTTTATTCTCTTCAGTCATTCCTCCTGGCAAACCACTCTTCTTACACATAAGACGCCAAGCAAACTCAGTCACGACCTCTAAAACAGCCTCAGCAATCCAAGTAAGGTAATTACTCACCTCTGTAACAGGTACACTCCCCGTAATATCTGATGCTGCTACTTTAAAGACCTGCGCATGACGCCATTGACGAAGCTGATTCATAAAATCCTCTTCATCCATAGCAGATGACTCAAGAAGCAAGTAAGCTTCTTTCTTAAGAAGAACCTCTTCCAGTGGACTATATAAGCACCTTTCATCCAGTAACTGATCTAACAACGCAGGGTATTTGACCAGCATCTCAGCCAACCAAGCACTCACCTCACAAAGCTTTATCAAGTTCTTTAAGGCACTAGAATTCTCTTTTAATAAGACAAGATAAACACTGCGTTTTACAATCGATTCCATCACCGATAAAACACGCTCTAATCCTTTCTGAGAGTAGTTCCCCTGAAATAGCTCTCGCATTAAAAGAGGCATCACGGCATTCAAACGCTCAGTACCATTTTTACTTAAGGTTTCAACAACTCGACCTTGCTTAAACTGCTTAATACTTTGTAGAAACAGTGCTTTTGATTCTGCTGATAAACTAGACTCGCCACTCACCTCAGAACCCAGCTCACTCTCATCCGACAAGGTTAGCCACAGCTCAGCCATTGCATCCAGCCCATCACAAGCCTCATCTTCTGCAAAGACTAAATTAAACTGTGCTTGAACAAATGATCTATGCCTATTTAATTCAGTAAAAAATAACCCATAGCTTTCAAAGCCCATCGAGTTTGCCAACATCAACTGCTGATGCGTATCTTCAGGCAGGTCATGCGTCTGCTGATCATCCCACTCCTGCAAGCGATTCTCAGCTCTTCTTAAAAAGACATAAGCCGTCTTAAGCGATGCATATGCCCCTGGATCAAGAAAATTACGCTCAGCTAAAACGGCTAAAGTTGGCAACAATGCGCGTTTTTGTAAACTCTTATCTCGACCACCATGCACTAACTGAAATGCTTGGGCAATAAACTCGATTTCACGAATACCACCTGGGCCTAACTTTAGATTCTCCTGCATACCTTTTTTCTTCACCTGAGCCGCAATCATCTGCTTAAGCTCTCGCAGTGAATCCATCGCTGTAAAATCAACATAACGACGATAGATAAATGGTCGTAATATATCAAACAAGTAGGCAGCATCTTGCTGATCACCCGCCATCACTCGCCCCTTAACCAGTGCATAACGCTCCCAAGCACGACCATGAATTTCGTAGTAGTGCTCCAAGCCCGCAAAAGGTATCGCCAAAGAACCCGCATCTCCAAAAGGTCTCAAGCGCATATCAACACGATAAACAAACCCATCCCCCGTCATCTCAACCAGAGACTTATTCATCGCCTGACCTAAACGCACAAAAAACTGATCATTCGAGATTGTCCGCTTACCCGTTACCCCTTCTGGAAACCTTGTCTCCCCCCCCTCTGCATAAGCAAAGATCAGATCAATATCAGAAGAGAAGTTGAGCTCTTGCCCCCCCAGCTTACCCATACCAATCACGAGCATCTTCTGTACAGCTCCTGACTCTCTACCGATAGGCTCGCCATATCGTTGACAAAAACGCTCATAGTGCCAATCCAGTGCTGCGGTTACTAAAGAATCCGCCAGATCTGATACTTCTGACATCACCTCGCCCAGCTCAGCCAAACCACTTAAGTCTCTAATGGCAATGCGAGTCATGTGCCAATTTCGCTTGCGTCGCAACCTCTGCTTTAAAGATGCCTCGTCCTCTGCTGAAATGACCTCATCATAAACATCCTTATAGAGATCTCCCGCCTTCCAAGCAGCCTCCCAGGTAACTTGCTCCTTCAACTCAGGAAATCGCTGACACATCTTCTCAACATAAGGGCTCCACTGCTGAGCCTGTTCAAACGAATAAGAGATAACTTGCATAATAAGACCAACCTTCTAAAAGAAAAAACTTGGCTAAAATGACCTTATGGCAGCCATTAAAACCCTAAAAATTTAGCTCAATAAAATGAGCAGGGGGGGGCTAAATAATCAAAACCACCATTCATCAGTATATATCTACAACCTATAAATATATAACTTAGTACGACGCTTATCTGCCAACTCCCAGACCTCAGAAGGGTCAATACTGGGCACCGCAAAACTATTAGAAATAAACAGTGACCCCGCGTTCATCTCATGAGAGACTTTATCCCATAATTTTTCCATCGGCTCTGGTGAGAGAAACGCATAGACCACATCATAATTAGCGAGATCTGTTTTCCAGATGTCCTGTGCAAATGTCTGCCCACCAAACAATATGGTGCGTAGCTTAGAAAGCAGATAGGGAAAAGGTGCTGTCTCTACTCCATGCGAGACTGCAACCTCATCCTGCTTTGACATGAAAATAACATTAGAAGCAAAGCCACAACCCAGATCAACAAAGTGAACTGACCGCTTAGTTTTAACAAGCTCTTTTAGAGCATATCTTGTTGTCGCATTCGTAAAATAGAGCGGCACACGCTCAGTAATGGCGTTAGAGAAAAATAGCCAAACCAACACCAGTATTAGCAGTGCCCAAACAGGATCAAACGCTAGCAGAATACCTGCATAGAGGCCTAAAGGCATTAGAAACTGAATCCAACGCCACCAGTAAGGCAAACCTAGGCGATACGTTAGCAGCGCGGCCAAGCCTCCTTGAGCAGCAACCAAGAGTACCGCAAAGTATGGCGGTTCTATAAAATAAGGCGCAATAGAAACTCCCAAGAAGAGTAAGCATAAAGCCAAGCACTGAATCAATAACGCCAAAACCATGTTTGGCAACCGAGCTAATCTATCCAACAACACAACCCCCCTTTGTAACGCACCACTTTAAAAACAAATTGCACCCATAGTAAACACACATACACCGACAAACCCTATTTTACATCCTAAAATGTTCAAAAAAACTATTAAGATACTGTATTTAAAGGATTTAAAGATTCATGGCACAACAAAAGCTAAGTAATAGCCGATTTTATTTATAATAATTAATAAGGGGTTAGTATGAAACTGGTTGTTGCAATTATCAAACCTTTTAAGCTTGATGACGTTCGTGAAGCGCTACATGATATTGAAGTGCACGGCATGACCGTTACTGAGTCTAAGGGCTTTGGTCGTCAAAAAGGCCACACTGAAATCTATCGTGGTGCAGAATACGCTATTGAATTTTTACCGAAATTACGCATAGAGATTGCTGTTTCAGATGATCAACTAGACAACGTCATCGAGACAATCGGCTCTGCTGCTAGAACAGGAAAAATTGGTGACGGAAAAATTTTCATTATGCCACTTGAGCAAACGATACGTATCCGTACAGAAGAATCTGGCGATATCGCTCTTTAAGGAAAGGAATTACTCATGGAACAAGTATTACAATTAAGTTACGCGCTTGATACCTTCTACTTCCTAATGTCTGGTGCATTAGTAATGTGGATGGCAGCAGGATTTGCGATGCTCGAAGCGGGATTGGTTCGCTCAAAAAACACAACAGAGATCTTAGCAAAAAATATCGGTCTATTTGCCATTGCTTGTATTATGTACATGCTAGTGGGTTATAACATGATGTACCCTGCCGAAGCGGTAAATAGCTTCTTCCCAGGCATCAGCTTCTTAATCGGTGGTGATAACACAACAGCTTCGGTTATTGCTGGTGGCGATGATGCTCCTTACTACTCAGGCATGTCAGACTTCTTCTTCCAAGTTGTGTTTGTTGCAACAGCGATGTCAGTTGTTTCTGGTGCCGTTGCTGAACGTATGAAGCTAATGACTTTCTTCGCTTTTGCAATCATATTTACTGCATTCATCTACCCTATGCAAGGTTTTTGGAAATGGGGTGGTGGATTCTTAGATGGTTTAGGCTTCCTTGATTTTGCCGGTTCTGGTGTTGTACACATGGCAGGTGCTTCTGCAGCTTTAGCTGGTGTGTTACTACTAGGTGCACGTAAAGGTAAATATGGTCCAAACGGAGAGTCGCGCGCAATCCCTGGTGCTAACCTTCCACTAGCAACTTTAGGTACTTTCATCCTATGGCTAGGTTGGTTTGGTTTCAACGGTGGCTCACAATTGATCATCTCAAATGTGGCAGATGCCAATGCGGTTGCAATGATCTTTGTTAATACATTAATGGCTGCCGCAGGTGGTGTTATTGGTGCTCTTGCAATTGCTAAGTTTAAGTTTGGCAAAGCAGATTTAACCATGATGCTTAACGGTGCTTTAGCGGGTCTAGTTGCTATTACAGCAGAGCCTCTTACACCAACTGCTCTAGAAGCAACCTTAATTGGTCTTGCTGGCGGTATGATCGTTGTATTCGCAATCCTATTCATCGACTCTAAACTAAAAATTGATGATCCTGTTGGAGCTATCTCGGTTCACGGGGTTGTTGGTATCTTTGGTCTAATCGCTGTTACCTTCACAAACCCTGACGCTTCAATCATTGCGCAGTTAACAGGTATCGCTGTGATCTTTGCATGGGTATTTGGTACAAGCTTAATTGTTTGGTCAATCCTAAAAGCAGTGATGGGCATCCGAGTCTCTGAAGAAGAAGAGTATGAAGGTGTTGATCAATCAGAGTGTGGAATGGAAGCTTATCCTGAGTTTAAAAAGTCATAAACTCTATCTAAGTTATTCAATCTAATCAAAGCCCGCTTTATTGCGGGTTTTTTTATGCCTAACCAAAATGATTAGAAAACGTTTACTCTAGTTAGATTTGTTATCCCCCCCCTACTCAAAAATTCCTTGAGGCTACAAAATAGAAAAGCCACATTTAACTGTGGCTTTTTTAATAACAAGAAGAGATAACCGACTACTTTAATACTGACAGCCTATAAATTCCGAAGCTTATAGATAATATTCAAGAACCACATTTTCAATGATGGCTTCACCTCAATAGGGTGGTTAAACTTAAGCAGGTACGATGTCTCATCGGGATTATACAAAGGGTGCTGCTTCCAGTGCATCAACTCCTCATACTCAATACCACTATCCAAAGCAATGAGCTGCCAAGGCAAGTCTGCTCTACCATCAAAAGTTTTAGGGCCTGAATCAGTTATTTCTAAAGGAATTTTTTCTTCTAAAATAACTGTTTTTACCGCTCCAGACTCTATCCAAATGCGAACGACCTCACCTTCTTCTAGTAAGCTACCATAAGGTAAAAATAGATAGTTTGCGTTTAAGGACGTCACCGAATTATCCAGTAAAGGTGCACCCTCTTTAAATTTAAACTTACAGTAACCCTTTGAACAGCCAGACATTTTGTACTTTCCTTAGCATTAAATTGGGTGTAGCATTAAAGATGTATAAATCATGAGTGGAGATTTTAACATGACTATCAACCCATATAGCCCTATTGCAAGCAGCTCAATGTCGGGCATAAACCCAACGACACAAAGCCTTACGACTGGATCGCGTATTAATAGCGCTGCAGATGATGCTGCAGGTTTAGCCATCATTACCGCCTTATCGACTCAAATTAATAGTCAAGATATGGCAACACGTAATGCCAATGATGGCATATCAATGCTTCAAACCGCTGACGGTGCGAGTGAATCGATTGGTGCATCCCTACAACGCATGAATGAACTAAGTCTTCAAGCGATGAACGGAACCTATAGCACATCTCAGCGTCAAATGATGAACGAAGAGTTCCAACAAAACCTTTTAAGCATTAGTCAAATAGCAGAGACAACCAACTTTAATGGTAATAAGTTACTCAATGGTGATGCTGCATCTATGGATATCGCGCTAGGAAGTAACTCAACAAGTAGCTTAACACTACCTAACTTCAGCACCGCTGGGCTCAGTATTGATGCACTAAATATTACCAACCCAGCAAATGCAGCACTTGCCTCAGAAGGTATTACAGCAGCACTTGAACAGCTCACGACGGCAAGAAGTGAATTTGGTGCCCAACAGAATGGCTTAAGCAGTGCCATTGAAAATATTGGAAGCCAAAACATGAATACTATGGCTTCTCGTAGCCAAATCAGTGATACCGACTTTGCCAAGGCCAGTGCTGAGCAAGCTAAACAGAGTATCTTAAATCAAAGCGCTATTGCGATGCAGTCCCAAGGAATGCAATCTAAGGCAGCCGTTTTACAACTTCTAAACTAAAGTAATGACTACTTTACCCCATCTAAAAACGGCAGTTTAACTGCCGTATTTTACATCCCCCTCCCCCATACAGCTCGTTAGATTATTTTCAACACTTTCTCTAGTACAATTAAAGACTTCTTCTACAGTCATTGATATAATCGCGTGATTATTATTTTAACCGTATAAGTAGATTAAGACCCCTATGGAAAAGCATTTCGATCCAAACACAATTGAAACAAAATGGTATCAAACTTGGGAAAATAAAGGGTATTTCAAGCCTCAAAATCCTGATGCAGCACCTTACAGCATTATGATCCCGCCACCAAACGTTACTGGTAGCCTGCATATGGGTCACGCTTTCCAAGATACGATTATGGATACCTTAATCCGTTACCACCGCATGAAGGGTGATAGTACGCTTTGGCAGCCTGGTACAGATCACGCTGGTATTGCGACTCAAATGGTCGTCGAACGTCAACTTGCTGCTCAAGGGCTTAGCAGACATGATCTTGGTCGTGAACAGTTTATCGATAAGATCTGGGAGTGGAAAGAGGAGTCTGGTGGCACCATCACTAAGCAACTCCGTCGTATGGGCGCATCCCCTGACTGGAGCAGAGAGCGCTTCACCATGGATGAAGGCCTATCTGAAGCAGTAAAAGAAGTCTTTGTTAAACTTTATGAAGAAGACCTTATCTACCGTGGCAAACGCTTAGTCAACTGGGATCCTGTTTTACACACTGCCGTTTCAGATCTTGAAGTTATTTCAACTGAAGAACAAGGCAGTTTATGGCATATGCGCTATCCACTAACCGACGGTTCTGGCCATCTAGTTGTCGCAACGACGCGTCCTGAAACCATGCTTGGAGATCAAGCAGTTGCTGTTCACCCTGATGATGAGCGTTACCAGCACTTAATTGGTAAGACAATCACTCTGCCTTTAGTTGACCGTGAAATCCCAATTATTGCCGATGACTACGTTGATCTAGAGTTTGGAACAGGTTGTGTAAAAATCACTCCTGCACACGACTTTAACGATTACGAAATGGGTAAACGTCACAACTTACCAATGTTGAATATCTTAACCGTTGATGCAGCTATCAACGAAGAAGCACCTGAGAAATACCAAGGCCTTGACCGTTATGAAGCACGTAAGAAAATTATTGCTGACCTTGACGCTTTAGGTTTAATGGAAGATATTAAGCCACATACCCTTATGGTGCCTCGTGGTGATCGCTCTCATGCGGTTATTGAGCCCTTCCTTACCGACCAGTGGTATGTCGCGGTCGAATCTCTAGCCAAGCCAGCCATTGATGCCGTTAAGAATGGTGATATTGAATTTGTACCAAAGAACTGGGAAAACACCTATTTTGAATGGATGAACAATATCCAAGACTGGTGCATCTCTCGTCAAATCTGGTGGGGACACCGAATCCCTGCTTGGTATGATGAAAACGGCAAGGTTTATGTTGGGCGTACAGAACTTGAAGTTCGTGAGAAACATCAACTTCCTGCTGACACGGTACTTCGTCAAGACGATGATGTTTTAGATACATGGTTTAGCTCTGCTCTCTGGACATTCACCACATTAGGCTGGCCTGAAAAGACACCTGAACTTGAGAAGTTTCATCCTACATCAGTTCTGGTAACTGGATTTGATATCATCTTCTTCTGGGTTGCTAGAATGATTATGATGGGTCTAAAGTTCACTGGCGAAGTACCATTCAAACAGATCTATGTACACGGCCTAGTTCGTGATGGTGAAGGCCAGAAAATGTCTAAATCAAAAGGGAATGTTTTAGATCCGATTGATTTGATCGATGGAATCGAGCTAGAAGATCTCGTTAAGAAACGTACTTACGGCATGATGCAGCCAGAAAAGGCGGCCAAAATTGAAAAATCAACGCGCAATCAATTTGCCGATGGCATCCCTGCATTTGGAACAGATGCCATTCGATTCACCTTTGCCTCTTTAGCTTCAACAGGACGAGATATCCGCTTTGATCTAAATCGTGCAGAAGGTTACCGTAACTTCTGCAACAAACTTTGGAATGCAACACGCTATGTACTAATGAATACCGAAGGCTATGATACAGGTGTTGATGAGAGTGCAGAAATTGAACTATCCCTCGCAGATCGTTGGATTGTTTCTCGCCTTCAAGAAGTTGAAGCAGATGTTGCAAAACACTTTGAAAACTACCGTTTTGATTTAGCTGCGAATGCACTGTATGAGTTCACTTGGAATGAATATTGTGACTGGTACTTAGAGCTCGCCAAACCTATCCTTAACAAGGATAGCTCTGATGCGGCTAAACGTGGTACTCGTAAAACACTGGTTCGTGTTTTAGAAACTATCTTAAGGCTACTTCACCCTATTACCCCATTCATCACTGAAGAGGCATGGCAAGCAGTTGCACCTTTAGCTGGTAAGCATGGTGAAACCATTATGCTTGAACCTTATCCTGAAGCTGATCCAACCAAAATAGATCAAGCGGCTATAACGGAACTAGAATGGGTTAAAAAAGTAATTGTTGGAGTTCGAAAAATCCGTTCAGAGATGGATATTTCTCCAGGTAAAGCCTTACCAGTACTACTTGCAGGGCTAAATGAAAATGATAAAGATTGGTTAAATAATAATATCATTTTCTTGCAGTCACTGGCCAAGCTCGAATCCATCAATATTATCGACGATGAGAGCACAGCACCTGAATCTGCAGTAGCACTTGTTGGCGATATGAAAGTTCTAATTCCTATAGCGGGATTAATCGACAAAGATGCCGAGCTTGGAAGACTTAAAAAAGAGATTGGCAAGCTACAAGGCGAAATTAAACGCCTAAGCGGTAAATTGAACAATCAAGGCTTTGTTGCAAAAGCACCCGAAGCAGTTGTTGCTAACGAAAGAACAAAACTGGCTGGCTATGAAGCGGCTCTTAACAATCTAGAGGCTCAACATGAAAAAATTCAACAACTTTAGAAATAGCATCGTTCAAGCTTCTAAAACTATTTTTGCAACCAGTATACTTGGCTTAGCTTTAATAAGCCTAAGCTCAGCGGCTAATGCCGCAAAGGGATATACCAACTATGTCACCGACTCGGTTGAAATTCCTATGCGCCGTAAACCTGGCTACACCTATAAAATTATTCGTATGGTTAAGTCAGGCTCTCCAGTTAAAATCTTAAAGGTTGATACGGATGGCTGGGCTCAAATCGAGTATCGAAGAAAAGGTAAAACTTATCTAGGTTGGATGCCGTCAAATGTTCTACAAAATCAACCCATCGCTAAAGTACGCCTGGCTCGTCAAGTTAAGAAAATGAATGCTGTTGAAGAGAAATATAATGCCTTAAAGCAGGAGTTAGCAACACTAAAAGCAAGATTTGATGAAACAAGTAAAGAGCTATCAACAACCAAGCAAGAAAAATTTGAAATTGACCAAGACTTTAACAGCTTAAAATCAATCTCTGGAAAGGCCGTTGAACTTGATGCCGAGAATCAGCAGTTTAAACTTCGTTTAAGCAGCCTTGAAGATCAGAATACAATTATGAAAGAGCAGATCGATCAATCAGAAGATGCCATTAAGCGCCAATGGTTCCTTACAGGTGGTGGGGTACTTTTACTGGGTCTATTGATTGGTCGCTTTGTCAGAGTCCCTGGAAAACGTAAAAAATGGGGCGAAATTTAATCCAGTCTATACAGGTTAATAATCAAAAAAAACCCTCATTAAGAGGGTTTTTTTATAGCTAAAGTTCATAGCAAAAATGATCAATAATATATCACTGCTTAAATATTCTAATCAGCTCCTTAGCTGGCACATAACCAGGCAGCATTTCACCACTATCCAGCAAAATATTAGGCGTTCCATTCACCTCAAACCTGCGAGCCTGCATCATATGAGCTCTAACAGGATTAGCACACTTGATCGAATCAAGCCTTTCACCCTTCATTATTTTATCCATTGCAGCTTCTCGATCTTTTGAACACCAAACGGTCACCGCCTTATCGTATGAAGGAGATGAAAAACCAGCTCGTGGGTAAGATAGATATCTAACGGTAATGCCCGCCTTATTCAGAACAGGAATTTCAACATGAAGTTTTGCACAATAAGCACAATCGATATCCATAAAAACAGTCATCACATGCTTTTCCTCACCCTCAGCAGGATACTCAATCATTGATTCCACTGGAATTTCAGATAACATAACCTTTCTTATCGCTGCCTTAGACTTCTCTGTTAGGTTATCTCGTGTGGACAGCTCAACTAAGCTGCCGTTAAGAAGGTATTGCCCATCTTTAGACATGTAGACAACAGTCATACCCAGCTGTATCTGGTAAAGCCCTGGAATAGGTGTTGATGTGATCACTGCATCAGAGGTATTATCGACCATCTTAGCCAACTGCACTTTGATCTCTGCCGTGTCATCAACAATCACATCTTCTGCCAAAATAGAAAAACTACTAAAAACCAGTAAACTTGAGACAGAAGTGGCAAGAATCAATTTTGCATATATAGACATGAAAAAACCTAAATTATTATTTGGCTTGAGAATATAACATGCAAGAATCACTTGAAGAAATATATTGATTTAATTCTTATGATCAACACTAAGCTGTTGCATAAATACTACAGTCTTAGACTAACTAAAGGTCACTCCGTTACTCTATCCGCGTGGATGATGTTGCTGATGTAGCTTATGTAAACGTTCTTTAGCAACATGCGTATAAATTTGTGTGGTTGATAGATCACTATGGCCTAGTAGTAGTTGTACCGTTCTTAAGTCTGCTCCATGATTGATTAGATGGGTAGCAAACGCATGACGAAGCGTGTGTGGAGATAACTTATTTTGTATACCAACATCAAATGCAAGATTCTTAACCCGATGCCAAAGCGTCTGCCGAGTCATGGTACGACCAATACGAGAGATAAAAAGAGTGCTCACAAAACGACCTTTAACCAAAATAGGTCGTGACTCTTTTATGTATCGCTCTATCCACTCTATTGCCAACTCACCCATTGGCACAATGCGCTCTTTACACCCCTTTCCGGTTACCTGAACCAGTCCTGCTGAGAGATTGACTTGTTCAAATGGGAGATCGACCACCTCAGAAACACGCAAACCTGTTGCATACATCAGCTCAAGAATTGCACGATCCCTAATCCCTAAAGGGGTTGTCGGGTCGGGTGAATCCAGTAATTTTATAACCTGTTCTTCAGTGATCACACTAGGGATTTTTTTGGCCACTTTAGGGGATTTAAGCAGCGCGGTGGGATCTGTCTGAAATAGATCATTAACCACGCCCCATTGATAGAAGCGTTTAAGGGTAGAGAGCAGACGAGCATTACTTTTGTCACCACGCCCCCCCTGCTTAAGATCTAAAATAAAACTTTGAACTTGCTCTCGTGACACCTGATCAAAACAAGATAATTTGTTTGCGGATAGCCAAGCGTAATAAATCTGCAGATCCTTTTTATAAGCAGCAATGGTATTTGTACTAAGCCCTTCAGAGATAAGTAGGAAATTTAAAAAAGAGTCTATTTTTGGATGGATGTTAAATTGATTTTGCATGTTAGCAAGTATAGCAAATCACATTATTTTAAGGGCTATGAATAAGCAGAGGTAAAGAAAGGGATCATGAGTAAATGCTGGATACAAAAAACGCCCTATAAAGGGCGTTTTGAAAGATTAAGCCAATCGTTAGACGATTATACTTTCTCTTTAATACGTGCTGCACGACCAGAAAGGTCACGTAGATAGTAAAGCTTTGCACGACGAACTGCACCACGACGCTTAACTTCAACACTATCAACTAGTGGGCTATACGTCTGGAAAGTACGCTCAACACCAATACCGTGAGAGATCTTACGCACGATAAAGTTAGAATTAATACCACGGTTCTTCTTCGCAATAACAACACCTTCATATGCCTGAAGACGCTCGTTCTTACCTTCTACAACCTTAACCTGCACAACAATTGTATCACCAGGGTTAAACACTGGTAATTCTTTTGACATTTGCTCTGCTTCAATACGCTTAATGATATCGCTCATTTTAAGCTTCTCCATAAATTGGTTCATATTTTGAACCTGAGGACTTTTGCCCTCTAAAGTTTATTCAACATTCACTATATAAGCTGTAAACAACCTACTAATCAGAGGTTAAATCCGAATTGTTAACTATTTTGGCCAGACAGTAAATCTGGTCGACGTTGCTGAGTTCGCGCTACTTTTTGAGCCTGTCTCCAAGCATCAATCTTGGCATGATTCCCTTCCATTAAAACAGAAGGGACTTGCATGCCATCCACAACCTCAGGTCGTGTGTAGTGCGGACAATCCAGCAGTCCATCTGAAAAAGAGTCTTGCTCAGCTGACTGACTGTGGCCTAATGCACCAGGAATAAGACGAATCGCCGCATCCATTAACATCATTGCGGGGAGCTCGCCCCCACTGACCACAAAATCCCCAATACTAATCTCTTCATCAACAGATGATTCAATTAGCCGCTCATCGACCCCTTCATAGCGGCCACAAAGCAAGGTCACATTTTTATGTAAATTCAGCTCAGCTACTTTCAGCTGAGTAAGCGGCTGGCCTTGTGGTGATAAATACACCACATGTGGCTTCTCGCCTAACTCACTCTCTATCGCGGAAAGTGTATCTTTTAACGGCTGATACATCATGACCATTCCAGGCCCGCCTCCATAGGGACGATCATCAACCGTTTTATGTTTGTCGAGTGTAAACTCGCGAGGATTCCAGGTTTTAAGAGAGTAGAGACCAGATTGATTTGCTCGTCGACTTACACCTGACTCCGTTAATGCACTAAACATCTCAGGAAACAGAGTAATAACATCAAACCTCACTGGTGTCTTCTTCCTCTTCTAACTCCCAATCAACGACGATCTGTTTCTTCTTGATATCAACGGACTGGATAAATCGTTCCATAACAAAAGGAATAAGCACTTCGCTCTCCCCCTGTATGCGCAACACATCGTGTGCGCCAGTAACAATCATCTCTTTTACCTCACCCAACACAACATTGTCTTGCGTTATGACTTGGCAACCCACTAAATCGATCCAAAACCACCCATCATCTGAGCTTTTCAGCAGAGAACGGTCAATCGCAATCTCACAACCCATATATTCACGAGCCACATCTCGATCCGTTACATTTTCAAGTTGAGCCACCAGTGTTTTACCACCTGACTGAACTTTACTATCTATAACAGCTATTTCTCGCCACTCACCATTGAATTTAATCAACCAAGGCGAGTAACTTAATATATTTTTTCTAGGGTCGGTATGAGAGAAAATCTTCACCCATCCGTTGACCCCAAAAATACCGTTAATCTGACCAACGATCAGTTTTTCATCAGACATCTATTGATCCTTATTCGATTAACGGTTTAGTAAATTAAGCTTGTGCTTGCTTTACAACTGCTTTTACACGAGAACTCATTTGAGCGCCCTGTGCAATCCAGTGATCAAGACGCGCCTGATCAAGACGGATTTTTTCTTCACCACCAGTTGCTATTGGGTTATAAAAACCAACCTGCTCGATGAAACGGCCTGTTGCGCTATAACGCTGATCAGCTACTACTAACTTGTAAAACGGACGCTTCTTAGATCCACCACGTGCTAAACGAACTACTACCATAATATATTCCTTATTTTAATCAGGCGATGAGAGGAACTCCCCTCAACTAAATCTTCTATTTTCCACCACCAATTTGGCGAAAAGCGGGATTATACAGTTAAACACTATTAACTTCAAACATTTAATAGCAACTTAAGCCTATCTTTCCCTCTATTAAATTATCAATCCCCATGAATAAAAAAAGCCTTAAGTAACGAATACTTAAAGCTTTAGTTAGAGGGGGGTTGAGCAGGGGGGCTACCCTCTGAATCAACGACTTATCTCTAAGTTATTTCATTCCTGGTGGTAGTCCACCCATACCGCCCATTCCTGGCGGAAGCTTACCTGCGAGACCACGCATCATATTTTTCATACCGCCTTTCGACATCTTCTTCATCATCTTCTGCATCTGAGTAAACTGTTTAAGTAGCTTATTTACATCCTGTACTTGCGTACCAGACCCCATTGCAATACGACGCTTACGAGAACCTTTAATGACCGCAGGAAACATACGCTCTTTACGGGTCATAGAGTTAATAATCGCTTCTAAACGTTTAAACTCTTTCTCAGCAACATCACCACTAATCTGATCTTTCATCTGGCTCATGCCAGGTAGCTTGCCCATTAAGCCGCCAACGCCGCCCATATTTTTAATCTGCTGTAGCTGTTCTAAAAAATCTTCTAGATCAAATGCACCTGACTTCTGGATTTTAGCAGCAAACTTAGCGGCTTTCTTTTGATCAATCTTAGATTCGGCTTCTTCAATCAGGCTAAGAACATCACCCATACCTAAGATTCGGCCAGCCATACGATCAGGGTGGAACGGCTCTAATGCATCAACCTTTTCACCCGAACCAATAAATTTAATTGGCTTACCAGTAATCTCACGAATAGACAGTGCAGCACCACCTCGTGCATCACCATCAGTCTTTGTTAAGATCACACCTGTTAACGGTAGAGCATCATTAAAGGCTTTAGCGGTATTGGCAGCATCCTGCCCTGTCATTGAATCTACGACAAAAAGCGTTTCACAAGGGTTAATACTATTATGCAGATTTTTGATCTCTAGCATCATGTCGTCATCAATATGCAAGCGACCTGCTGTATCGAGGATCAGAATATCTGCAAACTGCTTTTTAGCTTCTGCATGCGCATTACGTGCAATATCGATTGGATCTTGATCTGCTGAAGAGGGATAGAACAAAACATCAATCTGTTCAGCCAGTGTTTCAAGCTGTTTAATCGCTGCAGGACGATAAACATCAGCAGAAACCACCATGATTTTTTTCTTATCACGCTCTTTTAAAAGCTTAGCCAACTTAGCAACAGAGGTCGTTTTACCCGCCCCTTGCAAACCCGCCACCATAATGACTGCTGGGGGCTCCACATTAAAGTTTAAAGGCTCAGCTTCTGAACCCATTACTTCTGTAAGCTGCTCGCGTACAATTTTAACAAAGGCTTGCCCAGGGTTTAAGCTTGTCGCAACCTCTTGACCAATGGATCTTTCCTGTACCTTGGCGATAAAAGTTTTGATAACAGGCAGAGCTACATCTGCCTCAAGCAACGCTCTACGCACATCTCTAAGTGCATCCTTAACATTCGCTTCAGTTAAGCGCCCTTGCCCACGGATGGTTTTAAAGGTTTTCGTCAAACGATCTGACAGATTGTCAAACATACTAAACTCCTAAACAATACACGCCTAAATTGCCACAATCCTGCTTGGATGTTGCTTTTTAAGTCGTTGCAGTCTTCAATTCAAAAAATAATTCCGCTATTATAGCGGAAATGTTTAATACTTTTGCTTTCATAGTTAGGCAACTTTAAATTACATGAGACCTTTGTACGAGTGGGGTGCTGGATAAAAATGAGATCAAATTATTCTAATTGAGGCGGAAAATACTGTGAATAGCTAGCTATTCACAAGTTTGCCAACAAAAATTAGGAGAGTTTTAGCCATTTTTATCCGTACATTCACTCGTGCAAAGGTCTCTACATGTGTAAACTATGTCCCTCTTATCATTCAAGGTTTGGTTTTTATGTTACTTAGTGGATTCAGCGCTCTATTAGCCAGTCTCTTATACTTATATGCTAGTTCACTCATTTGGAGAAAGATTCAAGGCCGAACAACAGCAGACATTCGCCCTAAAGTCATTAAAGTTGCTTTTGCTGCGATGATAATCCATGCCTTTGCACTGAGTACTACCCTATGGGGTGAAAATACCATCAACTTCAACATGGGAAATGGTCTGTCCTTAGTTGCCTTGCTTGGAGGCATTATCTTACTGATTACCTGTATCAATAAGACCACTGAGACGCTAGGGATCTTTATCTACCCTTTAGCCGCATTAACCACGCTACTTCCTCAAGCCTTTGACACCAGTACACCACTTCCGTTTGTTTTAGGTAGCCACGTGCTTATCTCAATTGCGGCCTACAGCATTATGGGGATCGCCACCGCGCAAGCTATCTTATACGGGGTACAAGAGCGTCGCTTTAGAACCAAAAAACTCAGCTCTTTAATGAAAGCCCTGCCACCTTTACAGGTGATGGAGAATACCCTAATTCAACTTGTTTTGATTGGTTTTATCTTTTTAAGTTTTGCGTTAATTAGTGGCTTCTTTTTTATTGAAGACATCTTTGCACAACATCTTATTCACAAGACCTTCTTCGCCATTCTCTCTTGGTTTGCCTACGGCATCTTTCTATTTGGGCACTTTCAATACGGCTGGCGCGGTCAAAAAGCCGCACGTTATACCATCTGGGCTTACTTTCTATTGATTCTTAGCTTTATTGGTACTCAAATCATCCTATCGACACTAGGTTACGCTTAAGATATCAAGCGTCAGTCACAAAGCCAAATAGTTTCTCTGTAAATTCAATTAGTTAGCTAAAAGCTAATTAATTGAATTTTGAATCATGAAGATTTCTATTCGGGGCTTTTTTCAGGCTCCATAAACCGTTATAATCTCTCTCCATTAATAACCATATGACACTACATTGAACTCGTTAGACATCTCTATTCTTTTCGGAATATTAATCCTACTTATCATTCTTTCCGCTCTATTCTCTAGCTCCGAGACCAGCATGATGGCGCTTAATCGCTATCGCCTAAAACACCAAGCCAAGTCTGGCCACAAAGGCGCTATTAAAGCACAAAAGCTATTAAAAAAACCAGACCGTCTACTTGGTGTTATTTTACTGGGCAATAACTTTGTAAATATCTTTGCCTCCTCTATCGCTACCATTATCGCTATGAAGCTAATGGGTGAAGCGGGTATTGCGCTAGCGGCAGGTTTACTAACCCTTGTTGTCTTGATATTTGCCGAGGTCGCTCCAAAAACCTTAGCAGCACTCTACCCTGAAAAAATCGCCTATCCAGCAGCTTATGTCTTAACCCCCCTGCTCAAAATTCTTTCACCAGTTGTTTGGTTTGTAAACTTCTTCGCTAACGGCCTTTTACGCCTATTTCGCATCAATACTACACATGCAGATGATCAGCACTCTCTCTCCCATGAAGAGCTACAAACCCTGATTGATGAAGCTACCAGCCAACTACCAGATCAGTACCGTTCAATGCTCTCAAGTGTTCTACAACTTGAAACGGTGACTGTTGAAGATGTCATGATTCCAAAGCAGGATATCTATGCAGTTGATGTCTCACAGCCTATCGATAAGATTCTTCAAGCAATCAAGAAATCACCCTATACCCGAATCCCGCTTTATAGAGGTTCATTAGATGAAGATCTTGTTGGCATACTGAACCTACGTCGCATCCTACCGTTACTCATGACAAAAGATGTATCACTTAAAGACATCATTAAAATTACCCGTCCCGCTTACTTTGTCCCAGAAACAACCTCTTTAAATGTTCAGCTGGCCAAATTCAATGACAATAAACGCAGAATGGCACTTATCGTAGATGAGTATGGTGACTTGCAAGGCTTACTAACCATGGAAGATCTGCTGGAAGAGATTGTTGGTAAACTCTCTACCGATGCCAAGGCAAAACCTGAAGAAGAGAGTGTTGCTATTCACGATGATGGCACCATGACGATTGATGCTTCTGAATTCATTCGTGATCTTAACAAGGAGTACAAATTAACACTGCCTACAAATGGACCAAAGACCCTTAACGGACTAATCCAAGAAGAGCTTGAAAACCTACCCATTCCAGGCATCTGTATTAAAGTCGATGGCTATACATTAGAGGTTATAAAAACCTCACATAATGCCGTTGAGCTGGTGAAATTAACCCCCCCTACTGAAGATTAAGAGGCCTTAGAAGATGCCTAGTTCTCCTTTTACAAATAACACACAATGGCAACAACTTAAGAGCGGTATTATTCAGCTTGCTAAAACAGAAGTACTCAAACGCTTTGAGCAAGTCTCTGCTGAGGTAAAGCCAGATGGCTCCCTGCTCACCGAAGCCGATACACAAATGCAGATTCAGACCCAAGCCTTTCTTGAGAAGAACTGGCCTGAGTTTGCATTTTTAGGCGAAGAGTCTCCCATTGAAGAGCAAGAAGCCGCAATGAACAGTGCAGGTGGTTGCTGGATTTTAGACCCTGTGGATGGCACCAGTAACTTTGCCATTGGTGTTCCATTTTACTCTGTCTCCTTGGCACTGATGATTCAAGGAAAAATTGTTGCAGGTTTGGTCTATGACCCTTCACGCAATGAGATGTTTGCCGCTAGAGCTGGGTTAGGAGCTGAGTTGAATAATCAGCCCCTTATTGCTGGTACAGCTAAAACTGCTTTAAACCAGTGCAGCAGTATTGTTGACTTTAAACGCCTACAAGCACCACTGGCAACTCGCCTAGCAACTCAAGCACCTTACTATTCACAACGTAGTTTTGGCTCAGTTGCTTTGGACTGGTGTTGGATCGCAGCAGGTCGAGGTCAGGTTTATTTGCACGGTGCACAAAATATCTGGGACTATGCTGCGGGTTGGCTAATATTAGAAGAAGCAGGTGGTGTTAGCAGTACCTTGGACAAAGAAACGGTACTACTTGCAAAAGTAGTAAAACGTTCTGCTGTAGCTGCAACAACAGAATCTTTGTTTACTGAGTGGCAAACCTTTTTACACGCTTAGTAGTTCTATGGTGCACCAAATTATGCGCCACAAACCTTCCCCTCCCCCCCCCCCTCCAATTAGAGCTTAACGTCATAGCTCATATTTATTTATATTTTCTTGAAAGGAAATCCTCACTGCTCTGGTCTTTATTGATAACAACTCTTTGACTTTACAAGAGTGAAATCAATTAAAGGGATTTAACCATGCAACTGCTTATTAAAGCTCAGAAACTACTGGATCAAACTCATCACCTCTCATTTTTAGGTGCCTTTGCCTTAAGACTCTATTTAGCCCCCATTTTTTGGATTGCAGGTACCAATAAACTCAGTGCCTTTGAAGACACCGCTGCTTGGTTTGGTAATTCAGAATGGGGATTAGGCCTGCCTTTTCCTGAAGTGCTAGCCACACTTGCAATCTCAGCAGAGATTGGCGGTGCTATTCTGCTGGTATTAGGGGTAGCAACAAGATTGGCAACCATTCCTTTAATGGTGACTATGCTCGTTGCAGCTTTCAGTGTTCACTGGAATAATGGATGGCAAGCAGTGCATGACTTAATGTCACCATGGGTGGGTGCCAACGCACCAGAAGCACTAGAAAGACTCTCTAAAGCAAAAGAGATTCTACAGACACATGGCAACTTTGATTGGCTAACGGAACATGGTAGTTTGATTGTGAGCAATAATGGAATTGAGTGGGCAGCGACTTACTTTATTATGTTGCTGGCTCTATTTTTTATAGGCGGGGGTAAGTTTGTGAGTATCGACTATTGGATCCGCAGACGCTTTATGCCAAACGCTTAATGGGTTAATAAACAAAGAAAAGTAACCCTAATCAATCAAATAAAAAAAATGCACCTTTATGGCACATAAAAGGGCATTTTTTGTTTAAACAGCTATGATGACAATTACGGAATCTACTAATTTAATCTCTTAATATTTCCAAACTAATTGTGCACTGAAGATATTAATATCAGCATCGTAAGAACCAATTAAATACTGCACATCATTTGTAGTGTAATTCACGGCACCCTCTTCGGCATATAGATGACTATAAGCTAAGTCTAAATTAATATTAGGCGTTAGCTTGTAACCCAATCCAGCAGAGAGCCATTTACGATCACCATCTGGTGTACGAGGGCTTCTATTCTTAGGATCAGATACAGGCGTCTGATCAAATGCAACACCCGCTCTCAACTTTAACGACTTATTCAACTGATAAATCCCACCAAGTGATACACGCCAGCTGTCTTTAAAGTCTTGTCTCGTATTACCATCAGCCTGTAGAGAGTGAAAATCAATGACCAGCTCTTTGTAATCACTCCACTGGGTCCAAGTTGCATCTGCAAGAAGTTGAAATTTAGGATTCATTGCATGATTCAAACTCAATGAGGCTGATCCAGGAACCGTTACTGTAGACTCAAGTGTTGCATCAACCACATTCGTTAATGCACCAGCATTGGTCACATTAGTATAATCTGCATAACCACTTGCAAAATGCGTGATCGATGAACGGTACGAAAGACCAAGATTTGTTGACTCTGCTGGCTTATAAAGCAAACCAAAATTGTACCCAAAAGCCCAACTAGACGCAGTTAACTTCGCATTACCATCACCTGATACAAAGTCACCTGCTAAACGGTTATCTACTTTATTCTGCATCTCTAAATCAACATGCTGTGCATTTAAGCCAAAACCAAATTTCAGTTTTTCACCCACTGACTTTGATACCGCGGAGTTAATGTTAAGTGCTTTTAAATTTGTCTGCGTTGCATGATAGCGCCCAACCCAAGTTGGATCATAAGAGATATGCTGACCAAATGGCACATTGATTCCCAAGCCAATGTCATGACCTGAAACCTCACCTTTCCAATATAGATTTGGTACAAATCCAACGGTAGAGCCATTATCATCAGACCCTGTAATAGGTCCATTTAAGCCACCTGCATTTGCAATTTCAGAGCCATCATTGGTAAAGGCCGCATGTGGTGAGATAAAATGGCCACCAACCACCGTCTGAGAGACATTAAGCTCACTCAAACCCGCAGGATTAAACCACATAATACTAGCATCTTCAGCATTAGCCGCTGCCCCTGCATAAGATAACCCTTGCCCACTAGCACTCTGCTCAATCAGCGCAAATCCTGATGCAAAAATAGCTGGTGAGGCCAGCACTAAACAGGCCGCAGAAAGTATTTTGTTAGACGACATAATGACTCCTGATAGAAATGCAAATAGTAAATTTTGCAATGATTCTACCATGCAGGTAGTTGAATACTAAAAATAACGATCGTTAATTGTAATAGTGCGAGGAGGACAGTGATTAAAACCAATTAATAGAGACTGATATATAATTTGAGCAGACACACTTATAGATAACTAATATCTGCTAATGGGACATGAAGCTTCCTACAATATATCTAATGCTTGCTGAAGTGTTTTAACACCAATTACTTCCATACCTGGAATACCACTTTTAGGTACATTTCCAAGAGGAACAATTGCTTTTTTAAAGCCGTGTTTTACCGCCTCAAACAGGCGCTCTTGTCCGCTCGGAACGGGTCTAATTTCACCCGCCAAACCCACTTCACCAAAAATAATAAGTTCCTGCGACAGTGGTTGATTGCGCATACTGGATAATATCGCTAAGAGTACGGCTAAATCTGTAGCTGTCTCAGTGACCTTAACGCCACCAACAACATTGACATAAACATCCTGATCACCTGCTTGAATCCCTCCGTGGCGATTCATAACGGCTAATAACATGGCAATTCTGTTCTGATCTAAACCCACCATAATACGCTTAGGTGCGCCATATGGAGAGTCATCAACCAAGGCTTGAATTTCAACCAAAAGAGGACGAGAGCCCTCCCAAATAACCATAACAACAGAACCTGAAGATGCTTCATCGCCTCTAGACAAAAAGATCGCAGATGGATTTTTGATCTGCTTCATTCCTTTGTCCGTCATAGCAAAAACACCGAGTTCGTTAACTGCCCCAAAGCGATTTTTGATCGCCCTTAAGGTTCTAAAACGACTATCAGACTGGCCTTCTAAAAAGATGACTGTATCAACGATATGCTCTAAAACCCGAGGCCCAGCCACCTCTCCTGATTTAGTCACATGTCCGACTAAGAAAATAGCGACATTATTCTGCTTAGCATACTGAGTTAAAAATGCGGCTGACTCTCTAACCTGAGAAACGCCACCCGCCGCGCCACTCACTTCTGAAAGTCGCATAGTTTGAATAGAGTCAACCACCATCACTTTAGGAAACTCTTTCTCAGAAGAGGCGACAATTAGCTCGACGTCAGTTTCCGTCAACAGCCTTAAGTTTTGGTCTGGCAATTGCATGCGTTTAGCACGTAAAGCAACCTGCTGAAGAGATTCTTCTCCTGTCACATAAAGTACATTATGCTCTGTACTCAGATCACACATAACTTGTAAAAGAATGGAGGACTTACCAACGCCTGGATCTCCACCAATTAGCACAACCGAACCGGGTACAATTCCACCGCCTAAAACACGATCAAGCTCACTCATTCTTGAAGTAATTCTAGGAACCTCTACCAAGTTAACTTCGGAGATAGATTTAACTTGCGCAGTAACTGCACCAGAGTAACCCTTGCCCCCCCCTGCTGAATTTATTTTTTTGGCAGAAGAGAGCTTAAACTCAGTCAGGGTATTCCAGGCTTTACAAATAGCACATTGGCCTTGCCACTGTGAATGTTCAGCACCACAGTCACTACATACGTAGGCAGATTTAATTTTAGCCATCATTAATTACTTTCGGCGTGCTCAGTATGTTTAGTTTCGATAGAAATCCCACCAAATTCAATGGGATTTTCCTCTGGAAAAATTTCTGAATAGGGTTTTGATTTACCAGAACCTTGAACCATTCGAACATGTTGACGAGTAAAACCACGTGGTTCTTCAACACCACAAGAGTGTGCAATCAATTGAACTTCTTTAATTACGCTATTATGGTAGCTAACGACTCGCTTAGCTTTTTTCTCTGGTGCAAGACCACTATGCAGGCGTTCATTATGGGTTGTGATACCAGTAGGGCAAGTATCTTTATGGCAGTGCATTGCTTGGATACAACCTAAAGAAAACATGAATCCACGCGCGGAGGTAATAAAGTCTGTACCAACTGCTAAGGCCCATGCCACCATTGTTGGATTGGTTAATTTCCCTGATGCGATAATTCGAACACGATCACGAAGACCATACTTGGTTAAGATATCTACTGTATATGGGAGAGACTCTTGCAATGATAGACCCACATCATCCATTAGACCGACCGGTGCAGAACCTGTCCCCCCTTCTGCACCATCAATCGTAATAAAATCTGGTGCCGTCTCAATGCCTTTTTGGCGAATCAACAAACAGAGAGTATCTAACCACTCAGGAGAACCCATAACAAATTTAAATCCTACAGGCTTGCCAGTGACTTCTTTAACTCTAGCAATCATATCCAAGAGTTCTTCATTATTACTAATATCAGCATGTCTATTTGGACTGATTGAATTCTCTCCAACGGGAATACCACGGATATCAGATATCTCTTGAGTCACTTTAGTTCCAGGTAAAATTCCCCCTTTACCAGGCTTCGCACCCTGACTTAATTTAATCTCGAACATTTTGACTTGATCATGAGCTGCAGCTTCACGAAGTTTTTCATTACTTAAATTACCATTCTTATCTCGATAACCATACTTAGCCGTTCCAATTTGAGCGACAAGATCCGCACCACCTTCAAGGTGATAAGGAGAGATTCCTCCTTCACCTGTATTCATCCAACAACATGCCTTTTGAGCACCTGTACTTAATGCAAGTACAGCAGGTTTAGAGAGCGCACCATAGCTCATACCAGAAATATTAAAAAAAGACTGTGCACGGAACGGATGTTTTGCATCAGGACCTATAATTAACGGAGGAGAAGAGACCGAGTTCTTTTCAAGAACCGGAAATGGGCAGTTTGTAAAAAGTAGCTTTCCTGGATGGTTAATATTTCGAGTAGAGCCAAAAGCTTCTGTTGTTGATATATTCTTAGCTGCTCTATAGACCCATGTTCGTTGTGCTCGATTAAACGGGCGCTCATCTTGATCGGCTGCAAACATATACTGACGTAAAAATTTTCCTAAGTACTCAAATAGATAACGAAATCGTGCTATGACGGGATAGTTATGACGAATCGCATGCTCAGTTTGAAAGCGGTCCAAAAAATAGAGAACGATTATAATAGCGACAATTAAGCCAACTGAAACCACAAAGGCTAGAGCCATCCAGTTTAATACAATACTCACCCAGCCAAATGTTGATGCATCCATTTAGGACTCCTCTATATAGAATTATTTGTCACCCTAGTATAGTCCGTTGGATATGATTTATTAAACGATAAAAACAAAAAAACCCGCATTAAGCGGGTTTTTTTTCGTACCAGAAGTATTAGTGCTTAATATCGCGCCAATACTCTCTTTTCAATAGATAAGTCAGAAGTAATAGAACCAGAAGGAACGCAATTACTTTCCAACCAAGATCGAGTCGATCCAACTTAGAAGGCTCACCAACATAAGCTAAGAAATTCGTGATATCACGAGCCGATTCAGCATAGTCATCAGGCGTTGCATGACGTTGAATCCCCTCTAATACGTTAGGCATCGCTGTACCCTTTAAAATCGTATTATCCCACTCACCACTGTCATCTTGATGATATGCTCGTAAGAAAGTATAAATGTAATCATCCCCTTTCAAGCGTGCCATCAAAGATAGATCAGGAGGCTCAGTTCCTAGTACTTCCATAGCAACACCAGGAAGCATGCGCGTGTGTACGTTTTCAGTTACAGTATTCAAACCGTGAGCCATATCTGAAATAACTTCTTCATCACTCCAACCTAAGTTACGTGCGATACGGTTGTAGCGCATAAACTTGATTGAGTGACAAGCCATACAGTAGTTTGAGAACAGTACAGCACCACGCTTTAAAGAGTCTTGATCACGTAGGTTATTTCCAGCAGATTCTAGATCTAAACTAACACCGGCTGCCTGAACATTAATTGATAATGGTAGTAGCAATAAACTAAATACCCATAGAAGCTTTTTCATTTAAGTAACCCTCTCTGGTACAGGCTTGGTTTTTTCATTTGCCGAAGTAAATGGCAGTACCAAGAAAAACATAAAGTAAAGTGCTGTAAAGATCTGAGATAGTTTTGTGTAAAGCGGTGTTGCTGGCATAGTACCTAAATAACCCAAAACAACAAAACTAACCACTAAGATGGTTAATAACACCTTAAATGAAGTACCACGATAACGAATCGACTTAACCTTACAACGATCTAACCACGGCATTGCAAACAGTACCGCAATTGCACCACCCATTGCAAGAACCCCTAAAAACTTATCTGGAATCGCTCTTAAAATCGCATAGAATGGCGTGAAATACCAAACGGGAGCAATATGATCAGGTGTTTTAAGCGGATTTGCTGGCTCAAAGTTTGGCGCTTCAATAAAGTAACCACCACCCTCTGGGGCATAAAACAGAACCAAAGCAAACAGAACTAAGAAGAACACTGTACCCATTGCATCTTTAACTGAGTAATATGGGTGGAATCTAATCCCATCTAACGGAATACCCTTATTATCTTTTAGCTTCTTAATCTCAACGCCATCAGGGTTATTTGACCCAACATGATGTAAAGCAACAAGGTGCATAAAGACAAGAATAACCAGTATTAGCGGTAGTGCAATAACATGCAGTGCAAAGAAACGGTTTAGAGTTACTTCAGAGATTACAAAATCACCACGAATCCACAATGCTAAATCAGGACCAATAACTGGAATCGCACCAAATAGAGAGATTATTACCTGAGCACCCCAGAAAGACATCTGTCCCCAAGGAAGCAGGTAACCCATAAATGCTTCAGCCATTAGAAGTAGGAACAGAACCATTCCGATAATCCAAATCAGCTCTCTCGGTTCCTTATAGGAGCCATAGAGCAAACCACGCATCATATGTAGATAGATAACAACAAAAAATGCAGAAGCACCTGTTGAGTGTAAGTAACGAAGCAACCAACCCCACTCAACGTCACGCATAATATATTCTACAGAAGCAAATGCACCCGCATTAGTTGGTGTATAACTCATTGTTAACCAGATACCCGTTAAAATCTGATTGACAAAAACAAGTAGGGCTAAAGAGCCAAAAAAGTACCAAAAGTTAAAGTTTTTTGGTGCGTAATATTCACCAACATGCTTATTCCACGTATCCGTAACAGGGAAACGTGCATCAAACCAGCCCAATAAAGCTGATTTATTAGCTTGTGAATCATTTAATTGATTAGACATCAGACCACCCCTTCTTGCTTCGGATCTTCCCCAATACGAACCAAATTTTCCGATAGGAAACGATACGCAGGAATTTCAAGATTGATTGGTGCAGGTACAGACTGAAAAACACGACCAGCAAGATCGAATTTAGAACCATGACATGGACAGAAGAAACCTCCCTTCCACTCAGGCCCAACATCTGGAGAACCAACAGCTGGTCGGAATAAAGGAGCGCAACCTAGATGGGTACAAACACCAACCACAACTAAGTACTCTTCTTTAATAGATCTTGTCGCATTTTTACAGTAATCAGGCTGTGCAGAATTTTCTGAGCCTGGATCACGTAATCCACTATCCAACGTTGGTAAGATTTTTAGCATATCTGGCGTTCTACGAACGACCCAGACAGGCTTACCACGCCAAGCAACTGTTAATAATTGACCAGGCTGTAGTTGACTAATATCTGCATTGACAGGAGCCCCAGCCGCTTTGGCTTTTTCACTCGGCAGCCAAGAGCTGACGAAAGGTACGGCCATGAATGTAGCTCCGACAGCCCCCACGACACCTGTTGCACCCGTTAAGATTTTACGACGCTGTAAGTTCACGTCAGTATTATTTTGATCTTCTGTTGACATACCACCTTCCTAGTTATACGCAAGCAAAACCCCAATCTGAAAATTGAGATGGCAGCAAGTATATACTGATAAAACTTTTAAATAAACCCTATTTATATGGCCACATTTATTTTTCTTATGGTTATTAATACTTGCTAATATAAAGCTATACTGGATTCGGAATATCAACAAAATGGCATTGTAATTTAAACTTAGCAGATAAGTGTTCTCCCAGCGCTTTTATTCCCCACTTTTCTGTTGCATGGTGCCCTGCTGATAAATAGTGAATTCCGCACTCTTTTGCTAGGTGCATTGTCTGCTCTGAAACCTCTCCACTGATATAAACATCTGCACCAAATTTAACTGCTTTATCTATATAATTTTGTGCCCCACCACTACACCAAGAAACTGTTTTGACAAACTCAGGCCCACCCTTTAAATGCAGAGGTTTGCGGCCTAAGGTTGTTGTTACTCTTGTTATAAACTCATCTATTTTAATAGGTTCAGACAAGTGACCTAGGCGTACTAACCCACTGTCTGGTGTAATGTCCTTAAGCTGCCATAAACGAGCCAACTCAGCATTGTTTCCTAACTCAGAATGTCCATCTAAAGGTAGGTGATATCCAAGCAAATTTATATCATTTACTAATAGGTTTTTAATACGCTTTTGTTTGAACCCTACAATCTCTTGAGGCTCACTTTTCCAAAAGAATCCATGGTGTACAATGATGGCATGGGCATTTAATTTAATAGCCTCATTAATTAATTCATTGCAAGCCGTCACTCCAGTCACAATTATCTTAATTTCATCACACCCTTCGACCTGTAATCCATTAGGTGCATAATCATTATATTCATCAATCTTCAACAACTCATTCAAGTAATTTACCAACTCATTCCTCTGCATAGCTTAACCCCCCTGTGACACTCTTAAAGCTGAATAATGTGCAAAAAAAAACCACTAGGCCTATCAATTAAGCCGAGTGGTTTTTATCTTGCTTTATAGCGAATCTCTTAGCCCTTGGTACGGAACCTTGCTGAAGCAGCATGTGCCTGTAGGCCTTCACCATCTGCAAGAATACCTGCAATATGGCCAAGGGTATTCGCCCCCTCACTAGAACACATAATCAAGCTAGAACGCTTTTGGAAGTCATATACGCCTAATGGAGATGAGAAACGTGCTGTTCTCGATGTTGGTAGGACATGGTTAGGCCCTGCACAATAATCCCCAATCGCTTCTGCAGTATAACGCCCCATAAAGATAGCACCAGCGTGACGAATCTGTGGCAATAATGCCTTAGGATCTTCAACAGATAGCTCCAAATGCTCTGGCGCGATAATATTGATCATCTCAATTGCCTGAGACTCATCATCAACGACAATAATCGCACCACGATCTTCTAATGCCTTACGGATAATTACTTCACGCGGCATCGTTGATAATAGGCGATTCATACTTTCATAAACTTTCTCAGCAAACTCAGCATCTGAAGTAACCAAAATAGACTGCGCATCTTCATCATGCTCAGCTTGAGAGAACAAATCAACAGCGATCCAATCAGGATTCGTTTGTCCATCACAATAGATTAGGATTTCAGATGGCCCAGCAATCATATCAATACCAACTGTACCAAAAACCATACGCTTAGCCGTTGCTACATAGATATTACCTGGTCCAACAATTTTATCAACTACTGGAACCGTCTCTGTTCCATAAGCCAAGGCTGCGATGGCTTGTGCACCACCTAAAGTATATACGGCATCAACATCACAAATAGCGGCTGCCGCAAGCACCATATCGACCACTTCACCATCAGGTGTAGGTACAACCATAATTAGTTTTTCAACACCAGCTACCTTTGCAGGTATCGCATTCATAATAACTGACGAAGGATATGCCGCCTTACCGCCTGGTACGTATAAACCAACCGAGTCTAAAGGCGTTACTTGCTGACCCAGCATAGTTCCATCAGCTTCTTCATAACTCCATGAAGACTGAACTTGCTTCTCATGGTAATCACGAACACGCTGAGCTGATATTTCTAGCGCTTCTCGTTGTTCTGCCGGAATTCTTTCAAGTGCTTCAAAAAGACACTCTTTTGAAATTTCTAATTCTGCACCCGTGTTTAAGGACATACGATCAAACTTAGCAGTATACTCAAGCAGAGCAGCATCTCCATTCATACGAACATTATTGACGACGCCTTTAACAACATCATTAACAGAATCGTTCGAAACTGTTTCCCAAGCAAGAAGTGTATCTAACTCTTCTCTAAATCCTTCTGCACTGGCAGATAAACGACGAATATTAAGCATTTTGACTCTCTATTACTGATTTAAACTGTTGAACGATTGTATCAATTTGATTGAATTTTGTTTTGTAAGCATGCTGATTAACAATTAAACGTGAGCTAATCTTAGCAATTTGCTCCATTGGCACCAAACCATTAGCTCTTAACGTATTACCCGTATCTACTAGATCAACAATACGATCGGCTAAGTCGATTAAGGGGGCAATTTCCATAGAACCATAAAGCTTTATAAGGTCAACCTGCTCGCCTTTCTCGGCATAGTAGGCTTGTGCTGACTTAAGATATTTAGTAGCAATCTTTAAACGGTGACCATGAGGCTTTTCAATTTCAGGCCCAGCAACCATTAGATTACACTTAGCAATTTCTAAGTCTAATAGCTCATAAATGTTATCAGTTGGCGCCTCCATCAAAACATCCTTACCAGCAACACCAATATCAGCGGCACCATGTGCAACATACGTCGGTGCATCCGTTGCTCTTACAATCAGCAAGCGAACATTTTCATTATTCGTAGGAATAATTAATTTACGGCTTTTACTAGGATCCTCCAGAGGCTCTATACCTGCGGCTTCTAATAGCGGTAAAGTATCTTTATATATACGCCCTTTAGATAGGGCAATCGTTAATTGTTCATTCATAATTTATTTTCAAATATTTAATTTATTCGTAAAGGCTAAGCGATCAGTGCGTTAGCAGTAGAGTGAGGTGATAATGTCATTACTCAAAGCCTTTCTAGACTAATCCGTAATACGGTAAATATCCGCACCTACTTTGTGAAATTTTTCTTCTATTAATTCGTAACCACGGTCAATGTGATAAACACGATTGACAACAGTCCCACCTTCCGCGACCAAGCCAGCTAATATCAAACTGGCTGAAGCACGTAGGTCTGTCGCCATAACGGGCGCACCATACAGCTTAGGAACGCCCTTGATATGAGCCGTATTACCATCAATGGTGATATCTGCCCCCATTCGAACTAATTCTGAAACATGCATAAAGCGATTTTCAAAAATAGTCTCTTCAATGGTAGATTCTCCATCTGCCAAAGCATTCATAACTAAGAACTGCGCCTGCATATCCGTTGGAAATAGTGGATATGGATCCGTTACAATATTAACGGGCTGTAACCTGCGGTTACGCATATCTAAAGTAATGGTATCTTCAGTGCAGGTGATTTCGGCACCCGCTTCTGTAAATTTCTCAAGTACAACGCCTAAATGCTCTGGGTTAACCTTTGTGACAGTTACCTTACTTTGCGTGACTGCTGCTGCTGCCAAATAAGTACCTGCTTCAATTCTATCGGGAATCACTGAATACTCAACACCAACAAGACTTTCAACCCCTTCAACAACCAAGGTATCTGTTCCTAAACCAGTGATTTTAGCACCCATCTTATTCAGGAATTCAGCTAAGTCAGTTACTTCTGGTTCTCTTGCCGCATTTCTTAAGGTCGTTATTCCTTCTGCCAAAACAGCAGCCATTAATAAGTTTTCTGTCCCCGTCACAGTAACAGGACTCATATTAATATCAGCCCCTTGTAGTCTACCGTTCGATTTCGCAAGAATATAGCCCTGCTCAACTTCAATCTCTGCACCCATTTTTTTCATACCATTGATATGAATATCAACAGGACGAGAGCCAATTGCACAGCCACCTGGTAGAGAAACTTTTGCCTCACCAAAACGGGATAACAGAGGCCCTAAAGCTAAAATAGATGCACGCATGGTATTAACCAACTCATAGGGTGCTTCTTTCACAGTCACATCGGATGCATCTATTTCAATATTGAGGTATTCATCAAAGAGAATCTCGACCCCCATTGAGGCCAACAATTGAATGGTCGTCGTCACGTCCATTAAATGCGGAACATTAGACAATGTAGTCGGCGTCTCAGCCAACAAACAGCCCATCAAAATAGGCAAAGCCGCATTTTTAGCGCCAGAAATTTCAATATTACCAGAGAGTCGACCCTGACACGCTACAACTAATTTATCCATACCAACAACTTTAATCTATTCTAATTTGGTTTCTGGTCACTACTCACCTCAAAGGCTTTGATGATCCACACTCAACTTGTGATTTAATTGCTCTAAACTGACGCAACAACGGTTTTAATTGATAAGGCATGTAATTCACCACTATCAAATTGTGATTTAAAAACTTCTTTTACCATACGGTGCTGTTTTATCAATGGCAGACCCGCAAAGGAAGAGCTCGTAACAATCACAGAAAAATTGCACTCTTCACCATTTGTTTCAACACGTGATTCTGGAATCGCCGCTTCAATCATATTTTTAATTACACTAGGAGACATTTCTTCAACCCATAAAAAATTATTGGCGTATTTTAACCCCTTTACGCAATAAAATCAGATTTATCGCAGAGATCAAAATTAAGAATAATATGGTTACCGACAAACTTAAATAGACAGAGACATCAGACTGTTCAAAAAAACCGTAGCGAAAACCATCAACCATATAAAAAAACGGATTAAAGTGAGAAACCTTTTGCCATGCACCTGGTAGCGCATGAATTGAGTAAAAAACACCACTCAAGAAGGTTAAAGGCATAATAACAAAGTTTTGGAATGCAGCAAGATGATCATATTTATCTGAAATAATCCCCGCTAGAACCCCTAAACCACCCATCATAGCAGCACTTAGCACCGCAAAAACAAGCACCCACAAAGGGGATTGCCAACTTAGGTCAAACCCAATCATACCTACCACAAGAATACTGACGCCAACTAAAATACCACGCACAATAGATGCCGCCACAAACGCGATATAAAATTCAAATGGGGAGATTGGGCTTAATAGTACAAATGATAGATTACCGTGCATTTTCGACTGAATCAGGCTCGATGAACTATTAGAAAATGCATTCTGTAAAATAGCCATCATGACCAAACCAGGAATCAAAAACTGGCTATAACTCAGGCCTGAATAGGTTTCAATCTGTGTTTCTAAAACCTGTCCAAACACAAGCAGATACAGCAGTGTTGCAACCACTGGTGCAAAAACAGTCTGTACAACGACAGAGTAAAAGCGGCGTACTTCTTTAATAAATAGCGCCCAACATCCGATCCAATTACTCTGCATTACACTCTACCTTCTGATGTAAGATCCAGAAAAACCTCTTCCAGTGAAACATCTCTGCTACTAACATCTGAAACCTTCAACTGACTCTCATGCAACCATGATAATAGCTGTGTTAAAGAGGCTGTCTTCTCCAATTTAAAAACCAGACCATTTGGCTCTTTTTCAACCAGGCGTGCCTGTAAAGGGGTAATAAGCCCCCCTGCTGGTTCTGATAAAGAGACACGCAAATAGCGATATGAGTGTCTTGAAAGTAGTGCTACGGTCGAATCTAAGGCTTTAATCTCACCTGATTGCATAATGGCCACTTTATCGCAAAGGGCTTCAGCCTCTTCAAGGTAGTGTGTAGTCAAAATAATAGTATGCCCCTGCTGATGTAACTCTCGGGTAAACTCCCAAAGTGTTTTTCGAAGTTCAACATCTACTCCCGCAGTTGGTTCATCTAAAACAAGCACCCTAGGACGATGTACTAGTGCCATTGCAATCAATACTCGTCGTTTCATACCGCCTGATAGCTGTGCTGTATTAGAGTCCGCTTTATCAGATAGGGCTAAACGCTCAAGTAACTCACCAATCCATGCTTTTTGCTCGGGGCCTTTTAAACCAAAATATCCTGACTGTAGCTCAAGTAACTCTTGGATAGAGAAAAAAGGATCTGCAATCAACTCTTGAGGTACTAAACCGAGTAAGCGACGTGCCTGTCGGTATGAACGATCAACATCGTAACCTTGAATTTCAATACTACCCGATGTCGGAATTACTAACCCTGACATGGCGTTAATCAATGTTGACTTGCCTGCTCCATTTGGTCCCAATAAACCAAAAAAAGCGCCCTCTTCTACTGAAAAAGAGACGCCTTTAAGAGCCATTAAGTTACCATACTGTTTTTTTACCTGGTTAAATTTAACCGCAGGAACTTCTGACATCTTCACCCTTTATATAAATAATGACTGACTTAATAGCCTGTTTTCTACAGTGCTTTTATTGCCTAAAGCTAAACTACTACTACGACCGACTCTAAATCATAAAGCTGAATTAAGGTTAGAATTTCAGGCGGTGCATTTTTAACCCCAATGGTTGCTTTGGTGATAGTTGACCAAGTTAATAACAGTGCTAAAGCCGCACTATCCACTTGAGTAACCTGTGAAAAATCAACCATAAGAACAGGTAGACTAAGTAATCCTTTTGATTTTATTAACGTTGGAATTGTTTCGAGCGTCACCGTTTCAGGTAGTACAACAAGACCCTCTTCTGCTGACCAGTCTAACTTAGACATAAAAAATCAACCTTTTTTATACTCACAATCAAATCAATTCGATACACGCTAATTACTGCCACTTAGTACAAGATTTTTCTTCTGCATCTCTGCTATCACCGCATCAATACCTTTTTTAGAAAAATCTGATCCATAAGCTTTACGATAATTTAGCAACATGCTAATCCCTTCAATCGCTACATCATAAAGCATCCAATGATTGACCTTTTTATTCAAATAAGCACGGTAAACCACATCAGTTCTATTACCATCAGATTGTGTCACTACCGAAGCAATGGTAGCTCGCCCAGGTTTAGTCTCTTTTGCTGGCCTAACAACCACATCCTCAATCTGTAGCTTCAATAGACTTTTAGAGTATGAACGAATCAATGTATTGGAAAACACCTCCACAAAATCACCCTGCTGCTGCTCTGAAGCAGTTCGCCAATACTTACCCATTACATACCGTGCCATCTTTTTAGTATCAAGATAAGGAAGCACATACTCATTGGCAAACTGCTTAACACTCGCTGGGTGGCTTTCAAGCTCCTCTCGCCTCTCATTGATCGTTGAAACTAAAACCTGCGAAAGCACTAAGACCATTTTGCCAGGGTCATCGCGAGGAATCGTTTCCGCGAATAACTGCATTGAGAACAGTAGAACAATCCCACCCAATAGAGCAGTAATGATCTTTTGATTTCTAAGCATATTCATATCCTTCTATTCACTGTCACTAAATTTAACTAGAAACTGACCAATCAACTCTTCTAATACAATCGCAGACTGTGTCATCTCAATTTCAGATCCTTGCTCTAAAAACTCTTCATCACCACCAGGCTCTAGACCGATATACTGATCACCTAATAGCCCTGAGGTTAATATTGAGGCTGAGGTATCATAAGGTAACTCATTAAAACCTTCATCAATTGCCATATTAACGCGTGCTTTATATGAAGAACGATCAATCTCAATCGCTGTGATACGGCCAATGACCACACCACTCAATTTAATGGGCGCTCTCACCTTTAAGCCACCGATATTTTCAAACAAAGCACTCACTTCATAAGTTGGTTTCTCTTTCCAACCGCTAAAATTACTCACCTGAAAGGCGATTGCTGCAAGCGCAATCAAACTCATCAAAACAAATGTACCCACCCATATCTCAATTTTAGTCTGTCTTTTCATGACTGTAAAATTCCTGCTTTATCCATTTTAATTTTGTATTAATTAGTTAAACATTATCGACGTTAAAATAAAGTCTAACCCTAGAACACCTAACGAGGAGTGAACGACCGTTCTGGTCGTCGCGCCACTAACCCCTTCAGAAGTTGGTATTGCGTCATAGCCCTGAAATAGAGAGATAATTGCAATCAAAATACCAAATGCAATTGACTTAATAATACCGTTTACCACATCATCTCGCCAATCAACATGACTATGCATCTGTGACCAAAAAGCACCTTCATCTACGCCCAACCAACCAACTGAGACCAGATAACCCCCTAATATACCTAAGCCAGTGAACAACAGAGTTAACAGCGGTAGAGTGATTATGGCTGCCAAAAAACGCGGTGCATAAACAAACTTTAACGGGTCAATAGCCATCATCTCTAAGGCTGAGATCTGCTCTGTAGAGCGCATTAGACCAATCTCTGCCGTCAAAGCAGAACCTGCTCGACCCGCAAAGAGAAGTGCTGCGACAACCGGGCCAAGTTCACGCAACAGTGATAGCGCCGTCATGGTTCCCACAGCCTCTTCCGAGTTATAGTCCACTAAAACATTATAGCCTTGTAAACTGAGTACCATTCCAACAAAAAAACCCGCCGTTAAAATAATCGGCAGCGATAACACACCAGTAAAATAGATCTGTTTTAACAATAGATCAAGGCGTAGAATCGCACTTGGAGAGGCCGATAAAATAGCTGCTATAAACATCCCCCCCCTGCCCAAAACTGCAACACGCTCAATTATGTTAGCCCCTATCTGCTGCGACTTGCCTAAAAAGTAACCAATCATGATTGCCCACCTTTTTTAATACCAAACTGACTTAAATCATCTGAATAAGGTTCTTTAGAAAAATGAAAAGGCACAGGCCCGTCAGGTAATCCATTAATAAATTGATTTACATAGCCTGTTGGCTCTTTCAATAACTCTTCACGAGTACCCTGCGCAACCATCTTCCCTTCAGAAATAACGCAGACATAATCTGCAATCGACAGGACTTCATCCACATCGTGAGAGACCACAACACTGGTTAAGCCTAAGCTATCATTCAACTTTTGAATCAACTCAACCAACACACCCATGGTAATTGGATCTTGCCCAACAAATGGCTCATCATAAAAGATCATCTCAGGATCTAATGCGATACCACGTGCCAAAGCGACTCTTCGAGACATTCCCCCAGACAACTCAGAAGGCATTAAGTCTCTTGCGCCTCTTAAGCCAACGGCCTGTAGCTTCATTAAGACTAAAGCGTAAATCACCTCTTCAGGTAATTTGGTATGCTCTCGTAATGGAAAAGCCACATTATCAAAAACATTCAGATCCGTTAATAGAGCACCACTTTGAAACAGCATGCCCATTTTGCGCCTTAGCTGATAGATTTTTTTACGTGATAGCTGGTGAACATTTAGTCCCTCAACAAAGATTTCACCTGAGTCGGGTACTAACTGTCCCGCAATCAATTTAAGCAGCGTGGTTTTACCACTACCGCTTGGCCCCATAATCGCGGTGATTTTTCCCTTTGGAATAGACAAGGTAATATTGTCAAAGATCACTCGTTTACCACGAGAAAAGCAAAGGTTTTTTATTTCTATTAAGGTTTCTGATGATTCCATACTTTCACTATTACTTGATCAGCTTTCACTCATCTTAAATTAGTCGACTTAAAAACATTCAATCCAAGTCGATTCACTTGACTACAAGCCCAACAGTTCACTAACCGTTTTTAAATTGATAACCTGTGCCATATCAACCGAGTCACCACCGACAACTAGAGGCGCTCCAGCAACTTTTACGGGTAAAAAGGCTGCAAAATCTCTTAATATTGCTGCTTGTTCTCGGCCGTCTTCTGGTAATTCAGCCAGATAGCCAAGCGGGCTACCTGACATATGTAAGCCATTATATTGCCAAGACCAGCCAGGTAAAGTGAAATTTTGCGAGATTAGTGTAACGGGCAAACCTGCAATACGGGTATTGGAGAAAGCTTTATCACTCCAAATAACTACCCCTTTAGTACTCGCACCTACACAACTTACAATCTTTTTCAAGTGTGTAATTTGAGTTTGATTCAAGTCACCTTGCACAGCAAAAAACATCGAGAACTCATTCTCAATACTCTCAACAATCTCATCTAAATCAGATTCAGACCAAGCTAGCCAATCTGACATAGGCACCAGAACAACCCTAAATGCATTTGCAAAGTAATCTAGCTGCCACTCTGCGGGCAGATCACTCGGATAAAACACTTCCGACCAATTACTGTGTTGCCAACCATAGGTGCCTATCTGTATATTTTCCAAGAGCTTTTCCCATAAGGGTACTTTAATTAAAAGCATATCTTAGCTTTAGTACCGACAATTTACAGGTTTAAAACCCATTATTATCCTCATTAAGATAAAAATATGCTGCAACCCTCATAAAATACGCACTACGTCTTATAAAGAATTTCTATTTACCTTACTCTTTCCGTTATAATTGCGCACACATTTTTTATCCTTAAAACGGACGAGCGTTCAGCGAACATGACAACCTCTTTAATTCTTCCCTGCATTGTTTTACTCATCGGCCTAGCATTCTTAGTTTGGAGCTCAGATATTTTTATTGATGGAGCTGCCAGCATCTCAACTCACATGAATATCTCGCCGTTAGTGATAGGTGTTGTGGTTTTAGGGTTTGGTACTTCAATGCCTGAGGTAGTGGTTGCAACCTTAGCCTCCTTAGATAATAGCCCAGGGCTTGCCATTGGTAATGCCGTTGGTTCCAATATTGCCAATATCGCCCTTGTTCTTGGTGTGGCAGCCATCATTGCACCTATCGTTGTAAAATCATCCATTCTAAAAAGAGAGCTTCCTCTGTTAGTCGCCATCTCGTTAGGAGCCTATGCACTGGTATTAGATGGTGAACTTAGCTTTACAGACGGAATAATTTTAGTCGTTGCTTTAATCTTGGTGATGACATGGATGATCAAAGCCAATAAATCAATTGATCCTGCTGATCCTATGGCCAACGAGACCATTAGCGAAGTAGATTCACACCCTGGCCTTAGTATGAAAAAGAGTATCATCTACTTGATTGGAGGCCTGGTCATTTTAATGGTCAGTGCCAAAATGATGGTTTGGGGTGCGGTGGAAATTGCACACGCTTTTGAAGTACCAGAAGTCATTATCGGCTTGACCATTATCGCTATCGGAACCAGCCTACCTGAATTAGCCGCTGCTATTTCTGCCGCTCGTAAAAATGAAGCCGACCTAATGATTGGTAATATTGTTGGCTCTAACATGTTTAATATTCTAGCGGTACTTGCAGTACCTGCTTTGCTTGCTCCTTCAGTACTAAATAAAGATATTCTCTCTCTCGATATGCCTATCATGCTGCTATTTACATTTATCATGCTCATATTCGCACTGCCTAGAAAAGGTAAGGCTGTCATTAGCTCCGCTAAAGGCTTTTTACTTACCTTCGGTTTTGTGGCATATTTAGTCATGCTTTACTTCCGTACAGTCGCATAATCAATACAACTTTTAGGTTATAGGCAACAATAAGAATCATCATTTAAGAGGTTTGAACATGAACATCCCTGAGCATATTGCAGAAAAAGCTAAAAAAATTAAATTAATGATTTTAGATGTGGATGGTGTTCTTACTGATAACACCCTGATCTATAGTGATGATGGTCTTGAGTCTAAAGCATTCAATACGCGTGACGGACATGGCATGGTCTTGCTACAAAAAAGCCAAGTCAATATCGGCATCATTACTGGCCGTAAGTCACAGCTAGTGACTAACCGCATGAAAGATCTAAAAGTAAAATATGTTTACCAAGGTGTTCCAGACAAACTGCCTACTTTTTTAAAGCTAGTCGATGAGCTAGGATTAGCCTTAGATGAGATTGCCTATATTGGTGATGATATTCTTGACCTACCTATTTTAATGCGTATTGGCCTTGCTATTACGCCTGCGGATGGAGATGATGAAGTTAAGCCACGAGTTGACTACATCTCGCCCTACAATGGAGGGCGTGGCTGCGTTAGAGAAGCTTGTGAAATCATTATGCGTTCACAAAATAGCTGGCAACAACACATGGATTTCTTTTTAAGAGATTTAACTTAATTCGACCCTAACCTAAGGTTGTGCCATGCGCCTGCATTTATCTAGAGTTCGACTTGTTATTTATGCCTTCTTATTAAGCTTTGCCGCTTTATGGTTCAACGCACAGCAAAGTCGTAGTACGCAGGCAGGTAAAAGTCAGGCCAAAACCAATCAAACCTATAGCTGGCAATCTAAAGATAGCACTACATGGCAGATAGATAGACGTAATCCCGAACAGCAAACCACCATTCAAACAGAGTCTTGGCGCTATCAAGAGAGCACCAAGCAGAGTGAGTTTACCCAGCCTATTATCACCCTAGTCAATCTAAATAGCACAACCATTATTACCAGTGAAAAAGGTCAGAGTCAGAATGACAATATCATCTCTCTCTCTGGTAATGTCATCGTTACTCAGCACAGTGATTCGACTGAAGTAAACCAGAGACAATTAAGTACCCTCTCTACCCAGCAGATCACCTATAATGCCTCTCAGGGTGAGATCAGCAGTCGTGATACAATCACCATCACCCAGCCCTCAGGCGTGACAACAGGGATTGGATTAGAAGCCAACTTAAAATCTGGCTACTACCACCTGCTCTCAGACGTTAAAGGAACTTATCACGTCAAAAATCAGTGATAAGCGCAGCTACTTTACAACTCAACTTGCCATTAAGGTTTTGTGACTACTATGAATACATTCAATACGATTTTTAGAACACTATTCACTCTGGTCGTGCTAAGCCTATTTTCAACTTTAAGCACAGCCCAACCCAGCCTTGCCGATGAAGAGCAGCCTATTAATATCTCTGCAGACAGTCTTGAATCTCAAGAGCAGAAAGGCGTGAGTGTCTATAAAGGTAACGTCATTATTACTCAAGGCTCTCTAAAATTAAAAGGGAACATCATTACCGTTTACCACCCTGACAGCCTGCTACAGAGTGTGAGAGCGAAAGGGCAGCCTGCTTACTTTGAACGTTATAATCAAAAAGAACAAGCATGGTTGACTGGCAATGCCAATCAAATTGAGTACAACGCCAAATATAAAACACTACTGCTTATTGGTGATGCTGAGGTCGCTCAGCCAGGAAAACATGTCATCAAAGGGCCTAAACTATTTTATGATCTTGCTAAAAAGACACTGATTGCTAAGAGTAGTAAAACTGATAAAGGCCGTGTCTCAGTCACTTTTAGCCCTGCAATAGCTGATCAGAAAGACCAATAAGGAACTCTCATGTCTCATTTTTATGCACGTGGTCTCGCCAAAAGTTATAAAAAAAGGGTCGTGGTTACCTCTGTTGATATCGATGTTTACAGTGGCCAAGTCGTCGGCTTACTCGGACCAAATGGTGCGGGAAAAACCACCACTTTCTATATGATGATGGGCTTAGTCGATAATGATCAAGGGCAAATCTTTTTAGATGAACAAGAGATTAGCAGCCTACCCATCCACAAACGTGCCAAGTTAGGGATCGGTTATCTTCCACAGGAAGCCTCTGTTTTTAGAAAGCTCACTGTTTCACAAAATATCAAAGCCATCCTAGAGATGCGTCCTGAACTTAACCGTGATAAACGCCATGCCATTTTTGAACATCTTGTAGATGACTTACAAATTGGTCACATCCTTGATCAACCTGGCCAAGCACTCTCTGGTGGTGAGCGTCGACGTGTTGAGATCGCTCGCGCACTCGCGATGGAGCCACGCTTTATTCTATTAGATGAACCTTTTGCGGGGGTTGATCCAATCTCTGTTAAAGATATTCAGAACATTATTCGTCATCTTAAGAGTAAAGGTATCGGTGTTCTCATCACCGATCACAATGTTCGTGAAACCCTAGGCGTTTGCGACTATGCTTACATTCTACATGCAGGGACTATTTTAGCATCAGGCAGCCCAGAAGAAGTCTTGAGCCACCCTGAGGTCAGACGAGTCTACTTAGGTGAAGACTTCAAATAAAATGCTCTATAAGTTTATACCTCTGCATTTACAACAGTTTATTCAAGGCCGCCATTTCTTCTTAAGAATTCACCTCATACACCTAATTCAGAATGGTATAATCAAATTTAAAACAGGGTTTTTATTCAGTCTTTAAAGAGAAAACAAGACAACTTCTTGTTTCATTTAAAACCTGCCAACATCGCAAAAGTAATTAAATAAGGAGCGATAACGATGCAAGTAAATATTACAGGTCACCACATCGATGTAACAGATGCACTTCGTAGCTACGTTTCAGAAAAAATGGAAAAATTAGAGCGTCATTTTGATCATGTAACAAATGTTCATGTTATTTTGACTGTTGAGAAAAAAGAGCAGAAAGCTGAAGCAACTGTTCATGTTTCTGGTGCAGATCTATTCGCTCAAAACCAAACTGAAGATATGTACGCATCTATTGATGGCCTAGTAGATAAGCTAGATCGCCAAATCATTAAGCACAAAGAAAAACTTAACGACCACAATAAAAAATCTGGTGGTGTTAAAAATATGCCTCTTGCAGAAGAAGCTTAATTCTTTGTAAAGCAATCAACTTGGCTAAAGCCGAGCTTGAACAGACGCCTTATCAAGCCTTCGCTTTTTAAGGCGTTTTTTATTTCCCTCCTAATCTTCAACAATCTTAACTTCTTTACCCATTCTCAAGCGTTTCCATAAAAAAAATTAATACACCTGCTACAATAGCCTCATACACAGTATATGGGCCAATTCTAAGCGCCTTATATTAACCGGGGAATCTCATGGCAACAACACACTCCGTCATCGAAAAATCCAAACTTGCTGAACAGCTTCTATACGCTGTCGAAAATCAGCACCCCGAACAAATATCTGCCCTACTCGCCCTACTGGTTGCTGAAGAAGTTGCTGAGATCCTGGAATCCACCCCTCTCAAAGAGCGTCAAATCCTTTGGTCTGCACTCAGTACCGAGCAACAAGGTGAAATTCTTACCCATACCAATGATGAAGTTCGTGCTCACCTTTTAGAGTCGCTACAAACACATGAAATTGTAGAGATGACAGAGGATCTGGAAACAGATGATATTGCAGATATCGCGCAAGCGCTGGGGGAGAACGATCAGAAGGCATTCTTAGAATCACTCGCACCACCAGAAAGAGTTGCCGTTGAGACCGCCTTAGGCTACCCAGAAGATACTGCGGGAGGTCTGATGAGTACCGACTTTATCTCCATTCGAGCAGATATCTCTTTAGGTGTTGTTTTACGCTATCTCCGCTCATTAGGTAAACTGCCCGATGCGACTGCCGAGCTGTTTGTCCGTGACCGAGAGGGTCATTATGTTGGCACACTAAAACTAACCAACTTAATCGTTCATGATGAAGACCGACTAGTACAAGAGGTACTCGATACTCGCACACCTGAAATTAAAGCTTACTTACCCGCTAGAGATGTTGCCCATACTTTTGAAAAAAATGATCTAATCTCCGCCGCAGTCGTCAATGAATCTAATCAGATCATTGGTCGTATCACTATCGATGATGTCGTTGATATTATCCGTGAGGAGGCCGAACATGCTCAAATGGCCAGCGCAGGTCTTGATGAAGATGATGATATCTTTGCACCAGCCACTCGCTCAGCCAAACGCCGAACCTTCTGGCTTGGGATCAACCTACTGACTGCAATTTTTGCTTCAGTGGTCATTGGCCTGTTCGAGGCCTCTATTGAAAAGATCGTCGCCTTAGCGGTACTAATGCCGATTATTGCCAGCATGGGAGGGATCGCTGGAACCCAAACCTCAACCATTGTGATTCGTGCACTGGCAACCGGAAAACTAGCCAAAAGTAACAGTCGCTCCCTACTCATTAAAGAGACGACTGTCGGCCTGTTTAATGGGGTTATCTGGGCATTATTCACCGCTATTGCCGTTCAACTTTGGTTTGAAGACATTATGCTGAGTGCAATCTTTGCCACCGCCATGATGATCAATCTACTAGTTGCTGCTTTTGCAGGCGCTATGATTCCACTGATTCTTCAACGCCTTAAAATTGATCCCGCTTTAGCCTCTGGATTAATGCTCACCACCGTCACGGACTCATTGGGTTTCTTTGTCTTCTTGGGCTTAGCAACCATCGTGTTAATTTAACATCCGTCACAAATCCATCACAATCTCTCTCCATAGTTTCAAAGTAATCCTTTCAACTTTATGAAGAAGCGAATAACCCACTTGTATAAACCCTTAACAGTGCTTATGATTTAAGCCATAACTATTACATAACAGATTAATAACCAAGCTTTCACGGAGTTAAAGACATGAACCTCTTCAATACAAAATTTATCGGAACCACAGCCGTATTAACAGCCCTATCGCTTACAACGGCTTGTACAGGCACGGGGAATGCACGTGAAGATGATAAGAATGCCATCACTGTCATCGCTGCTATTGGAGGCATGATGGCAGCTAATGCATTAGGTATGGATAGCGATGCAGGTAAGGTTGCCGTCGCTGCTATTGCGGGCGTAACCGCTAGAGCAGTTTTTGATGAAGTTAATAAAGATACCGCCTCAGACCCTGATACAGAAGTTGAAGCGATCACTATTGGCGATCAAGAATATATTCAAGTCAGTGTTAAAAATGTTAATTTCAGATCGGGGTCTGCTGAACTAGAACCTTATGAGTTAACACGCTTATCACCTGTAATCAAAACCTTAAACAAACACCTGAATACCCGTGTACATGTTGAAGGTCATACCGATTCTGACGGCACTAACTCATACAATCAGCAACTATCAGAGAACCGTGCAAAGAATGTCGCTTTCCATCTTATGGATAACGGCATTACACGTGATCGTATTGAGACTTATGGTTATGGAGAAGAGCGTCCGATTGCCAGCAATACCACACAAGAAGGCAAACGCGAAAACCGTCGTGTAACCTTTTTGATTAGTGAAATATAAATTTTGGATTTAACATCTTCCCCCCTACCAACCAAAAAACGACCTTAAAGATTATTTTCAGGGTGTTTTTATAGAAACCTATTGGGCTTAGGGGGGGGACAAAAAAAGTATCCCTTTAATCGTAATAAACCACCATATCTTGTTCAATAAATAGTTCAAACGACTGATACACTTTTTGGTAAGGCCAACGAAACTCCATTGCTCTTAGGTAAGGATTGTAAATAGCGGTATACAATGTACCAAAATATTGGGCATAATTATTAGAGTATAATGGGGCGTATTCAAACCCTTCTATAAATGATTCCACCGTCATCAAAGGGTCGTATAGGCGCTCAAGCAATACTTTTTCTCTTTCATAGGAGTTTGAAAAGAGAGCATAATTAGAGAGATTAAAATCGCCTTGATGATTGACCGCAAATGGTTTAAAGGTCACTCTGGGCGGACTAATGGGGGAAAGTTCAAGAGTCGCGCTTTCATTTAGGGCATCTAATAACGTAATGTTATAGCTGCTATTAACAGGCACAGATTTTAAAATTTGAATCGCGTCATCGGTTGTTTTACAAAACTCCAAAATGTAGCGCAATATTAGCGGAACAGCAAACCCTTTTCCTTCGGCATCACTGCCGCCAAAGGTTAGCGAGACACACAAACCATGCTCGTTCATGCCATCAAGTACCCCCCATAAACTATCGGTGATGGCAATCACTTCGGTATCAAACCATTTACTTTTAATAACCCGCCCTTCAAAGAAGTTAGGGCTGTAATCGTAGTTACGAACCAGCACAGAAACATCTCGACTCCAGATGGCTTGAGAACACCCACTAACATAGCGAGGAGGGCAGTACAGAGTTAATAAATGTGCCATTACCTCATCTGCTTGTATCAACTCACAAAGGTGCGTCCACATCGGGTAAAGTTTTGGCATATAGTGCTGAAATGCGGCTTTGCTCTCTTCTAAACTTGGGGAGTGATAGGTGGGGGCTTTTAGAAACCAGCTTCGATAGCTGGATTCAGCTTCTTGATAAAAAGCTAACCACTTTTCACCTGGCGTAGGTTCATTCACATAACTAATTTTTTTTTGCAATACAGCCATAATGTTCCTTGTTACCCGTTTTAATTAGCTTTTACTGGGTTGCGTAAAACGCTGATTGTAGCTTTGCTCTTCTTGCGTTAACTCTCTCATGTGAAACGCAGCACGAATAGCCTGTATCCACTGTTTTGCCTGCGCATTCATTTGAGTACCTTGCTCTTCCATTAACACTTGGTTTAAAAAAACAATCGCTAAATCGCCTCCTTTATACACGTAATCATCCTCTTTTAGCACTCTTAATAAATAAGCTCGGCTAGGATCATCCTGTTTTGCCGTAGGTTCTGCACTAGCTTCAACCAGGGTTAAAGCGCCTTTATCATTTAGCATATACACCCCTGATATAGGAGCTTGAGTAATCACTTTTAAGTCACTCTCTAAGTATTTCAAAATCATTTGAGAGGTCGTACCTTCCGCTCCCTTGCTTAAAGAGAGCTGGTTATACCCCGATGCAGAAATTGGAATCGGCATCTCGGAATACTCCATCAGATGCAATAAAAAGAGTGGAATGGTTTTTTGGCAAAAGGGAGACAAATTGGTCATGGCACTAATGCCCGTAATTCTGGGATTAATTTCACCTAAATAAATGGCCTTCGTCTCTAAATCAATCAGATAATCCACTTCAAAATACCCCCGATACCCATGTTCATAGAGTGTATCGCCTAATTGCTGGGTTTTAAGATGAATTTCCTGACGTACGGAAGGTGTAAAATTATCTTGATAGAGTTCATTGCCACACCAACCCCCTTGATAAGGCGTGAGTTCAGGTATACCAATCATCTCTCCTAACAGTGGTCCTACGTACGTACCCTGTTGCGTGGCGCAGGCTTCAATAGCTGTTCCCACACATTGAATCGCACGCATAATTTTAACTTTATCCTCCTCTTCAATCTGCTCAGAAACAGCTTGATAGTCCGCCTCATTTTGAATAAAAAATGTGGTTTTACCTGAATCACCATAAGCGGTTTGTACCACCCATTTGTCACCTAATTGATGTTGTTTTGCAATGGCTTGTAACTCTTCAAAACTTCGAACAGTAGCCAATGCATTAGGTACACTGGGAACCCCCGCTTGATTCCCCAACTCGGTGGTTGTGATTTTATTATCAATGTGTTTAACCAGTGAGTTTTTAGGTAAATCAATTGCTAAATTTAATACACCACATTGAGCTTCAATCAGAGAATCAAAAAAAAGAAACAGCGCATGTTTTTTACCATGCGGCTCAGGTGAGACACTCTTTAATAACTGAACCACCTCGGGATGTTTAAGCAGGTACAAGTTAATTTGTTCAAGGTTCTCAAACAGTTCATGCTTTCGTTCAGCAGGCACAAGCACATGCTTGGCTTTTTGGTCATAGGTGTCTAAAAAATTAATGTCTTTCCAGTGATTAACCCAGTTATGCATGTCCAATAAATTAAAGTTAGTGGCACTCACAAAGTAATAACGATTTGGCGTATTTTGAAACTGCTCTTTAATATCCATGAATGCAGGGTGCATAGTATTCATCCTTTTTTGCTTTAACAATTTTTTTGGGGGGCTTAAATGGCTCTATGTGTTATCGGTGCGTTCGGTTTGTAATATTTTAAGGCCTTGCTCTGGAATTAAACCATGTATCTCACTCCCCAGTAAACTGTAGAGTTGCAGTAGACCTTGATACTGAATGATTTGCCCCGGTATAAATAGCGGAAAGCCCGGAGGATATGGAGTAATAAAGCCTGCGCTAACCCATGTCTTTCCTGATTCGGCGTCTAGCAATGTTTGTTCTGTTAAAGGCAAAAAATCTACTTTTTGAGTATTTAAGCCATCATAATAAGCGGTTCGTAAATCCACAATGTCCGTTAAGGTGTCCGAAAAACGATATTGAGGTGCATACTCTCTGCCAACAGGTAAGATGCTTTTAGCGGGTTTTGCTTGTAACATTTTGGGTTGCTCAGCAATTTCTAATAGCGCATGAATCAAACGCTGAATGCTCTCTTTTTTTACTCCAATATTAATAATAAATAGAACGGTGTATTTGGAGGTTTTATTAATCTGAATGTCATAACAATCAATTAACAATTTACGAAACTGTTCACCATCCAGCCCTGTTTTTCGAATATCTAACGTGATGCGAGTAGGATCAAAACGCACACCTTCTTGTTGAAAACACATTAATAACTTCAAGGCCTCATCATGGCACACCGAGTGGCTGGTGTTTATCTTATCTTCAATAACGATATCTTGATCCTTAAGGCAGTAATACATCTGTTTAAGGATAGGGTGTTCTTGCAAAGTGGTTTTTAAATTATTGGATAGAATTAATGAATTCTGTATCAATTCATACCCCTCTAATACCATTTGTCGCCTGGCAATATCCATTGACGCTAAAATTTGATAATTAGGTGAGGTGGTTGTGTGTGTGTAATACGCTTCGGTAAACTGATGCTCTTGAAAGCATTCATCCCAAACATGAATCATGGAGCCTTGACGAAAACAGCTTAATGTTTTGTGTGTAGACTGGGTGGCATACACTCGAATCTTAACCTTATAGGGATCGGGCAGTCCTGTTTTATCTTGGCAATGCGCATAATGTGTCCGATAAGCATCGCTACGTAAATGAATGGCTAATTTTTGAGCCACCCCCATCGCATGACGCTTACGATACAGCGGGTGAAAATGACCATGTGCAAACCAGGCTTCATCCCAGTGAAAAATCAAGTCGGGCTTAATTGCCAACAATCGCATCATATAGGTTTCAACATCGTATAACGCACCATCAAACGTACTATTGGTCAACATAATGTATTTTAGTTGGGATAGCACTCCTTGTGCTTCAAGCGTTCTCATTTTTTGTTCAATTTGGCTTAATGGAACGGTACCGTAAAGATCAAACTCATAAATGGCTTCCGTCTGTAAAAACTTAACATGCACCCCACTTAAAATAGCTCCATAAGGTGCTGATTTATGACAGTCACTGGATATCATGGCAATATCCCTTGGCACTAAATTAGCTTGCATTACAATTTTATTGGCGGTGGAGGTTCCATTGGTGACAAAAAAAGTCTGTTGAGAACCAAAGGCATTTTGTGCTTTAATTTGTGCATTTTTAATCGCGCCTTTGGGAGACAAAAGGGAATCCAATCCCCCTTGTGTCGAGGAGGTTTCAGCATCAAACAGGTTTGCACCGTAAAAATGGTAGTAATCGTTGGTCCAAGGTGAATTTTTCACCGAGTTTCCATGCGATATTGGCAAGGCATGAAATGCTTCTTTATCACTTTGGCTATAAGCCTTTAAAGCATTAAAGAAAGGGGAATTAAAACGTTCTTGAATCGAGGTTAAAATACTGTAATGCAACTCTCTAAAAGCGGTTTCGTGATAAAGCACTTTATCAAAATCTAAAAAATAAGAGGCCTCGAGTTCAGCAAAAGGCATGGTAGAGAGGTAAAAACAGGGAATATCGGGACGTAATTGCTTACGAATCATTGAGAGCTGTTTGGCCGAATCCTCTTCAGTAAACTGAAATAGACTAGCCAGTTTCTTTGTAAGAATACAATCACTTTCTTGAGCACAGTACGACAATCCAATAACTGCTTGTATATTGGTATTATTCATTAAACAGCAAACCGCATCTGCCAAACTGGAAACCATTACCAATTCATAATAAACCGTGTCTTTTTCATGTTGTTGCCCTAATAAAGACTGTAGATAAAGAGTGAAGTATTGGCTGGGATCAGGATGTAAAATTAATAGTTCAACACATGGTTTCCCATTTGTACTTGGTTGAAAGTTGATTTTCCGTAAAGTCTCAAGGTGAGTAACAAACGGTTTAAAGGATTTAATAAAAGGCGAATTGAGCTGTTTTACAACATTTTTTGATAGAGTTTTTGCCTGTTCAAACTGATCATTTAAAATTGCATAATAGAGTCCAGTAAAAACACTTTCTCCTGGAAAAGCCCAAAAACGTTCAAGCGGTTTAATCGCTTGTAATTGCTGCAATAAGGACTCTTTTGAACGCTCTTTTTGAGATAATTCCTCGCAAAGACATTGCCATAAATGCTTTCGCTGTTCCGATATATTAAACACTTAAAATTCTTACCCTTTTATTAAAAAATATTTGGCCGCAATATGGTTGGGATCTAAAATTAAAATATATTCATACACCTCTTTGGCTGCATTTATATGCTTATTTTTAATATAAAGCTGTGCCTGCATTTCTAAAAAAGCCACTTCCTCAGGATAATAAGTTAACATTTTAGACAATAACGTTTGAGCAAGCCCAAACTTATTTTGAGCCATTAACGCATAAATTAATTTTAAATTACCGTAATAATTGTTCAAATCATGCTTCAATAAATTAAAGCCATATTGCTCAACTTGCTGATAATCTTTTTGAGCCAGAGCAACATTCATTAATCCTAAAAAAGGTGCATACGCACTGGAATGACTTTCATGTGCAATTTGATAATGGTGCCGCGCATTTGCATATTGATAATTTAAGTAATAGGCATACCCTAATTTAAGATTAGCAACATACTGCTTTGGATCATCTAAGTAGATAACGGTTAAGGCTTTGATCGCATCTTCGTAGTGCCCTAGCCCCAAACTTTGATGGGCTGATGCAAACTGTGCCTGCACCTCTTGCTTACTAAATACCGCCCAACTTCCTGTTGAAATAGCACTCAATAAGAGCAAGCTAAGTGTAAGATAAATAGAACGCATCACCTAGAAAGACGCACCAATTAAAATACCTGCGGTATAAAGCTGATCAACCGTGGTATTACGTGATGTTTTTTCAACATTTTGTACTTTAAACCAAGGTTTTACAAAAGAAGTTTTGCTCAATGCGAACGATCCCCATACTTTTGCGCCAGCTTCATAATTATAAAAATCACTGTTATAAACAAATGCTGAATTTTCAATTAAATTATGACTCTTCCCACCAATTAAGTCTAAGCCTGTACTCCAATAAGTTGTGGCATAAGTGGTACTTAATTGAGCACTCCCATAATTTGAATCAATATTCAATAAAGCGTTACCATCCGAAGATTGCATGTTCACTTGTAATTTAAGAAACAAACTATCCCCCTTAGGTATTTGATCCGAGATAACATAGCCTCCAACATACGGAGAGAGTTGAGTACTGTCGATACCATTAACGTTATCTTTTGCATCCAATAAGTAGGCATCCATTCCTACCAGCCACTTTATATATCCATACGAACTGTACTCGGTATACTGCGCACCCAAAGCCCCTATGGTTGTCTGGTTAAATACATTGTTGATATCTGCAACACGCATGCCCACCTTTAGTCTTAAATTTGGAATATCATAATTAGCATAGGCCAGCGCGGCATCAACCGGACTGCCACCGACATAGTTTTTACTGCTCTGCCCGTCGACTGCAAATTCAAGTGAGTTTTTGCCAAAACCATAATAGGTATACAAACCAAACAAATCATACGGATTGGTTCCTGTTTGGCTTGAACTTTTATTGGCATAGTACAACTGATAAGACAACACTTCGTCTGCACCAGCATGCGCTATATTAAAAGAACTTAAACTGAGCATTGAAGCCGCTCCTACCATCGAAATGAAATTGTGTTTTTTCATAATGTTATTCCTATTTTTAACAGCATTAGCTGGCAACTAATAGATAATCGCCAACTTGAATTTTGGTTACTTTAATTACGGGGTCAAGATGAATACAGGTTTTATATAAAGGTTTTCCATTATGCGAAATTGCTCCTTTAATAACAACCTCATTCTCAAAATAATAGCGTGCATTGTAATCTGATTTATAATAAAACCACTGATTTAAGGTTTCTAAAAATGGTCTTTTTTGAGGATGCATACTTGGCAAAACAACCTCTTGCCAGTCACCATTTTTAATAAACTGCAGAGGCATGCAGGGAAGCGCTAAATTAAAAAGTTTTAAATAACGATCATCCCCTTCTAAGCTATAAAAAATAAATTGCGTGTCGGTTTGGCCAAAGTATAAACAACTGTTATTTCGTTCAAAATAAAAGGTGCCATCAAACATCATTTTGACTGTAAACTGAATTTTTTCAATGAACTCCCCCTTTAACCACACATCAAAAGAGAGTACTTCATCTAAAATAAAAGCAGTGCATTGTTGGTAAAAAGGCTGTGAAATAACGGGTTCAACCTGCGACGTTTTTGCCGGTTCAGAAAAAGAGTGGTAGTGCTGTTGGTCTTGCGTTACACCCCTAAAATTAAACGGCAATGTTTGTGAGGTTAAAAAAGAGGTAGATTGAAATTGCATATGAATATGCGGCTCTGGAGAATAACCTGAGTTACCGCAATAACCCACCACTTGATACGGCACGACCCATTCTCCTGCCTGTACAATCACGCTAAACTGCTTCAAGTGGCACAAGCCAATATAGCCCCCTTCTGATAACGCAATAATGACATAGTTTCCCCAATTATTCACATTATCAACCGTACCAATAGGATTATCCGGCTGGCTATTTTCGATATAAACCACCGTTCCATAGGTAGGAGAAGAGATTGGGGCGCCAAAACAGTAATAGTTTTCTAATGCCAAGCCTTCTGCGGCATAGCTTTTTCCTTGCACATCTTGTTTCACAAAGTCATACGCATATTGCCAAATACCTTTGTGCGTCCATTCGCCATTAAAGCCTTGATAAACAGACCACTGATCTAAAAATGGTAATGTAAAGGTAGGGTGCTGAGGAAATCGTATTTTTTGTAAATAGAAAAACCGCGCCGTTTTTTCAGGAGTTGATTTATAGTATACCGGCCTAAATGGGTACTTAACCAACCCAAGGGTATAGACAGTGAGCAAGGTAATAAAAATAAAAGGCAGAGTAAAGACGGGAAGACCGTATTGAGACCAGAAGACATCAATTGACTTAATTAATACCGTCGCACCCGCCACCCCCATCATGGCAATTAAAAAACTTTTCACATTGGGAATATTAAATACGGCACCTAATGCCATGGCAATGAGAGGGTAGTTAAAAGCATTTAAATCTAAAAAAGCAATGGTAAAAGAGCCCATAAAAAAGCCCTGTAATAAAATACCAAAATAATACCCCACTACAGCAAATAAAAAGAGCACTCTGGAGTACAAGGCAATCATGACTAAAATAATGAGCCCGACCAAAGGATCAGGCATAAAAATAATGGCCCCCATGGATTTAAAAAATCCATTCATCCAAAGAGGAAAGGTATTGCTTAAAAACTCAATATGCCCTGTCGCATACAGCTCATTAACGTATAAATTAGTGAAACGTGCCGCAGATAAATAAATTAAAGAAGAGACAATAATAAAGGGAATACTTAAAATTGGCAGCCGAAAAAGCCGAGAAAAGACATCTATTAATGAGGTGGTTAAAAGAAGCGTAATACTTGAAGCTATCGCAATATACAGTGCAGTAAGCCAAGAAAAACTAAATAATTGACCTATGGATAACCCAACTAATAGAGCGTTATAAGTAAAAATTCCCGACTCAATAAAGCTTTGCTGATACCCCAAAAATCGGGCTACTAAAAAAGCGATAAAAACAGAGAATAATCCCGACAATCCTAAATTTGGATTAAGCAGTGTTAACCCAAGTATCACCAACCCTATCCAGCCTCCTTTTAAAAAAAAGAGATCAGAATAACTATTAACCATGGCTCTTACTGCCTGAAATGGCGCAAAACGAGACAGTTTTACCAGTATAAGAGACATACGCGCATTTATCACTTAAAGCCCTTCTTATTAATTAAGTAGCCAATCCAGCTACACCACATTAGAATACATTAATGTTACGATACTTTTCTGACTAAACAAGCATCAATGATGCAAGAAAATTTTATACCACTATAAATCCTCTTATCCATTTAGATAAACTAGAAAACAAATAAAAAAAGGGCCACTTTAGCCCCTTTTTTTATCTGTACTCCTTTTCGTGTAAAGGAATCCCTAAATCACCTTTGAAAAACGATTTTCAGCCCCTGGTTTCAAATATGCATCAAACACCATACATATATTACGAATTAACAAACGCCCTTTGGCGGTAATATAAATATCTTCATCCGTTAAAGTCATTAAACCATCTTCCACCATAGGGGCAAGCTTAGGTAACTCTTTCGCAAAATACTCTTTAAAACGAATATTCCACAACTTATCTACCGTTGCAAAATTAATATGAAAGTGGCTGATTAAACGCGTAATGACATCACGACGTAACTCATCATCTTCACTTAACTCAACCCCACGATAAACCGCTAAATCACCTGCATCAATCGCCTCATAATACTCATTTAAACCCTTACGGTTTTGTGCATAGGTATTATTTAAAAGTGAGATAGATGTTGCGCCCATCCCAACTAAATCACACTCAGCATGCGTAGAGTAACCTTGGAAGTTACGATACAAGGTCTCATCTCGCTGGGCAATCGCGAGCTCATCATCAGGCTTAGCAAAGTGATCCATACCGATATAGACATAACCCGCTTCAAGTAGACGCTCTGTTGAGGCATGCAAAATGGCTAATTTCTCATCAGAAGATGGCATCTCAGACTCTTTCATCTTCTTCTGTGTTGGGAACATCGCAGGCATATGCGCATAGTTAAAGATTGAGAAACGATCTGGCTCCGCCTCTAGCACTCTATCCAGAGTATTAATAAAGCCCTTCTCTGTCTGTAGTGGAAGACCATAGATAAGATCCACATTCACCGACAAGAAACCAGCTTCACGCGCACCTTCAAGCACTTCAAATGTCTCTTCTTGTGACTGAATACGATTAACCGCTTTCTGTACCTTAGGGTCAAAATCCTGAATCCCTAAACTCATACGGTTAAAGCCAAGATCACGCAGTAACTTAACCGATTCACGATCTGCTTCACGTGGATCAATCTCAATAGAGTACTCACCAGAGTCATCATCATAAAGATTAAAGTGCTCACGGATTTTATCCATCAACTGCTTCATCTCATCATTATTGATAAAGGTCGGTGTCCCGCCCCCCCAGTGCAACTGCTCTACCTTACGGCTTGGATCAAACAGCTTAGACTGCATCTCAATCTCTTTAAACAGACGCTCTAAGTAAGGTTTTGCTTTAGAGCGATCACGGGTCCAGACTTTGTTACAAGCGCAGAAGAAACAAACCGTGTCGCAAAATGGAATATGGAAATACAATGACAAACCTCGACCAGAGTCGTTACTACGCTTAGCAGCTGCTTTATAGCCCTCTACACCAAACACTTCATCAAATTGAACCGCGGTTGGATAGGAGGTATAACGCGGTCCAGACTGGTTATAACGCTTGATTAATTCTTCATCAAATTGTATTTTTTGTTCCATTTCAAGATCCCTATTTTTTGATCTGACCAGAATACACGAATATGTTTATTCAGGAGTTAATTTATCTCAAGAGTTCGCCTATTAACTAACCTAAAGCATGATTTGTTGCTAATAATCAGCTTCCAATTATACCCCCCCCCTGCCCAAAATAAAAAAGGCCATTAATCAGCTGTTGATTAATGGCCTTATATCGCGCCTAAACGTAATTTTGACTAAATAGGGATTGGTTAAAAGAACCCACCCTTATTCTTAAGAAATCACGCTTTAGTAATCACCCATGCTTGGTGGATTTTAGTATTACGCTCAAAATCTCTCGGCATAGTTTTACGGGTAATATTTTCTGCAACACAGCCTTCTAAAGCTGCTTCATCTAACTTAAATTTACGCAAGTTATTCGAGAAGATCAGCTCACCCCCTGGGTTCAATAACTTCATCGCTTGCTGAATCAAAGTAACATGATCACGCTGAATATCTAAAGTACCATCCATTCTTTTAGAGGTTGAAAAAGAGGGCGGATCTAAAAAGATCACATCAAATCCTTGGGTTGGATTTTCACTCTCTTTCTCTAACCAGTCCAAAACATCCGCCTGTTTCAAAATATGCAGAGACTCATCACAATCGTTATTAATTAAGTTTTCACGTGCCCAGCTAAGATAGGTGTTAGACATATCAATACTTAAACTACTCGCAGCACCTAAGGTCGCTGCTTGTGCAGTCAAAGTTGCGGTATAACAAAATAGGTTTAACATCGATTTTCTACGCGACTTCTCTGCTACTAAAGCACGGACATCTCGGTGATCTAAAAAGATTCCCGTATCTAAGTAATCTGTAAAGTTAACACGCAGTTTCACGCCATTTTCCACCAGCGTACAGAAATCCTTATTCTCTTCTAGCTTCTCGTATTGCGAGCTACCTTTCTGCTTCTCTCTCACTTTAAACACAATTTGATCGACAGGAATTTCAAATACAGAAGGCAGTACAGAGAGTGCTTCATAAAGACGTTTTTTAGCGCGGCCTTTATCCACTGTTTTTGGGGCTGCGTACTCATTCACAATTAACCACTCACCCGCATCTTCTGTGCGATAGTAGTCAATTGAAAGCGAATATTCAGGCATATCAGCATCGTAAACACGATAGGCATTCACGTTATATTTTTTAGACCACTTACGCAGTGGTTTTAGATTCTTCTTTAAACGGTTGGCGAACATGATCGCGCCTTCCGTTTCAGACAGATCAGGATAAGCGTTCTGTACACCCTCGGCTAACTCTGATCCACCTTTAATCGCTGGTTCACGATGATACTCTTCAGTGACATCAAAACGGAATAACTTACACTCCATTGGCCCGTTAGCAAACTTATGACTGCGTTTGGCTTTAATACCCAAATACATACCCAACTCAGGATTAGCTGTAAATACCGCGGCTTGCCAACCATCAAACTCACTCTTGATGTAGTTACCGAGTGCAGTGTAGATAATCTTAACTTCATCCACTTCACCCAAACGCTCACCATAAGGTGGGTTAGTAATAACCAGACCTGATTGCCAGTTACCCCAAGCACGACCCTGCTCAACCGTCATCTGCTTAACTTCGATTTGCTTATCTAAACCAGCATTCAGAATTGCTTCTTCGGCAATATCCAAAGACTTATGCGATGCATCAGATCCGTTGATTGAAGGTAACTTCTGCATACCAGCTACTTTACGGCTACGTGCTTCGTTAACCACTCGGTGCCAAGTTTCATTGTCATGTTTTTTCCAACGATTTAGCAACATCACATCCTGCTTATCTAAACCAGGTGCAATATCTGCTGCCATCATCGCCGCTTCAATCAGGAAAGTACCCGAACCACACATAGGGTCATATAGGCTACCACCCTCTTTTGCAATCGCTGGCCAACCAGAACGAATCAACAGTGCTGCTGCTAAGTTCTCTTTTAGTGGCGCTTTCACTTGCTGACCTTCACGATAACCACGTTGATGCAGACTGTAACCCACCAGATCAATACTCAGCGTTAACTCATTACGGTTCAGGTGACCATGTATTCTTAAGTCAGGATTGATGGTATCTACTTCTGGGCGTTGATCCATCTTGTCCATAAAGTAATCAACAATACCATCCTTGATTTTCAAAGCGCCGTAGTGACTGTGATCAATACCCATGCCCTTACCAGAAAAAGAGACCGCAAATCCATCATGAACATTCATATGCTCAGTCCAGTTAATCTCTGCAACTTCAGTGGTTAACTGCTCTTGGTTCTCTAACTCAACCTCTAGCACCGTTACAAAGATACGGTTAGCTAAACGAGACCACAAACAAGCACGGTAAGCCAGCTCCTGAGTTCCTTCAAAAGTCACCCCTCTTGGCTGCGCTTTGACGTTCTTAGCCCCTAAAGCCATTAACTCTTCACGCAATAACTCACTTAATCCACCAGAAGTGGTCGCAAAACATTTCAACATAACTTATCCATTTTCTTGATTGTGGCTCGGTTTAAACCTGAATATACACTTTGATATAAACTTAATAAAGAGACAGCTTAAAACTACTCTATTCGACTCATTAAATCGGTTATTTTTAACCCCAGCTTATTAGGTGTAATTTTAAACTGTTTTGTCGCCAACTTTTGGATAGTTTCTGTAGAATGTAAAATCCTATTCCAGATTACTGAATTTATAAAATAGACCCTATGAAATCACTACGTTTAATCTCCATTTTTATCCTGGCCATTGCAACCCTATCAGCGCATGCAAAATCATTGCCGCAAGAGACCGATGCCAACTTCCAAATATGGCTTGAGGGCTTTAAGCAGCAAGCACAACAATCGGGTATTTCAAAGGCAACGCTTGAACTCGCTTTTAAAGATGTCAGTCTTAACCATAAAGTACTAGAGTCAGACAGAAGACAACCCGAGTTTACCAGTACCTTTTTTCAGTACTTCTATCGCGCCGTTTCAAGAGGTCGTATCATCAAAGGTACCGAAAACTATGAAAAGTACGGTGATTTGTTAAATGAAGTCACCCAAAAGTACGGAATTCCAGGTCGCATTATTGTCGCTTTCTGGGGAATGGAGACCAACTACGGTCGCTTTACTGGCAGCACCCCCATTATAGAATCTTTAGCCACCCTCTCTTTTGATCCACGTCGTAGCGCGTTCTTTACTAAACAACTCCTCAATGCGCTAGAGATTATTGATCAGGGTCACGTTCACCCAAGACAGATGAAAGGTTCATGGGCAGGAGCTATGGGACAAGTTCAGTTTATGCCATACAACTATCTTAAATATGCCGTTGATGGTGATGGTGACGGAAAAATAAATCTATGGGACAGTCTGCCAGATGCCTTTCACTCAGCAGGTAACTTCCTAAAAGAGCTGGGTTGGAAAACAGGCGAAACTTGGGGAAGAGAGGTTATGCTCCCTCGTGGGTTTGACTATGCTTTAGCCGATGGTAAAACAGAACGTAAGCTGCAAGAGTGGGCAGGGTTAGGCATCAAGCAAGCCAATGGCAGACCGCTGCCAACATCAGAGACAATTCTTGCCAAGCTTATTCTGCCAAGTGATTATCGTGGTCCCGCTTTTATCGTTTATAGCAACTTTCAAGTCATTAAACGCTGGAACAACTCAAACAACTACGCACTTGCTGTCGGTAACCTAGCCGATCGAATTATTGGAAAAGCCCCTTTAACTAAAAAACAGCCTCGTGATGATAAATCGCTGACTCGTGAGCAGATGACACAAATGCAAAATAGACTCAATCAACTCGGTTACTCAGCAGGTGCCGCTGATGGGGTTGCAGGTAGTAGAACCCGTGATGCACTGCGACAATTTCAAGTAAAGCAAAAACAACCTGCCGATGGTGCACCTACCTACCGCATGTTAGAAATGTTAAATTCGGTCAAACAACAGTAATATAAAACCCTTAACAGGGGTTCTTTGCGGAGCTTGATAATGACCGATCCTAAACACGCTGAAATAGAGTTGTTACCACAAAAGCCAACTCAAATAAGCTTATTGAGTCCCGCCTACCTCTTTTGGAAAATTCAGTGTGTCCTGCTTAAACTCGCCAATCGACTCCGTCACAAAAAATAGATCATACCCTACCCCCCCCTGCTTATAACTGCCTAGAGCACACCCAAATAAATTAGCGCTTTGTTATATTAGCCAAACACAATATAATAGCCCGCATTCACAAATGCATTAACCAACTACATTCCTCAAGGAGTACCTCATGAAAGGCAACATTATGATGCGTCTTATCGCACTAATGATTCTTATCCCAGCCGCTTTAGCGCACTTTACAGGTCAAATTGATCTAACTGAACCGACTTGGTTATGGCTATCAATCTTTGCAGGACTAAATGCATTGCAATCAAGCTTTACGGGCCTGTGCCCCGCTTGTAAATTTTTTGACTGCAACTCAGGCAATTGCGCCATACCTGCAAGCAAATCAACTCAATCAGAAAATGAATGCTGTTCTGGTGAAAACGCTAAGAGTGAATCAAAGTGCTGCTCACCAACATCAAACTCTTCTGAGTGCTGTTCAAGTACAGAAAAACCTAAGAAATCTGCCTGCTGTACGCCTGAAAAAACAAGTGATTCAAGTTGTTGCTCAGGCAGTGATAAAACTGAGAGTACCGACGAAAAATCTTGTGGCGATAATACCGAGTGTTTAGAGATTAAAGTGCTTGGTGCAGACAAGGAAAAAAGTGAAACGACTGCAATACTGATTGCAACTACTGCCAAAGAAATGGATATTTTGTGTTGCATCACTAAGGTAGAAGAAGCCACTGAAATAGCCGCAATGGGCTTTGATGCAACTTCAGGTGTCGCTATCGATGGTCAAGTTGTTTATGTTGGTGAAGCACCGACTAAAACACAAATCACCGAGTGGCTACAAAAAACATCAACAGACGATTCACCAAGCGGATGCTGTGGGTCTTGTTCTTAAGGAACGCTTAGCTTTACCCCCCCCCTGCTCATTATTTCTATTTCAATTTTGGGCAATCAAAAGCACCTAAAAAGGGTGCTTTTTGCTTTCTATCACTTTAAATTAGTTAAGTAATCCTATAAAACCTTAATAAATCATGCCATTGAAGGATGAGTAGATATTAATACGATAATGACAATCGCAAAGATCAGCGATACAGATTGCCAAAACAGCACAGGATTACGCTCCATTAGAGGTGCCTGTGTTTTACTTAAAAAGGCCTTATTTGGATGACGTAGGTCGTAGATAAATTCCGATAGGGTTTCATAGCGCTTATAAGGGTCTGGTTGCAGAGCCTTTTTGACCGTTTCATCTACCCAAACAGGTATTTCACGACGATCATCAAGTACACTTTGATAATTTAATCGACGTTGAGCTGCTCTGGTACGCGTACGAGATACATCAGTACCGTAAGGCAGTCTGCCAGAAAGCATTTGGTAGCACATCACTCCTAGCGAAAACATGTCTGAATACTTTGTGCTCGCCTCACCTAAAAAACACTCTGGCGCGGTATAGAGTGCAGTTCCTAATACCTCTTGTTGCTCTTGCTGTTCAAGCGGGGTCGCCGTCTCCATCAGTCCGGCGACACGCACGGCACCAAAATCAATAATTTTTACCGTGCCACTCTCATCAATCATGACATTTTCAGGTCTTAAGTCTTGGTGAACCATCTCTTGACGATGTAAAGCACGTAAACCATTGGCAATCTGCTCAACAATACGACGAACGGCTTCGATCCCTGGATTAGGATTATCATTCATCCACTGCTTTAGGGTTTGACCCTCTATATATTCAGTAACGATATATAGATAATTTCGTTTTCTGGTTTGTAGACAAGGCTTTAATACATGCGCATTGTTAATACGACGAGCAACCCATTCCTCCATTAAAAAGCGCTCTAAATATTCTGTGTTATCTCTAAGGTCAATAGAGGGAACTTTCAGAACAACCTGCTCTTTGGTCTCTTCATCCACCGCTAAATAGATATGGCTACGCGGGCTAATTTGAATCTCACGAAGTATTTCATAACCATCAAAAGAGATTCTTGGCCCAAGCTCTGGTGGAAAAGGCAGGGTTGTTAATTGTTGATAAACTTCACTCGCGTCTTGAGTAGGCAGCTTATCAACCCTAACAATTTGAATGGTTAAATTGTCATCACTACCCTGTTTAAGTGCCTCCTCTATAATCAAAGCCGCTGCGGAATCTAGGTCATCACTACTGGCTCTGATTTGCTCAACCATAAACTCATGACTAGCAAATTCGTAGACACCATCGGTCGCCAGAATAAATATATCCCCTACAACCAATCCGCAGGTGTTGTAGTCAAGATTAAGCTCATCTTTCATACCTAAAGCACGTCTAAGGTAGCTCTTATCTTTAGTGACCCATAAGCGATGATCTTCAGTCAATTGCTCAAGACTGCTCTCTGCCAAACGATAGACACGTGTGTCACCAGCATGAAAGATATGTGCTGTATTGGATTTAAGAACTAAGGCGGTAAAGGTACAAACGTAGCCTTTGTCTGGAGAGTAACGGTGAGGGCCTTTTTGGCTTTGTAGGTAGAGCCAAGAATTGGTCGCTTTCAACACCTTATCAACAGAGGTTTTAACCGTCCATGACTCAGGTGTTGAAAAATAATCTTCCAGAAAGCTATTAACAGAGACCGCGCTAGCCTCTTGACTGACATCACTACTACTAATGCCATCTGCCAAACCAATTGCAATACCTTTTGAGGTCAGCAGAGGTTCTTCTGGGATACAAAGACCATGAAAATCTTGATTGATCTTCTTGAGACCTTTATCAGAAGCCTGGCCAATAGAGATTTTGAGCTGAGTTTGCATAAACCTAAAAAACCTTTGATTAAATTCTATTAACAAGATGAAAACTTAATCAAAGAGTTGTTAAACGATTAAATAATTTAAAGATGTTACCTAAGTATGAAACCAATACTTTATAGCAAGCGTTTCACACTTAAATAACAGCCAATTTCCGTCACTCTCTTAGTAAATTACTTACGAAGAGTACGCTCAGGACATGTTTTTACATGCGTATAGTATAAAGGGAGTGCAACCAGCAATATACCACCGACAAGGTTTCCTAATACAGTTGGTAACTCATTCCAGATTAGGTAATCAGCAACGGTAAAGTCACCACCCATAATCATAGAGAATGGGAACAAGAACATATTAACAATTGAGTGCTCAAAGCCCATGTAGAAGAACAACATGATAGGCATCCACATCGCTGCAATCTTACCTGTTGCAGAAGTCGAAATCATCGCACCCACAACCCCCATAGAGACCATCCAGTTACATAACATTCCACGCATAAAGATCGTTAGCCAACCACCTGTACCTTGTTCTTGATAGCCTAGAGTTCTCGACTCACCAATGTGAGCAACCTTAGCAGCAATTGCACCGCCATCAATGTTATAACCATAAGTTAAAATAAAAGACATAATAAATGCGACTGTTAATGCCCCACCTAAATTACCTAAAAATACCCAACCCCAGTTGCGTAAAATTTGCCCAATTGTCACACCCGGTCTTTTATCTAGCCACGCAAGCGGCACCAGCGTAAAGACACCCGTTAATAGGTCAAACTTCATCAAGTACAGCATGATAAAGCCCACAGGGAACAATATTGCACCTAAAAGTAGGCTTCCTGTTTGCACAATGACTGTAATCGCAAACATAGCGGCTAATGCAAGCACTGCTCCAGCCATAAAGGCACGAATAACCGTATCCTTTGCAGACATATAAATTTTGGACTCACCCGCATCCACCATTTTTTTAACGAACTCTGAAGGTTCTAAATAAGACATAATTTTTCCTTTTTACTGCATTAAGCTCATCAGTACTATTTTGATAACACTACTCATAAGCTCATAAATCAGTAGTTAGCTTAGCTTTAACTCAATCAACTAAACTAAAGCACTTATTAAGCCAATAAAACATAAAGACATAACCACTTGTATATAAAGGGAAATAATAATGATAAAAACTTAAGCGCCCTTCAAGCAGGCAAGGCCGCACAACTACAGTGCCACAAAGCCCGCAAGCAGTGCGCTACTGTATTACAGTACAAAAAATGCTACGGGCAAGAAGTGATAATCAATAGATCAGAAAAGGATGGTGAGAGAAAAAGGCCATAAAAGTTAATTTTTGAGTGAAATTACAGGTTATTCCCTTAGGATTGGAATCCCCCCCCTGCTCAAATTTTAAGCACCTACTGGCTCATGTTTATACATGACTACTAACGAGAGAATTTCTTGATATATGACACCACTCTATTACGCCCTCTTTTCTTAGCATCATACAGCGCATCATCTGCATACTTCGCCAACTGCTCAAAACTATTTTCAGTTGATGCTATGCCAACACTAACGGTTAATACTTTATTAAAGTGTGAGTGCTTATGTTCAATATCCAAGCCAATAATACTTTGCAGAATTTTTTCAGCAAGTTTCTTACCTTCTTCTAATGAAGTGAAAGGTAGAATCACAACAAACTCCTCACCACCATAGCGCGCAACCAAATCAGTCTGCCTGTATAAAATAGCCTCTATTTGGCTCGCTACTCTAGAGAGAGCTATATCACCTTGTTCATGCCCATATATATCGTTATATTGCTTAAAAAAATCAATATCTATCATTAACAAAGAGAGCTCTCTACCAGAGCTATGTGAAGCTTCTAATTCATTTTTTAGCTTTTCTGTATAAGCTCTTCTATTGGCTATGCTTGTCAGCGCATCAACATAGCTGAGATCAGTTAACTTTTCATTCGATTGTTTTAATTCTGTAGCAAGCAACTCAAGCTGGATTGAGTACTCCTTAATACTGGTAATCTCCCTACCAATCGCTATAGAGCCAATAATATCTCCACTTTCATTTTTAAGGTTATGGGTATTCCATGATAAATAATGCTCATTGCCATCTTTAGAAACAATCATTGTTTCGAAATCAATCAGCACTTCACCTTTTTCTATGATTTCCATTACTTTGCTATAAATGGAAAGGCGATACGTCTCATCAGGATAGAGTAATTCCCATATACCTTGATGACCCAATACCTCATCAGCAGAATAGCCACTTATTTTTTCAGCACCTTTATTCCACATTACAACATTAGCCTGCTCATCCAGCATATTCAACCAAAAAGATCCGCTACTTAATATAAGATTTTTAAAATCTGCATCATTTATTTGGTTTAGCATTTTGTTTTATGGATAGCTCAATAATGAATTAAAAGGAGAACAACAAACGGATTTAGATGTGGCCAATATTCTACTTGATTAAACTAAGTATTGCTTAAGTACTTAAGCCACTCTCTTATCCTAAAATATCTTTTCTTAACTCTTACGGCACAAGGATCAAAACAATCTATATGAACCTTACAGGACTAGATAGCTTCAAGTGTAGTGGCCTAATAAAAGCGGGCACTCTTTAAAATCTCAAAACTAGACACAACACGAATACTATCACTACACAAACACCAGATACAAAAAAACCGCTAAAAAGCGGCCTTAAAAGAACGATATTAAATTATTGTAAGAGGTTAACCCTCAGCCGATTTAGCCTTCTTCTCAGCCTTAGGTTTCAACCAGAACTCAGTCAAAATAATCAACCCCGCTCCCGCAGTAATTACCATATCCGCAATATTAAAAGTCGCGTAATGCCATGACCCAACATAGAAGTCGATAAAGTCAGTCACACGCCCTTCTAAAAAGCGGTCAATAACATTACCAATCGCTCCACCAAGAATCAGGTTAATCCCCCAAACCTCAGCTGTTAATAACTTAGGCAGACGAGATAACCAGACAATCAACACCACACTGACAACCGTTGCCAGCCCTGCAAAGAACCAACGTTGCCAACCGCCCATATCAGCTAAAAAGCTAAAAGCCGCACCGTAGTTATAAGCCAACGTCCAATTCAAGTAAGGCATCACCGCAACTGGTTCTGCAAAGGTTAAATTAGTCACCGCCAGATACTTAGTAACCTGATCTAAAACAACCACCACAATAGCAATCCACAGCGTAACAAGCGCAGTAGAAGTTAATTTATTTTCAGACATAGTCTTTCCATTTAACCTACAAAAAACACGAAGCACGAAAGTCCGAGTTAACTCAGAAACTATCATGTCTTCGTGCTTAAATTCTAAATATATATATCGCGATACAGCTTGCCTCTATAAGCAGTCAGTTCAAGGCAAAAAATGTAAGTTTACAAGTGTAAACGTCCATTTTTTAACGCAGAAATGGCGACTTATAGAGGTGATATGTACGTGATATTAGGCGTAGTGGCGAACTTCACCTTCTCCATCGATGTTATCTACACAACGCTGACATAGTTCTGGGTGTTCAGTGATGCTACCCACCTCTTCACGGTGGTGCCAACAACGTGCACACTTAGGTGCTTCTGCTGCACCCGCATCTACCCATAGACCTGCTAATTCAGACTCAAGCGCAGTGCTTGTTTTATCGGCTATTGGTTTCAGCGTTGCATTAGAGGTAATCAATACAAAACGTAACTCATCTTCTAGCGTCGCCAGTTTGTTATAGAGCGCTTCTTCACAGTAGAGCGTTACTTCAGCCGTTAGAGATCCTTTAATAACCTTATCGTTACGTAACTGCTCTAGCTGCTTAGCCACCGCAGAACGTACGGCGATCATCTCGTTCCAGTACTCAGAGTTCATGTCCGCAGACTCATTCAACTCAGTTAGTCCTTCATACCACTCAGCGATAAAGATCGTTTTTGTACGTTCGCCTGGTAACTTAACCCACAGCTCTTCCGCTGTGAAACTTAAGATAGGCGCAATCCAACGTGTTAGCGCTTCAATAATATGATAGAGCGCAGTCTGTGCAGAACGACGTGCTAGACCATCTGTCTTACAAGTGTACTGACGATCTTTGATGACATCCAAATAGAAAGCACCCAACTCAACCGAACAGAAGTGGGTAACGTTCTGATAGATATTGTGGAAGTTGTACTCATCATAAGAGGTAATAATTTCTTTTTGTAATTTAGCTGCGTGACCAATTGCCCACTTATCTAACGGTAGTAAATCATCATAAGCAACCATATCCGTTTCTGGATTAAAGCCGCTGATATTTGCCAGTAAGAAACGTGCAGTGTTACGGATACGACGGTACGCATCCGCCGTACGGTTAAAGATTTCATCTGAAACGGTCATCTCATAACGGTAATCTGCTGCTGAAATCCATAGACGTAGAATATCTGCACCTAGTTTGTTAGCAACCTGCTGCGGCGCAACCACGTTGCCTTTAGACTTAGACATCTTCTTACCGTCTTTATCTACTGTAAAACCATGCGTTAAGACTTGCTTATAAGGTGCTTTACCATCAGAAGCCAGTGCAGATAATAGAGACGATTGGAACCAACCACGGTGCTGATCCGATCCTTCAAGATATAAATCTGCTGGTGCTTGAAGTTCATCACGCTCATTTAATACGGTAAAGTGAGAGATACCAGAATCGAACCAAACATCTAGAATATCTGTTACTTGCTCGTATTCTTCTGCATCATCACCAATCAGCGCAGCAACATCTAAGTCATACCATGCATCGATTGATTTCTCTTCAACCATATCCGCAATTTTCGCCATCAGCTCAACAGTTTTAGGATGCATTTCACCCGTGACTTTATGAATGAAAATCGTGATGGGAACACCCCAGAAACGCTGACGTGAAACACACCAGTCAGGACGACCATCGATCATGCCTTCAATACGGTTTTGACCCCACTCAGGAATCCACTGTACTTTTTTAATCTCTTTCAATGCCTCTTCACGCAGACCACCTTCGGTCATACTGATAAACCACTGCGGTGTGGTACGGAAGATCAATGGTGTTTTAGTACGCCAGCAATGTGGGTAGCTGTGTTCAATGATTTCAATGTGTAAAAGGGCTTTGTGCTCTTTTAAAACCTCGATAACGTGATCATCAACTTTCAGTACATTTTCACCTTCAAACAGCGGCGTGCCTGCAACATAGTTACCACGACCATCGACTGGGCAATCAATCTCTAAATCATATTTTTTACCGACCACGAAATCTTCTACACCGTGACCCGGAGCGGTGTGTACACAACCAGTACCCGCTTCAGTGGTAACATGATCCCCTAAGATAAGTGGTACGACACGATCATAGAATGGGTGCTGTAAATTTACTAGGTCAAACTGCTCACCTTTGCCGTATGCGATAACACGGTAGTTCTCGAAGCCCCACTTGTCCATCGCATCTTTAATCATCGCTTCTGCGATAAAGAGTCGCTCTGGCCCGTGTTCGCCTTCAACCTGTAGAACCGAATACTCAAGTTCAGGGTTAACAGAAACAGCGCGGTTAGCAGGTAACGTCCAAGGTGTGGTTGTCCAGATCACAACAGACAGAGGCCCTTCACCTAGATGATCTTCTACATGGTGACAACGCTTAAAGAAAGCTTCATCGTCGATAACGGGAAAACGTACATCTATAGATTTAGAACGCTTGTTCTCATACTCTACTTCGGCTTCTGCCAATGCAGTATGTCCGCCAACACTCCAGTAAACAGGCTTTGTGCCTTTAACTAGGTGACCATTTTGGATGATTTTAGACAGCGCACGAATCTCATTCGCTTCGTATTTAAAATCTTTGGTTAGGTATGGGTTTTCCCAATCGGCCATAATACCAAGGCGTTGGAAATCAGCCATTTGACCATCAACTTGCTTTTGTGCATATTTACGGCACTCTTCACGGAACTCAGTGGCACCAATCTTTTGGCCAACTTTACCTTTCTTCTTCTCAACATTTAACTCAATCGGTAGACCATGACAATCCCAACCTGGTACAAACGGCGCATCAAAACCACTCAGCCCTTTTGATTTTACAATCATATCTTTCAAGACTTTGTTGACCGCGTGACCGATGTGGATATTACCATTAGCGTACGGAGGCCCGTCGTGCAAAATAAACTTTGGACGGCCAGCCATGTGCTCTCGCACTGTCTGATATAAAGAGTCTGATTGCCAAGCTTCCACTTGCTTCGGCTCTCTATTAGGAAGACCTCCACGCATTGGGAAATCTGTTTCAGGCAAGTTTAAGGTCGGTTTATAGTCAGTCATAAGATCATTTCACTATTGAGAGAGCGTTATTAGATGCTCTAAAATTAAATGTTAAAAAATTGTTTTGCTGCTTCAGCATCGATGCCTATCTGTTTCTTTAAGGCATCGAGACCATCAAATTTCATTTCTGGCCGAAGGTACTTTTCTAAAGTGACTTCGACATGTTGTCCGTAGATATCTTGTTGCCAATTGAACAGGTGCACCTCAATAGAAGGACGCGTACCATCTACCGTAGGGCGTAAGCCAACATTGGCAACCCCTGGCCAAGGTTTATCTGCAATACCATCTACGGTGACTGCAAAAACCCCTTGAACAGGCATTTGAATTCTTTTTGGGTTTAGATTTAAGGTTCTAAACCCAATGGTTCTACCCAGTTTTTTACCATGAATAACACGGCCATTAAATGCGAATGGGCGACCTAACAGGGTTTGAGCGGCTACTAAATCAGGTTTAGCTAAAGCGGCACGAATACGTGTACTACTCACGCGAGAGTTGTTTGATCCTGGATTAGCAGAACCAAAGGTAGGCATATCATCTACGCTAAACCCTAGCGCTTGACCTGCCTGCTGAAGGTAGTTGAAATCACCTACACGCTGCTTACCAAAACGGAAGTCATCACCCACCACAAGGTGTTTAATATTGAGCGCCTCTACTAAAGTCTGGCGCACAAACTGTTCCGCCGATAGGCTAGAAAATCCTGAATTAAAGCGAACACAGATCACATGATCAATCTGCGTGGTTTGTAGCGCTTTAACCTTCTCTCGCAGATTCATCAAACGGACAGGCGATTTTTCAGGTGCAAAAAACTCAATTGGCAATGGCTCAAACAACATCACTAGGCTTGGTAGACCTAGCTGCTGGGCCTTATCAGCAACCGCTTGCAAGACCTGTTGATGCCCAAGATGCACGCCATCAAAGTTACCAATCGTTAACACACAGCCTTCACTTAATTGCGATTTTATGCTGTCTATATTGTGTAAACCTAATGTTAATTGCATCATCTATAAAGATCTGAAAAAAATGACCATAAATTATAGCTGATTCAAAGCCTTAAGACTGATTTAATCGGTTAGTTTTTTCTAAAAAAATCCCCTGCACCAACCTAACAACATTAGCATTTGTGAGACCCCCCCCCTGCTCAAAATATTTTGTATGACATTTAACAAGTAAAAATGGCTTATAAAGAGGCTTTTAGACTGGCTTTAGCTGTTTCAGCAAACTTAAATCAACTTAAGCTGATGTAAGTAACTTCTTAGGATTGAGACCCAATAACATTAAGGTAATAAAGTAGACAACAATCACTGAAAGCACAATGCCCATTAACCAACTCAGCCTTAGCCATGCATCAAAACCAAGCCAACTCTCAAGTGTAGGTGAGACCCACAGGATACAAGTGACCAAAACGATATTCGCAAGCACCACTTGAACAATCAACTTTGGCCACCCTGCAAGCGGCTGAAAAACCCCTTGTTTACGTAGATACCAATAGAGTAGGCCTGAATTTACAAAGGCTGAGATGGTCGTTGCTGCTGCCAAACCAACGTGGGCAAACGGGCCAATCAAAATCAGATTTAAGACCATATTGGTCACTAAAGCAATAATAGCAACCTTAACAGGGGTTTTCATATCCTTACGCGCATAGAATGCGGGCGCAAGGATTTTAACAAGAATAAAGCCGAGCAGACCAAATGAGTAAGCCATCAAACTAGAGCCTGACATAGTGACATCATGTGCAGTAAATTCACCATAGAAGAACAGAGTGATAATCAATGGTTCAGCCAAAAGCAACAAACCTAAAGTGGCTGGCAGACCAATGATCAACACCAATCTCAGAGCAGAATCGATATCCTGCTGAAACCCTTGCCAGTTTTCATTAGCTGCTTTTTTTGAAAGACCTGGCAAAACAACGGTGGCCAAAGCCACACCAAAGACACCCAATGGAAACTCCATCAGACGGTCAGAGTAGTAGAGCCAAGAGATAGAGCCTGTCACCAAGAAAGAGGCAAGAATGGTATCTACCAACAGATTAATCTGCGCAACCGACACCCCAAACAATGCAGGAATCATCATGCGCTTGATATCCCCCACACCGGGGTCACTTTTTCGACTTGGACAAGGTAATAAATCTAAACGATAGAGGAAGGGCAGATGAAATAGTAACTGTACCACCCCTGCAACGAGCACTCCCCACGCCAAAGCCATAATAGGTATATCCAATAATGGTGAAACCCAAATGGCAAACGTAATTAACACCAAGTTTAGAAAAACGGGTGTAAACGCGGGAACAGCAAATTGATTGTAGGTGTTCATAATCGCAGATGAGAATGCGACTAAAGAAATTAGCAGTAGATAAGGGAAGGTAATCGCTAGCATATCAGAAGCAAGATCAAACTTTTCAGGATCATCGATAAAGCCAGGTGCAAATACCATCATCCATAGAGAGGAACCAAATACACCAAAAGCGGTTAGCAACAGCAGTATGCCACCCAGCCTAAAGCTAATGGCATTAACCAGATGTTTAACCGCCTCATGACCACGTTTCTCTTTTGCCTCGGCTAAAACAGGTACAAAAGCCTGCGAAAAAGCGCCTTCAGCAAATAGGCGTCTAAAGAAGTTAGGGATTTTGAAAGCGACAAAAAAAGCATCCGCACCTGTGCCTGCACCAAAATAACGGGCAATAATCATATCGCGCACAAACCCTAGTATACGCGAGATCATAGTCATGCCACCGACTGTGGCAGTTGCTTTTATAATCCGTTTCAAACCTGTTTTTTCATCCTCTTTGTTAATGAGTTCAACATTGTTTTATTCACGGCCAAATTGTAACAGACCCAAGCCGTAAAGAACTAGAATACAAGGCCTTTAGAGAGAGATATTACCTTTCACTAATTCATTTTCTTTCTGTTTCAGAATATGCCAAACTTATTATCAAATTTAGCTAGATGTTAAAACTCAATCTCTCTCAGGTTAATCTTGCAGTTTATAGGCAAATTAATACTGATAAAACAACCAGACAGGATGTGCGATGAAAGCCTCAGAACTTTTTGTTAAATGCTTAGAAAATGAAGAAGTGGAATATATTTTTGGTATTCCAGGCGAGGAAAACTTAGATGTTATGGATGCTTTACTCGATAGTAACATTAAATTTATCCTAACTCGACACGAACAAGGTGCTGCTTTCATGGCGGATGTTTATGGTCGTTTAACGGGTAAAGCAGGTGTTTGCCTCTCTACTTTAGGCCCTGGTGCAACCAACCTTGTAACGGGTGTTGCGGATGCAAATATGGATCGTGCACCCATCGTTGCTATTGCGGGTCAAGCAGCCACTTCTCGTTTACATAAAGAGAGTCATCAGGTTTTAGATCTGGTCAAGCTGTTTGAACCAATCAGTAAATACAGTACGCAGATCCTAACACCGAATGTTATTCCTGAAGTGGTTCGTAAAGCTTTTAAAGTTGCCGAAGCAGAGAAGCCTGGATGTAGTTTTATTGACTTTCCTGAAAATATTGCTGAGATGGAAAACGTTGAGAAGAAACCTCTGAAAAGACAGAGCCCACTGCCATCTTCTCCAAACCCACTTAAGGTTCAGCAAGCAGCTAAGATCATTGAGAATGCAAAATTCCCAATTATCATTGCAGGTAATGGAGTAATTCGCTCAAATGCTTGCCCTGATCTCGAAGATTTTGCCAGCAAATTAAATATCCCTGTTTCAACGACCTTTATGGCCAAAGGTGCGCTGCCATCTGACCATGAACTGGCATTAGGAACAATTGGTTTGCAGGCACATGATTATATCTCTTGTGGAATTGATCGTGCCGATGTGGTGATCTGTGTTGGTTACGATATTGTTGAGTACCACCCATACCTTTGGAACCACAACCCAGATATGAAAATCATTCATATTGATAGCATGCCAGCAGAAGTTGATGAAAACTACATTGTTGAAGCGGGTCTAATTGGTGATATTGGACAGGCATTATCAGGTATTGCTGCCATCAGTAAACGTCATACAGGCGCTTCTTACAAAAACTTAAAAAAGAGCATTCAACATAACTTCCATGTTTATGATGAAGATGCGAACTTCCCCGTTAAGCCACAAAAAATCCTGCATGATTTAAGAAGTGCTTTAGGCAATGAAGATATTATTATCTCTGATGTAGGCGCACATAAAATGTGGATCGCTCGTATGTACGAAGCAATGAGCCCAAATAGCTGCATTATCTCTAACGGTTTTGCCTCTATGGGAATCGCTCTTCCTGGAGCAATTGCTGCTAAGCTTGCACGACCTGAGCAGGTTGCCGTTGCAGTAACAGGCGATGCTGGTTTCTTAATGAATGTTCAAGAGATTGAAACAGCAGTACGTTTAAACATCCCAATTATTGTCCTTATCTGGAATGATGGTAACTACGGCTTGATTAAATGGAAGCAAGAGAACCAGTTTGGTCGTGAAAGTAATATCTCATTCACTAACCCTGATTTCGTTATGCTTGCAGAGTCTTTTGGTGCAAAAGGCTATAGTGTAAAAAGTGCAGATGATCTACTACCAACCTTGCAGCAAGCGATTAAAGATAATACCGTTGTCTTAATTGATTGCCCTGTTGACTACTCAGAGAACTTAAAGCTAACGGCTGAGTTAGGCGAGATGATCTGCCCAACTTAAAACTAATCACTCTTTAAGTACAAAAAAGCCTCTTAACTTTAATAAGTTAAGAGGCTTTTTTAGTTGTCTAATTTATAAACTAAACCTATTGATTTGTTTTAATCGGTTGAACCTTATAGACAAAAGTACCAAATGGTACCAGTGATGCCAGCAGGCCTTTAAAAGCCTTCTGTTCAGAAATCTGACCTTTAAACACAAAATAAAACAGCACACCATTAAATGCTAAAAACATATAGCCATGAATTGGCCCTGCCAACTTAACGGCCTCTGGCATGCCATAGAAATATTTCATTGGCATTGCAACAAAGAACAGAGCCAATAGTGATATACCTTCCAACAGAGCCATTAAGCGTAAAAATTTCATTTTGAATCCTGATCTAGCATCTTATAGAATATCTTGCATAATAACTTAAAAGCGAGATATAAAAAAACCGGGACAAACCCGGTTTCTCTTATTTTATTGAGTCGAAACTAAATAAAATTAAGCCATCGCTTTAATACGAGTATTGATACGACTCTTAGTGCGTGCAGCTTTGTTCTTAGCGATAATACCCTTACGAGCCATACCATCTAACTTAGACTGAGCTTCACGGAAAACAACGTTTGCAGCTGCTTGATCGCCAGCATCGATTGCTGCGAAAACTTTCTTAAGTGCAGTACGCATATCTGAACGTTGAGCAACATTCTGCTGACGGTTCTGTTCTGCCTGACGTGCACGTTTTTTAGCTTGAGCTGTATTTGCCATTTTCTTGTATCTCCAATAATTAGTTTTTACACATTAACCGATCCGTAGACCTCTATTAATACAACTTCCAAACGGTCTAAAAAGACAACAAAAGGAAGGAATCGGGGGATTATACACACTTTTTAATATCAGACCAAGCTTTTAAACGTGAAAACAAACCTAATCTATTGGTTTAAAACAACATTTAAAGCCTAAAACTTTAGACCCCCCCCTGCTCAAAACTTCAAAGTAGAAAAAAGTATTAAAAAACAAAGTGGGGAAATTAGTACTAAGAAACCAATTCATAAAAATAAGGATTTTTATTCAGAATCAAGGCAAGGTCAGGCGAAGTGTACAAATGTACACGAGTCAGGCCTTAACGCAGAGTCTGGATAAAAAGACCATTTTTATTCGCGATGGTATGGGTGGTTTTGGATAACTGACCACGCTCTGTAGAGCTGCTCAACAACCAGAATACGCACCATAGGATGCGGTAGTGTCAAATTAGATAACCCCCACTTCCACTGTGCCTGATCAATTAATTCTTGTTGAAGACCATCAGGCCCACCAACAATTAGGGCAATATCCTGTCCACCACCAAGCCACTCTTCCAATTTTTCAGAGAGGCCTTTGGTGGTTACTTGCTTGCCATGCTCATCCAAGATAATCATTCTAGCACCCTTGGGAATGGCGTCTACAATACGCTTAGCTTCTTCAGCCTTCAGTTTATCAACAGAGTTAGTTTTACCGCGTTGAGCCATTGGTAATTCAACCAGTTTAATGGAGCAGGCTTTAGGCATACGCTTAGCGTACTCTGCATAGCCCTCTTGCACCCACTTAGGCATTTTCTGACCAACCGTAATAAAATGAATCACCATAAAAGTTTATTCTGTCTCACTCGCAGCAGCAGCTTTTGCTTCTTTAATGGCCTTCACGTCCCAAAGCTTTTCCAATGCATAATGCGCACGAGCACCTTCAGTCATTACATGAATAATCGTATCCCCTAGATCAACGAGCACCCAATCAGGTTGCGGCCCAGCTTCTACACCTAGAGCAGGCTCTCCAATCTCTTTAAAAGCCAAAGCAACATTTTGACCTACTGCTTTTACGTGTGTTGTTGAAGTCCCTGTTGCAATGATCATCTGATCAGCAAAGCTACTCACTTCAGAAATATCCAGCACTTGAATATCTCGTGCTTTAAAGTCTTCTAAAGTTGTTACTGCTAAATTTTCAACTTCTTTTAAATCCATACTCATGGTTCTCTTTTCTCTCATTAATTGGCTTATTGATATAAGCCTTGTTTTTCAATAACCGCCATCACAGATGAAGGTAATAAATAGTCTACGGCATCGCCGCGTTGTATATGTTCTCGGATCAGTGTTGAACTGATATCTAGTTGAGTGACCGCGGCTTCCACAATCTGCCCACTGACTTTATCCAACTGAGTGACTCGATGTGTCTGATAAATCTTTCCTGATGAACAGTTCATAGGAACAGGTTCACCAGGACGGTGCATGACGACAATATTTGCTAGCTTCAAAATACCCTGCCAATCATTCCATTTGTGAAACTTAACAAAGGCATCGGTGCCCATCATCAAGACCAAACTATCATCGGGCATTCTCAGCTTTAACGCTGCCAAGGTTTGCACCATATAAGAGGGGCCACCCTGATCTATCTCATAGGTTTCCAGCTTAAAGCTAGGTTGATTAGCGATGGCTAACTCAACCATTTCACACCGCTGTTTTGCACTCACATGCGGCTGATTACGATGAACAGGTTGATAGCAGGGTACAAACAAAACCTGCTCTAAACCCAGCCGCTGCTGAACCTCTAGAGCAGGTCTTAAATGACCATAGTGGATCGGGTCAAATGTACCGCCATTAATACCAATAAACTTCACTCAACCAACACCATTTAGCGAATATTACCATCGCCTAAAACAATGTACTTTTGTGACGTTAACCCTTCCAGACCGACAGGCCCACGTGCATGGAACTTGTCGGTACTGATACCAATCTCTGCACCTAAGCCGTACTCAAAACCATCTGCAAATCGCGTTGATGCATTCACCATGACAGAACTCGAATCTACCTCGCCTAAAAAGCGGCGTGAAGTAGTGAAGTTCTCGGTAATAATCGACTCAGTATGACCTGAGCTATAAGCGGCAATATGATCCATCGCTTCATCAACATCGACAACGATCTTAATCGATAAGATTGGTGCTAAATACTCTGTATCCCAGTCAACATCGGTCGCTAAAATCATATCGACAATTGCCTTTGTTTTGGCACAACCACGTAATTCAACCCCTTTTTCAGTGAACTGTTTAACCAGTTCAGGCAGAACCTTCTCCGCTTGTGACTCAGCAATCAACAATGTTTCCATCGCATTACAAACGCCATAGCGGTGTGTTTTTGAGTTCAATGCTACTTTAATTGCTTTATCAAAATCGGCATTATCATCAATGTAAACATGGCAGATACCATCTAAATGTTTAATAACGGGTACACGTGCATTCTCACTGATACGTTCAATCAGACCTTTACCACCACGTGGGATAATGACATCCACAAACTCAGGCATGGCGATTAGCTCACCTACTGCTTCACGATCTGTTGTCTCTACTACTTGTACTGCTGTCTCTGGCAGACCCGCTTGTGCTAAGCCCTGCTTAATACAAATTGCTAACGCCTGATTAGAGAAAGCCGCTTCTGAACCACCACGTAGGATCGCTGCATTACCTGACTTTAAGCAAAGTGCAGCTGCATCAATGGTTACATTTGGGCGTGACTCATAGATGATTCCAACCACACCCAATGCAACGCGCATTTTACCCACCTGAATGCCCGATGGACGGTAGCTCATATCGGTAATCTCACCAACAGGGTCTTGTAAGGCAGCGACTTGTCTAAGCCCTTCTGCCATACCTGCTATACCATCATCGGTGATCGCCAAACGATCTAACATGGCGGCATCTAAACCATTATTTTTGCCATTCTCTAAGTCTTTAGCATTTGCTGCTTTTAACGCATCAGCCGAAGACTCTAAAATATCTGCCATCGCTAACAAAGCTGCATTTTTATCTGCAGTTCTTGCTCTTACTAATGCACGAGAAGCGGCTCTGGCTTGCTCACCCAAGTTTTTCATATAGCTTTTTACATTCATCTACTGACTCACTTCTCTCTTTTAAGTTTTGATATAACCACTCTTTAACGAGCCATTTTGGAAACTAAATCTGCTAAACCAAACCAAGTCTCTTCTTCACTTAAGGTTGGGCTAATGCCTTTAATCATTAAATCTACTTTTAGTGCTGACTTTAATAAACCCTGCCAGTTCATTAAACCTTGGCGCTTCATGGCATTGCTATATTCAGACTGCCTAGACTGCCAAATTCGGCACTGTTTAAAAGCCTGCGCCATAGAGACTTGTTGTGACAACTGAGATAACTCAATCAATTGACGTAACTCTTTAGACAGCAACCATAAAATAATCGGTGCCTCAATACCCTCTTGCCTTAAACGCATCAACATTTGTAAGCTGTAGTCTACTCGACCATTCAATAACGCAGAGGACAAAGCAAACAGCTGATAGTGCGCTTGATCGACAACATTTTCTAAAATAGACGCCACATCAATGGTTGAGTTTGGTGCTAATAGCAGAGAGAGTTTTAACAACTCTTGATCTGCCGCTAATAGATTACCTTCTACTCGTTCTGCCAATAAATTGGCTGCTTCGTTATCCAACGTTAAATTGTGTGACCGCGCTTTCTGCTGACACCAATTAGGCAAAGCATTAACAGGTACTGGTTTCGCTTGTACCACCAAACCAGCAGACTCAATGGCTGCTACCCATTTAGACTTTGTCTGACGGCTATCTAGTTTTTCACACTGAATAACGACAACAATCTCTGGTGGTAGAGCCTGCACATATTGGCACCACGTCTGAATAAACTTTGTCCCTTCACGACCTGGTGAACCTTTTGGCATATTGACCAAAATCATGCGCTTATCAGAAAATAGCGAACCCGCCTGAGTCTCCATCTGTAGTGACTGCCAGTCAAAGCTGGCATCCACATCATAGACATCACCCGTTAAATAGTCCTGAGCCTGTAACGCCTTTCGCAACGCATCATAACTATCACGTAAAAACAGCGGCTCTTCACCATACAACAGATAGACGGATTGCACCTGAAAAGAGGCTGTCGAGAGTTGATTAAGAAAGGCACTGGCTAATATCACAAAGCAGACCTATCGAAGCGAGTCAGATGAAGTGGGATTTGATAACACTGATGCTTGGTCCCCCCCCTGCTGAATTGTAGGCTTTATCTTAAGCAGTGCACGATTAACTCTATCCATTAACTGTCTCGCTAAGATAGATGCCATCTCTCGTTTAATACTCTGTAACTCCCTATCAGATGCCAGTAAGGCAGTCGTTTCAATTTGACGATCTCGATAGGTCGAAACCTGATCGGTAACAATCATTTGTTCAGGACGAGTGTCAGATGCGTTTAGCGTTGCTGAAAAAGCCTGCGACATCTTCAATAGCTCCGCCGTAGTATCCCCCCGGCCAGAATAAGCGGTTCTAGTCACTTGGAATTGCGTGGCTTTTAGAGCAATCTGCACTTCTGCACCCGACGCCATCACGGTAACACCCGCGGTACGCAATTGACGACGAAGCGCCTTTTGCATCTCGCTAGACACCGCCGATAAATTTTCTAACTGAACACTCTTAAATTGAGACTGGCCTACCGTATCCAAACCACGTAGATGAAAACCACAACCACTCAATAGCCCGACCAGAAGCGTTACAACCAGCAACGCCCCCATCTGAGACTTATTTGATAATCTGTTTACCATCCAACATTGACTCACCGAGAACTCCTAGCCTTTGACCACAAGATTGACTAAACGACCAGGCACAACGATCTCTTTAACGATCTCTTTACCATCAATAAATTTAAGTACCGTTTCATCTGCTTTAGCCGTCACTAGAATGGTCTCTTTATCCGCATCAACAGCAACTTCAATTTTCCCACGTAGCTTACCGTTCACTTGAACCATTAACTCGATTTCAGACTTAACTAGAGCCGATTCATCCACGGTTGGCCAGCTCGCATCCACTACTAAATCAGTACAACCTAAAGAGATCCACAAGTTCTGTGATAGGTGTGGCGTCATTGGTGCAAGCATCAGTACCAAAGTCTCTAGAGCTTCCTGCATGACGCTACGACCCGCTTTAGAGTCATCTTCAAATTTGTTTAACTCATTCATTAGTTCCATACAGGCGGCAATCGCTGTATTGAAGTGCTGACGGCGACCAATATCATCGGTTACTTTCGTCAGTGTTTCATGCAGTTTAAAGCGCATCGCTCTAGCATTTTTACTCAAACCATCAGAAGTTATTGCGGGAGAAACCAGCCCTGCTTCGATATGGCTTTGAACCTGACGCCAAACACGGTTAAGGAATCTAAAGCCCCCTTCAACGCCTTTATCAGACCACTCTAGGCTCTGCTCTGGAGGCGCGGCAAACATAATAAATAGACGAACCGTATCGGCACCAAACTTCTCAATTAGGCCTTGCGGATCAACGGTATTGCCTTTAGATTTAGACATTTTAGTTCCGTCTAATAACACCATACCTTGCGTCAGTAACTTCTTAAACGGCTCATCTGAAGAGACCAGCCCTTGATCACGCATTAACTTGTGGAAGAAACGTGCATATAATAGGTGAAGGATGGCATGTTCGATCCCACCGATATACTGATCAACGGGCGCCCAGTAATCTGCTCGATCATCCAGCATCGCTTTGTCATTATCTTTTGAGGTATAACGTGCGTGATACCAAGATGACTCAAAGAAAGTATCAAAAGTATCTGTTTCACGCGTTGCATCACCACCGCACTTAGGGCAACTACAATTTTTAAAGCTATCTAGTTTCGCCAGCGGTGAACCTGAACCATCAGGTACAACATCTTCAGGTAGACGCACAGGCAAATCTGCTTCTGGAACAGGTACAGGACCACACTCAGGGCAGTAAATTACTGGAATTGGGCAGCCCCAATAACGCTGACGAGAGATGCCCCAGTCACGTAGACGATAGTTAGTCTGCTTCTCACCAAGGTCTTTTTCACTTAGCACTTTAGCCATTGCATGAAGTGCCTGCTTAGACTTTAAGCCATCAAACTGACCAGAATTAACTAAGATGCCTTTATCTGTGAAAGCGACTTCAGACACATCTGCCATCTCATCCGCTTTCGGAGCAACAACCGCTTTAATCTCTAAACCGTAAGCTTTAGCAAACTCATAATCACGCTGGTCATGTGCAGGTACAGACATCACCGCGCCTGTTCCATAGTTCATTAAGACAAAGTTCGCAGCCCAAACAGGAACGATCTCACCTGTAATTGGGTGTGTAACACGAAGCCCAGTATCAATGCCCTTCTTCGGCATGGTTTCCATATCTGCTTCCGCAGTAGAAACATGAGAGCACTCTTCGATGAATTGCGCCAAAGGCTCATTATTCACCGATGCTTTAACTGATAAAGGGTGATCTGCTGCCACAGCAACGTACGTCACCCCCATCAAGGTATCAGGACGAGTGGTGTATACGTCAAGAGTCTCATCAGACCCTTCAATCGGGAATGAGATCTGTAGACCTGTTGATTTACCGATCCAGTTTCTCTGCATGGTTTTAACCTGTTCAGGCCAACCATCTAGCTTATCCAAACCTTCTAGAAGCTCTTCGGCATAATCGGTAATACGCAAGAACCACTGAGCAATCTCTTTACGTTCAACAGGTGCACCAGAGCGCCAACCTTTACCATCAATCACCTGCTCATTTGCAAGCACGGTCATATCAACAGGATCCCAATTCACCACAGACAACTTGCGATAAACTAAACCCTCTTCCATTAAACGCGTAAATAACCACTGCTCCCAACGATAGTATTCAGGGTGACAAGTCGCCACTTCACGCGTCCAGTCGTAGCCGAGTCCAAGTGACTTAAGCTGATTACGCATATAGTCGATATTTTCATAAGTCCACTTTGCTGGCGCAACATTATTAGCCATGGCTGCATTTTCAGCAGGCAGACCAAACGCATCCCACCCCATTGGTTGAAGGACGTTTTTACCCTGCATACGCTGATAACGTGAGATCACATCACCAATGGTGTAGTTACGCACATGCCCCATATGCAGTTTGCCACTTGGGTATGGGAACATTGACAAGCAATAGTACTTCTCTTTGCTTTCATCTTCTTTGACCACAAAGGTCTCATTGTCATCCCAATACTTCTGGATATCTGCTTCAATTTGCTGTGGGTTATAGTGAACTTCTAACATGTTTTTTCTTCTGTTTCCAAAATAAATCGCGCGAATCATCGGCGTAAATAACAAGTCCGTGATAAGACTTGCTAATTAAATTAAATAAGTTCAATATTATAGAGAGTTTTGCACAAAAAATTTGTGTATTATTAAGAGACCTTTGCACAAGACCTAAAACGAATAAAAATAGCTAAAATCCCACTGCTTTTTGTTAAAAAACTTGTCAATAGCTAGCTATTACCTGTGTTTTCTGCCTCGATCAGTGAAATTTTATCTTATTTTTCTCTCGCCTATGGCTTATGCAAAGGGTCTCATTAACTCAATTATGCATGAGATACAGAGGAGAAAATCATGAGCAGTAACAAAATGCTGGAAGCCTACAGAACCCTACTAAACCATGCCAAAGAGTCGGCACTAATCGCTGAGCAAAAAACTTGGCAGGTACTAGGACATGCTATTGATAAAGCAGAACAAGCAGATTATGCTTTAGCGGAGTTAACATCTAAAGAGTTTGAACAGGTGCAACAAGATGTACATGCAGACATTATGCAGACAGCAGAGTATTTAGCAGAGGCAGAACAAGGTGTTGAAGAGTTTATTTCGATGGATTTACCTATTCTTGAGCAGTTCTTAATTGATAAGGCACTCTCTCTAGCAGATCCAACTGAGATTACTGTTTTAAGACTACGACTGGCGGCTGCAATGGATGAGAATCACCCTGTATTTAGTCATCCCAAATAATTAGCCTACCTAAGACCTACCCCCCCTGCTCAAATACCCCTTGAGCAGGAAAAGCCCGTTTTCAGCTTTACTTACCCGTTAAAATCACAACAACATATCTAGAAACGTCCTGTTAAGAAGTAACGCTTTGCCAGCATAAAACCAAACAGACTGAATATCATAAATAAGATTGGCAACTTACCCCACTCGGCATAGAACGTCAGTCCTTCATAAGGCTGTACTTCACCTCGTAAAACGCCTTTTTGATAAGGGGCTATCTGCTGTTTAATATTGCCCTTAATATCAATAATCGCGGTAAAACCTGTATTGGTACTTCTAGCGATCTCTCTACCCAACTCTAAAGCACGGACTTGTACCTCTTGCAGTTGCTGAGCAGGCTCAAAAGTATTTGCAAACCAAGCATCATTACTCACCGTCACAAGATATTTAGCATCGGGTAACTGCATTGCCAGCTCATCACCAAATGCCATCTCATAGCAGATACTTAAACCCGCTAACTGCCCACCTAACATCAGCGGTGGTTGATTTTTATCACCATGCGAGAAAGTTGCATAGGGAATATCAAACAGTGAACTCAAATAGGCAAATAGGTCACTAAAGGGAAAGAACTCACTAAAGGGGACTAGGTGATGTTTGTAATAACGATCTTCTGGTTTATGGACATTAATCAATGCGTTGTAATAATCTTCAGAGTCTTTATTGCCTGCGATCACCCCAACCAAAATATCAGTATCAAGCAACTTAGCATCTTTGATAAAGGAGTTAAGAATGCCACGCTCTACCACATCATAATAAGCAGGGATTGCGGTTTCTGGCCAAACGACCAAATCTGCATCTAAATTATCCTTAGTCATCTGCAAATAACTGGTTAAGGTAGGTACAAAATTTGTGCGCTTCCACTTATCTTGCTGCGGAATATTGCCCTGCAACAGCGCAACGTCAATCGATTTATCAATTGGTTTAACCCATTCAACATCACTTAATAGCCCCCCCCCTGCCCATAACAGACAGAGTGAAAAACTAACAGGTAACCAAGCACGTTTTAGATAGAGCCAGACTAGCAAGCCTGCTGTAATGGCAACTGCCCAACTGACCCCCCAAACACCAAAGACGGGCGCATAGCCTGATAACCAAGTATGAATATGGCTATTACCGACTAACAAAAAAGGGTAGCCACCCAAGATAGAAGAGCGCAGCAACTCACCTGCTAGCCAAGCGCTAGGGAAAAGTAGTACTAAGACAAAACCTGGTCGATTACCGTTGTTAAAGTATTGAGCTAGCCAGCCACTAAAACCAAGAAATAGGGAGAGGAAAAAGACAAATCCAAAGGTCATGAGTACCGCTAAAGGTAGCACCACCCCTGAATAGACATAGATACTGGAGAAGAGCCAGCTGACCCCAAAGCCAAATAGACCAAAGCCAAACCAAATACCAAGTTTAAAGGCTTCGTAACGGCTCTTTGCCTCAAACCACAGTACAAATAGACCTATTAAAGAGATTAAGATCAGTGGAGAAAATTCAAAAGGTGCAAAGGAAAAGACGCCCAAAGCGCCTAAGATGAGAGCCAATAGATGGTTTTTTTCTGGAGCAAATATCTTAAAGAAGTGATAAAAGAGAGCTTTCAAAAAACAGAGCCTTTATACGCCTTGAGCGATTTAAGTAATTAACAAATGACTGTTCTAAGGGCTAAACAGCACCTGAAACAACTTCTGACTCTGACTGCGTTGCAACAGCAGCTTTAGCTACCTCTTGCGTGGGCTCTTTGGCAATTTTAACTTCAAAGAGCTCACAACGACGCTCATTACCTCTCAGCACTTTAAAAGAGATGCCATTCAACTCTAATACTTCATCCACCAATGGAACATGGCCAAACTCACTAGCCAAGTAACCCCCAATTGTCTCACTACCACTGGTATCTAACGAGACATTAAAGAAGGCATTAAACTCTTCAATTGGTGTAAAAGATAAAACAGAAAAAGCATGCCCTGCGCGTTTTTGAATATTCTCTTCCTCCTCAACATCATGTTCGTCTTCAATATCACCAACAATCTGTTCAAGCACATCTTCAATCGTAACAAGGCCAGCCAGCTCTGCGTACTCATCAACCACTAAAGCAAGATGATTTCGGCTCTCTTTAAAATCACGTAACAAAACATTTAAGCGCTTACTTTCAGGCACAAAAATAGGTTTACGATAAATGGCCTGCAAATCTTCTTTGCTATTCAGTTTACCTTTGACAACTGCTCGTAAAACATCTTTTGCCAAAAGGATGCCGACAATTTCTTTATCACTGACAACAGGATAACGAGAGTGTGAACTCTCCAACATGGTTTCAAGAATAGCCTCTAAAGGATCGGAAGCATCTATTAACTCAATCTGTAAACGTGGAATCATAATATCGCGCACACGCGCTTCTGATACGCCAAGTACACCTTGAATCATCACCAACGCATCGGAATCTATTAAGCCTTGCGTTTGAGCCTCTGCCAAAATATCGATTAACTCTTCTCGACTCTCCGGTTCATCTGAAAACACTTTTCCAAGACGCTCTAACCACGAAGAGCCGCTACTACTGTCACCCATTGATTTTCTCTAACCTCATTTTTATCTGCTATTAAGCAGTGCTTAATATTGCTTATTCAATACCGTAAGGATTAGGATACCCTAAACCAGCCAATATTTTAATCTCTAATGCTTCCATTTCGTCAGCTTCGTCATCTTCTATATGGTCATAGCCTTGTAAATGCAAGGTGCCATGCACAACCATATGTGCCCAATGTACTTCTAAAGACTTACCCTGCTCTTGAGCTTCAACATCGACCACCTCTGCACAAATCACCAAATCACCTAAACAAGGGAATAGCTTACCTATTTCTGCCATACCCGCAGGTTGCTCAAACTCAAAGGAGAGTACATTCGTTGATTTGTCTTTACCACGGTAGGCACTGTTTAAAGCCTGACTCTCTTCGGGGCTCACAATACGAATAGTCAACTCTGCCTCAGAATCTTGCTCAATCAAGCTTGCACTAACCCATTTTTCGCACAGTAGCTGAGTCGGCAAAGCCAATTTATCAATTGCCCACTGTAACTCAAGATCCAGCATTGACTTACCCCCCCTGCTCACTTTTTTGGCGCGATTGATTTCGGTCATAGCGATCATAAGCATGGACAATTTTTTGTACCATTTTATGTCTAACTACATCCTGCGTCTGATAGAAGGTAAAGCCAATATCCTCAACCCCTTCTAACACCTCAATGACATGGCGTAGACCCGATTTTTGATGCCTAGGTAGATCACACTGAGTAATATCACCTGTTATAACAGCCGTTGAGCCAAAACCAATACGGGTTAAAAACATCTTCATCTGCTCTGTAGTTGTATTTTGTGCTTCATCGAGAATAATAAAAGCTTCATTCAGTGTGCGCCCACGCATAAAGGCTAGCGGCGCAATTTCAATCACATTCTTTTCGATCAAGCGCTCAACGGTCTCAAAGCCGAGCATATCAAATAGCGCATCAAACAACGGGCGTAGATAAGGGTCTACTTTCTGACTCAAATCGCCAGGCAGAAAACCGAGCTTTTCGCCCGCTTCAACGGCTGGACGAGTCAATATAATGCGGCGAACTTGCTCACTTTCTAAAGCCTCAACCGCACACGCAACCGCTAAATAGGTTTTACCTGTTCCAGCAGGGCCTATCCCAAAATTAACATCATATTTTTTAACAGAATTGATATAACTGGCTTGATTACGATTACGTGTTTTAATCGTTTTTCTACGTGTCCTAACCAGTACTTGCTCAGAAGTTAAGGCGGTATCTTGATCTAAACCTAACTCATGCAAAACTAAGTGAACCGTCTCTAGGTCTAGGGTAGTGTCTACCGCCTCTTCATACAGATCTCTAATAACCTGCTCTGCTTTGACCACGCGATCAGCCGACCCTGTCACTGATACCTGAAATCCACGGCTGCTTATTTCAACACCCAAGCGAAGCTCAACTTGTTCAAAATGTTCATTATGCCATCCACATAGATTCTGTAGACGTTCATTATCTTCGGGAAAGAGAGTGAATTGAATGGTATTTAATGCGGGCAAGAGTGGCCTCGAGTTTTACTCAGGCCAAGGCCTGAGTTAAGAAATGTGGTATATAAAAACATTGCATGTAATAAATTAAACATAACGATTTTAAGCAGCTAGGTGCTTTTTAGCCTTTTTAAATCAACGGTTCTGTTAACTTACAACGAATACGACTGTGGTGCAACATGCGACTCTGATTCTGGTGTAGCGACCACAACACCACGAAGTGAATTGGTTAATGCTTCAGTAATTTCAACATCAACAAACTGACCAATCAGTTCAGGAGAGCCAGTGAAGTTAACGACTCGATTATTCTCAGTACGTCCAGCCACCTGCTCAAAAGAGTTTCTTGATAGACGCTCAACCAAAACGCGCTGAACTGTACCCATCATCGCCTGGCTGATTGCATCGGTCTGAGCGTTAAGTTGCTCTTGCAACATAAACAGGCGACGCTTCTTTTTCTCCATCGGCTCTTCATCAGGGAACCCAGCTGCTGGCGTACCTGGGCGTTCACTGTAAATAAAGCTAAATGAACGATCATATTCCAAGTCGGCAACCAGCGCTAAGGTCTCTTTAAAATCATCACAAGTTTCACCAGGGAAACCAATAATAAAATCACCAGAAAGACATAGATCAGGGCGAATAGCACGGATTTTACGAATGGTCGATTTATACTCTAATACCATGTGATTACGTTTCATCATCGCTAAAACACGATCTGAACCTGACTGAATCGGCAGGTGAAGATGAGACACTAATTCTGGAATCTCTGCATAACAATCAATAATACTTTGTGTCATCTCATTAGGGTGTGAAGTCGTGAAACGGATTCTATCAATGCCCTCAATGGTACGGACAGCATGCATTAAGATCGCCAAGTCAGCAATTTCACCATCCTCCATGACACCACGATAGGCATTTACATTTTGCCCAAGCAGGTTCACTTCACGTACACCCTGCTCAGCCAATACAGTAATCTCATGCATGACATCTTCAAATGGGCGACTAACCTCTTCACCACGGGTATAAGGCACCACGCAGAAAGTACAGTATTTTGAGCAGCCCTCCATGACAGAGACCATTGCCGAAACCCCATTCACTTCTGGCTCTGGCAAATTATCGAATTTCTCAATCGCTGGAAAAGAGATATCAATGACGGCTTTTTTCTTTTTAATCGAATCATCACCACGAACTCGCAGCGCTTCATCAATCATCGCAGGTAGACGGTGTAGCGTTTGTGGGCCAAAAATTACATCAACACTTGGTGCTCTCTGACGAATTACTTTACCTTCCTGTGATGCAACGCAACCACCGACACCAATAATACGATTAGGTTTCGCTTTCTTCCACTTAGCCCAACGCCCCAATTCAGAAAACACCTTCTCCTGTGCTTTCTCACGAACAGAACAGGTATTCATCAAAACTACATCGGCCTCTTCAGGCTCAGTCACTAGGGTTAAACCATGGGTCTTTGCCAATAGGCTCGACATCTTATCGGAGTCATATTCATTCATCTGACAACCGTAAGTAATAATGTAAAGACCACCAGTAAAAGGAGAAGTTTGAGACATTTTATTTCCGTGTAATAAAGGGTTATTTCTAAGATTAAGACATAGTGCCCGTAACGCACTATGTTAATGAATCTACTAATAAATTCAAGGGCGGGTATTCTAACATAAGAATAAAAACAAATTAGGAACTAATTATTTAACTTAAGGCGCTACCATCTTTACGATAATCTCAATTTATAAAGCAAAGAAAATTGTCATTTAATACTCAACTTTAACAAAGCCTATCGACGGAGCTATATACTGCTTAGTAACTTAGTAACGTCCTATGCATTCATTATCTATAGCTCTTTACACACAGTAACTAAAGTCCCAACTGCCGTATATGGCAATGCAACAGTAGCTGCAGCATCCGTTCCTGAACGAATACTACCCGCCGTTGCATCACCATCATCCATTTTAATATCCATACCTTTGGCATAGACATCCTCAACACCAGATGCACAAATATGATTGGCGCCAGAAAATAAACCACCAGCAGGAAGAGCTGTCCATACCCCCTCAAAACTATGTATAGGCCCTGTATCCGTAGCACCATCTTCAGCAGCACCCGTAATAAAGCCTGCCGTTCTTAAATCAAACCAGAAGAGTGGATCTGTAATCACATTGTCATAAATTCTTGGAGAAGCAGTCGTACCGTCTCCCGCTAAGTGACCTTCACGATCCCGATAAGCGTAATATGCTGTTGAAATACTAGAAAAATCATCTGTGACCGATTTTATCTTGGCGTTCGTAATCAATTCTTGACCTTTCAATACACCCCCTAGTAATAAACCGATTATAACCAATACAATCACAATCTCTACTAATGTAAACCCTTTTTGTTTCTGTGAAGCTTTCCAGACCATGATAACAACCCTCTTTTTAAGCACAGAACAAACGTTCATTAAACCTTATACAAATATAACAAAGCATTCTCTACATGCAAGCGAATCTATCACTGCTTTCAGGGCACACATTCTAACCCCAGCCCCAACGTAAATAACTACCAATATCAGAATTTTACAAATCAAACATATTATCCTTCAATCAGCCTATTAACCTCCTGGTAAAGACTCAGCTCTTGAAACAGCGTCTCATGCTCATTAAGTACTTTTTTAGCAAGTGCCAATTTATCCCAAGCAATATAGATCTTAATCAAATTCATCACCACAAGACCATCTTTTTTAAATAATGGATTTCTATCAACCCATTCTATGTATTTCTGATAATCATACTCATTATCCTGTTCCAAGGCTTTTTCTGCCATTTTATTCATAGCAAATTTTATCGAGCCTCTAAAAATAGGATTTTTAGAGGCATACTCAAAATAGGCATCCTCATAATGACGATATTGCTCACTCTCATATAAAAAATATCTGTTTTTAAAGTAATGAGCTTCCTTGATACTCTGTGCAGTATGCCAAGCTGAGAACAACACTAATAGACTTAGAATAAATATGAAAGAAGTCGCTATATATCGAACCACATGACCTATCGACAATCTAATATAAATAGCCCTCTCACCCAACAATAAATATAAACAGAAAATAAACAAAAAAAGATGTGGCGCTGACAAAGTAAATGGGTAGGACAATAGTGACTGAATAAAAAAAGGGATAAATAGTGCTAATGCGATCCAAGCCCTATGATGTTCATTAGAAGAACCTCTAATACGAGATAACCACTGAATCAACACCCATACAGAAAACAATACAATCAAAACAAAAGCAACAATCCCACCCTGAATAATCCAAAATAAGAATTCATTATGGGGGTGAGTAAAATCTTCAAGCTTAGCCAGCGACAGAGATTCTGGAAGCGGGTGTTCTACTGAAAACAACAATAGGCTTGATGTGTAATTGCCAATACCCTCACCAAAAAAAGGCGCTTGCAAAAACATAGCCCATCCAGATTGATACAAGTACAGCCGTATATCTGCTCCACTTAGTAAAAGGCTGAGCTTATCACCTGCACTGACAACATTTGCAGGAAAGAGCTGTAGCAACCCAAAACCTAAAACAACAGCGACCAATAAAGCAACTAACCCTAATCTATTTTGGTAGAAGTCTGACTTGGCCAACCATAAAATAACCATAACGCTAGTTATTGCCGAAAGAAGGCCAGCTCTAGAGCCTGAAACTAACAAAATATAAATCGAAAATGAAACTGTTGATAAAACCAACGATTCTTTCCAATACAACCTACTTTTAAAGTGTAATAAAGAACAAAGATAAACAGAGACTATTAACGTAAACGCTATAAAAGTTGACAGCATATTCACTTGTTGAAAGGTACCGACAGGACGTGGTACAAACTTAAAAGCAAAGTAGCCAGTTATTTCATGTAAAACACTATAACTATCATTAATTTGTACAAATGAAATTAATGCTTGCGCTAGACCCAATAGGCAAAAGAATAGTAATAATTGTTGGAAACTAGCCTTATTAATTTGATATTGAGATAGACAAATATAAAACACCCAAACAGTTGTCATCCCTAATCCAATTATAATCAACTCTATTTTAGAGACAGAATTATTAATTAGCCCCACACTAAATATCAAGATAAACAGTATCAGTAGATATAACTGCCCTAATGTAAAATAGAACAATTGCTGACTAACAATCCTGTACAGAGTGTACAAAATAAGCAGACCAACCATACACCAAACCGCTAGATTAATCGGCAAAAACAGACCGACCCCACCTACATTGGGGATAGAAAAGAGGCTAACAACAGAAGCGGCTAATAAAAAAACTATTACCTGCATTTCTCTTAATCTTGAAAACCCCATACAATCAACAGCCTATTTTTTTCACTCTCTATTAACGCAAAAAGCCCGCGTTAATGCGGGCTTAATAACTTTAAGTTATGTTAAGTTATAACTCTCTACAAACCGTCACCAGTGCTCCAGTAGCTGAATAGGCCAAAGCTACCGTAGGAGTAGCATCAGCACCTGATTGCATAGTTCCTGTTGTTGCATCACCATCATCAAAATTTCTATCCATACCGTTGGCTATCGTATCCTCAATACCAGAAGCACAAATCATATTTTTACCTGCTAGGACCGTACCAGTAGCAGTACCACCACGAAGAGCTGATAAAATGCCATCTAAAGCATGAGTAGGGGCTGACGCACCTGACGCACCACTAATAAAACCTTGAGACCTTAAGTCATTCCAAAATGATTGGTTATCATCAATTGAACCATTTGCATCTGTATCACCAGCAACGACACCCACACGATCTTGATATGCATAATAAGCAGTAGCAGTACCTTCCAAATCCTTAGTTACACTCTTGATCTTCGAGTTAGTAATCAACTCCTGACCTTTCAAGACACCACCCAGTAGCAAACCGATAATAACTAATACAATCGCGATCTCTACTAATGTAAAACCTTTCTGTTTCTGTAAATTCTGTGCACTCATGATAACAACCTCATTTATTTATTCGAAACACTAATTCGTGTAGTCCTATAATACTGAATCTTTCAAACACTTCACAAGAGTAAATTTTTCTTACTCTCATTATTTACGAATCAACTTATCTTCTGAACCGTAAATTAAAGCAAGCTCCATACTAGCAGTTCTTAATAATTGAACGCAACCTTTATATATTGCATAACGCCTAATCTATTTGGCATGGCAGCGTAATTCCAAAACTAAACTCGTTCTGGCTCTGAGTAAACTCAATAGACCCTTTTAGCTCTTTTAATAACTCTCGTGCTAAAAATAAGCCTAAGCCCATCCCACTTTCGCTGGTTGTCCAGAAGGGTTCAAACAATCGCTCTGGAATCATCTTTGTGCGCACACCCTCAGATGAACTAACAATATTAATCTTAACTGATTGTATTAAAGAATCCTGTACCATAATTTTTATCTTTAGCTCCGAAAAAGATCCGGAGTGGTCTTCAAAATTACCTAAAACATTTTTCAATATTTCCAGAACGGCATATCTTGGTAGAGTCACAACCGCCTCACCTGTCATCTCTGCTTTCAACCCATACATTTTTAAAACTTCCGAAACGAGCTTAACCAGTGAAAAGGATTCACCACCAGTAAATTCCAACTGCGGCTTGACCATCTGCTGAACTGTCTTACTGGCTCTTTGAGCCATCAATGGAAGCGTGTCCTGTAAACGATTCACTAATCGAAGTTTTGCCTCATCATCCTCAACACCCTGAATCTGCTCACTTAATAGCAAGATAAACTGGGCAATGTTCTTAATTTCATGCTGAACAAATAGCTGATAGCGTTCCAATCGCTTTTGTGAGGTTAAAATCTCAGACTGCTTGAGAACAAGGTTCTGTTCTAATATATAGATAAAGGTTTTAACCACTAGCCTTGAGATACTCTCTATCCCAGACCCTCTCTTAGTCAACAGGAGCTGAATATCAAAGCGCATATCATCTCGCTCCAAATTAAAAGAGTACTGCTTGTCTCCTATACCTTTCGCTAGACCATAACAGACCTCTTTTCTTTCACCGAACCACTCTATTTGGGCCTTCATCTGCACGCAATCAACCGCCTCAAGAATAGGCCATGCCTGCTCAAAGAATGCGAGTGCATCATGATTAATAGTTTGATTTAGGGAATACAGCTTTGAAAGCGACTGATTAAGTCGCTTGGATTGAAGTCTAAAATAAAAGACAGTTACTAGTAAAGAGAAGCCAATTAAGACCATCCCTAACCAGCCCCATTCATAAAAGGATAAGTATACGATTTCCACTAAATGGCACCTATACTTTGGTTTGACTGGAGAGAATTACTAAGCTTGAGAGTCACGCTGTAGGCTATATTTTTTGATAAGGTAATAGACATTTTCTCGCTTAAGCTCTAGACGACGAGCCGTTTCATGTACATTAAATTCTGTATCTGACAGTACCTGACGAATCAGTTTCTCTTCTGCTTTATTGCGAATGGCTTTTACCCCTTCGCCTAATACAGCATCAATCTGTACCTTTTGCACACCCTCTTGCGCTTTGAGTTTACCCGCTTGCTCAAAAAACAGAAATGCTCGCTTAATCGCTCGTAAAAGAGCCTCTGTAGAAATTGGCTTCTCTAAAAAGTCGAATGCACCATACTTTAGAGCATCGTAAGAGGTACTTTCAGAATCTTGCCCTGTTAATACAACAACTCGCACTTGCGGAAGCACCGAGCTGATCCACTCTAAAACAGCAATCCCTTCTTCTGGTGTATATTCATTAGGTGGCATACCCATATCAAGTAACACCACATGGATTGACTGCATTCTCAACACTTCAATAGCTTCGTTTCTAGAAGCCGCCTCAATAATAGAGTACCCCCCCTCTTCTAAAGAGAAAGCCAGCATACTGCGTAAAACAGGATCATCATCAACAATAAGGACAGTGTTGTTCATACTTACCTTTACAACCTATAGTTACTGAAGTATATCAACAAGCACTTGCAGTGTCGCCTAACCCGAAGGAAGCGCTAAGCTGGTTCCATCGCTACAAAGCATCAGTTCATCTACATAACATACATATTCAAAGGGGTTATTTTTCATCTTACCGATAGTTTCATTCAAACCAGCCAAATAATCAACAGGATCAGAATCCGACATATCACTATAAACAGACTGTGACTACTAGAAATTCATCTCCTGATCCCTCATTTAAGTTATTTGAGTCACCTGAGTCACCTGAGTAATCTCTGCCAAAACACCTAGAGTAACACCACCACCTTTTAAGTTAATCGTTCCATTTGATAATCCTCCTGTCAGAAAATATATAATATTTTGTCACTTGTAGTGGTAAATTCCTGATTAACAATAAACTGGTAATTTTCTCAATCAACCTCAATGATGACCCATTGAACCACCATGATTGTCATTATCGTTATCTTGCTGACACTGCTGACCCATTGAACCATGCTGACCCATTGAACCATGCTGACCCATTGAACCATGTTGGTCATCTTGATCATCTTGATCATGTTGGCCCATTGAACCATGATGACCCATTGAACCGTGTTGACCCATTGAACCGTGTTGACAGCCATCACCTTCACCATCCCCTTCGCCTTCGCCTTCGCCTTCGCCTTCACCTTCATCTTCACCTGAATCAAGCACAACACGATTTAACATATTAAGAAGCTGTTGTTTAATTTCATAAGCAGAAATAGTCACAATTTGATCATCATACAAATTATCTCGAAATATGCCTTTAGTCAGCTGCATATCAGCATCACAATTTTCTGTTTCTCTAATGCCTCTTGAGCCTGTTCCGCACCCTGCTAAGTCGGTAACTGTACCATTCTCATTAAAAGCAACTATAACGGCTGGAATATACTCTAACTCTTTATCCGTTGCCCCACTACAGTCATCAGCAGCTGTACGCTTACAGATGGTAAAACTATCTGCCACAACTCCTGGATCAAGTGCGGTAGGTGGCGTGTCTAAATCAAACGCTGGCGCACTTGTTCTATAAAAATAACTAGCTGGAGAACCTTTGAGAGTCTCTGCATCAGCCGCATCAGAAATATCTAACCCCATAACGGCATTGTCTGTTGCTTTGGCGTGGATACCATAGCCAAAAAGATTCCCCCAATCATCACTTGCTGTGCCTTGTGATAAACCTAGGTCACCAAAAGGGACTGTTCCAAACTGAGTATCACACAGATTACCTGTACTATCACTTTGACCATCTGCATCACTATCAGGGCAAGGCATATAGCGATTTACTTTTATATAATTTAACAACGCAACTTTAGTCTGCTCTAGACTACCTTTAGTAGATGATTGCTTGGCATTACTCATATAGGCACCTACCATGGTAAAGCCTGAACCAACCAAAATACCAACGATTGCAAGCACCACAACCGTCTCTATCAGAGTGAATCCACATTGTTTTCTAATTAGTCTACTCATTGAAACTCTCCTGTTGCTATTAAGGCCATTTTAGCCTGATTCATGGTTACCCATGAAATATAATCTCGGTTTTCACCTGTGTGAATATTAACAAAGTTACGGTCATCTTTGCAGTTAACTAACTCAGCAGCAGTTCCACCAACACAATCAGCTGAGCCATTATAACGATTTACACTTTTGCCATTACCCCCCCAAGAGATTGCAACCGCAACAGCACTTCCGTCAACATAAGTAACAAGGTCATCCTCATCAAATATTTGTAAATTAAAACTTCCTGCTATCGTACCAAATGGCGGCGTTGCTAAATGAAAATATGGAGGGGATGTCAAGTTTGGGCGAGGATCTATTGTACGAATACATGAACTTGGACACTCAACTTCACATTGAAGTTGAGTCTTGCAAGAGTACTGACTGGTATCTGGGCATAACCATAAATTGCTTGCATTACCCGTACCTGATTGACCAAACACACTCGCTGACTGACAAACATCAGTAATATAGGTTGCACTTTCTGCTCGCTGATTGACCCGATAGTAGTAATCATTTCCCCATGCATCTTGAGACTTAACACCAAAATTCTTATAGGGTAGGTTCCCCTCTCTGCTATCACAACGCCCAACCCCACCTACAATAGTTCTATCTTCAAGGCCATCAGGGGGAATACTGATATCGGGACACGGAAGAAAAGCATTCACTATTAAAAACGTATTCATAGCCTCACTTATACGAATCATATTTTCTTGCTCTGTCTGCTGCTGATCCACTTCAGAGACTTCTTGAAGTACATCCTGAAAATTGAGCGAAATTAGACCCAAAATAAATAGACCAATCGTCATCTCTATTAAAGAAAAACCCTGTTTACTGTTTATGGACACACAACACCCCACTCACGCCAATTACCACCATTTTCGTTTGTTGCCGCATTGTAATCATTAAACCAATGCCCTGTAGCTGACCCAATATCTTCTAAATCCGTAATAGCGGCCTCCTGTGAAGAATCTCCATCAAAGTTAATACCTTGAATACGCACTCTCTCAACACATACACGGTGAACCATTAGTGATAGCCACTCCGTATAATCAATACCAACAATCTTATCCGCATTTGGTTCATCACTTAAATTAGAAAAAATAGAAACAAAATCTCGGTCACCATCCCTATTCACAGGATCCAGTTGACCATCTGCACCGGGATCAATAATCAGAGCGATATAACCTGTGACGCCATCTAAAGTTAAAACAGGCATAAAAGGGTCAGTACTCGCTGTAGCTGAAGCCACATCTCCGATTAAGCTGCCAGGATAAAGAGGCGCATACCGATTTAAAGTCTCATTAGTATCATTGGGATAGTTACCATTGTTATAGCTAAATCGCTCATCGAGGAAATAGTAGAATTTTCTAGATTCTCCAAAATAGATCTGGCGAGTCGATATTTTTTCAGGAACGTAGCCAAGTGCAGTCAGATCAGCACTTAAATCAGGAAGAAAGCCTGTTGCATCAGGATTAACGGCTGAAAGGTTTAAAGGGTTAGTACACGACCCCTCTGCAATACCATCTCCGGTTAAATCAGGACATGGAAAGTAACCAGGAGAAGGTACGACGGCTGATTCTTGAAGTGCTCCCCCCGCATCTGTTAAATATATTTCTGGCTGAAGCACTGCATACTGCAACAGGCGGTTTTTGACTTTATAAAGCTCAGCTAGATCAATATCGATTTGATTGGTTTTAAAGAAAGAGATAATACGTTCATGCTTGGTTGACAGCCATAGCGTAGCGATAGTGACGACCACTACGATAAACAACATTAATACAAAACCACTTTGCTTATTACTTGAACTCATAGCACACCCATTAGAAGACTCTAACCACTATTATAGAATACATCCCGCAATGTAAAAACACAAATAAAGGTCTAAAACGAAAAAAGCCCCGCCTATAAATAGACGGGGCTTTAGCAAAGTTATCAAACTACTAGCCTAAGCTAGCAAAGTGATTAGAACTTGTGCTGAAGACCTAGAGTAGTCGCTGTACGAGCCGCTCCACCAGTAAACTTCTTATCAAAAGATGCAACTTCAATATATGCAGTTGTCTTCTTACCTAGAGAGTAGTTAAGACCTACAGAAGTAACCGTACCGTCTTTACCTGAGTTGTTAGACTCAGAAGTATCTGCCATTTTGATCTTAGGCATAACTTTACCGAACTTATAACCAGCAGAAACGATTACAGCAGAACCCATCTTTTCCTGAGTCTGGTAGATAGCATTAGCAATTAAACCACCAGTAACGTACTGTGCAGAAATACGAGCTTCGCCGTTATTCGTGATTGCAGTTGCAGAACCATTGTTCGTGGCAGCTGCTAAATAAAGACCTTCTTTCTTAGAACCATACGTTAATGCAACAGAAGTAATCGAAGCAATTTCAGAACCATCTGCAGCTGTTCCACTCTCTGCACCAGAGGTAGTATTCGTCTTGTTACCAGCAACTGTAGCGGCAATAAAAGTAACGCCAGAGAAAGATGGAGAAACATAAGCAATTACGTTATCTGCACGAATCTCACCACCAGCGATAAGTACGTTAGAAACATTCTTGTTATCAGAAAGACCGTAGTTGAAAAGATCAGTCGGCTGAGACATCTTTAAAGGAGTATCATGCGTACCCATTAAGATAGTACCGAAACCACCGGCAAGACCAACATACTGGTTACGCGCAGTAAGACCATCTGCTGAACCATCCATATTTAGGCCGAATTCCATTTTATATGCAACAGCAAGACCGTTACCTAAATCTTCAGAACCCTTAACACCAATAAGTGAAGTATGAGAATCAACAGTAGTACCCATATCAGCAGACTTGTCAATGTTAACAACCATGTTTGCAGTACCGTAAACAGTAGGCGCATCAGCCATTGCGATAGGTGCTGCTACTGCAGTTGCGATTGCTAGAGCGATAATATTCTTTTTCATGTTTAGTAAATCCTTATTAGTCAAAAGTGCCCACTGCTGCGGGCTTGAGAAGGACTATATGGCATATAATTACGCAGCGCAACCTTTTCTTGCAAAAAAACCACAATCCTTTTTAGTGTTGCATTTTTACGACACTAAAAGCCTGCACTTGTTGATATAGCTCAAGAACTGAGCTTTCCACCTTGTTTCAGGCATAAAAAAACCCGCGCTAGGCGGGTTTTTAACAAATCTAAAAGTGTTGTATATATTGGTATATATATATTAACGCTTAGAGAACTGTGGACGACGACGTGCTTTACGTAGACCAACTTTCTTACGCTCAACTTGACGCGCATCACGTGTTAGTAGACCACGAGCACGTAGTGTTGGACGATTAACTTCATCGTACGCAACAAGTGCACGAGAGATACCGTGACGGATTGCACCCGCTTGACCAGTCGTTCCACCACCGTTAACAGTGATATATGCATCAAATTGAGTTAATGTCTCAGTCGCTTGTAGCGGCTGGTTAATAATCATTAAATCAGTTTCACGAGCAAAGTACTCATTGATTTCACGACCATTAACGATAAGCTTACCAGAGCCTGCGCGTAGGAATACACGAGCTACTGAGCTTTTACGACGACCTGTTCCGTAGTATTGTTCTGTTGCCATTTTCTATTCCCCTTATAGGTCTAATGTTTTAGGCTGTTGTGCAGTATGCGGATGATCAACACCAGCATATACTTTTAGCTTCTTAAACATTGCACGACCTAAAGGCCCTCTTGGCAACATCCCCTTAACAGCGAACTCAACCGGACGCTCAGGTGCTTTTTCAAGTAACTGCTCTAAGTTAGTTGATTTTAAGCTACCAATATATCCCGTATGATGGTGATACATTTTGCTCTTCATTTTCGTACCAGTTACTTTGAACTTGTCCGCGTTGATAACAACAATGTAATCACCACAATCAGTATGTGGAGTATACTCTGGCTTGTGCTTACCACGTAAACGTGCAGCAATTTCAGCAGCCATACGACCTAAAGTTTTACCTTCAGCATCTACAATATACCAGTCGCGTTTAACTTCAGCTGGTTTTGCAACAAATGTTTTCATAATTTGTTCCTAAATAATTTAAATAATCCAAATCCAAAAGACCTATTAATATTCTTATTAACAGATCCACTTACTGTTTTAACGGGCAATAAGGGGGAAGGGATTAACAAGCGCGAGATTATAATCACTTTCGCCATATTAATCAACTTAGTTTTATATTTTTTACCCCCCCCCTCCTCACTTTATTGAATATTTTTTAGAGAGCAAATTAACAACCTTGCTTTTAAATACCTTTAAACATCAATCCATCTCTTTATGCTTGTAACTGAATAAAGCAGTAGTAAGGCTCTTAACTCAAAACTCAGACGATTTCGATTGTAAGAATTCACTTAATTCAGACTCTAACTGGCGGTACTTCTCAATCATAAGCAGCCCACGTACTGTCACATGTGTGCCGCCGCCTTGCTTTCCGCCCTGTTCTTTAACAACTAAGGGTTCGTCATAAAGCTTATTGAGCTCTTCAATTAGCTTCCAAGCTTTCTTGTATGACATGGCCATTCTTTTTGCAGCCTTACTAATAGACCCCTCTTCAATAATATGCTCAAGCAACTCAATGCGGCCAATACCAATATAACTGCCATCTGGTCCTGTGATCCAAAAACGTGCCCTAATATTTTTTGTATAAGCTTTGCCAGGTAATTTCTTCACCGACTCAATAGAACTACTCTTTTCATTTTTTTTCACCATACCACCCTACTTCACGCTAAATACCCGTTATTTAAACTATAGCACTACACAACCCAAATCAATTTTCTACTCAGTAATACGTAAACATCAACCAATTACTTTAATACTACATTACAATATCCCACACTTAATTATGCAAACACCCTGACTGAATATAATGATATGCTAATACTAGTAGTTCTTTATAACTAATTCTAAGCATTAATCCTACCGATAAGAGTGTAACAATGAGCTCCCCAACCAAAACCTATCAAACATTTGCCAAAAAAGTCGCTGTTAATTTAGTAACTGGATCTTTAGGTGCAGGCAAAACGACCTTAATTAGGCAACTTCTTAGCCAAAAAAAAACCAATGAAAAGTGGGGACTTTTGGTCAATGATTTTGGTGCAGTGGGTATTGATGGTGCAATATTTAGCGAGAATCGCGATATTCAAGTCACCCAAATTCCTGGTGGCTGTATCTGTTGTACCGCCAAGTCCGAACTTAAAACAGCCATTAGCAACCTCCTACAAACACAACAACTAGATCGTTTATTGATTGAACCTACAGGCTTAGGCGAACCCGATACACTGGTGGATTTATTACAAAGCAACCTGTTTGCAGAACGATTTGATATTCAGACTGTCTTTTCTGTTTTTGATGCAACAGCCACTAAAGTTGCTGACTTTGATGAGTACACTATTTTAAAAAACCTGGCCTATATGGCTGATGTCATTGTATTTAATAAACAAGACATTGCCCAGCCATCACAAATGCAACAACTTTGTCAGTATGCCGAACGCCTCTACCCACCGAAGCAAAAAATCATTTCGACCCAACAAGGTAGAGTTAGTGCATCACTGCTCAGCCTGGCACACTCGGATAGGCATAGCGAAATACAAACTTCATCTCATCTACTAGAAGGCCATGCTAATAGTAGCCATAGCCACTCACATACACCTAAAGAGACGGTAATTCCTTATACCGCACTTGAGCTACCTAACTTAATCCAGCGACTCTACCAACAGGACCTTAACACCCAATCAATCGGTTGGATTTTCTCACCTAATCAAGCATTTGATTGGACAAAGCTATTAAACTTATTCAAGTCACTTAACCAGCTACCAGGCTTTCAGAAAGTTGCCCGCGGCAAGGGAGTCTTTAAAGTGGGCGATCCTTGGATGCTATTTCAATGGGCAAATGGTCAGGTTAGTCGTGAGTATATTACCTATCGAAGAGACTCTAGACTTGAACTCCTCATTGAAGCTAATGCCAATTTTGATTTTGCTCTTTTTGAGCAAAAGTTATTGGCGTGCAGCCGAAAATAGTCCAGAACATCATACCCAAACTCAGCAGGCAATCCTACTGAATGAATCATTTAAAAATACAGATAGACCTACCGAACAAACACTTAACTTTACGTAAACTAATTACCATGTAAATTCAAGGACAATTCACTGTTTTGTCATAGATATTTTTTGGGATTAATAGAAACTTTTATTAAAAATTTTAAATTTCTTTCACATAGTTATCCACAGGCCTTAGAACATTATGATTGGCGGCTATACCAAAGTTTTCCACAAGTTATAAGACCCTTATTTGAGTAAATCTTTACATTTTATCCACTTGCATGAAACTCAAAAATCTACTATATTTTGCGTTATTCAAATTAGCTACTTACTACATCTTGTGTATTCAACCCTTATTGGCTACTAAGAGATAGCAGATTATTCTAGATCCCTATAGGGGTTAAGACGCTAAGCTAATGAATTTATTAAAATTTCAGAACATCAAGAGGTTTTCAGCCTCTCATATTTTATACACAGGTTCAATATTCGCACATGAAAAACGAAAACATTCAAGTTTCAAAACGTGATGGTTCTAAAGAAGCCATTAATTTAGAGAAGATCCATCGCGTCATTTCATGGGCTGCTGAAGACTTAGAAAATGTCTCTGTTTCTGAAGTAGAACTGCGTTCTCATATTCAATTTTATGATGGAATTACAACCTCTGATATTCATGAAACAATTATTAAGTCTGCCGCAGATTTAATCTCTGAAAATGCACCTGATTATCAACACCTTTCTGCGCGTTTAGCCATTTACCATTTACGTAAAAAGGCTTTCAACCGTTTTACCCCCCCTGCTCTGTTTGAACATATTAATAAAATGGTTGGTAGCGGGCTCTATGATTCGCAAATCATCAAAGACTATACAAAAAAAGATATTGATGAGTTAGATAACTACATCCAACATGATCGTGACTTAACTTTCAGTTATGCAGCCGTTAAGCAGCTTGAAGGTAAGTACCTTGTTCAAAACCGCGTGACTGGCAAGATTTACGAAAGCCCACAGTTTATCTATATGCTGATCCCAATGTGTCTATTTGCACACTACCCTGCAGAAACACGTTTACAGTATATTAAAGATTTTTATGATGCTTCTTCGTTATTTAAGCTATCACTACCAACACCCATTATGTCTGGTGTCCGTACACCCACACGTCAGTTTAGCTCGTGTGTACTGATTGAGTGCGGAGACTCACTAGACTCAATCAACGCAACCTCTTCATCTATCGTTAAATACGTCTCGCAACGTGCTGGGATCGGGGTAAACATTGGTCGTATCAGAGCCTTAGGCAGTGAGATCCGTGGTGGAGAAGCCTATCACACAGGTATGATTCCTTTTATCAAACACTTTCAAACCGCGGTTAAGTCTTGTTCGCAAGGTGGGGTTCGTGGTGGTGCTGCAACACTTTTCTATCCTATCTGGCATTTAGAAATTGAGTCACTTCTGGTGCTTAAAAATAATCGTGGTGTTGAAGAGAACCGTGCTCGTCACTTAGATTATGGTGTTCAACTTAACAAGGTCATGTACCAACGTATGATTGAAGGTGGGGAAATTACACTATTCAGTCCATCGGATGTCCCAGGGCTTTATGATGCTTTCTTTGAAGATCAAGAAGAGTTTGAACGCCTGTACCAAATTTATGAGTGCGATGAGAGTATCCGTAAAAAGAAAGTTAAGGCCATTGAACTTTTTACTCAACTAGCTCAAGAGCGTGCGCAAACGGGTCGTATCTATATACAGAACGTTGATCACTGTAATGTGCACAGTCCATTCGACCCTGCTAAAGCACCTATTCGCCAATCGAATCTATGCCTAGAAATAGCACTGCCAACAAACGCTATGAACTCTGTTGAAGACCCTGATGGTGAGATTGCACTATGTACACTGTCTGCTTTTAACCTAGGGGCAATTGAAAGCTTAGAGGAGCTAGAATCACTATCAGACCTAATCGTCCGAGCTTTAGACAGCCTATTAGACTATCAAGACTACCCTGTTGAAGCGGCTCGTAAGTCGAGTATGGGGCGCAGAACACTCGGTGTGGGCGTAACTAATCTAGCTTATTACCTAGCTAAGAATCATACAAAGTACTCTGATGGTTCGGCAAACGGCCTTGTTCACCGTACGTTTGAAGCAATTCAGTTTAACCTATTAAAGGCCTCTAACACTTTAGCGAAGGAGCAAGGCATTTGTGGCCAGTTTAGCGATACAAACTATGCTAAAGGTATTTTACCAATTGATACTTACAAATCAGATCTGGATGATATCTGTAAAGAGCCTTTACACCTTGATTGGGAAAGTTTACGTGAAGAGATTAAGGCACACGGTCTACGTAACTCAACACTAACCGCACTAATGCCTTGTGAAACCTCTTCACAAATTACCAACTCAACTAACGGGATTGAACCACCACGTGGTTATGTCTCGGTTAAAGCCTCTAAAGACGGTATCTTAAAGCAGATTGTCCCAGGTTTTAAAGAGTTACGTAATGACTATGAGCTTCTGTGGCATATCCCAAATAACAAAGGCTATCTACAGCTGGTAGGTATTATGCAGAAGTTTGTTGATCAAGCGATCTCATCTAATACCAACTACGATCCAGCACGCTTTACTGAAGATAAAGTACCTATCAAACTCGTACTACAGGATCTTCTTTACGCCTATAAAATGGGGCTTAAAACGCTGTATTATCATAATACACGTGATGGTGCATCAGATATTCAAGAAGATGATGGCTGTGCTGGCGGAGCTTGTAAGCTTTAACCCCCCCCCTGTTCAATTCCTTGCTTAGCCCTTAAGCAAGGTATTTATCTCATCAATAATCACTCAAACATCACTCTATTCAATTAGACAATCACCTTATGATAAGTGATAATCCCCACCGTAATATCCACTTTACTTAGGGAATATCATGGGCATCAAAAAGCAGATTGAAAAAGCACAAGAGCTACTTGAAGGCTTTGAGGTTCCACTGTTACCAGAAGCCGCACTTAAACTACAAAAACTCTTTAATGAGTCTGCCATGCCATCGCCCAAGAAAGTAAAAGATCTCATCGCTATGAATCCTTTTCTAGCAGGCGAACTGGTCTCTCTAGCCAATATCCCCTCACTATCCAACACCGTTGGCATAATCATCAAGGATCTAGACAGCGCCATCTATCGCTTAGGAAATAAGCGGCTAAAAAACTACATTCTATCGATTTATGTCAAAAAAATAATCAGTGAATATCAGGTTAATGGCCTCAGTTATCACAGCCAAGATATTGCCCTCATCGCCTCACAAATTGCCCGCTTCAATAAATATGTTAGCCCTGATGAAGCCTATCTACTTGGCTTGCTACATGATATTGGTGGTTTTGCTCTAACCGAAATAGACCCGCATTATGGTGATGATTTTATAAAGAATCAGTTTAAGTACCTCTCTATGAGTAAGTACGAAGAAGCAACATTTGGCACCACTCATGCCGCACTAGGCTATTTGATTGCCCAGTCTTGGAATGTACCTAATTACATCTCACAAACCATTTTGCTACATCATATTCACAGTATTGATCTCATAGAGAACACTAAATTACGCAGCTTAATCTCGACTATAGAACTAGCACACTCCATCTCAAATATAAAAAATCATAAAAACAAGGCATCTGGTGAAGCCAAAAACATATATGAAAAATGCAAACATATATTAGATATATCAGATGATGAGCTGTATGAAATTCTCCAAGCGTCTTAAGCAAACAACCCTAACAGCTGCTTAAAGAACCAAAAAGGCACCTTAAAAGGTGCTTTTTTTATGTCTGAGATTATCAGCAGGGGGGGGGTAAGAGAAACAGCTCTATTGATAATAGAAACTATAAAATTTCAGGGAAATTTGGCCATGGGTAATCCGCATCCCCTGTCGCCATAAAAAAAGGGTTCAATAGAGAACCTGTTTGCACATACTGCAAAGGGTGACCTGCGGCATTCAATAACTGCCCGCCTGCTGACTCTAAAATACACTGTGAGGCCGCGGTATCCCACAAAGAGGTTGGACCAAAACGTGGATAAACATCCGCAGTACCTTCCGCCACTAAGCAGACTTTGAGTGCCGAGCCCATCTTAACCAACTCGGTTTTGCCTAACTTAGCGATAAAGTGTTGAATCATTCCACCATGTCTGCGGCTCACCGCCACTTTAATTGGACTGGAAGACTTCATAGGGTTAATAGAGATCTCTCCCGCATAATTAACTAACGACTGCCAGTTATCAATTTCAATCACCGATTTCAAATCAACGACCTTATAAGCCAAGCTGCCTTTGCTTGAGAAATAGAGATCTCCATTTTCAGGCCCATACACCACCCCCAATACTGGCTGATGATTATGAATCAAAGCGATATTGACGCTAAACTCTCCCGTGCGTTCAATAAACTCTTTAGTGCCATCTAGCGGATCAACCAACCAATAAGTTGCCCAATCTTTACGTTGCTCAAAAGGCACATCCTGTACGCTTTCTTCCGTCACCAGAGGAATATCGGGGGTTAATTGCTGCAATTTTTGACAGATCAGCGCATCGGCTTTTTTATCCGCTTCCGTCACAGGCGAGCCATCGCCCTTCTGCTCAACTAAGATTGACTCGGATTGGTGATACATCTCTGAAATTAGCTGCCCCGCTTCAACTGCAATTTTACAGACCTCTGGCATCCACTTGGCTGACAGGCTGACTATCTCTTTATTGATCGACATCTAAATTTTTCCCATCTCTTTTAATACCAACATTAAAGCTGCATAAGCGCGGCCTTCCGTAAAGTGTGGTTCATTTAATAACGCGGCCCAATCATCAATATGCCAAGGCACCACCTCTAAAGGTTCTGGCTCATCCCCTTCTGCTTCATGCGGCGTCAAACCCGTTGCTAATACAATATGAGTATAGTGCGTCATATAACCCGCTGCCAAACTCAATGAGTCAAGCAGTTTAACCTCTGATGGAAGATGACTAATCTCCTCTTGGCTCTCTCTAATAGATGCCTGCTGCCAGTCTTCACCAGGGTCAATCTTGCCTTTCGGGAAACCCAGCTCATAACGGCCAACGCCTGCACCATACTCTCTAATCAACAGTAAAGTTCCGTCTTCCATCAATGGAATAATCAGCACCGCACCCTCTTTACTGCCTAAAAGACGCTCATACTGAACCGTGGTACCATTAGAAAAAGTCAGCTCTTGTGACTGAACGGTAAAAATCCGTGACTGAGCCGTTATGTTTTCAGATAAAATAGTCGGTATTTTTTTAGACATGCTACAACCATCTCTATTAAATAAATGTGATTAATAAATTGATTCAATAATAACGCTAAGAGGCTCTAATTACCAATGAATGCAATGATTGACTGGTCACAAATTGACACAGTTCTGCTTGATATGGATGGCACCTTATTAGACCTACACTTTGACTGGCACTTTTGGATGGAAGTCATTCCGCAAGCTTATGCCAGCAAAAATGACCTAAGCCTTGAAGCAGCCAAAGAGATTATTAAAACTAAAATCCATTCACAAACCGGCACCTTAAACTGGTACTGCTTAGACTACTGGACAGAGACCTTAGAACTCCCCGTTGCAGAACTTAAGCGAGAGCTCAAGCATCAGATTCAAGTCCATCCAGAAGTAATTGAGTTTTTAGCCAAGCTTAAACGTCTGGGTAAAAATGTCGTTATGGTCACCAATGCTCATAGAGATAGCTTAGCAGTGAAACTCGAAGTGACTGAAATTGGTGATTACTTTGATACACTGATCTCGTCACATGACTTTGGCATCCCAAAAGAGCAGATCGCTGTCTGGTCAGAGATTCAAAAGATCGTACCTTACGATCCTAAAAGAACCCTGTTAATTGATGACAATCTACATGCTTTACAAACCGCTAAAGATTACGGTATCGCTTACCCAATCTGCGCAACCTATGTTAGCCCTAAACTGGATAAAATTGATCCAAAGGGTTTCGAATCCTTTGAGCGCTACTCAGAGATCATGCCTACATAACAACTCTAATTTAAGCCATCATCACAAAAGCCATCTCAGTGGTGGCAACGCCTTTACGCTTAAACGTCATGGCTTCGACTTTCTCAATAGAACTGAAGTTAGCAAATAGATCACGAACTTCCGCTTCTGAAACCGAGAAAGGGGGGGCTGATATTAAGGCTTGATCATAATCCATCACCACCATTAAATACTGTGTCCCTTTCGGTAAAATAGCTTGTAGATGTAAAGCATACTGCTGTCGCATCTCTGGTGGTAGTGCGACAATAGCCGCTCGATCATAGACCGCTTTCACCCCCAGACAATCTTCTGCCGTTAACTTAAAAAAGTCGCCACACAGCAGTTGCATTCTATCCAACACATAGCCATTGAAGTGTTCATGCTCAATGCTCTGTGCTAAAAGATTGTTCTCAGTTAAGAAAGCCTCTACAGCCTGTTGATTCAACTCAACCCCCAGCACCTCAAATTCCTGCTGCACCAACCAGAGCATGTCTAGAGATTTACCACATAGCGGTACTAAGACTCGTTCGGCATTACTTAAACCTAACCGAGACCAGTGTTTAGTTAAAAAACTATTCATCTCCTGTTGATGAAAACCAAGTACCCCCCCTGCCCACATCTGATGCCAAAAATTTGCTTCCATCTCCACTCCTGCTCACAGCAAAAAACATAAAGACGTTATAATACCTTTTAATTATATTTAAGATGACTATCTCTAAGGTAAGACCAATGTCTATTAACAATCAAAATCCACAACCAGACGATCCTTATGAGTCAGATACTCCAACGACATTTCTACAAAAACCTTGGGTCAAAAATACCCTAATGGCATTATTATTTTTAGGAGCTTTTTTACTGATCCGCCCCGTTATGCAAGGCAATGTGATTGAAGGCCAAGCACCAAGAATGCAAGTAACCACCATTACAGGCAAGCACATTGACCTGCAAAGTCTTAACCAACAAGGTAAACCTGTATTAGTACATATCTGGGCGACTTGGTGCCCTATCTGTAGTGCCAGTAGAGGTAGTATTGAGTCACTTTCTGAGGACTATGATGTGATCAACATTGCCACACAATCACTCGATAACGATCAACTTTTAGCCTACGCCAAAGAGCACGAGATGAATCCAGACCTGATTGTGAATGATCTAGGGGGTCAATGGATGAAAGCATTTGGTGCTAAGGCCGTACCCGCGGACTTTGTCATTGCACCCAATAGTGAGATCGCTTTTATTGAGGTCGGCTTTACTACTGGCTGGGGACTGAGATTACGCTTGTGGTGGTCACAACTTTGAAAGTAACGATAAAAATAACAATGAGAATACCCTTTTGATCCCCCCCCTATCCAAAATAGACAAGCAACCTAAAACGCTTAAACAGAAGCATGGTGGTGATCTTATTCACTGTCAACGTGATGAATTTGGCCTATTAGAAGTGATTGATACGCCATCCATGCGCAGTCTCTATTTTGACTCGCCTGTTGAGCAAAGCCGTCTCTACTTTCATGCACCGATGAGCCTCTCCTTTGAGTACCAGAAAGTTATTGAGGCACAAATTCTCCAGCGTCACCAGCAAAAACCCGTGCAACGCCTTTTAATGCTCGGCATGGGTGGCGGCTCTATTGCTAGCCACCTCAATGCACTTGAACCAGAGATGCAGATTCATATTGTCGAACTACGCCAAGCCGTGATTGATATCGCTTACGAATTTTTCCACCTGCCAGAAGAACCAGAAATAGAGGTCATGCAAGAAGATGCCCTAATCTATATTGATGAGGCACTTTCAGAGTACGATGTCATTATTGTCGATGTGTTTGATGATTCTGGGTTACCAGGGCCATTTACCGCTGATGCCTTTCAACAAAACCTACTGAGAAACTTAAAGCCTGCTGGCCTAGTACTCTTTAACCTTTGGGCGCATCAAGATACCCACACCAAACAACAGACAGATCAAATTATCGACTATTGGCAAAATATTCAAGAAAAACAGAGCAAAACTACTATAAAAACCTATCCAATTCAGTCTAGTGAGAATATAATCCTTAGCATTCAAATCTAGTGGTTTTTGGCAAAATAAGACCTTGAAAAATAAGCGCTTAAGCCATTTACCTTGCTACTGCAAAAACAGTAAAAAATACTAACCAAACAACTCAATAAAAAGAACCTTCTATGTCTCTTCTATTTTTACGTGATATCTCTCTCAGCTTTGGTGCTGCCCCCCTGTTCAATAAGGCCTCTCTTGTCATTGAGCCAAATGAGCGTGTCTGCTTAGTTGGCCGTAATGGTGAAGGTAAGTCAACGCTACTTAAAGTCATTGAAGGTGAGATTCTGCCTGATGGTGGTACTCGTATCTTGCAAGATGGGGTCACTATCGCCAAACTTCAGCAGGAAGTTCCACATGATATGACAGGCTCTGTCTTTCACGTTATCGCTTTAGGACTGGGTAATACAGGTCACTTGATTGAGCAGTTCCACGACCTTAGTGTGCAGATGGAGCAAAACTATACTGAAGAACTTTTAGAGGAATTTACTAAAGTTCAGCACGATATTGAGTCGCAGAATGGTTGGGAGCTACAGCAAAAAGTAGATACCATTATCTCTAAGCTAGAATTAGATGCTGATGCTGAATTCTCTGACCTATCTGGTGGAATGAAACGCCGTGTATTATTAGCGAAAGCCTTAGTGCAAGAACCAGATATTCTGCTACTAGATGAGCCAACTAACCACTTAGACATCCCCTCTATTCAGTGGCTTGAAGGGTTCTTAAAGAATCTACGCTGTGCTTTAATTTTCATTACGCACGATAGAGCATTTTTACAAGCGCTAGCAACACGTATTATCGAGTTAGACCGTGGAGCTCTGGCTAACTGGCAGTGTGACTATCACACCTACCTTGAGCGTAAAGCAGCTGCTTTAGATGCAGAAGCCAAGCAAAATGCCCTATTCGATAAAAAGCTAGCGCAAGAAGAAGTTTGGATTCGCCAAGGTATTAAGGCGCGTCGTACCCGTAACGAGGGTCGAGTACGCGCTTTAGAGAAACTGCGTTCAGAGCATTCGGCACGCCGTAATCAACAAGGTAAAGCCAATCTACAACTTAACCGTTCGGATACCTCTGGTAAACAGGTTGTTGAGTTGGATAATGTCACATTCAACTGGCCGACTAAAGCAATTATGACTGACTTTAGTGCAGTTGTTATGCGGGGTGATAAGGTCGGTATTATCGGTGAGAATGGCTGTGGTAAATCAACTCTGATTAGTTTATTACTTGGCAAGCAGCAACCAAACTCTGGTGTAATCACCATGGGGACAAACTTACAAATTGCCTATTTCGATCAACACCGAGCGCAGCTTGATGAAGAGAAAACGGTTGCCGACAATTTAATTGATGGGACTGATTTTGTAGAGATTAATGGTCAACGTAAACATGTTATCGGTTACTTAGCGGACTTCCTTTTTGCCGCCGACCGTGCCCGCCAGCCAGTTAAAGCTCTATCGGGTGGTGAGCGTAACCGTCTACTGTTAGCGCGTGTTTTCTCTAAACCATCAAACCTACTGATTCTCGATGAGCCAACTAATGATTTAGATGTCGAAACACTCGAGCTATTAGAAGAGCTCGTGATGAACTATAAAGGTACGGTGCTGATCGTAAGTCATGATCGTGCTTTCCTGAACAATATTTGTACTAGCTCTATTGTCTTTGATGCGCCAGGTGTTGTGAATGAATATATCGGTGGTTACGATGACTGGTTGCGTCAACGCCCAGCAGAGTATGCACAGTTTAGATCTGCCGCAACCATAGAGTCTGCTCAAGCGGTTAAAGCAGAGCAAAAACAGGCAGAAAAAGACACCAAAAAAGTCAAAGATGCTGTCTCAAGTAACAAGCCTGAAAAGGCTGCTAAGCCCAAAAAGCCTGTCGTTAAACTCAGCTATAAAGATCAACGTGAATATGATGCGCTACCAGCACTGATTGAAGCCATCGAGACTGAGCTAGAAGTGCTATCAGACACCATTAGTGATAGTGAGTTCTACCTAAACCCTGATGATGAAGTGCAAGCGACCCTTAAAAAACTTGAGGACAAAGAGGGCGAACTTGAAACGGCCTTTGAGCGTTGGGAGATTCTTGAGTCTCAGGTCATGAGCAATATTTAGTCGCTTATTATGGCGCTGCCAAGCAGCAGCGCAACGATCGTAAAATAACCGCAAAGCCCCCACAGAAAAACAGGTGATAGATTTTAAAGTCCCTGTGTACTAAAATAGTCCAACTTCGTTACTAATAATTTAGCCACTTTCAACTGGCTAAGCAATAGGATATGCCATCAATGAGCAGTCAGAACCAACACAGTTACTCAACCTTTTGTCGTTCAAAAAATAATGCACTGAAAGAGCCTATGTTTTTTGGTCAAAACGTCAATGTAGCGCGTTATGATCAACAAAAATACCCTATTTTTGAAAAACTGATTGAGAAGCAACTGAGTTTTTTCTGGCGTCCAGAAGAGGTGGATCTATCTAGCGATCGTAGTGAGTACGCTGAGCTACCTGCCAATGAACAGCATATTTTTATTAGTAACTTAAAATATCAGACGTTATTAGATTCCGTACAGGGTCGTTCACCTAATGTTGCTCTACTACCACTGGTCTCTATTCCTGAGCTAGAGACGTGGATCGAAACTTGGTCTTTTTCAGAGACCATCCACAGCCGCTCATATACGCATATCATTCGTAATATCGAAGCAGATCCATCCGTGATATTTGATGATATTGTCACCAATGAAGAGATCACCAAACGTGCTGAAAGCGTCACCCTGTTCTATGATAAGTTAATCGCTTTAACCAATCACATGTACGCAAATGGTATTGATCTTGCGGCAGATGATGCTTTCCGTAAAAAGATTAAAACCGCACTCTATCTTACGATTGTATCGGTGAATGTTTTAGAGGCGATCCGTTTCTATGTCTCATTTGCGTGTAGCTTCTCATTTGCAGAACGCTCGTTAATGGAGGGAAATGCTAAAGTTATTAAGCTGATTGCGCGTGATGAAGCCTTACACCTTTCAGGAACGCAAAGTATAATCATGCTGCTTGCTAGCGGTGAAGATGATCCAGAGATGGCCGTCATTGCCCGCGAGCAAGAGGAAGCAGTTTACACCATCTTCCGCGAAGCCGCTGAGCAAGAAAAAGAGTGGGCTGAGTACCTATTTAAAGATGGTTCTATGATCGGTTTAAATGCAAAAATCCTGCAAGACTATGTTGAGTACATCACTAATGTTCGCCTAAAAGCTATTCATCTTGAGCCTATTTTTGAGAAAGCCTCAAACCCACTGCCTTGGATGAACAACTGGCTAGTGAGTGACAACGTTCAAGTTGCACCACAAGAGTCCGAGATCACCTCTTACTTAGTCGGCCAGGTTGACTCAAAAGTAGAGACAGATGATTTTAGTGATTTCTCTCTATAAAAAGAGCATAGAGAATCCTTTCTAAAAGCCCGTGTAAAACTTAATTTTGCACGGGTTTTTTTATGGGTATTCAGTTGCCCTTAAATTGAAGGGTATATTAAGCATTCCTCCCTGTTATAGCGCTCCTTAAGGGTACAAAGTTTCAATAGATTTCACCCGTTAGTGTATTTAAATAGATCTTAGTCGCTCTTAATCCACCACAGTGCATAAAGTAAATAGGCTTACTTTTATAATTAGTAGACTTATACCAACCACCAGACTCCTCAAGCTCTACCCAAGAACAACGCCCCTCCTGAAGCAGTGTTTGACTACTAGAGATAAAAATAGCTCTATACTCAACAAAGTCATCAGACTGAGAAATAGCCAACTCAACTTGCTGGTCAGAAACAGGCGCTACCATTTTTTTATTATAAGAAGCACTCACCATCAGAACAAAATAACCCAGCAGAATTACACCAAACATAATCCCAATTTTCTTTAACATTCCACTACCCTAGTTTAAAAAAAACATTCCCACGCACAGCAGAGAAGCAAATCGCTACCAATGTGTAACCTTATATCTGTAATATCAAACAAACTTAATTGCCTTAAAGAATCGCATATGCGCTAAAGCCACTTGCTCTAGGTTGTTAGCCACAACCGCCACCACCCCGCCTTTAACGGGCAACAACTCTCCCTGATATCCACGGGTCTCAAACGCCTCAATGGCAGCTATGTGCTGACCTGGCATGATAATCACTGTGACAGGTTCACCATTTTGCTGCATAACAATATGTAACCCCTTCTGACCATTCACGACACACTCACCCGCATAACTTATGTTGCTCATCGGTTGCTCGATAGAGGCACCGACAGCGGCAAACAAATTCTGCAACTCTTGCTCACTGCTTGGGGGTTTAAAGGTCGTCATTAACTCAGGATCATGTTTCATGTGATCAACAATATGCGCCACATAATCAGTGGCATTTACTGACGCTAAACTCGCAGGGGCTTGCCATAAATTGAATAAGACGGTCACAACCAGAAAACTGGCTGCAATACCGCCTAATCCCCACCAAGGTAATACTTTAGGCTCTAAAGGAATAACCGTTGCTTTACCTGATGATAGCCCTGTTTGTTGCCCTACTAGCGTAGCTTGTTCAATGGCATCATCATGACTATTCGCCTTCGACTCTTCATCTGATTCACAACTCACAAGATAGGACTGCTTCATTAAAATACGGGCTTCTAAGCTTTCTGGAATCTCAACATCAAAGGCTTGCTCTAACTGCTGATTAAACTCACGGGATTTTTTAACCATCTTCTTTAACTCGGGGTGTTTCTGTATATAGGCCTGCATCGCTTCATCTAACTCAAAAGGGTTAATCTGGATCTGTTTTTGGAACTGTAAATCGTTCATTTTAACGACCTCCCTTGTTAGCGGTATTCGCCAGATTACTTTTACGATCACCCTTTAACATCATCTGTTTTAACTGCTGACGTCCACGAAACAGTCGGGTATTTACCGTGGCAAGTTTAAGGTCTAACTGCGCACCAATCTCTTCGCCAGTGTAGCCCCACATAATTTGTAAAATCATCGGCTCTTTATACTCAATGGGCAACTGCATAATAAATTGCTGGAGTTGCTGTTTTTCTAGCTGTGGCAGCGGTTCACTATGGTGATCTTCTGCGACATGATCCTCTTCTATCTCTAAAAGTAGTGGTTGATATTTCTCGTACATGCGGGCATTTTCACGACGTAAAATGGTGATTAGCCATGACTTAGCGACCTTCTCATCTTTGAGCTGGTCGATGGCTTTCCAAGCGCGCATAAAGGTCTCTTGCACAAGGTCTTCCGCCACAGTAGGTTGTTTACATAACCAGTAGGCGTACCGATATAGATCCTTGCTATAGGCAGAGACTAGCTTTTCAAAAAAGTCCTGTTTATTGTGCATGACACCACTCATAATTATTCATAGTTGAACCTCTAATCTCTGTAAAAAAATAGGCAGCGTGGCTTAAAAAGTGGGGGCTAACTTGATAAATACTATTAAGCTCTTGATCAAAATCTCGCAAGAGCCTATGGAAAATAACGCGCTTAATCATAAGACCTGAATAGGGCTAAAAACTTTCAAGCAGGGGGGTAATTATGGGCAGTTTGTTTTGTGGATCGATCTCGACACGTACAGTCATCTCCATCGCTTCTTGTAACGTCGCTTGTGTGAGAGTGCTGGTGACTTCGCCATCGGCAAACACTTGACCCTCTTTAAGAATCAAACAGCGGTCGGCTAATTGAGCAGCAAAAGAGATATCGTGCAGCACCATAATAATACCCAAGCCGCGCTTTGCCCACTGCTTAAAGTAGCGGCCTAAACGCTGTTGGTGTTTTATATCCAAGCCCGCTGTCCACTCATCCAAAAACAGCCATTGACCGTTAAAAATAGGCTCAATTTTTAGTTGCTGCAGATTTTGAACAGGGGGGGTAGCATTAGGAGTAGACTCTTTTTCTCCCTGCTGCTCTGGCCAAATTTGTGCCAGTACTCGTGCTAACTGCGCCCGCTTCTGTTCACCACCCGAGAGGGTTAAGTAATCTCTATGGCGCAGGTGTGTCATATCACAAACATGAAGCACGGCCTCTACAACCAATTTTGCCTGCACACTGGCTCGCTGCTGAACGGCTTCACCCAACTCAACTAACTCTTGAACGGTAAAAGAGAAAGCCAGTTCATTAGATTGTGATAGCACCGCTCTTTGCAGAGCCAAGTCTACATAAGATATAGACTCCAAAGGCTGACCGTTCCAGATAATGCTGCCTTCCGTTGGCAGCAGCTCGTGGCTTAAACAGTTTAATAGCGTAGATTTACCTGCTCCGTTCTGTCCTAAGATAACGTGAACCTGCCTTGTCTCAAACTCGCAGTCAACCTGCTTAAGTAGCTCACTGCCATCAATGCTGTAGCTCAGACCCTCTACCTGAATTTTGGCAGGGTTAGTTTGCGATGCTGACATACTACAATCCCCTGCCTTGTACTTTAGAGCGATTACCCATTCTGCGATTCCGCTTCCCAAGCAATAACATCAAAAAGAACGGCCCGCCAAGCAGCGCCATTAATAGACCGATCGGCAGCTCAGCAGGAAATATCAATTGGCGGGCTAGCAGATCAGCCAACACTAACAGCACCGCGCCACCTATCGCACTTAAAGGCAGTACCAAACGGTGATCGGCGCCGATCCATAAACGAATAATGTGTGGCACCACTAGGCCAACAAAGCCAATCACACCCACCACAGAAACTGATGCACCAACAATCAATGCACTAAAGCCCATCACTTGCCACTTGAACCATTTAGGATCGTATCCCATCTGCATGCAGGTTTTTTCGCCCAGTAGAAAAGCGTTCATCGGGTTGACTAAACGCCATAGGGCAATCGTGGCGAGAGAGACCAAACCAGTCACCATCCAAACAGTAGGCCACGAGAGATTAGCCATGGAGCCCATCATCCAAAAAAGGGCTGAGCGCAATTGGCTATCGTCTGAGAAGGTAATAAGGAGCTGAGTCATTGCACCTGCAATGGCATTAAAAGCGACGCCCGCAAGTAGCATCAGTGCAACATCAGTATGGCCGTGTCGGGTGGAAATTGAGTATAGCAGTACGGTACTGACACTGGCGGCGACACTGGCGGCTGCGCTGATCTGCCAAACCGAGACTTCTTGCCAAAGTGTACCACCCAGAACGATCACAAAGACAGCACCAAAGGCTGCACTACTAGAGACACCAATCAGTCCAGGTTCTGCGAGGGGATTTCTAAACAGTGCTTGTAGTGCAACACCTGATATAGCCAGACCAGCGCCAATCACGGCGGCCATCATCAAGCGTGGTAGACGAATCTCCCACAGCACCATAGATTGTTGTGCGCTTAGCTCTGTAATTAGGTCAGACAACGACAGTGTGAAACCACCAATCAGGAGACTGGCAAACAAGCCTAACATTAAAAGAGTACTTAATAGCGTAAATGGCCATAATCCTCTGGCAAGCAGAGACCTCATTCTGTCTTACCCTCTGCTGTCACTTCTGCTTTATCTTCTGCCAATAGCAGAGAGTTGTCTGATGCAGTTAGGCTCTCGGGTTTAAAGACTTTAACCAGCGAGGCAACAAATGCACCATTCCAAATAACAATCAACCAGATTAAATAGAGCCAAAGTAGAAACAGCGGAATGGCAGCAAAGGCACCATAAATCAGATCGTAGGTAGGAAACAATTTTACATAAATGGTAAAACCATACTTAAGTAGTTCAAGTTGTAAGGTTGCAAATAACCCCGCTAAAAAGGCAATATTGGCGGGTACAAATGCGACTGGGACAAACTTAAATAGAAAGGTAAAACCCAGCCAACTTAATAAGATCGGTAGCAGGCCAATACCAAAGGTAAGTTGGCTAATCCACGGCGTGGTTTCCGCCAATAGGGGTTGTGCCAAAATATAGGAACTAGTAACAAGACTTAACCCCAAAAGCAGTGGGCCAAGCAGGCTTACGCCTAAGTAGTGTAATAAGCTCACCCACCACTTACGGTTTAAGCGCTCTGACCACATTGCATTGAGTTTTTCATCGACCTTCCACAGCAATAACAGCGTGGTTAGGAACATGACAATCAGACCTGGGGTTGTTAGATGCACGGCTTGCTGAGAAAACTTAAAAAGATAGCCCTCTATCATTGGCTGAGAGCTTGGAATCAGGTTGTGCACCACCTGCTCCATAACGAGAGATTCAAAGTCGGCAAAATAGGTGGATACTGAGAAGAGGCTCAACATAACCGCAAGCATGGGTACTATGCCAATCAAAGAGGTGTAGGCGAGAATGGCAACAGCATCACTACCCTGCCGATCTTGAAAACGCTGAGCGACAGACAGCCAAAAGCGCCACTTGCCTAGCACAGCTAATACATTTTTAGTTTTGGATGATAAACGCGTTGTTTGCATTTTGTTATAGGCTTTAATGGGCTTAAATCGTACGATATGCCTATCATAACGCAATACACGTTCTGTCAAATGAGGAATCTAAACAGCAGGCTGTAAAATATTTAGATCGAGCAAGTCTTGAATAACATCTTCTAATAACTCAGGGGTTAATTGATAAGCGTCGGCAACATATTCAAAAGCACTTCGTGCAGATTCTGACGCATCCAAAATAGTTAACCACTGATACAACAGAGGCGTGATCTCCATAAAATCAATCATTTCATAGCTCCCCCCCCCCTGCTCAGTCTGCTCAGTCTGCTCACTCAGGTGACGATAGACCAATAGGGTAGTGACATCATTAGGCTTTTCAGTCGGTTGAAAATCTTTTGATAATAGCTGAACAGGCCACTCGTAAGCCAGAGGCCAAGCCAGAGGAGAGAGCTGATATTTTAGATCCAAATTAATGACGTGACTCTCGCCTTGATCAACGGTGCTGTCAGGCGTAAAACCGGCCTCTGTAGAGACACTCAATGCCAACTCTACCCACTCATAGTGCGCCAGCTCTAATAAGAAAGGCGGATCACTCTCAAGTGGTTCGAATTCATCCTGAAGAAAAGACAAAAACTCCTCACCTAACTCATGAAATAACGGTGTCGTTGAATTATGTTTAATCATATATTCACGCAGAATCTGCAACCAACGATCTGAACCCAAAATATCAAGACAGATGGGAAACATCTTGCTCATAAAACTTTCAATATTATTAAAAAACAGGGATTGATAAGCGAGTAAACGACGAGACTCTATCGGCGCTTCCCTCTCTGGAGAGTAGACGGTGTTTTCAGGATTACGGATATGACCTGCAAACTGTTGTTGTAGCTGCTGAAAATAAGGTAAATCATGCGTTGAATTAGCTGACATCTTTTAGCCCTCCTGCACGTTGGTAGCTGCGAATCTGCTCAACCTCGGACATTAACTCGGCTAAGGGAGGGATATTAAAATCACGCTCTAGCAGAGTCGGTACAACGCCATGAATTTGGTAGGTTTTCTCAAGTAACGTCCAAACCTGCTCTTTTATCGGTTGGCCATGTGTATCTATCTTTAGATCCTCTGCTTCATCAAAGTGACCCGCCATATGTAGATAAACTAAGCGATCCGTTGGCATCGCTTGAATATAGGCTTCGGCATCATATTTATGATTGACTGCATTAACATAGACGTTGTTCACATCTAAAAGCAGATCACACTCTACCTCTTGTAAGACAGCATTCACAAACTCAGCTTCTGTCATATCTTGGCATGGCATGGCATAGAACGAGATATTCTCAATACCGATGCGCATCTCTAAAATATCTTGAACACGGCGAATACGATCGGCAACATACTTAACGGCTTCTTCAGTAAAGGGGATTGGCATCAAATCATAGAGGTGTCCACTATCACCACAGTAACTTAAATGCTCGGTATAAACAGTGACATCATGCTCTTTAAAAAAAGGCTTAAGAGCTCGGATATAGTCTTCATCTAAAGGACGAATGCCGCCCAAATCCAATGATAATCCATGACAGACAAACTGGAAACGTTCCGTTAAAGCCCTAAGTAGCCTCCCCTGACGCCCACCAAAGTTGAGCCAGTTCTCAGGCGCAATCTCCATAAAATCGATTTTAAAGTCGGTTGACTGTAAAACCTCATCAAAAAAATCTCTTCTAAAGCCTAAACCTGTGCCTTGAACAGGATAAGTATGATTAGATGCTGACACGGAAATTACCTCAAAATTTGAGCAGGGGGGGGGATGGTTTTTCAAATAAACACGCGGCTTTTAGCACAGAGAGACTATTTGAAAAGCCATTTAAATTATTCGACATGCCTTTAGACATGCCGAAATCGATCCTTCTATTTCGCTAAACGAAATAGTTACATCGCACCACCACATTTACCTTCTGAAGATTTTGACTCCATCTTGCCACCACACTTGCCTTCTGAAGATTTTGACTCCATCTTGCTACCGCACTTACCTTCTGAAGATTTTGACTCCATCTTACTACCGCACTTACCTTCTGAAGATTTTGACTCCATCTTGCTACCGCACTTACCTTCTGAAGATTTTGACTCCATCTTGCCGCCGCACTTACCTTCTGAAGATTTCGCCTTAGCCTTATTCCCACCACATTTACCTTCGCCGCACTTACCTTCCATAGCAACTTGTGTATAACCCGATTCCATTTTTTTAAATCCAAAAGGGTTCTCAGCTGCTGATGCAACACCTGCTGTACCAACCAATGCTGCGCCAGCTAGCTTTAAAAAATCTCTGCGTGTTTTCATTACCTACTCCATTTATAATTTATGTAATTAGTTAAGGGCTGAAACCCTCTGGACATTTAATAGACCGTGTTGCAACTCATTTGTTTCAAACTATTTTAGTTAATCATTAAATATTAATCAGCAAATGAATATTCAGTCATAAACATTTAGTGTCTTAATAAATGACTTTAGTTTCTGTCATGCTCATAAACTGGCACTCCATAGCTCAAGTACAAAAAATCCACTGGCTAAGTGATTAGGCAATGGCTTATTATAAGATCAGATATTCGTTAGAATTATTTACTCATTTGTTGAGCTAAAATCATCGCTTTTATAATTCTTAGCGCTTCATTTAACTCGAAGTCTCGGTCTAAGACCTCTTTTAACTCATCAGCTTTCTCTTTTTCGGCATCCTTAGCTTCATCTTCTTTAGACTTAGCTTCTGAGCTAGGCTTCTCTTCATCATTACCATTTACTAAATGACCTGTTAGATCTTTCTCTTTAATACGACCTAGTTTTTTAGCATCAACCTTCTCAACCTTAACCAGATCAATCTCAATATCAGGTTTAATACCTTCTGCCTGAATTGAACGCCCTAAAGGGGTAAAGTAACGAGCTGTTGTGACTTTAATCGCCGCACCATTATTTAGCTGCAGTAATGTCTGTACCGAGCCTTTACCAAAACTAGTACGCCCTGCAACCAATGCACGCTTCTGGTCTTGTAAAGCACCCGCAACAATCTCTGAAGCAGAGGCCGAACCTTCATTAATTAAGACAACAATCGGCTTGCTATTCATAACATCGCCCGCTTCTGATTCAAAACGCATTTTAGAGTTTTTGATACGACCTTCAGTATAAACAATCAGCCCCTCTTCTAAAAAGGCATCAGACACCTGAACCGCTGCTTGTAAGACACCACCTGGATTGTTCCGTAAATCTAAAACCAAGCCCGTTAGAGGCTTACCGTTCTCTTCCTCAAGCTTCTTAACTGCTTTTACAACATCTTGGCCAGTACGAATTTGAAACTGGCTAATACGAAGATAACCGACATCATTTTTAAGCATACGCTGCTTAACACTTTTAACCTTAATAATTGCACGAACAATTTTAATGTTAATTGGGCCATCTGCATTTTTGCGAATAATAGTCAACTCAAGCTCTGTGCCAGGCTTACCGCGCATGATTTTAACGGCTTCACTCAGTGATTTACCTTTAACAGGTTCTCCAGACAGCTTAATAATCAGATCACCCGCCTTAATACCTGCTTTCTGAGCCGGGGTATCATCAATAGGTGAGATGACTTTAACAAAACCATCTTCCATTCCAACTTCCATACCTAAACCACCAAATTCACCCGTGGTATGCTCTTCCATCTCTTTAAAATCTTTGGGCGGCAGGTAAGCAGAGTGAGGATCTAGATTTGAAAGCATGCCACTAATGGCGCCTTCTAATAGAACCTTGTCATCAACTTCTTCAACATAATCATGAGAGACTCGTTCAAAAACTTCTACAAAAGCTCTTAGCTCCTTCAGAGGTAAGTTCAGTACAGGCATACCTGCTTGCTCTGCAGCAGCTGGCTCTTTATCAGCTAAAACCGTTGTTCCAACCGCAATCATTGCCCCTAATAAAACACCTGAACCAAGCCACATAATTTTATTTAATCTAGTCACACTCACTAAAAACCTCCGACGAATTTAAAACATCCTTATAAATCATAAGGATACAAGGCTAGGCCATAGCTAGCCAAAGTTTTACTTATCTATTATAAATTAAGTTTAAGTGACATAAGCACTGCTTTTCATTAGAATTTATCTATGTTTATAATATTCTAATATTATAAAATCATTAATATACAGTAAAGAGTCGATATGAACGAACAAGAAATACCACTTTTCGGGATGAAAGAAGAGAATATCAATAAAGCATCTAAAGCACTTAAAGCAATGGGACACCCTCTTCGCCTTAAGATTCTATGCGTTATTGGTGAAAATGAACTGCCTGTAATGGATATTGTTAAACAGGTGGGAACTACTCAGAGTAACATCTCTCAACATATAGATATATTAAGAGAGAAAGAGATCATCACTTCACGCCGTGAAGGCAGCAAGATTTTATGTAAAGTTCGGGATCATAATATTTTAAAGTTAATGACAGCTATGCAGGAAACCTTCTGTCACATTGAAACAAATTAATAAATATTTATGCTTAACTTCAAAACTAAACTAACTGTTTATTACAGTTAGTTTTAGCCCCCAGCAACCTGCATTCTCATATCAAACTGTATACGAGCAACAATTGTGGGAGTGCTCGCAACCTGAACTGCTTTTTCTTCAGGCGTATTTAAGGAACCTGAAACCTCAATTTGATTAGAGCTGTCTGCTCTAGACTGAATGCCTTTTTGCCCCACACTGTCTGTCTGCTCCACTTCTCCACTCTCATCCTGTTCATTTGAAACACGTTCAGTCTGTGCCTCTTTTAATATTTGAGATTGAGCTGAAGAGATCACTTGTGCAGCAGCACTGGCTACTTTCCTATCTTGATTTGATGGTTCTGCTGGTGCCAACGCAGCTTGTTGAACAACACGGCCTTTTTGAAGGGTTTCTTCAGGATCACCAAGAATTGCTGACGTATCTATTTGAACAGACCCCCCGATGGCATACTGCTGACCATCAGGCCCTTTTTGATAACTTAAGTTCATACCACCTATCGCATAGCTACCTGCAGAAGATAAGTGAGCCATTTCATGTGTTCTGACTTCTCTATCACGTGCTTTAAGCTGATCTACAACCTGCCTAACTTGCTCTTGTTGTTTAGCAAGCTCAACATCGGCATCAACATTTTTTACAGGCTGATTTTCAGAATCAGAATCTGATAAATTAGCTGATTGTGAAGAGGAAGGTTTTGCCGTAATGGATTGAGAATAATTGACGCCTTGCACAGACTGAGATTGGAGGCCTTTTTTTTCTTTTACTTCAAGCGCAACAGGCTCCACCGCAGGATGCGATGCTGGAATATAAGCAGTACTAGAACTGTTAACTTGACTAATCATCTCACCCTCCACTTAAAATATTGCACATTAAAAGTCTTATAAAAAGACTTCCTCATAGCTAAAGAATACCAGAATACTCAAAAAAACTCATATTAATCAAACTGATAGCACTTATAAAGTTTAGCATAAAAATTCAATATACCTATATCCATAACAGCATTACAAAGAATCTAGCATCCGTGATTAACTAACGTATCTTGATTGTTAATAGCGAACCTGTATCTTGGTACAGAATAGAATTTCTACTCATTTGCTACAAAAGTATTTGTATATTAAAAATAGTGTTTAACGTACTTAAGAAATAATTGAAAGAGTAATGGTGGGCCCTCGCGGACTTGAACCGCGGACCTGCCGATTATGAGTCGGATGCTCTAACCAGCTGAGCTAAGGGCCCCAAATAGGGATGCTGTTAATTACCAAAGGTAACTAAAGTGGCGCTTATTATAGCGAGCGCATTGGGTTTTGTGAATCTATATTATGCTTTAAAACAAAAAAGGCCGTTTACAGTTGTAAACGACCTTCTTTGTTGAGAACGGAACCTTAGATTAGATTAATCTAAGAAACTCTTCAGACGCTCTGCACGGCTAGGATGACGTAGCTTACGCAGTGCTTTCGCTTCAATTTGACGAATACGCTCACGAGTAACATCAAACTGCTTACCAACCTCTTCAAGCGTATGATCTGTATTCATACTTAAACCAAAACGCATACGCAGTACTTTAGCTTCACGAGGTGTCAATGTACTCAACATCTCACGAACAGTTTCACTCATACCCTCTGAGTCAGCCGCATCTTGTGGAGATAAGATGTTTGAATCTTCAATGAAATCACCCAGTGAGGAATCTTCGTCATCACCAATTGGCGTTTCCATTGAGATAGGTTCTTTAGCAATTTTCATTACTTTACGAATCTTATCTTCTGGCATCTCCATCTCTTCAGCTAGCTCTTCAGGTGTAGGCTCACGTCCCATTTTCTGTAGAAGCTGACGTTGGATACGGTTCAGTTTGTTGATTGTTTCAATCATGTGTACTGGAATACGAATTGTACGAGCCTGATCTGCAATCGAACGCGTAATCGCCTGACGAATCCACCAAGTTGCGTAAGTTGAAAACTTATAACCACGTCGATACTCAAACTTATCAACTGCTTTCATCAAACCAATATTCCCTTCCTGAATGAGATCAAGGAACTGAAGACCACGGTTGGTGTATTTTTTAGCAATCGAAATTACCAGACGTAAATTAGCTTCAATCATTTCACGTTTGGCAATACGTGCTTTACTCTCTGCTTTACTTAGAACTTTATAGTTCGTCTTATACAGAGAGATTGGCATCTTTTCAGATTTTGCAATCATTGCTAAACGCTTTTGTGCACGCTTAACTTCATCACGACACGCTTCTAGCTGCTCAGTTTTTTCTGGGCACTTTTCAATCAAAGAGTCGATCATAGTATAGTCAATCTCTGATCCAACAAATGACTCTAGAAATATTGGACGAGGTACCATGACACTTCTAAGCAACAAATCAACAATAATACGCTCTTGCTCACGAATTGCTTTGATCCTAGCCTTAATGACTCTAATCATTTTAGTTGAGAAAAGTGGCGTAATTCTTATGTTTCTTAGATGCTCAACTAAAGCTTGCGTCGCAGCAAGAGTCTTTTTATCTTCCATGCCTACTTTTTCAGCAGAGACCTGAGAAGCAGTACTGAGCTTTTGTAATTTCGCCAAAAACGCAGCTAACTCTTCTGGATTGATTCCATCTTCTTTTGGCTCATTATTGGCATCGCTATCTGGAGAAAGTTCATCAATTGGAATATCAACCAAATCTTTTGCACGGTAAAAGCCCTGCATAACATCAGCAATTTTACCTTCACCTTCATCCATTCTCTTAAACGAGTGCAAAATGGTCATGGCATAAACTGGATAGCGAGCTAGTGCATCCAACATATCACGAATACCATACTCGATACGCTTAGCAATATCGACTTCACCGTGACGTGTTAGAAGCTCAACAGAACCCATTTCACGCATGTACATACGTACAGGATCAGTGGTACGACCAAACTCACCGTCTACTTCAGACAAGGCTGCCAAGGCAGCTTCTGCAGCAGCTTCATCAAAAACACCGCCCTCTTGAGTCACTAACTCGTCTTCATCTGGCGCAGAGTCAAATAACTTAATACCAAAGTCTTTCAGAATTGTTAGAACTTGTCCTAATTGATCTTCTTCAATATCATCAGGCAAAACATCATTTACGTCAGCAAAGGTTAAATAACCAAGCTCCTTTGCGCGTTCAATTAAATCTATTAACTGCTGTTTTCTTTCGACTTTTGTCATGTCTTGCATTTGCCTCGAAGTAAAGTTCCTGGGGTGCTCAATTTATCGCTACTTAAACATTTTTTATAAAAAAAGCAGCACAATATTATACCTGACTAGAATACTCATTTGTTAAAAATTTATAGTAAAAATAAGTAATTAGCTGTCAATATCCGTGCCAATTCAACTTGTTTTAAGCCGAACCTTTAACAAACAGTTGAAGTTTATTCATCTCATCCATACTCCAGCCAGAACGACCTAAATTATTCTCATCAATCCACTTTGCCAGCGCTAAAACAGCCGCTTCAAATTCAGCTAAAAGAAAGTTCTCATCATCAGGAATCGGCGATTGTTCAATTAAGGTTAACTCTTCTTGATAACCTGACTGCTTCATCCATGCAGTAGCAGACTCAGCAATAAACTGATTGAACTTTAATGTCTCAATCACCCCGCCTAGAATCGCATACTGGCGTTCATTGGCATTAAACAGATCCTGACTAAAAGCACTTTCAAAAAACTCTGCCCATTGCGGTCGTTTTAATAGAATACGTACAATTTTGAGAGGCATAGTGACCACTTGAGTAACACTTTCAGAGGCTTTTTTTGCCTGGTTTGCATTAGCCTTCTTAAAGTCTGCAAATCCTGAGCGTACATCCATTTGCTTCTCTACACGCCAGGTCGGTAGACCCACCAGATCAGCAACCCCTTCCGCCAGCAAAAACTGATAAAGATCATGTGCAGATTGAACATAAGGTTGAGCGAGCGCAACTAACTGCTGACGCCCTTCAATAGAGTGAACTGGAAATGATAGGCGACGCTGCAAACCCTGTAGCAAAAATATTGACAGAGGTAAGGCCTCACTCACCCTCCTTACAAAGCCTTCAGTACCATCTTTTCTGACCATAGAGTCAGGGTCTTCACCATCGGGTAAAAATAGAAACTTAACGGATCGTTCATTTTCCATCATTGGAAGCACCAGCTCAAGTGCCTTCCAAGCAGCTTTCAGACCTGCCTTATCACCATCAAAACAGAAGACAATCTCATTCACCTGCCTAAAGAGCAGATCAAGGTGTTCAATGGTTGTTGCGGTACCCAGTGTTGCAACCGCATTTCGCACACCAAACTGTGCCAAAGCGACCACATCCATATAGCCTTCAACGACGAGAATATTATCAATTTTCTCGCGTGACTGACGCATTTCATAGAGACCATAAAGGGTGTAGCTCTTATGGAAAATCGGCGTTTCTGGGGAGTTGAGATATTTGGGTTGATCATCGCCTAAAACGCGACCACCAAAAGCGATAACCCGTCCACGCCCATCACGGATAGGAAACATAATACGATGACGAAAACGATCATACATCTTACCGTCATCTTTCGGTACCAGCAGACCAACCTCTACCAACTGCTGCTTTAGCTTAGCGTCTGCTGATAGCCCTGAGACAAGACTATCCCAACCAGGAGGTGCTAAGCCAATAACAAAGGTCTTAGCCACCTCAGCACTCAAACCACGGTTTTTGAGATACGCCTTAGCCTCTTGTGAGCTTGAGTGGTCGCGTAGTTGATGACGATAGAACTTGGCTGCTAAATGCATTACATCATAAAGATCACGCTGTTGCTGCTGCTTTACCTGACGAGCTTTCTGTTTTTCTGGGGAGAGCTGTTCACGAGGTACTTCCATGCCCATCTGAGAGGCTAGAGACTCAACGGCTTCTACAAAAGAGAGACCCTCGTATTCCATCAGGAATTTAAGCGCATCACCACTGGCACCACAACCAAAGCAGTGATAGAACTGTTTAGTTTGGCTAACATTAAAGGAGGGAGATTTTTCATCATGAAAGGGACAGCAGGCCTTATAAGAACCGCCAGCTTTTTTGAGAGGAACACGTTGATTAACGACTTGCACGACATCTGCTCGAGACAATAAACTCTCGATAAAGGAACGCGGGATTGATCCAGATTGACTAGACATACTCACACCTTATCCACAGAAAAATACACAGCCCTTAAAACGCAAAAACCCGCTAGTGAAACACTAGCGGGTCTATATTGATTGGCATTTATTTACCTAAACAAACAATCACAACAGTATTAAGATAATTTATCCCAACTTAGCTTTAATCAGCTTACTTACAACACTCATATCAGCACGACCCTGCATCTTAGGTTTTAGTAAACCCATGACTTTACCCATGTCCTGCATGGTTGCCGCACCAGATGAAGCCATTGCTTCATCAATCAGTGTGTTAATCTCTTCTTCTGTTAAAGCTTCCGGCATAAAATCCTGAATGACAGTCATTTCATAAGCTTCTTGCTCAGCAAGATCTGGACGATCGGCATCCAAAAATTGCTGATGAGAATCACGACGCTGCTTCATGGCTTTATCAATGATGGTTAAAGCACCAGCATCATCCACAGTCATCTGATTATCAATCTCAACCTGTTTAATGGCCGCAATTAAAGAACGCACTACAACTAGGCGCTCTTTGTTTTTTGCTTTCATACAGGCTTTCATTTCAGCCGTTAGTTGTTCTTTTAATGTTGTATTAGACACTTAAATTCCAATCCAAACTTAGTACATACGTGTTGTACGACGGTTCTCACGAGATAAACGCTTAGCAAGACGCTTAACTGCAGCAGCCTTCATACGCTTCTTAGCCCATGTAGGCTTCTCATAGTACTCACGCTTACGTGTTTCAGTTAAAACACCTGCTTTTTCACAAGCACGCTTGAAACGACGTAAAGCAACGTCAAATGGTTCTGTATCTCTAATTTTTACGCTTGGCATAATATTACCTATTAATTTGTATATTCGGTTCGTATTCCCCACGCAAGAAATGGGAAACAGCGGAAAACGATGGATTATAATTTTCTGACCACCATTTTGCAAATCTTTTATTCAATATATTCGTAGTTTATTTGTTAAAATCCAGCCAATTCGATTGATAGAGATAAGTGAAATGTTGGTATTAGGGATTGAAAGCTCTTGTGATGAAACGGGTATCGCACTTTACGATACCGATAAGGGGCTCATTGCAGATACTTTGTATACGCAAGTTGAGCTACATGCGCAGTACGGTGGTGTTGTGCCTGAACTTGCTTCTCGTGACCATATTCGAAAGCTCACACCGTTAATATTACAAACCCTTAAAGATGCCAATATACAGCGTCAAGACCTTGATGGGATTGCCTATACTGCTGGCCCTGGCCTTATTGGCGCTCTATTAACAGGTACTTCTGTTGCAAGAAGCCTGGCTTATGCTCTAAAGATCCCCGCCGTCGGCGTTCACCATATGGAAGGCCATCTATTAGCACCCATGCTAGAAGAGAATCAACCCACTTTTCCATTTATCTGCCTTCTGGTCTCGGGTGGTCATACGATGATTATTCGAGTGGATGGTATTGGTCAATATAAAGTATTAGGTGAAACCCTTGATGATGCTGCGGGTGAAGCATTTGATAAAACGGCTAAATTACTCGATCTAGGCTATCCTGGCGGCCCTAATGTCTCTAACTTAGCCCTTAAAGGAACCGCAGATCGATATAAATTCCCACGTCCAATGATTGATCGACCTGGTTTAGATATGAGCTTTAGTGGGTTAAAGACTTATACACGTAATACTTGGCTAGCATCAGTTAAAGAGGGGGATGATAGCGAGCAGACTAAGGCTGATATCTGCCGTGCATTTGAGGTCTCTGTGGCAGAAACCCTAATGATTAAGTGTCGACGCGCTTTAGAACAAGAAGGGTTAAACCGAATCGTGGTTGCGGGTGGTGTGAGTGCCAACCGCGAGATTCGTGAAAAACTAGACCAGCTAATGAAAAAACGTCGAGGGGAAATTTTCTACCCAAGACTTGAGTTCTGTACAGATAATGGTGCCATGATCGCTTACGCTGGTGCGCAAAGGTTATTAGCAGGACAATGCAACAGCTTAAACTTCGCAGCAACCCCACGATGGTCACTAGAAGACCTAGCGGCCGTTTAAAAACCTTCCTTTCAAAATGAGCAGGGGGGGGCTAGATATATTACCCCCCCTGCTCATCTTACAAAATTCAATGTTTCAGTACTCAACTACTCAGCTTCTTTCTTAGCCTTAATCAAACTCTCTTCACCGCTGATTAAACGCTGAATATTGCCTCGGTGACGCCAGAATAGCAGCAGTGTCATCACTGCTGCAACCATCATCCAACTCTGCTGTTGCTCGGCGTCTGCTAGAAAATAGATATAAGCTGGTGCCAAGAAAGTTGCGATCAATGCCGAAAGCGATGATATCTTCAGCACCTTAGCAACAAATAACCACGTACCTGCAACCGCTAAGCCAATTGGTAGTGACAAACCAAACATCACCCCCAGCATAGTCGCCACGCCCTTTCCGCCTTTAAAGCCAAAGAACACAGGGTATAAATGCCCGATAAAAGCCACGAAACCAACTAAGGCAATTGCCAATGCGTCTAAACCGATAACATGCGCAACTACAACGGGTAACAACCCTTTCAGCATATCGCCCACTAAGGTAATTGCCGCAGCTTTTTTACCTTTATCTCCACCAATACGCAATACATTGGTAGCACCTGGGTTACCAGATCCACCTTCACGCGGATCTGGTAAGCCCATTAAGCGACAGACAATAATGGCTGTTGAAACGGAACCGATTAAATAAGCCGCTACGACTAAAACAATGGCTTCTAATTCCATATTTTTACTTCCTTTTTTAAAATACTAAACCGACTATTGCTATAAGAACTTTTACCAGAAAGTAATAATTTTCTAATCAACAGGGTCACAAAGATTGAATGATTCTACTAGAAGTAGATAATAAGCGTTGAGATAAACACCCGCAAACTGACACATCAAACAGGAAACGCTATGGATATCATTTTCATCCAAGGTCTAAAAACACAGGCGATTATTGGTATTTATGACTGGGAACGAGAGAGTCGTCAACCACTTATTTTTGATATTGAGATGAGCCTACCGATCGGTAGCGCAGCCAGCAGTGATGATATCAGTGACACTGTCGACTATAAACAGGTTTCTGATGAGGTAATTGAACTCGTTGAAACTAGTCGGTATGAACTATTAGAGAGCTTGATAGAGGAGATCTGTCAGTACATTTTAAATAGACACCAAGCAGTACAAAAAATTCAACTTAAGGTCAGTAAACCACAAGCGGTTGCAGAGACGGATACAGTCGGGTTAATCATTACTCGCCATCGTCAATAAGGTTAATGTAAACAGCTTCTCTATCAAGGCTAATCCATTAACTCTTTCTGTTCTTTAGCCGCTCTCTTAATATGCGGCAATAACTGCTCCATATGCACACAAGCATGGTGTTCACTAATTTTATTTAGACTTTGATAATCCTCTTCAAACTGGCGTCTGTTCTGTTTTGACAAGTTAATTAAAACCTTATCATATAACTCATCTCCAGCCGATAAACGTACCAGCGTAATTAACTGCTCTGCTGAGACCAATAATAAAAACTTCTCAATCACTCGATTATCCATCGTTGATATTTTTGAAGCTAAAGCTCGATAAGCCTTTATTTTTTTATGAATGGCCTCGTTATCTTGCATATTTGGCTGATTTAGACGTTGATAGACTACCCTCTGCAACGCCTCTACCGCCTCAACAGATAAATTAAAAACTACCGGGCCTATCTCTAGGTGGTACTCTCCACTCTCATCACGTCCAACCTTAATATCCATAATCGTTATCGTCCTAAATATATCGCGTTTCTTCAGAAGTAAATTCGATATTGCCTAAAGCTTCCAACTCAAATGTCTTCTCAACAATACGACGAATCGCTTTCTTGGCGTGCTCTTCACTTGGTGCTGGTGTTCTTACTAGATCCAGTTCCAATTGCTTAGCTAAAATAGCCCCTATGTTTTTCAACATTAAAGCATTTAAACTGGGATCTTCTGCCACCATCATAAATACCAGAATATCTTTAGTCTCCAGTGCCCTCAATAGCTTCTGGCACTCCAAATCAGGTAGGTCTTTTATTTTCAAACCCAACTTAATATAACTCTTAAGCGTAGAGTCAGTCTCACCATGTTCTAGCGCCAGTAGATGATTTAATGCGATATCCAATAACGCCAGTGAAAACTGGTCTAGCCTGATACCCGCATGGCCAACACTCACCACCCATTCACTCTCATGAATCTTCTTAATTCCAATTTTCATGACAACACACTACCCCAAGAATTTTGCGACTGACCACTTTAAACATTCCACTTTATATTGTGTATGCTTTTTACACAATATAAAATACCCTTTTACCTGCCTTTGACACCCTAGGCAGAGGTATGATAAAGCATCATTTATGCCGTTATATTCACTTAAACACTACACATTCATCCAGTTTAGGCGACCTAAAGTCATCTCTGCTAGCTGTTTTTTTTTGATTGTTGCATAATAGCACATCAAAAATAGAACCCTTACCGTCAAAATAGACCCTCACAATTATGCCTCAGAATATGCACCACAAAAAGCCCGCTCATAAAACCCTACCTGAACCGTCAGAAGAGACACGTCAACTTAGCAAACAACTCTGTAATCAGATATGTACCTCTCTGACTCGCCATAAAACAATGACATTTTCACAGTTTATGCACAAGAGCTTATATACTCCAGGCTTAGGCTACTATGCCAGCAGCCTACCTAAAATAGGTGCAACGGGTGATTTTATTACCGCACCAGAAGTTTCACCTATTTTCTCTCGCTGTCTTGCTAGGCAAGCGATGCAAGTGCTTGAGCAACTTGAAGTGCCTAATATTGTTGAGTTTGGTGCGGGGCGAGGCGTTATGGCAAAAGATATTCTGCTAGAGCTCGATAAGCAAGGACAAGCACTCGAACGCTACTATATCGTAGAGGTGAGTGCAGATCTTCAACTAAGACAAAAAACACTATTAGAAAAAAACTTACCACCAGCACTTTTTCAAAAAGTCTCGTGGCTCAGCCAACTGCCGAGTACACCTATTCCTGCCGTTGTGTTGGCTAACGAAGTCTTAGATGCTATGCCTTTTGAGCGTATTCGTATTGAGCCTCAACGCGCGCTGCTTGGCTATGTTCAATACAATGAGACACAAGAGAAATTTGATTGGGACTACCAGGCGATTACTGACAGACATTTGATTAAGTTCGCCAATCGCCTTATTAAGCATATTGGTGAAGTCTCTGATGATGGTTATGAGACTGAGGTCAATCTACACATTAGACCTTGGCTTGAGAGTATCAGCGATATCATGTCTCAGGGTGCTGTCATCCTGATTGACTATGGCTACCCTAGAGACGAGTATTATCACCCTGCCAGAAGCATGGGGACGCTGCGCTGCCACTATCAGCATAGAGCGCACAGCAACCCCTTTTTCTACCCTGGATTACAAGATATAACCGCGCACGTTGACTTTACCGCGGTTGCAGAGGCGGGCTTTGACAGTGGTTTTAAGATTAATGGCTATACCACTCAAGCTAACTTCTTAATGGGCAGCGGCCTACTTGAAATGGCTGCGGATATGGATACCCCTCTAACCGAACAGCTTAGAATTGCGCAACAAATTAAAACACTGACACTTCCAGACGAGATGGGCGAAAGCTTTAAGGTCATCGCCTTAACAAAAAACTTAGACATATCCCTCATTGGCTTTAGTATTCGAGACCTACGTCATCAGCTTTAAGCTCATTTAAAACACAATTTAAAAAAATATATTCATAAATAGGCATCAAAATGAACGCAGTACAACCCGCATTAGAGTGGATTCAGATTATCACCTTAGCCCTAACTCAAGGACTCACTGAATTCCTTCCCATTTCAAGCTCAGGTCACTTAGTGCTTATACCACAACTCTTTGGCTGGCCAGATCAAGGACTCGCATTTGATGTCGCAGTACATATCGGAACGCTCACCGCAGTGACAATCTACTTTAGAAACGATATTTGGCTAATGGCACGTGACTGGAGTAGCTCATTGATCACACGCCAACCTACCTCAAACAGCCGTTTGGCGTGGTGGATTATCTTTGCCACCATTCCAGCTGTTGCTTTTGGTCTATTTATCAATAATGGACTTGAAGAGACATTAAGAAACCCATTGATTATTGCCACCACTACCATCGGTTTTGGTGTTTTACTTTGGTGGTCAGATGTTAAAGGCAAACAAATTAGGGATGAGTATAGCCTGAGTTTTAAGGACGTCATGATCATTGGTTTTGCACAAGCGATAGCCCTTATTCCAGGAACATCACGTTCTGGGATCACGATTACCGCAGCCTTAATGGTGGGTTTAACAAGAGAAGCCGCCGCAAGATTCTCTTTCTTACTGTCTATCCCAATTATTCTCGGTGCAGGCCTGCTTAAACTGAAAGACCTTATTGAGAGCGATATGGTGGTACAGTGGGGAACCATGATCTCTGGTACGCTAATCTCCGCCGTCGGTGCTTACATTATTATCTCGCTCTTCCTTAAATGGATTAGTAGCATTGGTATGGCACCATTTGTTTGGTATCGTTTTGCTCTAGGGGCTCTGCTGCTCTATATGTTTTTATAGTCAATATCGCCCCATCGCTCAAAAGAGGCCACTCATTTTATGAAAGCTTTTTATTCTGCATCTAGCAGCCAACAGATAGACCAAACCGCTATTCATCAGCTAGGCATCCCAGGAATCCTCTTGATGAAACAGGCTGGGCTATTTGCTTTTGATAGCCTGCTCAATCACTTTCATAACCCTAAAAACATCACCGTTCTTTGTGGCACGGGCAATAATGGTGGCGATGGTTTTGTGGTGGCACAACTGGCGGTCATGTCTGGTTTGAAAGTCCATGTCTCTATCCTTGGGGATACACAGAATATTCAGGGCGATGCCTTAATCGCTTATCAAGAGATGTTAGCACTAGGCATCCAGCCAGAAACCTTTGCACCCCCCCTGCTCAAAAATTCTGACGTGATTATTGATGCCCTCTTTGGTACAGGCCTAGACCGCCCTACCACTGGTTTAGCACTTAAAACAATCAAGCAGGTTAATCAATCTAAAAAGCCCGTTTTAGCCTTAGATATTTGCAGCGGCCTCAATGCTGATACGGGTGCAATATTAGGCACGGCCATTAAAGCCACCCACACTTGTACCTTTATTACCCAAAAGCTTGGCCTATACACATTTCAAGGCCCAGAGGTCTCTGGTAAGATTCATTACAGCTCACTCTTCCTAAACAAAGAAGCCTTTAAATCCCAGCAGCCTCTTGCCCTAAATCACCCACTCAAATTTTGGTTAAACCAGCTACCAGAACGCCTAGCCAGTCACCATAAAGGCATTGCTGGTACGGTCTGCTTAGTGGGAGGCAATCACAGCATGATGGGTGCTATTCAGCTCGCCGCTATGGCCAGTTTGAAAGTGGGCGCAGGTTTGGTCAAACTCATTACCCACGCAGAACACGCCATTGCTATTACGCAAAGCATTCCAGAGGTGATGAGCTATCCTGCTGAAGCCTTAAGCAAACAAATTAACCTTGCCAATGTCGTGGCGATTGGCCCTGGCTTAGGTTTAGATCAATGGGCTGACAATCTCTATCGACAAGTATTGGACACCCCCCTACCCAAAGTAATGGATGCTGATGCGCTGAAACTACTGGCGGCGACAGCACAGAAACAATCAATTAAACAGGAAAATTGGGTATTAACCCCTCACCCAGGTGAAGCAGCACAACTCCTCAACTGCACAACCACAGAGGTACAGGCAGATCGAATCAAAGCGATCAAAGCACTCTATCAACAGTATGGAGGGGTGATCGTACTGAAAGGTAACGGCACACTGATTTTTGATGGCTCAAAAATGGAGATCTGCCTAGCAGGGAACCCTGGCATGGCGGTAGGCGGTATGGGTGATACCTTAACAGGCACGATTGCGACCTTTATTGCACAAGGCCTCTCTCTATGGGACGCGGCTTGTTTAGGCGTATCACTGCACGCTGAAGCGGGAGATGTATTGGCGCAACAAAAAGGCCAGCCCGGCGTTTTACCTTCCGAACTGGCCTCAGTGATGAGCCAACTTTTGAGTTATCAAAATAGATAACGGCGTTTACAAACGTCTAATAAGTAAATGAACTATTTAGGCAAAAAATCTGCCAACTCTTTAAAGATATCAAATAGCTCTTCTTCTGTCTCAGCCATAACATTGATGTGACCTAACTTACGCCCTTTACGCTCTTCTTTATCGTATAGGTGTAAAAATGCTTTTGGCATTTTAAGTATTTTTTCAACAGGCCCTGTTTCGCCAATGATATTAATCATTGCTGCTAAAGGCTGACGCGGCGTTGTCTCGCCTAAAGGCAGCCCCGTAATAGCACGAATATGATTTTCAAACTGGCTTGTCATCGCGCCTTCAATCGTCCAGTGCCCCGAGTTATGCACACGCGGTGCTATCTCATTCGCCACTAAACCATCCACCGTTTCAAACAACTCCAAAGTCAAAACACCGACATGATCCAACTCATCCAATAAGCTCTGCATATAGGCTTCTGCTTGCTTCTGCACTTCTTCAGAAACCTTTCTCGCTGGCGCGATGGTGTAACGAAGAATGCCTTCATGATGCACATTTTGTACTAGCGGATAGTAAACATGTTCATTATTGGCATTACGTACCGCCACCATTGATAGCTCACGCTGAAAATCAATAAACCCTTCCAACACCAACTCACGGCCACCAATTTCTACCCATGCTTGCTCTATTTGAGTCTCCTCACGTAAAACAAACTGACCTTTACCATCATAGCCTTCTGTAGTGGTTTTTAAGACAGCAGGCAAACCCACCTCTTCAACTGCAATCTTTAAACTCTCTAGAGAATCCACAATCTGATAAGGCGCACAAGGAATACTTAACTGATCAAACATGCCCTTCTCTCTACCACGGTGTTGAGATATATAAAGGGATTTTTCCGCTGGATAAATAGGTGTGGTTTTAGCGATCTCACGCACCATCTCAACATCGGTATTTTCACTTTCATAGGTAATGACATCGGCAAACTCGACCAGTTTTGCTAGCGAGTCAACATCATCCGACTGCTTATACATATGCCCCAATAAAGCAGAAGGCTCACTGTCACTAGTGCCATAAAAACCAAATTTTTGGCCTAATGGATAACCAGCGATGGCTAACATTCTACCTAGCTGCCCGGCGCCTAAAACACCGATCTTTTTTGTCATTGGGGTCATCATTCTCTCCATACTAAGCAATAGATCATTGGATGAGTTTTCACTCCAACGCCAACTATTCCTAAAATAAAAAAACCGTAGGTGAGCATTTTAACAAAATGCTCACCTACGGTTTTAAGATATCAATAGTTCTTTTTTATCAGATCAATTCCTTGCGTATTAATCGCGAGGATCAGAGTTCTCTAAAACTGTTTGTGTCTGTACTATTCTGAATTCTTTTACCGCTTGGCGAATGGCAGGGATATTAGAACCAACAATTTGAGCAGCCAGAATACCGGCATTCTTTGCGCCCGCATCCCCAATTGCCAAAGTCCCTACTGGGATTCCACCAGGCATCTGCACAATCGACAGCAGAGAGTCGTGACCACTTAATGCTTTAGACTGAACTGGCACACCCAAAACGGGTACAACCGTTTTAGCCGCAACCATACCTGGTAGGTGCGCTGCACCACCGGCACCGGCAATAATTACTTCTAAGCCACGCGCTTCAGCTTGCTCAGCATATTCAAACATTAGATCAGGGGTTCTGTGTGCAGAAACAACCTTAACTTCATGCGGAACGCCAAACTGCTCCAGCATATCTACTGCGTTTTTCATCGTCGGCCAATCTGACTTCGACCCCATAATAATGCCCACAAGAGGCTTTACTGCTTCTGACATGACTCCACCCAATTACTCTAATATCTGCTTGAAAAAACAGAGCATTTTACACTTAAGAGACATATTATTCAAACCCCTGATAATATCTAGCGATAACAAGCCCTGTTCAGCCCTTACATTAAACAGACACAGAGCCTTAACCGTCGTAATTTCAGATAAAACAGTTCATCAACTTGACCTAAATAATATTTTCTACCATAATATTTGCTTAGCGCCGATTTGATACATCAGCTTGCGGGCGCATTAAAAGTACGGCTAAAGCGTGGATCCTCTCTAGAGCTCCCGTCTACCCCCGTACCTCGTTACTTTATATTATTTATTATTTGCTTCGAGGCACAAACCATGACTAAAACTACAGTATTTACTTCAGAATCCGTTTCAGAAGGCCACCCAGATAAAATTGCCGATCAAATCTCTGATGCGATGCTTGATGCTATTCTAAAACAGGATATCAATGCGCGCGTTGCTTGTGAAACCTTCGTTAAAACAGGCATGGTTATGCTCGGTGGTGAGATCACTACGAACGCTTGGGTTGACCAAGAAGAGCTCGTTCGTAAAGTTGTAACTGATATTGGATATGACCATGGAGATTTAGGCTTTGATGGCGCAACTTGCGCGGTATTATCCTCTATTGGTAAACAGTCTCCAGAGATCGCCATGGGGGTTGATGACTCAGAAGCGCGTGAGCAAGGCGCAGGAGATCAAGGCCTCATGTTTGGTTATGCATCAAATGAGACCGATGTACTGATGCCAGCACCGATCACTTATGCTCACCGCCTGATGGAGAAGCAAGCAGAAGTTCGTAAGTCTGGAAAACTAGAGTGGTTACGTCCTGATGCTAAAAGCCAAATTACATTACGTTATGAAGATGGTGTACCTGTTGCGGTAGATGCAGTGGTACTTTCAACACAACACGCCCCTGATGTTTCTAATGAAACGCTACGTGAAGCGATTATGGAAGAGATCATTAAACCCGTGCTGCCTGAAGACTGGTTACATAAAGATACACTGTTCCACATTAACCCAACTGGTCGTTTTGTGATTGGTGGGCCTGTCGGTGATGCTGGTTTAACGGGTCGCAAAATCATTGTTGATACTTACGGTGGAATGGCGCGTCACGGTGGTGGTGCTTTCTCTGGTAAAGATCCTTCAAAAGTAGATCGTTCAGCAGCTTATGCGGGTCGTTATGTGGCTAAAAATATTGTTGCTGCGGGTCTCGCTGATAAGTGTGAAATTCAGATCTCTTACGCGATAGGCGTAGCAGAGCCAACCTCTATTAGCTTAGAGACATTCAGTACTGAGAAAGTAGCACTTCCTGTTATTGAACAGTTAATTCGTGAGCACTTTGATCTGCGCCCTAAAGGCTTAATTGCGATGTTAGATCTAAAACGTCCAATCTATCAACAAACAGCTTCTTACGGTCACTTTGGGCGTGAGCTTCCTGACTTCACTTGGGAAAAAACTGATAAAGCAGCGACTTTACGCTCTGACGCTGGTTTATAAGCTCAATCGGCTTTTAACAAGTCCCAATTCAGATATTTTAAAATTGAGCAGGAGGGCACCCCCCCCTGCTCAGTTTAAAAAAGAGACATTACAAATGAAATCTCAACAAAAATACCCACAAAAATTTAGTTTGGAATTTTTCCCGCCTAGAACTGATAAAGGTATGGCTAAGCTACAAAATGTGATTCAAGAGCTGGGCACGCTTAACCCTGAATATATGTCTGTGACCTACGGTGCTGGCGGAACAACTCAAGAGAAAACCCTTGAAACAGTTCGTTACATTCAAGAGAACACTAACTTCGCTGCGGCGCCTCACCTGACCTGTATTGGAGCTTGTAAAGAGAGTGTAACTGCGTTATTAGATACTTACGAGATGATGGGCGTTGACCGTATTGTTGCCTTACGCGGTGATCTGCCATCTGGCATGATGGACCCAGGCGAGTTTAAATATGCCAGTGACTTAGTTAAGTTCATCAAAGATCAACGTGGCGATAGATTTCACTTAGAGATCGCTGCTTATCCAGAGACTCATCCACAAGCACGTAACTGTGACATTGGCATGAAGTGGTTTAAGCACAAGGTTGATCAGGGTGCAGACTCAGCAATCACACAGTACTTTTTTAACTTCGATAGTTACCGTTATTTTATTGATAACTGTGAAAAAAATGGTGTTGATATACCGATTATTCCAGGCATTATGCCGATCCTAAATTATGAAAATCTAATTCGTTTCTCTGAAGGCTGTGGTGCCGAAGTACCCCGCTGGTTAAAGTGCCGCTTAGAGAGTTATGGAGATGATAAAGAGAGCCTACAAGCTTTTGGTCAAGACGTCATACTTGAGCTTTCACAGAAGTTATTAGATGTGGGTGCGCCAGGTATTCACTTCTATAGCATGAACAGCATTGAGCCAACTTTAGCGATTACCAAAGCCCTTAGCTTTAAATCAGTTTAGGTTTTAAGGACTTAACCCATGCGTATCTCACGTCTATTTTTAGAAGGCAACTATCAGGAGAATCAAACGATTCCCCTGCCCAAAGAGCAGGCGCACTATGCACTGATAGTTTTACGCCTTAAAAATGAGTATGTCATTGAGGCTTTCAATGGGCAGGGGCAAGTGGCTACAGGTAAGTTAAAAGTCACCAGTCGCCGTACGGCAGACTTTTATATCGACAGCATCTCTGAACCACAAACTGAATCTCCTCTAAACATCACTCTGGTGCAAGGTATCTCACGTGGTGACCGCATGGATTACTCCATTCAAAAAGCCGTGGAGCTTGGCGTAACACAGATACAGCCACTTTTTACCGAGCGTTGTGAAGTTAAACTACAAGAAGATAAACTAGAAAAACGTCGCTCTCAGTGGCAAACCATCGCAGTTAACGCTTGTGAGCAGAGTGGCCGCACGATGATTCCGCAGATACTACCGATACTAACCTTCTCAGACTGGTTAACCTCTCAAGATGCAAGTGAAACGATTTTTGGCCTAGTCCTAGATCCATATGCGAGTAACACCTTAAAGACCGTTACCCCCCCTGCTCAAAATATCAATATTCAAATTTTGATTGGCCCTGAGGGAGGTTTAACCGAAGAAGAGGTGCAAAAAAGTTATCAAGCTGGCCTAACGCCTGTTCAACTTGGCCCTCGTGTTTTACGCACAGAGACCGCTGGTCCTGCTGTACTGGCTATTCTTCAAACACTTTGGGGTGATATTTAATCTGTTGCAAACAACCCTTCTATCTAAGCCCCTTTCATTTTGCACACTGCCGTGCTCTATTTTAGTTATAATAGTTAATCGATAAAAGGTCTTAAAAACCTTTAAAACCCAGTACAAATGTAAGCGAGTTTAAATGCTGTCAACCAATCAAGTCCCGCACCTGCAAACAGCCTTAAAAGGTCCTCTACTAGAACTAGAAAAACATCTTCTAGATAACCGAATGCAAATAGAGGCATGGTTCCGTAAGCAATTTAAAAATACCCCAGCACCTTTTTACTGCTCGGTAGATTTAAGAAATGCAGGCTACAAACTTGCCCCTGTTGACACTAACTTATTCCCAGCAGGTTTTAATAACCTACACCCAGATTTACGCTCTTTGGCGGTACACGCGTCTCAAACAGTTATCTCTCAAGCCTGCCCTATTGCGGATGGTGTGCTGATTATCCCAGAGAACCACACACGTAATAAGTTCTATTTTGAAAACCTATTTTCCTTGCAAACTATCTTTGAAACGGCAGGTTATGAAGTACAGTTTGGTTCACTTATCCCTGATCTGGATGCGCCTATGCTGGTTGAGCTGCCTTCTGGAAACACAATAACGCTTAAACCTCTTGTCCGTGAAGGCAACCGTGTTGGGGTGGATAACTTCTTCCCTTGTGCCGTTCTACTCAATAATGACCTCTCTGGTGGCCGTCCTGAAATTTTAGAAGGTATTGAGCAGGTATTGCTACCGCCAATGGAGTTAGGCTGGGCAGATCGTTTTAAAACAGAGCACTTTAAACACTACTCAGATGTGACTAAGGTATTTGCTGAGCTAATCGATATTGACCCGTGGTTAATCAATCCAACCTCGATATCTTGTGGGCCAATTAACTTTAAAGAGCGTACTGGTTTAGAAGAGCTGGCAGAGAGTGTCAATCAGGTTTTAGACGAAACCAAAGATTATTACGAAACACATGATATTAGCTGTAAGCCATTTGTCATTGTAAAGTCTGATAGTGGTACTTACGGCATGGCAATTATGTCAGTCAACAGCCCCGAAGACATTCTTAATCTAAACCGTAAACAGCGTAATAAGATGTCCTCTGTCAAAGAGGGTTTACTGGTTGAACAGATGCTAGTGCAGGAAGGCGTTTATACCAATGAGACACTGGATGAAGCCGTTGCTGAACCAGTGGTTTATATGATTGGTAGCCATGTTGTTGGTGGTTTCTATCGTGTGCATACTGGTAAAACAGCCACTGATAATTTGAATTCTCCAGGTATGCATTTTGAGCCACTCTCTTTTGAAGAGTCTTGTGTGATGCCTGATGATAATCAAACCCCTGATGCTAGCCCAAATCGTTTTTACGCTTATGGTGTTGTAGCACGTTTGGCCTTATTAGCCGCAGCAAGAGAGATTGCTGATGCCAAAAATGAACTACCTGACTTAAACGCAATTTAAGTCAATTTGAATGCTATGGAATATATATTCCATAGTGCATCCAAACAATATTTGTTGCTAACATCTACTGAAACCCATTCAGGGAGCAATTATGGCCATTCTAAACCTAGAAACACAAAAGAAAATACCACCCAACTTTTCACTCTTTAATCTCGGCTTTCGACCTTTCTTTTTAGGTGCAGGGGTCTTTGCCATTCTCAGCATGAGTACTTGGTTTTTAATTCTGCAGGGCTTATTAGATTTAGGCATTAATAACCTCTCCTCCATTGAGTGGCATAGCCATGAGATGGTATTTGGTTTTACCATGGCTATTATTGCTGGCTTTCTATTAACCGCCGTTAAAAATTGGACCAATATCGACACCCCTTCAGGCAAGCCTCTAGCCTTTCTATTTACTCTCTGGCTCAGTGCCAGATTGGGTTGGTTCCTAGCCATTTTTCTACCCGATTCAAGCACACAAATACTATTAGTTACCGCCGTACTTGACCTCTCATTTAACCTACTGTTTGCTGCCGCGTTTGCACGCCCAATCATAATTTCTAAACAGTGGAATCAAATTGGACTGCTTTCAAAAATCATATTAATGGCGCTACTAAATACACTATTTTATTTAGGTTATTTTGGGTTTGTGGAACAGGGTATGGCACTGGGGGTTTACGGTGGATTCTTTATTCTGATCGCTTTTGTACTCACTATGGGTCGTCGTGTCATCCCTTTCTTTATTGAAAAAGGCGTCCCAGAAGACGTCTCACTAAAGAACCCAAAATGGATCGATAACAGTAATTTAGTCCTTTTTTTATTGCTCGCAATTAGTGAACTATTTATCGGTAATATTACACTGACAGCCCTACTCGCTTTATGCCTATTTTTTGTGGGCAATATCCGTCTTATCAATTGGTACACCCCGGGTATCTGGAAAAACCCGATGCTTTGGAGTCTCTATCTAGGTATGGGCTTTATTCAACTAGGTTTCTTATTTTATGTCGCAATGATCTTTGAACCAAGTTATCAATCTTACGCTGTGCATCTATTGGCAATTGGTGGAATTGGCTTGATTACATTGGGAATGATGAGCCGTGTCAGCCTAGGCCATACGGGCAGAGATGTAAATCAGCCACCCAAAGATCATCGCATGGTCATCTTTCTAATTATTGCCGCAGCGATTGTTCGAGTTTTCTTTCCGCTTGTTGCTCCTGCACACTATGGTACTTGGCTTGCGCTTTCACAAGGCTTTTGGATATTTGCTTTTGGCCTATTTGTCTGGTCATTTGCCCCGATACTCATTAAAAAGCGTATCGATGGCCACTTTGGCTAAAGCTAATAAATTAATCGTATTAAAACTGATTATAAAACCTGCTCATAAAGGAAGAAGAGATCATGCTTAAAGTTGGCATTGTAATGGATCCCATCCAAAACATTAAACCACATAAAGATAGCTCATTCGCCATGCTGTTAGAAGCTCAGAGACGTGGCCATCAGCTGGTTTATATGCAACCAGAAGATCTTTTTCTAAAGAATGGACAGGCCTTTGCAACGACAAGTGAGCTTAAGGTGTGGGATCGAAAAAAAGAAGAGCAGTATTATGGCTTCGGTGCTAGCCAAGAAGTTGCTCTAAACAGTTTAGATATTGTACTAATACGCCAAGACCCGCCTTTTACCAACGACTACCTCTATAGTACGCATATTTTAGAACTGGCGGAAGCTGAAGGTGTTTTAGTCGTCAATAAACCACAAAGCTTACGAGATGCTAATGAGAAATTATTTGCCAGCTGGTTTCAAGAGTGCATTCCACCCACGTTAGTTTCAGCAAACCCTGAGCAACTTAAACAGTTTATTAAAGATCACCAAGATACCATCTTAAAACCGTTGGATGCGATGGGTGGTGCCTCTATTTTTAGAGTAAAGCATGATGACCCTAATATCAGCGTAATCATTGAAACCATGACGGATTATGGTAAACATCATATTATGGCGCAAATATATCTACCTGAAATTAAAGACGGCGATAAACGTATTCTGCTCATTAATGGTGAACCTCTAGACTATACTCTGGCAAGAATCCCAGCTGAAGGCGAGACACGCGGTAATATTGCTGCGGGTGGTACAGGGGTTGGTATGCCGATAACGGATAGGGAGCGTTGGTTGTGTGAGCAGATAGCCCCTAAACTGAAAGAGAAAGGCCTCTACTTTGTTGGCTTAGATGTGATTGGGGACTACATTACCGAGATTAATGTCACCAGTCCAACCTGTATTCGAGAGCTTGATACTCAGTTTCACTTAAATATTGCTGGAAATCTATTCGACTGCTTAGAAGCTGAAATTAAGCGATCATAATCTCCCTATGTACTCATCAGGAGAAGTTAGATACAAAAAAGGGAAGCTGAAAACTCGGCCTCCCTTTTTTTATCGTTATTAACGCTTACTTATTTATGAAACTCGGTAAGCTATTCTGACCACGTTGATACATTACCTCCTCAAGCTCACCTAACGCTACATCAAGCCTAGTAATGATCTCTGTAAACTCATCAATCATATCATCAATCATGTCTAACTCTGCTAGTTGCAGTGCTTCAGACTGGTTTCTTGCTTCAAGAATCAATTTCACCATATTATGTTGCTGACTATGTAGATCAACTACAGCCTGCCAAATAGGCAGCTGTTCTAAAGAAGCATCCTGTTTTAATAATGCTCTCAATGAACGACCAACCACACAACTTTCTGTATTAGAATCCTCTACTTCATCGTAGGCAATTTTCACACCATTTAAATAAGACTGTGTGCGAGTCTTCCATAAGCGCATCTCTAAACGCATCTCTTTAAAACTAACCCCTAGAATCTTCGGGTAATTTGTTTTGATCGTAACCGTTGATTCATTTACTTTAAACTTATGCACTTCACTATTCAAAAGCTGTGCCTGCTCACAGAGAGATTTAGAACTTAAGGACATCTCATCGACAAGCTCTGCATTATTCTGAATATTACTATCTAAAGCTTCTACAGCTTGTGATACATTCGAAACAGTTGCCTGCTGCTCGTGAATAGATTCAACAACACTATCTAAAGTTGATCCAATCTCCGAGACACCTTTCTCTACGTGACCAAAGATAGCATGAGTTGCTTTAACTTTTTCAGCCCCTTGGTTTACTTTTTCTCCTGATTCCTGAATCAGGAGTTTAATATCCTTAGCTGCCTCAGCAGATTTTCCTGCTAAGTTACGAACTTCACCCGCAACCACGGCAAAGCCTCGTCCATGCTCACCTGCTCTAGCGGCTTCTACAGCTGCATTCAATGCTAATAAATTGGTTTGAAAAGCAATACCATCAATCAAACCAATAATTGCTTCAATACGCTCGGAAGTATCCGTAATACTCTGCATCGCCGTAATAGAGTCGTCCATTGAAGAGCGTGCTTCATGATTTAAGCTCATTGCTTCTTTTGCCAAACTAGAAACAGAACTTAATTCTTGCGTATTCTCAGTCTGCATTTTATTAATACCCTGCATATTGGTATTTACTTCCTGCAATGTTGCCGTAGCTTCCTGCATTTTTTCAGCCAAATGACGTGAGGACTCTTCTGACTCTTGAGCCGACGATAAGGTTGCCGTAGAAACCTGTTTTAAGCTCATCATAATGCCGCTTAAATTGTCTAATGACGTATTTGTCGCACTTTTCATTGCTGCTAAAGAACCACTAAATTCTTTCTCCACACGGTTATAAATATCACCACTGGCCAAAGCAATCATAACTTCAACCATACCTTCAATAGCACCATTTAAACCTGCTAGCAGACCATTAATATTCTCTGCTGTATAAAGGTAAAAGCCATCTAATCCATCTGTTTTCAGAACAATATTAGTATGCCCTTTCGCAGCACTCTTCATTGCGTTATCGAGTATTTGTTCAACTTGTTTCTCTTGCGTTAAGTCCTTCCATTCAATCACTGAGCCAATGCAGTCCCCACTATCATTTAAAACAGGTCTTTTAATAATTTCAAAAGTAATCCCTGCAAAGGCAATTTCTCGATCACTTTTTTTCAAAATATCATCACAAAATATTGCGATGCCTGATTTCCCTAAATTAAACCTACCTAAATTACTATCAATTAATGCTCGAGAATCCCAGTCTTCAAACTCAAGTGCTAATGCCTCCTGATATGCATCCCATAAGCGATTGAGTGCTTTATTCATATAGATGATTTCATTCTGTGTATTCACAACCATCATCGAAGTAGAGGCATTATTCAACGCTGTTGTTAGGCGCTGTGTTTGGTTTAACTGCACACGATTGGCTTCATAAGTCGCCCCCATTTGAATCTGCATAATACGTAGACTAGATGCCAAATCAGCAATCCAAGTTTTACCATAGGTATAAATTGGTTTGGAAAAATCTCCCTCGGCCATAGCCTTAGCAGCCTCAACAAAAGAGTCTGTTCTTTTGCTGATAAATCGATTGATATAAAGTGCATAGAATATAACAGCAACAAAGATAGGAACTTGCACGATCCATGGAAGCTGAACATCAAAGAGGGCATCTGAAATCCCACCGAGACTAACCACCATAATAAGGAGCATTAATTGGATATTAGGATTAAAACGATTTAATGGATTATATTTTTGACTTTTTGAATCTACATAACCATATTTTAGCGAAGCTTTACCTGCATTAACGGCGGCATAAGCACCCTCTGCAGCGGCTTTTAACTCATCCGTAATACATCGACGAACGGAGAGATAACCGATCACTTGTCCCTTTTCTAATACAGGGCTAACATTCGCTTCCACCCAATAGTGATCGCCATTTTTACAGCGATTCTTAACTAGGTTAGACCAAGGCTTTCCAGACTGAATAGTCTTCCATAAATCCTTGAAGGCGCCCGCGGGTACATCTGGGTGACGTAATAAGTTATGCGGCTGGCCTATTAGCTCCTCTCGACTATAACCACTTATTCTGACAAAAGTATCATTTACACTGGTAATTGTACCGTGCAAATCAGTTTGAGAAACAATTGTGACGCCTTCTGGAACTTCTTGCTCACGACCTGTTAACCCTGAATTCATAATAGTATTCCACCTTCGGATTCATCCAGTACAAACGAATAATAATTAGCGACTAAAACCAATACTTTTTGACCTCAACGTCAGTCCTAATAAGAGACTTACAACCTATGCTTTTGAGATAGCTTTATGGGCTTATAGCTTTTAATCTGATATAGTAAACTAACACAATACGTTATGATCCAAAAGCCAAAATGCTCACTTTAGTTATAAATAAAACACTACTTTCACAGCAAAAACACCCCTCTCTTGCATTAAAATGCTTACTAACGCTTATATTACTACTCTCTTTAGCCTCATGTAGTACACAGAATCAGCAAGCTCACCATGCATCTATTATTGTATTTGGCACTACGGTTAATATCACCGTTTATCATCATGAAAATGAACTAAAAAATGCTATTCAGGCTATTCAGACCGTCGAAAAGCAGTTCCATCTGTTCCATAAAAAATGGCATGCTTGGGAGCCTGGAGGCATTGTGAGCAAGATCAACCAGGCCATTACCACCAATACCCCTATAAAAATTAATGACTCTGTAAAAAGTTTTATAATCAAATCACAGGAACTCACCCTAAAAAGCCACGGATTATTTGATCCGGGCATTGGACAACTCATTGCTTTATGGGGGTTTCATGGTGAGGAGTGGCAGGGTCCTCCACCTAAAGAACAGCTTATTACAGAGTGGTTAGCAACACAGCCCAGTATCCTCGATATCTATTTTAAGAATGATATGCTTTATAGTAAAAACTCAGGTGTGCAATTGGATTTTGGAGGTAATGCCAAAGGCCTTGCCATTGATATCGCACTACAAAGCTTGAAGGACGTGGGGATTAAAAATGCCATTGTCAGCATTGGCGGGGATATGAAAGCCATTGGATTAAAAAATGGTCAACCTTGGAATATAGGGATTCAAAACCCATTCAAACCCCGTGAAGCGATCGCCTCCATTCATTTAAATAGTGGTGAGAGCATTGTGACCTCGGGCACCTATCAGCGCTATTTTGAGTGGCAGGGTAAACGTTATTCACACATTTTGAATCCTAAAACGGGTTACCCCGCCAATAGCTTTGCATCTGTTACTGTTGTACATCCAGATGCAGTCATTGCAGATTCTGCGGCAACCGCCCTACTGATTGCAGGACCTGAGAACTGGAAAAGGATATTAATAAGTATGCAGATCAAATATGCCATGTTAATTGATAAACAAGGAAAAATCTTTCAGACAGAGTCGATGTCTAAACGCATTAAATTACTTGAAGTATTATCCCAATAAAAAACTCTATTATTAAGCGCGTTTAAGGCGCTTTTTTACACCTGATTTTCAAAGCTCTCTGTTATAATTTTGCATATGAATCAAATGCCCTCTTTAGAACATCACTTTCTGATCGCCATGCCCTCTCTAAATGACAGCTGGTTTGAAAAGGCAGTTATCTATATTCTTGAAGATAATGAGCAAGGCACCACAGGACTGGTGGTCAATTTCGAGCATAGCTTCAATATTCAGGAGCTCTTAGCGCACTTCAACTTAACGACTCATGCCGATAGTCTATTTTTAGATCAGGCAGTACTCCGAGGCGGGCCTGTTGATATGGAACGGGGGTTTATACTACATCAGCCGCAAGGTGACTGGAAAAACTCAATTCCCCTGCAAGACAATTTAGCCATGACCGTTTCTGATGATTTCATTGAAGCCATCAGCCAAAATAAGATACCTCATCAATTCTTAGTCTGCCTTGGTTTCTCAGCATGGAAACCTGGACAGTTAGCTCAGGAGATACAGAGCAATAACTGGCTAACCATTCCATACAATCAAGCACTTCTTTTTGATACGCCACTTGAAAAAAAGTGGCACGTAGCCTTAGATACCTTAGGCATTTCTCCTGAATTTTTAACCCTAGAGGCTGGACATGCCTGATCAATCAGATCGTGAAAATACCCCCATAAAAGTACCGCTATCAGGCGTCGTCATTGGGTTTGATTTTGGCTTACGCCGTATTGGTGTTGCCATTGGTCAAACGATTACGCAAACAGCCAGCCCAGAAACAATTGTAAGCAGTAAGGATGGTAAGCCTGACTGGGAACATATCACTAAACTATTTGATGCTTGGAATCCTGTTGCAATCGTAGTGGGTCTGCCAATGCGATTAGATGGATCAGAACAAGCCTTAACACAGCCAGCACGAAAGTTTGGCCAGCGATTGAGTGGTCGCTACCACTGTCCAATTTTTTACATGGAAGAGCAACTCAGCTCGATTGCAGCTGAGAGTCGGCAACTTAAACAGCAACATATTGATGATCATGCAGCACAAATTATTTTAGAAAACTGGTTAGAGGCAAACTACGCCTAACCCATTGCCCCTTAATACTTCGGAATACTATATGACTGAGCTTGATATAAATACAGATACTCTGATTGAAGAGATCTGTAAAAAGTTACAAAACAGTGCGATTATTCAGCAGTCGCCCAAAATGATTGGAATTCGAACAGGGGGGGTATGGGTTGCTCAAAAACTTCATCAGCAACTGGCTTTAATAGATCCATTAGGGATTATTGATATCTCCTTCTATCGTGACGACTTCTCTAAAATTGGTTTAAACCCAACAACAAGGCCATCAGATATTCCTTGGGAAATCGATGATCAGCATATTATCTTAGTTGATGATGTTCTCTATACTGGCCGCACCACTCGTGCAGCACTCAATGAAATATTTGATTACGGCCGCCCTGCCAGTGTCACTCTGGTCACACTGCTAGATCGTAAAGGCTGCCGCGAACTGCCCTTTCAAGCAGATATTGTAGGCATGTCTTTAGAGTGTAATAAGACCATCAAAGTCACTGGCCCAGAACCGTTAAAAGTCACCATCTTAGATCAACATGGGGAAATTGCATGAGCGCTCGCCTTTCCAGCCCAAACATCCAGCTTAATGAGTTGGGTAAACTACACCACTTCCTAACACTTGAAGGTCTAAAACAGCCCCATCTTGTAGAGATTTTAGATACGGCAGAATCTTTTATTAATCCTAAAACTAAAGAGATTAAAAAAGTCCCTATACTGCGTGGTAAAAGCATTATGAATCTTTTTTTCGAACCAAGTACACGTACCCGTACTACTTTCGAGATTGCAGAAAAGCGCCTATCAGCTGATATTGAAAGCCTTGATATTCAAACCTCCGCCACTAAAAAAGGTGAGTCTCTTCTTGATACCCTTTGGAACTTACAAGCGATGCAAGTGGATATGTTTGTTGTTCGACACGCCCAGAGTGGTGCCGCACAATTTATTTCACAGCATGTAGCACCCCATGTTCATGTGCTAAATGCAGGTGATGGCCAACATGCCCATCCAACTCAAGCAATGTTGGATATGTTTACAATCCGTAAACACAAAGGGGATATATTTGATCTTAAGGTCGCGATTGTCGGAGATGTACTGCATAGCCGAGTGGTTCGTTCACAAATTCAGGCTCTCAGCATTTTAGAAGCACGTGAAATTCGGGTTGTGGGCCCCAAAACATTGATGCCTGAGAGTCCCGAAGCACTCGGTGTTCATGTCTATCACGATATGGAAGAGGGCATTAAAGGGGTAGATGTCATCATTATGGTTCGATTACAAAATGAACGAATGACCAGCGCTCTGATCCCAAGTGAAAAAGAGTTCTTTAAACTTTATGGATTAACCGAAGAGCGCTTAGCCTTGGCTAAACCCGATGCGATTGTCATGCACCCTGGGCCAATCAACCGAGGTGTAGAGATAGAATCTGCCGTGGCTGATGGCCCTCAATCCGTTATTTTAGAACAGGTCACTTACGGTATTGCCGTTCGCATGGCGGTTATGTCAATTATCATGAGTAATGCTGCACAGCTTAGCCAATATAAATCAGAACAGGCCACGCTTGATCTTGAGGGACATCAAGACAGCAATCCAAGCAAGGAGGAGAAATAATGAGACTGGTTATTAAAAATGGTCGAGTGATTGACCCAACCCAGAACTTGGATCAAGTGACTGACCTCTATATTGCCCGAGGTAGAATTGCTGGTATTGGTGATCAAGCACCAGAAGGATTTACTGCTGACAAAGAGATTGATGCCACTGGAAAATGGATTCTGCCAGGCCTAGTTGACCTGCAAGCACGACTGGGCGAACCTGGTAGCCACTATGCGGGCTCAATTGCAACAGAAACGAAAGCGGCTGTTGCAGGTGGTATTACGAGTATTTGCTGTCCCCCAGACACCTCTCCGGTTAATGATTCTCAAGCCGTAACAGAGCTGTTACAACGCCGTGCTCGCCAAGCTGCTACTGCCTTTGTGATGCCAATTGGTGCCTTAACTCAAGATTTAAAAGGTGAGCGTTTAAGTAGTATTTACTCTCTCAAGCAGGCTGGCTGCGTTGCCTTGAGCCAAGCCAACAGCCCTGTACAAAACTCTCTAATACTCAAAAATGCCCTAGAATATACCGTCTCTCATGACATGGTTGTGATGCTGCGCTGCGAAGATAGCCTGCTAAAAAACAATGGCGTTGCACACAGTGGCCCTGTCAGTACACGTTTAGGCCTACCAGAAATTCCGCCATCTGCTGAAACAACCGCTTTAGCCCGTGATCTAATTTTGGTTGAAGAAGCGGGTATTCGTGCACACTTCTCACAACTCTCCTGCGCACGCTCTGTTGAGATGATTGCTGATGCCAAAAAACGTGGCTTAAAAGTAACCTGTGATGTTGCCATTCATCAACTGCATCTATCTGAGATGGATGTACTTGGCTTTAATAGCCTATTCCACGTATCCCCCCCCTTGCGCAGTATGCAGGATAAAACGGCACTCTTAATGGGCTTAAAAACAGGTGTTATTGATGCTGTTGTTAGTGACCATACCCCTTTAGAAAAAGATGATAAATTACTGCCTTTTGGTGAAAGTATTCCTGGTGTCAGTGGGTTGGAAACCCTATTACCACTGCTCTTAAAGCTGGTTCAAGAGTACGATTTAGATCTCATGACAGCAATTCGGTGTGTCACGCAAAATCCTGCCAATATTCTAGGTGTACAAACAGGCTCTTTAGAAACCAACCGTCCTGCTGATTTAAGTATTATTGACCCTGAGGGTTATTGGACACTAGACCCTGAAGCAATGGTGAGCGAAGGTAAAAATACACCTTTCAAAGGTTGGGAGTTTATTGGTAAAGTTGAGCAAACCTTCTTCCAAGGTCGCCCTGTTTACCGTAATCCTAACTTATAAATGAGCGCTCTCTACGCCCTTATTGAACAATTTTCACAATCTGAACAGGTGGGTGGTTTTTGGCTTATCAACCTTAAACTACCACTCACTAGTGAGCTGCAGAATTTGTTTGATATAGGCTGTCTCTTCTACTTTAAGGGTTCACCCGTTCCGCTAATTCTCTTTCAACAAACACTTTCAGCTGATCACATACAGCTACAACTGCTTAGCCAAACACCACTCTCAACTGAGCAACAGCCTGTACAGATAAACTATTGCCTGCCAGCAGAAGCTAACATTACATTGGGTACTAAACTATTAGCCCCTAATATGGTCATTTTAGGCAGTGAACTCGCAATGGCTAGCCTATTTTTGCTAGCCAAACAGAGAAGTGACTTAATCAAAATAAGCAAAGCAAGTAAGGAGAGCCAAAACAGCCAAACCATCGCCCTACTACACAGCTCGAGTACATTTCCTTTTGTGGTCAAACCCGCGCTGTTTATGGCGCCAGATATGCCCGCTGAAGCAATTGGTTGTAGTACACTTTTAGAGGATTGGCAGATCACGAACCGATTGGCCAGTGACTTAGGGCTAGCAGGCTGTTTTGAGGGTCAACTTATTGAGTTATTGACTTGCTGGATGCAGCAAACGGCCTTAACAAGAACTCAAGCCGAGGCTCAGCCTTGGCATGTCATTACCTGCATTCAAGACCCATACATCCAAGAGCAGTGTTTACAGGCCTGTGAAGCATTCGACTGGATTCAACTAACAGCCGTTAAGTACGGCTGTATTAATCAAACCTAATTTAGATTAGTTCTCTAATAACGAAATTGACCCAGCACGTTTACGGGTCTCTTTAGCTAAAGCTTCAATCTCTTTAACATTATCATGTAAAGCGGTTGAAACCGCACTTCCTAGAGCGGCTTCAATCAAAATTTGCAACTCCTCCAAACTCTCATCACCCAACAATTGAAGCTGTTCTAGTGTTAAGGTTTTCTTGTATCCTGAAACCACATTGTCTGCATGTTTTTGTATATTCATATCTGTAAACCCTATCTTATTAAAGTACCGCGCTTAATTAAAAGCGCTTTATCGTTTAGAACCAATATTGCAAGAGACTAATCCTGCTGGAAAATATCTTCACCTGTACTCAAGATAAGCGGATCAGGATCCCCTACAATCTCATGATCCTTGCCGTCATAAGGAATCACATTCAGTAGATGACGAATGGCTTCTAAACGTGCACGTTTTTTATCATTCGACTTTACAACGGTCCAAGGCGCTTGTGTCGTATTGCTGTAGAAGAACATATCCTCTTTAGCTTTTGTGTAGTCATCCCAACGATCAAGAGAGGCCAAATCCATTGGGCTTAATTTCCACTGCTTCAACGGATCATTTTTACGGGCGTTAAAACGACGAAGTTGCTCTTTGCGACCCACCGAGAACCAATACTTAATTAGGCGAACACCATCTGCCGTAATCATTCTTTCAAACTCAGGCGCTTGATACATAAACTGAGTATATTCAGAAGGCTTACAGAAGCCCATCACTCGCTCTACCCCTGAACGGTTGTACCAAGAACGGTCAAACAGAACAATCTCCCCTTGGGTTGGCAGGTTTTGAATATAGCGCTGAAAGTACCACTGCCCCTTCTCTATCTCACTGGGCTTATCCAAAGCAACTACGCGCGCACCACGAGGGTTAAGGTGCTCCATAATACGCTTAATAGTGCCACCTTTACCTGCTGCATCACGTCCTTCAAAAACTAAAACAATACGTTCATCATTCTCTTTGACCCACTTCTGTAATTTTAGAAGTTCAATTTGCAACAAGCGCTTAGTATCTTCATACTCCCGACGGTCGATTTTATTGGCATAAGGGTAGTTACCTTCACTTGATTTAACTTTTTTCATTGAATCTCCTTTTATTAAAATAATCAAACACTGATCTTTTTGAGTATACGCCTATGATCATGTATTGCCACTCCCCCCCCTGCTCAAAATAGAAGGGATAATTGATTAGAAATAACTTATGACTGAGTAAATAAATGACATTAAATCATGATAAATTTTGTTAATTTAGGGACATATAATCAGCTTATTTTAATACAATCATTCTATTCACTACTAAGAGCAAACCTCCCTATGTCACAGACCCTTATTGAACGTTATCAATCCGTCAACAGCCGAGTTCAACAAGCATGTATTAAAGCCAATCGATCGATTGAATCAGTCACCTTACTGGCTGTTAGTAAAACCAAACCGATTGAAGATATTATTGAGCTTTCAAAAAATGGGCAGAGCTGTTTTGGTGAGAACTACCTACAAGAATCGCTTATTAAAATAGCGGAATGCCCTAGCTTAGAATGGCATTTTATTGGCCCCATTCAATCGAATAAAACCAAATCTATTGCAGAGAATTTTGCATGGGTGCACAGCGTGGATCGTCTTAAGATTGCGCAACGCCTAAGCCAGCAAAGACCTACTGAGCTTGCGCCCTTAAATATTTTATTAGAGGTCAATATCAGTCAAGAGGAGAGTAAAGCAGGCTTTACGCCAGACGAGATCATGGCAGTGGCTACTGAAATTGCTCAACTACCTCATTTAAAACTGCGAGGCTTAATGGCCATTCCACAGAAGGCCGATAGCGCTGAAGCTCAGCGCCAATCCTTTGCACAGATGTCGCAACTGCTAACAGAGTTAAACCAAGCTCATCCAGATTGGCAGTTAGATACGTTATCGATGGGTATGTCTGCCGATTTAGAAGCGGCCATTATGGAAGGGGCAACCATTGTGCGTATAGGCACTGATATTTTTGGTGCTCGAGACTACCGTAAAAAACCAAGTTAAATGACAATTCAGTCAAAATTTAATTAACAATCATCCATAAAAAAGCCAGCATAACAATGTCATACTGGCTTTTTAAGCTACCGTTAGATTAAATACGCTTTAACGGCTGCCAGACTGAGTTGCCTCATCAGGAACAGCCACACCAGCAGCTTCTGTCACATTATCATTTGCGTCTTCAGCAGCAACCTCCATCGCTTGATCGAGTCTATCAGACTTCTCTTTTTCAGCCGCAGCATACTCTGTCAAACGGGTATGAAACTCCTGAACACGCTCAAACCAACTAGGGCGAGAGTCCTGATCGGGGAATCGTTGAGAAGCCACATCCGCTGTTAACTCATCAACAGCCTTTTCTGGTGCTTTAAAATAAACATCCAACTGCTCAATAGTCGCCTGCCACTGTTGCAGGTAAGGCGGTATATCAGACATCGAAACACCATAGTCTTCTGTTGCTTTTTCAGAAGAACCACCTTCAACCTGCTCTTTCACATTCTCATATTCAGATACCGCTGACTTCTGATAACTGGTTGCCTTCATCTCTGCTTGCGTTAAATTAAGCTGCATGCTCTGTATCTGACCATAATCAATTTCTAGCGCCATAGCCTTCTCAAGCGCCTTCTCGATATTACCATCAAAAAAGTTATTGGCTAACTCATCAACCTGTTCAAATACATTAAAAACCGCTTTTAACTCATCATCATTTAGATCGCCATTCACAGAAAATGCAAACTGCTCTTCAAAAGCGGTCGCTTCCATCATCTCACGACTTTCAAAATAACGAACCCCTTTTGGCCCCTCTTCCTGAGATTCCATTGCACGGTAAGACTGGTACTCTGCATACAACTGTCTAAAGTCAACGGAAACAGTATCCCCCTCTTTAGTCGTTAGCTGTAAACTCATCGTCTCACTATACTGATATGCGCTCTCATACTGCTCTATACGAGCGGCTGCAATCTTAGCTTGGTCAGAGGCAGAAAACTGATCTGTTGGCTGCGAGGGTCTAGGTACATTTTGTGCATTTTTAAGCGCTTGATCGGCACGAACTAAATCTGACAAACTGCCTTTATTCGCTTCATCAGCTTTGCCATCAGGATGGGCCATCATCTTAGCGAGCATTGGATTTTGTGAAATTGTATTGGACATAACAGAGCCCCTTTCTAAATAATAGTCACCGCTTAAGCGATGAAGAATAAAACTAACTGGTGCATTATTCTCTAATACCAGCCAGGTGGTTCATCTTGTGTAAGATTCTAAATAATCTAGTTTTTAACACAAATTTGAGTATTTTTATAGACTTGTATAAGTATTAACGACCAACGCATACATTTCTTTAACATTTATTTCCTTATTTTTCAATCTATTACCTATAGTAACCACATCAATACAAGGGACACTTAAAACGCTAAAAAAGGGCTTATTTTCTATCATAAAGGCCCGCTCATTATTTTGAGCAGGGGGGGTTATGTAAAATCTGACCAATCTCGCCCTTTCTAAGCAGTTGCCTGTATAAATTCTCGTCCATTATCGCGTATAATGAAGCCTTTAATTTTAGGCAGTGCGCTTCTCTGACCCTCAGAGAGTTCAAGACTGGTTAACCATAGGCTCAACATAGGTAAAAACAAAATATTATGAATGTATCAATCTGTTTTATTGGCGCCGGCAATATGGCTAAAAGTTTAATTGGTGGGCTTATTGCCAGTGGTTATGACAAAGCGAATATCATTGCAACGGACCCATCTGCCGAGCAACGTGACGCCTTAACCCAGTCTTTAGGGATTAAGTGCTATGAGAGCAATCAACAAGCCATTGAGAAATCAGATATTGTGGTACTGGCTGTTAAGCCGCAAATACTACAATCGGCCTGTGAAGATATTCAGGCAAGTATTCAATCTAAAAAGTGCTTACTGATCTCAGTCGCCGCAGGTATTCGTTCTAAAGATATTAACCGTTGGTTAGGTGGTAATAATGCCATTGTCAGAACCATGCCCAATACGCCGTCACTCATTCAAACGGGTGCCGCAGGCCTGTTTGCTAATGAACAAGTTTCTGAAGAGCAAAAAAGCCAAGCTGAACATGTTTTACGTGCCGCAGGTTTAACGATCTGGGTGGATGAAGAAAAGAAATTGGATGCAGTCACTGCACTTTCAGGGAGTGGGCCAGCTTACTACTTCCTTTTTATGGAAGCGATGGAAAATGCGGCACAAAAACTTGGGTTAGATGCTAAAACTGCACACCTGTTAACCATGCAGACTGCTTTAGGCGCTGCCAAAATGGTCATGGAAAGTCCACAAGACTGTGCAACCTTACGTAAAAATGTAACCTCTCCTAATGGCACTACTCATGCCGCCATTCAAAGTTTTGAAGATGCAGGACTTCGTCAGATTGTTGAAGATGCAATGACTGCCGCACAAACACGCGCAGTCGAACTTGCGGATGACTTAGGAGGAAAATCATAATGGAATCCCCTATCGGTCAAGGCGGACTATTTCTAATACAGTTTGTAGTCGGCTTAGTTATTTTTATATTGATGCTGCGTTTTTTACTGCGTGCAACCCATGCTGACTGGCGTCACCCTATCGTGAACTTTACTGCCAAAGTCACCAACCCACTGTGTGCTGCCGTCAACCAAGTCCTTCCACCGAAGGGACAGTGGGACTGGTCTGCTCTCATTACCGCAGTTATTATTCAAGCACTTTTTGTACTGTTAATTGGTTTTTTAACGAACCGTGAATTTGGCCCTGTCTTTATTGCGCTGGCTTCAACGACTGAGATCATAAACCAGTTACTAGATATGCTATTTTGGTTAATTATTATTCAGGCCGTTCTAAGCTGGGTCTCACCAGGAAACAACCCAAATACGGCAATTTTTGATCAAATGACTCGGCCTATTTTGGCTCCATTTCAACGCCTTATTCCACCTATTGGCGGCATGGATTTATCCCCATTAGCGGCTATTGCCGCGATTAAGTTGACCCAAATTATGGTGGTCGGCTCTATCTCTGCATTTACTCAAGCAATGATAGGTTAAGCATAAATTATGACTCAAGAATTAGGTATTATCACGCCACAGGTAATGAGCATTGAGAGCCCACTAACCCTTTCTAGCGGCTCTGTACTACCTCGTTATGACTTAACTTTTGAAACCTATGGCGAATTGAATGCCGATGCTTCTAATGCTCTGTTGATCTGTCACGCTTTGAGTGGTAACCATCATGTTGCTGGCTTAGATGTGGATGGCAAAGCTGGCTGGTGGAATAGTTATATCGGTTCTGGAAAACCAATTGATACAGACCAATTTTTTGTCGTCTGCTCTAATAACCTTGGTGGTTGTCACGGTAGTACAGGCCCTACCACCACCAACCCTGAGACAGGCAAAGTTTATGGCCCTGATTTTCCAATGGTTACTTGCAAGGACTGGGTTAATAGCCAGAACGAACTACGCAAGCATCTTGGTATTGATCAGTGGGCTGCCTTAATTGGTGGTTCTATGGGTGGCATGCAGGTATTACAGTGGTCTATCAATTACCCTGACAAATTACGCCACGCCTTAGTCATTGCCGCTGCGCCTAAACTGTCAGCACAGAACATCGCTTTTAATGAAGTCGCTCGTCGCGCTATTATGACCGATCCTGATTTTCATGAAGGTCGCTTTATTGAGCACAGCACCACACCTAAACAAGGTTTGGCACAAGCCAGAATGCTTGGGCATCTAACCTACCTATCTGACGATATGATGGGCTCAAAATTTGGTCGTGAACGCCGTGAAACAGATCTAAAATACAGCTATGATGTTGAGTTCCAAGTAGAGAGCTACCTACGTTACCAAGGTGAAAAGTTTGCGACTAAACAGAACTTTGATGCCAATACCTACTTACTCATGACCAAAGCGCTTGATTACTTTGACCCTGCGGCTGAGTTTAACCATGATCTAACCAAAACTCTGTCACAAGCAACCGCCAAATTCTTAGTGGTATCTTTCACTACGGATTGGCGTTTTGCCCCTGCTCGCTCACATGAAATCGTTAAAGCATTGTTAGATAATGATGCGGATGTGAGTTATGCCGAGGTGACTTCTGAGCATGGTCATGATGCATTCTTACTGCCTAACGATCACTATATGGGGATTTTTAGAGCCTATATGAAGCGTGTCTTACATGACAGTTTGACCATTACTACAACAAGTGAGGCTGCAAAATGAGCCTAATGACTCCAGAATTTAAACTCATCTCTGAGTGGATCACCCCCAATAGTCGTGTACTAGATTTAGGCTGTGGGGATGGTACTTTATTAGAACACCTTATTGATACCTATGATGTCACTGGCTATGGCATGGAGCTTGACCCAACAAAAAATATCCAAGCGATGCAAAAAGGCCTTAACGTTATTCAAGGCAACCTTAATAACCTCGATTTAGAAGACTATTTTGATGCAAACTCTTTTGACTATGTCATTATGACTCAGGCTTTACAGGTCGTGGGTCGTCCTGATGAACTCTTAGAAGATATGCTTGCCATTGGTAAAGAGATTATTATTACCTTCCCTAACTTTGGTCACTGGCGAAACCGTGCCCAACTTTTACTCAAGGGGCGCATGCCCAAAACAGATACCCTGCCTTATCAATGGTTTGACACCCCCAATATTCACATGTGTACCTTTAATGACTTTGAAACGCTCTGCGAAGACAAAGATATCGAAGTGGTTGCTCGTACCGTGGTCAACACTGAGCACCGCACAAGCTTTGGGATGCGCCTAGCACCAAACTGGTTAGGGGAAGTTGCCCTCTATAAACTGCAAAGAAAATCAGACACATAACCATTTCATTTAGAGCTAATCATGACTGATCTAAAATCACCGCTCAAACATAACCTACCCCTTTCACAGTGCCATGCAGGGCAAATTAGCCAGATTACCGCCCTGCTGGGTGATGCAGATATTAAAATGCGCCTTGTACATTTAGGCTTTCATACCAAAAGTGTGGTTGAGCTGGTTTTAGTTAGAGGGAAAAACTTAGTCGTTTGTGTAGATGGTAGCCGTTTTGCCATCGATAAGCTGATTGCGGACTATATCCAAGTTGAACCTTTATCATGAGTATCACTAAGCCTAAAATCAAATTCAAAAAAAGATCTGCTATTCGTAATAAGGCCTTTCAAATAGGCCTGATTGGTAGTCCTAACTGCGGTAAAACCACACTTTTCAATCGCCTGACAGGCTCTCAACAGACCACGGGTAACTGGCCAGGGGTAACAGTTGAACAGAAGTCTGGTTTTTTTGAACTCAATCAGCATGACTACCACTTAATCGATCTACCAGGCGTCTATAGTTTAGAGCAGTCCTCTCACTCTGGACTAGATGAAAAAGTCGCTTGTAACTTTCTGCAAAACCAACCTGCCGATCTCATTCTTAATATCGTCGATGCCTCCAGTTTAGAACGTCAACTGTTCTTAACCGCGCAACTGCTGCATATGGGTCTGCCGATTGTCGTTGTCTTGAATCGTATGGATCTATTGAAAGAGCGCAATCTAGATATTGATCCTGATAAACTGGCGCAGCAGTTAGGCTGCCCTGTTATCCCCATCTCAGCTTATTACAACAAAGGCATTGATCAGCTTAAACAGCAACTACCATCCCTACTCAATCAACACTCTAAACTGCATTTTGATCTGCCTAAACAACTACACTCTTCAGTTCATGCGCTACGTGAAGTTTTAGGCAGTGCAGACTCTGAATCCTGTTGGGCAAGTATGCAGATGCTAATTCACCCAGAGGCTGCACCAGCGGAAGTACAGGCTTTTTGTCAGACTGAAAAACAATGTCTCGAGTCATATTATGATGAAGATCTACTGCTCATTTCTGCAGATCTCTACTTCCAGTTTGCCCATGATACTGCGCACGCCTGTCAAACCCATACAGATCAATTTACCCGCAATACCACCGATCAGCTAGATCGCTGGTTGCTACACCCTATTTTTGGGCTGCCTATATTTTTAGTCATTATGTATCTAGTATTCGCCCTCTCCGTTGCGGTCGGTAATGCCTTTTTAGACTTCTTTGATCTAGGGGCGCAAGCGCTGTTTGTTGATGGGCCAACCGCCCTGCTGGAATCGGTCAATGCACCAAGTTGGCTTATCTCCTTTCTTGCAGGCGGTATTGGGAGTGGTATACATGTCGTCGCTACCTTTATTCCCGTCATAGGAGCACTCTTCCTACTGCTATCCATTATGGAAGAGACTGGTTATATGCAACGAGCAGCGCTCATTATGGATGGTCTAATGCGTCGTTTAGGTTTATCAGGTCAAGCCTTTATTCCGCTGGTTATTGGCTTTGGTTGTAATATCCCTGCCGTACTCGCCACCCGAACCCTGCCCGATCAACGAGACCGAATCATGACCACCATGATGACCCCTTTTATGTCTTGTAGCGCCCGCCTAACAGTTTATGTGATGTTTGCTACCGCTTTCTTTGCGGAACATGCCGCACTCATTGTCTTCTCGCTCTATTTAATTGGCCTCATTGCTGCTGTTTTAACCGCGCTCATGCTAAAAAACACTCTATTAAAAGGTGAAGCACCGCCACTCTTAATGGAGCTGCCCATCTATCATCGTCCAGCGGTTTTGAATGTGATTATCAGTCTTCGTAATAAACTTAAGAGCTTTATTTTGGATGCTGGTAAGATCATTGTGCTGGTGGTATTGCTGCTTAATTTCTTTAATAGCATGGGCACTGATGGCTCTTTTGGTAATGAAAATCAACCACAATCTATTTTGAGTACCGTTGCTAAAGCAGCGACGCCTATTGTTGCACCACTTGGTATTACTGAAGACAACTGGCCTGCTACGGTTGGTCTCATGACAGGCCTACTAGCGAAAGAAGTGGTTGTTGGCTCTCTAGATGCACTCTATCAAAGCAAGAAAAATGATCACTCATCAATGGAGGATTATGACTTTATAAGTGCCCTGCAAGAAGCTGTAGCGACTGTGCCCGCGAATATCACCAATATTATCACTGATATTTCTGATCCATTGGGGCTCAAGTCAATTAACAGCGTTGATGATAAATTAGCCATTGCAGAGGAACAGGGGTTTAGCCTATCCACACTGGATAAGATGTCGGCAAACTTCCAAGGTGATATTGGTGCTTATGCTTACCTATTATTGATCTTGCTCTACTTCCCATGCGTGGCCACTTTTGGCGCGATAAAACAAGAGCTTGGCTGGCGCTGGGCTTTGTATAGTGGCGGTTGGAGTATGATTTTAGGTTATAGCGTTGCCGTTGGATTCTTCCAAGCCACAACCTTTAACCAACACCCACAAAGCAGTACGATATGGCTGGCAATCATCGCTTCCGTGATGCTTTTTATATTCTTTTCTTTAAAAAAAGTCGGCCAAAAATACTGCCAAAAAGAGAAGGTAATCGACTTAAAACAGCCTTGTAAATTAAAGAACATCGCTGATTCTGAATAACAAGCAGGGGGGGGGGTAAAATGATTCTGCTTGATCTAAAAAAATACATTAAGAGATATCAACAGGTCTCCTTAATAAATATCAAAAATCATTTTGATTTGACGGAAGATGCCGCCTTAGGCCTGATTGAACCACTGATTGTTCAAGGCTTTATTCAAAGCCTTGAACATGGTGAGTGCAGCAGTGGGCAGTGTACAACGAGTTGTGCGCAAAAAAGTCACGGGATGACTTATCTATGGATAGGAAAACCCCTTAAGAAACTCAATGTCCCCGTTGAGATTATTTAGCATTTTTCTGCACTATTTCTTTGAAATCGGTGTTAAGCCATCGCTCAAGAAACCATCAAAAGTAAACGCCTTACCAAAACCGATCACATAACCACCACTTATCGGCTTAAGCTGAATCAGATGAAAATCTGGTAAGCTGTTTAACAGGCCAATCACTTCGCCAAACTCTGCTTCAAACTTAGCAATCAACTGGTCGTATTCAACAGAACCTCGAGTGATTTCTGTCGCGTCTAATTTCAGTGTGATTCTTTCTCGCGCATATAGTTGCTCGGTTTCAGACTCATCAGCCACCAACAGCGCACTTACCCCCCCTGCTTGAAATATTTGATCCGTTTTTTCAGCGCGGCTAGCCATTAAATTCAGTAGGTTTTGCGTGTGTTGTGCCAACTCACTGATAAAAACATATAAACACCCCTGCTCATCGCTAATAAAAGGCGTCACACTAGTTTCGATTAAACCCGCCTGATCTTGAGTACTCAAAATAACACTACGGCGAGCCTGCCAAAAGTCTTGGCAGCGTTGTAAATCAGTCATGATCGGCAATCCTTTTTAACGTATTTGTTTAAATCGTTCTTATTAAAGCCTGATTAAAGTCCTAAGGTTTCTCTTAACCAACGAGATAGATCTCTAATCTCTTCAATACAGACCTGATGTTCCATCGGGTACTCAAGCCACTCTATTTTATAACCGCGTTTCTTTAAAGCATCACAAGAGGCTTTTGCAACCTGCATCGGGATCACATTATCAAAACGACCATGGGTCATCATAATAGGCATCTGGCGATGTTGGCTAAATTGTTGCGGCATTGGGCAGTAGGTCGATAGTGCCATAATACCCGCTAAGGTATGGCCAAAACTCAAACCTGCATGCAAGGCAATTAAGCCCCCCTGCGAGAAACCTGCCAAAATAATTTTATCAGCAGGAATACCCTGATCCATCTGCTCTTTAATCAAATCATAGATCTGATAACAAGATACACGAATCCCAGCGGCATCAATATCTTCCATAAAATCATTGCTACGAATGTCATACCAAGAGCGCATCTCCATACCACCATTGATGGTCACGGGATTAACAGCAGCATGCGGAAAGACAAAACGAATACCGTTATTTTCAGGTAGATTCAGCTCAGGTACTAAGCCTACAAAGTCATTTCCATCCGCCCCCAAACCATGTAACCAAATCACTGCTCTCGTAGCAGTTTCATTTGGTTCGATAATAATGGGTTTGTCCAAAACAGTATCGTTCATCGTATCGTTCGCTTCTTGCATAGCAGGCACTCGTTTCTGATAAAATAGCCACATTTTAAGGGAAGGCAGATTCAATAAACAAGTTTCTGTGTATTTTAGCCACAGTTTTCATCTAAATAGTTTGAGGTGAATGCATCAAGGTGTAACTTCCCCAACCTAATTTAACCCGCTTACAATTTTAGTAGGCGATGATAGAGGCTGATTATTATGCGTTTACTCTCTAGTCTGTTCTTAGTAGTGATGGCTTTTTCACTCACCGCTTGTGGCAAAAAAGGCTCTTTGAGTCTTCCTGATGAGGAGACGGCACAAAAAGCAGATCAGCAAGTATCGCAACAATTTATTAATAACCAGCAGGCTCTGCGCTTAATCAGTTTTCAGGATCAAAAATGACACAAGCTTTTCAACTCATTAACAACACCCTTCATGCAGAAAATATCTCATTAGATGCTCTCGCTAAAGAGTATGGCACACCTTTGTATGTCTACTCTAAAACAGAGTTTGAAAGTCGCTGGTCAGCATTTGATAAAGCGTTTGGCTCACAGCCTCACCTAGTCTGTTATGCAGTTAAAACTAACTCTAATATTGCCGTGTTAAATAGCTTAGCCAAAATGGGTGCTGGGTTTGATATCGTCTCGCAAGGTGAACTTGAACGTGTTCTACGTGCGGGGGGAGATCCTAAAAAAGTCGTTTTCTCTGGTGTGGCAAAACAGTCTCAAGAGATCTGTCGTGCATTAGAAGTGGGTATTCGTTGTTTCAATATTGAGTCACATGCCGAGTTAGATCGTATTCAAGCCGTTGCAGAGTCAATGGATCTAATGGCCAATATTTCCATTCGTGTTAATCCAGATGTCGATGCACAAACACACCCTTATATCTCAACGGGTCTAAAAGACAATAAGTTTGGGGTCGATATTAATACCGCACCAGAACTTTATGCCGATGCTTGTGCTTGCTCACATATTAACCCTATCGGAATCGACTGTCACATTGGTTCTCAGCTAACAGAGATCAGCCCGTTCATTGATGCCCTAGAGCGTGTATTAACCCTTAAGGTAACGCTAGCAGAGATGGGCATCGATCTTCATCACTTAGACCTAGGTGGTGGATTAGGCATTCAATATACCGATGAACAACCACCAGAGATAAAAGACTACATTCAAGCGCTAATCACCAAGTTAAATGACGACTCTATAGAGGTCATTATTGAACCAGGTCGTGCTATTGCAGGTAATGCGGGGGTTTTAATCACCGAAGTGGAATACCTAAAACCAACAGAGCATAAAGACTTTGCCATTATTGATGCCGCAATGAATGACCTAATTCGCCCTGTGCTATATCAAGCCTATCAAGAGATTGTGCCTGTTAGTCCAAGAACAGATGGCTTAGAAGCCGCTTGGGATTTAGTTGGCCCTGTTTGTGAAACGGGTGATTTCTTAGGCAAAGATCGTACGCTGAACTTAAAAGCAGGCGATCTATTAGCGGTTAAATCATCAGGCGCTTACGGCTTCACTATGAGCTCTAACTACAACACACGTCCACGTGCGGCAGAAGTGTTGGTACAAGGCGATCAAGCATGGTTAATTCGCCCGCGTGAGACCTATGAAGACCTAATG
>BQXR01000008.1:0-113264 GCA_033238645.1 Thiomicrorhabdus sp.
GGGCTATGGATTATCAAAATCTGGGTACTCAGTTGACTGAGTTGCGTAAATCTCGGAAACTTTCACCGTAGTGTTTAGCAGATGCTGTGGGTATTTCACGTGAACGCTTAATGCTTTGGAAAAAAGGGCGCTCAATGGATGTTGGTATTCGTAAGGTGATGAAGATTCTTGAATCTTTTGATCAAAAAAATTTAAGATCTGATGACCTGAATATAAAAGAGTTTGAGTTTTTGTAAATCAGAAATGATTTTAAAGATTGGTACGACTGAGTGAATTCGAATCACCGACCCCTACCATGTCAAGGCATTAAGTGACTCTTTTAAAAACAAGCCTTTAGCGATTTAAGTCTTTATTTATAGAGGAATTTGGCCTTTATCCCTTCTTTACGTTTCTTGTGTTTTATTCTGTTTTGAGTTATAAAGTGGTTACCTTTTGGTTACCCTTTTTCAATATAGGCGGAATATTGGAATGTCAGACAGACAGAAAACATCAAAACAAAAAACCTCTCTTACTCTAAAAGTTATTAAAGACTTTTTAGCCTCAGCAGCGTATCAAGACGTTATTAGCTGCGAGTATATTACTGGTCTAATGGTCAAGAAGACTCAAAAGGGGGCGGCTTATCGTTATCGCTACAGCACCCCCAGCGGTGTACGTAGAGTTAAAACGATTGGTAAGGTCTCAGAGATCAAGCCAGATGAAGCCGCTAGGTTAGCCTTAGAGCTAAAAAACCATATAGACCCACTTGAGCAAGCAGAACAGGATAAACGGGCTTATATCGAATCTCAGCGTAAATTTGAACAGCGTGAATTAGGCAACTATCTAAACGGCCTTTATACCAAACACCAACAGCGAAAGCGCTCAGGTAATGACACCCTGAAGATGATCGCGAACAACTTCAAACACTTGCTTGATAAGGATATGAGCCTCATTACTGTGGCTGATATAAAAGATTGGCAAGTAGTGAGGGAAAAAGATGTTAAGTTTCCCACTATCTTACGTGCTTATGGCGCATTAAAGACACTGCTTAATAAGGCGGTTGATGATGGCTTTCTTCTGGCAAACCCCTTGCCTGCTAAATCCCCGTTAGAACGCCCCCACTTTGAAGAAACAGATCAGCACATAGACCGCAAAGACAAAAGGCGCTTATTAACGTCTGATGAATTGAGTTGTTTGTTTGCTGGACTGGAAGCTTTTAACGACCTCAAAAGACAGCAACGAACAGGCAGCATTAAGCGGGGTAATCACTCACTAGACTCTTTTGAAAAAAAGCGTTTTACACATTGGTCTATTCCTCTTACTTATCTAGCCTATTACACGGGTATGAGAGTGGGTGATCTAAAAGCCATTACATGGCAAAGCTTGAACCTAAATTTTAAGCGTTTGAGCTATACCCCATCCAAGACACGCCACCATTCAGACCCTATTACAGTCATCTTAGATTTACCTGATTCTATTATTGAACTAATGCGGAAATGGTGGGAACAGAAGGGCAAGCCTGAAAGCGGTTTAATCTTTCCATCAGAGCGAATTAATGGACAGCTAGATAAACACGCCCATTTAAAACCGTGGCGTAAGATCAAGCAGTTAGGCGGTTTACCTGAAGACTTAGATTTTTACGCTTTACGTCATCATTGGATAAGTACACTCATACAAACAGAGAACCTTTTACAGGTTGCGAGAATGGCGGGGCATAAATCCACCAAGATGATTGAATCCCATTATGGACATCTAGCCCCTGATAGAACCAAGGGCGCTCTAATGGCTTTTGATGTTGTATGTCAGAGTGAGGCAGGTAATCAGGATAAAAACACCATATAGGCCATGTAAGGCCGATTAAACAGAATTGGCAGTAATTAGGTTTAGCGACCGAAAAGCGCTTCCCTCAGCGCCTATTATTGCCACCTTATTTTATGAGAGGGGGAGAAGCTTTAGGGAGTTTCAAGTATGTCGGGAAAGTTACCTTTACCTAAATCAGATCAGGAGTTTATTACTGTTGAAGAGGTTTATGCTCGTTGGAGTAAATTACAGAGCTTAACCGTCATACAATTTTGTCGATTGATGAATGGTTATCATCAGGATCAGGATTTGGAATTATACCCGCGAGAAGTGAAAACCAATTTAAAGCATGGTAATTGGACAGATAAAGAAATAGTAAGTGGTAAGGCTGTTGGTGACGAGTGGACTAATGGCGAGTTTCGTAATTGGATTCTAGAGCCCTATATACCGTTGAAAGCTGTTAATAATAAGGAAAAACAAAATGCGCATGAAAGGATTTATGCCAATAAATTAGAGTCAATTATCGAAGATTGGGAGATGGCATCTTCCAATAAGGAATACAAAGAAGTAGAGCGCCTAAAAAGAAAATATCTTCGCTTTTTTAGATGTTATAAACATAGGTTTTGGGATGAGGGAGAGCCTGAAAGAATGATCATTATCTATGAATATCATAATGATTATAATTATGGATATGTTTCTTTACTTGGTTCGTGGAGCTTTTTGTGTCTAAAAAGAACCGATTTAGAAGCTTTTGAAGAGCGTAATGATCTTTATGTAGCTAAGGATAAAGTCGTTCAAAAAGCATTTGATGAAAAGGGTGATGCTCCAGAATCAAGAAAGAAAGATCAGGTTTTTCCATTTACAAACCCGCCAACAGATGGCAGGCAAGATGTGATTTTTGATTTAATGTACTGTTGTTTTGCTGACTTTTTTAGTAAGAATGATCGGCATCTTTTTAAGAAAGAAGCATGGGATGTGGTGATTAACTCAGTGAGTTCTGAGGACTTACCTAACAGATTAAAATCAAAAGTTAGTCTAGGCAGAGAAAGCGCTAGGAGTGTAATAAATCATTCTGACGATAAAACATTAGATAGAGATGCTTTTATGGCTAGGTTAAGGGGGTATAACAAAACTTAGTCGAGAGTTACGAGAGTTACGAGGGTTAATTTTATTCATTATCAAAATGCGGGAAAGTGTGCGTGTCTTAGTGACAACTTATTAAATTAAATAGGAATACACGCATGCTCAACTTGGCACAAACAAGTCACAACTCAGACTTTCAAACAGAGTTATTTAAAACCGTTCAATCTGCTGTTCAAGCTGTTATGTCTGATCAGAAGAAGAATCAAATCCAATCTGAAATATTGCGGCCTATTCAGGCGCAACAACTCATAAACTGTTCTCGTAGTCATCTCGACCACTTATCAGAGACAGACCCTACATTCCCTAAAAAAATCAGTCTAGGTAATCGCTGGACAGGCTATAGGCGTGTTGATCTTATGGCATGGATTGAGTCTAAAGCTCAGGGGGTGATCTAATGAAGGATGCTAAGAGTAAAAGCGCCCCCGTAGTTTTGACGGACAAGGGGACGACAGAGAACCAAAGAAATAAAACTTTAGTAATTAAGTATCTTACTATACCTGATTGGGTAATAGCTCTTAAATATTGCCTTGAACAAAGTAAGAAAGGTTTAGAGGTTTCTAATAGAGAGTATTCAAGGTTGCCGTTCGGTAATCACTACTTTAGAAACCACTTTTCAAAGTGTGGCGAGTTGACAGTTTTAGGCATTGGCTATGCTAAGGAGTGGCGAACATCTCCGATAAGTAAGAAGAGATATAAGGCTTATTTTATCTTAGAAGACTCATTTTCAAAAGCTGAAAGCATCATAAAACGCTATTACAAAACGGAGAAATAAGGCATGGATAAGGCGCTCAATTTGGGCGCTTTTTCCTTCAGCGGTTTTGTATCAGCGGTTTTGTACCATGAGACAGACTTCAAAGCCTTGGCAGTTGGTAAAAGTGGCCTATCAGAAAACGCTCAAAAAGAGCGGTATTTTCTAATATCTATTGGTAAAGAATCCCTAAGTAATACTAGATTTAAAGAACTGATTGTACCGTCTATAAAAAGGGCAGCAAAAAAGCGGACGAATCGAAAAACAGAAAGCCATAAAGAGGAAATAGACATAGGCGGCTATACATTGCCTGTGAACAGTAAAAAAAGTGGCTGTTATCTTGAAATGCTTCAATCAATGGCAAGCCAGTTAGTGCTTTGTTATGAGGAGTGGAAGCGGGTATTTGTATATCGCTTTGATTTACATCAAGCAGAATATACAGAAAACAGTGAACATTTAAGTCGCTTTATTAGAGTTTTAAGGGGGTGGGTAGAAAGGGAATATAAATCTAAAATGGGTTTTGCGTGGGTAAGAGAGCAAGAAAAAAGCAAAGCTCAGCACTATCACGTTGTTGTATTTATTGATGGTGATAACCTTCAGTATTCAGGAAAGCTGGGAGAAAAGGTAAAAAGTGTATGGGAGGATGACACCTGTGGCGCTCGTACCGTTCCAACCATTGAAAGCCCGTTCCATAAAGTGAATAGTGTCGATAAGTTGAAAGAGGCGTTTTATAGAGTGTCCTATATGGCAAAGGTAAGAGGTAAAGGTTTTCGACCGCCTCAGTCTAAGGACTTTGGTACAAGCCGATTAAAGTTTTAATCTCAATCGTTGCTCTTATTTGGTGCGAACATTAAATATGATTTTCTGAACGGTACGCGTAAGGAGGTTTTTCCACTTGGTAAAAGGGCGATATTAGGGCGCGGGTTTGGAGTAATTAAGGCTTTTCGGACAGATACGCGTAAGAGAGTTTTTGGCTCAATAAAAAATTTGGTTAAAATTACGAGATGCTAACAAATGCTAACTTTAAGAATGCCTATTGCTAGCTCTATTAAAAAAAAGAAGGGCAAGGTTAGGGCAAGGGTTTTCGGAGCAGTACGCGTAAGAGTATTTTACTGAAAGGGTTAGGTAGGGAAAAGTAGGGAAAATTAACGGTAAGGTTACGGTAAGGATTGCTAAATTAATAGGCTTTTCAGGAGTGGGTAGGAGGCCAATGAACCCTAAGGTAACCCCAAGGATTTGAAATAGAAAATGAGTTTTCGGAGTCCTAAGGAATACAGTTAACCGTTAATGGTGGTTACTTTTTGGTTACCCTTTCGGAATAAATGAGTATAAGGGATAAGTTTAGGATAAGGGTTTTTGTTGTAACTTGATGATTTTAAACGGGGAAGTTGGTACGACTGAGTGAATTCGAATCACCGACCCCTACCATGTCAAGGTAGTGCTCTAACCAACTGAGCTACAGTCGTACTATAGATGTAAATAAGTCGAAGACTTATTTGGTACCAGTGGGCGGACTCGAACCGCCACGCTATTACTAGCAACGGATTTTGAATCCGTCATGTCTACCAATTCCATCACACTGGCACAATATGTGTGCCGCGAATTATAGAGGCTTGCTATAGGAGTGTCAACTTATTATCTTGTTGAATGTTCTGATTCTCTTCTGCTTGAAAAGCGCTAATGTTTCTGTGAGGAGAATTATTATTTTGTACTCCAAAGGGCATAAAAGCAGGGGGAGATAGGTGGGTAGGGAATTGGGTAGTGTTTATTGAATATTTTTTTTGAGTGCTCTGTTTGGCAAGCTCTTAATTTGTTAAATGTAGAAACTGATTAACTGCTTGAAAATAAAGGCTCAATCAGCGAAAATAGCCGATCTTTTAATTTATGGAACGATTGGCACTTTACTGATGGGTTAACCAACAAGGTAGGGGCTATCAGCGGCACTTTAGTGAAACGACAAGATTTCTTTTTTGAACTACCTGAACAGTTAATCGCGCAACAGCCAGCTGCGGAGCGTCGTGGTAGCCGATTATTGGTGATGCTGCCTAATGGTAAAATATCAGATGATCAGTTTCCTGATCTGCTCTCCTATGTTCAGCCAAATGATCTATTAGTTTTCAATAATACTAAGGTGATTCCTGCTCGCCTGTTTGGTCAAAAAAGTACGGGTGGCCAGATTGAACTGTTAATAGAGCGTGTTGTTGATGATAAAACGTTATTAACCCACCTTCGCTCAAGTCGTTCACCAAAAGCAGGTGCTATCCTGCGTATTGAAAATGCTTTTGATGTTGAGGTGAGCGGTCGTCAGGGTGCTCTATTTGTGCTAAAGGTGTTATCAGAGCAGAGTGCCTTAGAGCTTGTTGAGGCATATGGTCATATGCCTCTGCCTCCTTATATTGAACGTACCGAGGATATTGAAGACGATAAAGAGCGTTATCAAACCGTATACTCTGCAAAGCCAGGGGCGGTCGCTGCACCAACTGCAGGTTTACACTTTGATGAAGCTTTGATGGAAGGCATTAAAACCAAGGGGGCAGATATTGGTTTTGTTACCCTGCATGTTGGTGCGGGCACCTTTAAACCTGTTCAGGTGGATGATATCAGTGAGCATGTAATGCACTCGGAGTATCTTGAAGTCGATCAGACACTTGTTGATCAAGTTAAAGCGGCACGAGGAAGGGGTGGTCGAGTGATTGCGATTGGTACAACCTCTGTACGTTGTTTAGAGAGTGCGGCCAAGTTTAGTGAGACGGGTCAAGTGGCACCTTATCAAGGTGAAACCGATATCTTTATTACGCCTGGTTATCAGTTCAAAGAGGTGGATGTATTGTTCACCAATTTCCACCTACCAGAATCTACGCTGATTATGTTGGTCTCAGCATTAGCGGGCTATGATCGCACTATGGCAGCTTATCAACATGCTGTGGAACAGGCATACCGCTTCTTTAGCTATGGCGATGCGATGTTAGTTTTTCCAGCAGAAAAATAGCTAGCCCCCCCCCCTGCTTAAAATCAAAATTAATAAAAACGGAACCAAATATGGAATTTGAATTAGATAATACCGATGGGCGTGCTCGTAGAGGGCGATTAACCTTTGAAAGAGGTGTGGTTGAAACACCTGCTTTTATGCCAGTAGGAACTTATGGTTCTGTAAAAGGCATGACACCAGAAGAGGTCGAAGCGACTGGTGCCCAGATTATTCTGGGTAACACCTTTCATCTATCTTTACGTCCAGGTACGGATATTATTGAACTGCACGGTGACTTGCATGACTTTATGCACTGGAAAGGCCCAATATTGACAGACTCTGGTGGGTTTCAAGTATTCAGTTTAGGCAAGATGCGCAAGATTAAAGAAGAGGGGGTTACCTTTAATAGCCCCGTGAATGGCGCCAAGATTTTTATGGGGCCTGAAGAGTCGATGGAAGTGCAGCGTAAACTGGGTGCAGATATCGTTATGATCTTTGATGAGTGCACGCCTTACCCTGCGGAGCACTCGGTGGCTAAAGAGTCGATGGAACTCTCTATGCGTTGGGCAAAGCGCTCTAAGGATGCGCACGGTGATAATCCATCTGCACTATTTGGTATCGTGCAGGGCGGTATGTATGAAGACCTGCGTAAAGTCTCAATTGATGGTTTGAAAGAGATTGGCTTTGATGGTTATGCGATTGGTGGTTTATCGGTAGGCGAGCCTAAAGATGAGATGATGGCGACGTTGGATTATACCGAGCCACATATGCCAAAAGATAAACCACGTTATCTAATGGGCGTGGGTAAACCAGAAGATTTGGTTGAAGCGGTTCGCCGTGGGATTGATATGTTTGATTGTGTTATGCCTACGCGTAATGCACGTAATGGTTTTCTATTTTCTCGGCAAGGGGTGGTTAAGCTTCGTAATGCGAAACATAAAATCAGCTTAGACCCGATTGATAAAGAGTGCAGTTGTTATACCTGTCAAAACTATACGCTGTCTTATCTTCACCATTTAGATAAGTGTAAAGAGATTCAAGGGGCAAGGCTGAATACCATTCACAATCTGCACTATTATCAGGATGTGATGCAGGGCATGCGTGATGCGATTGCTAATAATGCCTTAGATGCTTTTGTTGCTGATTTTTATGCAGGAATTGGTCGAGAAGTGCCAGAATTAAAGGACTAAAAATCACTTGTAAATAAATGGCCTAAGCGGGCTATTTAATTGAGATTTTTTAGGTTAGCTGTGCCACAATACAGCGATTAAATTATTTATACATTTTAGGAGTATGTTTTATGAGCTTTTTTATCAGTGATGCAATGGCAGAAGGTACGGCAGCAGCGAGTAGTGGCGGTTGGGAAGGGATTATCCCTCTGGTACTATTATTTGTAGTGTTCTACTTTTTGTTAATCCGTCCACAGCAGAAAAAGGTAAAAGAGCATAAGTTGCTTGTCGAAGCACTTAAGAAAGGTGATGAAATTGTAACTTACGGTGGATTGGCGGGTAAAGTTCGTGAAATGTCAGACACTTTTTGCGATGTTGAAATTGCCGAGAACGTAATCGTTAAAGTAGAGCGCCAGAATATCTCTCGCTTACTACCTAAAGGTTCATTGAAAGGCGAGTAAGATTGCTGATCGATTTAAAGGGGCATTTGCCCCTTTTGTTGTTTCTAGGGTTTGAGAATTGACCTAGTAAAACAGCTGAAAATTGTCATTATTTTTGAAAATGGAATTAAGTATATGTTTCAAACGCAACAAAACACCATAACGAATCAGTATCCCATATGGAAGTATCTGTTATTGATTTTTATCACCGTGATAGGTTTGACTTATGCGATGCCTAACTTGTTTGGTGATGATCCTGCTGTACAGATATCACCAGCTAAGTCAGTGACTTTTAGTATTGATACACAAGCCAAAGTGGCGAGTGCATTAGAGTCTGCAAACTTGACTGTAAAGTCATCTGTGTTTGAAGGTGGACGCTTTTTGATTCGTTTTGATAATGCTGATGATCAGTTAAAAGCTAAGTCAATCTTAAAAGATCTTCTAGGTCGTCAAGCGGTGGTTGCTTTAAACCTTGCGCCTGCTACGCCTAGCTATCTAAGCAGTCTGGGCGCGGTTCCAATGTATCTTGGCTTAGATCTACGTGGTGGTGTTCACTTCTTGATGGATGTGGATATGGAGACCGCAGTTGATAAAGCGTATCTACGTTATGTTGATGAGATTAAAGGTGCGTTGCGTGAAGCTAAAATTCGTTATAAAGCGGTTGAGCTGGAAGAGGGTGCTTTAGCTGTTAAGTTTAAAAATCTTGAAGTAATGGCGGCAGGTCAATTGATGCTGAATGAAGTCTATCGTGACCGTTTTATGATCACGACGGTTGAAGAGACTTCAAGCCCTAAAGTGATCTTAACTTTGTCAGCAAAAACGATTGCTGAAACTCAGAAATATGCACTACAGCAGAACATTACCACTTTGCGTAATCGTGTCAATGAGTTAGGTGTTGCCGAGCCTGTTATCCAGCAGCAGGGTGATCGTCGTATTGTTGTACAGTTACCAGGTGTACAAGATACGGCTCGTGCTAAAGAGATCTTAGGCGCGACGGCAACACTTGAGTTCCGTTTAGTAGAAGAGAAGGGTGATGCCTATCGAGCTGACAAAACGGGTTATGCACCGAATGGTTCAATCATCTACAAGTTTAGAGATGGTCGTCCAATTCTACTAAAGCGTGGCACGATTGTTAGCGGTGAGAACGTCATCAGTGCTTCTTCGGGTCTTGATCCTCAGCAAGGTTCGGCAATGGTCAATGTAACCTTAGATGGGGTTGGTGGTCGTAAGATGCTGGCAACCACTAAAGAGAATGTAGGGAACCGTATGGCGGTTGTCTTCATTGAAAACCGTGTTGAAACGATTATGGTTGATGGGGTTAAAACTAAGAGACGTATTGTCACTAAGGATGTGATCAATGCCGCGGTGATTCGTGGTCAATTTGCTGAGCGTTTTCAGATTACAGGGTTAGACTCTCCACAAGAAGCACAAGATTTAGCATTGCTATTAAGAGCAGGTGCACTTGCAGCCCCAATGGAAATTGTTGAAGAACGTACCGTTGGCCCAAGCTTAGGTCAGGATAATATTAATCAAGGTTTCCTATCTGTTGTGGTTGGTTTTATTCTTGTACTTATCCTAATGGTATGGCGTTATAAATACTTTGGTATGGTCGCTAACGTGGCTTTAACACTAAACTTAGTGATTATTATTGCGGTGCTATCAATGTTACAAGCAACGCTGACCCTTCCTGGGATTGCAGGTATTGTCTTAACGGTTGGTATGGCGGTTGATGCCAATGTTCTGATCTTTGAGCGTATTCGTGAAGAGATGCGCAATAGCTCGATTCAAACAGCGATTCATGTAGGTTATGAGAAAGCATTTGTCACCATTGCGGATGCCAATATCACGACTTTGCTAGCCGCAATCGTACTATTTAGTTTTGGAACAGGGCCTATTAAAGGTTTTGCAATTACTCTGTCAATCGGGATTATCACCTCGATGTTTACAGCTATTATGGGAACCCGCGCAATTATTAACTTAATGTACGGCAATAAGCGCGTTGAAAAGCTTTCAATTTAGGACACGGACATGAGTAAAGAAACACAAATGACAAATATTGATTTCATGGGTCAACGCTACTTAGCGTTAGCTCTATCACTGATATTGATCGCAGCCTCTTTTGCGGGTTTATGGATGAAAGGCCTGAACTTTGGTATCGACTTTACGGGTGGAACGATTATTGAGGTCTCTTACCCGAGTATCGTTGAGCTACCTGAGTTAAGAACCAATCTATCAGACTCAGGTTATGGGGAAGCCATTGTCCAGCACTTTGGTTCTGCAGAAGATGTCTTAATTAGAATTGCACCACGAGAGGGGATGAACTCAGCACAGCTAAGTAATCAGGTCTTAGATGTATTAAATGAAGCGACTGAAGAAGAAATTACGCTGCGTCGTGTTGAGTTTGTTGGGCCGCAAGTAGGTGATGAGCTGACAGAAGATGGTGCTTTAGCTGTTCTTTATGCTTTATTTGGGGTATTGATCTACGTTGCTCTACGTTTTGAGTGGCGCTTTTCAGTCGGTTCTGTCGCAGCGTTAATTCACGATGTTATTCTAACATTAGGTGTTTTTGCTTGGACAGGCATGCAGTTTGATTTAACCGTATTAGCCGCTATCTTAGCCGTTATTGGTTACTCTCTGAATGATACTATCGTTGTCTTTGACCGAGTGAGAGAGAACTTTAGAACCATGCGTGACGGAACCCCCGTTGAAATAACTAACATCGCGGTAAACCAGATGTTGTCTCGTACCATTATGACCTCGGTAACAACATTAGTTGTTTTATTAGCGTTGTTCTTTATTGGCGGTGAAGTGATTCATGGTTTTGCAGCGGCATTGATTGTTGGTGTAGTGGTTGGTACCTACTCTTCGACTTATATTGCAAGTGCGGTTGCACTTTTACTGGGTGTTTCTAAAGAGGATCTAATGAAAGCACCTAAAGCGGATAGTGATGCAGAAGCTGCCGAAGTAGAGTTACAGCGTTTGTTCCTAGAGCAAGATCTTAAGCGTGATGCTAAAGAGGCACAAAAAGAAGCTAAGAAAGAAGCTAAGAAAGGCAAAAAAGCCCCTGTTAAAGATAAATAAGTAGAGTTGTTAAAGTGATTTTGGCTCAATGAGCATACCCCCCCTGCTCATTATCTAAAATCGAATTTCAGCTTTAAGCCAGTTAGCAATCTAGCTGGCTTTTCACGTTTTAACGTGTCAAATACATTACATTAGATCAATAAGAAGATAATCATGTCATTAATCCTAGAAACCAGCAAACGTAGAACCTTTGCTATCATTTCTCACCCAGATGCAGGTAAAACCACCGTTACTGAAAAGCTACTTCTATACGGGGGCGCTATACAGATGGCGGGTGCGGTAAAGAGTCGTAAGACCAACCGTAGCGCGACCTCTGACTGGATGAAAATGGAGCAGGAACGTGGAATATCAATTGCATCATCAGTGATGCAGTTTCCTTATAGAGATGTCATGATCAATCTTCTCGATACACCAGGACACGAAGATTTCTCTGAAGATACCTACCGTACTTTGACCGCTGTTGATTCCGCTTTGATGGTGATTGATGTGGCAAAAGGGGTAGAAAATAGAACGGTTAAATTAATGGAAGTTTGTCGTCTAAGAACGACACCTATTCTAACTTTTATTAACAAGTTAGACCGTGAAGGCCGAGACCCTATTGATCTACTTGATGAGGTTGAAGACGTCCTTAAAATAAATTGTGCACCGATGACTTGGCCAATTGGTATGGGTAAGCGTTTTAAAGGTATCTATCACTTGGCAAACGATACGATTCGTCTATTTTCAATCACCAATGGTCAAAAAGCGGGTGAAGGTGAGCTGATTCAAGGCTTGGATAATCCGTTGTTGGATGAATTGATTGGTGATCAAGCAGAAGAGTTGCGCGAAGATATTGAATTAGTACGTGGTGCAAGTCATGAGTTTGACTTAGAAGCGTTTCTAGCAGGTAATTTAACACCTGTGTTTTTTGGTTCTGCGGTCAATAACTTTGGTCTACAAGAGCTATTAGATGGTTTTGCAGAATATGCGCCACAGCCGATGGGTCGTGCATCAGAGACACGCTTTATTAAAGCAGATGAAGATAAGCTAACAGGTTTTATCTTCAAAATTCAGGCTAATATGGATCCCGCTCACCGAGATCGAGTCGCCTTTATGCGCATCGTTTCTGGTAAGTATGAGAAGGGTATGAAGCTTAAGCATGTGCGTATTGGTAAGGACGTGAAGATTTCTAAAGCGATTACTTTCCTCGCCAATAAACGTGAGCAAGCCGAAGTGGCCTATCCCGGTGATATTATCGGACTGCATAACCACGGAACCATTAAGATCGGTGATACTTTCTCGCAGGGCGAGGCGTTGAAGTTTACAGGTATTCCAAACTTTGCGCCTGAGCTATTCCGCCGCGCACGTCTAAAAGATCCAATGAAGATGAAAGCCTTACAGAAAGGTTTAAACCAGCTTTCAGAAGAGGGGGCTACCCAGCTATTTAGACCTGTACTGAATAACGATCTTATTTTAGGCGCGGTAGGGATACTGCAGTTTGAAGTAGTTGCTCAACGATTAATGGATGAGTACAACGTAACCTGTCTATTTGAACCCGTGAATGTCAATACGGCTCGTTGGGTGATTGGTGATAAGGCTGAGGTTGAAAAGTTTACGGATAAAGTGCGTGAAAACGTCGCTTATGATGCTGCAGATTTATTAGTCTATATTGCACCCACTCGCGTGAATTTATCTTTGATAGAAGAGCGTTGGCCAAACTTACAGTTTGTTGCAACCAGAGAGCATTAAGGTTCTGTTGTCATTAATTACTTTTATAAAAAACCACTCATTGAGTGGTTTTTTTATACCTGTCGATAAGGAGACTATTCGGTATCTATTGCTGCTCTAGTAGGCGGTGCATTTAGGTTTGAATTAACAATCGTTTGCGGTGGAAACCAGTGATCAATTTTACCTGTCATAAAGTAAACTGTTAAACCAATCCATTCACGCCAGGCCTTTTCTAAAACGGATAAGTGCTCCAACATATTGAATCCAAATAGCCTAAACTCTGTACTGTTAGAGTAGTAATCAACGGGGTAGGCGATGACGTTGATTCCCTGCTTTCTCGCAATACCCACCGCTCTAGGCATGTGAAAGGCAGAGGTAATTAATAAGTATGTACCTGTTATTTTACCTTTACGGTATTTTGGTAAGAGAGGTTTTGAGTATTTAAAATTCTCATAAGTATTACGTGAGTTAGATTCAATAATAAGGCGCTTTTTATCTATACCGACTGAGGTGAGCAATTTTTGTGCAATATATCCTTCGTCTTTGCGGCCTTGTACTCTGATTAGCCCGCTGCCGCCAGTAAAAATAACGGGTATATCTGGATATAAATTAGCTAAATCAGCGGCACCAATATAACGATCTCCACCACTACCGAGTTCTGCTACATTCCAGCTGAGTGAGCGTTTTAAATCCTCTCCACCACCCAGAATAATAATGCCGTCAATATCAGAAGGGAAGGTTTTAGGGGGTTTGAATTGTGATTCAAGCGGCTCCATTAAGAAGTCACCTATAGGATAAAGCATTATAGAAAAACTGATTAGAGCTGTTGGTAGCAAGAGTTTTTTCGCAGCAGAAACTTGATGAATCAGTAGGAAAATAACCCCCAAACACAGCGCAATGATGAGCAGGTTGGTTGGGCTTAATAGTGCCCAACCAATTTTAGAGAGTAAAAAAAACAGACTGTCTTGAGCTGCGTCTATATTCATTGAGTTTCCTTGCTATCATGTATATTGATCTAGGTTATCCTAAAATAAGATAGTCAGCTTAATTCTATTAAAAATACACGCCTGACTTGAAATTAATTTTAATGTCCTTATATTTTAGCTAGTTGAGACAGAATAGTTAAGGAGGTTGTTAATAATGCTCGATAAATTTACATCACAGTTTCAATCGATACTGAGTCAAGCACAATCATTAGCCTTGAGTCAGGATAATCAGTTCATTGAACCGATTCATATTATGTCAATTCTAGCAGATGAGCAATCACATCTGTTGCAGCTTGCTAAGCTGGATCAAGTCACTTTGAAGCAGTCGTTGTCAGATAAATTATCAACGATGCCTAAGGTGACTGGCGGTCAGGGAGATGTCCAACTGTCGCAGCAGTCAAGCAAGATATTGAAGCGAATGGAGAAGCTTGCACAGCAGAAAGGGGATACCTATATTGCTAGCGAACTATTTTTTATTGCTCTACTAGAAACAAATGATATTGCAGCCAGCTTATTCAAAAAGGCTGGCGCAAATGAAACAGAGATTAATAACGCTATTGAACAAGTACGAGGAGGCGAAACCGTGAACGATCAAAATGCAGAAGAGAACCGTCAAGCATTAGAGAAATATACTGTTGATTTAACGGCTCGTGCAGAGGCTGGTAAGTTAGATCCGGTCATTGGCCGAGACGATGAAATCCGTCGTGCGATTCAGGTTCTACAGCGCAGAACTAAAAATAATCCAGTATTAATTGGGGAACCTGGAGTTGGTAAAACCGCTATTGTTGAAGGCTTAGCTCAGCGTATAGTTAATGGAGAAGTACCTGAAGGGATTAAGAATAAACGAGTTCTTTCGTTAGATTTAGCTGGTTTGTTAGCGGGGGCCAAGTACCGCGGTGAGTTTGAAGAACGTCTAAAATCCTTGTTAAAAGAACTTGAGAAAGAGGAAGGTAGCATCATTCTGTTTATCGATGAGATCCATACCATGGTCGGTGCGGGTAAAACGGAAGGTTCTATGGATGCGGGTAATATGCTTAAGCCTGCCTTAGCGCGTGGAGAACTTCACTGTATTGGTGCGACTACTTTGGATGAGTATCGTCAGGATATTGAGAAGGATGCTGCCTTAGAACGTCGTTTTCAGAAGGTCATTGTTGATGAGCCAACTGAAGAGGATACCATTGCGATCTTACGTGGTCTTAAAGAGCGTTATGAGATTCACCACGGCGTAGATATTACCGATCCAGCCATTATCGCGGCAGCGAATTTGTCGCAACGCTACATCACTGATCGTCAGCTCCCTGATAAAGCAATTGACCTGATTGATGAAGCGGGCTCGCGTATTCGTATGGAGATTGATTCAAAACCTGAGGTGATGGATAAATTAGATCGTCGTTTGATTCAGTTAAAGATTGAACAAATGGCAATGAAAAAAGAGAAAGATGAAGCCTCTAAAAAGCGTTTAGCCATTCTGGTTGATGAGATAGGCTCTCTGGAAAAAGAGTATTCTGATCTAGAAGAGATTTGGAAGCGTGATAAAGCTGCGATGCAAGGTGCACAACAGTTTAAAGAGGAGTTAGAAGCGGCACGTATTGAGCTTGAGTCGGCTCGTAGAGCGGGTGACTTAGGAAAAATGTCAGAGATTCAGTACGGCAAGATTCCAGCGTTAGAAGAGAAGATTAAGGCTGCAGAGATCGCTGAAACAGAAGCGGAAAATAGTGAAGGAACGCGCTTATTAAAAAATAAAGTCACCGAGGAAGAGATTGCTGAAGTGGTTGCCCGTTGGACAGGTATTCCTGTTTCAAAGATGATGGAAGGTGAGCGTGAAAAACTGCTGGTTATGGAGGAAGCTTTAGGTAAACAAGTCATTGGCCAGCATGAGGCTGTTAAAGCCGTGTCGGATGCCATTAGACGTTCACGTGCTGGGCTTTCTGATCCTAACCGTCCTAATGGCTCTTTCTTGTTCTTAGGGCCAACAGGGGTCGGTAAAACAGAGTTAACTAAAGCTCTGGCAGATCTGTTATTTGATACCACTGATGCGATTGTCCGTTTAGATATGTCTGAATTTATGGAAAAACACTCTGTATCGCGTTTAGTGGGAGCGCCTCCAGGTTATGTGGGTTATGAGCAGGGGGGGTATCTGACAGAAGCTGTGCGCCGTAAACCTTATTCGGTTATTTTGCTGGATGAGGTCGAAAAAGCTCATCCTGATGTCTTCAATATCCTGTTACAGGTATTAGATGATGGTCGCCTAACAGATGGTCAAGGCCGCACGGTTGATTTTAAGAATACGGTGATCGTGATGACTTCAAACCTCGGTTCAAATATCATTCAAGAGAAGGCGGGTAAAGCCAGCTATGATGAGATGAAGGCTGATGTGATGGAGGTCGTTGGTGGCCACTTTAGACCTGAGTTTATTAACCGTATCGATGATATTGTCGTTTTCCATCCATTGGATAAATCACAGATTAGAGCCATTACAGCCATTCAGCTGCAAAGCTTAAGAACGCGTTTGGCGGACTCTGAAATTGAGTTACAGATTGAGGATGCCGTTTTGGATCTGCTTGGAGATGCTGGGTTTGATCCTCTATTTGGAGCAAGACCTCTGAAACGTGTCATTCAACAACGCATTGAGAATCCGTTAGCTCAACGTATCTTAAATGGGGAGTACCCTGCGGGGTCAACAATTCATATTGAGATGAGTGGTGAGGAGATTATCTTTCACTGATCGGTTATAGAAGCCATAAAATAGAAAAGCCCGCTACTCAATTTTGAATAGCGGGCTTTTTTATACACAGTGGTTAAGTTATCGAGCTAACCAAATACATCTGCGGTAATATTGTTAAACCATGAGTGAGCGTATAGCTCTTCACGTCTACGTAGCTCTGGATCGTATTTACCAGTTAAACCACCAGACCCTTTCACTTTAATGATTTTGCCATCTTTATAGGCATAAACCATCGCAACAGAGACACCGTCTCTTGGCGCGATAATAGAGTAACAAGTATTGACCCAAGATGGCTCAGGCATCTCTACATTATTAAAGAGTGACGCGATAGCAGCAGCACAAACTTTGGCTTCTGAGTTAGCAGCATAACCAGACTTTGGTAGAGGTGATGCGATGGATGAGTCACCAATAACGTGGATATTTTTGTAGATTTTTGACTCGAAAGTCTTATGGTCTACTTCACACCAATCTAGGTTGCCAGTGAGTCCCGTTTCAAAGGCAATTTCTCCAGCTTGTTGCGCAGGGATAATGTTCAATACATCTGCTGTAAACTCACCCGCTTCACAAGTCACTGTTTTAGTTGCAACATCTACTTTAGTGACTGTTCCACCTTTTGATTTAGAAACCCATGTGATCATGCTGTTTGCTGACTCATAGCCATAATGGCGTTTCCAGCCATCAATAAATAGACCAAACTTAGAGAACTTCTCTTTAGAATCTAAAATAATGATTTTAGAGTTTGGTTTATTTTGCTTTAAATATGAAGCAATCAGAGAGGCTCTTTCATATGGTCCAGGAGGGCAGCGGAAAGGATTTGGTGGCGTCACAATGACAACGGTTCCACCATCTTTCATGGCTACTAACTGGTCACGTAACATCGCTGTTTGTGAACCCGCTTTCCAAGCATGTGGGATAGAAGTATCAGATACTTCTTTAGAGTAACCCTCAATATCATCATATTTGAAGTCAACTCCAGGCGATACGATACAACGGTTATAAGGTAGTGTTTTACCACCCTTAGTTGTGACGACTTGCTTCTCTGCATCGATATCGGTTACTTCATCAACCACCACATTAATGCCTTTAGCAATGAGTTTGTCATAGTTAAAGTGAATAGACTCTAATGGTCTAACGCTACCGATAACTTCATTACTCATAAAGCAGGTATGGTAATCAGCATTGGCTTCAACAATGGTCACATCAATGGTTGAATCCATCTTAATTAAGTACTGTGCCGCTGTTGCTCCACCAATACCACCACCAACAATGACTACACGTTTTGATGCAGATTTTGTTGAGGTTAGTGCACAAGATGCTGTGCTAACCGCTGCTGCGGTCATTGCAGATGCTTTAAGGAGGTTTCTTCTAGAAATTTGTGTCATTTTATCTGCTCCTTATTTAGCTGAAATTACTGGAGTTGTCTTCTGCTTAGAGAAGTAACCAGCCAAATCTTTAATATCTTGATCGCTATAACCCTTAGCAATTCGTTGCATGATGGTTGAACTGGTTCTGCCTGATTTAAAGTCATTCATTGACTGAATAATCTTGAATTCAGTTAAACCCGCAATGGTTGGGGTTGATGGTCCATTACTAACACCGTTAGGTCCATGACAACCTGCACAAGTGTTCGCTAGAATGGTGGCTCTATCAATACCTGCGTTGGCGGAAGTGGCTAAAATACTGGCAGCAAGTAGGGTACTGCCAATTAAGAGTCGCTTAGTTGTTTTCATATCATCCTCTGTTTAGGCAATTGAGATCCACGACAAAAGAAGGAATCTAATTGAAATTACGCAGCAAGCTTCTCATAAAAATATGATGATGTATATCTTATTACGAAATGAGATTTGCATATCAAATCTATAAAAGAGATGAAAGAGGGTTTGCTAGTTTGTCTGAGATATCAGTCTGGAGGGTGCTAAGCAGTGAGGTTGAGCGAAAAGGACATTGATTGGGGTGCAATGAGCATGAATTAGAAAGAATTTATTTATGCTTTCAAGGAGTACAAAAGTAGGGGGCTAGCCAAATAGATAATGATTGTTTGGCTAGCGTTGTACAAATTAAGCTAGAGTTCGCTTAAAACTTCACAACTAGATTGACTGCTTTAGAGTCTGGCAGGTTCTGCTCTGTTCTAAAGAGAGTATTCCCTGAATCTACACTGGCATTGTCAGAGATTTTGATCCCAACTTTGATCTTGGCAATATCAATCAGTTTTCTGTTTGGGAGTAACTCATCTGCTTGAGTAATGGTAATGGTTGTCGTCAGCTCTTCACTAGGCATCTTCTTAGCCGCAATCGGCATGGGCATTCCTGTTTGTGATTTTGCATAGATAAAAGCAGTTGTGCCTTTTAGTTTCTCTTTCATCTCAGGTGAAATCTCTAAAGTTACTTTAATAGCGACACCCGCTGATGCTGACGGCTGTTCAGCGGTTGGTGGTTTAAAGCCTTCAGGTGCATGCCCCATTTGAGCCAGTTGCATACCTACATTCTGCTGATTTTTAGAGCCAGGTTCTAGCATATTATAGAGCTGTGTTAAGTAGGTAACTGACTGCTCTTTGTTGCCTAACTGGTACTCTCCACGTGCTAATAACCAAAGTACCATTGGGTTCTTTGGATCAATACCCTTAGCTTGTTGTAGCACTTCATAAGAGCGACCAGTGTATTGGCCTTTTTGAGACTGAGCGATTGAGTCAGCAAGTGGAATTAATATATCTAAGCTATTGGCTTCTAGGTTATTGGCCTTATCTAACGCTGTCACGGCTTTAGCAAAGTCACCATTCATCATATATGAACGCCCTAATAACATAGTGTCTTCAAGATTTAACTCATTGGTCGCCATTTTTTGTTCTAGCTTAGCAATCAGCATTTGCATTTGCGTTTTAGAGCTATGAGGATCTGCTTTGACATTTGTGATCTCATTGATTTTACTAGGTTGCTCTGTTTCTAAGGTTTCTGTCGTTTCTGATGAGCCGCTGACTAGCAAATATCCACCAGCAACTAGAGGCAGTAAAATAAGAATAGCAATGATGCTACGTTGTAGAATTGTCATCTGTTTAATTCCTTAAGGGTCAATGGTGAAGACGGTTTTAATTTCGCAGTTTGCACGGTGAATAATTAGCGTCATTTAGCGAGTCAATATTATAGTCATCAAAGATCTATTTAGGGGGATATTTAGCATTGGAATGGATGGTTTTGAAGAAGGGGGGTAAAGGCTTTTCTAAAAAAAATACTCATTTAAGTAGAAAAGCCTAAGTTTGAAAGACAGATTAATCTAATGGTGTTTTGGTTCTGATTCAGAGATGATCTTATAGGCTCTTTTAACCGCTTTGTTAACACGTTTTTGTACTTCAATATGTTCATCTGTCGACATATAAAATGACATATCAATATCGTAACGAATATAACGTGGTGCAATGCGATTTAGAGCGATGCAGGCCATATCTGCTAACTGGTTCTCATCAAAATCTTCACCATAAAGGTCTCTGATTTCATTGAAAACTAAACGTTCGTAGTAGTTGTGTACGGTATCTAAAGCCATCGCTGTCCCCATTTGCAGTAAATATTAATATTTAATTGTGATTACACTATACAGCAGATTGTTTTATAAAAATAGGGGCATAAAAAAAGCACCCCAAAGGGTGCTTTATACGTCTGTATTCATAATTCTATTGAAACAATAAAAGACGTTTATTTTTCTCTAGAAATCGCTCTATGACCAATGTCAGTACGAAAGTAAACTTCATCCCAGCTCACTAGATCCAAGCCTTCATAAGCTCGCTTCTGTGCTGCAGTCACATTTTTACCAAGGGCTGTCACACATAGTACACGACCACCAGAAGTAATTACTTGTCCATCCTCATTTAAGCTCGTACCCGCTTGGAAGACTTTAAGGTCTTCTGCAGAAGCGTTCTCTAAACCAGAGATCACATCTGCTTTACGGTAGGCATCAGGGTAACCCCCAGCTGCCATGACCACACCTAAAGCAGCACGTTTATCCCACTTGGCAGAAACGGTATCTAGTTTACCGTCGATTGCCGCAAGGCAAAGCTCTGCTAAATCGGATTGTAGACGCATCATAATCGGCTGTGTTTCAGGATCCCCAAAACGACAGTTAAACTCGAGTACCTTAGGAATACCGTTATCATCAATCATGACACCTGCGTATAGGAAGCCTGTGTAAGGTAGACCATCTTTCGCCATGCCTTCAATTGTAGGCTTAATCACTTTGTCCATAATACGGTCATGAATCTCAGGTGTAACCACTGGTGCAGGCGTATAAGCCCCCATACCGCCTGTGTTTGGACCTGTATCACCATTGTTACGTGCTTTGTGATCTTGCGAAGTAGCCATAGGTAAAATGTTTTTACCATCCGCCATCACAATGAAGCTTGCTTCTTCACCAACAAGGAACTCTTCAATAACAACACGAGAACCTGCATCACCAAATTTATTCCCCGCCAGCATATCAGAAACAGCTTCTTTTGCTTCTTCAATAGTATCAGCCAAGATAACGCCTTTACCAGCGGCTAAACCATCCGCCTTAATTACGATAGGAGCGCCAACTTTATCTAAATAAGCGTGTGCAGGTGCGATCTCAGTAAATACATCATAAGCCGCAGTTGGAATATTGTGCTTCGCTAAGAAATCCTTAGAGAAGGCCTTTGAACCTTCTAACTGAGCCGCATCTTTATCTGGACCAAAACATTTTAGACCCGCAGTTCTAAATGAATTCACCACGCCCATTACCAAAGGTACTTCAGGGCCAACAATCGCTAAATCAATTTCGTTGTCTTGAGAGAACTTAACCAGACTTTCAATGTCATCAGCTGCAATATTTACATTGGTTAAATTTTCTTCTAATGCCGTACCTGCATTACCTGGTGCAACAAACACATCTGTTACTTTATCTGACTGAGCCGTTTTCCAAGCTAGGGCGTGTTCACGACCACCACCACCAATAATTAATACTTTCATATATATTTTTCCGTTTAAGAATTCTGTTCTATGTATCGATCTATATACAGATCTATGGAAGGAGGCGCTTTTCCCCAACGATGAAGTTGGGAAAATAAGCCCCTTGAGAGACTTAGTGCTTGAAGTGTCTCATGTTGGTGAATACCATCGCTATGCCGTGCTCATCTGCTGCATCAATCACTTCCTGATCTCGCATAGACCCACCAGGGTGAATGACTGCAGAAATTCCCGCAGCTGCTGCCGCATCAATACCATCACGGAATGGGAAGAATGCATCAGATGCCATGACAGAACCTGGCACCTCTAGTCCTTCATCAGCTGCTTTAATGCCTGCAATCTTAGCAGAGTAAACACGGCTCATTTGACCAGCACCTACACCAATCGTCATACCGTCTTTAACGTAAACAATCGCGTTAGACTTAACGAATTTAGCAACCTTCCAAGCAAATAGAAGATCTGTCATTTGTTCCTGAGTAGGGGCGATTTTGGTAACCACTTTAAGGTCATCCTGAGTCACTGTTCCAAGATCTCGATCTTGTACTAAAAGCCCACCTGTTACACGCTTATAGTCATATGCTGCTTCTTGAGCACCAAGTTCACCACAAGCAAGTAAGCGTAGGTTCTTCTTGGCTTCAACAATGGCTTTTGCTTCATCAGAAACAGTCGGCGCAATAATAACTTCAACAAATTGACGGTCAACGATTGCTTGAGCTGTTTTGGCATCTAGCTCAGAGTTGAAAGCGATAATGCCACCAAAAGCAGAAGTAGGATCTGTTTTATAAGCACGGTCATAAGCATCAAACTGGCTAGTACCAATCGCAACGCCACAAGGGTTAGCGTGTTTAACGATGACACAAGCCGTCTCAGTGAAGGTTTTAACCAATTCTAAAGCCGCATCTGTATCAGCGATGTTATTGAAAGACAGTGCTTTACCTTGGAACTGAGTCGCAGTAGATATAGAGGATTCTGACTGAGTACGTTCTGTATAAAAAGCGGCCTTTTGATGTGGGTTTTCACCGTAACGCATGCTCTGCTTTTTAACAAACTGAGTGCTGTAAGTACGCGGGAAAGTGTCGGTTTCTTCAGCGTTGAACATAGTACCGAAGTAGTTAGCAATTGCGCCATCATAACGTGCAGTTTGCTCAAATGTTTTAATTGCTAGATCAAAACGAGTCGCGTGGGCTAACTGACAATCGTTTGCTTGCAGCTCAGTTAGAATACGCGCGTAATCCGTAGGGTCCGTTACAACAGCAACATCTTTATGGTTTTTGGCTGCAGAACGGAGCATAGTTGGCCCGCCTATATCGATGTTCTCAATGGCATCTTCTAAAGAACAATCTGCGTTCGCAACGGTTGCTTCAAATGGGTACAGGTTAACAACAACCATATCGATTGTATCGATACCATGTTCTGCCATAATCGCATCATCTGTACCACGACGACCTAAAAGGCCACCGTGAATTTTTGGATGCAGGGTTTTAACACGACCATCCATCATCTCAGGGAAACCAGTATATTCAGATACTTCTGTAACAGGAAGGCCTGCTTCTGATAGTACTTTGTAAGTACCACCGGTTGAAAGAATGGCAACATCCATTGCAACTAAAGACTCAGCAAACTCTAAGATGCCTGTCTTATCTGAAACGCTAATCAGAGCGCGACGTACTGGTTTCATGAAATTTTCTCCAAAAAATTAAATCGTAAAATGGGTTCTAAGGCTGGATAAGCCATAGGTTAGTATTTGTGTAAATAGGATTATATGGTCGTTAAATCAGTTGATACTTCTGCATCTTTTTTCTTAGGGTATTGCGATTGATGCCTAAGGTTTGAGCTGTTTGAGTTTGATTATTGTCTGTTTTTGCTAGGACAAATTCAATCATCGGTTTTTCAACCTGTTGTATGACCATCTCATAAAGATCACTGGTCTTCTCATCTTGAAGCGTCTCAAAGTAGACCTCAAGTGTTTGGGTTACTTGTTCGCTTAATGATAGTGGTTTAACAGTTTGGCTCATAAAAGTATCAGTATCTTGTGTATTTATGGTTGTTTAAGCCGTCTAAACGACGGTGATTACTTAGCTTTTGGTGACTGAGTCAGCAGGGGGGCAAAGTAATTTTCGATCAATGTTAATTGTGCTTCAGGATCTAACAATTGATTAAATTGTTTACGCAAGATTTCACCTTGCGGAAGGTGTTGTCCATACCAACCTATATGTTTACGGGCGATACGTACACCGAGTGTTTCGCCATATAGCTGATGGAGTCCTGAAACATGCTGATTCATGGTCTTATAAAACGCTTCTAAAGAGGCTGGCGCGAGTTTATTACCTGTTTTAAGGTAATGATTTATCTCACGAAAGATCCAAGGGTAGCCTTGAGAAGCTCTTCCCACCATAATGCCATCAGCAGCCGTGTATTTTAATACAAAATGAGCCTGTTCGGGGGTGCAAATGTCACCATTTGCAATCACAGGAATCTCAATCGCCTGTTTAACGGTTTTGATGGTGTCATATTCTGCATGACCCTTAAACTTATCTTTACGTGTGCGGCCATGAATGGTAATAGCTTGAATGCCTTTTTCTTGAGCAATAAGGGCTATTTGTAGTGCATTTCTATTTTCGGTATCGGTGCCTGTTCTGGTTTTAACGGTGACAGGCACATCCACTGCTGAAACAACGGCTTCAAAAATATCAGCTACTTTTTCAGGCTCTGCCATTAGAGCCGAGCCAGCCGAAACACTACAAACTTTTTTAGCGGGGCAGCCCATATTGAGGTCAATAATCTGTGCACCTTGTGAGACTTGCCAGAGTGCAGCATCTGCCAGCTCTTGCGGATCTGTACCGATGAGTTGAATCGCTCGCGGTTCGGGGTCACTATTGTTGGCGTGGCGTGTAGAGGATTTTTTGGATTCTCGAAGATTTTTTTTAGAAGCGACCATCTCAGCGAGTGTATAGCACGCCCCATTCTGACGACAGATTTCTCGAAAGACAGCATCGGTGATACCTGCCATAGGAGCAAGCACAATTTGATGTTCAAACTGATATGGGCCAATTTTGAGCATAGAATATAGGGTAGCCGTATTAACTTAAGGGTAAAAATATGGTTTGAAAAAAATGAACAGGGGGGGGGGCAGCCTTCTATTCTGCTTTATTCCTTGTTTTTTCACCAGCCAAAAGCCCCCATTCATCAAGTTGTTCAAAAGTGCTTAAGTCGATGCCAATAGAGGCATAGTGCTCAATAAGACCTTTCGCTTGTGTTGCCAGTAAACCTGATAGCACCAGTGTTCCACCTGGTTTTAGTAGGCGATTAAACTCGCCTGAAAGCTCTTTGACTGGCCCAGCTAAAATATTGGCAATGAGTAGATCAACAGGCTCTGAGTTAAAGTTTTCAACTAGATTAAAAGAGATAGATTCGTTGTTACGCTCGGCATTTTGATTGCTAGCGGTAATGGCTTGAGGGTCAATGTCTGTGCCCGCAACTGAGGCAGCGCCTAGTTTTTGCGCAGCCAGTGCTAGAACACCAGAGCCACAACCGTAATCAATCACCTTGATACCTTGCGGTGCATGTTGATCTAACCAGGTTAAACACATTGCGGTTGTTGGATGTGTGCCTGTACCAAATGCCATACCGGGGTCTAACATTAGGTTAATCGCCTCAGGTTTTGGTGGCACACTCCAACTGGGTACGATCCAAAGATGGTCACCAAACTTCATCGGTTTGAATTGATCCATCCAAGCACGAATCCAGTCCTTATCTTCTAGCTGCTCTATTTGAAAGTGTGCTTCAGAGACGGCTGGCACTATTTGTTTAAGAAGTTCAATAACGGCTTGGCCGTTAACTTCTGCATCAAATAGGCCAATAACCTTTGTCTGTTGCCAGATAGGCGTTGTACCTATTTCAGGCTCGAAGATTGGCTGATCCTTTGCGTCTTCAAAAGTAACGGAGGCCGCATTGGCTTCCATAAAAGCATCAGACAGAGGTTCTGCAAGAGGTTCTGCAACGGTTGTGTTAATTTGAATCCAAGCCATACGGCCTCCAAAGAGTAGGGGCAGACCCGTGTTAATGCACCAGTCTATAAAATAGGATAAAAGCAAAAAACCTCCTAGGAAAATCCATAGGAGGTTTTTTGTGTCATGCCATTTAAGGCACTATTCGAACATCTATTTAATCGGGATTAAACAAGGTGCTCTAGACGTTCTTCTAAATAATGGATATTACGTCCACCTTCAGCGAAACCACCATCATTCATGATCTCACGTTGTAGGTGAATATTGGTCTCAATACCTTTAATCACCATTTCACCTAGAGCACTGTCCATACGGCGCACTGCTGTTGCACGATCACTAGCGAAACAGATCAGTTTACCAATCATGGAGTCATAGTGAGGTGGTACAGAGTAACCTGTATAGATGTGAGAATCCCAACGAACTCCTAAACCACCAGGCAGGTGAAGACGTTCAATCTTACCAGGTGAAGGCATAAAGTTTTTAGCAGGGTTTTCAGCATTTACACGGCACTCAATTGCGTGACCAGTGATTTTAATATCTTCTTGCTTAAGACTTAACGGAATGCCCATGGCAATTTCGATCTGGGCTTTTACTAGATCAATTCCTGTGACCATCTCTGTTACACAGTGTTCAACCTGTAGACGTGTGTTCATTTCAATAAAATAGAACTCACCATTTTCGTACAAGAACTCAAATGTTCCTGCTCCACGGTAGTTGATATCGATACAAGCTTTAACACAGGATGCACCAATCTTTGCACGTTGCTGCTCAGAGATACCTGGTGCAGGAGCTTCTTCAACCACTTTTTGGTGACGACGTTGCATAGAGCAGTCACGTTCACCTAAGTGAACTGCATTACCTTGACCATCTGCTAACACCTGAACTTCTACATGGCGAGGGTTCTCTAAGAATTTTTCCATGTAAACTTCTGGATTTCCGAAGAAGCTACCTGCTTCAGATTTTGTGAGTACGATTGACTTTAATAAGTTGGCTTCAGTATGTACAACACGCATCCCACGACCACCGCCGCCGCCAGAGGCTTTGATGATGATTGGGTAACCAATTTCTTTAGCAATACGATGGTTTTCTACATCATCTTCACCTAAAGGACCACCAGAACCTGGGACAGTTGGGACACCCGCTGCCTTCATAGCGCGAATGGCTGAAACTTTATCACCCATAACGCGGATGGTTTCTGCCTTAGGGCCGATAAATGCAAAACCACTCTCTTCAACACGTTCTGCAAAGTCCGCATTTTCAGATAGGAACCCGTAACCAGGATGAATTGCTTCAGCATCAGTAATTTCAGCCGCAGAAATAATCGCTGGTACATTTAAGTAGCTGTCAGTTGATGATGGTGGTCCGATACAAACAGACTCATCTGCTAATAAAACATGTTTTAAATCAGCATCTGCTGTTGAGTGAACCGCAACTGTTTTAATGCCAAGCTCTTTACAAGCGCGCAAAACGCGAAGTGCAATTTCGCCTCGGTTTGCAATAAGGATTTTTTCAATCATTGAGCTTCTCCCTTATTCAATTACGAATAGTGGTTGACCAAACTCAACAGATTCACCGTTGGCAGCAATAATCTTAACAATCTTTCCAGCTTTGTCAGACTCGATAGGGTTCATGATTTTCATCGCTTCAATAATACAAAGTGTATCGCCTTCAGCAACTTGATCACCGACTTTAACAAAGTCACCCGCATCAGGAGAGGGTGCACCGTAATAAGTACCAACCATTGGTGAAGTCACTTGGTGACCACTAATCTCTGCTGGAGCAACGGGTGCTGTGGCAGCAGGAGCTGCTACAGGCGCAGCAGCAGGAGCACCTACAACAGGTGCTGGCTGATATGCAGGTGCAGCGATAACAACAGGCTCTTTGCTACGAGTAATGCGGATGTTGTGCTCACCCTCTTTAATTTCGATTTCAGCAATATCTGACTGCTCTACGATCTCTATTAACTTGCGTATTGAACGAATATCCATGTTGTTATCCTTTGCTCTGTTTTATTCTAATTTGTTAAATAATGTAACTGTGTTTGTTTGATTTGGGTTGCTTGATTGTGACTACTTGATTTTTTCAACAGCGGCTAAAAAAGCCAGCTCATATCCTTGCGTACCTAATCCCGCAATAACGCCATCTGCTAAGTCTGAAAAGTAAGAGTGCGCTCTAAAAGGTTCACGTTTGTGAATATTGGACAGGTGAACTTCTATAAAGGGAATGCTAACAGTGGCTAGTGCATCTCTAATGGCAACGCTGGTATGGGTAAAAGCGGCAGGGTTGATAATGATGTAGTCGGTACCATCATCCATCGCTTTATGAATGCGCTCGATAATCTCATGCTCAGCATTGCTTTGGAAGTTAAACAGGCGAACATTACACTCATCGGCAAGGTTTTCTAGTGACTCAATGATGTCCGCTAGTGTCTGGCGACCATAGATTTCAGGTTCGCGGCGACCAAGCATGTTTAAGTTAGGTCCATTTATCACTAGAAGGGTTGCCATGATCTACTTTTCCAGATTTAATCAATTGGCCGAATTATAACTTAAGTGACAATTTATCTCTATGTAAAAGCGATAAAAACTAGAGAATGTTTGCATGAAATGATGCGTTCTGTTCTGAACATTGATAGAAGTTAATTTTGTAGGAGAGATGAATCGCTATGATCTGTTTTAGCGATTCATTTACATAATGAGCAGGGGGGGGTAGAAGACACTGTTGCTAATTAGTGGAGCGCCTTCTTAATATTGATCGTGAAATCTTCTGCCGACTTAAAACCAATTACGCGTTGGGCTTTCTGCTCCTGTCCTTGCGGATTAAAGAATAGGATGGCTGGCGGGCCAATCAGTCCAAAGTGTTTCATCAATGCTTTATCAATATCATCATTGGCAGTAACGTCTGATTGCAGCAAAGTTACGCCACGTAAGGCTAGGTGTACATTAGGATCGGTAAAGGTCAGTTTCTCCATCTCTTTGCAGCTAATACACCAATCGGCATAAAAATCGAGCATGATCGGTCGCCCTTTGGCGATCTCGGCTTCTAGGTCGTTAATGTTCTTAATTGTTTTGAAGGTTAAGTGTTCATTCTGGGCTTGACCTGCCACAGCGCTACCTTGAAAGGTCTTTAACGGCTGATACATATCTTTACTACCACCCAATAGACCAATCAAAATCATTAAGCCGTAAAGGAAGAGTGCTAAACCAAGGCCTTTTGCCAGTTTTAACCAACCTATTTTTTCATGACTGTCGAAAGCTCCTAAATAGACAGCTGAAACGATAAATAGAAGTGCCCAGTTAATCATGGTGATCTCGACAGGAACGATTCGCTCAAGCATCCAAATAGCAACCCCAATCAACATCACTCCGAATACCGCTTTAACGTTATCCATCCATGCTCCAGAACGAGGTAAGAATTTAGCTGATGTGGTGCCGATAATAAGGAGAGGCACTCCCATTCCCATACTCATAGCAAACAGTGCTAGACCACCCAGTAAAGCATCACCCGTTTGACCAATGTAGATCAGAGCCCCCATTAATGGCGGCGCGACACAAGGGCCTACAATAAGTGCAGACAAAAAGCCCATAATTGCAACACCCATTAAGGTGCCACCTTTTTGTTGGTTGGATGCGTGGGTTAGTTTGGCTTGCAAGCGAGCAGGCAGTTGTAGCTCATAGAAGCCAAACATTGAAAAAGCAAGCAGGACAAAAATAAAACTGAAAGAGCCAATAATCCAAGGATTCTGGAAGGCGATCTGTAGGTTTTCCCCAAACATTCCAGCTAAAACACCTGCGACTGTGTAGGTGATAGACATAGCCAGTACATAGACGAGCGACATAATCAAGGCGCGTTTTGTGGTTAAGTGCTTTCCTTGGCCGACAATGATGCTAGAGAGAATGGGTACCATAGGGAATACACAAGGTGTAAATGTGAGGAGCAGTCCCAAAATAAAGAAAGTTCCAATGACAATCCAAACACTACTGTTTTTAATCGTATCAGCGATCTGGTCACTTTCAGAAAGATCGCTACTATCGCTAGAGCTACTTGCGATTGTAGTTTGACTCGCTAGTTGGATGTCCCCTTTACTAACCGACACTGTCTTTTTGATCGGGGGGTAGCAGACACCAGAAGAGATGGCGCAACCTTGAAATTCAATTTCAATGGTGATGCTATCTTGTAGTTTGCTAATGGGTAGAGTTGCTAGAAGTTGGCCATGAAAGACTTCTGTTTTGCCAAAGACAGGGTCATCTACTTGCTCTGCTTTAGGTAGTTGTAAAGAGCCAATGACCGCATCGCCTTCGATAATGCTGACTTTAAATTTGTCCTGATACAAGTGGTAGTCATCAGCAATCTGCCAAAGCAGTTCTAGTTGACCTTTAGTGTTAATTTGGTGGATGAACTGAAATGCTTTATCCGCAGGCAGCAGGTCGGGCTGTCCTGTTCTCGTTGTGAATAGATCGTTTAAAGCACCAAGAGAGGAGAAAGCACTCTCTTTTGTTTGACTTTCAAAAGGTTGAGCTACGAGATTCGTTTTGACGGGTACGGTGAGAGTGAAATTACGTGTTTGTGGCGGGTAGCAGACGCCCATTTGTGTTTGACAGCCTTGGTATTTAACGTCGATGTTCAGTGTGTTTTGGGTACTATTGATATCAAAAGGAATCTTTACTTCAACAGTATCGGTATAAGTTTCTGTCTTACCAAAAACAGGATCATCTATCAGTTTGGCCGCTGGAAATATTGGTGTTTCAAAAGTGCTGTTTTCTGAGTGGACTTCTATTTTATTTTTATAAAGATGATAACCATCTGCAATCTGCCAGTTTAGAATGATTTGACTCTGCTGAATCTTTGGCTGGTCTAGCTTAAAAGCATCGTCAACACTTAGAAGCCCATCTGCAACACTGACTTGAGTAAGAGAGGCTAGCGAGATAATGCCTATGAATAGTGTTTTCAGTAGGGCTTTGATAATCGACGGTGTTTTCTGAAGCATATTAATTTCTCTTGATGATTGCCTTGAAAGCTAAGGGCGTTGGCCTTATTAGGTGTTAAGGCCTTTTCTGATTAAGTTCGTTATCTACTTGTTATTAATTTAACTTGCACAAGTTAAACGCAGGTTTAAATTAGATAGCCATTCTATAATACTTTTGTCGATTGGTCAGCCTTGGTTTGTAATACACTGAGCATTATTTTAGTTAAAAGCATCGCCTGTTTAGCGGTGCTTTATTAAGAGACCCTATTTATGAAGATTTTATTTCTTTTTTTATTTATCATTCCGCTTATCGAGCTCTATTTCCTGATCCAATTGGGTGAAGAAATTGGTGCTTTGCCAACGGTTTTGTTGACGATATTCACTGCTGTCGCGGGGGTTGCTTTAATGCGCATGCAGGGGTTAGCCGTGATGCAGAAAGCCCAGCAGGCAATGGCCTCTGGAGAGCCACCCACTGCTGCAATGTTGGAGGGGGTCTTTATCTTTTTAGGTGGTATCTTTCTGTTCTTTCCTGGTTTGATCTCTGATGGGCTTGGCTTTCTATTTTTAATCCCTTTTGTTAGACAGTTCTTTATTGGTCAGAGTATTAAGGGGATGAAATCAACTGGTCGCTTTCACTATAAGGGGCAAAAAGGAGAGTATTATGAGGGTGAGTGGTCAGAAGGTGTAGCAAAAGAGCATAAGCGTTTAGATGGCGATGTGATTGAAGGTGAAGTGCTTGATAAGGATGCTGCACGAAAGGACTAGTATTCTAGGAAGGGGGGCTTTAGCTTACCCCCCTTGCTCTAGTGTCCCTTGAGGATACAAATAATAATGTAATGGCCTTTTAAAGCCTATATTAAGGGCTTAGATAAGCTCCATATAACCCTCTTTAAAGCTCGGGTACTTAAATTCATAGCCAGTGCTTCTAATCTTTTCATTTGAAATTCTTTTATTACTGCGCATTTGTCGAGCGTTCTCTGTGGGTTCACAGTGATCGGCTTCAGGCACGCAAAGCTGTTCTGACAGCCAGGCGTAAACATCACAAGATAGGGTAGGTGTGTTATCAACCCCAACATAGAGCGCTTCTAAACTATCAGGAGTTTTCTCATCCATCGCGACTAAATGGCTTAAGAGTCCAGAGCAGTCATCAGAGTGAATGCGGTTGCTCCAAACATTTTCCATACAGTGCGCTTTACCGTCGCGTACTAAATCAATTAAATGGGTTCTTCCTGGGCCATAGATGCCCCCAAAACGAATAATGGTTGAGTTGAGGTTGCTCTCTGTGACGGCCTCCTCTCCCATTAGTAAACGCTTGGTAGAGAAATTTGCATCGCAGGTAGGGCTTGACTCATTGACCTGCTCTCCCTCATCTTGCCCAAAGACTGAGGTACTAGAGATGAAGAAGAGTCTTTTGATTTTTTTATCTTCTACAGCGGCAATTAGGTTTTTTACCCCTTGGACATAAGCTTGGTAGTAAGCAACATCATTATATTTACCAGCAGAGGCCATATAGAAGACGTAGTCGATCTGCTTTGGAAGGTTGTTCAATGTGGCAGAAAGGTCTGCTTTGATGGGATGAATCCCCTCTGGAATGTTGTCTATATTACGACGTAAACCAAAAACTTTGTGACCTTGTTCAGAGAGCTGAGTTCCCAGTATGCAACCAATATCACCGCAGCCTGCTATAAGAATATTTGCCATGCTATTTCCTCTTTAATTTCTGACATATTAATGCAAAAGTGATGAGGGAAAAAGACTAATTTCTATTCAAGTCATTAAATATTTATTACGGTCATAAGTGGGGTTAAGAGGAGGGGCTTGGAATGTTAAAATGTTAGGCAATAAAAAACCGCGAGAGGAAAGTCCTGAGGCGGTTTAGGGAGGCTAATGGCTTCTACTATTAGAAGTTATAACGTACCGATAATGTATAGCTTAACTGAGAGTGTTTAGTTGTTGAAGTTCCCATCGATAAGCCTGATACATCAACAGTAGATGTGACTTCAGGAGCCATTACAATAGAGCCTTCAATCATTGTATGTTTATTTAAGCTGTAACCACCTCCAACTGAGTAGTGCTTTTCAACAGTTGCTGGGAAGAATATGTTGTTAAACATATTAATCGCGGAGTTTGTACTCTCTTCAATTGGATTATCTGTGTGGTTATAACCGACACCTACCCAGTAGCCTTTTGCTTTATATTTAGCGCCAAGTGCAATAATGTTTTGATCCTGCCAGTTATAGTCCTTATAACCTTTTGCTTGACCCCACTGAACTTGCTTATAGTCAAGCGAGTAAGTCATTTTATTAAGTGCGTATGCAGCCCCCACTTTGATCTCTGCTGGTTGCTCAAGCTCATCACCGAAGGTCTGTCCGAATGCTGCACCGGCAGTTGATAGTTGCTTGTCATAGGTCATATTAATTGCTGATTGGTAAGCTGCAGCAAGAGTCAGTTCTTTTGATACATCAAAATAAACACCCAAATCTAAACCGTAACCTAAATCTGATGCAGCACCTTGTCCATAAGTGTTTCCACCGTTTTTAAAGTTAATGTCAAGGTTACCGTACTGAATGACAGGTGAGATACCGAAACCAAAATTATTATCGTTAAAAGCGAGTGTAGGTACAAAACGCATAATTTGTAGCTGACTTTGAGCATTAAACAGAGATGCGTTAGTGCGGTAGTCAACACCCATTCCTGATGTTCCAAACATTCCGATACCAAATGTCCAGTTATCATTAATGCGTGATGATGTTGCAACGGAAGGGATTAAGCTAAGATCTGCCCCGCTAGAGTTGTTAGTACTAGATGCAGGGTTGGTTGAGTAGCTAGTAGAGACTGTTGGCATAAAAATGGTGCCGCCAAAAGTAAACTCAGTCCCTTCTGATTTACCAATCATTGCTGGGTTTACAATAACATTTTCTGCACCATAGTATGCAGCCACACCAGTACCGCCAAGAGCCTTTGACTGGGCACCAACACCCGTCATGTTTGTACCGTTGGTTGCAAATACAGATGATGCAAAAATTGTCGATGTAATGGCTATCGCTAGTTTAGTCTTTCTCATATTTATATCCTCGTTCTCTCTATTATGAGAGCGCTGGTTATTGTTTTGAACTGCGCTCAGGGTCTACGTAGAATTTTTATTAATTTTAGTTAGATTATTTACTATGCATTAAGCCAGCTAATAAAAATAATTAAATATATTTTATGGCGTATTAGCATTAACTATACAATCAAATAACTATATTATTTTTTGTGATATAAATAGGTTTATATATCTTGTGGGTAATATAACTTGCTGAAATCTAAGTGTAAACTATATTGCGAACTTAGATCAGTACATCTAGTTTTGTGATATTAAATGTTGTTAACATGCTTGTTGGAAGGTTTTAGCCTTATCTACGGACTATTGATATAAATATTCTTAATAGTTATTCTATGTTTTTTTTAAAGTAGTATTTTTTAGGTGCTAGGTAAAAAAAGCCGTAAGCTGACGTTGCAGATTACGGCTTTTTTTACAGGCTTTGCTTATGGGCTTTATGCACTTTGGGCGTCAGTCATTCTATAAACAGAGCTGATTGCTATAGGGGGTATTGCTTTAAAAATCACCAGATTTACCTTTTTGCAGCATTTCCCAGATAGTATTACGCACGGCCATAGTCGCTTCTAATAGCTCAGGTGGCATTTTTTTACCCATTTTGATTGCCATATCCATATTCATACTATAAAGGTGCAAGCCATCTTCCTGTCCAACAATGGTTACACGACAAGGTAGGAAACCAGCCATTGCAGGTGAAAAGTCAACCATTTTACGAGCTGTCTCTGGGTTACAGAAAGACATTACGTGGATTACATCAGAATCAATCCCACGTGCTTTTAGCTCTTCTGAAAGCGGTAGTTCGCCCACATTTTTAAGGTTGTTTTGTATTCCAACAGAGTTGATGGCATCAACAACATCTTCCAGTTCAATGCCATCATCTACTTTTACATGCCACATGGTTGCCATGGCGATATCGCCTTCACTCTCTACCCACTTATCCCAGATATCCATAAAGGTTTCACCAGCACCATCATTTAGGTTATTGATAGCGTTGATTGTTCCACAACCCGATAGGGATGTAATGGCGATAGCGATAAGACCCGCCTTAAATAAATTAACGATTTTCATTTTGTTCTCCATCGAGTTGTTTTGTTGTTATCTTACAAATACAAAGATTACTTCTTATTTAATAAAATGCAATTCGATTTTTTTTGAGGGCTGATAATTATAGTTTATTAGATGTTGTTAATGTTCTAATGTTGGGGCTTTATACTATGCTAAAGTTGAGTGATTTTAGTAGCTTAGAGAGTTTTGCATTATTAGTTACATTTATTGTGTGGTGCTGCCACTCTCTATAAATAGGGAAGTTTCTTCGGTAATATTCATATTTTCTGTGTACTTCACTAATAGAATCACCTCGAATGGCCTGATCATCTTTATGAATATTGTGAGTTTTATTAAGTAGCTGGCTAAGTTCTGTTTGCTCTGATCTATTTTTGGACATTGTAATTTGAGCAGGGGGGGGAGGGAGTGAGTTCTGCCATTCACTTTGAGGATCTGTTTGCCAGAAGTCACACAGTGCTTTATAAACCATCTCACTGCCAGCCACTTTAGCATCCAAAGAGTGACCTGCAATATGCGGAGTTGCTAAGTAGGCGGTGTTGTAAAGTGTTTCAGATATCTTTGGCTCTTCAACCCAGCAATCAATGATATTGGCCAGAGTCTCTATTTGGCTCCAAGCATATTCATTAATGATGCCACCACGTGCCGCGTTAATAATGATTTGATCAGGGCGAATCTTCTCTAGGCGTTTAGCTGAGAGTAGATCAAAAGTCGCATCCTCGCCCTCTGTTGTTAACGGAGTATGAAACGTGATGATGTCCGCTTGCAGACAATGATCAAGATCAACAAACTGTTCTGGTAAGTTGTTCTCCAAGCGCTGTCTTGGGGGGTCATTGAGTAAGCACGTCATTCCTAGTGCTTTTGCTTTCTGGTGTACCAAACTACCGACATGACCGACACCAATAATACCGAGTGTTTTGTTCTTTAGCTCAAAACCAAGGTGTTCTGCCAGATCAAAAAGGGCGGTAATAATAAATTCTGCAACAGAGTTTGCATTACACCCTTGTGCAGAGTAAAAGTGAATATTGTTGTTTTCAAGATAGTTTTGATCAATGTGGTCAAGGCCAACAACCGTGCTGCCAACAAATTGGATATTACTCCCTTTAAGTAAGGATTCGTTGACTTGTGTTCTGGATCTGACAATCAGAGCATAAGCGTCTTTAACGGATTGTGCATCAATGCTTTTTCCTGGAAGGGTAATCACCTTGCCTAGATGTGAGAAAATTTGTTTGGCGTAAGGGATGGCATCATCAATAATGAGTGTTTTTTGTGCAGTCATAGTTTTCTATTCATAATTATTTGCTTTATACGATAACGGAGACTGGGTAAGTTTGTAAATTATAATGTGTTAAAAAAGAGCCAAATTTAAGGTGGCTAGTCTAGAGGAGTTAACAATCCTTTCTAAATAATGGAGAAAGAACGGTTGAAAAATAGTACCTATACCAGTTTGATTGATGGGGTGGTTGGCAGTATTGAAGTGCGTTGTCATCAAGCACCAATGACCAATAAGGCGATGAAGTTAGTTGTATTAAGTCACCCACACCCTCTGTATGGTGGCACCATGAATAATAAGGTGATTACGACGATGGAACGTGCTTTCTACCATCTTGGTTATGTCACGGTGGCTTATAATTTTAGGGGGGTGGGCGCTAGTGAAGGTGAGTATGATAATGGCGATGGTGAGCAGGATGATCTTATTGCGGTTGTTGACTGGGCTAAACAGCAGTTTAATGTTGAGCACATTACGTTAGCAGCCTTCTCTTTTGGGAGTTATGTCTCCTTAAGGGCATCTAAAAAAATAACAGTAGATGCTCTTTGTACGGTAGCCCCCCCTGTTGGTTTGTATGATTTCTCGGGTATTCACCCTATAACAGAGCCGTGGGTAATGATTCAGGGTGGAAAAGACGAGGTGGTTTCAGCGTCTGAGATTTTAGATTGGGCGATGTCTGGTGAGGTAAAGCCTGACCTATATTGGCGAGCAGATGCGAGCCACTTTTTTCATGGTGAATTGATCTGGTTGAAAAAGGTGATTTTAATGGCTTATTGATAAGGCTATAAGTAATTGCTTATGTAGAAAGTGTTCGATATAATACGCAATATTAAATAATGCTTATATGGTATAACTTTTCTTTATGAGGGTATTTGTAAAGAGGGGTTAGCTAGCTAGGCAGGTACTCTAAATAAGGTATTAGGCTTCATAATGAAACTGCACAAAGTATTTAACTTAAAACTGTCTTTATTAGTACTGGTAACCTCCTCTTTGTTGCCAGCGATCTCATATGCTGAAGCGCTTGACTTTAAAATGTGTGTCGATCAAGTGCTTAGTCAGAACCCTGAGATGGATGTTAGCTCAGCTCGTATTCAGCAAGCTAAATTCGCTTTAGGTAAGGCTGAATCAAGTCGGTTGCCTCAAATCAATTTCTCAATAACGGCTGCTAACTCTAATAATGCTTTAAGTGTATTTGGTATGAAGTTACAACAGCAAAGTGTGGTGAGTGCTGATTTTATTCCTGATTCACTCAATCATCCCGATGCTTACACGGATTTTAATACCCGTTTAGATATGATACTGCCTATTTGGAACGGCGGCAAAATTGGTAGTTACCAAGATCAAGCAAAAGCGATGATTCAGGCAGCTAAAAAGGGGGATGTTGCGGTTCAGCAGTTTCTAACTTATAACGTCTATCAAGCCTATGAAGCGGTGCATACCGCGCGTGCCTATATTAATGTTGCAAAACAAGCTAAAAAAACAGCGGATTCTTTTGTTAAAACCACGCTGAATTTAGTCGATGAAGGTGTTGTTGTTCGCTCCGAGTTACTCAGTGCTAAAGTCCATCAATCTATGGCAGAAACAGCACTTCTCAAGGCAAAAGGTCAAGAGCAGATTGCATTAGATGGTTTAAAGATATTAATGAATAAAACGGCATCTGATGTGATTGATGTTGCAGGGCGAGTTGATCTAGCGCTGCCCGCTAACTCAATTGAAGGATTATTGAAAATGGCGGCTACATCCAACCCCCAATTAGCAGCAAAAAGAGAGGAGGCAATCTCTTACATGTATGCAGAAAATGTCGCTAAAGCGGATCGTTACCCGAGCTTTAATGTCATGATGAGAAAGGACTGGAATGATGAAGCTTTGAGTTTGAGTAATGGTTCATATACGGTTGCAGGGGTGGTCTCTTGGAAAGTAACCGACTTTGGTTTGACACGTAACAATATAGCGATGGCAAATGCCAGTACCCTACAGCAAAAGGCCAGCGTTAAATCAGCAGAGAATCAGGTTCGTTTAGATGTTCTCACTTACTGGCGCAAAATGCAGATTGCTCAAAAGCAAGTGCAAGCAGATAACTTAGCGGTACAGTATGCAAATGAAGCACAGGATCTGATTGTAAAACGCTATAAAGGCGGTGTAGCCACTATCACAGAAGTCCTGGTAAGCCAGACTCAGCTAGATAAAGCCAAGGCTGAACTCGTCTCAGCAAAGTATGACGTTAATATCTATAAAGCTAAGCTGCGACTAGCGACAGGTACCATGGATATTAACCAGCTGTAACCTTTTCTTACAGCCTAAACCAAATTCAAAACTAAGGATTGATCATGAGCTCGATGTCAAAATTATTAACCATTTCATTTTTAACCGTCGCACTAGGCCTAACAGGTTGTGAGGAGAGTTCTGAGTTACAAGCGGCAGAGTTAACTCAAACCATTAAGGCTAAAGTACAAACGGTTCGTTTAGGGGAAATTCCGCTAATGGCTGTGGTACCTGGTTCTGTTGTACCAGAACAGAAGGCGAGTATTACCTCTCGATTGATTGGTTATATTAAAGGGTTTGAGGTAAAGGTAGGTCAAAAGGTTAAGCGTGGTGATCTTCTGTTTAGCATTGATTCGGCCGATATAAAAAGCCAAATTACACAGGCAAATGCAGGTTATCAGCAAGCAGTTGCGGGTCTAAAGGATGCTCAGCTAGATTATGATCGTTTTACCAAGCTGTTTAAAGAAGACTCTGTCTCTAAGCAGCAGTATGACAAGGTGCGTTTGCAATATAGCGTTGCTCAGCAAAATGTTGCCGCAGCTGAATCAGGTTTAAATCAGGCTAAAGAGCAGTTGAATTATGCCAATGTCAAAGCTCCGTTTGATGGTGTTATTGTTGAAAAAATGGCGGTTGCTGGAGATCTAGCTGCGCCAGGTAAGCCAGTGGTGATTATTGAGAACGCAACGTCATTGAGTGTTCAGACAGAAGTGGCAGGTGACCTGTTTGCGGCATTGCGTCTGGGGAACAATGCGGAGATCCTTTTAGAGGGACAGCCAAAAGCATTTATCGGTGTTGTTTATACTATGGTGGGTGCAGCTAACCCTAAAACACGAACTCATACTGTCAAAATAAGCCTACCAAAGAACTTGAATATTAACAGTGGAACTTTTGCACGCGTCAGCTTTAAGCGCGGTATACGTCATACTATGATGATTGCCAAATCTGCGATTGTGAATCGTGCAGGTATTGAAGGTGTTTTTGTCGTTAAAGAGGGTAAAAGTTATTTCTATATGGTTCGAACAGGTCTGACGATTGGTGATCAGATTGAGGTTCATGCAGGTGTCGCACTTGGTGAGCAGGTTGTTGTTGATAATAATCAAAGTATGTTGAATGGTGATCAAGTTGAGATAATCAAAAACACACCTGTCTCAAAGGCTAAAGGGGCATAAGCATGGCTGAGCATAAGAAGCAGTGTCCACAAACGGGCGAGCCAGAGATGAATATTGCGGGAAAAATAGCCAAAACATTTATCCACTCTAAAATTACCATGATGATTGTTATCTCCATTACCTTAGCAGGCCTAATGGCTTATCTAATGACACCTCGCGAATATAACCCTCAGATCGTTGTGCCGGCAGCCAATATTATGGTGCCTAAAGCGGGGGCAACACCGAATGAAGTTGATAATCTGGTGGTTAAGCCTCTAGAGAGTATTCTCGCTGCACTACCTGGGGTTGATCACACCTTTGGTTACTCAACTAATGATTTTGGTGTGGTTACGGTTCAGTTTAAGGTGGGTGAAAATCAGGTAGATAGTTTGGTGCAAGTTTATAACCAAATTATGCAAAACATGGATCGATTGCCACCAGACACGCAAGAACCATTGATTAAACCGATCAATGTTGATGATGTACCAATTATGACTCTGGCTGTGACATCAAGTGAATTATCTGGTTACGACTTGCGTGATATCTCACTCAAGTTGGTTGAGAACCTGCGTAATATTGATGGAGTCTCTTTTTCCAATGTTCTGGGAGGCGATCAGCGTGCGGTTAATGTCTGGCTTGATGCTCAAAAGATCGCTTTAACAGGTCTTTCGCTAGATACCATTAGTAAAATGCTACTGGGTAGTAATGCCTCTATGCCTGTTGGCGAGATGGTTAATAACAACCGCAGTCAACCGATTAGAGTGAATGGCTATTTAGGAAATGCCAAAGAGGTCGGGGATATTATTATTGGTGCAGATATGGGGCGCCCAATCTACCTAAAAGATATTGCAGAGATTGTGGATGGGCCTAAAGAGACAAACACCTATAGCAGAATTGGTTTTGGTCCTGATTCTGCTTATAAATCAAGAGGTGATCAAACAGCGGTTACTATTTCCTTGGCGAAAAAACCAGGAACCAATGCAGTTGATGTGGCCAATGCCGTTTTGACTAAGTTGGAGAAGCTTAAAAAGAGTATTCTGCCAAGTAATGTTGACGTGGTCGTCACACGTAATGATGGTGCCAAAGCCAATGCGGCGGTTAATCTCTTAATGGAGCATTTAGGCGTAGCGATTGCTTCTGTGGTTGTTATTTTGGTGCTGTTTTTAGGTTGGCGTGAAGCGGGTATTGTAACGTTGACTGTACCGCTTATTCTGTTTGTGGTTCTCTTTATTGGTATGTTGGCAGATCAAACCATTAACCGAATTACCTTATTTGCACTTATTTTATCGCTGGGCCTGCTTGTTGATGCTGCCATAGTCGTTATAGAAAATATACATCGGCATATTCATAATGGATTTGATCCTGATAAATTTGATGAAGTCATCATCAAAGCAACCAATGAAATTGGTAACCCAACCAATGTTGCGACCATCGCGGTTATTTTAGCCTTTCTTCCAATGTTATTTGTAACGGGTATGATGGGGCCATTTATGGCGCCTATTCCTTTTAATGTTCCCGTTGCAATGGTTGTCTCACTGTTTATTGCCTATATGTTAGTACCTTATATGGCATATCGATTTCTAGGAAAAAAAGCCATTAAGGAGATGCAGGCTCGTGAAAGTACTGAGTCACATCACATTGAGAAAGAGGACTGGATGCAAAAGCTGTATGTGACCTCTATCACACCATTGATTGAGAGCCGTACTAAACGTAATGTGTTTCTATTTGTGGTATTAGCCTCTTTAGTTTTGGCAATGTTACAGCCTGCACTACAGTTCATGCGTGATGATAGCATGAGCAATCCGTTGCACCCTGCAGGGGTTGAGGTCAAAATGTTGCCTTATGACAATACTAGCACCTTCTTAATTCAGGTTGATATGCCAGAAGGCACTGCTTTAGAAGCAACTGATCGTGTGGTTCGTCACTTAGGTGAGCGTTTATCGTCTACAGAGCATGTTATGGATTACAGTGTTTATCTAGGAGATCATGCACCGATTGATTTTGCTGCACTGGTGCGAGGAGACCTGATCAAACAGGGTAGCCATTTTGCGCAAATTCGTGTGAACTTAATTGATAAACATCAGCGTAGTGATTCATCTCACGAGATAGTGATTCAATTCAATGAAGCGCTTAAGTCACTGCGTAAAGCATTTCCAGATGCCAATATTAAATTGTATGAAACACCACCCGGACCACCAGTGACAATGCAGATTATGGCTGAACTCTACGGGCCTGATTATGAGAAGTTACGTGCAGCAGCGATGGAGATCAATCAATCATTTGACCAAGTCTATGGTTTGGTGAACTTAGATGACTCTGTGACCGCTGATTCTGAAGCTTATGAGGTGAAGATTGATCGCGTTAAGGCCAATCTATTAGGGGTTGCCCCTGCACAAGTGGCTAAGATGTTGCGTGACTATGTAAATGGTTATGAGCTGGGGTATATGCACCTAAATAATGTGCGTGAACCTGTCAATATTATTGTACGTCTACCGCGTTCAGATAGAACGGTTGCTGAGCAGCTACTGTCATTGCGCGTTCAATCACGCAGTGGTGAAGCTGTTCCGCTCTCGTCTATTGCACATATTGAAAAGGTCACACAGGCTAAGCCATATTTAGCGAGAGATCAGCATCGTATGGTGATGATGGGGGGCGAGCTGCTTCAGTCTAGTCCTGTTTATGCAGTGCTCGCTTTAGATAAGATGATTGATGGTGTTGAGTTACCTGATTCTAGTGTGACTTTTCATACAGGGAACCTAGGCTTTGTTGCTGCTGAACCAGATGATGTGATGAACTACACACTACTTTGGGGTGGTGAAATGCGTCTGACTCTTGATGTCTTCCGAGATATGGGAAGTGCCTTTATTGTAGCCTTAATCTTTATCTACCTGATTTTGGTGGGTTACTACCGCTCATTTATGATTCCAAGTATTGTGATGGGTGCAATTCCATTGACCATGATTGGAGTCTTCCCTGGCCACTGGTTAACCGATCAAGCCTTTACGGCAACCTCTATGATTGGGGTAATTGCCTTGGCAGGTATTGTGGTGCGAAACTCACTACTGCTGATAGACTTTATTTTAGAGTATGAGGCAGAGGGGCGATCCTTAAAAGCTTCTGTGATTGAAGCGGGTAAAGTACGTTTCCGTCCGATATTATTAACGGCACTGGCCATTATGTTTGGTTCAATGATTATGGTTACCGACCCTGTATTCGGTGGCTTGGCAGTTGCCTTAATCTTTGGGACATTGTCATCTACAATCTTGACATTGTTGGTTATCCCTTCGCTCTATTATATCTGGCGCTGGCATGGGGGTGTTAAGCAGCAAGAGGCGTTAGAAGCTCAGTCAGCAAATAATTAAGTAGAGCTCATTTTAAATATTTAATAGGCCAAGAAATTCTTGGCCTTTTTTATGGGTGCTGTTTAATTTTATGTCACTCTAAAAACCTAAAAATAAGTATTAATGTGGTTAGGTTAGCAATGGATGTAGCCAATACTATTGCAATCAATACCATTAAGGTTTGTAGAGAAAAGGGCATTCCCACCAATGTGACGGTGGTTGACCGTAACAGAATTACACAAGCTCAGTTGAGCGATACCATAGCACCACCAGTCTCTTTGAATATTAGTTTTTATATGGCGGGTTCAAGACCAGTTCAAGCAGGGGGGATAACTTACGGATCGGTTGGCGTCAGTGGTGCGCCAGATGGCATGGATGACGAGGTTTGTGCGATGGTAGGTATTGAATCGGTTCTTGACTATTTAGAGATGCAGTAGCCTGCGATGGGCATTAATTTATTACTCATTGTCATCGTAAAGTAAATTACTTCCCCGCTTTGCTAGACAAGTTTTTACATAGGCAGTATAATTCGGCCACATTAAGAGCTGGAGAGCTGTCTGAGTGGCTGAAAGAGCACGCTTGGAAAGCGTGTATAGGGTCAAACCTATCGGGGGTTCGAATCCCCCGCTCTCCGCCAACTCTTTAATGTAATCACTATTATGGTGACTCTATTCGTCCCCTCGCGACGCTAAGTTGGGAACTCCGCCAGGTCCGGAAGGAAGCAACGGTACCTTCTGATGCGTGCGCCGAGGTAAGGCGGGTAGAGTTGCCACCATTACTTTCTATCGTCTTTTTACTCCCCCTCTGTTTATTTAAGCTTTATCATATTTTCCTTTTGAAAAACTCCTATATTGATTATCATTTCCAGTTAAAATAAATGCACTTTTTCGCGTGTTCAATCATAAGGTTTTATTGATGAGTTATACCGTTCTTGCCCGTAAGTGGCGTCCTAAAAATTTTGCAGAACTGGTTGGTCAATCTCATGTCATGCAGGCACTGTCTAATGCCTTAGATCAGAACCGTCTTCATCACGCTTACCTCTTTACAGGGACGCGTGGCGTGGGTAAAACCACGATTGCTCGGATCTTCTCAAAAGCCTTAAATTGTGAGCAGGGTATCTCATCCAAGCCATGCGGGATTTGTGATACTTGTCGCTCTATTGATGAAGGTCGATTTATTGATCTGATCGAAGTGGATGCGGCCTCTAGAACGAAAGTAGATGACACACGTGAGATTTTAGATAATGTACAGTTTGCCCCGACGCAAGGGCGCTATAAAGTCTATCTGATAGATGAAGTGCATATGCTCTCTAAAAGTAGTTTTAATGCGCTACTCAAAACCTTAGAAGAGCCACCTGAACATGTAAAGTTCTTGCTGGCAACCACAGATCCGCATAAATTACCGATCACCGTTTTGTCCCGCTGCTTACAGTTTAATCTGATGCGTTTAACACAAGTACAGATTCAAACTCATCTTGAGTACTTAATGTCTGAAGAGGGTTTCCCTTTTGATAGTAGTGCACTTGCACTGATTGCTAAGGGAGCGGATGGCTCTGCACGTGATGCACTGAGTTTGTTAGATCAGGCAATTGCTTACGGTGCAGGTGAAATTCGCTTTGAAGCAGTACAAACAATGTTGGGCTTAGTCGATCAGCAGTTTGGTATCGCTATCTTGAGTGCGCTTGCGGGTAATGAGCCGAATCAAGTTAAAGAGGTTATCCTGCAATTGGCAACCATGGGGGTGGATTACCAAGCACTATTGGTTCAGTTGGTCGAATCTTTACATGGACTCTCTTACTACCAAGTATTTGGTGAGAGTAGTTCTTCAACGGGGTTGCCCGAAGATGTTTTAGTTCTACTTGCCTCACAAATTTCACCAGAACGCGTACAGTTACTCTACCAAATTGCTCTATTGGCTAAACAAGACCTCCAGTTAGCCCCAGATATTCGTATTGGTTTCGAGATGACTCTAATTCGTATGTTGGCTTTCCAGCCCGCGATGGCAACAGATATTCAGCAGGGGGGGGGGCAATCGGTTGAACAAGTTAAACCATCAGTACAGAAGGCGGTTAAAAGTGAACTTACTGCTCCACAGGATGCTTTAGCGGGCCTTGCTTCGGCACGCTCACTTGTGGGCAAAAAACTAGCAGTTGTAGAATCTAATCCTGTTGAAGTAGTTACACAACCTGTTGCTGAGCCTGTTGTTGAAGAATTACCTATAAGTCAGGCAGTACAGCCTAGTTCTACGCCGTCTCAAGTGCCATCTTATCAACCGTCAGTTCAAGAGCAGCCAGTGATGGAACAGGCTTCTATGGAGAACCAAGCCTTTGCACAGCAGGTGAATAGTGGCATGGCGCCTACAGGGTTTTCAGAAGCGCCACCCATGCCGGAGGTGCCGCCTTATATGGATGAGTCTCAGGGGGCTTCTTCTGCCGATCTATCCATGCCGCCATGGGATATGCCGGAGCAGACAGCTCAACCTTCAATGGCACCTGTCGGTCAGCAGCCAAATAGTCAACCCGTGCCAAAGATATCCTCTTCGGATCACTTAGCACAGATTAAGGCGAGGTTAAAACAACCGCTGGGAAAGCTTAGTGGGGCTTCACCTGCTAGTCAGTCAGTGCAGCAGAATAGCCTAACGCCTTCAAGTCCAGCTTCAACGCCTGCTGATTCAGGTAAGCCTGTTGATAGCGCTGCGTCAATGAATAGGTTTGAACAGCAGATGCAGAAAATGGCAACCGAAACACCTGTTGAAACGCACAGTGTTACCACTGAGTCTACTGAGCTATCTATTCAGCCTTCAGAGCCATGGGCTACTTCAGCAGGTTTAGCAGAGCAAGGCGATACCGTTGCAATTACTACATCGGAGCAATCAGCACCAGCCTTAAACGCAGCTGCGGACAGCGCGAGTCTTACAATTGAAGCAGGCCTGCCAAGCTTTGAGCAAGGTGAAGGGCTTATTGAAAAGTGGATTAAGATTATCGCTGAACTGCCTTTAAAAGGCATGGCGACAGATGTCGCTCGTAACTCTGCTCTATTAGAGCTAACAGAAGACAGAATGGTACTCAGTGTTGACCCTCAACAGGACTATTCAAGGCAAGAACAGGTATTTGAGCAGGTTAAAGAGGCTGTTCAACGGCGATTTGGACGTAAATTTCAGGTTGCATTTACTGCGAGTGATGAGCACTTTACCCCTGTTAAATATGAGAAGCAGATGGCTGAGTATCAACAGGCACAAGCAATTATCTCTATTCAAGAGGATACAGGTGTGATCGCTTTAAGTGAACAGTTGGGCTTAGAAGTGATTGCTAAGAGTATTAAACCAATTTAAACAGATACCATTATGAGTGATTGAATAAAATCATTGGTAAATAAATATTAAACAACGTTATGAACGTTATCAGATAAAAGAGAAAGGAAGCATTATGTTTAGTGGAAAAGGTGGTTTAGGCAACTTAATGAAGCAAGCTCAAGATATGCAGAAAAACATGCAGGCTGCGCAGGATGAGATCGCTCAGATGGAAGTAACGGGTGAATCTGGCGGCGGTATGGTTAAGGTTGTGATGACGGGTAAGCATGAGTTGGTTAAAGTGACTATTGATGACAGTCTGATGGATGATAAAGAGATGCTTGAAGACTTATTCGCTGCGGCGGTTAACAGTGCAGCGCGCAATGTTGATGATATCTCTAAAGATAAAATGGGTGGTTTGACCAATGGAATGGATCTACCTCCTGGCATGAAGATGCCTTTTTAATTAAGCCTTAGAGATGGGTTAAGAGACTGAATTTGTGAAAAGTCCATTAATTGACGAGTTGATTGAAGCTTTTAGAATCCTGCCAGGGGTTGGGCCTAAGTCTGCCCAGCGTATGGCATATTATCTTTTAGAGCGTAATAAAAAGGGGGGTGCGACACTCTCTCAAGTACTGGGCAGAGCGGTTGAAGAGGTTGGGCATTGTGATAAGTGTCGAACACTAACCGAGGAAGCCACATGCGGAATCTGCTTATCAACAAGTCGTAATGTGACAGAGCTTTGTATTGTTGAAAGTCCTGCGGATGTTTCGGTGATAGAGCAGTCAGGGATCTTTAGTGGCAAGTACTTTGTTTTGATGGGGCATTTATCGCCTATTGATGGTATAGGGCCGAAGGAGCTGGATTTGGATAAGTTGGCTTTGCGATTAGCTGAAGAGACGATTGAAGAGTTGATTCTAGCCACTAACCCAACGGTTGAAGGTGAGGCGACAGCCCACTATATCCAGCAGATGGCAAAAGCTCAGGACATTCGTGTTTCAAGATTGGCACAAGGGATTCCTATGGGTGGTGAGCTTGAGTATTTGGATAGTGGCACACTATCACAAGCATTCTTGGCAAGAAACCTTATGGATTCTTAGCTATTTTGAATCACTTTCATTTAGTCATAAAAAACCCACATTTGAGTGGGTTTTTTATGCTTTAAAAACTAAGCAGGGGGGGTAAGCCTATACCTTAGACATTAAGAACTCTAAAAGGGCCTTTTGAGCATGTAGTCTGTTCTCTGCTTCATCCCAAACCACACTGTCTTTAGCATCAATGACATCAGCAGTCACCTCTTCACCACGGTGAGCAGGTAGGCAGTGCATAAACAGCGCTTCCGGATCCGCTTTGTGCATGACTGCTTTATTCACTTGGTAGTCTGCAAATGCCTTCTCACGTAACTTTTGCTCCACTTCTTGTCCCATACTTGCCCAAACATCCGTGACAATTAGGTGTGAGTTTTCAGAAGCATCTAGTGTATTACGCACGATCTCAACGCGATCACTGAACTTATTGACCAGTTCCATATTTGGATCATAGCCTTCTGGGCAAGCGATACGTAGATTAAAATCATACTGAGCAGCAGCATTAATATATGAGTGACACATATTGTTTCCATCACCGACCCAAGTAACCGTTTTGCCTTTGATGCTACCACGGTGCTCTTGGAAGGTTTGCATGTCTGCAAGCAACTGGCATGGGTGAAAGTCATCTGTTAGCGCATTGATAACGGGAACTGATGAATGCTTAGCAAAGTTTTCAACAATATCATGACCAAAAGTACGGATCATAATGCCGTCTACCATGCTTGAGATAACACGAGCACTGTCTTCGATAGGCTCACCACGACCCAGCTGAGTATCACGTGAAGATAGAAAAAGTGCGTGCCCCCCTAGTTGAGTCATACCTGCTTCAAAAGAGATGCGCGTTCGCGTAGAAGATTTTTCAAAAATCATCGCTAATGTTTGATTCTGTAGCGGCTCAAAAATCTCGCCCGCATGCTGCATCTCTTTTAACTCGATGCTGCGAAGCATAATTTGATTCAATTCTGCTGGCGTTAAGTCTTGTAGGGTTAAAAAATGTCTAACAGTCATAGTGATCGTCTTCTGTTTTTTCTAACTCCTCTCTTTATTGAAAAGGGAGGGTTAGGGGTTATTAGTTTAAGAAATCTTTAATGATTTGAGTCAACTGGCTAACAAGTTGTTCGGTCTGCTCTGAACTCATAACAAAGGTCGGTAGTAGGCGGACAGTGTCACCACGAGTAACATTGATTAGCAGCCCTTGTTGTAAGGCGATACTAACTAGCTCTGTACAAGGACGATCCAGTTGAATACCGATCATATATCCCTTGCCACGAATATCGACCACGCCAGCCTGATTGGTTAGGGTGCTCTTAAATTCATTGAGCAGTTTGTCACCTTTAACCGCGACCGAAGTAATATAGTTATTCGCTTCTAAAGTATTTATCACTGCTAGTCCAGCAGCACAAGCTAGTGGATTACCACCAAATGTTGTTCCGTGGTTACCAGGTACAAGTACTTCAGACGCTTTTCCTTTGGTAATACAAGCGCCAATTGGCATGCCGTTACCTAGGGCTTTAGCAACCGTTAACACGTCTGGTGTGAGTGACTCATGCTGAAAGGCAAACCACTTACCAGTTCGGCCAATACCTGTCTGAATCTCATCTAGCATGAGTAGCCAGTTATTGGTATCGCAGATCGCTCTTAAAGCATCTAGGTAACCAGCCTGTGGAATGTGCACGCCCCCTTCACCTTGTACGGGTTCCACTAGGATAGCGACAATATTGCCATTATCACTATGTGCTTTAACGGCTTCAATATTGTTAAAAGGCACGCGGATAAAGCCTTCAACTAAAGGGGTGAACCCTTCATGTACTTTCTCGTTACCGGTTGCAGATAGCGTTGCCATGGTACGACCGTGAAAACTGTTATCCATTACAATCACAGCAGGGTTGCTGATGTTCTGCTGGTTACCGTATTTCTTGGCAATCTTTAACGCAGTCTCATTGGCTTCTGCCCCTGAGTTACAGAAAAACACACGATCCATATCTGCAAGATCAATTAGTTTATCAGCCAGTTGCTGCTGGTTTTCTATCTGATATAGATTTGATGTGTGCAGTAATTTTTTACTTTGCTTACAGATTGCATCAGAGATCGCAGGGTGTGCGTGCCCTAAGCTACAAACAGCAATACCGCTCAAAGCATCTAGGTAATCTTTACCGTTGGTATCTTGCAGAATAGCACCGCTACCTTTTTCAAAGGTAACGGGTAGCCGTGCATAGGTGTTCATAATATGGGATGACATCTGTTTTGTCCTCACCGCAGGGCGGTGTAAAGTTGCGTGTAAATATGAAGTCTTTAAAAACAAAAAAAGCAACCTATAGATCAATGTCTCTCAATTGGGCATTTTTAAAACGAGTCTATCAATGGAAGGCTGAATGACTAAGCTTAAAAATACTACCTGAGTGACACTGGCTATTTACGGTTGCTTTCTTGAATTAAAAATCCAAAGAAGTGATTTTAGCTAAACAACTGAAAATATCAAGTATATTTCCATTACTAAGCAGCTATTTAGGTGATTTCATTGACAAATATCATCTTAGTTTAGCTAAAAGGCCATGAATCTTTAGGTATCGAGAGGTGGTTTAGGATAGAATATCGGGCTTAATATTATTGAATAGATTTTGTGGAGTGTTTTAATGCAAACGATGGCAGATAGAGATGGTGTAATCTGGTTAGATGGTGAGATGGTTCCTTGGCGTGAAGCTAAAGTACACGTTTTAACACATACATTGCACTATGGTATGGGTGTCTTTGAAGGTGTGCGAGCTTATGATGCTGAGCAGGGTACTTCAATCTTCCGTTTAGATGCCCATACAGATCGTTTGATTAACTCTGGCAAAATCTGCAACATGAAGATTCCTTATGATAAGGAAACGCTAAATGAAGCACAGCGTGCTGCGGTTCGTGAAAACAATCTGAAGTCAGCTTATATTCGCCCAATGGCCTTTTATGGATCAGAAGGTATGGGAATCCGTGCGGATAACCTTAAAGTACACGTAATGATTGCAGCTTGGGAGTGGGGTGCTTACATGGGTGAAGAGAATTTGACTTGTGGTATTAAGATAGCCACTTCATCTTATACGCGTCACCATGTAAATGTCACTATGACTAAAGCAAAGTCTAACGGCTCTTATATGAACTCAATGCTTGCTCTGCAAGAAGCGATCAATCACGGTTGTGATGAGGCGCTATTGTTAGATGTAGATGGTTATGTTGCAGAAGGATCTGGTGAGAACTTCTTTATGATTAAGGACGGTATTCTATATACGCCTGAGCTGACTTGCTGTTTAGATGGTATTACGCGTAAAACCATTATGAAAATGGCGAAAGAGTTTGGTATTGAAGTCGTAGAGAAGCGTATCACGCGTGATGAAGTGTATATCGCCGACGAAGCTTTCTTTACGGGAACCGCGGCAGAAGTGACGCCTATTCGTGAGTTGGATAACCGTCCAATCGGTATCGGATCGCGTGGTCCAATTACAGAGAAATTACAGGCAAAGTATTTTGATATTGTTCATGGTCGTTCAGCTGAACATTTAGACTGGTTAACAACAGTTGCATAATTAAGGGGATTTACGATGGGTGAAAATTCAACCAATTCAAAAAAGCGTTATGAAGTAACTTATGCGGATCTTCCTCTGCAGTGTCCAACACCAGATATGAGTAAGTGGAATTCGCATCCTATTATTTCCCTAGCAATCGAAGAGACGGGGATCGCTAAGTGTAAATATTGCGGTGCGGAGTATGTCTTAATTGATTGGGATGCTAACCACGCTGCGGGACATTAAACTCTAGCGGTTAAGTAGGGCGGGAATCATACCCCCCCTGTTCAAAATCGTGATGCTGATTTTAAGCATATAAAAAAGCCACTAAAAAGTGGCTTTTTTATTGTCTATTGAAAAGAGTTGTCAATGAAGGCTTTAAAGGGTTGTTCTGAGTATGGATCTTTAATAGTCCTGTAAATCCCAACGATTATGTACCCATAGATATTGCTCAGGGTGTTTGCGGATTTCAGTCTCATAGAGTTGGTGAAGCCTTAGTGTATCAACTAGCTCATCTCCGGATGGGAAGTTCTCTAGTGCAGGTAGAAACTCAACTTCATATTGTAGATTCTCTAAGCGTCTTGTGAAGGTGGGTACGACCGCACAGCCAGTCATTTTGGTTAGCTTTGAGGTAGCGGGATTACTCTGTGCTGGCTGATTGAAAAAAGGCACCATAATATGGCCTTTGGCACGATAGCGTTGATCGGGCAGGAAGGTCATGCTATCACCTGAGCGTAATATTTTAAGCATTTTTCGAGTGTTAGAGTTGGCAACGGGATCGACTTGCTCACCGTTGCTGAACTGAATAGAGCGACCTTTGGCGATTAGATAGTCCATTAAGGGATTATCATGCGGCCGATAGACAGCGTGGTAGTTGGTTAGAAATGAGACAAATAGTCCTGTTAGCTCAAGCGTGGTGAAGTGTGGTGCAAGAATTAAAACCCCTTTGCCTTGTGCCTGCGCTTTGGCAAGGTTCTCTTGGCCAATAAAGCGAACCATTTGGCGCTCTCTAGCATTTGAATGGTATTTTTTATGATCTCCCCACCAGACAATGCCCATCTCCATCAGCCCAATCCCAATGGATCTGAAGTGGTCTTTGGCAATAACGAGCTGTTCTTGCTGACTTTTCTCTGGGAAGCAGAGTTGAATATTGGCTAGCGCCAATCGGCGCCTGCTGCTTGCTAGTTTGAATAGCAAGTTGCCAAGGATATTGCCAACTGCAGTTTTCCAGCGAAAGGGGGTTAAGTTTAGAAGTTTGAGAAGCCCTACGCCTAGCCAAATCCCCCAGTATTTAGGCAAGAAAAAACTGATCTGGAAGCTTTGAGAGGGTTGAGTTTTGGATGCTACCTTAGCCATCAAACTCATTTCCTTGCTGATAAAGTTTGGCGTAAGTTCCTTTTTGTGCAATCAGTGTTTTGTGTGAACCTTGTTCGACCAGTTGACCGTGGTCTAAAACCACGATATTGTCGGCACTTTCAATGGTACTTAAGCGGTGTGCAATAATGATAACGGTGCGGTTGAGCTTAAGTTGTACCATCGCTTGCTGGATCATCTTCTCACTCTTGTTGTCGAGTGCAGAAGTTGCTTCATCCATAATTAGAATAGGTGCATTTTTTAAAAAAGCACGTGCAATGGCTATACGTTGGCGCTGTCCACCAGAGAGGCTTGCGCCATTATCACCGATAGATGTTTGTAAGCCGTTAGGAAGTTTTTCAATGAACTCCCATGCAAATGCTGCTTTAGCAGCATGGATAATCTCTTCTTCAGAAATATCACTTCTGCCATAGGCAATGTTGGCTGCAAGGGTATCGTTAAATAGCACCACATTTTGGCTAACAAAGGCGATCTGTTCTCTTAAGTTGACTAGCTCTATCTCATTAAGAGAGAGTTCATCAAGCAGAATTTCTCCTTTATTAGGTAGGTAAAAACGACTGATTAAGTTAGCCAGTGTAGTTTTACCACTACCTGATGCACCAACCAAAGCGGTGGTTTGCTTCGCGGGGATGATTAGGTTGAAATCCTCTAAGGCAGCTTTGTTACTACCTGGGTATTTGAATAATACTTCTTTAAAGGTGATCTGACCTTGAGGATTTAGGATTTTTTGAGTCCCAGTGTTTGGTTCATCAAGCTGGTCAAGTAGTTCAAAAATACTCTCTGAGGCAGCCATCCCTTTTTGCAGGGTGGTATTGACATTAGTTAGACGGCGAATAGGCTCAAATATCATTGCCATTGCTGTAATAAATGCAATAAATTCGCCAGGGGTAAAAGCCCCTTGCGCGGACATTTCGGAGGCGGCATAGAGTACAGCAGCAAGGGCAATAGCACCAAGCATTTGAACCATTGGAACATTTGCGGCGGAGACTTTAACCACGGACATAGTGTGCTTTCTTAAGGTCTCAGCGCTGTCATAGAAACGCTTTTGTTCATACTTCTCTGCACCATAGATTTTAATCTCTTTATGGCCATTTAATCCTTCTTCTAAGCGTTGGGTAAGTTCCCCCATGCTGTTTTGCATCTCTTTACTGGAGTGGCGCATTAGACGGCTGGCGCGGTTAATAACAAATGCGATAACAGGACCAATAATCAGCATGAGTAACGTGAGCTGCCAAGAGGTGTAAAGAAGAAAGCCTGTTAAACCAATAATGATTAGGACGTCGCGAATAATAATGATCCAAGCTTCACTTAAGGATGCACCAACTTGGGGGACATCGTAAGTGATTTTGGAGAGTAGCTTTCCAGTGGTGTAGTCATGATGAGCTTGTTGAGGCAGGTTGTTTATTTTCTCAAACATTTCAGAGCGTATGGCCAGAATCGCTTTGTGAGCAACCCATTCACTGGCCAACTGGCTGGCATACTCTGCAAAGCCTTTAACAATGAAGACCAGCATAATATAGATGGGCACCATCATAATAGCATCAGGGTCTTTACCAATTAAGCTATCATCAATCAGAGGTTTGAGCAGTGCAGGCATGAGAGGTTCCATAGCAGCAGCAATGATCAGTGCAACCAAGGTGATAGAGACGACTCGCCAGTGAGGTTTGATATAGGTTAGGAGTCTTTTATAAAGTGCTGTGGTCTGCTTGTCCAAAATTACTCTCTACGTAAAATCTTGTTAACAACGATATTGGCCCAACCAGCACTTTTGAACTGTTGGTTTAAAGTCTCTCTATCGTAGTGGTTAGTTACCCAGTCTATAAAGGATATATCTGGATTTTTCTGTTGAAAAGCCAAAAATGAGTCAAAAAAGTAATCTAGTTTTCCTGTCTCTGCCCAGCGAAAGTGACCGTATTTCATACTTAGTTGATTAAGCGCTTCTTCAATTGGCTTTTGTTGAATGAAGTGTTCATAAAAAACACTCATGAGTCCCGCTCTATCAGCACCTGATTTACAGTGCATTAATATTGGGTACTCTGCCGTTTCTAAGAGCTCTTTGGCATTTAATATCTGCTCAACAGTTGGTAGCTCTCTTGAAGACATTAATATGTGTTTCATGGTAATTCCAACTTGATCAGCAGCTTCCTTTTCTAACAGGTACTGGCCAGTGGTATCTGCACGTCGCATGCTGATAATGGTTTTGATACCGTGTTCTCTGTGGACTCTTTTTACAAACCTCCCTGAGGGGTGGTTGCTTCGGTAAGCCTTGTCTGAGACCGCGTAAAAGTTTCGAAATAAAACACGTAAAATCTCATGGTCAACAAACCATGCTTCAAGGTGTGCTTTAAATCGACCCCATTTTGTATTCAGTTGTGCCATTGCCGTTCTTTTAATGCCTAGTAAATAGGCGCTATTTTACCCTTTTAATAGGACTAAATGATAGAATTACGTTTTCAATTTGCTCAGATTTAAATGAGTGATCTTGGAGAGCCTAATCTTTTTAATTGATGGGTAGGCTACTTTAGTCGTTATTAGTCGTCGTTATTCATACTTCGAATGGCGTTGTTGTACATAAAATTGATAGGTTAAATGTAATTATGATTGTTGTAACGGGTGGCGCTGGATTTATTGGTAGTAATATTGTGAAGGCTCTAAATAAGCAGGGGCGTACCGATATTATTGTGGTCGATGATCTTAAGGATGGTCGAAAGTTTATGAATATTGCAGATTGTGATATTGCCGATTACCTTGATAAAGAAGATTTTCAACAGAGAATTTTTGCGGATCAGAGTTTGCCACAAATTGATGCTATTTTTCATGAAGGTGCTTGTTCATCAACCACGGAGTGGGATGGCAAGTTCATGATGGATAACAATTATGAATACTCAAAAGATGTGCTCAATTACTGCCTAGAACACGAAATCCCTTTTTTATATGCCTCGTCGGCTTCAGTCTATGGTGATGGCCCCATCTTTATAGAAGATCGTCAGTATGAGAAGCCTCTGAATGTATATGGTTATTCAAAGTTCCAGTTTGATCAGTATATTCGTCAAATTTTGCCACATGCCGATAGCCAAGTTGTTGGGTTCCGTTACTTTAATGTTTACGGCCCTCGTGAACAGCATAAGGGCGATATGTCGAGTGTTGCCTTTAAGCTACATAATCAGATCCTAGCAGGTGAAAATGTTAAGTTATTTGGTGAGTATGATAGTTATGGCCCAGGCATGCAGACACGTGACTTTGTTTATGTTGATGATGTTGTTGCGGTTAATTTATGGTTTTTAGATAACCCAGATAAGTCAGGTATCTTTAATTTAGGGCCTGCTAAAGCACAGCCCTTTAAAGATGTTGCTCAAGCAGTCATAGATTTTCATGGCAAGGGTGAGATTGAATATATTCCATTTCCAGAGCATCTAAAGGGTGCTTATCAAAGTTATACGCAGGCGGATAATGCGCTCTTAAGAGAAGCAGGTTATGACAAAGAGTTTAAAACGGTTGAAGAGGGCGTAAAAGCCTATTTAACTTGGTTGACTGAAAAGTAGAGAGTGGTGGTTTGCGCGTATTGTTAATCAAAATGTCCTCAATGGGGGATGTGTTTCATACTTTTCCTGCGCTGTCTGATGCGCAAGCTGCTCTACCCGGCCTAACGGTTGATTGGGTTGTGGAGGAGGGCTTTGCTGAAATCCCAACTTGGCACCCCGTCGTGGACAAAGTCTATCCGATCGCCCTAAGAGAGTGGCGCAAAAGTCTATGGTCTAAACAGACACGTAGTGAGATCAAAGCCTTTTTTACACAGATCAATCAAACGCATTATGATTTGATTTTAGATGCTCAGGGCTTGTTAAAAAGTTTATGGGTTGCTAAGAAAGTAAAAGGCTCTATCAGTGGTTATGATTGGCAAAGTGTTCGAGAGCCATTGGCATCGCTGTTTTATCATGCTAAATATCCAGTGGTTAAAGAACAGCATGCTATTCTGAGATTACGCCAACTGTTTGCTCAGGCACTTAACTATGAATTGATAGATAATCAAGCCATTGAATATGGTTTAGATACGGTCGATTGGCATAAGCCTAAAGTTTTAACGGATGCATTAGGTCAAGATGATTATGTTGTGTTTTTGCATGGCACAACATGGGAGTCCAAGTATTGGCCTGAAGATCGTTGGATTGCACTCTTAGCAAAAATGAATGCAACCGGGTTAAAGGTTGTTTTGCCTTGGGGAAATTTAGAGGAGCAACAGCGAGCTGAACGAATTGAGCAGACGACCCGACAAGATTTAGTTTGGGTGCCAGAAAAGCCGTTGAGTTTAAATACGGTTTCACACATTCTGAATATGGCTAAAGGCGTTGTTTCAGTCGACACGGGCTTGTCTCATGTGGCTGCTGCCCTTGAAGTACCTATGGTGGTTATGTACCGTGTTACTGATCCCAAGTTGGTTGGAGCTGATGGTTCAAAAGTTATTCGTTTACAATCTCCTTGTGCGTCGATGTATTTGAAGAAATTTGATTCAGATCAGCAAGAAGAAACCTCTTTAGAGGGGTTGAGTGTCAATGAGGTTTTTAACACTCTAATGGAATTACAACCTTGAATCTTTCCCCGATAAAACAATCAGTGACCAAACAAAGAGTGTTATACCTGCCTTCAACACCATTGAATGTTTTTGTCTCTGTCGCTCATGCCGCAGCATTTTCTAAACAACAGGTTTCCCAGCTGGTTCTAATTGATCAGCAAAATATTGATGATAATGTCTATTTTAATGCACTGAAAATCTGGCCAACATCCCCTTTTGAAAAGCTTGATCTGCTGGCAGGAAAAGCCAAAGGGCGAGATAAGTTAGCTGAGCGAAAGCAGAACTTTCAAAAGTTAGTACAAATTATTGAGCAGTTTCAGCCTGATGTCATTGCAGTGGGGAGTGATCGACGAGTAGAGTTTCAGTATCTGATGCATTATTGTAAACAGCAAAAAATAAGTGTAGAGGCTTGGTATCTAGATGATGGTTTATACTCTTACGCAGGACGTCCGAACGAAGGTTTAAAGGACTGGGTAAATAGTACTTTAAAAAAAATGGCTTATGGTTTTTGGTGGGAAGAGCCTAAAACCGTTGGGGCTTCTAGCTTAATTGGTAAAGTATGGTTATTTCAACCTGAACATGCTGTTGATGCTTTAAAAACCAAAGAGAGTTTTTTAATACAGCCGGACTGGTTTACTAGTAAACCCATTTTAGAGTTTAGTAAATTGTTACTAACGGCATTTTCAGTGAGTAATTCTGTTTTAGAGGCGTTACAAAACACCAGTCTATTACTACTTCTACCACACCCTGATGAGTTTAAAAAAATGCCAGGTTATGAGGCAAATGTTTGTGCCTTTGTAAAGAGGGTGACAGAAAGTGGTCAAACGCTTGCTGTCAAATATCATCCTCGTGTTGAAGGAGCTGACCCATTAGGGTTAGCTGCAGAATATAATGCACGGATTATCCCCAGTGGTTTGGCATTTGAGTTTTTACTCCCTTTTTTCAAAGAGAAGATGGATTTAGTCGGTGATGTCAGTACCGTCTTATTAACCGCTAAATGGTTACGTCCAGATATTAGAGGGGTTGCAGTGTTATCGGATGATGATGCTTTTCAGAATAGCTTTAAGGTACTGTTTGAAACGCTGGGTGTTAATATTGAAAATACCTTTGACGCGGTCGCAACAAATGTCGGCACTTAAGTTTAAGAAGTCTTTATGAAATTTAAAAAACAAATTTTACAGTCGACTCGTATTGAAAAAATCAGTTATTGGTTGTTCTTTTTAATGACCTTTAGCGCGATTGTTCCATTGTATTTTGAGCAATTTTCTCATATTGGCGGAGGCATCTTTGTTGTCGTACTCACCTTTTTGTCTTGGCTTTATTGGGGCGAAAAGAGGCCTCTCAATCGTATAGAGAGGGGATGGGTCTTTACGTGCCTGTTCTATGCAGGTGTTTTTATAGCCAGTTTTTTATGGCATACGCCCTATACCCCTGATGGTGAGTGGCGACTGTCTTCAATAGGTTTTATTATTCTGCTTGTGCCTTGGTTTATTCTAGTTATTAAACTGGACTATGGAAGAAAGGCTTTGGAAGTGATTGCATTGACCTCTTTGCTGACCGCTTCAGTTGTTTTTTTGATAGAAATAAGTGAAATCGCTTCATTAGGAAGCTATCGTTTTGGTGTGGTTTATGATATTGGTAGAATTGGCTTTATTGTTCCGATGACTGCGATTTTGTGCGGAATTCTATGGATGCAAAAACGAAATAAAATCTATTTTGTATTCTTGCTATTTGCATTTTTTTTAGCAGTCTTGAATGGTTCAAGAACGGCTTTAGTTTTGTTATTAATTCCTGTTGTAATAGTGGGCTTGTATTCTTTATTTTTAGATAAAGGGTTAACCACTTTTAAAAAAGTTCAATCCTTGTTTATAGTGTTGATTCTGGTGGCTGCTTCAGGTTGGATAATGAAAGATAAAATTGTTACAACATTTTCTGCTTTTCAAACGATGCAAGAGGGAAACTATTCTTCATCTCTTGGGCAGCGTTTTGCAATGCTTGATGTTGGTTCAGGGCTTGCAAAAAATCATGTTGTATTTGGTGTGGGGCCAAATTTTTATAAAGAGAAAATTAAAGAGTCTGCGCTTTCTTCAAATTATAGTGGTAATGTTAAAAGATATATTTACTCCCCTACGCATCTTCATAATCAGTTTTTAATGGATCTGATTCTATCAGGGGCGCTTGGTTTAATTAGTTTATTATTACTAATCGGTTACCCCTTTAGAGTGTTTTATAATGCCTATAAGTCAGGCTACAAAGTTGAAGCTGTTGCCGCAATGGGCTTGATGATCGGGCTATGGATAGTACTCTTTTTTGGCGCTCTGTTTACTTATACCTATACCACCATATTCTATATTTTAGCCATGGGTGCTTTGATTAGTTATTTTAGCCAGAAAGAGGAGTTGAAAGAGTGATTCATGTTGTCTGCTTAAAGTGGGGAGATAAGTACGGCTCCGAGTATGCGAACCGCCTCTATAGAATGGTCAATCAGAACCTTTCTCTACCGTTTAAGTTTTACTGTATTACTGAAAATACACTTGATATTGATGAAGCGATTAATATCGTCCCTATGCCCAATTATGATTTAAAAGGCTGGTGGTATAAGTTAGTTATCTTTCAAGAGAACTTTTTAAATATTCCTGCTGAAGACAAAATACTTTTTTTAGACCTCGATATTGTCATATTAAATGAGTTGGATTCACTCGTGAGCTACAGTGATCAGTTTTGTATTTCTGCAGATGATGAAGCACATCGTTATAACAGCTCAGTGATGTGCTTTCACCCTGGTCAGTATCGTTTTATCTGGGAGTCCTTTATTATTCAGAAAGAGACGATTGTTAATGAAATGCATGGCGATCAAGACTGGATTGAGTATAGCTATAAAGAAGCAGTGCTCTTTCCTAAGAGTGTCGTTAAGTCTTTTAAGATTGATTTAGACTGCAAAACACCTTACTCATTTGGCAAGTTCGGGCGTGCTCTAAGAAAGCGTTTTCCATTCCTGCTTCCATCGGGAACAGTTGCAGCGCCTAAAGACGCAGCGATTGTTCTGTTTCATGGAAAACCGGATCCAGCAGATGTTATGGATGGCCCTTATGACAAATATAGACATGCCCCTTGGATAAAAGATAGTTGGAAGTAACCGAATATCACACTTTCAATTTTGTAACTTTTGAGACCTGCAATGAGCCTAATAAAACCCAGCCTAGACTTTTTCGAACCAAACCAGCGTTTAACGATTAAAAAACATTTTGATCATCAAGAGATTAAAAGAATTATGGTCATTGGTATTGACCAGCTGGGTGGTTTAGCAATGAGTTCGCCTTTTTTTCGTGAGTTAAGAGTCGCTTATCCTGATGCACATATTGTTAATTTAGTTGGCAACCTTACGTTTGGGCTTATGCAAAACTGTCCCTATGTAGATGAAGTGTGGAAGTTCGATAAAAAACAGAGTTTTAAAATTGCCAAAAGAATGAAGGCTGAGGGGTTTGATTTGGTTTTCCTCGCCGCAGGCACCTTTAGAGTAGCGATGATGTCCTATCTAGGGAAAATACCCAATCGAGTGGGTTATGATAATGATGGTACGGGGCGGCTTTTAACTGTTCAACTGCATCAAGAGTTTCACTCGCGTTATAGACCTGAAAATATGTTTGATATGCTTCGTGCGATTGGTATTACACCACAGGGAGTTTTTGATAGAGAGATTTGGACCAATGATTCTAATCAAGCCTATGCCGATAACTGGGCTGAAAAACACAATATTGCACAGAACAAAATTTTAGCCTTTAACCCTTACTCAACAGATCCTAAAAGACGTTGGACCGATGAAGGTTGGATTGCCTTGCTAGCTGGAGTTCGAACCCTTGGGATTAAACCTGTGATGATGGTTGCACCCAATGAAGTTGATGGGGCTAAAGCGCTGCTTGAAGTGTGGGAAATTTCTGATATCGATGTTGAAACCCACTCTGTAACCAATACGGCAGCCATTTTTGAGCGAGTCAATTACGTGATAGGGCCTGAGTCAGGTTTTATTCATATGGCGCTCGCGGTTAAGAAGCCGCATGTCATTGCTTTCTTCAATATATTACCGCCCGTATCGACTTTCCCTGTTGATGATCCTCATCATAGTGCTTTGGTTGAAGAGTCACTCGACTGCTACCCTTGCTACCTGTATAAGTTTAAAGATCAGTGTCCTAATGACCTCAAATGTATGAGTCAGCTCAAAGCGGAAAGAGTTTTGAAGCAAATTGCACAATTTGAAGCTGAAGAATAACATGTCTCAAAATAAGGTGCTAACAGATGCTTCTGTTTTTGAACTTCAAGCTCTACAGGTTTTAACCCCATCCTCTCTTGATCAATTAGTGGCTAATGTCACTCAATCCCTTTTATCAAACTCGCCTTTAACATTACGAGCAGGGGGGACATCGCTGGGTGGTCAGGCGATTGGTTCAGGCACCATTGTTGATGTCTCTAAATACCTTAATAATATTATTGATTACCGTCCTGAGTTAAAAGAGATTGTTGTTGAACCGGGGGTGATTCAGGATGATTTGAATGACTTTGTAAAAGCCGATGGCTTAAAATTTGCCCCTGATACATCCACCTCAAACCGCGCTATGATTGGTGGCATGATTGGTAACAACTCTTGTGGCTCATACTCTGTTCTTTATGGCACAACCCGTGAGCATGTTAAGTCTGTTGATGTCATTCTGTCAGATGGATCAGAAGTGACCTTTGCGGATCTGTCCGCAAAAGCCCTGCAAGAAAAGCTTAAATTACAGACACTAGAGGGTGAGATTTACCGTTTTGTTGTTGACCTGTTGAACCGTGCGGGTGAACAGATCCTTGAGGCTTTTCCACACTCTTCTATTAAGCGTCGTAATACTGGCTATGCATTGGATGAACTTTATTGTCATCATCAGCCTTTTAACCCCTTAGGTAAGCCCTTCAATCTAACCCCCTTGATCTGTGGTAGTGAAGGAACGCTGTGTGTTATTAAACAGGCAACTTTGAATCTGGTTGATATGCCTAAGCATAGAAAACTGATTTGTGCTCACTACGACTCCGTTGAAGCTGCCTTAGAGCAAGTCCCCGAGTTGTTAGCTTTTAACCCTGCGGCGATAGAGCTCATTGATAAAACCACCTTAGACAGTACTAAGGGTAATTTACAGCAGCAGAAAAATCGTTTTTGGATTAACGGGGATCCTGGGGCTGTTTTGGTGATTGAGTTGTTTGATGAGGAGACTGACTGCCTGAATGAGCGCATAGCGTCTCAATTGGCTTGGCTACAATCTTCTGATCGATCATCTTCAGCTTATGCCGCACCAGTGGTTGATTCGAAAGAAGCAGCTAAAGTCTGGGCGATTCGTAAAGCAGGTCTTGGCTTATTGATGGGTAAGGTCACTCGTCAAAAAGCCGTGGCGATTGTCGAAGATGCTGCCATCCCTGTTGATAAACTGCCTGATTACTATCGTGATGTGGAAGCCTTGATGGCAGAGCTACAAATTGGCTGTGTCTATTATGGTCACGCTTCAGTGGGTTTAATTCATGTTCGCCCAGAGCTTGATTTGGCCACAGACAAGGGGCGCGAACTCTTTCAGATCATAGGCTCACGAGTTTCAAGCTTAGTAAAATCCTATCGTGGGGCTCTTTCTGGTGAGCATGGTGATGGCCGTATTCGTGCGCCTTATCTACCAGAGCAGTTTGGTCGCGAAGTTTATGGTTATTTAGTCGCTCTAAAACAGGTTTTTGACCCAAACAATTTATTGAATCCTGGTGTCATTATTGGTGACGCTTCGGTAATAGAAAACCTAAGATCAGACAGAAAGGGCCAGCAGGTTTTCAAAACAGGGTTTGATTGGCAAGATCAGATTAGCTTGTTAGATGCGGTTGAGAAATGTAATGGTGCGGGGGCTTGTCGTAAGAGTGTGGGCAGTGGCGTAATGTGTCCGTCTTACCAAGTCACCCGTGATGATCACTACTCTACACGTGGACGCAGCAATCTTTTACGAGTGGCTTTGACAGAAAATGACCCTCTAAAAGCGTTAAGTAGTGCCGAACTGCAAGATGCCTTAGAGTTATGCTTGTCTTGTAAAGCCTGTCGTTCAGAGTGTCCAGCCAGTGTGGATATGGCTAAGCTAAAAGCTGAAGTGTTATATCAAACTAATAAGCATAATGGGTCATTGAGCCGTTTGAGTATTAAACACTATGGCAGGCTATTGGCCTTAGGCGCTCAATGGCCTAACCTATTTAATAGGGTGCAAAATTTACCACTGGTTAAGTCCTTAATGGGGGTGGATGCACGCAGAACTTTACCTTTAGTTCACCATTTTGACCTAAAAAAATGGTGGTTGCAGCAGAGCTTACTGTTAGAAAAACAGAGTGATACTAAGCCACAACAAACGGTTTGGCTGTTATGTGATCTGTTTAGTCAGCGGCAAGAGCCAGAGGTTGGCAAGGCTGCATTGAGTTGTTTGCATAAACTGGGTTACCAGATAAAACCGATCTATATGAAACACTCTCCACGTGCCTTGATTAGTCAGGGCTTGCTAGATGAAGCTAAGTCAGCTCTATTAGGAATGCTTAACCAATTAAGTACTCTAAAAGAGGGCGATTTGGTTGTTGGTATTGAACCTTCTGAATTACTTGTATGGCGTGATGAAGTAAAGTCACTTTTAAAACAGACAAATTATTCCGAGCAGGGGGGGGTAACACCTTTAGTGGATTGGTTACAACAGAGTAAGCCTGTCTTATCATTTGAAGAGCTATTTCTAAAGCTGAGTCAAGATCAAGCACTGCCAGATCTAAAAGCTATTTCACAACAAGCTACTCAAAAAGTTTGGCTGCATGTTCACTGCCATCAGAAGTCATTAGCGCAAGCGAATGACTCTAAAATAGCCTTGGAGTTGATTCCAAATCTTGATATTGAAGTAATACCTACGGGGTGTTGTGGCATGTCGGGTGACTTCGGTTACAAGCACTTCGATATTTCTAAAAAAATAGCCGAGCAAGTGTTGCTACCGAGTTTAGAGAAGAGCCAAGAGAATGATTTGATCGTTGCAACGGGCACTAGCTGCCGTAGCCAAATTAAAGACCTTGCTCAGAAACCCTCACTGCATATTGTGCAGTTATTAGATCAGGCGCTATAAAAGTGTATTCAACGGGTAAATTCAGCGAGTAAAGTACTCTAAGAGAGGTTTAAGCTGCGAAGAAGTTTGCCAGTGCCTCTTTTAGTTTTATGGGCATCTCATTTGATGGGGTTAAAGGCTCATGGCACCAAACGGCATCAGGCCAAGTTTCATCCTCTTCCTTACGAAAAATAACATGAATGTGCTGCATTGGATTTTTATTACCAATCTTTGCTAGGTTAAAGTGCGGGCCAAAGCCTGCCTGCTGCCCAGCATCAACCAGTTGATATATCTCACCATAGAGCTTTTCAATATAGCCACGTTCGGTTAGTGGCTTCTTTGGGATGACCAGTAGCCAAGGCATTTCGGTACGCTCGGCCATGAGAGAGTAAAGAGGGTGGTCATACAGATAGACCGCATCAAAGGTCTCTTCCAGCAGTTCTTCTGTGTGTTCAGCTAATATGATATCCATTTCTTTACTCTTAACTTTGTTTCAATACATAACCACGTTAATCCGCGGTAGAATGGCTCCCTTAAGCGCTAAATGGTCATTAATGACTTTGGCGCTTAAGTGAACTTTCAAAATAATAGCAGATTTGTATGAAAACAGTATCACAACCTAGTATTAAACTTAATGTTAAACCAAGTGTTAAGTTATTTTTGGCCAGCTCATCACCACGTAGAAAAGAGTTACTTGCCCAACTTGGTTTAGCCTTTGAGGTAATTAATGCACCTATCGAAGAGGTTGCGCTACCGAAAGAGATGCCTGAATCGTATGTATTAAGAATGGCAATTGAGAAGGCATTATCAGGCTTTAATAAGGTAGCTGGCAAAGCGATTTGGGTTGTGGGTAGTGATACCGCGGTTGTTCTGGATGGTCGTGTTTTTGGTAAACCGAGAAATGCAGCCGATGCTTATAATATGCTCTCTAAGCTGTCGGGTAGTCATCATGAAGTCTTAAGTGCGGTCGCGGTTGTTTATGACGGTGAAGTTTTCTCGGACTTAAACAGAACCCAAGTGCAATTTAAAGCACTCAGTGAGCAAGAGATAAAAGACTATATCCAGACTGAAGAGCCTTTTGGTAAGGCGGGCAGTTATGCAATACAAGGGCTTGGTGCAAAATTGATAGCCTCTATTACGGGTAGCTATTCAGCCGTTATGGGGTTACCCCTCTATGAATTGAATCAGCTTTTAAATGCATCAGGTTTTGACCCAGATATTTAAAGCCGATAAATAAAAAATAGATAGCCAATGAATCAAATTCCACTTTTCAAAATACAAAGGCATGAAAATGCATAATGAAGAAAAAGTTTTAGTCAATGTCACACCTAATGAGACGCGTGTAGCGTGGGTTGAGAATGGTGTTTTACAGGAGGTATGGGTAGAGCGTGCAAATAAGCGCGGCCTGGTTGGTAATATCTATATGGGTAAAGTTGATCGGGTTTTACCCGGTATGCAAGCCGCTTTTGTAAATATTGGTCTAGATAAATCAGCTTTTCTTCATGTATCGGATGTGAACCCCAAAAAAGTTGGCAGTGACTCAGATGTAGATGGTGATGATATTTCAAAACTGCTGTATCAAGGCCAGAAAATCATGGTGCAAGTGGTTAAAGATCCATTGGGCACTAAGGGTGCTCGTATCACTATGCAAGTGACTATCCCCTCTAGAATGCTGGTGTATATGCCAATTGAGAAGGCACTGGGGGTCTCCCAAAAGATTGATACGGTTGAAGAGCGTGATCGATTAAGAGATTTGGTTAAACAGATTCCAGAATTTAAAACTTCAGAGGGGGGGTATATTGTAAGAACGGTTGCAGAAGGTGTCGATTTTCACGAGATGCGGGCAGATATGCTCTACTTGCAGAGACTGTGGAATGGCGTCAAAGAGCGTGCACAACTATCTAAAAAACCTGCTGTTATTTATGAAGACCTTCCTCTGTACTTACGTATTATGCGCGATATTCCACTTGAAAGAATTGAAAAAATTCGTGTGGATTCAGCCGCAACACTTAAGAAAATGCAAGCCTTCGTGGATATGTATGTCATGGAATTAAGTAATCGCTTAGGCCTCTATAACGGTGATCGTCCTATTTTTGACCTCTATAATATTGAGGAGGAGCTACAGACTGCGTTGCACAAAAGAGTCAGTCTGAAATCAGGTGGTTATCTGATTGTTGATCAGACAGAAGCCATGACGACCATTGATGTGAATACAGGCGCTTTTGTGGGCCATAAAAATTTAGAAGAGACAATTTTCAGAACTAATTTAGAAGCAACACAAGCGATTGCTCGCCAATTAAGACTGCGAAATCTGGGCGGTATTATTATCCTCGACTTTATTGATATGGAGCTTAAAGACCATAAAGATCACGTATTAAGCTCTTTAGAGAAAGAGCTGAGTAAAGATCGTGTAAAAACCTCAATAAGCAGCATTTCATACCTTGGTTTGGTAGAGATGACTCGTAAAAGAACACGTGATAGCCTTGAGCGTACGCTTTGTGAACCTTGCTCTGTCTGTAATGGGCGTGGAACTACCAAAACGGCTGAAACGGTGGCATTTGAAATATTTAGAGATATAACCCGAATGGCGCGTTCTTTTGAGGCTGAGAAGTTTCGAGTCATCGCCTCTGAAACGGTGGTGTCTAGAATTATGGATGAAGAGTCAAGTAGTGTTGCTGAGCTAGAAGCTTTCTTGAATAAAAGTATTCGTTTTCAAGCAGAGAGTACCTACTCAGCAGAACAGTTCGATGTTGTGATGATGTAGTTTGAAAGTTATATCTTTGTTAGGGTTGCCTACATAAATGGTCGTTAAAAAGACACATCATTTTTTACAGTACCTCTTTGCGGTATTTGTTGCCTATCTATTGGTTACTCGGTTGATAACCTCTTGGGCTCAGTACGCCCCTGAACAATTTGTTGAAGCTGCTGAGTGGGCAAGTAATAGCCAAGTCTCTTTTGATAAAATCAAGATTCAGCAAGATTGGTTAGGTTTTCAATTTAAAATTGAAAACCTACAGATAGAGCATGAAAATTATGAAATCTATGTAAAGTCTCTAGATGCAGATGTAAACCTCCTTTCACTATTGATTCCTTCAATGAATTACGGTGCCTATCTAGAGATAGAAGGTGGACGCTATTATGCTAAAACCTCCCCCTCCGAGGAGGTTAAAGTTACGGGCTTAGATCTTCAACAGTTGACGCAAGTTAATCTCAATGTCAGTCGTTTATGGCAACGCGTCAAGATTGAAGACCTTGTCCTGAGTCAGGTACTCGCGCCTGAGCTCACTGTGCAAATCTACAATTTTCAGTCCCTAAAGGGCGCACAAATTTCTATCGCTTCTGAGTTTGGTTTGGCCTTCAGAAATAGCTTGATCTATGAACGCTTCAGTCTTAAGTCAACTCTTAAACAAACAGTTTGGGGAGGGGTGGATGACGGTGAGATCAGTTTATCCTCTTTTCAGCCTTTAAGAGTTGAGCGAGTCGCCCAGTTGCTACCAAGTAAATGGCATAAAGTGTTGCCTAAAGGGGATCTGATTTTGGATATGCAGGCCACGCTGTCTCGCTCGCAAATTTCAAAATTGACGCTCAAGTTAAATAGCCAATCATTAAGCTGGCCACAGAAACATAAAAGCTTACCTAGTAGTTTAGGTTTGGAGTTAGTCTGGGGATCTCAGTATCAAAATTTTTCAACGCAGCTCAGAGACTGGCACTTCAGGTTGGCAAAAATCCAATTGGATAATCGCTATATTGAGGCTGTATCCCCAATAGAACTGAGTTTAGAGGGCAGCAACTTACTTAAATTTAGCACTGAAAAATTTGATATATCTCCTTTTAAACTCATTGTTCAATCACTGATTCCTAATCAGCATATTGGTGCGTTATTTGATCAAACGGCTGAATTGAAGATTGATCATTTTACGGGTCAGTTCGACTGGAAAAATTTAACACTGCCTAAGCTACAACTGAAGATTAAAAAAATAGCGATTCCTGTGACTAACTATCCAGGCCTTCTTGCAGAAAATATTACCCTATTGAAAGATGCGCAGCTTATCTCTTTACAGACCAATAAGCCACTCTGGTTAATGGAACCTAAAGTACATATAGATGCCATGAGAATTGATCTACCAAAGAAGTTAGAGGTTCATTTCTCAGAAAAACAGCAGAGCTGGATGATTCATAAGCAGCCAATTAAGGTTGATAATATGCAGCTGGTATTGACCGCTAAAAGCGATACATCGGGCTTAGTGGATGCGAGTCTCTCCTTTGATATTGGTACCATGTATAAGTTGAAGCAGTACCTGCCGTATAGCTCAATGCCGATTAACCTACAAAACTGGTTGAAGACAGCGCTAGTAGATGGCCGGAATATAAAAGGCAGTGCCATTCTTAAGGGAAATATAGAGAACTTTCCTTTTACAGAGGGAAAAGGTATTTTTGAAGTCAACGCCCGTGTTGAAAAAACCTATATAAAATTCAATCCTAATTGGCCTACTCTACAGAATTTTACCGGCTTAATTAAATTTACGCCTTTTGATCTTACCGTTACCTCTGACCGTATTTATCTTGGGGCTAAAGCACATGCAACAGACGTGGTTGTTGATATTGCCAACCTTGATACTAAGGATATTGCTCTGGACATCAAGGGTCGAGTTTCGACCCACTTTACACGTGCAATGAACTACTTAAAGCTCTCTCCTTTAGCAGATGCATTGAATATGCAGGGTTTTATCGACAGCTCTACATTTGGCGGAGAGATTGATATTAATTTAGAGAAGGTGTGGGTTCCTCTAGCGGGTTTTGGCACCTTACCCCAGACGGTCAGTGGCACCTTACAGTTTAAAAATGCTAATTTAAAGCTCCTGCAAAAGCTTTCAATTGAGAAGATTAACGGCTCATTAGCTTTTAGTGAGACCGCTGTGAGTGCGAGCAAACTCAGCGCCAATGTTCTAAATGGGCCGGGTACTTTTAGTGTAGAGACCAAGCCTAAGAGTCGACAGGTCTCCATTAAAGGCACTGGGAAGTTTGCTGAAATTGATCATATATATTTTAAAAATGTAGTCCCATGGCGTGCTGAAATACTTGTGCCATTTAAGGCGGGTGATAACCAAGCGGTTAAAACTACATTGCAAATAGACATATCAGACTCAGAAAGTTTATTGCCAGCTCCCTTGGACCAAAAGGCACTTGCGGGCAAGTCGCTGAATATTCAGGCAGAACTGCTGAATGATGAAATTGTTATTAATGTTGATATTCCAACCCTGCTAAATTCTGATGCAATTTTGGCTAAGGGTGCTAGTGGTTATCAAGTGAAACAACTGCGTTTATTGATGGGAAATGAATATAAACTTCCTGAAAATAGTGATACTCAGGGCTCCTATATTAAAGGCAATATTTCACAACTCGATCTAGATAAGTGGATCGATCTTTATAAAACATTAAACCTAGGTAGTGACAACCCAGAGGGGGGGCAAGTTAGCAAGCAGATGCCTCAACTCAACTGGACAGTATCAAACATCAGTATTGAGGCCTTGCATGCTTGGGGTAAGGCCTATCCCCATGTCTCTATCGATTGGCTTAATCAGCAGAAGGTAACGACGTTTAAGATCAAGAGTCCTGATATCAGTGCACAAGTTGTTGTAAATCCTACCAAGCCTACAGAGATGAACGTTGATTATTTACAGCTCTATACTGCTGATAATCATCAAGATGAGAGTATTCCTGATGATTATCAGCAGGGGGGGTGTCAAGCCAGCCAGCAGAAGCGTGATTTATGGCCTAATATTATCTTTAAAGGTAAAAATATTCAGCTGAATGATTACAAGGTAGACTCGCTTAATTTTCGGTTAACCGATAGTAATGAGATGCTAGTTATTTCAGAAATGAAGGGGGCTTTTGGTAGTCAGGCTGGCTCCTTAACAGGGCAGTTTTTATTAGATAAAACCTTATATGAAAGTAAGGTGGCATTGAGTCTCTCCTCTAATAACGTTGCTGCCGTCACTCGCTTTATGCAAATTAAAGATGGTTTCACAGGTGAAAAGGCCAATGTTAATGTTCGGCTGGATTGGCAAGGGGGGCTTGAGTGTTTTTCCAAGACCACATCAAAGGGGGTGATTGATTTTGAGCTCAACGATGGTGCGATTGAGGATATAGAACCCGGTTTTGCACGCCTAATTGGTTTGTTAAGTGTTGAGTCTTTAGCGCGGCGCTTAAAGCTAGATTTAAAAGATCTAATGAATAAGGGTATGGCCTATGATCGGATTAAGGGACAAGCTAAGCTTAAGGATGGGTTGTTGAATTTAACACAATTTAAATTAACTGCACCGTCAGCCAAAGCTGAGATGTCTGGTCAAATTGATCTGGTTAAAGAGTCATTTAATTTAAAAGCGGATGTAACGCCTGCGATAGGTGCTTCATTGCCGGCTCTGGCTGCTTTAGCAGGTTATTCTAATCCTTTGACGGCCTTAGCGGTGTATACCGTAATGAAGGTACTACCAGGCATTAACGAGAACTTGGTGAGTTACGAATATGCAGTGACAGGCCCTTGGTTAGACCCAAAGATTGAACAGATTACAAAAGACCCTGAGTCTTCTGAAATAGGTATTTTACAAGAGGATAGTATTTTAGATCTTCAATAGTGCCAAGTTAAGGTTTTTTAGTTTGGCTGAGTTTCTTACTCATTTTGAGATAGAAGGATTAACTGTTTTCTTCAACGGTATCAGATTCTTCTGCTAATGCAGCTACTTTTTCAGGATCTGTTTCTGGATGGCTAATATGCCATACCTTAATAAATCTCTCAGCCTCTAACTTATCTTGAAGTAGGGCGATTGCCTGTAGATACTGCTCTATATAGATATAGTGGCCTTTACGAACACTCTGCCACAAGTGACGATATCTTTCAGGCAAAAAGACTTGAAAGTGAGGCAGTAGACCAAATCCCTCTTCTATATCCGCAATTCGGTTAACAACCTCTTGCCTTGCTTTAAGAACAAAGACTTCTTGAGAGCGCTCTAACTCCTTGCCTATCCAGTAAAGTAGTGATGCAGTGACGACAAAACTGAGAATAGGTTGATCAAATAGGAAGGCACCTAATAGCGTGAATAGTGCTAGGATGACGGCACTGATTGGAACGACTAAGATAGGGATCCAAATACGTTTACCTTTGAGCTGATCTGTAATGGAGTTAATATCAAATTGACCAAGGTCAACTGCTTTTAGACGTTGTAACATCTCCTCTGCACTAGGCGTGGTTTTTGCTTCACCCACTGGATCTGTATTGTTGATGTTGTCCATAATAGCTCTATCGTTGTTTAGTCAGTACTGTTTTGTTAATCAGATAATCTGTTTTACAAGATTTTTTGCTCTTTGGCTTGCACTGTTGCAGGCATTTTACTGAGAAGCGCCTCTTCTCTTCAATTGCGTAAGCGGTTAATTCCCCCCCCCATAAACAGCCGGTATCGGTCGAGTGTATTTGATAAGCATCAATCGCACCTAAAGTAGACCAGTGACCAAAGAAAATTTCATAATCTTTGTTTCGACGATTAGGCAAAACAAACCATGGCTCAAAAGGGGCAACTTTTTTCTGCTCTTCAGTATCAGAAGGGGCTGTTTTGATCTTAAACTCTAATTGACCATTTGGGTCACAATAACGCATTCTGGCAAACGCATTTACGATATAACGTAGCCTATCCCATCCTGTTAAGCTATCTTGCCACTGGCTAGGTTCACTGCCAAAGAGGTGCTTTGTGAGAAAGGTTTTCCAGTTGTCCCCTCTAAGCTCCGCTTCCACTTCTTGAGCATAGCTTAAAGCTTCATTAATTGTCCATTGGGGCGGTATGCCAGCATGAACCATGACTGAATTAAAGACTGGGTGCTTGACCATAAGTGGTTGCATACGTAACCACTCCATGAGCTCATCCACTTTTTCAGATTGTAAGATATCTTGTAAGGTATCTGATTTAGAGTTAAATTTAACTAAACCTGCATAGGCGGCCATTAGATGAAAATCATGATTGCCCAAAACCGTTTTTGCTCGGCCTTGTTGCTCTAGCTTTTTAACAAACTGTAAACACTCTAGTGATTTAGGGCCACGATTAACTAAGTCTCCAACAAACCATAAAAAATCATTTTTAGGTTGATAGTTGATGTGCTTTAACAAACTTTGTAACTCATCATAACAACCTTGTAAATCACCAATCACATAAGTGGTCATTGCACAGTCTCTTAATTAAGCATTAATTTGGTGGTATAAATTTGCCATTTTAACAAAGCCTTCAACAGGGATTGTCTCTGCTCTGGCACTTGGCTCAATACCGCAACTTTCAATCTGCTCGCTATCTAACCAGCCTTTCATGGTATTACGCAATGTTTTACGTTTTTGACTAAATGCTTGTCTAACCACATCACTAAAGGCTTTTTCATTATCAGCAATAAAGGGCTTCGTTTTATGGGGAATAAGGCGGATGATTGCCGAATCAACTTTGGGGGGCGGAGTGAAGTTCTCAGGCCCTACAGTAAACAGGTACTCTGTTTCACAAGCGTATTGGATCATAACACTTAAACGACCATAGGCTTTGATGCCCGGGTTTGCAGTGATGCGGTCAACCACCTCTTTTTGTAGCATAAAGTGCATGTCAGAAATCTGGTCAGCATACTTTAATAGATGGAACATCAGTGGGCTAGAGATATTGTAGGGCAGGTTGCCCACGACTCTTAGTGGCTGTTCAGACTCAGATAACAGAGCGGCATAATCAAATTTTAGCGCATCGGTATGGTGTAGATTAAAGGCTGGTTTGGTTGCAAATTTAATTTTAAGAGGGCCAATTAGGTCATTATCAATTTCGATAATATCCATTTTTTTTACGATATCAATTAACGGAGCCGTTAGCGCCGCTTCACCAGGGCCGATCTCAACCAGATGGTCATCAGGTCGCGGACGAATTGATGCAACAATTTGATCAATAATACGACCATTATTTAAGAAGTTCTGGCCGAATTGTTTTTTATGTTTGTGAGACGAAGGACGTCCTAATTTTGGTTTTGCCATCTGTTTCTCTAAATTGTCTGTATCGGTTAAAAAAGGGTTAATGCTTACTTTGAATCATCTCTAAAGCCACTTCAATGGCGTATCTAAAGCTACGGTCATCTGCTTGTCTCGTCCCCGCTAAATCCAGTGCAGTACCATGGTCAACAGAGGTACGAATAAAAGGTAGCCCTAGAGTGATGTTAACTGCGTTACCAAAGCCGATATGTTTCAGTACTGGCAAGCCTTGGTCATGATACATGGCTAAAACAGCATCTGCTTTTTCTAAATACTTTGGCGTAAAGAGGGTATCTGCTGGCAGTGGGCCATCTAAATTCATTGTCTGCTGTAATTTTTCTAAAACAGGATTGATGACATCAATCTCTTCTCGTCCCATATGGCCATCTTCACCCGCATGGGGGTTTAGACCAGCGACTAATATTTTAGGATTCTTGATACCAAACTGATCTGTCAGTGCATGATGTGTGATATTCAAAACATCTGTTAAAAGTGTCTTAGTAATGGCCTTTGGGATATCCATTAATGGCAAGTGGGTTGTTACTAAAGCGACTCGTAAGCCTGGTGTGGCTAACATCATCACCACTTGCTTAGTGTTACTGTCTTCTGCTAATAACTCAGTATGCCCAGTAAAAGGGTATCCTGCTTCATTAATAATGCCTTTATGAACTGGGCCTGTGACCATACCTGCAAACTCATGACTCATACAACCTTGTATGGCACGCTTAAGCATCTTAATCACATAGAGCGCATTGTCTGGATTGAGTTGACCTGTTTCAACAGGACAACCAGTGGCTAGATGTTCAATGGTGATCTGCTTGGCTTGGCTTGGCTGTGCCGCTTGATTTACGTCATAGTCTTTAAAAGTAATGGTTAAACCCAGCTCTAAGGCACGGCTTTTCAGTAGATTTTTATCGGCAAGTACCACTAATTCTATTGGCCAGTCGGTTTGTGCTAGTTTAAGTACAAGGTCAGGGCCAATACCTGCGGGTTCACCTGATGTAATGACTAATCGTTGTGTCATGAATGTCCTGTTGGTTACTTTCTGCATAAATATACCCGCAAAGGGTATTCAAGCAGGGGGGGTATACAAAAGCCTGCTTGAACTGTTTATTATTCAAGCAGGCTATTTAGGTGTTTTAAAGCTAAGCCAATTTGATCTAGATTGAGTTAATCTAATTTGGGCTTAAAGTGATTGAGTATTTTCATTCAGACGAATTTCAATAAAGGCTTCATCTTTAAGGCGACGTAGCCAAAGCTCAAACATCGCATTGGCCTTACGCATACGAATCGCTTGTATTGCGTCTTTAGCTTTAGCTGTGTATGGCTGTTCAATGTTCTTCGTCTCTTGCAAAAACAGAATCATCCAACCACTGCTGGTCGGTATAGGTAATAGAGCACGGTTTACTTTTAGGTTGACTAGATCACTGCGTAACTCTTTAGGCAGCTCTTCAGCGGTTTTCCAACCTAAGTCATCATTGGCATTTACATTCGGTAATATCCCAGGAAATTCATTATGTAAGTTGTTAAAGTCAGTGAGGCTACGCAGGGATTGTGAAGCGATCATTAGCTCTGAAGGAACTTCTCCCGCGGAGACATTATCATTAGGGACTAAGAAGCGACGAAGGTGAAAGTTTTTCATAATTTTTACACCAGCACTTTTTTTGTTAATCAGTTTAATCAAGTGAAAACCACTTGGGCTTTTTATCACGTCACTGACTTCTCCCGTTGCCAAGCCATTTATAGCTTGGGCAAAGAAGGTTGGTACATCACTCTGTTTAAACCAACCTAAGTTTCCACCATTTAATGCTTTACTCCCATTAGAGTGGCGTATCGCTAACTGTTCAAAATCTTCGCCATTTTTAATGCGCTGGTGAATATCAGTGATTTTATTGAGCGCCATAGTTCGCTGGTTTGGTGTAGATGACTCAGGGATTGCAACAAGTAGATGACCCAGTTCAACTTCTTCATTACGGGTATCTAAGCTTTGACGTTTTAGGTAGTTATCTACCTCTGTTTTGGAAACATAGGTTTGACTAATCACTTCAGCTTCACGTAGTTTTTGGATCAGTATTTTGGTCTCTATCTGTTTACGAAATTTATTAAAGCCATTTGCCATCTCTAGATCAAGACGTTTTCTAAGTGCGATTAGCGTCAGTGAGTTTTGCTTAGCAATCACATTCAGTTGAGTATTGATCTCTTCATCCAAAACCTCAATACCAATTTGCCTTGCACGTTCAACTTGTAGGCGCTCTAATATCATCGCTTCAAGCACCTTCTCCCGTAAAATCTTTGGGTTTGGTGCTTGGATATTTTGGGCGGCTAACTCTTGTTCTTTGGCAAATGTATGTGTATTTAGCTCACTTTTTAAAATAATTTGGTTATCAACAACGGCCACCACACGATCAATCAGTGTTTCAGCGGTGACTGAAGGGCTGAGTGATAGAGAGACCATGGTTGCTAAAAAAGCGACCAGGACAGGCTTTTGAAAAAATGACTTTTGAAAGAATGAGTTTTGGTTTTGATTTTGGTTCATTGGTAGCCGTTTAAAATCTGATGAAGTAGTGCTTCTATTTAAAAGCACAATTTAATAAAAGTATTAAAAATTAAGTTTTTCAGCTAAATATTTTCTGAAGGTTTGCCCTGAGGTACTTAGGCCTTTCAGCTCAAACTGAACTTGAAAGTTGTCATTATACAAGCCATTTTCTAGTTGTGTATGTTCTGCGGTAAATTCACTTGCCCAGCAGCAACTATCGTATCTAACGCCCAGATTATATTTATAGATTTTTTCTTGTGTTAAGTCGTAGTTAGCATAAGCACCGAGCTGCCAATTTGTATGGATTTGGCTATAGCCCCCCAAGCTGACAACTTGCTGTTCCGTGGCTGTATTGTAGTTGGTTAATATATGGTTCAGCATAAGGGTACTGCTCTCTGTTGGCTGATACTTAAGTCGGCTATTGGTGTTTTTTAGCTGAAAGTCCGCTTTATCTAACTGAGCAGTCGAAGCGTAGAATATTGACTTACCATTCAGCCCCAACTTCACAAAGAGATCTGAGGTTGGATCTATCTCATTTACATTACCGTTTAAGCCAACTTGTCTATCCTCTAGGTAGTGTATTTGCCCAATACCTGCATTGGCAATTTGGCGACCATTGTCATCCAATAATTGGGTGGTGACAGCCATGGCAAGTTGATTGGCATCCCCTATGCGGTCAGAACCCGTAAAACGGTTTAGAGCAAATAGGTTACTAAAATCTAGACTACGGTTTCCAGAATCAAATAGTGGTAAATTAGATTGATCTTGGTAGGGTACATACAGATACTGCACGGTTGGCTCTAATGTCTGGGTATAGCGGTTGTCCGCTAGTGCAAACTGGCGTTCAAAGACCAAGCCGCCTTTTATAGCCAGTTGTGGAATAAATAGAGCGTGTGAATTAGCGCCTGTATTATTAAAGCCGTTATCATGCATCTGATATTGACGTTGATTAGCTACTAGTGTTGTTTTAACACTGCCGTAAGATCGGTTGATTTGGTGCTCAATTGTTGGCTCTAAAGTCAGGCGTATTGCTTCAGGTTTTGTATGATCTGAGCTCGGCATTCTAAAATCAACCGCATTAGCGGTTAGATTAATGTCAATATCGTCTGTTTGGTATTGATAGCTCAAGCCTAAATCTGGGCGTTTCTCATAGTTCAAGGCTCCGTCTCTTAGGCGCAAATACCCTAAATACTGAACATAGGTCTGTAAGTTGTCTTGTTTGTAATCAACGCGGACAAAACGTGGGGTTTGTGTCACGGTAGATAAGTTGGGGTCGACAGGAATATCGCTGTAAAAATACTCGTCAGAGGTGGCTTGCCAAAGGACTTGGCTGGTTAAACCAGGCTGCCAGATCTGTTTGGCATCAATTTTTGCTCGCCAGCGGTTACTGATCTTCTCTCCATAACTTAAATTACCTGCAGAATCAGCCGAAACTAATCCTTCTTTAGCCGTGAGATTATCTTGTAGTGCAGAGATGGTTATATTAGCTCGGTGTTCCACATCACTGTGTTTTGCTAAATAGCGGAACTCATTGTCAAAGACTAGACCACGATTGGACATTGGCAGAAAGGTGAGTGTATCGTCCATGTTTTGAGCGATATTAAAGTAGTAGGGTACTTTGATGTACGGAGAGGAGGTGTCCTCTGTTAATGCTTTGGAATTGCCAATTTCAGGAAATAGCAGCCCTGATGCACGATCATCTAAAGGGTAGCTAAAATAGGGGCTATAAAAAACAGGTACACCTTTGACTCGTAAAGTGGTGTTTTTACCAATCACTTGACGTGTTTCGTTATTGATTTCTATCTCATCAAAATGCAAATTCCACGGGTGTGTTTGATTAGGTCTGTTTTTACAAGTCGTTAAATTAGCGCGGTCAAGCAGGGCATTAGAGCTCTTTTTCTGTAGGGTAATCTTTTCTGAGATGCCGTGCATTCTGCTAGGCAGTAGTTGAAACTGGGTGTTCTCAAGGGTGGCAATCCCAGTTTTATCATTTAAGTCCGCTTGGTCGGCATTAATCAACATCTCTTGCTGATGGATCTCTACATTGCCTTTAAACTGTGTTTTCTCAGTCAATTTGTGATAGCGAATTTGGTCACTTAAGACCAGTAGTCCGGCCTGCTTATAAGTGGTGCTGCCTTTTAAAAAGAAGCTATTCTTTGATAGCTGGATCATGCTGTCGGCTTCAAGTACTTGCGGTAAAGGATTGCCTTCGGCATCCAATTTTTGACTCGGAATAGGTTGAAGCGGAGAGATTAGATCAGGTAAGCAAGCAGAGCCTGTTGGTAGCATTGTCGCTTGTGCTGTATTTTGAACACTAAAGGTACCTAGTAAACAGGCTAGAATAGTCGAATAACAAGAGCGGCTCTTAATAAATGGTAACGATAACAACGGACTTGATGCGAGTTTATCAATAGGGATCAACGCTAAATGCAATGTTTTAGGTTTCTGTGCGTTAATAAATTTTAGTGCAGAATTTGACATCAAGTGGATAATCATTAATTATTCGTAAATTCTATATTTTAACCGAGTATCTCCCCCATGAATGAAAGATTTAATGAGATGTTAGATTGGATGGACAATCTAGCGCTTTTGTCAGGCAAAGAAGTCACTCATCCTGTGCCCGCTTCTAGTGATGCCAGTTTTAGGCGTTACTTTAGAATTCACGTTACTTGCCCTGACAAAGGGCTAGCTTCATATGTCATTATGGATGCGCCTGTCGAATTTGAAGATTGTCGCCCTTTTATTGCTGTCTCTCAACAGTTGATTGCTATGGGGTTACAGGTACCAGAAGTTTTAGCACAAGATTTAGATAAGGGGTTTTTACTGTTAAGTGATCTGGGTAACGACACCTATCTATCGGTATTAACCTCGGCAACCGAGTCAGAAGCGGACTCTCTTTATCAGGCAGCCTTAGCAGCACTCGTTCGACTGCAAAGTAAAGGCCGGGCGGCGGCCAATAAGCTACCCGCTTATAATGCCCCCCTGCTTGAAACTGAGATGAACCTGTTTTCAGATTGGTTAATCGGTACTCACTTAGACTTAGGGCTAGATAAGGTAGAAAAGGCCAACTGGCAGACGGTAAAAGGGTTTTTACAGTACTCTGCGCTGGCACAGCCCAACACTTATGTACATCGTGATTATCACAGCCGTAACTTAATGGTCACGCCGCAAGATAATCCAGGGATTTTAGATTTTCAGGATGCCGTTAAAGGCCCTTTAACCTACGATGCTGTTTCGCTATTGCGTGACTGCTATATCGCTTGGCCTGATGATCAAGTAAGTGAGTGGCAGAGAAGTTATTTTTTAGAGTTGTGCTCGGTTAAATTAGCCAGTAAACATGACTGGAGTGCATTTCAAAAATCAATGGACTTTATGGGTATTCAACGTCATTTGAAAGCATCAGGTATTTTTGCACGTTTGAATCACCGTGATGGTAAAGAGAACTATCTAAATGATATTCCGCTCACCCTAAACTATATTGTTGAAGTCGGTTCAAAGTACTCTGAGATGAGCGACTTAGTACGTTTGGTAGAGAACAAAGTGTTAACTCACTCGCTGCTAAAGTAAAAAGTAACTAGAAAGATGACTATGCAAAAGAGATCCATTAAAGCGATGATTCTAGCGGCAGGGCGAGGCAATCGTTTTCGTCCACTAACAGATACACTCCCAAAGCCATTGATTCCCTTATGTGGTAAACCATTGATTGAGTATCATATTGAAAAACTTGTTTTAGCAGGAGTGACCGAGCTGGTTATAAATCATGCATGGTTAGGTCAGCAGCTTGAGGCAGTTTTGGGCAATGGTGAGCGTTGGGGTATTCACATTCAATACTCAGCAGAACCAGAGGGTGGTTTAGAGACGGCGGGTGGTATTATCAAGGCATTGCCCCTATTAGGAGATCAGCCGTTTTTAGTGATTAATGGTGATGTCTACTGTGATGTCGGTTTTGAAAACCTGATTGATAAAGCGATACAGATGGCTAAGAGTATGGCTGAGACAGAAGGACAGAAGAGTCTTGCGCATCTATTATTAGTGCCTTGTGCAGATCATGCTCCTAGTGGTGATTTTGGTTTGAATGCTTCTGCGCAGGTTATTCCGCAAGGTAACTATACGTTTGCAGGTATTAGTGTCCTAAGTCCTCAGCTATTTAAAGGTCTGTCAGTTGATTTTATCAAGCTAGCGCCCATCTTGCGTAAAGCGATGCAAGCGCAGACCGTAACAGGTGAATTATTTGAAGGATTCTGGTCAGATGTGGGGACTTATGAACGTTTAGAGGCGACGGAAAAAGTGCTTTGCTCTTAACGTAACTTCCCCCCCCCTACTCATTTTATTCAGGCTCTTTTAAAGGTTTTTTATGGGGGCTCATAAGCCCAAATAATGGCCTTTTTATGGCAAAAAAAAGGGCTTAATTTAAAATAAGTTTTATTATGGTTTTGGTGAAGATGTAGTCGTTATTTTGTCTATTAGGTCTACAATGAAATTAGAGAGAATAAAATATAAACCCTAAATAGAAAACCTAAATAAAAGAAAGGAAATGCCTATGAGCCATAAACATAAAGTTACTTTAGAAAAAGTATTCACACACCCAATTGCTACTAATATTGATTGGAAGAAGTTAACGCATGCACTAGAACATTACGGTGCTACGATTGATCTATCTAAAACCAATCATGCCAAAGTGACTCTTGGAAAAGCTGAACTTTCAATGAGCCTGCCACATCACGGTCATGAGATTTCGGATAAATCTGAAGTAACGCAACTAAGACACTTTTTAGAGCAAGCTGGTTTAACACCAGATAAGCTGTAATTTAAGCTTTAATATAAAAAGCGTGCTTAGAAAAAAGGCCCCATATCAGTGATACGGGGCCTTTTTGTTTCTAGTCTTTGGTTTGTACCCACAAGGGGTATGTTATACCGTGTGTTTACGTTTTATCCATAAAGCAAAAGCACCACCCGTAAAGAACATAATCAGCGCGTAAGTCACTGCTGGAATCATCATCACCTCATTGCCAATTAATGTGCCCGTAACCACTAACGCCAAAGTACCATTCTGGATACCCACTTCAAACCCAATCGCGGTTGCTTGAGGTACAGATAGCTTTCCCCATGTGGCCATCTTATAGCCGATCAGCAAAGTAATGATATTTAAGAACAGCGTTGCTAATCCTGCTTGTGCAAAGAAATAACCCATCTGATCGATATTCTTCATCACAATCAATATAATGATTAGCAGTAAGAATACGATAGACAAGACTTTAAGTTTTCCTTCTATTGCTTTTGCCATATTAGGCCAGCGTGCAAAAACCAGCATACCAATTGCCACTGGCACGATGGTGATCCCAAGTAGCTTTATGATTGTCTGTATCACTGGAATACTAAATTCACTGCTGGTACCCATAAAATAAGCCATGAAAAAAGCCGCGGTAATAGGAATGGTAAAAGGGGTAATCACACTGACAATGGCGGTTAAGCTAACGGATAGTGAGGTATCTCCCTTAGAGAGGTAGGTAAACATATTAGAGGTCGCACCACCGGGTGCCAAAGCAATGATCATCAAGCCTGCTGCAATTTCAGCAGGAAGTTTCATAATCAATGCAATGATAAAAGCCACTGCAGGTAGAAGTAGTAACTGACCGATCAACCCAATCGTGACTGCCTTAGGCGCTTTGAAGACCTCTCTAAAATTAGCAATTGTGAGTGAAAGCCCCATGCCGAACATAATCAAAAATAGTGAGAGAGGCAGAATGACTTTGGTTAATAGATCTGGTGACATTTAAGTTTTCCAATAAGGGCTGAATAGTAGAGTGAGAATTGTAGTGTGTTTTAGATAGATTACAAATAAAAGCTTTAAATCACCTACTTAAGGATTGGTTTAGGTGTATTACAACCTATACTCACTGTATAGGTTAAGTAATCAGGTAAGGTATTCTCTCGTCAGACTATGGCAATAAATTGAGACTGCTATAAAATAATATGCATATTTATACACTAGATTCTAGGAACCAAAATGACGCTTCTCTCTCTACTCAGTCGATTCACGGCTGTGTTTATTATTGCTTATATCGTGCTGACCATTTTGATGATCTTTATCATCGCATTTCTACAACTACCACAGGTGCTAGAGAGCTATGTCTCTTATGTCGGTGTTTGGTTGGCTTCCTTTTATGTATTGAATCAGTACAACGAAAAAAACTTGCAGGTAATGTCCAAAAATCAGCGTTGGAAAATCATCTCTCTTTTAACCATTACGGCTATTATCGTAGGACTGATTTTCAGTATTCCGATTAACTCAAGTAATTTGACTCAAGACATGATGAGTCTGCTAATGGGGGTGATGATCGCTCTACCGTCTTATGCAGTATTGATCTGGTCTTCTGAGTTTAGAGCAACCAAACGTTTGCTAAAAAATCATCCAGAGTTAAAGTCAACTGAGTCACAAGGGGTGTAAAATCTGGAGGCTTAAAAAGCAATGAATTTAGGCATTTAGACGTTAGGTGAATCTTATAGTTGTTGATGATTTATTAGCGATAAACCAAAAAAGTGATAGAAATAATTTCTGTGCCGTGTAAAATTATAAATTACGCATTTAGCTTAAATTCTGTATAGATCGTTTGGTATCTAGCATCAAAGACAGGGCATGAATATGAAGAATCTTCTGAATCAGTTTAATCAATCAAAGCTGAGTCAACGTATGGAAAGACGCGCTGAACAACGACACTTGTCACACTTATCGATTCTTGTAAACCAGCATGAACATAGTTTATTTGCTACCGTGGTTAATTTTTCAGAAAGCGGGCTTGGAATGATTGTACCTAACCGTTTTTTACCTAATGAACCTTTTGAGTTAGAGCTGGCGATTAACCAAGAGCAGCCTCTTAAAGTGCTGTTAGAAGTTAGGTCTTCTACAGTTATTGAGGATGGTTTTTTTATTGGTGCTCAGTTACCTGAATCTTGTAAAAAGTACGCCCAGTTCTTCAAACAGATGAGCCAGCCTAGGTTTGGTATTGTTACCAGCGATCACTAGGAGCTTAGAGCTTCTCTTTTTGCTTAACGTCTAGAGTTAGGCAAAAAAAACTTATTTCACCTTCTTATCCTTTCCTACTTACGATCTTAAGTGTTCACTTCTCAAAATATTTAAATTTGTAAGGTCTCGCAGCAAAGAATACAACGAATCTGGCTTGTTTCTCTTATTGATACTTCTTGAATTTGCATATTAAGTACAAGTGTATTTAAGCTGCTAATAAATCTACAGCTTTCCCTAATAATATTTTGAACAGGGGGGGAAGATCCTGTATTTGCTTATCCTTTTTAAATCCTTAATCGTCTATAATGATCTGTCATAAAAGACCAAATCCCAAAAGGCTCTCCCTATGTTAATGCTTGTTTCACCCGCAAAATCACTCGATGAAATCACACCTGTGCAAACAGATCTGCGTACACAGGGCGTTCTGTTGGCGCAAGCCGCAGAGTTGATTGATGAGTTGAAGGTGGTTGGTCCCGTTGAGATTGGTCATTTGATGCATATTAGTGATAAGTTGGCGGACTTGAACTATCAGCGTTTTCAGGATTGGCAACTGCCGTTTCCACAAGACAAAGCCAAACAAGCGGCTTGGTTGTTTAAGGGTGATGTGTATCAGGGCTTAGATGCTTATAGCTTACCTGAAGCGGGGGTGAACTATATTCAGACGCATTTGCGTATTCTTTCTGGCCTGTATGGTCTACTGAAACCTTGTGATGAGATGCTACCGTATCGTTTAGAGATGGGTACTAAGTTTGCCAATAAAAAGGGTAAGGATATCTACACTTTTTGGGACACTCAAATTACTGACCTGCTTAATTCTGAACTGGCTGAGATGGATAGTAAGACGTTGGTGAACTTGGCTTCTAATGAGTATTTTAAAGCAGTGAAACCTAAGCTTTTAAATGCACGAATTATTACGCCGATCTTTAAAGACTGGAAAGGTGGTAAGTACAAAATTATTAGCTTCTATGCTAAACGAGCACGTGGCCTAATGGCGCGTTATGCAGCGGATAACTTAGTTGAGAATGCAGAAGAACTTAAGTTCTTTGATGTTGACGGGTATCATTTTGATGCCGAACTGTCTAGTGAGACCGATTGGGTCTTTAACCGAAAAATTGAAGCCTAGTTTTATGATTAAACTGGCAAAAACTAATCAAAACTGATGGGAGAGTCTATGTCTGTTAAAAGTCCACAAGCGGGTATTTATAAAGAGGGGTCTAAACACTTTTACTTTTTGGAGTATCACTTTAAAAAGTCGAATTTATCAGAAATAAAACAGGTGCTGTCGGAGAGTTTACCAACGTCAGATTCTACTTCTGTTGTGGTGAGTTTTGGTAAAGCCGCTTGGCAGTTATTACAGCCAAATTGGCAGCCTGCGACGCTGGAATCTTTTACGACCATTAAAGGGTTACAGGGACATGAAGCCCCTTCTACTCAGGCGGATCTATTTTTTTGGGTACATGGTGTCGGTATCTCAGAGGTGTATGATGCGGCTATGTCGATTCATGCACATATGCAATCGGTTGCAGAGTTAAGTTTGCAGGAGCGTGGTTTTGACTATCATAACAGTCAAGATTTGATTGGGTTTGAGGATGGCACTGCGAACCCAAAAACGGTTGAATTAAGAAAAGCTGCAACAGTGATCCCTGATGGATTATCGGGTGCTGGTGGTTGTTTAGTTTTGAGTCAGAAATGGGTGCATGATTTGGATAAATGGCACCATACTCCAGTGCATTGTCAGGAGGCAATTGTGGGGCGGACGAAAGTGGAGAATATTGAGTTAGAAGGGGATGCGATGCCTGATGACTCTCATGTCAGTAGTACCGATTTAACCGTGGATGGTGTGCCGATGAAAATTTATCGTCGTTCAGCACCCTTTGGTTCTATGACAGAAAAAGGCCTACTATTTCTGGCTTTCGGTTGTGATCTATTGCGTTTTAGCAGCCAGTTAGAGACGATGTATGGATTAGGTGACACTCAGAAAATTGATCAGTTAATTAACTTCTCAAAAGCGGTAACGGGTTCTTATTGGTTTGCTCCGAGTCAGGAAGACTTGGCTGAAATACTCAGCTGATGTCAAGCAGGGGGATTCCCCCCCCCTGCTTAAAATACCTGCTCAAAACATCTAGGTTTCTTTAACTTACTGTAGTGTGTGTTGTTCCGCTTCTACTTCATTAAACAGTGTGTCTACTTCCTCTTTACCGTAACGAATATGGTAATTACAGATCTCATTGTGAATTACAATCTCACCTTGTTCGTCTAGTACCTTACGCACTTCCTCTTCACCAATCGACTTGAGCATATTATCAACACGATCTTTATCTTGTGGACACTCGTAGTTGATTTCACGGGCTTCAAATAGCTCAACCAACTCTTCGTGAAAGAGGCGGTGTAATAGTGTCTCAGAATCCAATTCGGTTAACTCTTCATCTTTAAGGGTGGTACTTAGGTTATGAATGCGATCCCAGCCATCTTCATCTCTGCTATCTGTGTCAGGCATCTTTTGAATAAGTACGCCGCCTAATGCGGTCTCTGTTGCAGCTAACCATAGTTTAGAAGGTAACTGCTCAGACCGGCTTAAGAAGTTCTCGCAAGACTCTGTTAAGGTTTCACCCGTACGGTCTACATAGGATTGAAAGTGGTGGTTAGTTTGAGAGTTTTCTAGCGTCACCATGATTTTTCCATCACCCAATAGTTGATCGAGTGTGGATTGATCTTCAATGGTTTGATTGGTTTTAGCGACACCACGGATTTTAAGGTCGTGCGTTACTTCTACTACCAACATGGTGATTGGACCACTGCCTTGAATCTGTAGGGTGATTTTACCTGTGTGTTTCATGCCGTTGGCCATAATGACAGAGAAGGCCGTTAGTTCACCGAGTAGTTTTCTGATCGCTGGCGGGTAGTGACGATCTTTTACCATCGTCTGCCAAGCTTCATTGAGCTGAATCACTTGCCCACGAATATCGAGTTCTTTAAATAGAAATCTTTGAATTGTATTTTCGAACATCTGGTTTTCCATTTTAAAGCTCTGCTGTTTGTGTGTTGCTTGTACTCTGAGAAGAGGCTTGCGCTTGCATATCGGCATGGTAAGAGGAGCGTACCATTGGGCCAGAAGCCACGTTACTAAAGCCCATTGCATAACCTGCATCTTCTATCTGCTTGAACTCTTCTGGTGTCCAATATTTTTTAACGCCAATATGATAGTCACTGGGTTGTAGGTACTGTCCCACGGTCAGCATCTCTACATCATGATCTCGCAAATCTTGCATTACCTGTAGTAGCTCTGGCATGGTTTCCCCTAAACCAACCATTAGGCCTGATTTAGTAGTGGTTTGTGGGTTCATTGCTTTAAAACGTTTTAGAAGATCCAAAGAAGATTGATAGTCCGCAGCAGGGCGAGCCTCGTCATAGAGACGGGGTACGGTTTCTAAGTTGTGATTGAGAACATCTGGTGGACACTTACTTAGAGTTTCCAAAGCGACGGTTAAGCGGCCTCTAAAATCAGGTACTAGGCTCTCAATTTTAGTCTCTGGTGCGGATTCTCGTAGGGCTTTAACACATTGTAAAAAGTGCTGAGAACCCCCATCACGAAGATCATCTCTATCGACTGAGGTAATTACTACATAGTTGAGCTTCATCGCTTTAACCGTTCTGGCCATATGGGCTGGTTCGTCTCTATTGAGTGCTTTAGGGCGACCATGAGTGACATCGCAGAACGGACATTTACGCGTGCAGATATCACCCATAATCATAAAGGTCGCAGTACCGTGCCCAAAGCATTCGCCTAGGTTTGGGCAAGAGGCCTCTTCACATACACTGTGCAGACCTTGCTCTCGTAAAATGTTTTTAAGCTCTTTAACACGGTGTATTTCACTCGCTTTAGGCAGCTTAGCTTTGATCCAACGGGGCTTTTTCAGTTTTTCAGCGGTTGGATCAGGGCGGTGCTTAAGGGACTTGGTTTTGTACTGTCCTTTAGGCATGGCCTCATTACGGGCTTTTAAATTACCGATCTGATCAATGCTAATTTCTTGAATTTTCGGAGGGTTTGACATGGGTGTGAGTCACAAGCTTAGTTTTTAATAGCCAGTTATTATAGAGGATAAGTACTTTGTTAGCAGAAAAGGATTTAGCGGATTGTACTATTTAAGTAATTCTTAATGATCTCACTTAATGCATCCCCTGCTTGATTGAGGCTAGGTGCTTCTGCTGCGGGTAGTAGAGAGGAGAGCTGTGTCATCTGCATGCTATTCAGGCCACAAGGGTTAATAAACCGGAAAGGTCCAAGGTCCATATCGACATTGAGCGCAAGGCCGTGATAACTCTTCTGTTTACGGATTTTAAGCCCAAGTGAGGCGATCTTTTGATTCTCTACATAAACCCCTGGTGCATCTGCGCGAGCAACAGCGGTAATATTCAGTTGTGCTAAGTAGTCAATAATTGAGGTTTCAATGAGGGTGACTAAAGCACGTACACCAGACTTGGCTCTTTTGAGATCAAACAGGATATAGATGATTAACTGCCCAGGGGCGTGATAGGTGATCTGCCCGCCACGATCAGTCTGTACGATGGGGATACCATGGTCGTTTTGCAGCAGATGCTCTGCTTTACCATTAAGCCCTTGCGTAAATACGGCAGGGTGTTCCACAATCCACAGTTCATCAGGGGTATCGTCTTGGCGTTGGTCGGTAAAGTCTTGCATGGCTTGCCAAGTAGGTTGGTACGGCTGCAAGCCAAGGTTTTTTATGAGAATAGACATTTTGAATAGGGGGGGTAACGCTTACAGCGTCATTAATACTTCAGGATGCTTTTTCAGGTCACCATAAACACTGTGAACTTGTTCAATGCAGGTTGCCCAGATGGTGACATTGACTGAGATAAACTTAGCACCTTTAGAGTTGGTGACCTGAATATTTTCACGTGGTGTTTTAGGGGCGTGTTTAAGTGAAATTTGATAGACCAACTCAACAAATGTTTCACTGTTTTTGCCCATCGCCTTTAACTTGTAGTCGCAAGGAAACTCAATGAGGCTCTCTTTGTCGGGGGTATGTAAATCTGTAGTCATATTTTTCTCGGTCAAACTAGGTGAGCGGCTCGCTATAATCTGAGCTGTTTAATTAATTAGGATTGTTCTTTAATAAATACTTGTTTGTGTTCTTGGTAGAAGGCTTTGATCTTGTGCCAAACGGGCCCTGGTTTACCTGTGCCGACCGTTTGTCCATTAAGCAGAGTGATGGGCAGTGCCTCCTTGGTTGAACTGGATAACCAGATCTCATCGGCAGTGCTTAAGGCTTCTTCGGTAATATCGCGTTCAACCAGTGGAATACCATGTGCGCTGGCAATACGTTCAATCATTAAACGCGTAACTCCAGGCAGTAGTTTGTGGCCATTAGGGGGTGTAATAATGGTGCCATCTTTAACTATAAACGCATTACTTGCTGTCCCTTCGGTAATAAAGCCATCTCTTGAAATCAGAATGGCATCATCGGCATTTTGTGCTTTAGCGGCTAGCTTCATCATGACATTAGGCAGTAGGGTAATTGCCTTAATATCGCACTGTAACCAGCGGATATCTTCCAGCGTAATGACCTTAATACCATTCTCAATAATTGTTTGAGAAACGGGTTTTAATGGATTGGTATAAGCGTAAACCGTAGGGGTTAAGTTACTATCTGGCAGATGGTCACGTTGCATTTGAATACCACGCGTGACTTGCAGATAGATATACTGATCTTGCCAGTGGCTATGCTTGCCAATTAGCGTGTTCAGGATAGCTAACCACTCATCATCCGACAGTGGATTATTAATACTGACGGACTTAAGGCTGTTTTTTAAACGGTCTAGGTGCTCTTTGAAACTAAACAACTTTGACTCATAGACGGGGATGACTTCATAAACACCATCACCAAACAGAAAGCCTCTGTCTTGCGTAGATATTTTAGAGTCAGCCATTGGCATATATTCGCCATTTAAATAGACAGTTTGTTCTGCTGAATTGTCCATATTTGCTTCCTGTCATGAGTCGTTATGATTTGTTGCTAGAAAGAGATTAATCCCTAATGAATTAGTCTAAAAAGGTAAACAGGCCTTTAAAGAATAACTTGATCTGATCAAATACTTTCTTGAAGAATGAACCTTCTTCAATATCAGATAGTGCCACCAAAGGACGTTCTACAATAATCTCGTTGTCTAGAGAGATATGGATAGCACCTAATACTTGCCCCTTTTGAATGGGTGCAATAATATCTTTTTGAACCGTACTCTCAATGGTGATGTTCTTATACTGGCCGCGTGGAATGGTAATGTATAGATCACTTTGTGTCCCTACACCGATTAAGTTACGTGTACCTTCCCAAACAACCGCATCATTCAGGTGCTGCTCAGCACTGTAAAGTTTGTGTGTTTCAAAGAAACGGAAACCGTAGTTTAGTAGTTTTTGTGTCTCTTGAATACGCTTCTTGGCACTATTCGTACCTAGTACAACGCTGATAAGGCGAGTTTTCTCTCTTAGGGCAGAGGCTACTAGGCAGTAGCCTGCACTCTCGGTATGGCCCGTTTTAAGGCCATCAACGGTTTGATCTTGCCAAAGTAACTTGTTGCGGTTGTATTGGGTAATGCCGTTAAAAGTAAACTTCTTCTCTGAGTACCACTTGTACTCTTCTGGGAACTTAGTGATTAATGCCTTGGTTAAGATAGCCAGATCGTTTGCGGTGGTATAGTGCTCTGGGTGTGGTAGACCTGTAGCATTCATGAAGTTGGTGCCAGTCATTCCTAGAGAAGCGGCATATTTATTCATTAACTGAGCAAATACCTCTTCACTACCCGCAATCATCTCTGCTAAAGCAACACTGGCATCATTACCTGACTGGATGACCATGCCTTTAATGAGGTTCTCAACTGAGACTTGTTTACCCACTTCGATAAACATTTTAGAGCCAGGCATCTTCCAAGCTTTCTGGCTGATCGTCACCATATCAGTCATGCTCATATTACCGTTGCTTAACTCATTGATTACCACAAATCCTGTCATAATTTTAGTTAGACTGGCAGGCTCAACACGCTGATTAGCGTTTTTTTCTGCAAGGACATGGCCGCTGTTAAAATCCATTAATAGAAATGCAGATCCCGCGATGGTTGGAGCAGATGGAACAACATGCGGCATAGCAATATTTGGTGTAGGAAGTGTTGCTGCAGAGGCTATGGGTGCGTAACTGCTGATCAAGAATACAAAAAGCGCAAGGGTGTGTTTTAGTGTTGGCATGGTAGGTTAGATTCTCTATCGCTATAATCAAAAAGTTAATAGCGTAATGTACCATAATTTGGCTGAAATCTAAATGAACTCGCGATTAAAACCCTTGAGATATTGTCGGATTTAGATCAATCGGTCAGCAGTTTTTTATGGGTGTGAATCGACATGAGTATCCCAAAACTGATCATCAGTGACACCAAGGAGCTTCCCCCATAACTCATTAGCGGCAAAGGGAGGCCAACAACGGGTAACAGGCCGCTGACCATGCTGATATTGACAAAGATATAGACGAATAATGTCATCATAAAGCTGGCCGCAATCAGACGGGTAAAGTTATCTTGTGCTTGCGAGGCGATATAGAGACCGCGCGCAATGACCAGCAGATACATAAACAGTAAAATAACAACACCAATCAGCCCGAACTCTTCAGCGAGTACGGAGAAGATAAAGTCGGTGGTGCTTTCAGGTAGAAAATCTAAATGCGCTTGAGTACTGCCAAGTAAGCCCTTACCATCAATCCCCCCTGAACCGATGGCAATTTTAGATTGGATAATGTGATAACCACTACCTAATGGATCGGATTCAGGGTTTATAAACGTCATGACGCGCTGTTTTTGATAAGCGTGCATAAAGTGCCAAGCAACAGGCGCACTTAAAACAGTTGCGGAGATTGAGGCAATAATGACCTTCCAAGGCAGGCCAGCAAAAAATAGCACAAACAGACCACTCATGGCAATCAGAAGGGAGGTTCCCAAATCTGGTTGTACGACAATAAGCCCCGCCGTTATCATGATGACAAAAGCCCCAAGTAGTAGGCGTCTTAAGCTGGGCGGGAATTTGCTGTGTGCAAATAGCCACGCGACGGTAATAGGTAGTGCCAGCTTCATTAACTCAGAGGGTTGGAAGCGAATAGGACCCAAGTTAAGCCAGCGTTGCGCCCCTTTACCGACCTCTCCAAATAGTAGAACGCCAATGAGCATGAGTATGCCCATTAAAAACAGCCAAGGGGTAAAGATATAAATAATATGTGGTGGAATCTGCGCAAATATGACCATAAGAACCAGAGCAAAGCCGATACGAATGGCTTGACGATTCATAACGGCTTGATCACCACCTGATGCGCTGTAGACAATCGCCAAGCTTGCCGCCAGTAAAAGCAGGATACCAAACAGCAGCCAGGCATCAATATGCAAGCAGAGTAATAGACTTTTGTTTTTTCTGTAAACTTGTTGCTCTTGGTCAATATCTATTTTCATAATGGGCTTAATCTTTTAAGTTGTTTAACTGTGATTCAAGGTATCTTGAAACCAGTTTAACGGCAATTGGCGCTGCTATTTTACTCCCACTTCCAGCATTTTCAGCAATGACGGCAATGGCAATTTTAGGATTATTAACAGGGGCAAAGCCAACAAATAGAGAGTGATCGCGTAGCTTTTCACGAATAGTCTCGGCATCATAGTCACCTGCATTTAAGCTGTAAACCTGCGCTGTTCCTGTTTTACCTGCCATTTTAAAAGGTAAGTTAGTTGCATATCGGCGAGCCGTGCCTTTTTTACTATGCATTACATTTTGCATGGATTTGATGACTTTTTCCCAGTTAGCAATTTTTTTAATCTCTACCTGCTCAAAGGTCTGTTCCTTAGGGTTACGATAGAGGTGAGGCACAATAATTTTACCTCGGTTTGCCAGTATTGCTGTCGCTCTAGCAAGTTGTATTGGGGTTGCTAAATTATAACCCTGTCCGATTGAAGAGATGATCGTCTCTCCTCGGTACCAAGGCTTGCCTTTTTTGGCCATTTTCCATGCTTGAGATGGCAGTATGCCTATTCGTTCACCATAAATATCGATATTTGATGCTTTACCAAAGCCAAAAGGCGCCATCGTATCGTGGATCTCATCAATACCCATATCTAAACTGAGTTTATAAAAATAGGTATCGCACGATTCAACAATGGCAGTGTTCATATCGACAATGCCATGGCCTTTTCGTTTCCAGTCACGGTAGCGATGTCCTTTATATTCAAGATAGCCAGGATCAGAAATTTTCTTGTAGGGGGAGATAAAGCCTTGTTCAATCGCTCCCAATGCAACAAAGGGCTTAATGGTTGAGCCAGGAGGGTACTGGCCTTTAATAGCACGGTTGAACATTGGACGATTTGGATCGTTACGCAAAATATCATAAGATTTTTGATCAATACCGTCTACAAATAGATTGGGGTCAAAGGTCGGCATACTAACAAAAGCTAGAATTTCACCATTAGTAGGGTCAATCGCCACAATACTACCTCTCAATTTACCCATTAGAGACTCTGCATACTTTTGCAGCTCTATATCAATAGAGAGGTGTATATCTTGACCAGTAGTGGCTGGCAGGGTCTCAAGCTTACGAATTACGCGGCCACGGGCATTGGTCTCTATTTGTTGCAGGCCAGGGGAGCCGTGTAGTAGTGATTCATAGTATTTCTCGATGCCGAGTTTGCCCATAATATCGGTGCCACGGTAGAGTTTCTCATTGAGTTTTGCTAGCTCTTTGGCATTGATTCGTCCTACATAGCCTAGTGCATGAACAGCAGCAGCCCCATGTGGATAGGTACGTTTTAGTCTGGCATCAACAGTGACACCAGGGTGCTTATGATTGATGACGGCAAATTTAGCAGCTTGTTCTTCTGTTAAAGAGAAGGGTAGTGTATAGGTTCTCGAACGGTTACCTTTTTTAAACTTGGCAAAAAAATTATGCAGTCTCTCAGCAGAGATATTGGTGAGAATTTTCTGAGTGGCTTGTAGGGTTGAATCAATGTTTTTCATCTTCTCTCGGATGAGATGTAGGGTATAAACGGGCTGATTGTCTGCCAGTAAAATGTGATTACGGTCATAGATTTTGCCACGAGTAGGTGGAAGGACCTCTACCGAAATACGGTTTCCATCAGCTAAGCCTTTGTAGCGATCATACTCAAGCCACTGCAACTGAAGCATTCGGCCAATTAAGAACAGAAATAGCAGGACGACAAAACCAAAGGCAAAAAATAGTCGAAACTGAAATTGCTTCTTTTGCGCAAAGTTTTCACTATCACTGTTAAATTCTAAATGCTCTGACATAGGCTCGCCTTACTGTCAGCTAGCTGTGGGCAGCGGTATGAGAGAATTTGCCCAGAAAGTAGGACAAAAAAGGCCAAGCAATCAGGCCAATAGCGGGCATACTCCAATAAGGTACAAAATCACTATTGTCTAACACAGGGCTAAAGAACAGGTAGTTCAGAGACTGATAGACTAGCATATAGAGTGAGATTGAGAAGGCTTGCTGCCAAAGAGGGTAGGTTCTAAATCTTAAGCGATGACGAATCATTAAGAAGGTCAGAATGATATAAATGAGTGCGTGTGCACCTAAGGTTGTTTGGTAGAGCGTATCTGCAAGCACTCCTAGCAGAAGTGCGGTAAAAAGATGTGTTCTATCTATGAAATTAGCACTCCAATAGAGCAAGACAAGTAGCGTTAAAGGGGGCAGGATCGGTGTTGAATACCCTAGCAGCATCATAGTGTCTAAAATAAAGGCGATAAAGTAGGCGGTAATAATCGTCCAGCGTACTTGGGATAGGTGGATATGAAATGATTTAGTGGACATCTAAGTCTCCCGTGGTGTCACTTTTTGTCGATTTCATCTCACTCGAAGGATCACTCTCAGAGAGAATCAGGACTTTATGTGACTGATAAAGCTGTGCAATGGGTTCAGCTGTAATATCAAGATAGGGGCTATCACCTTCATTTTGAATGGCAGTAATTGTTGCAACAGGGTAACCAGCAGGGAAAATACCGCCTAACCCAGAACTCTCTAGAATATCGCCTAATTTAACAGCACTGCTTTTAGGGATAAAACGTAGCTGAGTGGTGTTGTGCCCAGTGCCTCGTAAAATACCACGTTGTGCAGTACGTTGTACCCTAACAGGGATTTGGTGATCTGGGTCGGTGATCAAAAGGACACGTGACATAGTTGGCGTGGTATTGATGATCTGCCCCATAATTCCTTTTGAATCAATTACGGTGTGTTGAGATTTAACCCCTTTTAAGCTCCCTTTATTGATGCTTAAAAACTGTGATAGTGGATTATTGCTATAGAAGGTGATATTGGCAATTTGAATCGATTGGTCGGTCATTTTGCCTGTTGTACCTAAAAGGGCTTCTAGTCGTTTAACCTCTAGTTTTAGGTTGGTGAGCTGCAGTTGTTTTGCTCTGAGGAGTAACAGCTCAGTTTTGAGTTGTTTATTCTTTAGTTGAAGATCGTTGATGTTAGTGAAGTCGGTGGTTGCACGAATATAGATAGCTTTAGGCAGGGCAGCAATCTGTTCGATAGGATTGATAATGGTTAATAGAGTACTGCGTAGACTACCTGTTAACTGACCATAATGGTCAGCAGCCATAAGGCTGATAGCAAGAATAAAGGCAACCACAAAATGTGTTCCCTCTTGCTGTGGCGTAGTCGGCTGCAGGTTGATGTTAAGGCTCCTAGAAAACAGTGTACTTATTATGAAAAAGCCACAAGGTCTAAAGTGACTTTGTGGCGAATAAGCGTTTAAGACCGAACGCTTTTAGATCTTTTTAAATATGAACAGGAGGGGTTACTCAAAAGAGAATACATCAACGCCTTTCTCATCCATTAACTCAAGTGCTCTTCCCCCACCACGTGCAACACATGTTAGTGGGTCATCCGCGATAATGACAGGAATACCTGTCTCTTCAGAAAGTAGCGTGCTTAGGTTACGCAGTAAAGCACCACCACCCGTTAAGACAATACCGTGCTCAGCAATATCAGCCCCTAGTTCTGGTGGCGTATTTTCTAAAGCTGTTCTCACTGCACTCACAATGGCAGATAGCGGCTCGTGTAGCGCTTCGAGTACTTCGTTACTGTTTAGCGTAAAGCGACGTGGAACGGCTTCGGCAATATTGCTTCCGTGTACTTCCATCGTATCTGGCGTTACTTCGTGATAAGCCGTACCAATAGTTTTCTTAATTTTTTCAGCCGTTGTTTCACCGATGATCATGCCGTAGTTGCGACGCACATACTTGATAATCGCATCATCAAAACGGTCACCACCGACTTTAACGGAGTCCGCCCAAACAATTCCGTTTAGTGAAAGCGTTGCAACTTCAGTTGTTCCACCACCAATATCCACCACCATTGAACCCGTAGGCTCACTGACGGGCATACCAGCACCAATCGCCGCAGCCATTGGCTCTTCGATTAGGAATACTTCACGAGCACCTGCGCCCGCAGCTGATTCACGAATTGCTCTACGCTCAACTTGTGTTGAACCACAAGGAACACAAACCAATACACGAGGGCTAGGCTGAAAAAACTTTGCTTCGTGTACTTTACGGATGAAAGATTGCAGCATTTTTTCAGTGACTTCAAAATCGGCAATAACGCCATCTTTTAACGGACGGATAGTTTGAATATCTTGGTTCTCTTTACCCAGCATCAATTTAGCATTTTCACCAACGGCAACGATAGAACGGCTACCACCACCACGTCTGTTTTTTCGAATAGACACTACTGAAGGCTCGTTAAGAACCATACCTTTTCCGCGTACATAGATTAGCGTATTAGCTGTTCCTAAATCGATTGAAAGGTCGTTTGAGAAAAGTCCCATGATTTTACGAAACATTGAGCAGTATCCTTGAGATTTGGGTTATAAAATAATTCAAGCATTTTAACTTAATTAAGAGCAAGGTTGAAGTACATTCACTATATATGTGTATAAAAACAGCTTTAGGATGTGTAGGTTTAAAAAAAGGCTGATTGCCAGCTCTATTTGTTGTGAAATAAATAGTGATTAAAGCGATGGTTTCAACATAATAGTTAAATGTAAAAGGCATAAATATGGTATTTTATTCGGTTAAATTAAATGTCCTCGTTCAAACACTAAATTAGTTCAGGTGGGCTTATTAAAAGTTCCGTTGAATTGAGCGAAATAAACTGGTTCCGATTAGGAGAAAAGAGTGTCTTTAGGGAAAACTGAAGTCGAATACATCTCTCGTTTAACACAGATAGAAGTGCGAGAAGAGAATGTAGATGGGGTAGCTGCCAAGCTATCCAATATTTTAGATCTATTTACACAAATGGAAGCGGCTGATACGCAAGGCGTAGAGCCAATGGCGCATCCACTTGATGCTGTTCAGAGACTAAGAGCCGATGTTGTCACAGAAGTGGATCAACATAAGAAGCTACAGGCGATAGCGCCGTCAGCTGCTGAAGAACATTATTTAGTCCCACAAGTTATTGAGTGAGCGAAATCAGATTATGCACAATTTAACCATTAAACAAATGAGCGAAAAACTACATGCCGGTGAGATCACTAGTGTGGAGCTAACGCAACACTACTTAGATCGCATCGACCAGTTTGATGCAGAGCTAAACGCTTACGTGACCGTTACGCCTGAGTTGGCAATCAGCATGGCTGAAGAAGCGGATCAACGTTTTGCAGCGGGGTCAGCAGAGCTTTTAACAGGTATTCCTGTTGCGCATAAAGACATTTTCTGTACTGACGGTGTTAAAACTTCTTGTAGCTCAAAGATGCTAGACAATTTTATTGCCCCTTATGATGCTCACGTGGTCACTCAGCTTAAGAGAGTGGGAATGCCTATTTTAGGTAAAACCAATATGGATGAGTTCGCGATGGGTTCATCGTCTGAAAGTAGTTATTACGGTCCAACTAAAAATCCTTGGGATCATAAAGCAGTTCCTGGTGGTTCATCGGGTGGCGCGGCTGCGGTAGTTGCTGCAGGTTTAGCACCGATGGCGACAGGAACGGACACGGGTGGTTCAATCCGTCAGCCAGCTTCTTTCTGTGGTATTACAGGGATTAAGCCAACCTACGGCTCTGTTTCACGTTTCGGCATCATCGCTTATGCGTCTAGTTTTGATCAGGCAGGCCCTATGACGCGCTCAGCAGAAGACTCTGCTTGGATGTTAAATGCCATGGCAGGGTTTGATGAGCGTGATTCAACCAGCTTAGAACGTGAAAAAATAGATTATACTGCCGAACTTGATCAGTCACTTAAAGGGTTGAAAGTAGGTGTGCCTGCAGAGTATTTTGGTGAAGGTCTTGATGCAGATGTTGAGAAAATCGTACGTGATGCAATCGCCGAAGTTGAGAAGCTAGGGGCAGAGATTGTAGAGGTACATCTACCAAACAAAGATTTGGCAGTTCCGTCTTACTATGTGCTTGCACCAGCAGAAGCTTCAACAAACCTGTCGCGTTTTGATGGGGTGCGTTTTGGTTACCGTTGTGACCAGCCTAAAGACCTTGAAGATCTCTATAAGCGTTCACGTTCTGAAGGGTTTGGTGAAGAAGTTAAGCGTAGAATCATGGTTGGTGCTTATGCGCTCTCTGCTGGTTACTACGATGCTTTTTACCTAAAAGCACAGAAACTACGCCGTATGGTGCGTGATGACTTTACCAATGCCTTTGAAAGCTGTGATGTCATTATGGGGCCTGTTGCGCCAACACCTGCATTCAATATTGGTGAGAAGTCAGGCGACCAAATCAGTATGTATCTATCAGATTTATACACCATTCCGGTTAACTTAGCTGGGTTACCGGGTCTATCAGTGCCGGCAGGGTTTGCACAAGATCGTCCTGTTGGATTACACATTGTTGGGCCTTATTTCAGTGAAGCAAAGCTGTTGAATATTGGACACCAATTTCAACAAGTCACTGATTGGCACAAGCAAGTGCCAGCACAATACCAGTAATTGAGTATGAAGCTTAAATAGGAGCTAACAAGAATGAGTTGGGAAGTTGTCATCGGTTTAGAGATTCATGCTCAGTTAACCACTAAGTCAAAAATATTTTCAGGCGCATCCACCGAATATGGTGCTGCACCAAATAGCCAAGCGTGCCCAATTGATGCAGGTATGCCGGGTATGTTGCCAGTCCTAAACCATGCAGTGATCGCTAAGTCGATTACGCTAGGTTTGGCGCTAGATGCCGAGATAGGCATGCGTTCAGTCTTTGATCGTAAAAACTATTTTTATCCAGATTCACCAAAAGGCTATCAAACGACCCAGTTTGAATTCCCAATTGTGGGGCAGGGTGAGTTAGAGATCGATCTAGAAGATGGTTCTAAAAAAGTCATTGGTGTGACACGTGCCCACCTAGAAGAAGATGCTGGTAAGTCAGTACACGGTTTAGTCCATGGTCAAACGGGGATCGATTTGAACCGTTCTGGTACGGCTCTATTAGAGATCGTCTCTGATCCTGATATGTCCTCGGCTAAAGAAGCGGTCGCTTATGCGAAGAAAATGCACGAACTGGTGCAGTACCTAGGTATTTGTGACGGAAACATGCAGGAAGGTTCTTTCCGTGTGGATTCTAACGTCTCAGTACGTCGTCCTGGAGAGCCGCTAGGAACCCGTGCTGAGTTGAAGAATATTAACTCTTTCCGTTTTATCGAGAAAGCAATTAATATCGAAATTGAGCGCCAGATTGAGTTGATTGAATCAGGTGGAACAGTTGTTCAAGAGACGCGTCTGTATGATTCTGAAAAGGATATCACTCGTTCAATGCGTACTAAAGAAGAAGCTAACGACTACCGTTACTTCCCGTGTCCAGATCTACTGCCTGTGATTATCACCGAAGAAGATGTTGAAGCGGTAAGAGTGGTGATGCCTGAACTGCCTGATGCTAAACGTAAGCATTTTGTGGCTAAGTTTGGTTTAAGTGATTATGATGCAGTTGTTTTAACAGGCTCCCGTGCAATGGCCGAGTTCTTCGAGAAAGTGGTTGCACTTACCGAAGGAAAAGACGCTAAGCTATGTGCTAACTGGATGACATCAGGTTTCTCTGGTGCACTGAATCGTGATAGCTTAACGGTCGAAAATTCTCCAGTTTCTGCTGAGATGTTAGCGGGTATGATTACCCGTATTATCGACAACACCATCTCTGGTAAGATTGCTAAGCAAGTCTTTGATGCAATGTGGAAAGGAGAAGGCTTAGCTGATGAAATTATCGAAAGCAAAGGGCTTAAGCAGATTACCGATACCGGTGCGATTGAAGCATTAGTGGATGAGGTCTTAGCCAATAACCCATCTCAAGTAGAAGCCTATAAAGGCGGGCAAGAGAAGATGTTAGGTTACTTCGTCGGTCAAATCATGAAAGCATCAGGTGGTCAGGCAAATCCTGGTCAGGTAAACCAGATGTTAAAAGCTAAGTTGAGTTAACTCTAGCAAAGCCAATCTACATTTGCTCGAAAGCGAACTAAAATCATCTAACGGTGGCTTTAAGTAGTAAAAAAGGTCTCTTTGGAGGCTTTTTTTTCGTAAAGTGAAAGCTGAGCAGGGGGGGTAGGCTTTGATTTTAAAGAAAAAAATACAAAAAAAGCCATTGAAAGACTTGAAAGGTTATAAAAAAACCTTATATTGGTCATATAAATAACTTGTACTAATAATAGTTGGTGCAAAAGTTTTAAACCTAATTCATCTAAGGAGTATTTGAATGAAAAGTATGGGTCTATTTTTACTAACAAACATCGCGGTTATTGCGGTTGCAATGCTAGCAATGAATCTTTTAGGTGTAGGCAGCTACATGGAAGGCACGAGCCTTAACCTAAACAACCTATTTATGTTTGCTTTGATCTTTGGTTTTGCAGGGTCTTTTATCTCTCTAGCAATGTCTAAGTGGTTGGCTAAAATGTCTACGGGCGCTAAAGTGATTACTGAGCCTCGTAATGCAGATGAGAAGTGGTTAGTTGAGACTGTAGCACGTCAAGCACAGAAAGCAGGGATCAAGTCTCCAGAAGTCGCAATCTATGACTCACCAGAGCCAAACGCATTTGCAACAGGGATGACTAAAAATAACTCTCTAGTTGCAGTCTCTACAGGTTTGATGCGTTCTATGCGTCAGAACGAAGTAGAAGCTGTGTTAGGTCACGAAGTGGCTCACGTTGCCAATGGTGATATGGTGACAATGGCGTTACTACAAGGTGTATTAAATACATTCGTTATCTTCTTCGCGAAGATCGTTGCTTATGTGGTTGACCGTGTGATTCTTAAAAATGAATCTTCAGGTCACAGCTGGACATTCATTATTGTCGATATCGTTGCACAGGTTCTGTTCGGTATCTTAGCAAGCATTATCACAATGTGGTTCTCACGTAAGCGTGAATTCCATGCGGATAACGGTGGTGCTTACCTCGCGGGTAAAGAGAATATGATTGCAGCGCTTAAGCGTTTACAGACAATGCAGCCGGGTGAGTTACCTGACCAGATTGCAGCGTTTGGTATCTCTTCTGGTAAGAGCAAGCTGGGTGAGTTATTCACTTCTCACCCTCCGTTAGAAGATCGTATCGCAGCACTTGAAGCAACACGCCAAGAGCAGTTAAAAGTAGCGTAATTTTACGGCTTACTTTTGATTTTTAGAAGCCCCTTGATTGGGGCTTTTTTGTGCCTGAAATTTGAGATTTTCTTGGAGAGTTTATATCTGATATGAGTTGAGAGGCCAGTCTAAACTTTAGTACTCTGTGGTTTTTCCTAGTACCCCAAAAAGGGTACTCTATTCATTTGAACAGCACTCCTTGAGTTCATTCACCGAAAGCAGAGAACTCGCTGTGCTTAGATCGTATCGAGTTTTAATTATTTATTTCGCTAAGGGAATGCTGATTGAATGACCAGGGTGAGTGATACAGATGCATGGGTTACACTTTAAGATCAAGTATGCTGACTTCTTGCCTTTGACGTAATTATTATATGAGATATATTCTGACCTCACTAATTAGGCGACCAAATTCACTATACCACTACAATGCCAAATATTAAATAGATTGAAAGATCGGAAAACCTTTCCATTATTAGGAGATACAAACTGAACTGTATGCCAGAAATATTTAAAAAAATAATGATTTTTTATGTAGAAATGCCTTGGTTGAATAGATGAATTGCTGTCATGGTAGTGAAGAATACTCGGTGATACTTTAAAATAATTTAGGACTTCAGAATCGCTATGAACTGCTCTGATATTGCCATTAGAGATATCGGCTCTCATAAAGTGTGGACGGCACTAATGTTTCATTATCATGAGCCCAGTAACTGTATAATTTCAAACGTCTTTGTTGTACTGTGAGCTATTGTGGTAAATTAGATTATCCTAATAAAGTAATGGGATTGTAGCAATAACTGGCGATGCTAGATTTATGATGAATACGCAAGTGATTTAAACGGTAATACGTTACCAAATGCACATTGTTGCTTTGATTTTGAATGGCAGTAAATATGGATTAATAGAGCGGAAACAGCAACGCTATTTTAGCTGCTCTACTTACGTTGAATTTAAAACCCAGCCTCTGTACAGTATGCAACGTCAATTGTTGTAACAGGGGTTTGTATTGAATTGGCAAATAAACTATTTCCTGAATTTAAAAAATACGTTAGTATTAGATACGGTAATCGTAATTGATTGTCCTGTTGATGACTCTCGCAATAACCGTTTAATGACGTTATTAGGCAATGTATTCTGAGAATGAAGGTTTATTTTCAAATCTAAATTTAGGTGTTTCTAATGAAAAAAAATGTATCAAAACCACTGGGAATTATAAGTCTATTTCTTGTATCCACATTATTAATTGGTTGCCAAGAAGACAGTGAAAGTTACCTTAATTTTTCAAAAACAATTGAAGAACCAATATTAACTGGCCTTTCAACAGAAAAATCAAGAGTCAAATACCATCAACCATTACCTGATATTAAAGACCTTAATTTAAATCCTAAAAAAATTGATTTAGGCAATATGCTCTATCACGATACCCGTTTATCGGGTGATGGAACTCTCTCTTGTGCAAGTTGCCATGTATATAGCGAAGGTGGAGATGATAATGCTGCTGTTTCAACAGGTATTAATGGCCAATTAGGCCCTATTAACTCCCCAAGCACTCTTAATAGTGGTTTAAGCTTTAAGCAATTTTGGGATGGGCGGGCTGCCAGCTTGCGCCTTCAGGCTGAAGGCCCTGTAGCCAACCCTGGAGAAATGGGTGCTAAATGGCCTAATGTTGTTGCAAGAATTCAAACAGTTGATCAATACCAAGATTTATTTAAAAATATTTATCCAATACAAGGCATTAGCAAATACACCATAACCGATGCTATTGCTGAATTTGAACGCAGTTTAATGACTCCTGCTCCTGTTGATGCCTATTTAAGAGGGGATGATTCTGCTTTAACCGCTAATCAAATTGAAGGATACGGCCTATTTCAAAGTTATGGTTGTGTCTCTTGTCATCAAGGGGCTGGTTTTGGTGGCAATATGATGCAAAAATTTGGTGCCATTTCGGCATTCTTTTCAGAAAAAGATCAAAGTTTCGTAAATAACGGTCGTTTTAATTTAACCAATAATGAAGAAGATAAACATGTCTTTAAAGTCCCTTCCTTACGAAATGTTGAACTGACAGCGCCTTATTTTCATACAGGGGGGACAAAAACACTGGATCAAGCAATTACCGTTATGGGATTAAACCAATTAGGCCGATTAATTCCCAAAGAGGATCGAGCCAAAATAGCCGATTTTTTAACCTCATTAACTGGCGTTGTTAATATTAAGCCTGTTTCACCACCGCCTCTAGTCACTTCTACTGACAACAGCCAACATTAAGGAGATATTATTATGAAAAATACATCTCAAACAACACTATTGACATTAATTTCCTTAATTATGATTGCTGTAGTAACTGTTATTGCGATCAAACCCTCTATAAATATAAAACATCATGAAGCTTATCAAAATACCTTTAATAGCTTAATCAAACACCGCCTATTGGCTAGTGAAAATACTTTTAAAATCACACAAGGCTATGTAGGTCATTACGATTATGTTCAAAAAAATATTCTTAAATTATTACGCGATTCAGATGCACTTTTCTATATGCCCGATTTTTTAGATGAAACAGCTAAAAAATCTCTATTAAAAAATGTGGAAAATATTGCTAAAAACTCTAAAACAATTGATGAATTAAGTATTCATTTTATGCGTAAAAATTCAGTCTTAAACAACTCTAATAACTACTTAACAGTATTGATTAAAGAGTACAAAAGTAGTGCGCCTAACACTCAAATAAATCAACTACTCACTTTATTAGAGGTGCAATTAATGCACTTTAGGAATGGGGATACAAAAATTACTGAAAGCACTGTTTTAAATACTTATAGTGCCATTGTTAAAAACAATACTCATATTAAAAAAAGTGATTTAGGGAACTTGAAAATTCATATTGATATTGCTTTAAAATACAAACCTATTGTTAAAGCCTTACAATTCGATATCAGTGACGGTAGCTACGATAAACTCGTTGCCGATTCCTTAAGTAAATATTTGAATTACTATCATGAAAATAAAGTTTTTTCTGTATTACTCACTAATATTTTAATTGGGTTAGTTATTACTTTATTGGCTTTAATCGCCGTTACCATGCTATTAATTCGTAAAAGCTCTAAAGAATCTGAAGTTGCCAATACAAACTTAGCGATTAAACTCAGTGAATTGGATAAACAAAAACACCTGGCTGATCAACAAGTAGAAAAGGTCAATAAAGCACAATTTGAAATATCTAGACACCAAGAAAAGTCTGAAAAAAATAATGCTCAGTTGACCTTAGCCATTGAAAAAACTAACCAATTAATGGAGCAAATTTCTCAAGGTAATTTTTCTGAACGTTTAGAAGAAAATCAATTTCAAGGGAAGTTAGCACCCTTAAGAAGCAGTATTCATAAAGCATTAGATAACCTGCAAGCTAGTATGAAAGAGATAACCGACGTTTCATCAAAATTGGCACAAGGAGATTTGAGCAGCAAAGTAACGGGGAACTATGGTGGGGAATTGGATCATGTTAAACAGGCTATTAATGGTTCTATTGAAAACTTATCGAGTTTAATTTCAAATATTTCATCGGTTTCTATTAATATTCAACACGATATTGACCAAGTGCGTTCTGATTCGAATAAAATGGCTGAAAGCTCCGCACAACAATCAGAAACCTTACTGGCTACCATTAATATAGTTGATGACACCACCAAACAAATTCAGTCTAATACTCAAAGCACCCAAAAAGCAACTCTGATTACCACAGAGCAAGCTGATGTATTAAATGAGGGCATGCTAGTAATGTCGCAATTGATTAAAGCCATGGATGAAATCAGAGGATCTTCAGAGAAAATTGCCGATATTATTAGTCTGATTGACAGTATTGCTTTCCAAACCAACTTACTGGCCTTAAATGCTGCTGTAGAGGCGGCTAGGGCAGGGGAGCAAGGTCGAGGGTTTGCTGTTGTGGCGGGTGAAGTACGAAACCTAGCTGGGAAATCAGCTAATGCCGCAAAGGACATTTCTAATTTAATCAAAGACTCTAATGAAAAAGTAAAAACTGGATCTGAATTAGTTAATGAAGTGAATAGCTCATTAGAAAGCATCAACCAAAAAGTTGAAGTGCTTCAAGACTCCGTTCATGCCATTAATCAATCTAGTATTGAACAAACCAGTGGAGCCAGAGATATAACCCACTCTGTTTCTCAAGCCGATAGTATTAGCCAACAAAACTCACAAATGATTCAAAATACCGTAAATCAAATTAATGAAATTGTGGCTAAAACACAAGAACTTGATCATGTGGTTAAGTCCTTCAAGCTTTAATATCTAATAAAAGAGGGGGTAAAATTTTTTATCCCTTTAAGAAAACGTGATGATTTGTAATGGTCAAGTATTTCTGTAGGCTCTCTAAGCTACATTGAGTAAATCTTGTCTATTTTGAACGGATGTAATGCTTGAATTCGGGTAACAAGTGCAACCGATCCTAAGCTGCTAATAAATCAACGGCTTCTCTTAAAAATAACTCAATAGGTTGTTTTCCACCTCGTGTTTTTCGAGGCCGACTATTGAGTCTATCCATGACGTGTTGAATTTCTTCTTCACTCACGTTATTAAAATCTGTTCCTTTCGGAAAGTATTGCCTAATTAGCCCATTGGTATTTTCATTGATTCCTCTTTCCCAAGAGCTATAGGGATGAGCAAAATAGGTTTCCAGCTTTAGTGCCTTTGATACTCGCTCATGCTCTGCAAATTCTAATCCATTATCGTAGGTAATGCTGTGAATTCTATCCTCTATAGGCTTTAAAACAGGGATGATTTTATCGGCTAAGTCGTTGGCATTTTTTCCAGTAAGCTTAATAATTATGGTGTATAACGTTTTGCGCTCTACTAGTGTGTAGATCGCACTCTTATGATGTTTTCCTATGATAAGATCGCCTTCAAAGTCTCCAATGCGTTCTTTGTTTTCTATCACGTCTGAACGTTCTTCTATGCTGGTGGCATTTTTAATCCGTCCTCGCTTTTGGTAGCTTCCATAGCGCTTTCGATGCGTTTTGTGTAAATGGCGCATGAAGGTATACAGGTCGCCACCCTTGGCTTTATCTTCCGCCACAAAGCAATAAATAGTGTCATGATGAAGTTTAACCTTTTGGTACTTTTCTAGGTAAATGCAAACTTGTTCTGGACTGAGTTCTTGTCGAATTAGTTTTTCAACATTTGCTCTTAGCTTTCTGGTCATCTTTATGACTTTAAGGGCTGTTTTACGCCGCTTTAGGGCAAACTCATCGGCTTGTTTAGGCCTATAGCCCTTCTTGCCTGTGTTTCGCTTAATTTCTCTCGTTATGGTACAGACATGCCGCCCTAGCTCAATTGAAATGCCTTTAGGGCCCATTCCAGTTTTCAAATAGGCTTTTATTTGGTATCGTTCTTCTATGGTCAACTGTTTATAGCTCATTGCAATTTCCTGTGGTAAGAAAATTAGCATACTATAAATAGTTGGCCTTTTTTCTTACAAGTAAGGTTGCACTTATTACCCGAATTCAAGCTTTTTTCTTACAAGTAAGGTTGCACTTATTACCCGAATTCAAGATGTAGCCAAGCACTGAATTCAACCTTTTATTGTTGTAATATCGTATGTAATGCTCAATGGCTTTTATGACTGATTTATGACTGATTTATGACTTATAAGCGAAAGTCCATTTAAATATTCACGCTTCAAACCTCTGAAAAAATGCTCTTGAATGGCATTATCCCAATAGTTTTCTCGTCTACTCATACTCTGCGCGATTCCATGTAATGATAAGGTCTTTTTAAAGAGCTTAATAACATACTGAACGCCTTGATCTGAATAAAACATTAACTTATGAGTATCTGTACTATTTATTTTTATCGCATTAATCAAACTTGTTTAGCAAGCTAAGTATCAGGATTTGAGATAAAGCATCGCCGACAATCTCTTGTCCCAAGATCAAGCACGGTTGTAAGCTAACTCCATCCTTGGTGGTTTTGGATGAAGGTTATATCGCTAATCCAGTGGATATTAGCTATATCTTGATTAAACTGTATTTTTAATAAATTGGAGATATTAGGTTTCTCTATCTCTGTGGAATAGTATAGTTTCTTAGGTATCTTGGTGATAATACCAGCATCTTTCATTAAGGCCTTCTTCTTCTGACTTATCTAATTGCTTGCAATAGGGAGGTTGCCTAACTGACAAATATGCTCTATTTATCAGAGAGGTTCTGCCTTTTTCATTTGTTTAACCACTTGTGTTAGGAGGAAGCCCTTTTTGTGATTACCATTTTTAGGTAAGAAAAAATAGCAACGTGAGGCCACTAGAGTTGATCAAAGAAGTATAAGAGAGTTCAGTAAGGGCTCTCAATAGTTATCAGAACAAATTTCACCATCAAATTGTAACTGCAATTTTGATAGTTGTTTTGCGACAGTTTTAAGTAGGGGGGGCTATTTGGTTAGCAGATATTTTTCTTTGTCGGCAACACCATCCCACTTATCAGCATCAATCGGGGCAGGGATGACTTCGGTTATGACGGGCCAAATCTTCGCATATTCTATATTTAATTCACTAAAATGCTGCATATTTTCTGGCAAGGCATCTTCTTGAAAAATTGCTTCGGCAGGGCATTCTGGTGGGCACAGATCACAATCAATGCAAACCTCAGGGTCGATGGCTAAGAAGTTTGGCCCTTCGTGAAATGCATCCACAGGACAAACTGCCACACAATCGGTATATTTACACTTAATACAATTTTCTGTAACTATAAATGCCATCTGCTTTCTTCGCTATATTGCGTCAATTTCTGCTAAAATTTCGCTATTGAAATCTAAACTTATGTCTAAATTTTGGAGAGTCAGTATACTACTGATTTTGCAAAGGATTGCAAGATTATCAGCTGGCTTCGGCAAGACATTTCTTCGCTTTAACATTTGTTTTTTTATTTGGTTTTTGAGACCCTTGCTTGTTCCTGATTTACAGAGAAGGCCTCACAATAACAAAGCAACCTAATTTTGGATAGCCCATGATTCGTATCACTAATGTAAAACTTCCTCTTGATCATAACGACGCTGATCTTAAAAAAGAAATTGTCTCAGCACTCTATCTTGATGAGGCGGCTCAGCTGATTGAGTTCACTATTTTTAGACGTGGATTTGATGCCCGAAGCAAACACAAAGTTGACTTGTTATATACCATTGATGCCACGACAAACGATGATGATGCAGTGCTTGAATTTAATGTTGATAATTCAAATGTCAGAGTCACCCCTGATATGACCTATAAGTATGTTGCTAAAGCGCCGGAAGAGTTAGCTGAGCGCCCAGTAGTGATCGGCTTTGGGCCTTGTGGGATTTTTGTTGGTTTGGTCTTGGCAGAGATGGGCTACAAACCGATTATTCTTGATCGTGGTAAAGAGGTACGTGAGCGTACTAAAGATACCTTTGGTTTTTGGCGATCTAGAACCTTGGACACCGAATCGAATGTTCAATTTGGAGAGGGGGGGGCCGGTACCTTTTCGGATGGTAAGCTTTGGACTCAGGTTAAAGATAAAAAACATTATGGTCGTAAAGTGCTGAATGATTTTGTGACAGCAGGAGCGCCAGAAGAGATCTTATTTGTCAGTAAGCCACATATCGGCACCTTTAAGTTGGTGGGCATGGTCGAAAAAATGCGCGCTAAAATCATTGAGTTGGGGGGCGAGATTCGCTTTAGTTCACGCGTGGATGATTTGCACATTGAAGATGGGCAAGTGACGGGAGTGATATTATCGAATGGTCAACAGATCAAGTCAAAATACATTGCATTAGCCACTGGGCACAGTGCGCGTGATACCTTTGAGATGCTGCATGAGAAAGACGTCTACATTGAACCGAAGTCTTTTTCAATCGGTTTTCGCATTGAACATAATCAATCGGCGATTGATGAGGTTCTGTTTGGCAAAAATGCAGGCAATCCAATTTTGGGTGCGGCCGATTATAAGCTGGTTCATCACTGTAAAAATGGTCGTTCTGTCTATAGTTTTTGTATGTGCCCTGGCGGAACAGTGGTGGCGGCAACCTCTGAGGAAAATAGGGTAGTTACTAATGGCATGAGCCAGTATTCACGTAATGAACGCAATGCTAATAGTGCGATTGTGGTGGGGATTGATCCGAGTGATTACCCAGGAGGGCCTTTGGCAGGCATTGAGTTTCAGCGTCAACTGGAAAGTGCAGCTTATAAGCTGGGCGGTGAAAATTATGACGCCCCTGCACAGTTAGTCGGCGACTATTTGGCGGTGACACCTTCTGACCGCTTGGGCAAGGTTGAGCCCTCTTATAAACCTGGTGTAAAGTTAACTGATTTAACCGAGATACTGCCTGACTACTGCCGTGAAGCATTGCAAGAAGCGATTCCAGCATTTAACAAAAAAATCAAAGGCTTTGCGATGAAAGATGCGTTATTGACAGGTGTTGAGACACGTACCTCATCCCCTGTCTGTGTTAAACGTGGCGCGGATTATCAAAGTGTGAATACTAAGGGTTTATATCCAGGCGGTGAAGGGGCAGGTTACGCGGGTGGAATTATGTCCGCTGCCATTGACGGTATTAAGATCGCTGAAGCTATGGCGCTTGCGATAAATGAAGGTGATAAATAAGGTTTTTAAATCCTTATTACACATACGGCTAGCCGTCAAACCTTGAATATATCTACAAGTAGATTCTCTTGCGAAAAGAGGGAATGAGGTAATCTAAATTGGTAGTGTGTTCAAATATACCTCTTATAGTCATATTGAAACCACTTGCTGGCAGAACCATTTAAATTTTATCAAATTGCGATGTTATTCAGTAGGTGACAAGTCTCTTTAAAGTACACAGTATTTGTTTTAACTAAAACAAAATTTGCTACGATATTCCTATGAAAATTTCTCTTGAATTAGCACAATCCAACCATGCTCAGGCTATTTGTGATTTAGTTAACCTCGCATATCGTGGTGAGGCAGGCTGGACACGGAAGACTGATTTGGTGGCAGGGGAACGTTGTGCTTTGGTGGAGGTTGATAAATATATCTGCAACCCCCAATCTCATGTTCTGATTGCCTTTGAACAACAAGAACTTATTGCTTGTATCTGTTTGGAGCTTCAGCAAGACAGTGCTTATATTGGACTGTTTTCAGTAGACCCACGTTTGCAAGGAGTTGGCATCGGTAAAAGGGTACTCTCTCTGGCTGAAGACTATGCTCAAAAGGTTTTAAAGGCTGATAAATGCTCAATGGTGGTGGTTTCTCAACGGATGAGTTAATTACTTATTATCAACGACGTGGTTATGAGAGAGTAGGGCGCAGTGAAAACTATCCTATTCACCGGAATGTAGGCACCCCTCTGCAAGAAGACCTAATGATTGAGACACTTGAAAAGCAATTATCGACCTTGGAGGATTAGCGATTACTTTGGGTTAAGGTTTTTTTAAGGTCATTATTTGTCTGAATGGTTAAAACCTGAGAGATTGTTATCTATTTAATTTATAATGCCTTTTTTCTAAAAAGGGTGGCAAAGTGTTCAATCTTAGTACCATTCAAAAAAGGCTGTTATCGCCTTTTTTTCTTATTCTAATTCTCTTGTTATGTGCTGGTTGTAATAAGCCTGAGGTGCCAGAAGATAAGTTTGTCGTCGGTATTGTTAATATTAACTCTGCTGTTAAACCTGTTGTGGATGGTTTTAAAGAGAAGCTAGCAGAGTTAAGTGACATGGATGATAGGGTTCTTGAAGTGATAGAGCCTGCCGTTTTAACGAACTTAGATCTCGATAAAGCCCTTTTAACCCTAAAAGAGCAGGGGGTTGATCTTGTTTTGACAACGGGTTCAAGCCTGACAACTAAGGCGGTTAAACTTTTTGAGGCATCTGATACGGTTGTTATTTTTGCACCCATATATGATCCTATTCGTTCAGGGCTGATTGATGACCCAGAGCTACGTGGGCAAGCTGAACAAGGATCAAAACGGTTTACAGGTGTTAAGGTCGGCGGGAGTAATTTAAAATCACTGGCTCTATTAAAGCAGGCTAAGCCTGATCTAAAAAAAGTATTTGTCCCTTGGAGTGGCCTATGTATGGTCGAGGGGTTTAGCTTAACTGATTTACAAGCTGCCGCTGAGGAGCTTGGTATTACCTTGGTGGCGTCTAAAATTCACAGTGTACTTGAGCTGCGCTATCAGCTAAATAATCTTCCAGAAGATATTGGTTCTGTGTGGTTGTTGCATTCGACCTTTTTGACACCAAATTATCAGATATTTGTAGATGCTGCGATTCAGCAGAAGGTCTTGCTGGCTTCTGGTACGGGGTTGGGTCACCGTGGGGTTATGCTCTCTTATGGGATTGATTTTAAACAGACGGGTTATAAAGCTGCCTATCTTGCTAATCAAGTAGCAAGGGGGGTTTCAGTTGAAAAGCTACCGGTTATTGAGTCAGACTTTTTCTTTACCATTAATATGGCGAGTATTAATGCCGCGCAGATAGTACTTCCGTTAGAGCTGATACAACAGGCTGATTTTATCTGGCGAGATTAATGCTGCTATTGGTTGCTAATCTTATCTTAAATAATGATTAAAAAAGGGAGTTTATACTCCCTTTTTTGCAGCCATTGATAAGCCTATTTGGTCAATGATTGTTACATTAAAATGGTGTTAAAGATAGTCGCAGTAATTCAGCAGGGGGGGGAAGGAGAGAAGGTCATGAGTTGGTCTCTTCCGATAAAGCTCAATAGTTCCACATAGTACGGACTTTACCTTTCTCTTTATCAATCTTGCCTCCTGTTAAGTTATCCCACAGTAATATCCCGACTCTTTTTTCTATATAGGATGTACTGACTTGGTAGTCTTCTATCTCACCTGTTAGGGACGAGTTTGCCATCTCAAATGCCCACATTTTTAGACGTCCATTCATGCCCTCTGTTAAGACACATTTAAAAAAGTGGCTTGGTACGGGAATACTCACGCCATTTCGATCATTTTTACCGATCATCTCTATGGGCTGAGTAAAATCAAAAATAGGCCCTGTGATGACATAGGTCTCCAATACCTTAGGATTGGCGTCTAATTTTCTAACAGCCGCTTCAAGTTGACGCCATTTTTGTCGGTTGAAACTAGGTGTTTGTGGCGACATATTAGAGAGTAAAAAGGTTTCGCTATTCTGTATGTATTGGTCATCAAGATTAGCACTCGCGACTAGATGCCCACGGTCATAGCCACTCCCCGTGTAATCACTCAGGTCAGCTCTAAAGCGTTTAGGCACTCTCAGATCGGGTCTAAAATTATCTAATCGAGCGACATCATCTAACGTATTCTTATTTGGATCGATAATTTCTAGCGCCCATTTTGCTTGTCTAAAGTAGTAGGAGTAGCCCACGGAGTAGTAGCGATTGATCAGTATCTGGTCTGCTGCGGGGCAACCATAGCGCATTTCTGTTTTTTGAAAGAGTTGGTTTAATTGCATCATAACCTCGAGTTATAAAATGGAGATTGTTCATTAGCGCTGACAGCTTAATTAAATGCTTAACTTGTTTCAAATAGGCTATCAGTCACGTTATAGGTAGCATACGCCAATTTATTAATTAGATAAATTACTTATTATTAATTTGGTCTGTTTGATGGCAATAAACGACTTAGTACAGGTATTTAAATTTGTTATGGTCAACATAAATAGAAAGTGACTTTCCGTGTGTTATTAAGATATATTGCTTGTGAAAAGACTTGTATTAAGCACTAACAATAACTTGGTCAATACTGGCCAAACTGTTTCAGAGATATAGGGTTGGGTATTAAATAGATAATAGAGTTATCTGACTCTCATCTTTTGGTTGCTGTACAGCACAATCAAATACTGTCATTTATCTGTCTACAGCAAGGAGGTGAAGATGCTGCAGACATTCTTAAAGTCAGTAAGAGCATTTTAAGTGTACTGTCTTCAAGGATTGAGCTTATCTCTTATTGTGAGCGTATAGGTTATCGTTGTACAGGTAAGTTGGCCAAGTACCCAGTATATTTAAATATGGGGACAGCACTGTGGAGTGGATACACTATTTAGTACCTAGATGATAAATTATAATCATCAAAAGGAGTAAGTAGATGAGCCGCAGAAAATACGACCCTAAACTTAAAGCACACGTCATTGAAGCCATAATCGAGAGTGGGCGTTCGGCGGCTCAAGTAGCCCGCGATTATGACCTTGCAGAACATACTGTTTACAGCTGGACCAGAGCTTATAAAAGCAAGCATGATTTAGCGGTTATTCAGCCTAAAAACGAAACGCCTGAGCAAGAGATAGCCCGGCTAAAAAAAGAGCTTTCTAAGGCCAAAATGCAGCGAGATATCCTAAAAAAGGCCACGGCGTACTTTGCAAGTCTAGATCAGTAAAGTACGCCTGGATAGAATCTCAGGAAAATTTGTTTGAAGTATCGGACATGTGTGAAATACTCAAGGTCACTCGAAGCAACTACTATCACTGGCTTAATACCGATACTTCTGAAAAAGACCTACAAACCGAGGCTGATGCAATACTCGTTAAAAATGTCTTTGAGCTCCTTAACCGAAATGCTGGTTCGAGAAGTATTAAAGGTTATTTAAAACACGAAAAAAGCATCGATATGAGCCTCAGGAAAATCAGACGCATCATGGATGTTCTGGGGTTAGAAGTTAAAACACAGAAGAAGTTCAAAAACTGCAACGTATCTCATATAAAAGACCCTAGAATACAGCCCAATAAGCTAAACAGAAACTTCATAGTCAGCTACCCCAATCAAGTTTGGGTTGCAGATATAACCTACATCAAGACATCAATGGGCTGGATGTTCCTTGCGGTCTATATTGATCTTTATTCGAGGAAAGTCGTTGGCTGGGCAATTGATACACATATGCGCTCAGAGCTGGTTGAAACGGCTTTAAAAAGAGCCTTGTGGAATCGTAAGCCGCCTAAAGGGCTTATGGTTCATACGGATCAAGGAAGCCAATTTATTAGCAATAGCTATCGACGGTTACTCAAGCATTGGAGTATAAAACAAAGCATGAGCCGTAGAGGAAATTGCTGGGATAATGCGGTGATTGAAAGCTTCTTTAAAACACTTAAAACAGGTGAATTCAACATTGAAGTGCAACAGTCTTGGTTTTAAAGAAGACTTCGTAAGGTGTTCTGAAATTTAAACATTTTCTTGGTCGATGATTTAATTTTTCAACCACTTCTTGAATTCTAGCATCACT
>BQXR01000009.1:0-88231 GCA_033238645.1 Thiomicrorhabdus sp.
TTCATCGTATACACCTGGATTTTTTATATGCGGATCATGCAGTTTCTGCAATCCCCTTTAATGCCGTTGAAAGTTTAAAGGGGGACAATGAGCTGGTTCAAGTATGGCGAGATCATGCTGAGGAGCAGGCTGCGATCAATCGTTTAATGGAACTGGGGTTCACCAGTATTCCAAATGAATCAGGCAAGGGGCTATTCTTTATTGCGCTATCTAATAACTACTTAGAAAGCATCACTCTCTGGCAAGGTTTTATGCTGAACGTTATTCCTCAATTATTGGAGGCTAACTGGTTGATTGAAAAAGAGGAATACTTCCAGCTCACTTTTCACCAAGATAATGAGTGGCATAGTGAAGTTGAGGGCGATAGTGATTGGTTTGAACTACGCTTTGATATCATGGTTAATGATAAAAAATATCCATTATTACCATTAATCACCAATATTCTAAGTCAGTACGATGTACAACAATTACCTGAAGTCATCACCGTTCCCCTCGAAAATAATGAATATGTGATGCTGCCCCGTGAAAAAATTATGCCAGTGGTAGATGTGTTATATGAGTTATATAACAGTCGCAGTTTGACGGATGATGGCGCACTTAAGATGTCTCGTTTTGATGCCGCGCGTTTAGATGATCTTGAGAAGATTGAACATCATGAGTTGCATTGGCAAGAAGGAGATACACTACGTGAACTGGGTAAAAAACTGAATGATTTTGATGGCATACAAGCAGTAAGGCCACCAAAAGGTCTGGAAATAGAGCTGCGTGATTATCAACAGCTGGGGTTGAATTGGTTACAGTTCTTACGTGAATACCAATTTGCTGGTGTACTGGCTGATGATATGGGCTTGGGCAAAACCGTACAGACCTTGGCGCATCTCTTATTAGAAAAAGAACAGGGGCGTATGCTGTCGCCGTGCTTGATTATTGCGCCGACCAGCTTAATGAGCAATTGGCAGCGTGAAGCACACAAGTTTACACCTGAGCTGAAGGTATTGATTTTGCAGGGGGCAGATCGACATCAGCATTTTGATCACCTCGATCAATATGATTTGATTCTAAGCACCTATCCACTGCTGGTGCGTGATGAAGCAGTATTGATGCAACACACCTATCACTACCTTGTTTTAGACGAAGCGCAGGTGATTAAAAACCCAAAATCAAAGGCTGCAAAGGTGGTTAGGCATCTTAAAACCGAGCATCGACTCTGTTTAACCGGTACACCAATGGAAAATCATTTGGGTGAGTTATGGTCACTGTTTGATTTTTTAATGCCCGGTCTTCTGGGTGATTCAAAGCAGTTCAATCAATTATTTAGAACGCCAATTGAAAAACACCAAGACTATGAGCAGCGTAAACGCTTGAGTAAACGTGTAGCTCCCTTTATGTTGCGTCGTACCAAAGGTGAGGTTGCCAGTGAGTTACCTACTAAGAGTGAGATTATTCGTACGGTTTCATTGGGGCCTAAACAGGCGGCGTTGTATGAAGGTATTCGCATCTCTATGGAAAAGAAGGTGCGTGATGCTATCGCTAGCAAAGGCTTGGCGCGTAGCCATATTACCATTTTAGATGCACTACTTAAATTACGTCAGTGTTGCTGTGACCCTCAACTGCTTAAATTAAAGCAGGCAGAAAGTGTACATAGCTCTGCCAAGCTTGAACTATTAATGACCTTATTGCCTGAGATGGTGGAAGAGGGACGGCGTATTCTTTTGTTCTCTTCGTTCACACAGATGCTGGGTATTATCGAACAGCAGTTAATTGAATATGATATCAGTTACAGCAAGCTCACAGGGCAAACCCGCAAGCGTGACGAAGCAATCGAACGCTTTACCAGTGGTCAAGCCGATGTATTCCTAATCAGTCTTAAAGCAGGTGGTGTTGGTCTTAACTTGACTGAGGCAGATACAGTGATTCATTATGATCCATGGTGGAATCCAGCGGCAGAGAATCAAGCTACTGACCGTGCTCATCGTATAGGGCAGAAAAAAGCGGTGTTTGTTTATAAATTAATTACTGAAAATACACTGGAAGAGAAAATTATAGCCATGCAGGCTAAAAAGCAGGCGTTAATTAATGGTATATATGAGAAAGATAATACTGAAGGGGCATCATCACTCACCAAGGATGATCTACGGAGTCTGCTTGCACCATTGGCTGGTGAGGTTTAATGGAAAAGTAAAAACCAGATCCCATTCCCTTTTTGTTATTATTCAGAGATGAAGTATTACTTTGAATATGCTTAGCAACCATTGCACTTTTATTGTTGTATTTTTGTTAAAAATTAAACTAGGAAATTTAATTCTCAGATGAAATTAAAACAGATAAACATTGAAAATTTTCGCTCTATTGAACAGCTTACACTTAACTTAGGCGAACGTTTGACATTACTAATTGGTGAAAATGGTTCTGGTAAAACCAGTGTTTTAAATGCTATATCGATTGGCTTGGGGGCTGTGGTAACACACTTACCTAATGTTACTGGTATTTCATTTAAAAAAAATGGTGACTTAAGAAAATCAGCAGGTCATCGAGCACCCTATGCGCGTGTTAGTTTAGAAATGTTAGAGGGTGTGACTTGGGATAGAGTTTTAAAGCGAGACAAGAGCCGAAGTACCTTAAAAAGTTTACCTTCTACAACTGGGATTAAACAGCTAGAACAATATTTGAACGAGAGAGTAATTGATCCTTTTAACCAGGACAGGCCATTTAACCTACCTTTATTTGTTTCTTATGGAGTAAGTCGTGCATTGTTGGATGTACCTTTACGCCGTAAAGGCTTTTCAAACTCGCATTCAAGGTTTGATGCTTTGGCGGGCGCTTTAAACGCCGACAGCCGCTTTAAATCTGCTTTTATTTGGTTTTACAACAAGGAAAATGAAGAGCACCGTCTGCAAAAAGAGAGTCGCAGCTTTGATGTAAGCTTGCCAGAGTTGAATGCTGTGCGCTTCGCCATCGAGGAAATGTTTATTGGTCTTTCCGAGCCGCACATTAAAGTAAATCCGTTGCAGTTTGTTGTGAAAAAAGATGGGCAATTTTTAAATATTGATCAATTAAGTGATGGTTATAAAACTTTATTAGGCTTGGTAATTGATTTGAGTTCCAGAATGGCTATGGCGAATCCACATTCCTCTCAACCTTTAGCTGAAGAAGCCATTGTGATGATTGATGAAGTGGATTTACATTTACATCCTGCTTGGCAAAAAACAGTAATTGGAGACTTGCTAAGAACTTTTCCTAATACTCAATTTATAGTAACTACTCACAGTCCATATATTGTGGAAGCGGTGAATAATTCTTTAAAACGTTTTCAAGTAAACCATTTATTATCACAGAATGATGTCAGCAAACCTGTGCAAAAAGTTGTGCCTCTGTCGGCTTCAGAAGTAACAGCTTATGTCATGACGCATCAGGGTGCACAACCCATGCTAGATAATAAACTTGGGTTAATAGATGATAAGTTATTAGCCAATTTAAATGATATTAATGCTCTCTATGATGAAATGCGTGATCTCGAATGGAAAGCTCAACATGGTTGATATAGAGCCTTTTAATCATTGTATTTGTCTGCGCATGGTAAATCACCAAAGTTTATGCGATGGCAAACATGGGTTTTCCGAACAAGGAAAAAAAGTTAGATTTTCTACTAGATCCGGTGAAAGTCTCATGACGGTAGTCATGGATGGTTGCATTCTTACAGACCAACAGCTTAAGTGTGATGGGCTGTTTTTCTTTCAATCATCAAGCAAAAATCTTGTGTGCTTAGTCGAGTTAAAAGGCGCAAACCATATAGCTCATGCTTTTGAACAGTTAGCGTTTGTACAAAAACATCGAGATGAATATATCCAACTCAAGCAGGCTTTTACTACCAATAGCGTAGGACAATTACAAGAAAAAGCTTTTATCGTGAGTAATGGCAGCTTATCAAAAGTTGAACATGAGAAGCTTGAGAACCAGCATAGTATTAGAGTCACCGCTATTTTGCATAGTGAAGCAACTACCCCAGTGCCAGATTTAAGAAATTATATCTAATTCAAACTCAAGAGTAGATGATAATAGCTTTATTTTAAATAAAAGGGAAAGGGTGTCTCTTACCCTCGGAGAAGCCCCCCCCCTGCTCAAAATATATAACCAAAGTTTTTATACACTACAAAATCGCTAAAAAGCGATTTTTGTTTAGTAAACATCACTCTATCAAGAGTTAATCTGACTTTGGTAGACTATTCGCTAACCAGAGATGTAGATCAGAGAGTTGTTTTGCCCCTGGCAGGACATTCTCCTCGCCACGTACTCGAATGATCTTGTGAGCTGCACTGAGATCATCTTTAGGTTGAGTCTGTATCAACACGCCCCATAGTCCATCTGCATCTTGCCAAGCAAGCAAGGAATGCTCTTCAAGCATCTCGCTTGTCCACCACGCATGTTCCTGTAGATTACTTAGACGAATCCAATCCTGCCAATCATTTAATACCGTCAGCTCACTAGAGAGCCTCAGTTTTAAGGCTAAGTAACTGGTTTCGATAATCTCTTTGATACTACCTGCATTTTTCATAGCAAAGACCTTAGGGCCCATCGCTAACCATTTTTGGTAAAGGTCTGTCACTTCCACTAGGTAACGACAGTGACCAATCTTATCCACCTCAATGGTTTCCAGCTTTAACCACTCGGCAAGTGTATACGCATCCTCAAGCAGAGCGACCATGCTTTGGCACTGCATAGGTCGGCAAGGTAGTTGCGCTAAAGCGAGATGTAGCCCACTACCAATCAACTCTGGGAAATAAGCCGCTAGTGACAGAGCCATAGAGTTAATTCTGGGTAGAGACTGTAAAGCGGTTAAACGCTTGTCATCCATTAAACAGATCTCAACCTGCTCGGCGATCTTTTCGTTCACCATACGTAAGCGTAAGTTACGCAAGAATTTGACCGTCTCATGTTTACCCGGCCAACCAACTTGAGTCACTATATCTTGGCGTTTACCAGACATCAGCGCGACAATTTCTGGCTCTTCTAAAGAAGTAGCCATTAATCGCCAAGCGAGCATTGGGGCATGATCCAGCAGTTCTAAAACTTGCGGGTATTTGCCTGCATAATGCAGTAGTTTGAGTTGATGGGTTGGAAAAAGTGCACAACTATCTTGCACCCATTGAGGAATCTGTTTTCGCCAATAAGAAATTTGCGAATAATTGGACCAAGCCAGTACTTTGAGTTGGCTTGGGTAATTGGGAATCGCTATCGAGCTCATGGTCAGAGCGTCCCAGCTAGGGACTTCAACTACGCCAAGTTCGTGCACCAGTTTACGGCAATCAATCCATAAGGTCTGTTCGCTTTCATCCCAATAGCAATGTTGCGCCAACTGCTTTTGTTTTAACTCTTCTGCCGTTAACGGCATTTGATTAAGCACTATCGTTCTTTCATTGGGTCTTTAACGCTTACCAACTCGGGCTCACTTTAAAGAACAGTGTTTTGATATATTCTGTTTCAGGCACAGCTGGGTGAATTGGGTGATCTGGCCCTTGATGCCCCTGCTCAAATAACTGAACAGTACGGTCAATATGGCGTGCAGCTGACTGGACTGCGTTTAACAAGTTATCACGTGTCATATGATGTGAACACGAAGCAGAAACCAAAATACCTTCCTTATCTAATACACGCATCGCAATTTCATTAATACGACGGTAGGCTTCAGAACCTTGTTTAAAGTCTTTTTTACGTTTTACAAACGCAGGAGGATCAACAATAACCACATCAAACTTGTGACCTTCACTACGCAATGCATTCAACACATCAAAAGCGTTGCCTTGAATGGTTGTCATCTTATCGGTGACACCATTCAGTTCTGCATTGATATCGACACCATCTAACGCAGACTCAGAAGAATCTACACAAGTCACTTCCGCAGCGCCAGCATTGGCCGCAGCAACCCCCCAACCACCAAGGTAACTAAAGACATCTAATACACGCTTACCTTCAACCATTGTCTGTAAACGACCACGCGCCATACGGTGATCATAGAACCAACCTGTTTTTTGACCGCCTTCGACAGGAATAGAGAACTTAGTACCGTTCTCTTCTATAATTAGCTCTTCAGGCATCTTACCTAAAACGACTTCTTCGTACAGAGGAAGCCCTTCTAAAGTACGACTAGGCGTGTCATTTTTCATGACAATTGCTTGAGGGTGGTACAAGTTTTCAAGAATCTGCACGATATCGTCTTTAACGACTTCCATGCCCGCTGTAGTAATCTGCACGGCAAAAACATCACCAAAACGATCAACGACTAATCCAGGAAGACCATCAGAATCGCCAAATACCAAACGGTAGTAAGGCTGATCAAAAGCCATTTCACGTAGCTCTTGTGCTGCTTGAATACGTTTCTTTAAGAATTTAAGGTTTAACTCAAGCTTAGGACTACGGCTTAAAATACGTGCACAAATCAGCGTATTTGGATTAACGAAACCCATGCCTAATGGCTTACCATTTGAAGCTTCGATAATAACCTGCTGACCCGCGTCAAAACTTTTTAGCGGTGTTACAACAGTATCAACTTCATTACTGAAAACCCAAGTATGCCCCTGCTTGATGCGGCGCTCTTCATTTTTCTTTAATCGTAAACTCGGTAACATAGTGTTCTTCTTTTGGTCTGTGTTGAAAGGTCTTATTCGCTATGCAAATGAAAACTTTTAAAATATGGAAAAAAAGAAAGAGGCCACGCCTCTTCTTTAAAAACCGCTAAAACTTATCGCTCAAAAATATAAGCAGGCATAAGATTTTTAGCCATCAATTAAGTTTTGATAGTCACTGTCTGACAGTAACTCTTCTAGCTCAGTTTCATCATGAGGCGTAATTTTAAATAACCAACCGCTGTCATAAGGCTCTTCATTAATCAGCTCAGGATCATCTTCCAACGCTTCATTAATCTCAATAATTTCACCACTGATAGGTGAACAAATATCTGAAGCTGCTTTAACAGACTCCAATGACATCACTTCATCACCCGCCTGAGAATAGCCCCCTAATTCTGGAAAGGTTACACTCATCAACTCTCCCAGTGACTCTTGGGCAAAATCTGTAATACCAACAATGGCATTACCATCTTCATCAATATAGACCCACTCATGGCTCTCTGCATACTTAAGATGACCTGGTAAAACACTCATAACGACTTCCTTAAAATTGGTGACTCAATATTAGCGCTAATTGTACCCTTTCCCTCTAGTCAACAACAATAAAAGTGACGACAAATTCCCTGCTATTTCATTTACATAATAGAGAGCCTGGCGCTTTGAAATGCACTTAAGATCGATCAGAGCTCAAAACTGAGTAATGGTTGAGGTGACAACCCCCCAGATAACAATGTCTGACTCCTCTCTGACCAGAATGGGTGGATAGTTGTCATTTTCAGGAACAAGCCATGTACCCGTTGATTTCATTGATAGACGCTTTACCGTCAGCTCACCATCTAAAGCCGCAATGACGATCTTGCCATCTTTAGGCTCAATACTTCGATCAACAACCAAGGTATCACCATCTTTAATGCCTATATTTTTCATGGAATCGCCCTCCACCACCAACAGAAAGGTCGCCTCTTTATTGCGGATTAACTTCTCATTCAGATCCAGACGTTCCTCGATATAGTCATCAGCAGGACTCGGAAAACCTGCCACCACTTTGTGACTATAGAGCGGTAACAAAACGGCCTCTTCTGTCTCAGCAGGCAGATACCAAGCAAAAGGTTGATTTGCGACTGTCATGGGAGTGGTTTTTAATAAACTTGAATTTTGTCCCTGAGGCTCACTCTGTAATTTTAACCAAGCCTGTATGGATGCCACCTTAGATTCAGGTACTCGTAGCACTTTAGTCGGCTCACCAAACTGACCAGAACCTTTTTTACGACCCGCACCCGCTCGTACTCCACCATGCTCTTTTATAACAAGTTCACTGTTTTCCGATAAAGATGTTTGACCTATTTTCTGATCCATTAGACTCTATTAAACCTTATCTTGATTTATGTTACATCTTTCATAGTATACTAAAAAGGCAGTCATATTTTTAATTAACACACTGCCCCCCCTGCCCAAAACTGAGAATTAATCAATATGCCTGTATACGCCCTTGTGGATGGTAACTCTTTCTATGCTTCCTGCCAGATCGCATTTAATCCTGCATTAAAAAATCGTCCTGTGGTCGTGCTGTCTAATAATGATGGCTGCGTGGTGGCGGCGAATGATCTGGCTAAAAATATCAATCAGCAGATCCAAAAACCTTTTGGGCAGGGGGGGTACAAGTCTACGACACAGAATAGCATTATGTTTCAACCCTACTTTAAGGTAGCCCCCCTGCTCAAAAAAAATAACGCGGTTATTTTTAGCTCTAACTACGAGCTCTATGGCGATATGAGCCAACGAATGCACCGAATTACGGCAGAATTTGCAGCAAAACAGGAGATTTACTCAATTGATGAAAGCTTCTTAGATTTTTCGAATATGCCACATCATGATTTAACCGAACATGCTCAAAAGTTAAAAAAACGCGTTCATCAATGGATTGGTATCCCTGTTGCCGTCGGCATTGGCTCAACCAAAACCTTAGCCAAGCTCGCCAATCACCTAGCTAAAAAAAAGCCTGAACTGAATGGCGTTTTAGACCTCACCAGCCTTTCGGACAGCAGCAAAGACACACTCTTTAAACAGATAAAAGTAGGTTCTATTTGGGGGGTTGGTAAACAGCTTGCACAACAACTGAATCATCAAAATATTCTAACTGCCTTTGATCTAAAATACTGCCATTCAACAACCATACACCAGCAGTTTTCGGTCAATGTTGAGCGTATCGTTCTCGAACTCAATGGCCAAGCCTGCTTAAAACTTGAAGATCATCTAATCAAGGATGCACCAAATAAGCAGCAGATACTCTCTTCACGCTCTTTTGGACAGCTGATTGAGGAGTTTGATGAGATGCGCCAAGCGGTAACATCCTATACTGCCGTAGCGGCAGAGAAGTTGCGTAAACAGCAGTCACTTTGTAAAACATTAACGGTCGCCATCACCACCCCTCCATTTCGAGAGAATATCCAGCAATATAGCAATCAGATCAGTGTACCTTTAATCTACCCAACAGATAATACCCTACTGCTATCCAAAATCGCTATACACGCTTTAAAGCAGATATGGCAGCCCAAATTTCAGTACTTAAAAGCCAGTATTACGCTCTCACAACTATCAGAAAGAGGAGCCTTACAAATTGATTTGTTTGCACCCAATCCGCAGTTTTCAGGTAGCCCAAAGTCAGACAAACTCATGCAGGTATTAGATCAAATAAATAAAAAGCTGGGCAAGGGAGCGATACAAGTAGCAAGTAGTGGCTTAGAACACCCCACATGGCAGATGAATAGAAATCTCATGTCGCCTAGGTACACCACTCGCTGGAACGAGCTACAGGTTGTAAAATCGTAACAGTCACACTAGCTTTAAACAGTGATAGACATAGAACTTAAAGTGACATCTCTTCAGAAACTTGTTCCACCCAGTTTTGTATACGTTCGGCAGAAGCCTCTGGCTGTTGGTCTTCATCTAGTGCTAAGCCAACAAAAAACTCTCCACCTTCAACTTCCGCTTTAGAGGATTGGTACAGAAAACCTTCTGTTGGAAAGTAACCCACTGGTTCGCCTCCATTCCTTAACACCACATCATGCATTAACCCCATGGCATCTAAAAAAAACTCACCATATTCAAGCTGGTCACCTAAACCAAAAAAGGCTACCTGCTTACCGCTAAAATTAGCCGCTTTAAAATCAGGCCAAAAGTCTTCCCAATTGCTCTGTAGCTCACCACAGTACCAAGTAGGCTGCCCTAGAATAAGTTTATCGTAAGCCTCAATATCACGTGTGGTCGCATTAACCACATCATGTAAATCAACATTTGACTCACCTAATAAGCCTTGAATCACTTCTGCTGCTCTCTCGGTATTTCCTGTATCAGAGCCATAAAAAAGTCCAATTTTACTCACCTTAATCCTCTCTCTTTGCATAGCAACTTTAATTCTTCTGCTATAATTTACCGCTTAATTCATGATAAGACTACACTCTCTTTTGCCGTAGTAGAAATTTAACCCTTTATCCAGGAGAAAATGTGACTAAACTTGCAGGCTTAACCTTTCTTTTTGCGGGGAGCTCTACACTTATTTACCAAATAAGTTGGTTACGGTTGCTCAACACGACTTTGAGCTCTACAACCACTACAACGGTTCTTATTTTAACTTCTTTGTTGGGCGGATTGGTATTTGGAAGCCTTATAGCACAATGGCGTTTACGCAATGGACAAAATGGGTTAACAGGACTTGTGATCTCTCAAATAATTGTTGCCATCAGTGCACTATTATTACTACCGCTTTTTATCTCTCCTGACCCCATCGTCTCACGCTTACCTGATCACAATATTGAATCCATTTTTGGTTTTATCAGCCTATTTTTAATATTACTGATTCCAGCAACCGCAATGGGCATGAGTTTTCCGTTTTTCACTACTTGGTTTGCAGAGGTTAAGCAACAAAATAGTCAAGTGATTAGCTCGTTATACGCATTATTTACATTGGGAGGAGCAATAGGTGTTTTATTAACGGGCTTTTACCTTATCCCTAACTTTGGCTTAGATGGAGCTATTTATTTTGCCGCAGCCTTGAATATTTTGGCGGTATTATTGATATTATTGATTCGCACTAAAGTACCGACACTCTTTTCAAAGTCGGTCACGACTGAAAGTATTAAACAACCTTGGCGATTCTCTGCCCTGTTAATTGTTTTAGCCACATGCAGTTTTGCACTCATAGGCACAGAAATTATTTGGACTCGCTATTTAAGCCTCTATACAGGTACCACTCTCTATGGTTATACCGCTATTGCAGCCCTTATATTAACAGGTCTAGCAATAGGATCAGTGCTTATGCAACACTGGCAAAATAAAAATAACATCGGGTTCAAGCATCTATTTTGGCTATTGATCACACTATTTCTTGCTTTGATTTTAACTAAATCAATATTAAGTTACCTGCCCTTTATTTATAGTAAAACTAACTATCTAGGGGAACTGTTAAATACAACAGATGCCTTCTATTTTGGACTCCTATTACTGCCTGCTACTTTATTATTTGGCGCCATTTTTCCATTAGCCTTGGCATTATATTGTCTTGATATCAAAGGCATACGTAGTAATTTTGGTTTTGCTTTTTCCGTCAAAATACTAGCTGCTATTATTAGTACTATCGCCACCTATACCTGGCTTATACCCACAATAGGCAGTAATAATTCACTCATTATTTTTGCTTGTGCACCATTGGTTTCAGCTTTATTTATGCTGCCTCAGTTCAAGAGTTCAAAGCATAACTTACTAAGTTACATCCCTATTTTAGCATTATTTATATTGCCATTCCTTACGCCCAACCTAAGCTTCAAGGATACATTTAACCAAAACTTCTATCGTCATCAGATGAACAAAGTCCCTGACGACTATTACTATTTAGCTGAAGCGGATTCAGGCATCATTAGCTTAGTCGATTATGACAATAGCCGAGTATACCTACAACTAAATGGACTCACCAAATCTTCAGCCTTGGCGAGCTCGCTCTACAAGGGATCTATTTCAGAATCCTTAACAGGTGCTCTACCCTTTTTACTACAAGAAAACCCAACCAATGCTTTTGTCATTGGTTTTAAAACGGGCACGACCACTCGAATACTCGCTAACAGCGACCTTGATTTTGTCAAAACAATTGAAATGGATCAACAAGTAGTTAAAGGTATGCTGTTATTTGGTTTACGTAATTTTCCGTTTTTAGAGATGGGGCTTGCTGAGGTGGAATATGGTGATGCTCGTGTTAACCTAAAAAAAGACCCAGACCTCTATAGCATTATTACATCTCAACCCTCCCACGCTTGGTTATCAGGTGCAAATGCCTTCTATAGCAAAGAGTTTTTTGAACTGGTTAAATCACGTCTAAAGGAAGATGGTATCTTTGCACACACTTTTAGTCTGCTTTATATAGATACTCAACTCTTCAAATCTATTCTCAATACTTTTTATTCAGTATTTCCGAAAGGAGCCATCTTTAGTGACCTTGAAACTGGAGAGCTGATACTGTTAGGAGGAAACAACACTTTGGTAATGGATTATGAACGAAGCAAATCTTACTATGACAACCAAGAGATCGCTAATATCTTACATTTTGGTGGACTAAGAAATATATCCATGCTGCCTAACTACTATCTTTTCTCTAGCGAAACCGCCAAAGAAGCATCAGCAGGTGCTGAGATAATTACCGACACCAATCTTTTAGTTGAAACCCATACATATAAACCATGGGAAGACCTCCCCAAAGGAAAAAAAGATCCATATCAATTGCTTAAGCAATATGTTCAACAAAAAGCTAATAACACTCTGATAGGAAAAGATTAATTCTATAAAAGGCTATTTAATCGCACCTAACAAGCTATTTGACTAAATGACTAACGCTTGGATCAGCTTTTTTCACGAAAAAACACTAGCTCATCTCTAAATTAGATATATATGTTATTTATTATTATTTTATTTAACACACTATCTTCGGTAGAGTTTGCAGGATTATAAAATTAAAGGGTATTTCGTGATCTATACAATTTATCACTCACGTGAATCATGGAGAAAGCCAGCCGCACTTAGCCTCATATTGCTTTTAATCGCATCAATGCTGTCAATTTCTACTGAAACGGCACAAGTGCTACTCATAGGGATATTAATCGGTTTTGTTTTTATCCATTTTGGGTTTGGATTTGCAGGTAACTGGCGCCACTTCTTTGAAGAAAAACATAGTGCAGGCATTAGAGGCCATTTTTGGTTACTCGCTTTAGGAAGCCTACTTTTTTTTCCTGCGTTATCCCTATTACCTAATCTTGGCTTCTCAGTCTATGGAGCGATCCGACCTTTAGGAATAAACGTTATTATTGGTGCATTCATGTTTGGTATAGGTATGGCATTACTGGGAAACTGCTCTTCAGGTGCATTACGTCTACTAGGTGAATTTAAATTACGCTACTACTGGGTATTTTTTTGCATGATTGCAGGTGGTACTTTTGCAGCATCACAATTTGAATTATGGTTGACCCTCTCTCAATGGGCTGTATTTTCTTTTGCCACCGACTTAGCGTGGCAACAAGGACTGATTATCAATCTAGCTATAATATTTACCCTATATCTAATTTTTATTAAAACAGAACGCCACCACCATGGCGAAGTTGTGCCACTGCTTGATCGAAATAATAAAAGCTACACTTGGGGTGTAGCGCCTGTTATATGGGCTGCAACCCTACTTGCTTTGCTAAATTTAGCAATTCTGCTTCTATCAGGTAACTCTTGGGCAGTAAGTTGGATATTTCCTAAACTTGGTATTGTTCTAATTGATCAATTAGGCTTGGCAATTGATTGGGATTTTTGGGAGTTCACAGCAATGAATGAGGAGGGGTTAATGAAACCACTCTCTGAGGATTCTATTATTTTAACAAGTTTTGGTTTCTTTCTTGGCATTGCTATTTATCATGTAATTAGTATTTTAACCAACAGCCCGACAAAAAACCGAAGAACAAAATTACACCCTTTTAACATTAAGATACTAATAAAATCCACTTTTTCAGGTTTGATCATGGGCTACGGCGCTGTCATTGCATATGGTTGCAACATAGGTGGATTCTTCAGTGCGATTATTTCTGGTAGTATCCATGGTTGGGCTTGGTTTGCCAGCGCATTTATTGGTATGGGATTAACCTTAGCCATAACTAATCGACGAAGATAATACAGAGGGGACTTTAATGCCTATAATCAGGCTAAAACAAACTAATGTACTATTGATCACAGTGAGCGGTTTACTAAGCAGCAGAGCTCCATCAATAGAATTGAGTATTTTGACCCCACTAGAATAAGTTAAAAAAGAAGAATCAAGCCAAATGGTATTTATAAAAGACTTAATAGAACTTCAAAAGACAATCTCAGCTCTTTTTTAAAGAGCATGAAAATCACGATTTAACAACGGGGACTCAAATAAAACCATTAAATCATTGGCTATCAAGAAAGTAACCAGGTTATTTAGAGTCATCCGTAAATATGACCAAAATAAAAAGTAATCCATATATAGACTTTGCTTTCACAGTTTAGCCAGTAAGGACTACTGAGGATTTCTACAAGTCTGATTCATCCATCCAGGACCACAACCACCACCACAATCTGATGAGCTCCACTGCCCACTTGGCTGCCAGTTGATCCCTCCTGAGTTACCGCCTAAATATGCTTTTTGATAATATGGTGCTGCATTACAGGGCTCTACTCCAGCACAACTTGCGGCTTCAGGATCATTTGTGATATCTGCTAACAATGCCTTATTTCGCCAACCATGTGGAACCGCAACGTGACACCAAGTACATCTCAATCTGGATCCTATTCTGGTAACATGCTCTCTATGTAGATTGATTCTTGACCCCCCTGAATATCCACTTTGTTGAGCTGTCCCATTCGTTGTAGAATATTGATCCACATTATGACAACGGAAACAGAGTTGACTACTATCAGCAGGTGTTAATGAATGATCCCACTCGCCTTTTAATATAAATGGTTTATCTGAGCCATGCGGGCCCCAAGCACCATCAGCAGTTGGCTCTACTGTATAGGTCGATGAGTCTCCGTCAATATAAGGCGTATTACTTCCATGACAATCTGAACAATACATTGTTTGATTACCGGTTTTTTCTACGCCATCATTTTGCCATGGGGCATTAAATAAAGCTGGATTCATTCCCCCTCGTTCACTTACCGTACGCCCTGTACTATCCATAACAGGATGCCATGACCGATGATTTGCTGCTGAACCAGAGGTACCCTGATTCTCTCCTATATCTCCTACAGGCGCCTGAAACTCCATCGCTTGATTGGTATAGGTTGTTACACCGTTATGCCCCAAAGACTGACTTAATACCGGTGGAGGTGTTAGTCCATAGGCATAATTTGAGTGACATTTTAAACAAATCTGATATTCACGCGTTACATGTGTAGAGGCCTTAGCGGTTGAAGCTCCTACCCCCGCATAACCACTCTTAATATCAAAACTAACAGGGTTAGATCCAAAAGAAGCACTTCCGTATACTGGCTCTACCCCCCAAGTACCTGCTAAGGCACCTGATGCAATATTGGTATGCATTACATTTGGCGTATTATGATCATGATGTGCGCCAGAATCGGGGACAGTCGGATCTGCATTAAATGTATTGTTTTTAATAATTCGATGCGGGTTGTGACAGTCTGTACACTCAGCATGCCTCATCCCTACCCCAATATTGGCTTGGTCTTCCATAAAGTCTGCACTGGTGATTCTATGTAGTTCTTCGACTTGCCCCTGTTGAGAGGTGGTAACTGGCTTGGTATAGGCTCGTGAAAACTCGCCCTTAAGATTAGGGACATTGCTTACATTTGTTAAAATACTTTCACCTAAACTGCTATGACATTGATAACAGGTCTGCTCTTGTGCAGCAATACCACCATCCTTAACCCCTGAGACTAATCCACCATCGGTTCCTTCTCTAAGCAACATGCGTGCACCTGCAACAGTATGCGTATCATGACAGTTTAAACAGGCCGCTTGCCATACTTGTATTCCTGCTGCGAATTCACGGGTGTCTGATGCGGTTGATGTATATATTTCATCAGCAACTAATGGGTTACTGTGTGCTGAAGTAGACCAGCCTTTTTTCTCATGACAGGCGATACAGACAATATCTTGCGACTCGGTAAAGGTACCAGCCGTTGGATTTGAGGTATTTTGGGTTCGGTTTAAACGTAAGAATTTCTCTTTAGGAATATGGGGATCATGACATGAAATACACTGAACTTTACCGTTCTCTAATGGCACTATTGGATTTGAGACACCTGGCACACGATTACCTAAATGTGCTTCTGCATTAGGGTCTCGTAGTTCACTATCTGCTGTTGCCAGAGCACTATCGAAGGTAAATGAAATCGGATGATCATTGGTGAGGTTCGTGCCTAAGTTTCGAGTAAAACCAGTATTTTCACCTGTTCCTGACTGCATAGTGCCATCACCATCAGTGCCTTGCATACCAAATGCAGCATTTAGGACACCGTAGGCATAATTTACATTTCCAATAACCAGAGCACCATCGTGACAAGATAGACACATTCTTGAACTGCCACTGGGCTTACCTGTATCGACGGCATTTATAGAGGGTGAGGTATATTCAGAATAAACTGCGGTGTCTGAAAGCGTTCTGTTCCACAAAGGGGCACTTGCTTCACCCGTATTAACGGTACCGGCATGAGGGGTATGACAAAAGACACAGACTCGTGATTCTGTTGTGGCTTTTAAGGTGCCTGGGCCAGACGCGGATAGGTTATGCTTGGTATTGACAATATCTGTAACTGGCAGACCGTATGCATTTGACAGAGTCAAGCTACAAAGAATTAGTGTAGATACTAAAGAAACTAGATGACGTTTGTATTGAGCCATAACAAGTACCCCTCCTTTCCCTAAGCTTATAGAATACCTACACTATTAAGTTAAGGCAATTTTGGGTCGAGATGACCGTTTATAAACGCTAAAAAACTATTTATAGTAAGGATTATAACAACTAGAGATATTATCAGTAAATACAGAAAAGAACTTACTTAAATTAATTACCCTTCAAAATCGTCGTGTAAGCAGGCTTTAGAGAGGATTTATTTTTTGCATGACGGGCTACGTAATCTTGGTCAAGCAAAATGGACATGCCATTTTTCACAACTTATACGCAACTGAAGATAGACTACCGTTTGCTGTCATAGTTTAATAATCTCGCATACTTTGATAACCTGGAATGGCAATACCATTTTGTACACAAAGACTAATTATCTCCCCCCGTAAATATGACCTAAATAAAAAAGCACTCCATAGTAGACTGCTTTTCTTTCACAGTTTAGTCAGTAAGGACTACTGAGGATTTCTACAAGTCTGCCTCATCCAACCCATACAACCACCACCACAATTTCCTGAGCTCCACTGCCCACTTGGCTGCCAGTTGATCCCTCCTGAGTTACCGCCTAAATATGCTTTTTGATAATATGGCGCTGCATTACAGGGCTCTACTCCAGCACAACTTGCGGCTTCAGGATCATTTGTGATATCTGCTAACAATGCCTTATTTCGCCAACCATGCGGAACGGCAACATGACACCAAGTACATCTCAATCTTTTTCCTATTCTGGAAACATGAAATCTATGTAGATTGTTTCTACCTCCCCCTGAAAATCCACTTTGTTTAGATACCCCATTCGTTGTAGAATATTGATCCACATTATGACAACGGAAACAGAGTTGACTACTATCAGCAGGTGTTAATGAATGATCCCACTCGCCTTTTAATATAAATGGTTTATCTGAGCCATGCGGGCCCCAAGCACCATCAGCAGTTGGCTCTACTGTATAGGTCGATGAGTCTCCGTCAATATAAGGCGTATTACTTCCATGACAATCTGAACAATACATTGTTTGATTACCGGTTTTTTCTACGCCATCATTTTGCCATGGGGCATTAAATAAAGCTGGATTCATTCCCCCTCGTTCACTTACCGTACGCCCTGTACTATCCATAACAGGATGCCATGACCGATGATTTGCTGCTGAACCAGAGGTACCCTGATTCTCTCCTATATCTCCTACAGGCGCCTGAAACTCCATCGCTTGATTGGTATAGGTTGTTACACCGTTATGCCCCAAAGACTGACTTAATACCGGTGGAGGTGTTAGTCCATAGGCATAATTTGAGTGACATTTTAAACAAATCTGATATTCACGCGTTACATGTGTAGAGGCCTTAGCGGTTGAAGCTCCTACCCCCGCATAACCACTCTTAATATCAAAACTAACAGGGTTAGATCCAAAAGAAGCACTTCCGTATACTGGCTCTACCCCCCAAGTACCTGCTAAGGCACCTGATGCAATATTGGTATGCATTACATTTGGCGTATTATGATCATGATGTGCGCCAGAATCGGGGACAGTCGGATCTGCATTAAATGTATTGTTTTTAATAATTCGATGCGGGTTGTGACAGTCTGTACACTCAGCATGCCTCATCCCTACCCCAATATTGGCTTGGTCTTCCATAAAGTCTGCACTGGTGATTCTATGTAGTTCTTCGACTTGCCCCTGTTGAGAGGTGGTAACTGGCTTGGTATAGGCTCGTGAAAACTCGCCCTTAAGATTAGGGACATTGCTTACATTTGTTAAAATACTTTCACCTAAACTGCTATGACATTGATAACAGGTCTGCTCTTGTGCAGCAATACCACCATCCTTAACCCCTGAGACTAATCCACCATCGGTTCCTTCTCTAAGCAACATGCGTGCACCTGCAACAGTATGCGTATCATGACAGTTTAAACAGGCCGCTTGCCATACTTGTATTCCTGCTGCGAATTCACGGGTGTCTGATGCGGTTGATGTATATATTTCATCAGCAACTAATGGGTTACTGTGTGCTGAAGTAGACCAGCCTTTTTTCTCATGACAGGCGATACAGACAATATCTTGCGACTCGGTAAAGGTACCAGCCGTTGGATTTGAGGTATTTTGGGTTCGGTTTAAACGTAAGAATTTCTCTTTAGGAATATGGGGATCATGACATGAAATACACTGAACTTTACCGTTCTCTAATGGCACTATTGGATTTGAGACACCTGGCACACGATTACCTAAATGTGCTTCTGCATTAGGGTCTCGTAGTTCACTATCTGCTGTTGCCAGAGCACTATCGAAGGTAAATGAAATCGGATGATCATTGGTGAGGTTCGTGCCTAAGTTTCGAGTAAAACCAGTATTTTCACCTGTTCCTGACTGCATAGTGCCATCACCATCAGTGCCTTGCATACCAAATGCAGCATTTAGGACACCGTAGGCATAATTTACATTTCCAATAACCAGAGCACCATCGTGACAAGATAGACACATTCTTGAACTGCCACTGGGCTTACCTGTATCGACGGCATTTATAGAGGGTGAGGTATATTCAGAATAAACTGCGGTGTCTGAAAGCGTTCTGTTCCACAAAGGGGCACTTGCTTCACCCGTATTAACGGTACCGGCATGAGGGGTATGACAAAAGACACAGACTCGTGATTCTGTTGTGGATTTTAAGGTGCCTGGGCCAGACGTGGATAGGTTATGCTTGGTATTGACAATATCTGTAACTGGCAGACCGTATGCATTTGACAGAGTCAAGCTACAAACTATAAATATAAGCAATATATAAAATGAATTGAATAATTTATTTTCACGATGAAACATTTTTATACTAGTCCTTTCCTAAATACTTGCTGTATCACAACATGCCAAATTTAGGACAGTGTATTAGATGTTTATTTCGCTCCGATTTGTCGCATATAAACAAGCAAAAATTTTAAAAAACTATTCTAGCACCATTATTGTTTACTATTTAATAAAGTTACTCAATTTTGCCAATACCAGAAGTAATTTTCAGCAGACTACTGGTAAAGTTTAGTTTTAGAGCCTCTCTTTTCCTGCCACTCCCATAATGCAGAGCGAGCACGCGCTAAATAACGGTTATCTTTGGGACTCAGGTGAACATAAGTCCTCATAGCACCTAAAGCCATCTCCATATCACCAAGTTTTTCAGCCGACACCGCTAGTCCATAATAGGCATTTAATTGATCCGAGTTTAACTCGATCGCACTCATAAAGAAATCTCGTGCTGCTTTAGCATCCCCACCACCTAAAAATGCAAAACCCATGTTCACATGAGCTTCGGGCATTCTAGGCGTGAGCTCTAACACACGATGCAAAGCCTTGATGGCATTATCAAATTGCTGAGCATGTAGCATCACAACAGCCTGTTCAAAGCGGGCTGTCACTTCCAACACCTTAGCCTGCGCAGCATGTTTTTGCGGGTTTGATATTGGATCAATAAGAACTTTCTCAACCACAATAGATGACTGCTGTAGAACAGCTTTAGCTCTTAATACTTCTGACAATGTAGAAATAAATAAAACTAAAATGATAACAGCAAGCAATGTTGCAAGTATGGTTTTAAGGCTTTGCTGATTATTTTTCATTTAAACTCCCTACTCAGTTTCTGTTGCCCTATAAACGAATACGCTATAATAGCAATAAAGATTAAAGTTGCAACTATAGAAATTGCCCCACCTACTCCCATAAGCCCCATCGATAATATTTCTAATCGATCATCAACAGTCACGGCTGTTTTGCGGGGGACCCCTAACCAGCCTGAACTCGCCATACCTAAAACATACAGGATCATACCAAAGGTATACAAGAAAACTTGAGTCGTCATCCATTTGGCCGAAACTATCTGCTGACCCATTTTATTTAAAAACCGATATGAAAAACCCATAAAAGCAATGGTAATTGCCGCATTGGTAGCATGATAATGAGCGGTAACAATCACTGTATCATCATTGATTATCAAACCAATTGCTAAACCAAAACACATTAAGAAAGCAGAAGCACTCACTGAGGCATCAACCACTAGCTTAAGCTGATGGAACCAATGCCATAACATAGGCAATATAATAATCAGCATCCCCCATTTCATCAAACTGGTAAATGCAAGACGCGAGTCACTTTCACCTGGTTCAAAAAATAACATAAAACCCAGTGCACAGAGTAATACTGCCACAATAGAAATTTTACCTAGCTTTGAAACTGATACATTAGGCCATTGCCAAACTAACCATAAAATTAAAACATAGACAAACTGTAAAACATGGCCAGCTCCCCAAAACAGCGCTTCAAAGTGCATCGTAGAATCCAATGAATTTAACTTTACGCCGTGGTAAACCAAAACGATCAGACAAACAATCCACACCAATGCAGACAGTCGGATCAAATCACCAGAATCCGACCATAATACTTGCAACGCTAACCATGAAATACCCAATGCAAATAACAGTAAACCCGAGAAAAAAACAGGGGAATCAATGACGGGTATGTAGTTGCTCATCACTGGAATATCATCACTAATAAACGGTGAAATCAACATTAGTAAAGAGCCTACAAAACTGGTTAACAAGATTAAACGGTTGGATTTATTCAACTGTATTGGTTTATGTAAAACCCAAATAAAACCTACAAAAGAGAGTAACCACACAAGAACGGAAAAATTTACATGTAAGACTAAAATGGTATGGAAAAGTGCCTGTAAACCAAAATAGTCCTGTACACCAGGTACTCGTGAAAGGACTAATAGGATAGCTAACAGGGCAGAAATACCCAGAGCAGAACTTGCAAAAACTAACCATGGTTTAGCTGCTGTCTTATTTAATTCATCAAACTTCAAGTAAAAGTACCTTGATGAGGCGCTTCTGTCACAAATGGAATACCATAAAATGTCAGAAAACCTAATACAAATACAGCAAAAATAAGATATGCACCCCTATCTGGAGCAAGTTTAAATGTAGATCGCAAATGCAAAGTAATCACCAGTGTTAACCAGGTCACAAATGCCCACGTTTCTAATGGATCCCAGCCCCAGTAACGCCCCCACGCATCATGCGCCCAAAGCCCGCCGGTAATCAACATTAAGGAATCAAAAATTATTGCTAATGCCATAAAGCGAAAAGCTAAGTCGTCAAGACGGTCATTATCTGGTAAATTGCTAAACTTTCTGAGTGCCCATGCTTTCTTACGCAGGACGATTACCCCACCCATACCAACAGCTACCAGAACCGTTGACATGAACAACTTACCAAAACCAATATGAATCCATAGCCAAATGGTATCAAAACTATGAGGGCGGAACCCTGCCTCATATGGTGAGAACATCATCCAAGCCATCATAATAAACAACAGCGGTAATACAATAGCTGCACTACCTCTAATAGGTTTATAACGCCAATAGACAATGGCAAAAAAGAAGACAAAAATAAATAAATTGCTGGACAGTATTTCAAACATCGTCAAATAAGGACCATGCTCTAAACGAATCCAGCGTAAAACAATAGCAAAAGCATGAATAGCAAGACCTAGCCACATCATGACCTGTATGGTTCGGTCAAACTTCTTGTTTAAAACGACACCAAAAATAGCGAACACACCTGCAAGAACATAGGCGATAACTGCTAACCACAAACTAAGTTGTTCTTGTTCCATTAACCACTTTCCTCTGCTAACCACGGTGTTGGTGCATATTTATTTCTAAAATGTCCTGCAAGACCAAATACGGCAAATAAACCAGATCCTAATAACCATGGTAAGGTCCAGTCATAAAAGATACGGAAGCCCATCCAGGTTTTTAACCCTAGGTATTCTAAACGACCTGTTTCAAATTGGATAGTTTGTCCAACAATTAATTCATGACGTTTGTTGTTCGCTCGAACCACCAGAATGGGATCATCAGGCACTTTAAATATCGAAGGCCTATCTGTGTACAAAATTTCATCAGAAAACTTAAGAGTCATCCAAATCTTGTAATTAGTACCAGGAATGTATAGTTCAGCTGCTTGATTAAATTTAAATGCAGGCCATGCTGCTAAATTAATAGAACCAACACGGGGCTCTCCTATATTTGGAACCCAGCGAAATGTAGGAGAAAACCCCTTATTATGTGTGGTAAAAAGTTGGTAGCCATGTAGCTTCAAAGGGATCTTATCACCCACCACACCCTTTTGAGTATCGCCCTGTTCATCTAGCCAGGTTAAATTGGCTTTGGTATCCATACGCTCCGCGCTACCGGCTATAGGTATATAATTAATTGTAAAATCGGCCAAATAAAACTGTAGCTGATCTAAACGATTATGATGAAAAATCCCCTGTTGCCATTTTGCGAGAGTGTTATCGTAGGTAGAATACTCAGTCACCTCGACTTCACCAATGAGCTTAGTCACTTGACCAATCGCAGCAATCAGGAGCAACAGTAGTAAACCTATATGAAAAGTCAGCAACCAGCCTTGACGGCGAAAAATTGGATTGGTCAGTAATGCACCAATAAGGTTTAGTGCTAAAAGAAGCAGTGGAGTAGTGATGAGCCAGTTTTTCCACTCAAACTCAGCAAAGTGCCAAGAAACGACTCCTATTCCTAGTAATAGAAATAAAAATAAAGTTAATTTTAAAGAAGAAATATGAGATGTAAAAAAGCTAGACTGTTTCAATGTACAATTCTCAGAAGATTTAGAGGAGGCTATTGTGGAGCTGAATAACTATAGTTTAAATTAATACCAGACATCCAGCCTCCATACAACTCCCATAATAAGCAGCCCATTCACAACTTGGTTTCCAGTTAAATCTACGATGAGTCACTCCTAAATAAGCTGTTTTCTACCATTATGAAATATGGCCAAGCTAATCATTCCCTAAATATTGAAGCATTACAACTCTTCCATTAAAGGTATCAGCGATAAAAACCCTATCGAGATGATCAACAGTAACACCGACAGGAAGGTCAAACCGCCCTATCTCTCGCCCACCTCCTGAAATAGGCAGTAAGAACTCACCATTTTTATTAAAGACGAGTAAATAACCATAATAAGACTCAACGATATAAATATTTTCATCACTATCAACAGCAACGCCCTTAGGTCTTGGAGTATTACCGACTCTGAGCCCTCGATTACCAATTAATTTGCTATCAGAATTATTTCCATTAATACCGAAAACTTGAATACGAGCATTCATTGTGTCGCTCACATAAAGCTTATTATCCTTATAATCGATATTTGAAGGAAAGTTAAACTCCCTATCACCTTCACCATAGCGACCAATAGTCTCAACTAAAGCACCTTCGGTATTAAATACCTTAATATCATGAGCTGAAGAATCAGCAACATAGAGTCGACCCTGTTTATCATCATAAACTAAACCTATAGGACGTTTAAGAATTTTTGAGCCAAATGAACCTAAAGGCTCACCTTTTTTAGAAAAACGAAATACCTCTCCTAAATCAACATCACTGACCCAAATTTCATTTTTAACAAAAGCGATAGAAACAGGTGCTTTAAAGGGTTGAAGTTCAGTTGCATTCTTCCATAACTGAATCGTATTATCATTAAGATTAAATACCATGACTGCAGCCAGCCCAACATCAGCAACATAGACTAGATTTTCAGGTGATACATGAACACTATAAGGACGCTTTAAAACAACTGGCTTTGGCTTACCAGTAATAAAGCCTGCAATCAGCTCTAACCAGCTTTTATTAGCATGTTTTTCGGCATTAAAACCTTCACCATGCAGCTCTCCAAGATACCTATACCTCGGTACCTCAGGTAATTGCGGCCAGACTTCTTGAACTGAGTTGTTTTCAATGGAGAATTCTATTGACTTACTGGTCGAGCAGCCCTGAAGAAAGAAGGCAAGCATAGCAAAAAATATCAGTACACTATGGTTCATAATGGAGGTTATATTGGTCTGGTTGTTTAATCATGAGCACTTGTACTCGACGATTCATGCTATCTGCCACATATAGAAAGCTCCCGTCTACCCATAAACCTTTAATACCTCTAAAGCTTAGCAGATCCATACCCGCACTACCAAATTCAGCTATCATTTTAGACTGGTCATAAATTTTAATTTGGTCATCGAAAGCATCACTAATATAAACTCGATTATATTGATCAACCGCAATTGATGTAGGGTTATGCACTTCAGGCCTAGGAATTTGGCGTATCAAATCCCCAGAAAATGAAAGTACATTAATATATTTACCAAACTTAGAAACAATGAATAGTTCAGTTTTATTACAAGCCATGCCAATGATTCCATTGCCAGCCTGAGTCTGACCTCTCTTACGTAAACCATGTAGCGCAAGAGACTCACCACTTTCGCTAAATTCAATCACATGACTATAAAAGCCGTCTGCAACAAATACGTGACCATTTTCGGGATTAGTACACATACCAACAGGAGAGTTTAAGTTAAGGGAGTCTTGATAGCTCATCAAATACTCACCCTTCAAGCCATACTTATGTACCTGACTACCAAACTTGTCCATGATAAAAAAACTCTGGTCATTATTGATATAGAGACGTGAAATATTGCCTTCTATTTTTTCATAGGCTCCCGATAAAGTAGTGGCCTTCCTCGTTACAAGGTCAAATACATATAAAGAACGAAGCCCATCATCAATAATATATACAAGATTATGTGATGCAACCACAGAGGTTGGGTTTTCTAATAAAGTAGATTCTGTGCCAACCACTGACAGTAACCAACCACCATCAGTAAGTCGAAATTCTTCAATACTATCATACCCCTCTAATATCGCTGAGCGTGCCGCCGTTGATATGACAATAAGACTGAGAAATAACAATAAAAAAGATTTCACTAACGTAGACCCTTCTTAGTATCCACACTGTGGCACTGTGTACAATCCTTAATACCAAACGAAACCGCTCCGTGACACACTCCGCAGTACTGCCCATCAATAATACTACTCATGTTAATGAAATTGGCACCCTTTTTAGGTATAAATATATCGATATGGCAATTAGCACAAGTAAGAATAGACGTATGAACTTTATGGCTAAAAAAAACATATGGCATAGAACCTGTATTTTCAAGAATAATATCAAGATTAATACTTGTATGCTTCCCTTCACCTGTCTTACTCGGGCGAGGAGTAATCAACCCTTGATCAAGCGCCTTTACCCAATCAATAACACCATTAGGTCGTCTAGGAAAATCTTGGATTGCATCTCTTGGTTCCTGTAATTTAGAAAATCCAGGTCCACTAACATCGTGATGCCCATCATCCTTAAGAAGTTGGAGTTTTGGTACTTCTGCATTTGTTAATAGAGGAAAAAGTAAAATACCAATAATAAATAGTTTTTTCATAACTAGCCTTTATGCTCCTGGAATATATACGCCAGAATGTTGAATTAATTTGACCAAGGTTTTAGAAGCTTTTTCGATAAAACCAATTGCTTGTTTGTGCTCACCCTTCGATGCAAGCAGAACTCCTTGATCATAGTAACTCTTAGCTCTGTCAAAGAAAGGCTTGGACTCTTTATCTATTTTAATTAATTCTCGATCATTAATTAACATATTTACAAGCATTTTGTAATGCTCATATTTAGATATCTCGTAATCAAATGCTTCCTTAAACGTCGCAAAATCAAGACTTCTAACAAGAGACAGACCATCTCTTTGAGACTTAATAGATTCTGCAATTAGAACATAAGCTTTGGATAGGGACACCATAGCATCTTTAAAACTTTTCTTGGCTGCACTTTGACCAGCTTCAAGCAGCAAAGGATCTATAGATTCTTCCAACAGAGATTGTTTACTATAATCCTTATTATCATCTGTAATTCTTTTATGTGCAGATAAAAGAGCATCTATACTCTTTAATTTCTTCTGATAATCAATACTTGGCTTTTTTGAGACATAAGCAGGAGTATTATTAGCGAGACGTCCAGCAATCATTAGTAGTCGCATTACCTCACTACGAGCAATTACAGCTTGATTCAGCTCTCCTGACGCTAAATATCCTAGAGCTTTTGTATAGATTGAAAGCGCCTGACTTAAAGACTTAGTCGCTTCTGGTAATTTGGCAGTCCTTACACGTTCTGCAAGACTGGATTGAGTCAATAGTTGCTCAACAAGAACTAGCGAACTACGCAGGCTTTGCTCACTGATTGACTGTTCTTTCTCTGCATAAGATGTAGAAAAAGAAGTCGCCCATAAAAGGGCGACCAAGGTTATAAAACAAAACCTTATTCTAAACATTATATATACCTTACGAACAACTATCGAATACCCATCATACGCAATGAACTAAGATATTTTTTAGTTGATTTTTGTAATGATTTAATAGCAGCCTCAATAGACTGACTCTCATATTCAGATTCAGCAATAACTCGAATATCCTCAGCATTTTTAATAAATCGCTTAATGAGCATCAGCTTTCCACCCGTTGGTTTCTTCTGATCCATCGCAATTGGAATTAAACGCTTATATTCTGCATTCTTACCAAGCTCGTACTTATACTCTTCATCTGCTGTTGCAAAATCAAGACTACTCACAATTTCACTACTTGTCATTGAACGATTGCTCATATTAACAACCCGATCCAAGTTAGTACTAAGGATCTTGTTCGCTTTTTTGTAGTGCTTTTGGTTATATAATCCTTCCGCTTCAGCAATACCTGCATTAACTTCTTTTATAGTCGTCTTTTCATCACCTGATACATAAGGTGCTGTTTCATACCACTCTAAGTAAGAAGCAATTTCTTCGGTCAACTCAGCGTAACGAACTTTCATTACTTTCTGAGCCGATTCAGATGCAGGTAATAGCTTGGCAGCTTCGGTAAACTTTCTCAAAGCTAATCCCGCTAGGGCATTAGCTTGCTTAGGAATACCGTTCTGATGAGCTATTTTTGCTTGCTCTAGAAGGTCTCGAGCTTTTTTCAAAGCCAGTCTTACTTCATCCGTATCCTGAACTTCTAATCTTTTTGCTGTTTTTGAATTCATCAAAAGATTATCAGTGTAATTAATTTTAGGAGAAGGTTTAATTACCTGCTCTGCAAGCACCGAGGTGCTTACAAACAAAGCAAGACTCAAAATAGACCATAGCCTAATCATTTCTAATTAGCTCTTGAACGCTTAAGAACAGCATTTTTAGCTTTAGGCTTAGAGTGACAAAGCTTACACGTAGATGAAGTCACTGGAAATGCAACCGCGCCGTGACACTTACCACAAGACTCACCCAGCATAATAGCCGCCATACTCATCTGGTTAGCACCTTTCTGAGGAATGAAGATACCTGTATGACAGTTTGAACATGCAAGAAGTAATGTATGTCTATCATGCGGGAATACTACATCTGGCATAGAACCTTTAACCTGACGAACAATGTTTAGGTTCATGATAATTGGCTTAGGCTTAGGATCAAAACGATCATGACGAGGCGTGATCTTATTTGTTCTAATAGACTTAATCCAATTTACCTTGTTACCCCATTTAGCCTTAACAAGCGTGCTAAAAGCTTCTTTTGGTGGTTGTAACATGTGAGTACCTGGGTTGTCAGCATCATGAACACCATCTTCCGCAGGGGGAAGGTTATCAGGTAATTTTGGCTTAAGCATACGGTTAAATGTATTACTTGAAGCACCCGCTGTTTGAGCTAAAGCGCCCATTGAAAACACCCATGAAATGGATGCGATTAATACCAATACTGAAATCTTTTTCATAATCAATCCAACCTTCTAGTTTTTCGGCTTAGCTATATTTGAGGCACGTAAAGGACTACCCATAACTTGAGTCGGTGTACCTGGAATACCTGAGTGACAAACATCACAGTTTTCAATTGACCATGCAATTTCACCATTGTGACAAGCTCCACAGAACTCACCTTCGATGATTTTAGCCATGGTGATCTCATTCTTACCCGCTCCAAACTGGAAGCCTAGGTCAGCATGACATACACTACAGTTAAATCTAATACGGTGGAACCAGTGCGGAAACACCGCAGGTCTCATTTCAGCCGCATCAGCCCAATTGTTGATTACTACATCTGCATATTCTGCATTTGCCTTGACTGGCACTAATAGAGTAAAAAGCGTCATAAGAACAACGCCCAAACCTAAAATATTTTGTTTTATCTGCACCATTTTTTCCCCACAAGATTAAAGTTAAAAAACTCGTTTTACATTAAAATAAACCATATTATAACTAACCTGTCGTGCTTCGCGATACATATACTGTAGAGATGTATCGAGTTTCCCAACACGATAAACTAGTTTATTGTTCCAGACCTGCTGACTGGTTAAATCATCGCTCTGATCAACTACAGATTGAGAAAATCTATAATCTGAGTTGAATACCAAACCAGCAATCGAGAACGGGTTCAAATAAGATAAGTTAAAATTTATCGTTGAACTAGACGTACTTGATGCTGTTGACCCACCAGCAACTTGCGTATGCTGATAATTGGTCATTTGATAATTAAGTTTCCCGCCTAATTTTATTCGATGCGATATGTTTTTCTGCTGACTTAGGTCAATACCCATAGTTTGCATCGAACTAGAATCACTAAAATTACGACGGTCTGAAAAAATTAATTGTGCCTGTCTACGCTCTGGACCAAGCAACTGGTTCCAACTTAATGTTGCTCTATGCCCCAAACGTTGATAAGTTTCACTCAGATCAGTACTGGAATTTATTACATTTACTGAAAAATCCTGACCTGCTTGTAATGAAACACGCTGCTTGCCTGATAGAGACCAGCTTCTACTCATTGCTTGGCCTAATGTTACAGAGCTATCATCCTGCGTCTTATCTGTATCCTTAAGTTGGCTATAACTAGCACCGGTACGCCAGTCATAGAAAACCTTGCCTAATGAGATACGATCAGAGCGATAGTTTATACCAACCCTATCTCTGGCAGTCTCATTCTGGCTCACTTCGGTCGTGCTTTGTAAACGGGATAGACGAACATTCACATTTAAGTTTTTCGTAAATCTGTGCACCACTCCTAGACTTGTAGACAAACTGGACATCTTATTATCTTGAGGGGGCTGAACTACCAACAGAGTCATCCCTGAATACCTTATATTAGAAGTAACGGATGTTTTCTCACTCTGACTACGCCAAGTAACAAGAGAGTTCACTTGATCCATTGACATAGTGTAGTTATAACTCGCACCTGTACTGGCGTTGAGTGTAACCTGATCAATTTTACTGCTGGAGGCCACAGTACTAAACGTAAACTGCCTCAGGCCCGTATAACCATGGTTAAGACTAATTAAGCTTGTTTCTCGTTCAACTCCATCATACGTAGTGCTCTCTTTCTGAGAAGCAACGGCCCTAAGATCACCACCTGAAGACCTCCATATCCCTTTTAGATCTAATGAGTTCGAACCATAGACGCCCTTATTACTTGAATCGTATGTATCATTAGTATGGATTAAGTCAAGTCGAAACTTATCCCCTACATATGACTGCGACACAAACATCGTTTGCCCTACCACATGATCATCTGATAGAGCACCACTATCAGCTATTGCCTTTACAGCTGGCGAATTACTTGAATCATATAACCCATAATTAAAACTAAAGGGCACCTTACTCTGAGACAATACATCCAGCCCAACAGACCCACTTACAGATTGTGTTGCACCACTACCTTGACTATTCACAGTATCCTGCTGAACAAAAGTTAAGTTTGAACGCCCCTTAATGAACCAATCTTGCCAAATAAAAAAACGATTACTCATATTTGCTCGCAGCGCAGCCTGATTCTCACTAGCCCCAGTACTATGTGAGATCATACGGTAATCATAACCAAGACTGCCGTTCAAACCAGTACTAACCAAAACACTTGCAACAGCAGGCACTGACAGCATCACCATAAACATGGCTACAAAGAATACACAATAAACATTAACTCTTAGAGTGCTAATACCCATATTATCTCTGCATCATCTCTGCGAGTAGCTCACTTTGAATAATCAATGCATTTTGCCTAAGATGCTTAACAAACTTATTCCATGCCTCATCTTTCAATTTCGATGATAACAAACGATGAGCTCTCTCCTTCTGAGAAGTGTACGGCTTTTTAAAAGATTTCTTTACGGCCTCTAAACGAACAAGAACATATCCCTCAAGAATACGGATGGGTTCGCTTAACTCACCTTTCTTTAGCGATCGCAGAATAACCTCAACCTCCTCACTAAGCACTCCTTCATGCAAGAAGCCCATATCACCACCTATATCAGCAGTTTCATCATCAGAGTAACGCTTAGCGATGACCGAAAAACTTTCTCCATTAAGAATCCGCTCTCTTAAATCACTTATATGATCTTTAGCTTCACTCCACTTTGCAGATAAAGAGTTTGGAGACACTTTGATTAATATTAGAGATAGCTTTCGCTCTAAGGGCACTACAAACAACTCTGAGTTCTGATCATAATACTGCCGTGCCATAGACTCTGTAATATTAACTTTATCGCGAACACTGACTTCAAGTATTTTAATTCTTTCTCGTGATTCAAGCTGCTGGCGGATACTCATCATAGCCTGATCTCTTACATCCTCAGGCAAACTATTAAACTTACTTAACAGTGTAAACATGTCTTTATCAACTTTCTCAGCACTGGGATTAATCCCCCGTTTTTCAGCTTCAAGCATCAATAAGGCATTATCAATCAACCGTTGTGAAACCTCATGTAACAACTGCTTATAGGCCACATCGGATACACGACCATGATAGTATTTACTACGAATCTCACTCCGCACAGTCTGTACAAATACCTGACGTGGAATCTCAAACCCATTTACAGTAGCAAAAACCCTATTAACCGCACCAGATTCAGTAGTAGCTCCATTAGCCACACCAGCTTCAGTAGATGCTAGAAGCTCATTAAAAACTCCTAGTAAACCTAAGCAAATAAGTAGAGCTTTCCACCAGTAGCTTTTACAAACTCGAGACATCAATCAACCTTATTCCACACAAACATTCTTACTTGATGTGACACGTTAAGCACAATGCACTCACATCATTTGATTTACGTAAGAAAGTACCGTAATCAGTCTTATGCGGGTTATGACAAGATGCACACTCTACAGTTGGGCCAAATGTATTTCCAACCCCTCCGTAAAGAGGTAATCCATCACCACCTACAGCTCCAACCCATAAACGGCTTGTACTTGCATCCCAAATAGGATCATTAAACAACTTATCACCGGCACTATCTGCCACATTATTACCAGCCATTATAGCTGCCCAAGTTAAACCACCACCAGCATACTGAATCCCAACAGGATGGTCATTTCTTAAATCCTTACCTAAAACAGGAACTGTATTATTTACTGCACCTGTTAAAGCGAGCATAGTGACACCCGTTCCAATATTCTGCCCTGCTGGATTATAGTTATAAATACCAGGCCCTGTTGTCGGGGCATTCAACACCAAATCTAATGCTGAAGTACCATCATGACATGACAGGCAAGCCAGAGAAATTCCACCAGAGTCTAAATCAACACTACCATCTAACGTTGAAGTACCAAGAGTATCGTAGGTTTGAAACGTACTAGAAGCTGGCAATACCTTATTCCATAAAGGGGCTTTAGCACCTGTATCCCCTCCATGCGGAGTATGACAGAATACGCATATTCGTGCGGTACCCGCCCCTACATCAGACAAACCTGACGAGGATAGATTATGTTTAGAACTCACAATTCCTGCTTGAAGAGCGCTTGAAAAAAACACCCCTCCAAAACTAAGTAAAACCAATTTTGATATATTCATCAGATAAACCCTCTTAAAAACATCTAATACTTCCCTTATAAATATACCCTACTTCAACACTTACCTTGCAATAGAATTTAGTTATGGGGTATAATAATTTTTTATACGCATATACATACGTACATACTGTAATTTATCGCGGCATAATACCATAGGGTACAACAAATAAGTAGCTTTATCCCTTCATCTAGAACTGATTTCTACCAACTCTGATCAATCATATATTCAACCACTTCCTTGACCTTATTATCAGATAGATTTAGGTGACCACCTTTTGCTGGCATAACCCCTTTTTCACCTACATAACCCATATTTGCATTATGGGTTAAAATTGATATCCCTTTAGAAATTCGCTGAGTCCAGTCTTCTCGATTTCCAACTATTGGCGCACCAAACACCCCCTGCTCATGACAAGCAGAACAGTATTGTTCATATACCTCTGAACCCGCACCATCAGCCTGAACATTAAATGCTAAAGACATAAAAAATAGTACCGCTATTAACTTATTCATTCACTCTTCCTTCTATAACACTAAAGCTTGTTCAGAAACTACTGGGTAATATTACTTTTCGAAACTTCAATTAAGTTCTGTTTTATTGCTTGATACGTCTCAGTGCCAGGTTCTAAAAGAGACAATAAGTGGCTCCAATATTTTTCAGCCAAAACATAGTCTTTACTATAGTAGGCCGCAGTCCCAGCGATCCATAAACTTTGCTGATGATTCGGGTCAATTTGTAAGGCCTTCAGTATCCATTGATAAGAGGGCGTATCAAGCAAAAGACCTCCAGCCTGGGCTGCTAAAATATCTGCATATCGAAAATAAATCTCAGCATCTTTTACACCCTTATTAATAAGGTGAAGATAAGCTTTTGCAGCCCCATCGTAATCCCTCATCACCTGAAGAGATTGTGCTAACATGCGCCAGCTATCGAGATCATCAGGGTTTGCTAAAGCTTTCTGCTTGACTCGCTGAACCATCGCAGAGACGTCCACCCCCCCTTGTGTTGTATGAGGATCTTCCTGACCTACTACTTGCGTAGACTGCCTTGCTGATGCCCTATCAGACATATAGCGAATATTTTCTGTATTAGTTCCCACCTGATCATAAATAAAATAGGCCGAGCTGGGTAATACAACAGCCAGAACTAATATGAGAATAGGGTTATTTTTTGTATGCTGACTACTATCAATTTCTTTCTGACTTGCCGTCTCTAGAAACGTTCTCTGTAAATCGACGCGTGCAGACCGATGCTGACCCTGATTAATCACCCCCTGATCTAAATCAAAATCTAATTCTACCAACTGATCCTCTAAAATCCTTGCATTTACAGATTGCAAATCAGGGCTATCATCTTTTTTACTACGTAGTAATGGATAAAGAGCCCAAACAATGATTACAACCGCTATTAACCCTGTTACAACTAAGAACATTAATCACTCCCCTTATCAGAATCTAAATATTTTGATAGCATTTTGTGCTCTTCGCTCGTTAACTCTTCCTCTTTTGCCATCTTAGAACGTGTTTTAATATTAAATATCAAGACAATAACACCAAGAAGTAACAATAAGAATGGACCAAACCATAGAAGGTAATTTGATGGGGTAAAACTTGGCTTATAAAGTACAAACTCTCCATAACGATCGACCATAAACGCCTTAACCTTCTCTTTACCTACCCCTGTCGTTACCATATTATAAAGATGTGTACGCAGGTCTTCTGCCAAGCTCGCGTTAGAGTCGGCTAAAGATTGGTTCTGACAAACTGTACAACGTAACTCATGTAGCATCTCTCTATAAAGCTCTTTTTCCTCTTCACTAGAAAACTCAAGAGGGTCACCAGCTTTAATCGCATATACCACAGGACTTAACATCATATTAAGCACAATTAATAAACCTAAAACAGTTCTCACACTTCTCTCTCCAGGGTTCTTAGCAGAGGCATTAATTCATTTTCAATCATCTGCGGATGCATTGGGCCTGTCTGCTTATATCTTATCACTCCATTACGATCAATAACAAAGGTTTCTGGTGTGCCATAAACACCCCATTCAATACCAACATTACCATCAAAATCATGACCGATAACAGTGTAAGGATTACCACCCAGTTGATTCAAATAAACTAAAGCATCACCACGTTTATCTTTATAGTTTAATCCAACCAAGTTTACGCCTCGACGCTGTAACTGTAGTAATAGGTGGTGCTCAGAACGACAAGCAACACACCAGGAAGCAAATACGTTAAATACCGTTACCTTGCCTTTAAACATCTCGTTACTAATTGTTCTCTGCTGATCATGCAAGGTAACCACCTCAAACTTTGGTGCCTCCTTGCCGATTAATGGGGATGGTAGCTCTCTTGGGTTCAAACTTAAACCCACCCACATTAGACCAATCAATGCAACAAAAATAACCAATGGAATCATATGTCTATTCATAATAAACTCTCCATTATGCTACTTCTGGTGTTTCTGAACGACGACGCACAAGACGTGCTTTAATCTTTACTCGGTAACGCCTATCACTAATCGCAATCAAACCACCAATCCCCATAATAATAACCCCCACCCATAACCAAGTCATGAAAGGCTTATAGTAAACTCGAACAACCCATGCACCTGAAACCCCAATAGGATCACCCAAAGAGACATAAAGATCTCTAAAAACTGAACGATTTAAGCTTGCTTGGGTCATTGGCATCGATTTATGCTTATCATAAGTTCGTTTTTCAGGATGAAGTGTATCAATTTTTTCACCATTTTCTGTGACCTCAACCGTTCCATAGATAGAAGCATAGTTGGTTCCGCGTCTTGATTCCACATCGATAAATGTAAACTCATAACCTGAAACCTCGACCATTTCACCAGGAGCTAAACGAACATCTTTCTCTTGCTGGTAACCCATCGCCATCGCCATACCAATAATGGTGATCGCCATACCTATATGAGCGACATGCATTCCCACCCAACTTGGATGAAGATTTTTGAGACGAACAATCCTACCAGCTATCGTTTGTGCTTTAATTCTTGGTAGAAGGTCTACAACAAAGGTTCCAACAATTCCAACTGCCATAAATACCGTCACTGCAGCCATAATACCCCACTCACCCATTGCAAACGGCCATGCAATTGCGATGACAAAAGCAACGGCCGTAACAGGGTACAAGCGCATCACAACTTCTTTAAACTCGACTCTCTTCCAACCGACCAACGGCCCAACCATCATTAATGAAATAAGTGGCATCATTAAAGGCACAAAGACGGCATTAAAGTATGGAGGCCCTACCGACATTTTACCCATACCCATTGCATCTAAAGCCAATGGATAAATTGTTCCAAGTAGAACGGCTGCACAAGCGACTACTAATAAAACATTATTCGCTAATAAGACAGATTCACGAGACAAGTTACTAAAACCTCCTCCCATACCTACTTTTGGTGCTCTCCATGCATACAAAACTAGAGATGAACCAATAATAACTGCAAGAAAGACTAGGATATAAATCCCTCTCGTCGGGTCTGTGGCAAACGCATGAACAGAGGTAATAACACCTGATCGAACCAAAAACGCACCCAACACAGTCAATGCAAATGTCAAAATAGCCAACATAACAGTCCAACTACGGAATGCACCACGCTTCTCAGTAACGGCTAGTGAGTGAATTAAGGCCGTTGCAACTAGCCACGGCATAAAGGAGGCGTTCTCCACAGGATCCCAGAACCACCAGCCACCCCAACCTAGCTCAGCATATGCCCACCAACTACCTAAAGAGATACCAAAAGTTAGAAATACCCATGAAATCGTTGTCCACGGTCGAGACCAACGTGCCCATGATGCATCTAAACGCCCACCAATTAGAGCCGCCATTGCAAATGAAAAGGCAACCGCAAAGCCAACATAGCCCATATAAAGCAGTGGAGGATGGAAAATCATACCCGGATCCTGAAGCATTGGATTTAGATCATTACCATCCAACGGCACCATCATTAAACGATCAAACGGGTTCGAGGTAAAAATCATAAAACCGATAAAACCAACTGAAACCATCGCTAAAACTGATAAAACACGACTAGTCATAGCTATCGGCAAATTACGGCTAAAACTTGAAACTGCGACCCCCCAACCAGCTAAAATCATCGTCCATAATAGCAATGACCCTTCATGCCCACCCCAGACAGCACTAATACGATATTCAATCGGTAGATTTATACTTGAATTTGCCGCTACATACTGAACACTAAAATCATGACTAATAAATGCATTAGTTAAAATGCCATAAGCCACTAATAACAATACAAACTGAGCCCAAACCAATTGAGGTGCCATACGCATTAAAGACAGCCTGCCTGTTTGCGCACCGTATAAAGGCAATATGCTTTGAACAACAGCGATGGCGAATGCCAGTGCCATTAAAAATTGACCTATTTCTGGAAGCATTAATTAATTCCCCTTCTCATTTGATTCAGTAATAACCGTTGAAGCAGCTGCCTTAGCCTTATCCTCTGCTCGCTTCATCGCCTCAGCCGCTTCAGGCGGCATATAAGTTTCATCATGCTTAGCAAATACACGACTCGCTACAAATTTTCCACTGGTCGAAAGCTTACCTTCAGCAACCACTCCCTGCCCTTCCCTAAATAGGTCAGGTAAAATCCCAGTGTAGTTTACTAAAATAGTAGATTCGTTGTCAGTCACCTTAAACTCAGAATCGGTGGTTTTCTCATCTCTAACAAATGAACCCTTCTCAACCATTCCTCCAATACGAATCGTACGATCATAAGGAACTCTATGCTCTTTAACTTCCGTTGGCGTATGGAAAAAAACTAGGTTTTCCTGAAAAGCATTCAACACTAAAGTCACCGCTATTCCAATAGCCACAAGACCTGCACCAATCAACAATAACTTTTGCATACGAGGCTTCATTATTTTATTCCCTGTCCATTTGTCACTTTAGTGCTATTAGCACACAAAAACTCCAGCTCCATTTGAGCCAAAGCCTGTTTAGATTTTTTATATCTTCTAGCAACAAATACAGCTTCACCCACCATTAACAGCATAGCAACACCATATGACCACCAAATATAGAAACCATGCCCACCCATAGCAAAAAATTCTTTTAAATCCATTTCAAATATACCCCTATCTCTTAGACATCTGGCTAGCCCATAAAGCTAAGCGTTTTCGCTCAAGTATCACCGCTTGCGCCCGGCGCAATGAAACCGCAATGGTATACGCCCAACATGCTAAAGCCATTAATAACAATGCTAATAACATATCTCCTGTCATTGTTGGAGAACCTGTCAATGTAATTGTTGAGCCCTGGTGAAGGGTATTCCACCAAATAACTGAAAAGTAAATAATTGGTACATTTACAACACCAACTACAGCTAAGAATGAAGCTGCTCGACTAGCTCTCTGACGGTCAGGAATTGCGCTATACAAACCCATGTACCCTAAGTATAAAAATAGCAGTAATAGCTCAGAGGTAAGGCGAGCATCCCAAACCCAGTATGCTCCCCAAGTAGGGCGCCCCCATAAAGCACCAGTCAATAAAGCTACAAAAGCAAACATAGCACCTGTTGGAGCCAATGAGTAAGCCATGATATCTGCTAACTTAACCTTCCAGACCAGTGAAATAATGGAGTATGCAGCCAATAATAGATAAATAAACATCGACATCCACGCTGCAGGAACATGGATAAACATAATTCGATAACTATTCCCCTGCTGATAATCAATTGGTGCAAGAATAAACCCTGTATACAGCCCCGCTATCGATAGCAATATAGCTGCTACCATAAATATAGGCACAAGACGTGCCGCCAGTGCATAAAAACTGGTGGATGAAGCATACTTCTTCCATGGAATTTTACGTTTATAACTCATTTACATTTCCTGACAAAAACTTTTTTTATCTAAGAGCTTAATTAAATCAAAGACCAAATCTTACCCACTCAAACAACGTTAGAATAAATTCTAACCATATACACACTTAATCCAATGTAATACGAAGTGCTGTCGCAACAGCATAAGGGGATAGAGCCAAACTTAACGCTAAAGCCGCTCCTAGCAAAGAGAAGTGAGCTGTTACACTCATATCTAACATCACTGCAGAAACTGCAGAGCTGCCTAAAATCAAAATTGGGACATAAAGAGGTAACAACAACAAAGTCACCAAGCCACCACTACTTTTCAAACCAACCGTCAAAGCAGCACCAATTGCACCCAATAAAACCAAAACAGGCGTTCCCATCAATAAAGTTAAAGTTAACACCCAAATTTCTTCAATATCCAAGCCAAACTGCAAGCCCATTACGGGTGACAACAATACGATTGGCAGACTCGTAATAACCCAGTGCGCAACTAAACGAACCAAGAGTACCAATGTAATCGGCAGAGGAGATAGCATCTGCTGCTCTAAGGTACCATCAGCCAAATCTTCAGAAAAAAGTCTATCCAAAGCTAAGACCGTTGAAAAAAGTGCAGCAATCCAAATTGCTCCTGGTGCCATATTTCGCAGCATTTCGGGATCAGATGTAATCCCTAAAGGAAACAGTGCTACCGCAACTAAAAAGAACCCCAAGACCGTTACTACATCTTGTTTACGATGCATAAACAGAGCCATATCTCGGCAGAACAGAATCCATAAAGCTCTAGACATACTGCTTACCTAAATCTAATTCTTGTACAGGGCTTGAAAAAGTGAGTGTCTGGTGAGATGTCAAAATTAGTAAACCATTATTTTCCATATGTTTTTCTAACAACTGATCTAGCCAATCAATCGCTTTATAATCAAGGGCAGTATAAGGTTCGTCCAACACCCATAATTTAGCTTTCGACAGAAGTAAACGTGCCATAGACAAACGACGCTGCTGGCCTTCTGACAAGAAGCGTGCTGGTAAATGTGCCATCATGCCTAAACCAACATTACGCAAGGCTTCAGACAACACCTCCTCTGAAGCCATCTCTAACCCCATCGTAAGACGAAGATTCTCATAACAACTTAATTCAGTTTTATTCGCATTTTTATGGCCTAGGTAGAGTAGGTCAGATAGAAATGCCTCCCTATGACTACAAACATCTTCACCATTCCAGCTAATGTGACCCGAAGCCTGAGCTGTTAGCCCGCAAATAATCCGCAATAGAGTCGTTTTACCGGAGCCATTCCTGCCAATTACATGCATCCCCTCACCAGCAGAAAGGGTCGCTGAAACACCAGAGAAGAGTAGACGGTCTTCCCGCTCAGCAGACAATGACTCAATACTTAACATAAAACACTCTTTTTCAAAATCAAACTACCTATCGACAGGTAATACAGCAGCATAACCACTAGTCTTTTTTAAACCATAAGGCCTAAACACCTCTACCTTTCTAAAGATTTGATCCACCGCATAAACCCGACCATCCTCATCAACAGCAACACCCGCTGCTAAGGCAAACTTACCCGGTTGATTTATTGAACTTCGCTCCCCTATAAATAGTAGCAATTCACCCTTATCATTAAAAATCTGAAAGTTTGCAAATGAAGCATCCATTACATAAATGTTATCGTCATTATCGATAGCCAGCCCTTTAGGTCTTGAAAACATCCCTAAACGATTCCCTACCTTACCAAAACTAAACTCAAACTTACCTTCCGCACTAAATCTTTGTACACGAAAATTTCCCGAATCTAATACATAGATCCGTCCTTTTGAATCAATATCAACCATCAAAGGGAAATTAAACCCCCCATCGCCCGAACCACGAGTACCAATCTTTTGAAGCATCTTTCCAGTGGCAAGATCATATTTAACAAGATGATGACTAGTACTTTCAATACCGCCTGTATCTACTACATAGGCATACTTACCATCTGCCGTAACAGCAACGTCTGTCGGTCTAACTAACTCTTCCTTATTACCAAACGAGCTTAAATATTTACCTTCTGGATCAAATACAACGATGCGAGCAAGTGAGTTATCAGCAACATAAACATTGCCTTTAAAATCGACAGATAATCCGATCGGCTTCTGCAGCCCTCCAGGCCCTTTACGACCAAACTGAACAAACCTCTTCCCAGGAATGTCAAACATAGTAATAGAGCGTGCCATCGTATCTGACACATACACTCGCCCCTTAAAAACAGCTACATCATACGGCTTAACAAGCCCTGATGTTCTAACAGGTCGGCCAGTTGCCATTGATTTAAAGCGTTGCTGAGTAGTTACAGACTGTACATCCGCAGTCCCAATTAATGAACGCTCATAAATAAAGCGTGCTGGCTCTGGTGATGGCGGATACACAGGCGGTTCAAACGGCTTTAGCTGCGGCCCATTAGAACAGCCAGCTAACAATAAAACAACTACAAAAATGGATAACGATTTTAGTTGTAGTGACAAGTAATACATAAAAACTCCGGCTTAACACGTAAAAATTTAACTTTAGAGGGATCATGTACATTATGACAAGATGCACACTCTACAAAACCATTAAACAACCTCACCCCATTATCAAAACCATACTTATCTCGAGGTGTTTTAAAACCACTTTGAAGCGTCCCTGTGTAACCAGCATCCATCCCAGGAAAGCGAATTGAGACAGGGTGATTACGCCTTAGATCTGTTCCAATATGTCGATTATTTAAGTGATGAGCAGTAGAGCCATCATGACATAAACCACAATGATCTAAATCAGAACCAGAATTAATCTTCATATGTAACGTCATTTTATCACCAGACTTCCAATCCTTAGGAGTGTTCACGACGCGATCAACAGCCATAGTACCGTCATGACATGACAAGCATAATAGTGAAATTTCATTAGGGATTCTGGCTTGAGATTCAAAGCTTGCACTAGAGTACAAGATATAGCCTTCCATCGTGGATCGTACACGGTTCCAGCCAGAGATCTGCTGAGACTTTTCAGCATTTTTATCCACATCTGGTGGAATATGACAGTAGACACAAGCACTACCATAATCATCAAAAGCAACACCACCCATTGCTTTTGCGCCAGCACGCTTATTTAAAGCCGTCAAATCATGCTTAGAACCCAGTATATCGAGTGGATTCCAACCAAACTTAGGCGCATCCATCGAGGCTGCTTGCTCAACTGCAACCGCCCTAACCTTCTCTTCTGCAGATTGTTGGCTCCTCACTTGCGATTCCGCTGACGAAACGCCTGAAACCATTAAGCAATACAAAACAACTACCGCTAGCCAAGCTCTTCTAAGTACCATCGCCAACCCCTAAAGTAGAAAAAATTAGACCGTTCATCAAAAAACACACGAACTAATACGAAATTTTAAAAAAAATGAAATATTACCATATTGCTTCAAAAATACTATTCGATCCGCTTAAAAGGCTACCAGCCATCAATATATAGTACAAAAATATTTTATACCCCCATAAGCAACCAGCCATTTAATCTTGCAACCAACTGCCTACGAGCTAATTTAAAAACACATCACAGCTGTCGCTTGGCTTTCATCCTCTATGCAGAAGCAATACTAGAAACACACTAATCTAGTATATCCTGGATCTTATGAAAATCATCGCTTCCCCATTGAGCACCCCCAGACTTTTGGTATCGTAAAATACCCGCCTTATCAATAACAAATACCTGCGGAATAACGTCGACACCTAAAACAGTCATAGACTGTCGCATTCCTTGATCAACCAATTGCAAGCCCTTATTAGGGTGGTCCATCAAATACTCTCGTAGCATATTAAGATCCTGGTCAACTGACACAGAAGCGACAACCAAATTATCTGAGTCAAATCGAGCAATAAAAGCTTTAAACTGTGGCTCTGTTTCCATACAAACCTTACACCAGGTTGCCCACAGCTTTAGAATGATAACCTGCCCCTTTAAACGCTCAACTGGAAAAGGCTCTCCCTCTATGGTTTTAAGTACCAATGAAGGGAAAGGCTTTTCCAGCTCCAGACTACTATACGCCCCCCCCTGCTCACATGCAGATAAAACAAACCCACAAAATAAGCCCACAAGTACAACACAAATATTATTACAGAGCCTTTTTAGCACAATCTCTAATCCTCAATAACAGCAATCTTGCCAATAACACCTGCTAAACGACCAGCAGAAAGAGGCTTATACTCGACTGCTACCCCCGAGTCTAACAAATCCTCCTTCAAACTTAAGGTGACATCCCCCGTCATAATCGCAGCTGGCACATTTTTTTTAAAAAACTGGCGCATTTTTTGAATTAAATTAATTCCTGTTTCACCCTCTTTCAAACGATAATCCACTAGCATTAGATCAGGGAGTGGATAATTACAAAACTCAAACTGGGTCAATAAATCCTTGTAACAAGTCGCTGTTAAAACTTCAGCCTGCCAATACATCAATAAGTGCTTCATGGCTACTAAATTCTCTTTTTCATCATCGACTATAACAATAAACAAGCCTGAAACATGGCTAGGTATATCATCTTTCGCCACCCCTTCAGTCATCATAATAGATTCCGACCCCGCTAAACTTAAAGAAAAGGTCAACTTAAAAAAAGTTCCATGACCCAATCGCGAGCTAAACTCAACAGGTACGTTTAAGAGGGTACTTAAACGTTTAACAATAGACAACCCCAGACCCATGCCTTTATTACGATCTCTCTCAGGGTTATTCAGCTGATAAAATTCAGAAAAAATATTCTTCGCTTCATTTTCAGCAATTCCAGGCCCAGTATCAATAAGCATTAATTCTATAGCCGTCCCCTTTCTCAATCGTGAAGCGATCAATAGCGTTGAATCTGGGCAGTGACAAATGGCATTAGAGATTAAATTCCTAACAATTCGCGCAAAAAGAATCGGATCAACATCAATCCAAGCATCACAAATTCGAGTACGAATGGTCAGATTCACCTCCGCAGCCAGCAAATCAAACTCTTCGATAATGGTATCTATGGCATGTTTGACTGAAACAGACCTCAACCGAACCTTCAACTCCCCCGAATCTATTTGAGCAACCTCAATGATCGCATTTAATTGGTCATTCAATACCTGCTGAGACAGCTCCGTTTTATGCATTAACTCTCTTTGCTCAACGGTCGTTAGACGCTCTTTTAAAACGGCCAAAAAGAGGCTTAACGAGTGCAACGGCTGGCGTAAATCATGACTTGTTGCCGCAAGCAATCGAGTTTTATCAATATTCGCTTTATCAGCACAACGCCTCTCCTGTTTTAATCCATCAAGTAACTCAACATTTTCAAATCGCTGGAAAATGGACTCTGTAATTGATTTATAAAGGCTATTGGCATAGAACATCTGTACCGCAACAAACACAATTAACAACAAACCAATAAATAACATCCCCTCACCCTGCAAAATAAATAGAGTGATTAGCGGTGCTGTCGCTAGAAAGGCATAGATATAGTAAGCAATACGACAATTGGCCAGCACACCTAAACTCCCTGAAAGGGTCATAAATATAACTAAAGTCAGAAAAATAACTGCTGAGGAATCGGAGGGATCAAGAAAAATAACAGGTGATATACCAAGCACAAAGCCCGACAAAGAGGCGCCTACGATAAAAACTCTCGTCCAAAAAGAAGCATCAAACTCTTTTAAGTCTGCCCGATTGAATCGTAAAACAATTAATACTCTAAAAAAGATTAAGAGAACCGCCAGCAAAAACCAAAGTCCAATGACTCCCTTAGATACATAAGGAACGGCAAACCAGAAAAAGCCTGCAATAGCCGTAGTACTCACAAACAAACCAACCATTGCATTCAGAGCAAGCCTATAAAGTAATCTAACCCTCTCTATTTCAACACTTTGCTTATTACTGATTCTTGAGTCGACCATTACACACTCTGAATTACCCTAAAAAACTTCCTACAGCATATCACATCGATATCCAGCCACAGTCACACTTAAGGTAAAGCTTAATTGTACACAGATGATTTATCAGCTAAAATCATTACTTTAGTTAATCGTTTTTTTATATGAATTACTTTATCTTATGTTCCGACTACCCTTGGATGATCTGAATGAAACTGTTAATTTGTGATGACCACGAACTCTATCGTGATGGATTAAAACAACTACTAAGTAGCCATTTTAAAGATCAAAACCTTGAAATACATGAAGCTGCAAATATGAATAATGTTTATAACATTTGTCAGCAGCAGAGTTTTAACCTGATCCTGCTAGACCTCTCCATGCCCAATTCACTGGGTGTACTTGGTTTAAATAAGGTCAAAAAAGATATCGCCTATCCTGTTGCCATTATCTCTGCCGATGATCGACTTGAAACCATCCAGACCGCTTTTGATCAAGGCGTATTAGGCTACATTCCAAAAACCTATAGCTCAGTACAAATACTCCGCAGTATCGAATTGATGCTTGAAGGCAAGCCAGATTTTCCTAAAAAGCTTACTCTTTGTCAAAAAGAGAAAAAGAAAACTATCTCACCTAAGCAGCGTTTAGTGCTACAGCACCTTATTGACGGCTATAGTAATCGTGAAATAGCTGAAAACCTCTACCTAAGTGAAGGTACTGTCAAGCAGTATGTGAGTGCACTTTTAACCCATCTAAATGTAGAAAATCGTACTCAAGCCGCAATAAAAGGTCGTCGCCTACTAAAAGTAGGCTCCACAGCAAGCAGAGACAAGTAAAAAATAACAGCCAATCAATAACTGTTAGCTAGCATAATAGAGCCTTTTCAGGCTACAAAAGTCCTATCAATAACTCTCATCACAACAGTTAAAACCCTTATAATAGCCCTGCTTAAAATTACGCGCTCGTAGCTCAGCTGGATAGAGCACTGCCCTCCGGAGGCAGGGGTCGGGGGTTCAAATCCTCTCGAGCGCACCATTTTTACTCTTTTATTCTGCTTTCACAGCCATATAACAAAACACATCATTTACTTCCAAACTTCATTTACCGACTTACAAACAGTTAAATGAACACACAACTATTGACAACTTGCCTCCCCTCTTTAAGCATTTTCCTCTACAATAATCGCAATTTAAATTTTACTTTTCTGGAGACAAGCTTTGCTGTATCAAGGGATTGAAGACTATCAACATGGTTCTGATAGTGCAACGGGTATTTTAATCACCAATTTAGGTACGCCTGATGCACCCACTAAAGAAGCTTTAAAACCTTATTTAAAAGAGTTTTTAATGGATCCTCGCGTGGTTGAACCGCCACCAGCAAGATGGTTATGGCGTCTGATCCTAAACGGAATTATCTTAAACACCCGCCCAGCCAAATCAGCCGAAGCTTATGCAACTGTTTGGAATAGCGAAGGTGAGGGAGCCCCCCTACTCAATATTTCACAGCGCCAATTGAATGCTATCGCTAAGGTCGTCAAACCACAGTTTGAGGGGCGTGTTGAGTTTGCTTTAGGCATGCGTTACGGCAACCCTTCCATTGCCAGCGCACTTAAAGAACTGCAAGCCAAGGGTTGTCAACGTATTGTGGTTCTGCCACTTTACCCTCAATATGCTGCAGCTACAACCGCCTCAACCTTTGATGCCGTCACTGCTGAGTTGCAAACTTGGCGCTGGGTTCCTGAGATCCGTTTCATTAACCACTACCACCGTCACCCAGGTTATATCAAAGCATTAGCCAACAGCATCCGAGAGTACCAAGCAGAACACGGTAAACCTCAGTTATTAGTTTTGTCTTATCACGGTGTACCACAACGTTATCTAGACAATGGTGATCCTTATCACTGTGAGTGCCATGTAACCTCTCGTTTAGTGGCAGAAGAGCTTGGCTTATCTAAAGATGAGTACAAAACAACTTTTCAATCTCTATTTGGTAAAGAGGAGTGGATTAAACCTTACACAGATGCCACGCTTAAGTCTCTACCTGATCAGGGTATTAAAGATATTCAAGTCATCTGCCCAGGTTTCTCCGCTGACTGCTTAGAGACTATTGAAGAGATTGGTGAAGAGAATTGTGAATATTTTGAAGAAGCGGGAGGTGAGAAATTTGGCTTTATTCGCTGCTTAAATGACCGAAAAGATCATACCGAAGCACTGGCAGATTTAGTGCTACAACATACTCAAGGTTGGGTTGAGAGAGATGGTTTTAACGCGGTTACGGATCAAAAAGAGCGTAATACTGCAAAAGTGAACTCCAAAGCAATGGGATGCCCAGTTAAAATCACCCCTCAAAAACCTGCCAAAGGTGGATTCTTTTTCAAGATGTTATAGAAACTCTATAAACTACGCCCACCCTCTAAAGGTAGAATTGTTCCCGTTGTATAGGCACTATTCATCAAATACTGCACCGCTTGCCAAACCACTTGCGGCCCAGGCTCAATGCCTAAAGCTGACTGTGCCAAACGCTTCTGTTTATACTCCTCACTATCACCCTCGTTAAACATAATCAACGCGGGCGCTATGTCATTAACCTTTATTTCTGGCGCTAGCTTTTTGGCAAACCCTTTCATCATCGTTTGCATCGCAGCCTTGCTCGATAGATAGACAATATGCTCAGCTGAAACACGGTTAACACTGCAATCTGATAGAGAGATAATATCTTTTAAAGGACTTGATGATTGCTTTAACAGCGGTGTCAATTGTGCATTCAGAGTAAAAGGCACTTGCACATGCAGTTGAAAAAGTGACTGAAAGTCAGCCGTGCTCTCCAACTGATCATCTGGTAACCACAAAGAGGCATTGTGAATAATACAACGTAAACTCGAAACTTGGCTTTGAACAGTTTCAACTAAACTTGGCAAACTATCCGAGTGCGTAAAATCGGTTTGTAGCGCTAAAGCCCCCAAAGAGATTAGCTCCTCAACCTGAGGACGTGGTGTACGGTAGGTAAAGATCACAGGGTACTCGGCCTGTTGCAGAAACTGCTTAGCTAAATGATAACCAACTCGTTGGCCTGCACCCGTAATCAATATTGCATTTTGCAGTTTTTCCACCAGACTCATCCCATACAAATAGTAGACCAAAATTGGCCTTTATTGTAACTCAGGTAAGCCATTTAAAGCTCGACAAAATATTTTGAGCAGGGGGGGGGATAACCACGAAGACTATTTCAAGATAATCTTAAGAAGGGCTTGAAGAAACTTTTTTTACAAAAGTGATCTGATCATTTTTAAATGCTTGAATACAGTTAAAACAGATACAGGCTTTGAGCCTGCTCTTCTCTGGTAATAAATCTCGCAATGCTTGCGGGACTCGAGCCTGAAAACACCAGCAACTCTCAGCAGTAGAGACTTCACATAAATTGGCTTGCTGGCAAAATGGACAGCGTGTTTGAGAATCAGACATGCCTTGCAGGGCTTGTTGTTAGAGCAGCTGTTTTGACAAAGGTCTCTTGGATCAAGGCAGCATCAAAACTGGCTCTATGGCGATTGCCCTCTTTTTGAGCCTCAAGCTCATCTTTAACCGCATGCCAGATCTCCATCTGCGGCTCTTTTAAAATCATCTCTAAAGAACTCACCGAAAAGTACATCTGTTTATGCGCTGAGAAGTAGAGCTGTTTAATCCAGGTTGAATCAACCACCCAACCATCCGTGTAGACGGTCTCACCCTCTAAAAAAGTATTTAACTCCTCAGCAACAACGTGCAGAGGTTTACCATGCTTCTCTAAGATCTCTCTTGAGATATGGTGTACTTTTTCTGCCCCCTCATCCCAAAAAACCCACTCCTCAGCAGGCAGAATCAAACTACAGTAACGATCTCCATTACTTCTTACCACACCAATTTCAATCGGGTAGGAATGCGGGCCAAATCCAGATGCCTCAACATCGACGATACTTGGAACACCTCTAAACATAGTCACCTCTAACAAACAGACTTTAAACTTGCGCATAGCCTAACAGCTCTCACTTTAACGAGCCAGAGTGACAAAGGGTTTTACCTACGAATATTGATAACAATCAAGAGATGTATCACAAATGGAGATATTTAACGTTCAATGCGCCCTGCTAAAGCACCTGCAATCAGCACAAACGCTGCGGCAGTAAATAGACACGCTTCCATACCTGCCACTTGATAGACATAACCCGACAGTAGCGTGCCGACTAAACGCCCTGCCGCATTGGCCATATAGTAAAAACCAACATCTTTAGAGGTTCCATCGGCATCGGCATAAGAGACAATTAGGTAGGAGTGTACAGCGGAGTTTAGAGCGAAAATAATCCCAAATATAATCAGGCCAACGAGAAGAATCCATTGCGGTTCATAAGCCAACGTTAAACCCATTATGCTGGGAATACCCGCTAATGCAAATGCCAGTAACATCGCGGTTCTGGCCGTTGGCGGCTCACCATTTTTAAGCCCTGTCAGCTTTGGTGTAAAGGCTTGAACCAAACCATAACCGATTATCCATACGGCCATATAGATTCCAATTTCAGTGTGCTCCCAGCCTAAGACACTGGCTAGATAGACCGGTAACGCTACGACAAACCAGACATCTCGTGCACCAAATAGAAAGAAGCGTGCGGCAGATAAACCGTTAATTGCGGGACTTTTAGAGAAGATCTCAGAAAACTTGGATTTACTCTTTGCCTTGCCTAGATTGCTATCTAAGAACAGCATAGAGATAAACAAAGCAATCGAGAGCATACCCGCCATTAAATACAACGCATCTTGAAAGCCGACCGTTGCCAATAAAAAAGCACCTAGAAAGAAACCAACACCTTTCAGTGTGTTTTTTGACCCCGTTAGCAGTGCCACCCAGTGATAGAGCTTGTTCTCAGAGCCATCCGCGCTCTGGGCTAAACTTTTGATACTGCTTTTGGCACTCATTTTATTCAGATCTTTGGCAATACCCGATAGTGCCTGAGCAAACATCACAAAACCAACGGTTAACCAATCAGGATTAACCGCTAACATTAACAATGAAATAACCTGCAAAAACAGCCCTAAGTCCATTGTCACCTTGAGCCCAAGCCTAGCACCAAACCATCCTCCAAAAAGATTGGTGACCACACCAAAGAACTCATAAAAGACAAATAACATGGCCAGCTCTAAAGGGCTAAAACCTTGCTGATAGAAAAACAGCAGTACCAACATGCGCAAGGCACCGTCTGTCAGGGTAAAGGTCCAATAGTTAGCGGTTACTAAGGCATATTGTTGAATAGCGGTCATTTAAAGGAATCTCAATCGGCTTAAGGAATTTAAGCTGTTTAAAGTATATTTAAAGTAAATAAAGACGTGTATTTAAAACACTTGGAAGGTGATCTTTCAATTTGAGCAGAGGGAGCCCCCCCTACTCAAAATACTTACACAATTGTCAGGCACTTATTGAGGAGGGTTATTTGCTTCAAGTGATTGGTTTAGCTTACCAGCCTTAACAGCTAACTCCATCATTCGTGCCACATAGCCTATCTCATTATCATACCAAGCCAACACTTTAAGCTGTGTACCGCCCACCACCATAGTAGATAGTGCATCAATGACCGATGAACAGAGTTCTCCCTCATAATCCACCGAAACGAGAGGACGAGTTTCATAGCCTAGAACACCTTCTAGATAAGTTTCAGAGGCGGCTTTAAAAAGTGCATTCACCTCTTCAGCTGTTGTCTCACGGTGCATCTCTAATACCAAATCGGTTAAAGAAGCATTCATTAGAGGCACACGAACCGCTAACCCATTAATCAAACCATTCAACTCAGGAAAGATGCTTCCAATTGCTTTAGCAGAGCCTGTTGACGTTGGGATCAGCGACTCAAAACCAGCACGGGCTCGACGTAAATCTTTGTGACCATGATCTACTATTTTCTGCGTATTGGTACGATCATGAATAGAGGTCATCATACCGTGCTTGATACCGATCTTCTCTTGCAAGACTTTGATCACAGGTGCAATACAGTTAGTCGTGCAAGATGCTGCGGTAATAATAGGGTCTTTACCGGCTTCAAAAAGATGGTCATTAACGCCCATGACAATATTCTTAACGCCATCACTCATCGGTGCCGCGACAATGACCTGCTTCACACCCTGATCTAAATAGGCTTGCAAGCTCTCTTGAGTTCTAAAAACACCCGTTGATTCAATAACCAGATCCACCTCTAAAGCGCCCCAGTTGGTTGCTGCAATATCTTGGTTCTGAGAGTAACTAATCGCATGGCCATTAATAACAATTTGATCGGCATCTTCAACGGCTTCATGGTGCCAGCGACCGTGCGCCGAATCAAAATTTAATAAGTGTGCCGAGCCGTAAGCATCGGTAGACGTCTCATTAATATGGACAATCTCTATCTCAGGCCAGTCATAAGCGACTCTTAGGGCTAAACGCCCCATTCGACCAAAACCATTAATAGCTACTTTTATCATCACTCTCAACCATGTTTTTATTCAAATCGAGCATATCCTAACGTGTTTAAATATCATTTAAATGACAATTTTATTAAAACTCCTCATGATTTTACTTATTAATGGACAAGTATTTTAGATAAGACAAGCATTGAGCGAATACCTGACTAAAAATAATCTATACAAATATCCATATAGGGCACTTCACATCAATTAACCTAGATTGTCAGCTTGATGTTTGAGCATTTATTCACCACTTCACAAACCAATTAATATTAGATTTCACTTAATAGCGATTTAGATTTTATATATAATATTGTGTTTCGCAAATGCGTACTCAGTTAAGTGAACGTCAGGAACCCCTAAATGAATAATCGTATGTTTGATGTCGTCATTGTTGGCGGTGGAATTTCAGGCTGTGCTTTAACCCATCTACTGTCTAGGTACACCGGTGTTAAGTCTATCGCAGTGCTTGAAAAATATGGCTCGCTTGCTCCGCTTAACTCCAATGCTCGCGCAAATAGTCAAACGTTACACTGTGGTGATATTGAAACCAACTATAAGCTAGAAAAAGCCAAGCTGGTTAAGCGCCAAGCGAACATGTTGGTGAATTATGCTAAAACACTTGAGAACAACGATTTTCTATTCAAATTCCCTAAGATGATTCTTGCCGTTGGTGACGATGAGTGTGATCGTTTAGAGCAGCGCTTCCATGAATTTTCCGAAGACTTCCCTTATATGGAACTTTGGGATGCAGAACGTATTGCCGAAGTAGAACCTGCCGTTGCGCTCATTGATGGCAAACCTCGTCCTGAAAAGATCCTCGCTTCTGGTTGTACCGATGAGTACTGTGCAGTGAACTTTGGTAACTTATCAAAGTCATTTATAACCAGCGCACGTAAAACCAATACTGAGATCAATGTCTCTTTGAGCTCTGAAGTCGAAAAAATCAGTAAGTTTGATGATCACTATGAGCTCAACACCTCGCAAGGCACCTTTATGGCAAAGTTTGTCGTGGTCTCTGCGGGTGCGCACAGTTTATTACTGGCAAACCAGTTAGGCCACGGCATGGATCTATCGATACTACCTATGGCGGGTAGCTTCTACTATGTTCCTAAGGTACTAAACGGTAAGGTTTATACCATGCAAAACGACAAACTACCATTTGCCGCACTGCATGGTGATCCAGACCTCGTTGAGATGGGCAAAACCCGTTTAGGGCCAACGGCTCTAATGATGCCAAAACTAGAGCGTTATACAGGTGGTACTTACCTAGACTTCTGGAGAAGCTTAAAGCTGGATGGTAAAGTGATTCGTGTTTTCTGGGATCTTATGAAAGATAGCACCATCCGTAACTACATCTTCCGTAACTTTGCATTTGAAATCCCTATCGTGCGCCAAAAACTTTTTGCTAAAGATGCTCAAAAAATTATCCCAAGCTTAAAGTCAGAAGACCTTCAGTATGCGGATGGCATTGGGGGCTTACGTCCACAAGTCATCAATAAAACAAAGATGATACTTCAGTTAGGTGAAGCCAGCATACACCCAGAAAATGAAAATCTAATTTTCAATATGACCCCTTCACCAGGGGCGACTACCTGCTTAGGAAATGCTTATCGTGATGCAAAAGTGATTGCTGAACGCCTAGGGGTTGATATAGATCTTGAGCAGCTCGCCAATGATCTATTAGATGGCAAAGACTTTGACTAATCCTCTTTAGGATTCAGTCATTCGTCAACGTCCACGCTTTCCCAACCCATGACAAATACTCAACCACTATCCGTCCACCTCATCACAGGCCTGCTCGGGAGTGGCAAAACCACCGCTCTTAAACAACTCATTGCCCAAAAACCTCAGGATGAAAACTGGGGTTTTATTATCAATGAATTTGGTGATATTGATATCGATGCTGCCACCCTCTCACAAAGTAACACTGACAACCCTGTTCTATCTGTTTCAGGGGGTTGTGTCTGCTGTACGGCTCAACATGGTTTAAGCCAAGCAATCAACCAACTACTCACCCAACAGACCGATGACAATTGCCTAACACGCCTATGGATTGAACCAACAGGCCTAGGTCATCCTGCTAAGATCATTGATACACTGACTCGCAGCCCTTTTGCCCAGCCACTGTCCCTACAGAAAATTGTCTGTGTTATTACAGCACAGCAGCTCACTGAAGAGCGTTGGCAAAAATCTGCGGTGATGCGAGATCTTGTCACCCTCTCAGATATTATTCTGCTCAATAAAGATGATACCTGTTCTAAGAATGAAGCCAAACAAGCAATTCAACTATTAGAAAATCTCTACCCGCCAAAACAGGTGGTCATCAAAACAGTACAGAGTCAGGTAGAGCTCACAACACTATTACAACCCCCCCCTGCTCAAAAACTGACGTTGCTCTCCTCTTTAAAGCACAAAGCACCGCTAGGTGAACAAGTGCACTTAGAGCAAGTGAAGCAAGTTTCCAAAACTATTCATTCAACCCTGCCCTGTGTACAACGCTGCATGCAACAAACTAATCCTGACACAGGAGTCATGACCTCTATCGGCTGGATATTTGATGCCAGCGTGCAGTTTAATCGCAATCAACTTAAACATTTTTTTGAAATATTGAGTCCTGTTCTGAGCCGAGCCAAGGGCATTCTAAAAACGGGTAATGAGTGGCAACTGATCAACTGGAGTAAAAATGGTGAACAAACGCAACTAACTTTTGAAGACATCGCTTGGCGACAAGACAGTCGCTTAGAGTGTCTTTTTAATACAGATACCCCAGATAAAAACCAACTTAAGACAGATAATACCATTGAAGCTCAACTGCTTAGTTGCATCTCAAAACACTCGTAATATCACCTACAGTCTCAACGATCATTAATGACTAACCATTAATAATTTATATTAACCCACTTATTTACTCAATTATTTGATAAAATTTGCGATTACATTTTATTTTCCCGCTGGTGAATCAATCAGGTATAACCTATTTGCTTGCCAGCGCATTAGTCGAAGGAAATTGCATGACCAAGCACATGCCCGATATCGCGTGCCAACCGCACCAAGCCCCTCAAGGAAAACTCAACTGGGTTGGAATGAGTGGGATTGAACTCCCTGTCTTAATTCAACAAGGGTTAGCAACAGACAATAGCATCCGTCTGTCTTCACAAACTCAGGCTTACGTTAGCTTAGATGATCCTATGAGCAAAGGCATTCACATGTCTCGCTTATATCTACTATTAGACCTAATGGGTACTCAAGAGAACTTAACACCAGCACGTGTTAAAGCTATTTTAGAAGCCTTTATTGAGTCTCATAAAGACCTAAGTAATCAAGCTTTTGTCGAGTTTAAGTTTGATTATTATGAACGCCGTAACTCACTTTTAAGTAACAATACAGGCTGGAAGCACTACCCAACCACTATTAGAGGTGAGCTACGCCAAGGTGAGTTCTGTTGTGAAGTAACCATTGAAGTACCTTACTCATCAACTTGCCCCTGCTCTGCGGCACTGTCTCGCCAACTGATTCAAGAAGCTTTTGAAAAGCAGTTTGACGGCCAAGATCTAGACTATCAAACGGTGGTTAATTGGTTGGGCACACCAGAAGGCATCAGTGCAACACCGCATAGCCAACGCTCCTATGCTCAAATTAAAGTAAAAATGGTTGAGAGTGATACTTTAGAGATCTCAAGCCTAATTAACCATATTGAAGAAGCGGTACAAACCCCTGTGCAAGCAGCCGTTAAACGCGAAGACGAACAAGAGTTTGCTCGCCTGAATGCCGCAAACCTAATGTTCTGTGAAGACGCAGGCCGTCGCTTACAAAGCAAACTAAACCAACACAGTGAGTATTTAGACTACTGGATCAGAGTAAACCACCTAGAAAGCCTACACCCGCACGATGCAGTAGCCATCGTCACAAAAGGTATAGAAAACGGTTACAGCGACGAACCCAACCTAATGGATAGAATGTAAAACATTCAAACCATTTAAACTAAAAAAGCCGATTTAAGTGTTAAAACTTAAATCGGCTTTTTTATCCCCCCCTGCTCAAAATTTGTAAATCAAAAAAACACCCACGCCAGAAAGCAAAAAACCGCCATAAAGACGGTTTAGTTTAATCAAACATCGCAGCAGCAATTTGGGAGATTGTTTTGCTCTCATCAAGGCAAAGCCTTGCTCGTTTAGTAACACTAAACGAGCAAGGGTTTAATGCAAAGGAGGGGAAAATAATCCCCAAATCAGAAGTCTCCGCCTGTTATTTCGTTATACACATGTTTGGCGTTATTCTTGGAAGCCTGCGCAAAAACAGGACGATCTTTATAAGCCGACTGATCTAAAGCCATCGCATTATCCATATTGCCATCTGCATCTGCAATCTTTTCAATCGCTTCATGCAGATACACTATGTAGTCATAAGTTTGAACCTTTAGAGTTTGCATATCAGTCGGCGTACCATGACCAGGAACAACCTTAGTGTCTGCTGGAATGGCTGCCATCATCGCTTCAAATGACTCTATCCATGCAAAGGAATCGGTGTATCTAAAGAAGACAGGCATACGTTCATTAAAGCCTAAATCACCAGAGAAAAATACGTTACGTGAAGGGATGTAGAGGCTAGTCGATGCTGGGGTATGACCTGGCCCAAAGTCTTGAATAATCACTTTCTCTCCGCCACCAACATCAATTTCCATCTTATCAGTGTAGGTGGTAAATTTATCACTGACATTACGCACTGATTTGGTCAGGTCTTTACCAACACGCTCTGACCACTCGGCCTTAATGGCGGGGAAACCAATGTCAAACTGTTCATTAGCCCCTTCACTTGAGTAGAGGTTTTTAACACCTATATCAACCCAGTAGCTTGCACCTAAGTAAGCATGCCCTTGATTATTCTCAACGGCGACCCACTTAACGGGCTTATCAGTAATAGCTTTAATTTGTTGATGAAGTGCATAAGAGAGGCCAACATTGGCACCCGTATTAAAGACAAAGACCCCATCTTCAAAAATTATAAATGAGAGGTTATTATTTAAACCGTAGTTACTTGGATTATGCCAAATCTGACTACCAACGACGGTATATACACCGTCAGCCACTTTAACTGCTTTAGGAATTGGGATTAACTTTCCAATATAACCCACCGATCTTTCAGTCTTAAAGACATCATCAGCATAAGAAGTAACGGCACTATTCAGCACTTTACTATAGCTTTTCACCTCTTCGGCATAGGCCTTAAATCCTTCAATATAAGGATCATTTACACCACTATCAGCTGCAATCGTCAGAGATGAGCTCAAACCTAGTGTAACTGCCAAAACCGTTAAAGTAAGTTGATTATTTTTCATATTTGCCAGCTCCAGACTTAATCAATTGATATCAGTAAAGTATAATCATACACTAATTAATTAACGGGCATTATCACTAACTTCTATCGAGGATATTAGAATTTTTATGCTCGTAAACATCAAACACGGTAATGGCCATTGCTGCGATAACAGGACCAAAGAATAGGCCTATTACCCCAAAATGAATCAGCCCTGCAAAGGTTGATAATACTGTTAAAAGTGTATGATTAGCTACTGCTAACCCCTCTCCGGCCTCCCCTAATGTCTTAGTCAATTTTGTGATAATGACTGGTCGCATAATATTATCAATGACAAAGCCTGTAATTACGACGCCCCAAAAAACCAATACCATCGCCGTGACGTACTCACCTTGTACGAGTGCATAAATCACGATTGGAACCCAAACCAAGGCTGCCCCAACAATGGGGATAAAAGAGGTGACGGCAATCGCCATACCAATAAACAGCCCTGGCAAGCCCAGCGCCCAAGCAACCAGTGCAAAAGAGACCCCTTGCATCACAGCAATACCGACAACACTCAATGTTAGAACGGTTGATAAGCTGGCAAAGCGCTGCATAATCATGCGATCGTAGTGATTCTCTAAAGGCGACAAAATTGCAATATGTTTGGCAATCGCACTCCCATCTCGATAGAAGAAAAATAGGGCAAACACGGATAAACCGATAAAGGCCATAAATGAGGAGGTAGTACCAATCATACCCTCTAATAAGAATACCGTCGTCTGCTGAACAAAGGCGATAATTTTGGTTGAGTTTGCTTTAATTTGCTCTAAGGCACTGGTTTGTGTTGCTTCGCTGATCGGTAAATAACTCAAAAGTGAGGTATTAAGCTTTGCCAAACTCTCCGCATCTTGGGCACTAATCCAAGCCTGAGCCTCTCCATACAACTGACCTACTTGTAGACTCACTTCTACAAGTAGATAGGTAACAGGTGCAATAACGCCAACTAGAACGATGGTGCTCATTGCCGATGCAGCAAGCGTTTTAGAACCTTTACAGCGTGGTAGAAGGTGCTCATAAAATCGATAACTGGCCGTAGCTAAAATCATTGCAAAGAAGAGCGCTTCCAGAAAGGGTCTAAATAACCAGATTAAACCAGCTAATGCCAGTAAAAGTAAAATGATTAAAAAACCTTCCTCATAAGGACGATTGTCACGCATAATGAACCTCAAACATAATAAAAATTAAAGACCGTTTGCACTTTTAAAACAGAGTCTTTCGATACAGGGAGTGTATCTTAATATGAATACAAATATTGCAGAAGTCACCATCCGCCCTGAAGGTTCCCTTCAAATTTTATCTTATCAAGAAGCTACCCAACTTTGTGATTCATCCGATACTGGTCTAAATGACATGTTAGTCCAGTGTGCTTTAGCCGTTTTAAACACAGGCTCTAAAGAGGACAGTAATGATGGCCTGCGTGCAGAGTACCCCAATTTTGATATTCAAGTAATAGTCAAAGGGCGTGGAGTTCAGCTTATTTTAAAGAACCCCCCACGTAGAGCCTTTGTTGATAACCAATTGATTGTTGGACTTAAAGAGCACCTTTTTGCCGTCGTTAGGGATCTTGTCTATGCTAGAAATGAAATTTTAGAAAATCCACAATTTAATCTCAATAAATCACACGGTATTACCAACGCTGTTTTCCATATTGCCCGTAATGCCCAACTTTTACGTCCCGATACCAATCCTAATGTTGTCGTCTGCTGGGGCGGCCACTCTATTTCGGAAAAAGAGTATAAATACAGCAAACATCTTGGCTATGAGCTGGGTTTAAGAAATTTAGATATCTGTACTGGTTGTGGTCCTGGTGCCATGAAAGGACCGATGAAAGGCGCAGTTTTAGGCCATGGTAAACAGCGAAATCATAATGCACGTTATATTGGCCTAACGGAGCCAGGCATTATTGCTGCCGAAGCACCGAATGCTATTGTAAATGAGCTGTGTATCTACCCTGATATTGAAAAACGTCTAGAGGCATTTGTACGCATCGGACACGGTATTATTATCTTCCCTGGCGGCCCAGGCACCATGGAAGAGCTGCTCTATATATTAAGTATTCTGCTACACCCTGATAATCAAGGACTGCCATTGCCAGTTATCTTAACGGGGAATGCTGATAGCAAAACGTACTTCGATGCAATTGTAAACTTTATTGATATCACACTCGGCTCTGAGGCGACTCAACTACTAGAGGTAATGATTGATCGTACTAGAGATGTTGCCAGCCGCATGTCTGAGTGCATGGCGACTGTTCGAGAAGACCGTAAGTTAAGCAGTGACGCATACTATTTTAACTGGAGCCTGACGCTCAAATTAGATCAACAACAACCCTTTATTCCCACCCATGAGAATATGGCTGGACTCGATCTACATAAAAACCAACCGATTCATGAACTCGCCAGCCAGTTGCGTAAAGCCTTCTCCGGTATTGTTGCTGGAAACGTTAAACAAGATGGTGTTGAAGAAATTAAGAAGCACGGGCCTTTTGAACTGCACGGTGATTCTGAGATCATGGCTGCTATGGATGATCTTTTACAAAGTTTTGTCGAACAAAAACGCATGAAAATCGACGCAAGCACGTATAATCCCTGTTATAAGATTATTCATAGCTAAAAAACTTTTAGCACACCAACTCAAAGGGTCTTTTACAGACCCTTTTTTGCATACAGAGATTTACATGACATTTGAAGATTTTGATTTAGATGACGCACTGTTAAACGCCATTAGAAAGATGTCGTACAACAAACCGACTCCAATTCAGCAAGCTGCCATTCCCCTAATGCTTGAGCGTAAAGACGTACTTGCAGGTGCCGCAACAGGTACGGGTAAAACGGCTGCATTTGTTATTCCTGCCATTCAATATATATTGGATGAGCCACATCGCGCTAGTAGACACCCGCGCGTCTTAATCCTCTCACCAACACGTGAATTGGCTTTCCAGATCCATAAAGTTGTTAAACAGCTAGGTTCCTACTGTGAGATTCCTTCCGTTATTATTACCGGTGGTTTTAAACAGACACAACAGGCAGAAACCTTAACCAGAGCGTGTGACATTCTGGTCGCAACCCCTGGTCGTCTTGCAGCATTAATGGAAGAAGATCATGTAGACCTCTCTTTCCTTGAAATTCTCATTATCGATGAAGCAGATCGTATGCTCGATATGGGGCAAGGGCCTACTGTTCGTGCATTGATTGAAGCGATTCCTACAGACTTTCAAGCAGGACTTTTCTCGGCCACCTTATTAGGTAAAGGCATTGAGAATTTTGCGACAGAGATATTGGAAGAGCCAGAGGTAGTGCAGGTGGACGCACCTAACCAAAAGTCTGAACAGATACAGCAAATTGTCTATCTAGCAAATGATCGTGCACATAAAGAAGCACTATTGGCTAATATCGTCAAAGATCCTAGCTGTGAAAGCGCCATCGTATTCTGTAACAAGAAAGACAAAGCGGTGGAAGTTACCGACTGGTTACAGTCACAGAACGTCTCTGCCCAAGTATTGCATGGTGACTTTAGCCAATCAGCTCGTTTAGAGAAGATGTCTAAGTTCCAGAAGAACAAGATCAAAGTCATGGTAGCGACCGATGTAGCGGCACGTGGTTTAGATATGTTGAAAGTCACACACGTCATTAACTACGATATTCCATTTAGAGGTGATATGTATATTCACCGTATTGGACGTACAGGACGTGCCCAACAAGTAGGTATTGCGATCAACCTGGTAGAGCGTCACGATATTGCTGCTTTAGAACGTATTGAATACCACTTACAGCAGAAGCTACCCATTGAAAAAATTGAGGGCTTAGAGCCGAGCTTTAAGATTAAAGATGTACTGAAAAAAGCATCTAAAAAGAAGAAAGCTAAAAAGAAAACCAGTAAGAAAAAATCTGATAAGAAGAAAAAGTCTAAATAAGCAAAATCTAAAGTGCCTCTAGAGCGTTGAAAGTAAATTTATCTCAACTTTCTAGAGCGTCCTCCCCCCCCTGCTCAATCTTCAAAAATAATTCAAGAAGTATAAATAAAGAGACTCATAGCGTTATCTGAGGATCTAAACCATTGGTTTAGGCATTTTTGACAGATGATCAAAATTATAATGTGCCAAGGCAATCACTGCTAACACAGGAATAAAAAGACCAATAATAGGCAAGGTGCTCAGCAAGAAAAAACCTGCTAAAGCCAAAGTCGGTGTCCAATTACCGATCGCTTTCACTTCATTAAACATCTGCTTAGGTAAGATTACCTGACCAACATCTAATACTAAAGCATATCTAAAAAACATAAACCCAATTAACCAGAACCAGAAGATATTGATCAGCGGAATAAATAACATTGGGAAAGTGACTAAGAATAGCAGTAACAGTAGCAGACCAAACTTGAGCATCTTAAGTAACATACCTATAGTACTGCCATGCCCCTGATAATCAACATTAGGATAGTGTTTGTCATGAATAACTTTGACAATGCTATCTGTCATAAATCCCGTAATAATCATGGCAAAAAGCAGTATTAAGTAACTACCTAATAACACCCCTAGAATACCCGCTATCACTGCAAAAATGGCACCGACAATCCACAAAAGTATCGCACCAATAATAGGGATAGCACCAATGGTTTGCTCTGCCTCTTCTGACCAGCTACCAGCTTCCATGACCATTGGGTTATTGGTGACTAAATCACTGACCAAAAATATACCAAACAGGCCATAGCCCATAAGAGATACTAGAATCACTGAAGCAATAAAGGGAATAAAGAGCCGCCAGAGAATAGCGGGCTCTTTTAGGTCAGTCAGTGTTTTAAAAAATAGATTTAACATGGTCTTCTTGCAACCTCTTTCACTATTTTCTAAAACAGTGCAGCGATACAACTAACGGATAAATAGGGTTATTTAATCCAGATAGATTTCACATTCATAAATTCACGAATCCCCTGAGAAGAGAGTTCACGGCCATAACCAGAGTTCTTAACACCCCCAAATGGCATGCGCTGATCTGAGAAACTTGGACTATTAATAAAAGTCGCCCCTGACTCCATGCCTTTTGCCATGGTTTCAGCAGTTGCTTGATCATCTGCCCAAATAGAACCACCTAGACCATAATTAATGGCATTTGCGATACCTAAAGCATGTGCTGGCTCAGAGGCTGGTATTGCAATCGCAACAGGCCCAAAAAACTCTTCACTATAGGCGTCCATATTACTGGTCACACCCGTTAAAATTGTAGGCGCATAGTAGCTACCAGGACGATCTAATTGATAACCACCAGTGACAATCGTAGCCCCCTGTTCAACCGCCTTCATAACTTGCCCGTGTAACTCATCTAGTAGATCTTGACGAGACATTGGTGCAAGCGTGGTAGTAGCATCCATCGGATCACCCGCGACAAACTTCTCTTCAATCGCTGTTTTGAACTGTTCAACAAAATTATTAAACTGTGTTTGATCAATAATAAAACGCTTAGCAGCAATACAGCTCTGCCCCATATTTAAGAATCGACCTGCAACAGCACCTTGAACAGCGGCTTTCATATTGGCACTATCCAAAACAATAAAGGCATCTGAACCACCCAATTCTAAAACCGTTTTCTTAAGCTCAGAACCCGCGACAGAAGCCACTTTTCGACCTGCATTTTCACTTCCTGTAAGTGTCACAGCACGTACAGCTGGATGACGAATGACACTCTCTACCATTCCTGCACCAATCATTAGCGTTGTGAAAATATTGTCTGGAAAACCTGCTTTTCTAAAAACTTCTTCCATGGCTAAAGCACACTGTGGCACGTTTGAAGCATGCTTTAAGATTGCAATATTTCCTGCCACTAAAGCGGGGGCTGCAAAACGGAAAACCTGCCAGAACGGGTAATTCCAAGGCATCACGGCTAACACAACACCTAGCGGCTGATAGTTCACATAACTTTTGGAAGCATCAGTTTCAATCAGTTCGTCTGCTAAAAACTTAGGACCGTTTTCAGCATAGAAATCACAAACCTTCGCACACTTCTCAATCTCACCCTGTGCTTCAATAAAGGTTTTACCCATCTCTAAGGTAATCAACTCTGCCAACAGGTCACAATCATCACGTAAAACATCCGCAACTCGCTTCATCATTAAACAACGATCTTCGATCGGTGTTAATTTTGACCAATCTGCGAATTGATAACCCGCTTGTGTTACCACCTCATCTAACGTCGCTTGATCCCACGTTTCAAATGTGCCTAACAGTTCACCTGTTGCTGGGTTAATAGATTCCATCGCCATGAAGCGCTCCTTGTCATGTAATTTGATCATTCACAAAATGGCATTAACCATTCTGCTTAAAAAAATAGGTCTCCGAAAGAGACTGTTTAAAAACGTTATGAAAATACCAAGCTCAAGGAAAAATAGGCAAAATAGCGGAGTTTACAAAGAGTAAATGAGCATTTTAAGCCTGCTTTTAACAAAGCAATTATTGGTCGAAACAGTTTTCACATAGCCTCTGAAAGAGACCTTTTAAATCCTAAAAACTAAATATTGGTTTTATTAAAACTACTCTTTTTCATCTGCCATCGCTTGTTGCGCCCAAGCATTAGCTGATAGAAAATGGGCAGCAATTTCACTGACCCCTAAACTTTCAAAATTTAATTGGTCAACATCAATATCATTCTGTTCCATCGCAACCAAGACGGTTAGCATATGACCCATAACCCCCTCTTTTTTAGTTAAAGCAGCTTTAACTTCGTCTGAGAGAGGCATGTCTTCAACAATATCTTCAATGGGCGTTTTGAAAAAAGCCCCCAAACTTGAAAAAAGCCCTACCAAAAAGAAGGAGTCCTTCTCTCTTCGTCGGCCAGTACTTTCTGCTAAAATCTCACAAAATCTTGCTCGCATCAATGAAGTTATTAATAACTCCGTAGGCACATCTTTCATACTGGATAGCATGAGCATATTGACCCAGAACTTAAGACGTTTGAGACCTAAGTATCTTAAAGCATCTGCAACACTATCTACTTGAATAGGGATCATTGCGGCGGGGTTATTAATAGCAATCAATAACTTATGACTAAGCGCTACATCCTGACTAACGATGTTCGAAAGCTCATTAAAGTCGGTTGTCGGATCATTCACCTTGGCTAAAAGTTGTAATAAAACTAGTTTATTACCTGTTAGCTTTTGGCCATTAATAATGACTGGATTATTAAAGAAGTAACCTTGAAAATAATCGAATCCTAACTTTTTAAGATGCTGGAACTTCTCTTCAGTATCTACATTCAATGCAATCGCTTTAATGCCCTTGTCATGAAGTTCATCAATCATGGTTTTAAGCTTCATCTCACTATGAAGTTCTGCATCAATTTTAACGTAGTCACTAATACTAGCGAGCTTTATACTGGCATCATCATCAATGAAATTGTCTAGCGCAATGGTTGATCCCATCGACTTTAACTCTTTAAGATTACGTAGAACCTTTGGATCCCCCAAAACTGTATTGGGAATTTCAAGCACGATTTGGTGCTCTTCATCAAAAGCTGGAAGAGAGTCTTTATTAATCAATTGACTCGGAAGATGCAACATAGCTGTGTGCTCACCAACGATTGATTGAAAGCCCACTTTTTCCTGCGTGCTTTTAATCAGTGCCTCGGTTGCTTCTAAGGTTTTTTCATTGGGATTGACCCCCTGATGAAACTGCAGTTCGTAAGCAAATACATTCATTTCGGTATCTAAAACGGGCTGTCTACCAATAAACACTTCAGACATTTTCTCTATCCTATTGATTCGTTAAGTAAGCACTTCAAGCATTCAATTCAAAGCAACTCTCTAATATTTCTTTCAACAATGTACGCTGGATTACCGTCAGTTTCAACCATAATCCACTCTTATCAAGCCTAGAATTTATACTTACCAGTCTAAGCAGCTATCTATTCATTATGTTAAAGGTAATCTTAATGTCTAAATAGCAGGCATTAAACCTACTAACAACAGGGGATTTAAAACACTATTTTATCTAACTTAGCGGTAATTAAAGCCAATCACTATAAACTGTCCTTATTCATGCAGCTAAAACATGCTTTGGATCATGAAACCTCCTAGTATTCTATCCTGAAACATTGTAAGATTTTCTATGTTTTATCTCTAAATAAGATCATTATTTATTTAAGATTGATAAAAGCCTAAATAACCCCTAGATAGGACTCATATTATTTCAAGTTCACTTCAATCACATCAGCAGACAACCTTCTCCACTTTAGCCGTCACTATCTGCCTGATGCTCGGAATACTATTATCTACAATAACCTATGCTAAAAGTAATCAATCAATCGATCAAATTGAATCCAAAAAAATACTCTCCAAATGTGTGTATATTGCCTCATACGCCCCTGGTTACGAATGGCAAGATCAAGTAACTGCCAGCCTAGAAGAGCAGCTTAAAGAAGTGTGCACTCTTAATATCTACTATATGGATAGCAAAAAAACGCAGTCACAAGATAAACTGTCAGAGATCGCTTTAAAAGCCAAAGATTTTATTGAAAAAAACACTCCCAACATTGTTATCATCTCTGATGATAATGCGGTCAAGTATGTGCTCGCTAAATACTACAAAGACCACTCCCTGCCGTTTATTTTTTGTGGCATCAATAATACTAGCAAACTCTACAAACTCCCCTACAGTAATGCCACGGGGATGATTGAGGTCGCCCCTACCAAAGCACTGTTAGAGCAATTGCTCTACAATCAACCGAATCAAATTCATGTAGCTTACTTAACAACCCAGGGGGCAACAGCAAAGCAAAATGTAAAAGCATTTCATAACGTAGCGGATTACCTTAATATTAAGAGCTCAGCCTTCCTTGCAGGGAGTCAAGAAAAGTGGCGTAAACATTACAAAAGACTACAAGAAGACCCTAATGTAAATATTATTATTTTAGGTAATTTTGTTGCCTTTCCAGAATGGGATCACCAACAAAATATCGACTGGATTAAAGCCAACAACCATAAACTTTCCATTGCAACACAAAAATGGATGATGCCATATGTTGCTTTAGGCCTGACTAAATCAGCGAGTGAACAAGGTGCATGGGCAGGAAAGACGGCTAGAGCAGTACTCAATGGCTTTCCCATTGAGCAAATCCCAATCGTGCCCAACCAACTCTTTCAAACTTGGATTAACACTCAGATAGCCTCTCCTGTTCAAGATAAGATCCCTCTTAGGTTAATTAATCAGGCGACACCTTTTACTCAGGCGGACACACCATGAAAGACTTTACCCGCGAAAGAGCTTGTGATCTATCAAGAAAGCAGTCCCTCACACTATTCCTTTCATGCATTGTCATCGCCTTTCTGACTTTTGTTGTTGAGTCATCAAATCAACTTAAAGATGCACGATTAATATTTAATAACAATATCAGTTCACTTATTCAACTCAATCAACAGAATGAAAAACGCACCGAAATCCTGTTAGATGCACTTTCCCATTACTATGAAGCAAATTTAATTAAATCTAGCCATGAATTTGAGTATTTTGCCAAAGGGCTTTATGACCATACAGTAAAAGTACACACCATAGGTTTTGCGAACTACCTTCCCAAAGAGCAAAAACTTGCATTTGAGAAAATTCAACAGATGCAAGGTTTTGAATCTTTTCAGATTCGTGCAAAAGGGATTTTTCTGCAAGAGAAAATAAATACTTCACCATACCACCTTGCTGTCAGTATGATAACTCCCTTAGAACCAGAGCTTTCTATCTTTCTAAGTGAAGATCTATTCAGTATAGACGGCCTAGCTGAGCAGTTTTATAACTCCGTAAAAAGCAGTAAAAGCTTTACCGTAATGGTCAATTCAACCCATAATCAACAACTCTATTCACTCACTTTGAGACCAATCTATCTAAATAATCGAGTAGACCTGACACCCAAAGAAAGACTTGAACAGGTAATAGGCGTTATCTTTATTGTCCAACCATTAGAGGAGTCTGTTGTGTCGCTTATCGACAATCTATTCTCCGATCAAAACATTATTATTCAGGCGCCTATAGCCTTTAAAAAAGCCCCTTTGCTTAACAAGTATGTGGTTAATTCACCCCTTTCAGCCTTCCCTTTCCTACGTACCAAAGAAGAGTTCAATAAATCACTGCTATTAATTTCAGGTCAAGATAATTCAAAGATTACCATCACCTACAACTGGCGGCTAGAAGAGGTAAAGCTGATACCATTGATGATAAGCATTACACTTGTACTATTGCTCTATCTAGGTTTTTTTAGTGTTGTTACTCTGGTTTTCCGCTATACCCGTCACCTGCAACGTACGCAAAACCGTCTAATGCAGATTATTACCACATCACAAGATGCGGTTATCGTTACCAATAAAGAAGGCTACATCAAGGTTTGGAACCCAGTTGCAACACAACTTCTAGGCTTCACCGAAGAGGAGGCTTTAGGCCAATGCCTTATGCTACTCATCTTCTACCATGGCACAGCGTCCACTAGTGAAACTGCAGGGGATGAAAACCGTCTGGTTCAAAGCTTCTGGAAAACATTTGGCATTGGCGATGATCAAACGAACAATCAAAAATTAGAGATCGAATTAGGCACTAAATCAGACACTAAAATTATCGCGGAAATTGCTGTCTCAATTCTAAAAAATCAAAAGAATAAAGATGACATTGAGATCAGCCTCTTTATAAAAGACATCACATATCAGCGTAAAACTGAAGCTGAAATCAAACAACTGGCCTATTTTGATCCTTTAACTAACTTAGAAAATCGTACTTATTTTAAGAGCCAAGTTGAGCAATACATAAAGGAAAATACCTACTCAAAATTAACCCTGATATTCTTAGATCTAGATGGTTTTAAGCAGGTCAATGACTCACTTGGCCATAGTGTGGGTGATGAACTTCTCAAAGTAATCTCCAAACGCATTGTACATACCTTAAGAGGGGTTGATAGAGATACACATATCTGTCGTTTTGGTGGCGATGAATTTGTACTAATGTTAGGTAATATCGATGAAGAGCAAGCTTCTAAAGTAGCGACTCGTCTCCTCAAGCAGATTGAGAGAATGGTTAAAGTCAGAGATGATGAGCTACAAGTGACCGGTAGTATGGGAATCACTTTTTATCCTCAACACGGTGAAGATGTTGATACCCTTTTACGTCATGCAGATACCGCAATGTATCAATCAAAAGACTCTGGCAAAAACACCTACTCTATCTATAACGATGAGATGGAAGCGCGCTTATCTCAACGCCTTCTTATTGAAAAGCATCTTAGAAATGCCTTAAGGCTTGATGAATTTTCACTCGTCTACCAGCCAAAACTCTGTTTATCAACAGGGCTAGTCGTCGGTGTTGAGGCACTCCTTCGTTGGAAAAACCCAGTATTAGGTGATATCCCTCCTGATAAATTTATCTCTATTGCCGAAGAGAGCAACCTAATCATTAATATTGGTAATTGGGTTGCTGAGTGCTGTATTCAACAACTGATTAATTGGCAAGACACACAATTTAAGCACCTACATATTGCCATTAACGTCAGTAGCCAGCAACTGCAGCACCCTTACTTTTTGGAGAGCATCAGTCAAATGATGGCCGATGCAGGATTGCCGACCAATCGATTAGAGATCGAGTTAACAGAACGAACCATTATGTCCAACGCAAAAGAGAATATTTTACGCTTTAGTAAAATACGCGAACAAGGTTTTGAGCTTTCAGTAGATGATTTTGGTACTGGCTATTCTTCACTTAGCTACCTAAAAAGATTCCCTTTAAGTATTCTAAAAATAGACAAAGGCTTTGTCGACGGGCTACCTTTTGATGAAGAAGATGTCAGTATCGCCAAGGCCATTTTAAACTTAGCGCACAACCTAAATATGCGGGTGGTTGCTGAAGGCGTTGAAACCCTTGAGCAGATTGAGTTTTTAAGAGGCCTAAAGTGCAACTATGCTCAGGGCTATTATATTAGTCGCCCACTTTCAATCAATATCTTAGAGTCTTGGTTGGATAATCATACGCAACAAAATACACCGATAGAGCACCTCTAATGAACTCTTTTAATCCCTTTACTTGGTTAATAATAGCAGTGGTTCGTTTCTATCAACTCTTTATCAGCCCTCTCATAGGGCCTCGCTGTCGCTTTTACCCCACCTGCTCACACTACACGATCGATGCTTTAAAGCAGCATGGATTTTTTTGTGGCAGTTGGCTAGCCATCAAACGTATTCTGCGTTGTCACCCTGCTAACCCTGGTGGTGTTGACCCCGTACCTACCTGTGGTTGTCAATCCAAGAAAAACTGCCAAGAACTACTTTCCGAAGACAATGAAAACTCACACACTCCAAAATGAGCAGGGGGGGGTAGCCTCTGATGATATCGGCTCAGCATCAAATAACCACTAGCCACAAAAAATTCATATTTGCTTACCTGATTTCTACTACAAAACCCGCTAGAATAGAAGATTATATTTATTCACCCATATTCATCTAAAGCACACCAGGATTCACATGCCTTCTACAGCAACAAGCGACCTACCCAATACTGAAAAAGTCCCCGTCTATGCTCGTTATATCAACAGAGAGATGAGTCTATTAGAGTTTAATCGCCGAGTTTTAGCACAGGCGAAAAACCCTAAGATCCCCCTACTTGAGCGATTAAAGTATCTGTGTATTTCCAGTAGTAATATGGATGAGTTTGTTGAAGTTCGTTTAGCCAGTTTAATCGAGCTATGCAAAGATCCTGCTGCGGTGACTATGCCAGACAAACAATCACCAAAAAAAGTCGTAGGGCAGCTATCTGATGCCGCGCATGAAATCGTTGAAGATCAGTATCACACACTAAACCACATCTTAATTCCAGAACTGGAAAAAGAGCAGATCCGTTTTGTGCGCCGTAATCACTGGTCTGACCAGCAGAAAGAGTGGATTGCGAACTATTTTGAAGAGTCACTACAGCCAGTACTAAGCGCAGTCGGCTTAGATCCATCCCACCCTTTCCCTAGAGTACTAAATAAAAGTTTAAATTTCATCGTCTCGCTAGAGGGAAAAGATGCCTTTGGTCGAACCAATGGTTTAGCCATTGTGCCAGTTCCGCGTTCACTACCACGCCTTATTAGACTCCCTGAAGATGCCACCGATGGTGAGAACGATTTTATTTTCCTCTCATCGATTCTGCACGCGAATGTCTCACTGCTATTTCCAGGAATGACCGTAACAGGATGTTACCAATTTAGAGTAACGCGTAATACCAACCTCTTTATCGATGAAGAGGAAGTGGATGATATTATGAGTGCCCTGCAAGGCGAACTTTCTGGCCGTCAATATGGTGGTGGAATTCGTTTAGAGGTTGCCGATAACTGTCCAAGAAACATGGTGGACTACCTATTAGATCGCTTCCAGCTTAATGAAAAAGCCCTCTATCAAGTCAATGGCCCGGTGAATTTACACCGCTTGAACTCTATTCCAGACATGGCCAATCGCCCCGACCTACTATTTTCGCCTTTCTCACCTAAAAGCATGAGAACAAAAGGCACGGATAAAGGGGCCTTTAAACTCTTTAAACGCCAAAGGTCATCAGAAAATATCTTCGACAAAATTAGCGCACAGGATATTTTGCTGCACCACCCTTATGATGCTTTCACGCCTGTTATCGACTTTCTACAACAGGCTGCTGCAGATCCGAATGTTTTAGCCATTCGTATGACCCTCTATCGAACGGGCGAAAAGTCTTCCATCATCAAGGCGCTTGAGCGTGCGGCACAGAATGGTAAAGAGGTTACCGTAGTCGTTGAACTACGCGCCCGTTTTGATGAAGATAACAATATTGTTCAAGCCACCCGTTTACAAGATGCCGGCGCGCATGTCGTTTATGGCGTGGTTGGTTATAAGACACATGCCAAAATGATTTTAGTCGTCCGTCGTGAAGGTGAAAAAATTCGCCGTTATACCCACATGGGCACAGGAAACTATCACCATATTACGTCACGTTTCTATACCGATTTTGGTCTCTTAACCGCTAACCCTCAGATAGGTGAAGACTCCTCCAAAATCTTCCAACAACTAACCAGCTTGGGAGACACTAAGGATCTGAACGTACTACTACAGTCGCCTTTCACACTTCACTCAGGCATGATTGAGCGCATTGAGCGAGAAGCTGAAAATGCTCGCCAAGGCAAACATGCGCGTATCATTGCTAAAATGAATGGTCTAGAAGAGGAGACCGTTATCGATGCACTTTACGAAGCATCACAAGCGGGCGTACAAATTGATCTACTCGTTCGCGGTATCTGTAGCTTACGTCCAGGTGTTCCAGGCTTGTCTGAAAATATTACCGTTACCTCGATTATTGGTCGTTTTTTAGAACACCACCGTATCTATTATTTTGAAAATAGTGGTGGAGAACCTGATCTATTTTGCTCCAGTGCCGACTGGATGAAACGAAACCTGATGGCACGTGTTGAAACTTGCTTCCCAATACTAGATCCAGATTGTTTCCAGCAGGTGTTTAGTGAGGGGCTAGCCATCTATCTAGAAGATAATACAGGTGCATGGATGTTACAGCCTGATGGCAGCTACCAAGAAAAACAACCTGGTGACCAAGAGCCCTTTAGTGCACAAAGTACATTAATTGAGCAATACTCTTAGAAGCCCTTATTTTAAAAAGACCTTTTTAGACAGCCCAACCAGCCAAAAGTGAACTTATGACAAAAAACATAAAACAGCCAGCTCCTCAAGATAGCGAAAAAAAGCCTTCTGATCAGACCCTTTATGCTGCCATTGACTTAGGTTCTAATAGTTTTCACATGATTATTGCGCGCGAACTGCATGGTCAAATCCAAGTGGTTGATAAACATAAAGAGATGGTTCGATTAAGGTTGGGACTTGATAAAAGTGGCAAGCTAACTGATAAAGCCTTTCAAGCAGGCATCGAATGTCTGGAGCGATTTGGCCAGCTTATCAAAGGTGTTCCAAGTGAAAATGTCCGAGCAGTCGGTACAAACACACTGCGTAATGCAAAAAACAGTCGTGAGTTTTTAAAGCAGGCTAGGCAGGTACTTGGCCACAGTATTCAAATCATTGAAGGACAAGAAGAAGCTCGTCTTATTTATCAAGGTGTCGCTAATGGCCTACCCATCTCGGATGAGCAGCGTTTAGTTATGGACATAGGAGGCGGTAGCACTGAGTACATCATTGGTAAACACTTTGAAAATAGCCATTTAACCAGTACAGAGATGGGCTGTATCAGTATTACACAGGCCTTTTTCCCAAAAGATAAAATCACAACTGACAATATGGATGCTGCAATTACCTTCTGTCGCCAAGCACTGAGACCACATAGAAGCCAACTAAAAAAACTCAAATGGGATGTTGCTATTGGCGCATCAGGTTCGATTAAGTCAGTAGGCCAAATTCTTGACCTCAATGGCTGGGGTGATTCAGGAATTACTTTAAAAGGCATGCTCAAGCTGAGTAATGTCATGATTGAAGCAGGGTCAGCGAATGAGATTAAACTCAGTGGTTTAAAAGATGAACGTCGTCCTGTTTTTATTGGTGGTCTTGCCATCTTAATTGCCACATTTATTGAGCTAAACATAGAAAAAATGCAAGTCTCAGCCAATGCGCTCAGAGAGGGGTTAATTTTTGACTCTCTCGGACGAATGTACTCTAAAGACAGCCGTGAAGTCAGTGTCAATGCGATGCAGAAATGGATGAACGTTGATACTCAGCAGGCGACTCTCGTTGCCAAAACGGCTAAATCACTCTTTAAACAAGCCCATAATGCTTGGAAACTCCGCTCACCAGACTGTGACTTTAAACGTCTTCTCAAGTGGGCATGCATGTTACACGAGAGTGGTATCGCCATTAGCTATAAACGTTACCATCATCACAGTGCTTACCTGATTGCACAAGCCGATATGGCTGGCTTTGACCAGCAAAATAAACAGATGCTTAGCGCGCTAGTGCTCAATCATCGCGGTAAATTCAATAGCAGTTCCTACAATGATATCGACGAAAACTTTATCGATCCATTGCAGTATTTAACCATCCTGCTTAGATTATCTGTTCGTATCCACCGTGGTCGAGATGTTGAACAGCCAGATCCTTTGCTCACCATTGATAACAACGTTAACATTACCCTAACTTTTGAAAAGAACTGGTTGAATGAGCACCCTTTAAGTCGTCTAGATTTAGAGAATGAGGCCAAACAACTTGAGGCTGTCGGCCTTAATTTAATGGTTGAGTAATAACTTAGCAATTAATAAAAAAGGGCGTTAAGACGCCCTTTTTTATTGATTATTTTTAGTGATTTATTAGAACTGTTAGCACTAACAGCTAATACACATCCATTTGAATTCGTCGGCTCTCTTTTAATGCTTGCCAACTCATAGACTCATCCAACCCACATTCGCTCAAGATTTCAGTTAACGCCTGCTCAACTGCCGCTGCTAAACGGATCTGACTTCCACAAATATAGATTACCCCCCCCTGCTCAATTTGAGACTGAATTACTATTTTCTGTTGTCGTATCACATCTTGTACATACTCTTTTTCAGCTTGGTCACGCGAGAATGCTGTAAACAGCTGTAACTTACCTTCTTGCTGCCATTGCATTAACTCATCTTCAAATAAAAATGAGTGTATCCGATTTGTTTCACCAAAAAATAGTAGGTTCTTGCCTGAAGTGGCTTGCTCAGCTCGCTGCTGCATAAAACCGATAAAAGGTGCTATTCCTGTACCTGCACCAACCATAATAATGGGTGTCTGTGGATCTTCTGGTAGCTTAAACATAGCATTATTTTTAAACTCACCTTCAATAGTCTTCCCTACAGATAAGGCGCTTAAATAGCGGCTTGCCACCCCCTGTCGAATACGCCCTTCACGCTCATAAACCACCTGCTTATAAACCAGTGAAACCTCGCCCGTGGCATCTGCTTGTGAAGCGATGGAATAATAACGTGGCGCTAAAGGAGAGAGAAGCCCTAAAAACTCAACGCCCATCGTTTTCAGGGTTGGAAAGGCTTGCAGTAGATCAACAATATCGCGTCCGTCTGCATAATCCATCATCGCTTGACGATCAGGCCAATCCCCTAACGCATATTGACGTTTAATCTTATTTAAGATGGCTGGATTTAACTGGGTAATTTCAAGATGCTGCTGTAAAGCGTCATAAATGGTTACCTCTCCAATACGACGCAATTCAATATGCTCAGAGCCTGTTAACCCCAATAGAGATAAAACAGTGCTAATCATATCGTCATGATTCTTTGTATTAACAGTCAGCCAGTCACCTGGTTGATAAGTCGTTAATTCTGCACAGTTCTGATCAGGCTTATAGGCAAGTATTAAGTTATAAACCGCTTTATCAGGTGAGTCAGGGGTTAAAAGGGTATTTTGAATAACAGAGAACTGCATAGAGGCCTACTAAGAGTGAGAGGTATTAGATGAAAGCATGCTGCTCAATATAAAGAAATAGCCATCATATTTCAAATAAAAGTCTGTGAATTACATTAAGTGTCATGCTTGAGAGAAGATTACGTTTAGAGATAGGATTCAAAACGTAAATAGAAGAGGTTCAATATTCGTTAACGTAGGACTTAACGAATATTTTCCACCAGAACCGTTAACCAAGGCGCGGTTGCCAAAATAGTCACTGCTGACATAAGCCCAGCAATTAAGCCAACACCCACTTGCGGCATTAGATTGTGCTGCTTAAGCTCTATTTCATCCATCTGACGCTCAACGGAACTAAATAGCTCAACCTGTTTTTTCAATAGATCATTCAGGGTTCTAATCTGTTTAAACATCAACTGCTGCTCTTTCTCCATCGACTGACGAGATTTTCTGCCCTGATCTTCGGTCACTTTGACTTGGTTGGCTAACATCGTAATAGTGGCATCCATCTGACGAACCAAGCCTTGAATGGCCTCTTTATCTTCATTTAACCACGCAAAATCAGGTGAGATCATATCTGACATATCAATATCACCATAGGAGTCAGTCCCTTTTGTGGCTCTCTGTCTGCGCATTGCTTGCTCCAACAACACACTTTTTGATCCTAAAGGTTCTATTTCTCTTAAATCTATTGCCATGTCAAATCCCTTTCATGTAATTATTTGATACTAAACAGACGCTCTGCTGAAAGTGTCAATTAATTGTCTTTTAATATTTTGTATAATCCTCTTATTGCAGATAGCGTGCCAACTTTAGCCTTACGGCAAACTTTTTTATTCATATTATTACTCAAGGATGTAAACAGGTTTTATGAAATATATCGGAGCCCATGTCTCTGCCGCTGGCGGTGTTGAGAACTCGCCTATTCGTGCACATGAAATTGGTGCAACTGCCTTTGCCCTCTTCACAAAAAACCAACGTCAATGGACTGCAAAACCCTTAACAGAAAAAAGTATTGATCTGTTTAAAGCTAACTGCGAAACCTATGGTTATAGTGCCAAACAAATTCTGCCTCATGATAGCTACCTAATTAACCTAGGCCACCCTGATATTGATAAGCGCCAAAAGTCTTTGGATGCCTTTATTGATGAGTTGCAACGCTGCGAGCAGCTAGGGTTAACCCTGTTAAATTTTCATCCTGGGAGCCACTTAAGGGAGATCTCAGAAGAGATCTGTTTAGACTATATTGCTGAGTCGATTAATTTTGCCTTAGATCAAACCAATAGTGTCACCGCTGTCATTGAAAACACCGCCGGACAAGGCTCTAACTTGGGTTATAAACATGAGCAACTGGCGCATATTATTGACAAGGTAGAAGACAAATCCCGTATTGGTGTCTGCATCGATACTTGCCATGCTTATGCGGCAGGCTATGATCTTAAAAATGATTATCAGGGGGTCATGGCTGACTTTGAATCGGTGGTTGGCTTTAACTACCTTAAAGGCATGCATCTAAATGACTCTAAGGCGGTATTAGGCCAAAAGCTCGATAGACATCACAGTTTAGGTCAAGGAGAGATTGGCTGGACGTTCTTCAAACAGCTCATGGCAGATCCAAGAATTGATGAGATCCCAATGACCTTAGAGACTATTGACTCGTCCATCTGGGCAGATGAAATTCAAAGTTTAAAAGCATTTGCTAAAGCGCCATAAAACTGTAAAAAACTTGCTGACGGTAAAGTGGTTGGAGTAAGATATTCCTCTATTCAATAAAAAGTAATTACCCTCAAATGGATAAAAAACAATTTATCGAATTCGTTATGCAAACAGGTGTATTAAAGCTTGGCGAATTTACCCTTAAATCAGGACGTGTCAGTCCTTATTTTTTTAATGCTGGCCTGTTCAATACAGGTGGTCAGTTAGCTACTTTAGCAAAAGGCTATGCCAGTGCTATTGCGGACTCTAAATTTGATTTTGATGTACTATTTGGCCCTGCTTATAAAGGTATCCCTTTAGCCGCAACCACCAGTGTCGCCTTAGCCTCTGAATTTTCTATGGATAAACCCTATGCGTTTAACCGTAAAGAGGCCAAAGATCATGGTGAGGGCGGTAGTATTGTCGGCCACGCTTTAGAAGGTAATGTACTCATTATTGATGATGTGATTACGGCTGGGACAGCTATCCGCGAAGCAATGGACATTATCACTGCAAATGGTGCAAAACCTGCTGGTGTGGTCATCGCTTTAGACCGCATGGAAAAGGGTAAAAGCGAGCTCTCTGCCATTCAAGAAGTTGAGCAAGAGTATGGTATTCCCGTCATGAGCATTATTACTCTAAATGATCTTATCGACTACCTTTCTCAGTCAGATGACCCACAAAACCAACAGTATTTGGATGCGATGAAAACTTATCGTTCTGAATATGGTATCGGCTAATCATGAGCCCTGCTCAACAGCGTCATTTATATTTTATCTTCACACAAGATAAGGAATCGTTAAGTGCCCAATAAACTCCGCGAGTTAATTCTGTTGAGACATGCTAAATCAGAGTGGAAAAACACTGATTTAGCAGATATAGATCGCCCCCTGTCTGACAAAGGTAAAAAGAGTGCCGTCAAACTGGGCAAGTGGCTAAAGTCTGAATCACTTATTCCTGATCTTATTCTTGTCTCTCCCGCCAAAAGGGCTCAACAGACCTTACGTCGTATTTGTAGTGAAAATAGCGTTAACACTATTACCATGGATAATCTATACCTTGCTGATTTAACCATGCTATTACAAATATTGGCCGAAACCCCCAATACAAAACGTGTGATGATTATTGGTCACAATCAAGGGTTAGAGAGGCTACTCAGTTATCTACAACACTCGGATAGTGATACCCCCCCTTCTCAAAATCCTGAACATAAATCAGTCAACCTGTTCCCCACGGCTTCTATGGCACACTTTATCCTACCTGATGACTGGACAGCCTTAGAACCAGGTGATGGTAAACTGATTCAATTTATGCGAGCAAAAGAAACCCCTTTAAGCACCCCAGTCAGCTAGAGCATCCTCCCTACGTATTTGATCTTAAAAACCCTCTATTTAGTGCTATAATTCGAAATTGAATTTTTGTATATATAGGACTTGAAATCATGAAAAAAACACCACTATCTTTGATAGCACTACTATCAATTACAACTGCTGTATCAGTACAAGCTGCATGTAAGTCACATGCAACTATTCAAGACGATGGCAAAGGTGCCTATGTAATCGACTCAGATAACGATATAGTCCGTGACTCTTGGGGCGCTTGTGTACGTACCAACTATTGGACAGCTGATATCGCCAATGAACATTGTGAAGGCCATAAAGAGAAAAAGATCGTTATTTCTGCACCAGTCGCTGCACCAGCGCCTGCGCCAGTCATAGCACCTGCAGCTATTCAAGACGATGGCAAAGGCGCCTATGTAATCGACTCAGATAACGATATAGTCCGTGACTCTTGGGGCGCTTGTGTACGTACCAACTATTGGACGGCTGATATCGCCAATGAACATTGTGAAGGCCATAAAGAGAAAAAGATCATTATTTCTGCACCAGTTGCTGCACCTGCACCAGTCGTAGCTCCTGCACTAGTCGCTGCACCTGCACTAGTCGTAGCACCGGCACCTGTCGTGATTGCTGAACCCGTTTCTGCAGTCATTGCACCAGCCGCGTTCAGAGGTCTTTTCGATACTGGATCTGCCGTACTGAAAGATGCAGCACATACTGAGCTAGATCTATTTGCTGATTTTATGGTAGCAACACCGTCTAGCAAGATCATTATTACTGGTCATACTGATAATGTAGGGACTAATGCCAATAATCAGAAGCTATCTGAGGCACGTGCAATTGCCGTTAAGAACTACTTAGAAGGTAAAGGTATCTCTACAAACCGTATGACAACAATGGGTGCTGGAGAAGCTTCTCCTATCGCAGATAATGGTAATGCAGCAGGCCGAACTGAAAACCGTCGTGTTGAGGTTGATTTCGTTAAATAGGCAATTCCGAAAAGCCTTTTATTCAACTGTGCCTATGCACAAGTTGACTGGAATATACCCGAAATGGCTCGCTATTTCGGGTATTTTTTTGTCTCTTATTTGTGTAGATAATAATAGTAAATATGCATCAAACTGTTAAAGAGAGTGCTTTGGTTATCAGAGAGAGTCCGACTAAAACCGTCACGACTTCAAAACTTCTTTTAATCAGCTTATTGCCTTTGACTATCGCAAAGTGAGCACCAAGATAACCGCCAATCAAAGAACCTAAAATCAAAGCGGGTAACCAGTCCCACTGAATACTGCCTAAAATACCTAAGGTAATCGCCCCCGAAGCATTCCAAAAAATCCCCACCAGAATCAGTGTATAAGCCACTGCACTCTTATAATCCAAACCAAACCAGCGTACCAACCAAAGCGTGACAAACAGACCTGTACCAGACGTTAAGGAACCATTTAGAGTACCAATAAAAAATAGTGCAGCCCCCCCAATAAGCAAGCCACTTAAGTCTCTATTTTTAGCATTATTCTGCTGACCTAATTGTGGTTTAAACCAAGAGTACAGCCCTAATCCTAAGGTTAGAAACCCCAATAGTCCTTGAGATATTTGATCGTCTATCTGCAAAATAATACTGGCACCGAGCACAACGCCAGGCAAACCCGTTGCTAAAATATAGGCTGAGAAGTGCAGATTAAAGGTTGAAGATTTCAGATGTCTAGCCGTGGCACCCAACCCTAAAAAAACACTCGCGACCTTATGCGTGGCTAAAGCAGTACCAAAAGGTAGACCGAGAAACAGAATCGCTGGCAACTGTAATAGTCCCGCCCCTCCACCTGCGATGGCAGAAAATAGGTTGGCTATCAGGGAGACAATAAAGAGTATGATTTGATCGAATAGTTCCATAGGCACATTGTATTCGACAGGCTTGACGACAAATGGCTTATTTCTTTTAGACTTTCACAAAAGGTAAAGTGGCTGACTTGATAAGAAAGTGAAATTGAACAGGGGGGGGGCATTTTCTATGCCCCCCTGCTTTAGTACCCTAGAGGATACAAAAGGAGAATTGAGCAAGACTATGGTTTTACTTAGAGGTAATCAACGTCCCAACACCTTCATCCGTAAAAACTTCTAACATCACCGCATGCTCTACACGACCATCAATAATATGTGATGATTGCACTCCTGCTTGAACGGCATCTAAAGCACATTGGATTTTAGGTAACATGCCTCCATAAATCGTACCATCAGCAACAAGTCCAGCGACACTATCGGTATTTAAACCAGTTAACAGAGTACCCTCTTTATCTAGTAGTCCAGCTGTATTGGTTAATAAAATCAACTTTTCCGCATTCAGCGCTTCAGCAATTTTACCCGCTACTAGATCTGCATTGATATTGTAAGAGTGACCATCATCACCAACACCGACAGGCGCAATGACAGGGATAAAATCATCCTGAATCAGCATATCTAATACTTTGGTATTAATCTTAGAAACTTCTCCAACATGACCTAGATCGATAATTTCAGAGACATTTAACTCTGGGCAATTACGCGTCATCTCCATCTTAGTCGCTTGAATCAGATTACCATCTTTACCCGTTAAACCGACGGCATTACCATCATACTGGTGAATTAGATTAACAATCTCTTTATTCACTTGACCACCGAGCACCATCTCAACAATATCCATGGTCTCTGTATCAGTGACACGCATACCCTGAATAAACTCAGACTCTTTACCGACTCTCTCAAGCAGCTGGCCAATTTGTGGGCCGCCACCATGAACTACCACAGGGTTCATACCGACTAACTTCATTAAAACGATATCTCGGGCAAAACCTGCTTTAAGCTTCTCATCCGTCATGGCATTTCCACCATACTTCACCACAATCGTTTTGCCTGCAAAACGCTGAATATAAGGCAGTGCTTCAGCTAATACTGATGCGACATTTTGAGCTTGTTTTTTATTTAAGTTCATCGTCTTCTGAGGTCTCATAAATTAGTCTCTAAAGTTATTAAATTGCAATGGCAGCTCTAACTCTTCCATGCTACGTAACATCTGCATTACCTGCTGAAGATCATCTCGCTTCTTACCTGTTACACGAATGCTATCGCCTTGGCTAGCTGATTGCACTTTGAACTTACCATCTTTAATCGCTTTAATAATTTTTTTGGCCAGCGGGGCATCTAACCCCTCTTTCATCTCAACCACTTGCTTAGCCGTTTTTAGCTGAACATCAGGATCTTGCTGCTCCATACACTTGATATCAATACCACGGCGATTGGCCTTTTGAACCAAGATATCAAACATCTGATTTAACTGAAAATCAGACTGTGTCGTCATTGTCACAGTGGTATCTTTTAGCTCGAAACTTGAATCAGAGCCTTTAAAGTCATAACGGGTCGTTACCTCTTTATTAGCTTGATCAATAGCATTGGTTAGTTCATGTTTGTCTAATTCTGAAACAATATCAAATGAAGGCATGGTGTACTCCTGCGAGGCTAGCGTCTCAAAATAGGCCGCAAGCGTGATTACTTAGAGGCCTATGGTTTGTGCAAAGGCCTCTAAGTCAAAAAATTTGCACTATTTTACCACTTGCTAGCCATTTTGTTTAATACAGCTTGCGACTTATAATGGTTATTTTTTATTCTCCGTCCCTAGAGTACATCTCATTATGACTAACCCCACTTTTAAACCCGCTGTTTCAATCGTTGCCGAACAGATTCAACCCTTCCATGTCATGAAAATATTAGGTGAAGCCAAAGCACTTGCAGCTAAAGGCAGAGAGATTATTCATATGGAGATTGGTGAACCAGACTTTCCATCACTGCCTTGCGTACATGAAGCAGCAATGCAGGCGGCTGAGCAAGGCTTAACGCACTACACGCCTAGTATGGGCTTACCTGCACTAAGAACCAAGCTATCAGACTTTTATCACTCCTTCTACAAGGCTAAGGTTGCTACTGATAATATCTTGATTACCCCTGGCTCCTCTACCGCCCTTCAGCTAGTACTGACTGCGATTATTAATCCAGATGATAAAGTGATGCTTAGTGACCCCACTTATCCCTGTAATCGCCAGTTTGTGAAGTTACTCTATGGTCAACTGATTGCCGTTCCTGTAACAGAGCAGACTGAGTATCAACTCAACCTAGCCCTGTTAAAATCACACTGGCAAACGGGGATTAAAGCCGTAATGGTTGCCAGCCCAGCAAATCCGACAGGTACGGTGATAGAGCAAGATGAGTTAATCAAAATGGCACAATTCTTAGCTGAACAAGGCTCTTATTTGATTGTTGATGAGATCTACCAAGGGTTGGTTTATGACCGTCCTGCTGAAAGCATTTTGGCACAAGCCGATCTACCTGAGAATATCATTGTCATAAACTCCTTTTCTAAGTTTTTTGGCATGACAGGCTGGCGCTTAGGTTGGTGTGTCGCGCCTGACCATCTATTACCAATCTTAGACCGTCTGGCACAAAATCTATTTCTAGCCGCGTCCACACCCTCGCAATATGGCGCTTTAAAGGTCTTGGAGCCTGATGCTCTAAAGCAACTAGAAGTACGTCGTCAAATATTTGAAGATCGCAGAAACACACTCTATCAAGCGATGCAGGCTGCAGGCTTTAAACTCAAAACGAAACCACAAGGGGCTTTTTATCTCTATTGGGATGTCTCAGAATTGACGGATAGTGCAGAACAGTTTTGCGCAGATCTGTTACAGCAGACTGGGGTGGCAGTTACACCTGGACGGGATTTCGGTGATTATAAAGCGCAACAATATGTCCGCTTAGCTTATACCACCGATAAAGCGGAGCTCATCAAGGCTGTGAATAAAATTGCCAAATTTGTTAAGAGCACCAAAAACACTTCATAACGCTTAAAAATAAAAATGAGCAGGGGGGGGGAGGATTACCTTACCCCCCTGCTCATTTTATTTTTGAATAAAATCCTGTATTTAATTCACTATTTTAAAGACTATTTACTGCCTGTATGACCAAAGCCTCCTTCACCACGCTCAGTCGCTAAACCAAAATCTTCAACTTGCTCAAACATAGGTTGTAGTACGGGTACAATCACCATCTGCGCAATACGCTCACCGACGTCAATTGTATAAGCAGTATCACCACGGTTCCAACAAGAGACCATCAATGGGCCTTGATAATCGGAATCAATCAGACCGACTAGGTTACCCAAGACAATACCGTGCTTATGACCTAAACCAGAACGAGGTAATAACATTGCTGCTAAACCTGGATCATCAATATGAATCGCCAACCCTGTTGGGATCAATACCGTTTGACCTGGTTCGATGGTCATTTCGCTATCAATACAAGCACGTAAATCTAGCCCAGCCGAACCGCGCGTTCCATAATGCGGCATATCAATCTCTTTACCTAAACGTGGGTCTAGAATTTTGTATTCAACTTTGATCATAACTTTCCTTAAAACAATTTAATGCGAAATTTTGAATCCATTATAGGGCAAAGAGACTTCGATTAATAATCAAAGACAACGGCAACAATACGCCCACAGCTGGGGATATCCTTACCCTTCATTCCACTTGGATAAGCTTTAGCATAATAATGATAGGGGTATCTTCTTTGCAAGATTTAGCATCAAGTATGTCTAGTCCTAAGAAGCTATCCATAATCGGCATATTGAGACCCACTAAGAACAGTTGAAACTACGTAACCTTGATCGCTTAGTATGATTCAGTTTTTTGGGTATTTAATTCGTAGATAAAACAGCATGCATCGACACAGGATCTATTTACCTTTTACGAGCGTGACTAAGAAGCCGTTAATGCACTTAATATTTGAAAGCTTAAGACTTTTTTAGATACTTCAGAAAATTCAATCTGCTGTTTATTGGTAATCAAAACGGCACTATTCCGATCCGCCTCAAACCCCTTGGCACCTTCCCCCACTTCATTGGCAATAATCGCATCTAAGTTTTTAGATTCTAACTTTGATTTGGCGTAGCTTAGTAAATTATTGGTTTCGGCAGCAAAGCCCACCACAAGTGGCTTATCAGCCTGTGCAGCCACCCAAGCAACAATATCAGGATTTTTTACTAAATTAAGCGTTAACTGATTCTCTCCCGCCTGCTTTTTAAGTTTCTGTATCGCTTTAGTCTCCACTCTAAAATCGGCCACCGCCGCCGCACTGATAAACAGATCTTGAGCGGAATAAGATTTTTGTACTGCAGCAAACATCTGCTCTGCTGAACGTACATCAATACGTGTTACTCCAACAGGGGTTTCTAGATGGACAGGCCCTGCAATTAGCGTAACCTTAGCACCCAATTTCTGAGCGGCCTCAGCTAAAGCAAAACCCATCTTGCCTGAACTACGATTACCGATAAAACGCACAGGATCAATATCTTCAAAGGTTGGCCCAGCAGAAACTAATATCGACTTTCCTTGCCAGAAAGCCTTGGCTTTTGCCTTTAGCTCCTCCCCCCCCTGCTCATTTTGTTTGTACTGCTTTTGAAAAGCAACAACAGCCTCAAAAATAGTCTGTGGTTCAGGCATTCTACCCGCACCGATCTCACCACAAGCTTGCACACCCTCTTCAGGCGTAAGTACTTCAAAACCACGCTGTTTAAGTATTTTAATGTTTTCTTGAGTGGCTTCATTCGCCCACATTAAACGATTCATGGCTGGTACAACCATAATCGGTTTATCGGTTGCCAAACAGAGCGTTGTTAAGAGATCGTCCGCACGCCCCATGCGCAATTTAGCCAGTGTCTCTGCTGAGGCTGGCGCAATAATAACTTGATCTGCCCAACGAGCTAACTCAATGTGCCCCATACCTGCTTCTTGGTTTTCATCAAATAGGCTATCACGCACCGGATTACCTGATAATGCTTGAAAAGACAATGGCTGAATAAAGGCTTTGGCACCCGAGGTCATCACAACTTGAACCTGATCGCTGTCTTTAATAAACAGCCTGACAAGCTCTAAACTCTTATAAGCGGCAATACCGCCCGTAACACCTAATAAAACTTTCATATTTACTTCATAATTCATTGATAAACTTTCATTATGATACCGAGTTTAAAACATTAATAAATGACTTTATGCTTTCTAACATTCAACTATTCAGTTAGGCTGAAGAGCATTAGATCAAATAAAAAAAGTGTGAGCCCTACTAAATATACCTAAAGCTTTGCTGCATCAATTAGTGTAGCAAGTCTTAAGTAGTCCTTATGCAAAGGTATCGGCAAATAAATTGCCTAGCCAATTAAACATACTTTAATTATTTAATACAAGGTTGCTTAAAAATAGGCGAAATATAAGTTGAGTTTGGTTCAATAACCGTCACTTGAACACCAAGCACTCCCCAACGCTTAAGGTATTTTGCAACGGTTGCGCCAGCAAAACCTAGTCCCAGTCCTTTTAATAAACTTCTACGGGTTGATTGTGTTTTTATTTCACCCCTCCTAATCATGATCAGAATCATCTTCATCGAGTATTCTATCCCCTTCATCATGCGCATCATCCTGACCATCATTATCATCGTCACTGTCTTTAACGTTGTGCAGACCATCGCCATCTTTATCTAAAAGATCATAGGCAACCTCTCTGATTACAACCCCATTTGGCAAAGTCATACTCAGAGTAAGCGGGGAATCCAGAACACTATCGTTATTCGCATCAATAATATTGTTTCGGTCCATCTCTAAGGGAATATTACCCATGTCAAAGTTTCCGTTGAGACTAACCAGACCACTGGTCACACCGCCCGTATTAATTTGAATCGCGGTAATGACACGGTTATTCACATCATTCTCATTCGTTGTCATGACTAAACGACAATCAATACCCGTTGGAAGAGAGATACTAAAAGAGTGTTCTGTTATACCGATATCGGTTGAGCTCACGTGACGGTACTCACCATTAGAGCAAAATGCTTCAATCAGTGTTCCTGGTACCGTACCCGTAACAACAAAATTACTAGAAGTCGCTGTAGGTGATGTCTAGATACCATCATTGCCACCGCCGCAGGATGCCAATAGAACGGCAATAGAGATGCCTGATAATATAAAAGGGATTTTTTGCAGCTGCATAACTAACTCCTCAAGAACCTAAAATTTGTGGGCTTAATAAGTCACCATACTGGCCGCTTTCCCACTCTATTAACTTGAGACTATCATAGGTGTAATAAACGCTTATGTTAAGACGACATATGTCTATGTAGGACAAATATCCTATAGGTAATTTATCAGTATTCTCTTTAACGACAACAGCTTATTTAAAATAGACATTATCAATAAAACATTCCGAGAGGTAAAAAAGACATTTGTCGAACAAAAACCTGCTTTAGGGTTGAAAATAACGAAGATACTATGCGGTTTGGTCTAAAATAATTAGTGAATCTAGTTCTCTTGACGCAATCGGTCGTCCTTTTTCATTAACTGCTACCCCTAAAGTTTTAGCAGCGACCATTAAACGATCATCCTCATTATGGTAGATATTTTGTATGAAAAGATATTTAATCCGAGAGGCCTTCAGCACCTCAACGGTCACGTAAAAATCATCTTGAGAAGTAAGTGGTTTTTTATAGTCTAATTCAGCTCTAATCACCATCAAATTAATACCTGCTTCTGCCAGCGCCGTAAAATCAACCCCATTTTTCAGCAAAAACTCATGGCGAGCATGCTCAAAATAATTTTGATAAACACTATTATTCACAACTTTCTGTAGGTCACATTCATAATCTCTAACACGCATTTCAAGCTTATACATTAAACAAATTCCTTAACTGATTTAATACGGTGTATATTGGGTTAAATTACTTATTAACAAGACCCAGAGGATAAATTGACATGGCTATAACTGACTGGCATGAAAATGATCGTCCTCGTGAAAAACTATTAAAGTTTGGTGCACCACAACTCAGTGATGCAGAATTACTGGCTATCTTCCTTCGTGTCGGTGTAAAAGGTAAAAGTGCTGTAGAACTAGCTCAAACATTACTAGATCATTTTGGCAGCCTGCATGATCTACTTAACACCACAGAAGAGGAGTTCTGTCAGCTAAAAGGGCTAGGCCAAGCAAAGTATGTACAATTTAAAGCACTGTTAGAACTTTCGCGACGTTATTTTGAATCAAGCTTAACCAAAGGGGAAGCTTTTAATGATCCAGAAAAAGTCGCTAGATATCTAGCACACAGCCTAGCCTTTCAAAGCCGTGAACAATTTGTGGTACTCTTGCTTAATCAACAACATCAACTCATTCACAACGAAATACTTTTTACCGGTACACTCAATCAATCAGAAGTGCATCCTCGCGAAGTTATTAAAACAGCACTAGAACACCACGCCGCAGCAATAATATTCGCACATAATCACCCTTCTGGCGACCCAACACCAAGCCAATCGGACATAGACCTAACAGACATGCTTACACAGGCTCTTGCACTGGTAGAAATCCGCGTGCTAGATCATATCATCATTGGCGATAGTGGGCGCTGGCACTCTCTTGCACAGCATCAACAAATAAATTAACGAGCAGCCAGTTATTATTGTGATCATTACCTATAGATAATTAAACAACACCAAGCACTCCCCCCCCTGCTCAAAAGTAAAATAAGTGAGATTAAACTTGCAATAGAGGGCGTTTTTGTGGATAATCCCGCTTTCTTGTTTTCCGTGGTGAATTGCCACTACATTAAATATAGAAATATTCGAATATTTTTAATATCAAAAATAGCTTATCTCTCAAGGAGTTAAGATGTTTTTAAAACTTTATAAGGGATTGTGAAATGTCTAAAGTATGCCAAGTAACAGGAAAGCGTCCTGTAGTCGGTAACAATGTTTCTCACTCTCACCGTAAAACACGTCGTCGTTTCTTACCAAACTTGCATTCGCATCGTTTTTGGGTAGAAGCTGAGAGCCGTTTTGTTAAATTACGCGTAACTGCTGCAGGTATGCGTATTATTGATAAAAATGGTATTGACTCTGTGATCGCTGAGATGCGTTCACGTGGTGAGAAGGTCTAAGGAGACTGCCATGCGCGAAAAAATTAAATTACAGTCTACAGAGTCTGCTTATTTTTATACTACTGATAAAAATAAAAAGAACATGGCTGGAAAATTTGAAATCAAGAAGTTCGATCCAGTGGTTCGTAAACACGTCTTGTTCAAAGAAGCTAAAATCAAATAAATCTTATCCAGATGCGTTTGATCAAACCCGGTTCAAAAGACTGGGTTTTTTTATGCCTATCGAAAAGTAAAATATACAAATATAACGTTACACTTATTAGAGAGACTCGGCTGCTCTAACTTGGCTTAAATGATTGAAAATTTTAATTAGTCAACAGATAACGATTTAATAGGAAATGAAAGTATAGGAAGTTAAAAGCTGAATTGAAAATCCAGCCCTGGATTTATTGCAATAGAAATTGCAAAACGAGAGTATCAATTATTTACTGTTCACCGTAGATAAGACGCTTAGCTGCTTGCATCGCAGGTGGAATCTTATCCCAACCCTTTGGATACTTGGTTGTCTCAAAATCACGCTTTGCATCAAACGCACTATCACAAGAGTCAAAAGACATTAAAGCCTGCCCGCGTTTCATTACAATATAGCATGAACCATCGTATTCAACCTGATAAACTGAATTACACACTGTAGCCTCCCTGCTGCTGCCCATGTTTGAATCTATGACAGCTTGTTGTTTTGTATCTCTACTTACGTTATCGGGCTTCATCTAAAATTCTTTATTAAAAGATTAATCGGTATACTTCAGTTCATCTACCTCTAAACATGAAATCGATGCGAGTATACACAATGATAGTGTTGTTAATTTGACAATTTGATTACAATATTTTTTACAAAGCTTGATAACTTTAATTTTATTAGGAACACAATTCATGCCAGAATTACCCGAAGTAGAAACGACATGCCGCGGAATAGAACCACATATTGTAGATAAAATGATCATTCACTTTGTCATTAGAAACGGAAAATTACGCTGGCCCGTAGCTATAAAATTATGTGAAATACTACCTGGACTCTGCATCAATAAGGTCTCAAGGCGAGGTAAATATATTCTACTTGAAACTACTCAAGGCACCTTAATGATTCACCTGGGAATGTCAGGAAATCTTAGAGTACTTCCAGCAAACACACCTCTTTTAAAACATGACCATATAGAGATACAATTTGATTCAGGCATAGTATTAAGATTTAATGACCCACGTAGGTTTGGGTCTATTCTCTGGCATGATATATCTCAAGGCGATATCAACAACCATAAACTCTTATTTAAACTTGCACCAGAGCCTCTTAGCACAGAATTTAATGAAGATTTTTTCTACAGGGCAATTCATAACAGAAGAGTTGCTATAAAGAATTTAATGATGAATAGTCAGGTAGCTGTTGGTGCTGGAAATATCTATGCAAATGAGGCTCTATTTGTGTCTAGGATCAATCCAAAAAAACCTGGAAACTGCATCACAAAACAAGAGTGTGCTGATATTGTGCAGAATATCAAAGCCGTGCTAAAAGAGTCAATCGAGCAGGGGGGAACAACGCTAAAGGATTTCGTAAAACCTGATGGCAAACCAGGCTACTTCGAACAACACCTAAATGTTTACGGACGTGAAAACCAACCCTGCCCAAAATGCTCAACACCAATCGAAAAAATTATAATTGCACAGAGATCCACTTTTTACTGCCCCTGTTGCCAGCCCGGTAAGGAGCAGTAAGCAACCAAATCCTAATGTCCTAACAAGGACTTATAAAATCTACATTTTTGGCTTGTAGCCTATCTAACAAGCCACCGAATTTCAGACTATACTAATCAAGTAAGGTTTTAATAAAAAAAACCACATAGCTAAATTTCATGCAAAAAAAAGCCCGCACAAGCATTAGCTATGTACGGGCTTTTTAGAATATAAGCTTGGCAATGACCTACTCTCACATGGGACCTCCCACACTACCATCGGCGCTAAGACGTTTCACTACTGAGTTCGG
>BQXR01000010.1:0-72380 GCA_033238645.1 Thiomicrorhabdus sp.
GAGAAACAATCAACCCGTTATCGATGAAGAGTACATCGTCCCTGAGGGATCAACACTGGTCTCTAAAACTGATTTAGTGGGTAATATAACTGAATGTAATGAGGCATTTGAACTTGCTAGTGGTTATACGCGAAAACAGCTAATCGGGCAACCTCACAACCTTATCCGTCATCCTGACATTCCAGAAGCAGTTTTTAAAGACCTCTGGGAGACACTTGCCATTGGAGCCCCTTGGTCACAGATCGTTAAAAACCGTAGGGCTAACGGGGGTTTCTATTGGGTCATCGCTAGAGCCACCCCTATCTATGAGAATGGTAAATTATCTGGCTACATGTCTGTCCGCAGCCCCGCTTTAGATGCCCACAAACAAGCAGCAACACAAATCTACAAAGATATTAATAGCGGCAAAGCACGTATTAAAAATGCACGTATTATCTATGGAACTGATTGGCAGGCACTGAAATTCTTTCCCCGCCTAAACCCTCAAAGCCAATTAATGGCTATCATTGGACTTTTCTATCTCATTCCTGCCATGGCTTACGGCTACCAAACGGGACTAAACAGCGTCGCTATTGCCCTAATAGGCCTACTTGGTTTAATCCCCGCCTACATCTATGGCTCAATGCGCCAAAAGGCAATGTTAAAAGCTTGCAGCATGCTCCACACGATTGCCAGCCAGGAGGAGATCGTCACTGGCTGGTACGACCCAACCTCATTTAATGGCAAGCTTAAGAGTGCCATTACGGCCACGGGCTTAGCCACCTTAGAGGTTCGTGAGGAGGCTGCCAATGAGCGAGATCAAGCAAACCGTCTACAAAGCGCTATAGATAATGTTCAATCTAATATTATGATTGCCGATATGGATCATAAAATTATTTATACCAATCAAACCATGCAGGACTTTTTTGCTGAAAGAGAGCAACAACTTAAAACCATACTGCCAAGTTTTGATAAAAACACATTACTAGGAAGTGATATCAATCAGTTCCACCAAAACCAACATCACATGAGTACAACGTTAGAACGTGTTGCTAACTCTGAAGAACTAGAGATGAAGATTGCGGGATATCATATTATTCTGCATATTACTCCAGTCCTAAATAGAACTGGGACTCAGATGGCTACCCTCATTGAATGGGAAGACCAAACTGCTCAAATGCAACTTATGGTGCAGGTCAACAGCACGGTCAAAGCCGCTCAACATGGCGAACTTGATACCCGAATCGATCTGAGCCTGGTTGAAGGCGTTGCAAAAGAGCTTAGCCTATCACTCAATAATCTACTAGACACCATTTCACAACCCATTAATGAGGTCGTCAAGGTAGCTATTGCACTCTCTCAGGGAGATCTCTCAAAAGCAGTAGAAGGTGATTTGCATGGCCGGTTTGCAGTTATGCAGGATAGCTTAAATGTCGCAATCGATAATTTAGCTTGTATCATCTCAGAAAACAAATTAACTGCCTCTGCGGTTCAGAAGGATGCTATTAAGATTCAAAATGGTAGCCTAAAACTCAATGAGCGAACTCAAGCAGAGGCTGCCTCTCTTGAACAGACTGCTGCAAGCATGGAAGAGATCACAGCCTCAGTTAAGCAAAATGCTGACAATGCTGCCGCAACCATTAAGACCACACAAGACACAGTTAATGAAGCTCAAGCAGGTGTTGATGTGATGCATAATGCCATCAACTCTATGGAAGAGATTAACGCATCCAGTAAACAGGTTAGTGACATTATTGGCCTAATTGACAGCATCGCATTCCAGACTAACCTATTGGCCCTTAATGCGGCTGTTGAAGCTGCACGTGCAGGAGAGCATGGTAAAGGTTTTGCCGTTGTTGCAGGTGAGGTCAGAAATCTTGCAGGAAGGTCAGCTGACGCAGCTAAAGATATTCGCTCTTTAATTGAGGACACGGTTAAAAAAGTGTCTGAAGGTACACAACATGTTCAGGGATCAGGTGATGCTTTGAATCAAATTGTTGAAGCTATTACTGAAGTCAGTCATGTTGTTGAAGCCATCGCCCATTCTAGTACTGAGCAAAGCCAAGGGGTAGATCAAGTTAATGCCGCAATGAGTCAGATTGACACCAGCATCCAACAGAACTCTATTCTCGCAGAAGAGACCTCTATTCTCGCCGAAGAGCTTCGGAAAATGTCGACAATGATGAATGATAATATGGGACAATTCTCAGTCAAAAAAATAATTTCAGAAAGTAGCAAATTACGTAAAATGGACGACTTTGACTTTGCACTTTCCAGACGTAATCTACGACAGTGGCGAATCATCGTTCGCTCCTACCTAAATGACATTGAGATTAAATTTGATCGTGCAGCCGCGGGGAATAAAGATGTCTGTGCGCTTGGTCAATGGCTAAATACTGTGGGAAGAGACCATAACACAGCAGCCATTAACAATCTCACCACTGAACACGCCGAATTTCACAATTTTGTTTCAGAAATTCTTCAACTAAAAGATGCTGGGGATGTTGAGCTAGCCACAGAGATGATGGGAAGGCTTGCTAAGATAAGCGATAGAATGTCAACCTTAATTGATCAAGTTGAAACTGAATATAAAACATTGAATAAACAGGTCTCACCCAGAGTTAAGCCTATAGAAATGACTACAGCCACTAAAAAACCTACTCACACGAATAAGCCTAAGAAAGCTATCGCAAAACCACTGCAAAAACCTGTGGTACAAAACACGCCAGAAGAGTGGGCTGACTTTTAACCCATTAGAGGCTAAGCAGGGTGGCTAAGATCCTTTAAAATCACTTGGTAGTCTTCCCCTGCTAATAGCTCACGCATCACCATGGTCGCATAGCTACCTGATCTCAAGCTAAATGAGAGCTTCAGCACCGGGCGATCCTGCCAACCCTCTACTCTGTCAATCTTATTGAACGCCTCACTAAGCGTATCACTCACACCTGATTCCGAGGCTAACCATTGCCACTCAAAATCTACAGGCAACACTCTTAACGCCCTGCGATCCTGATTAACCCCATAGCATTCAAGCCCAGTAATCCACGCTTGGTATAAGCCAGCAATTTCTTTCTCTATCGCTAAAGCAGAGCCTTCAGTGGGTAGTTCACCTTTTCCATAGAGAGCGCCTGTTGGATGTAAATCCAACTGCGCCACTCGACTACTTAAATCTGTAGAAGCATCTTCAAGAAACCACTTATTTGAGCCCTCAAGCTGTAAAACATCACCCTTAACTAGTTTATTCCAGTTGTGCAACGCTAAACGCTTACTGAGTAGCTCATTAAACATCCAAGAACGAATTGCAGAGAGATACATACTCTTTTGGTTGCGTTTAACTTTGGCTAGCCCCCCTGCTAGGAATTTGATGCCCTGCTTAATATTACGTCCGTGGATACCAAAACGTTGCTCACCAAAGTAGTTTGGTACACCGTGAGTTTTTATTGACGTTAAGCGCTTCTGTAGCACCTGTATCAAATCCTCACCACCACTGAGGTTACGAATATTCAAGGTAAAGCGATTACCTGATAGACCACCTGTCTGTAATTTACGTTGATGACGAATGGTCTTTAATATAGCCACATTCGCTACCTTGAAATCACTCTCTTGAGGATTGATTAAACCGGGTAGCTGAATACTAAACCACTGACGAGTGACTGCGTGGCGATCCTTCTGACCAGCAATGCCAACCTTACTCGGTGATACCCCCGCCCACTTTGCTAACTGCTGCAAGACCCAGTCAGTATTCTCACCCCTCTTCTCAACCCAACACCAAAGATGCTCACCTTCGCCACTTAACTCATAGGCAATCTGCTCCTCTACAATAAAGTCCTCAGCAACAACCTTATAGACACCTGTTATATCTGGTTTGCCTAAAGCGTAGTTGAGTTGAGTTAAATCTGCTGGGTTTGATTGGTCTGCTGTCGTCATAATATTTCTTTTACCATATAAAAAGGGCTTGGCATATTCATTGAATATGGCCAAGCCCTAGAAGGATAGAACTTAATTTATTGAGAAAAATTGTTATAAATCTTTAAAAAGCTTTTCCGCAATAGGCTTCTCTTTCGCCTTAGGTTTTTCATTATAAACCTGAACTAATACCTGATTTACATTACCCGCCACCACATAATCTTTAATCAATTGACGCGCATTCATTGGCGAGTCCTTATTAATATAAGTATAAACATTACGTAAATGGCACTTTTTATCAGGATCAGATGCAAGCGGTCTAAGCTTGCCCCCTCCTGCAATTTTTACGTTCTCATTGGTCACAATAATGACCTTATGATAGTAAGTTGATGTCAGCGGTTTCGAAAAACAGATCTGTAGTACACGGTCAAAGTTACCAGAGCCCTTGTCTAAGTTTTGAATAATCTGTGCAGAGGTTAGCCTAACAGGATCTTTACTACACCCCACTAGCCCCAAAGAGACCATTAGAGCAATTACACCAGCAAGACTTATTGAACTAAGTGAACCAACTCTACTCACAATGTTTTGCATACCACAACCCTTATATAACGACTAAACAGACTCTGACTTAGAAGCTCAAAAATTAAGCAGTTGCAGCCTGCTGAATACCTGAAACCTGCCAAGTACCCTCATCATTTTCTAAACGTCGAATATGCCAAATCTCATTAAAGGCATGCGCCCCTTCAGCAGTGTCTTCCTGAATAAAGCCAGTGAAGCGAATACTAACGATAAAATACTCACCATCAATCGCCATATCGGCTACTTCAGCATCTAAGCTATCAACAACCGTGTGATTTTCACCAGCCTGAGTTCCTTCCATTTCACTCTTAATCGCTTCAAATAACTCAGGCGAGCAGTAAGACTCTACCTCAGAAAGGTCTGCATTATCCCATGCCTTCTGCAAGGTAACAAAGTGCCCCTTAGCGCCTTCTACAAACTCTTCTGCATTAAACCACTCTGGTGTCTCAGTTAGGTGCACCGCCTGATCACTCACGGCATCACCCAAGCTTGAACCAAAAATGGACTCACCAGAATTTGGGTTATATTCAGCGGCTGTCTCCCGCTGCTGGACTTGATCCATCTGGGGCTCAGCTTCACGTTCAGGCTGACGTTGTTGCTGAGGTGCTTCATAGGCATGCTGTGGTCTTGCTTGGTTCTGACGACCTGCAAAGTGCTTGAATAACTTAAATAGAACAAAAGCAATTAAGGCAAACAATAAGATATCCATCATCTGAAGTCCTTCAAAACCATCCCCCATAAATAGTGCTGCTAATAAACCACCCGCTGCCAGACCACCTAAGATGCCCATCATTCCAGAACGAGGTTTTGCACCTGCCGCTCCAGCTTTCGTTGAAGTGGGTGCTGCTTTAGGTGCTGTCGTTGGCGCTGTCTTAAAAGACTTAGGCGCAACCGTTTTAGAGTAACCAAAGCTTTTACCACCCCCAAAACGTTTAGCTTCAGCCACTTGAGCAATACTAACCAGACCAAAAAACATCGTTAAAAGAACCACAAAAGAGGGTTTTATTACCTTGTTCACAATTTTCTCCAAACTTAAATCATTTAATTTTTAATGTAGGCATTGTAGCTACTTTTTAAATATAAGCAAAAACAAATAGATAAAGCCGTATTCTAATTTTCAATAGAGAGTATTTTACTACCCCCCCTGTTCAAAATATTTTTCGTTTTAAACACTCGTATACTTGCTGAAGCTTACTGCTTTATACAACGTGAAATAGTGTAATCCTTACCTTGCTTCACTTTATCGTAGTTACCAAATACTTCCATAAAGTTACGCTTCATATATTGGCGTAAGCCATTAATGGTCACAACGACAAACTGCCCGCCAGGCTCAAGCTGCCGGTGCACATCATGCAACATAATACTCAGCATCTCTTTACCCACCTTGGCAGGAACATTAGAAACAACCGTTGAGAACTGAATATCTTTTGGTACAGCACTTAAACCATTCGATAGATAAGCCTTCGCATGACCTAAACCATTTTTTTGTGCATTTTTATTTGAGTAATCAACCGCAACAAAATCCTTATCAACCATATGAACCTGCCCTTTGGGTGCGTTGGCTGCAATCGCTAAACCAATTGGCCCATAACCACAGCCAATATCCAAAGCAATCTCATCTTCTTTAATATCAAGATACCTTAAAAATAGTTCTGTTCCCGAATCAATTTCACGCGGGCTAAAAACGCCCCATGTGGTTGCAAACGTAAGATCCTTACCCATTAATTGCGTTTTAATCTCTAAGTCTTGTTTTAGTTCGTCAATAGTGGCCACTTTTGTATTTTCCCAAAGTAATTTTGATGGTTTTGAATTATCATATTGTACCTTCTTTATTTATGGAGCCTCTCAACAAATCCTTTAATTTCTGGCAACGCCAAATTTTTGTCATCAAGGCAGGTTTTTGCAATAGTATCTCGATACTACAAAACAATCTAATAATGAGGACTAAAACTTGGCTAAGCCCCGAAGGGTGGGCCTTCAAGCAGCCCTCTCCTGCGTTATGATTCTTGATAGGGGAACAACCCCTATCTGCGAACCACGTCTTGAATAGAGCAACTTGAAGGCTCACAGAATTTTAAAGGACTTGTTCAGAGGCTCCTTAACCACTTTGAAAACCGGTAAAACAATCAAACTACATGCATAGCTTAAACGAAAGACAACGCCAAGCCGTTCTACACACGGAGACCCCCGCCCTAGTACTTGCAGGTGCAGGCTCTGGAAAAACCCGTGTTATTACCGAGAAGATCGCCTACCTAATCCGTAAGTGCGATATCAAAGCACATAATATTTATGCTTTGACCTTTACCAATAAATCGGCCAAAGAGATGAAGGAGCGTGTTACTAAACTGCTTAGAGATGAAAATACCAAAGGGCTAAATGTCTCTACCTTTCATAACCTCGGGTTAAATATTATTCGCCAAGAGTACAAACACTTAGGTTATAAATCTAACTTCTCAATTATGGATGCTGCTGATTCGGGGCAGATTTTGAAAGAGCTGATGCTTAAGCAGACGGTTGATCCAGAAGTGCTCGATGGTGTGCAGTGGGATATTTCTAGCTGGAAAAATGATCGCGTGAGTCCGCAACAAGCCTTAGAACAGGCGGAGGATGCACAGCAACAAGCTCGTGCAATCTTATATCAAGCTTACGAGAAACAACTACACGCCTACAATGCCGTGGACTTTGATGATTTGATTGGCTTGCCCGTTAGGCTCTTCGCTGAAAACCTAGACGCTCGTGAACGCTGGCAAAATAAAGTCCGTTACCTATTGGTAGATGAGTATCAAGATACCAACGCCTCTCAGTATGCCTTAGTTAAATACCTTGTGGGTATTCGTGCCCGTTTTACCGTGGTTGGCGATGATGATCAGTCTATCTATGCTTGGCGAGGTGCCCAGCCTGAAAATTTAGCGCTACTCAAAGAGGATTTTCCTGCACTTGAACTGATTAAGTTAGAGCAGAACTACCGCTCGAGTAACCGAATTCTGCAAAGTGCCAACCAACTTATCTCTAATAACCCACACCTTTTCGAAAAAAAGTTGTGGAGTGATATGGGTCTAGGCGACCCACTTAGAGTGATCGCTTGTGCTAATGAGAACCAAGAAGCCGAGCGTGTTGTCTCTGAGATCATTGTTCACAAGTTTAAAACACGCAGTAAAAACAAAGATTACGCCATCTTGTATCGTGGTAATCACCAATCTCGATTAATAGAACGTGCTCTACGTGAGCAGAATATTCAGTATGTTATCTCTGGCGGAAAATCATTCTTTGACCATGCCGAGGTCAAAGATATCATGAGCTATCTTCGTCTGATTGTGAATCCTGATGATGATGCGGCCTTTTTAAGAATCGTCAACACACCGCGCAGAGAGATTGGCGCATCTACTTTAGAAAAACTCGCCACCTATGCAACAGGACGCGGCATTAGTCTATTTGATGCAACACAGGAATTTGGCATCACGACCATTTTGTCAGAGAAGGCCCTCAAACGTGTCCAACACTTTGGCCAACAACTGCTTAAGTGGGCACAAGACGCCGATGCAGCCGAGGGTGAAGAGGTCACCTCATTTATTAAACAACTGATTGAAAATCTAGAGTATGACAATTGGATTCATGAAAATGCCAGCAATCCAAAAGCCGCAGAAAAACGCATTAACAATGTACGAGAGCTCGTGACTTGGATTGAGCGTATTGTTAATAAGGCCAAAGAGGAAGATGGTGAAGATAAACGCCTAGAGACGATTGTCACCCATATGATGCTAATGGATATGATGGAGCGCAATGAGTCTGAAAAAGAGCATGATATGGTTAGTCTAATGACCTTGCATGCCTCTAAAGGGCTAGAGTTCCCACATGTATTTTTAATTGGCATGGAAGAAGAGCTTCTACCGCATAAGCAAAATATGGAGTCTCCAGGCTTAGAGGAAGAGCGTCGCCTTGCTTATGTCGGTATCACCCGAGCAAAAAGAACCATGACCATGACTTATGCAACAAAACGCCGTAAGTATGGTGAAGATATGGCCTGTGAGCCAAGCCGCTTTCTTGAAGAACTGCCAGAAGAGGCTTTAAAGTGGGAAGGAAAACCCGGTGTCGTTGTCAGTAAAGAAGAGCAAATGGATCATGGAAATGCACATCTTGCCAGCTTGAAGTCATTTCTAAAAAAGGATTAAATTAGAGGTTTTTATGTCTATTTCACCTAACAACACCAGCGAAAATATCAATCCTTTTCAGTTTGCCCCTATGCCTCACATCCATTTTGGTTGGGGCATAAGACAAAAGCTACTCGACTCTCTCTCCAAAGATTACACTGGGCATATCGTACTGATTACTGGAAAAAGTATTTCTGAGCAGGGGCTATTTGGTGAGACACTCCTACAACAGCTAAAAAAAACTGCCTCTAATGTTAAGCATTTCATTGTTTCTGGTGAGCCATCCCCCATGCTAGTTGATGAGATTGTTCAACAGTGTCATGTTGATAGCCAAGCAGTGATAGGACTAGGCGGAGGCAGTGTTTTAGATGCAGCTAAAGCCGTTGCAGGATTAATCCCTAGCCAGACTTCCGTAATGGACTATTTAGAAGGGGTTGGTTTAGGCAAACCGTTTCACGTGGAAACCTGCCCTTTTATCGCGATTCCAACCACCGCAGGAACGGGCAGTGAAACAACCAAAAATGCAGTCCTTACAGAAATAGGCACTTTCAAAAAGTCATTCCGCGATGAGCAGCTTCTCGCAAAACAGGCTTGGCTAGACCCAGAACTACTGAAAAGCTGCCCTTTAGAAGTACTTTATGCCACAGGACTAGATGCCTTTACTCAACTACTTGAGTCCTATACAACGATTAATGCTAATCCCATCACTGACAGCTTAGCATGGCAAGGAATGACGCTCTTCAATGGTGCTTTTGAGGATATCAATAGTAAAGACCTTGAGCATCAAAAACGGGGTTATGGCAATTTAATGCTCGCTGCATCACTTTCAGGAACAACCTTAGCAAACGCAGGCCTTGGTGCTGTACATGGTTTAGCAGGCCCCATAGGGGCTTTCTTTGAGGCACCACATGGTATTGTTTGTGCCAAATTATTAAAACCAATTACCGAGTTAAATATTCAATCACTAAAGAAACAAAACTCATCTAGCGGGTTGTTAATTTTAGAAAAATACAGGCAAATTAGCTACCTATTTAACCCAAATATAGCTGATTCAGAAGCGCTATCAGCACTAATCCACACATTAGATAACCTGACAATAAACTATGCCCCTCAGGGACTCTCACAATATGGCCTGTCACAAAACAATATAGAAAAAGTTATTGCGAACTGCCGAGGTGGAAGCATGCTTGGCAACCCTGTTACTTTGAGTGATGAACAGCTGATAGGTGCAATTGAATCATCCCTTTAACTAGGGGGGTTTCTAAATATGATGAAATCCCAACTATTTAGGTACTTTTCCCTAGGCACTAAAGGGTAAAAAAGAGTATCATTACTCCAATTACGGCCTTAATATAAAAGAAAATAGGCACTTTTTTATAAAAACAATTGTATTTAATGCATCATTCAATGGATAAATCAGTCGTTTATTATAAATAGATAACAATCCTTTTGAACGCAAACACAACCCTTTTACTATCGCATTCAATCAAGAGCAACTTATGAAAAACCTTAAAATCATCTTAGCAACAAGCATCGTACTTATTGCTACCTTCCTTGCACCATCAATCCATGCAGAAAACCTTAGCCAAAATTTGACTCATGCAATGGAAAGTATAGTGAGTAAAGATTATGAGATTGTCACGACTTACTATAAAGATTTAGACCAAGATGGTGTTAAAGATCAGTTTGATCACTGTCCAAACAGTTTTTATGGTACCGAAGTTGATCAGTTAGGCTGTGAACTTGATAGTGATAGTGACGGAGTTGTTGATCGATTTGATAAGTGCACAAGCACACCATATGGTGCAGTGGTTAACACTTTTGGTTGCCAGAACGATGAAGATGGTGATGGTGTATATGATAGCCAAGACTCTTGCCCAGGTACACCAAAGGGTGCGCGTGTTGACTTCAGAGGTTGTGCAATAGTTGAAGTCGATATTGATCAAGACCAAATTGATGATTCGGTTGATGAGTGTACAGATACGCCTTTCAGAACCAAAGTCAATGGCCTCGGATGTGCACCTGTTGAAAGAATTCTGACTAACATTGTTTTTGATTCCTATGCTCATGACGTCCGAGAAGACCAGGCCAGTATTCTAAGACAGGATGCGGCTCATTTAAGTGACTTAAATGATAATGAAGTAATCTTAATTACAGGCCACACTGATTACCAAGGCATGGAACCAATAAACTTGCGCCTCTCTTGGCGCCGTGCGAACAGTGCTAAACAATTCCTCATTAAAGAGCTTGGCCACAGCGAAGACCGTGTATATATTATGGGTAAGGGTGAAATGGAACCGATTGCTGACAACGAAACTGAAGATGGTCGTCAGAAGAACCGTCGAATTGAGCTTAAAGTGATTACTGATGAAGCACTGCCTATCGATGCACAACTTAATATCCCTGAAGAGATGCTAAAGCGATAGAAAAGAATACCATCAAAATAATGGCTAAGCTCAAATTTAACGGTTTAGCATTGCCTTTATATTTAACCCTATATAAACTGTTGCCATGAATAAACAGTTTGGGTTAAATACTTTTGTTTTCTGCTTAATAACAGCGCTGGGCATTGCTTGGGTTACCGCTGGAGAAGCACCTCGTATGATCTCTGCACAAGAGATTCAATCTGCCATAAACACCTACGGCCCCCCTGCTGGAAAACGACTTCAAGCTTGGCAGAAATTAGTTGACGAAAACATTAACCTTCCTGAAGAGGAAAAACTCACCAACGTAAATAAGTTCTTTAATAAAGTTCGATTTATTTCTGACATACTGCACTGGAATAAAAAAGACTACTGGGCAACCCCTGTTGAGCTACTTTCAACCAATGGTGGAGACTGTGAAGACTATACTATTGCCAAATATTTCACGCTTAAAGCGCTCGGTGTTTCAGAAAAGAAACTCTACCTTACCTATGTAAAAGCCATTCGTCTTAACCAGGCACACATGGTACTCACCTATTTTAAAACACCAAAATCAATTCCTGTTGTTTTAGACAATATCAATCCACGAATACTCAAAGCAACTAAACGTAGAGACCTTGTACCTATATACAGCTTTAATGGTGATGGACTCTGGTTAGCTCGGCAACGAGGCAAAGGAAGGTCTGTTTCTGGTGGAACCAAAAAACTAAAAGCATGGAACAACCTACTTCAACGTCTTGATACCAATTAATATGCTAAACATGTTTTTTACTCAATACATTTTTTCGAATACACTACTAACCACTGCTATCCGCACTTGTTACAAAGGACTTAGATTATGAGCTTGAATAAACAGATGATTATTTTCATAGCATCACTGCTATGCATCTTGCTAATCGGAACCTTTGGCCTAAATCTAAATAACACTAAAAACTTCCTACAACAACAACTTAGCTCTCACGCGCAGGATACAGCGACCTCTCTAGGTCTTTCATTGAGTTCAATAGAAGATCCAGAAGACATCTCTAGTATGGAAACGATGATTAATGCGGTGTTTGATAGAGGTTATTATGCAACGATTGAACTGATTGATATTGAAGGTGAAACAATTTATCGCAAAGATAATACGAGTGAAATGGAGGAAGTTCCCAGCCTATTTATTAATACAATTAAACTCTCTGCCCCCCCTGCTCAAGCCCTTGTACAATCTGGCTGGATGCCAATTGGCACGCTCACAGTTACAAGCCATACTGGCTATGCTTATATCGAACTTTGGAAGTCCGCAATCAATATATTTTTATGGTTCTCAATTGCTGCTTTTGCTGCAATTATGATCATTATCTTCACGCTAAAAATCATTCTTAAACCTTTGAAAAAAATGGAAGCACAAGCGCAGGCTATTGTTAAAAAAGAGTATCTACTTCAGGAAGATCTACCTGCAACCATTGAGTTCCGCGAAGTTGTGTCGGCCATGAATGCGATGGTGACCAAACTTAAAACCGTTTTTGAGCGAGACGCAAATACGGCTGAAAAATTACAGAAAATGGCCTTCCAAGACTCAGTCACCGAACTGAGTAACCGAACTCACTTTGAAATGATTATTGACTCATTACTTGATCCAAATAATGAGTCAGTACCAGGAACGATCCTTTTAATTCGGGTTCAAGAGTTAAAAGAGCTTAATGATAAATTTGGTTATCTTTCAGGTGATAAGCTTATGAAGTTACTTGCTGACAGCATGCTGGACAACCTTAATCATGGCGATAGTATCTTTGCACGATTAAACGGAACAGAGTTAGTTGCGGTATTACCAGGAACCCCCCCTGCTCAAATCAAACCACAGGCAGAAGCAATTACCCATAACATGGCTAATGTACTGAAAAGCATCTCTGCAGAAGGGGCGTCTACCTCTATCTCTATTGCCTATATGCACTATGAACCTGGGCAGAGAAGAGGCCCACTATTGGCAAGTTTAGATTTTGCAATTGAACAGGCTAATCAGCAAGGCAAAAATAGTGCCTACTACTACAAACAAACAGACGAAAATAATAATGAAACACAATCGTGGGAGAAGATGCTTACTGATGCTATCGATAATAAGCGCTTTGTACTTTTCCAACAGAGTGCTTACGATCATTCTAGAATGATACATGATCAAGAGATCTTAATTCGTATGCACGACCTAGATGGTAGCGTGAAGTCCGCAGGCTACTTTATGCCAGCTGTTGAACAGTTGAACAAGGTGGCTGAGATTGACCAACTAGTTATTGAGCTTGCTATTCAGTATCTAAAAACACAACCTGACAATCATCTACTGGCCATCAACCTCTCTAAGTCGATTATTGATAATGGTCAATTTAAAACTTGGTTATTTAAAGCTATTTCTGCACTTGGACCTCTTGCGAAGAACTTATCTTTTGAAATGCCTGAACGCCTTATATTTGAAGAAAAGGTTTCTGCTTGGCCACTAATAAATGAATTAAAAGCACAAGGGGTTAGGTTTGGTATTGACCACTTTGGTAGTCGATTAACTAATATGAGGTATCTACAAGACTTACGTCCAGATTACGTTAAGCTTGACGCCTCTTTCAGTAAAGTCATTGAAAATAATGAACAAACTAGAGACTATGTATCAAGCTTGTGCGAGTTAACCGATAGTTTAGATATCAAAGTGATTGCAATGGCCGTTGAAAATGAAGAACAGCAAAAAGCCTTCACTGATCTTGGTGTTGATTATTTCCAAGGCTATTTCTACGGGGCGCCAAGCCCAATTAATCAAACTTAACAGCATACAACTTCGCTTCGGATATGATTAGACAAGCATTTAAAATACCCTAGAATACGCAGGGTATGCTAACATTTCACATGCTAGTTACCATACACTTGAAAATCATGTCCAATATTACAAAAAATGACGAACCACAAGGCCTCTCAAAACAGATATGGAAAATAACAATCCAAGCAATAACGTTGAGCCAGCCGTGCAAGCCCCCAATACAGAATCAGAGAAAAACACCGATCCTGTTACTGAAACAAAGCATGACTCTACCTTTGACCTTCATAGCCCTCTACTAGACTGTTTAGTCATCTATACCAAATTAAATAGAACACCTTTTTCAAAAGAGTCTCTGATTGCGGGACTTCCAATAGACAAAGACATCATTTCGCCTGAAATATTTATACGTGCTGCTGACCGAGCAAGTCTTGTTGCTAGCTTTAAAGAACGTTCACTAGAGAACATTTCAAACCTTGTTCTACCTTGTATTCTGACTCTTAAAAATAATCAAGCATGTATCCTAGAAAAAATTGATATCGAAGCTGGTAACGCGCGTATTATCATGCCTGAAGCTCCTGAGGGTACTGTAGAGGTTGACCTTTCAAAACTAAGTGATGACTACACAGGCTTTACCATTTATTTAACCTCAAAAATCCATCATGACCAAAAATCTGAAGACTTAATGGGATTTGAAAAAGGTCATTGGTTTTGGAGTACGCTTTGGTCATCAAAAGCAATCTATAGAGATGTATTAATTGCCTCCGTTGTGATTAATTTATTTATCTTGGCCAACCCTCTATTTGTCATGAATGTTTATGATCGTATTGTTCCCAATAATGCTGTTGAATCTTTATGGGTTCTCGCAATTGGTGTCAGTGTCGTTTATATGTTCGATATTATTTTAAAATACTTACGATCCTATTTTCTTGAGGTTGCAGGAAAGAAAAGTGATGTCATTATGTCTGCAAAAATTTTTGAACAGACTCTAGGTCTAACAATGGCGAATAGGGAGGGTTCAATAGGCTCGGTTGCTAACACTCTGAGAGAATTTGACAGTATCCGAAGCTTTTTTACCTCGGGAACCATTGCCTCAATCGTCGATCTTCCATTTACAATTATATTTTTGCTTGTCATATTCTATGTTGCAGGAAACATTGTATTAGTCCCAATCGCTATTATCATAATCATTCTACTTTATAGCATCCTATTAAAAGGCCCTATAGAACGTAGCATTGAAACAACCTACGAGGCAAATAGCCGGAAAAATACTGTTCTAATTGAGACCCTAACTGCAATAGAAACAATTAAAGCATTAGGTGTTGAAGCTAGATCACAGTGGAAATGGGAACAAGCTATTGGAGAAATTGCTAGAGCAAGTATCCGATCTAAAATGTTACAAAGCTCTATCGGTCGAATGACTGGATTTATGCAACAGATGAGCACCGTTGTGATTGTTCTAACAGGGGTCTACTTTATCCAAGAGGGTGACTTGACCATGGGGGGGTTGATTGCCACTGTAATGCTGAGCCAGCGTGCAATCGGCCCTATGGGACAACTTGCTAACTTGACATCAAGCTACTCACAAACTAAAACAGCCCTTGATTCACTAAATGCCTTAATGGAAAAAGAGATAGAGCGCCCTTCTGAGACCAGATTTATTCAGCATCCAAGATTTGAAGGCCGTATTGAGTTTAATAATGTTAGCTTCACCTACCCTGGTGAGACCAAACAAGCTTTAAATAGAGTAAGCTTTGTTATTACTCCTGGTGAAAAAGTTGGCATTATCGGACGAATAGGTTCTGGTAAGACCACTATTGAAAAACTGATACTTGGATTTTACAAGGTAGATGAAGGATCAATATTAATCGATGGAATTGATATTACTCAACTTGATCCTGCTGAATTAAGACGCAATGTAAATTATGTTCCTCAAGACGTAACCCTTTTCAGTGGAGATGTTCGAGACAATATTTCATATAAAGCGCCATACATTGAAGATGCAGCAATACTTAATGCTGCTCGTCTTGCTGGTGTAGATGATTTTATAAAGCATCACCCTTCAGGTTATAGTCTTAAAATCAATGAAGGCGGTACATCATTATCAGGTGGTCAGCGTCAAAGCATAGCCGTTGCCCGAGCACTACTACTGGAGTCACCAATATACTTATTTGATGAACCTACCAATGCGATGGATGCCAAAACTGAGCAGTTGATGATTGATCGCCTAAAGCATGGTACGTTAAAAAGTACAACACTACTTGTAACGCATAAAATGAGCCTTCTACAACTTACTGAACGTCTAATGGTTATGGATAGCGGTAAAGTAATTGCAGATGGACCCAAAGAAACTGTATTAGAAGCCTTGAAAACCGGCAAAATAAGTAAGAAAAAATAACTTATGACTAGTGAACACAAAAATAAAGATCAAGCCAAAAGCCCTACTATAGACAAGCCAAAAGAGTCTATTCATACCGAGGGTAATCCGCCATCTAATCAGCAATTTTCGGAGCCATTACAGAAGCTTAAAGATTCAATGAGTTTTGATCGTGATGTACAACCTATCACTGAAATTATGCCAGTACCTGAGGAACCATCAATTGCAAGCCCTCAGATGCCCGATGAAGATGCTCCTGAAAAAGTGGATAGTAAAATAATTAAGCTATTTTCAGCTATTAAACAATCATGCTCTTTAGAGCTTCCCGTTATCATTCAAGAGCCAGTGGAAGCACCTATCGGACCAGCTTCTCACAAGATAAGCCAGACATCTCAAGATACTGAAGAGGATAAAGCAGCTAAAAATACAGCTTCCGTTGAGGAGCCACAACCAGTAGAAGCTAAGCAAGCACCCGAAAAAACTCGCAAAGAACTGATTGAAGAGAGAGATATTGAATTTATGTCTAGCCTAAGTCAGGCTGCACTTGAAAAACCAACTGCACGTTCTCAGTGGGTTGTTTGGATCATTTTGTTAATTATCATTTGGCTAATAACATGGGCTAATTATGCTGAGTTAGACAAAATCATTCGTGGTGAAGGTAAGGTAGTTCCTTCTACAAAAATCCAAGTAATACAGAACCTTGAGGGGGGTATTGTAGAAGAGATATTTATCCACGCTGGGGATAGTGTTAAAAAAGGTCAGACTATAATCAAGTTAGACAATACACAGTTCTCAAGTTCATTTGATGAAAGTGAAATTAAAGAAGCACAGTTAAATGCTCAGGTACAGCGCCTAAAAGCAGAGGCATTTAAACAACCCTTCAAAGTAAAAAAAGCTTCTCCGGATAAGAGGGTACAAGCACTTTATGATAGAGAATATGCACTATATCAAGCTAGAAGAAAACAACACAAAACAAATGATAAAATCATTGTTGAACAAATTGAACAGAAAAAACTTGAACTTAATGATGCCACTAGCCAGACCCAGCAACTTTCTCGCTCTCTTGAGTTACTAAGAGAAGAAGTCAACTTAATGCAACCACTAGTTAGACAAGGTATTGCATCTCAGGTAGATTTATTAAAGCTTAAACGTGAAGAAAATGACGCTTATTCGAAACTAAAATCAGTACAGTACTCGATTCCAAAAATTAAGTCTGTCATTACAGAGTATCGTGCTAAGCGAATCGAATTTAAAGAAGTCTTTCAAAATGAAGCTCATGAAGAACTCAATCAAGTACTTGCCGAGATTAGCCAGTTAGAAAAGACTAAAATGGCACTTGCTGATAGAGTTAAACGTACAGATATAAAATCACCCGTTAATGGTATAGTTAAACAGATATTTGTTAGCACCATTGGTGGTGTTGTCCAACCTGGTAGTGATATTGTGGAGATTGTTCCAGATGATGATACCCTTGTATTGGAAACTAAGATATTACCTGCCGACATTGGATTTATCTATAAAGGCCTTACTGCAAAAGTTAAGTTCACAGCCTATGATTTTGCCATTTATGGTGGTTTAGATGGTACGGTTACTCAGTTGTCAGCGGATACTATCACTGATGAGGAAGGCAATAGTTTCTATATTGCTAGAATAAAAACGGAAAGAAACCACTTAGGATCTCCAAGGGCTCCTTTGTACCTACTTCCGGGAATGACTGCAAGCGTTGATGTTATCGTTGGCAAGCACACGCTCCTTAATTATCTGCTCAAGCCGATTATTAAAGCAAGAGATTTGGCTCTAAGAGAATCTTAGAGGAACTTTATACGTAATTTTATACAGGATTTTGTATAATGACCGATACAATCAAATATGCGGTAAATTTAGGCTCAAAAGTAACTATAAAGCTAGGCTATTATATTGATGGGACGGATCAATAAATGAAACGTCCATTGATTTTTGTACAAGACCCTAATGCTTTAAAAAACTGGTTACTAGCCTGTGGCTCTGACTCTAAGATTCTTTATGACTTAGAAAATATTAAAGAACGATTTGATCCTTCAGAGGTAATTTTATTAGTTCAACTTTCTGAAAGGGTCTCTGAAAACAAAATTGCTGCCCTATCTGAACAGCAATTTGACATTTTACTCTTTAGTAATGAACCTTCGAATACCGAAGGATTAAATCTTTTCAAGACAGGCATAAAAGGCTACTTGAATACGTTTGCTACATCAGAGCGAATAAAACAAGCTCTAATAACCGTAGATGCTGGCAGCATCTGGCTAGGTCAAACAATCATGAATGCAATGATTGGTGATTTAAGCAAACAAAAAAGCCCAAATAGTGACTGGGAAAAAGTACTCACTGATAGAGAACTACAAGTGGTCAACTTAGTACTTGAGTCCAAGAGCAATCGAGAGATTGCGCAAGAACTTGATATTACTGAACGTACTGTCAAATCGCATATGCACAATGTATTTGAAAAGCTGGAAGTTTCGGACCGTTTGGCATTAGCTTTAAAGATTAAAAACTGAGAAAACTATGAAAATCCATCCAAAACATTCACTATATACTAGACTGATTAGCGGTCTCTTCGTTATGTTCAGTATTACCACCACCCAGGCAATGAATCTATCGTCAACTGTAGAAGATGCCATTATGCATAACCCTGAATTTAGAGAACAAATAAAGCTTTATCAGGGAATTGAATCTGATCTCAAAGGTGCTGAGGGAAGCTGGTATCCTAAAATCGATCTGACGACAGGCATGGGAATAGAAAACATTGATAGAGCTGGTACCAGTAAAACTAGCTTAACTCGGACTGAAGCAAGTGCTCGCCTTACACAAAATTTATTTGAAGGTTATGGTACAGTCAATGAAATTTCTCGCCAAGAGGCAAGATTAGACTCTTCTGCACACTCTGCACAAGCTAAGGCTAATCAGATTGCTTTAGATATGGTTACCGCTTATCTAAATCTGCTTAAAGAGCAAGAGCTTAAGCAATTGGCTATAGAAAGTAAGTCAACCCATGAGCGTATCCTTGATCAAATTACGCAACGATCCCAAGCGGGTATTGGTAACCAAGTTGAAGTTGATCAGGCCAAGGGTAGACTTGCTCTATCAAACTCCAACCTAATGGCTGCATACAATAACTATAATGATGCATTAGCGCGCTTCCAACGCGTATTAGGTCGTATGCCTGATCACAGCCTTGTTAAACCAAACCTTGAAATTATTTTTCCAGAAACGATGGATGAAGCGATTAATATTGCTTTAATTTCACATCCAACGTTGCGTTCTGCAAATGCAGATATTGCACAGTCTCGTGCACAACACAAAGCAGCAAGTGGCTCTTTTTACCCTAGAGTTGATTTCGAGCTAGAGCAATCCTTTGATAACAATACCAATGGAATAGAAGGTAAAAACAACAACCTTCAAGCTATGTTTAGAATGCGATACAACCTATACAATGGTGGTAAAGACACCGCTAATCGTAATCGTACAGCAACAGGTGTACAGCAGGCAGCAGAGATAAGAAACAATTCACGTCGTCAGATTATTGAAAACCTAAGCTATGCTTGGGCAGCAAAAACCTATATTGCAGAACAGCTTGAATATATTCATCAACACATTCAATTAACGCATGAGACACTTATTGGTTATCGTAAGCAATTTACTCTTGGTCGACGCTCACTTCTTGACCTATTGAATACAGAAGATGAATACATTAGTGCCTTGATTTCACTTGTGGAAAGTGAAGCTGACTATACCATTGCAGAGTACAGAATACTAAATGCAATGGGGAAGTTAAATGATGCACTTGGTGTCAATATTAAATATGCAACCGTTAAGAATGACTATTCAAATGAGTAAGTTCGCTTAGCTAGAGTTTGTTATTAAAGGTTTTTTATACTTGAACACTCATCGCTAAAAAGATCTGCCATGCTCCCATAGCAACGACGCTTAAGCCTGCTATTTTTTTAACGATTACATTACGTGATAGCTTTGTAAAATAGAATGCAAACACACCAATAAATATAAGATTTGGTAAGGTACCTAATCCAAATGCTAGCATAACCAAAGCACCATTAACCGCACTACCAGCACTCATTGCCATAATAAGCATGCTATAGACTAATCCACATGGCAACCACCCCCACAACAAGCCATAAAACCAAGCATGGCGGAGTGTTTTGACGGGAGTAATACTTTTGGTATAAGGGGATAGTTTTCCCCAAACTTTTTGACCGATTCTCTCTATTGCTACAATCCCAAACCACCAGCCTCCAAGATAGAGCCCAAGTGCAATCATGAAAACACCCGCAATCATCTGTAGAATTTGCTGCGCAGGCAGGAACACAGCAAGAGATCCAATCAGAGCACCAAGAGAACCAAAAATAGCACCTACAATGGCATAACTAGAGATTCTTCCTAAATTGTAGGCCAATTGATAAGGCAGCATACGCCACCAACTTGACTGAACCCGCGGCTCCAAACTAAAAGTCAACGCCCCTACTACACCGCCACACATTCCCAAACAATGAACACCCCCAAGAAAACCAACCATGAGTGCTGTAATCAATATTGAATCCATTCCAAACCTTTATTAAATTCTATCCAAAGAACGATAACCCAATGCTTCAGCAATATGCTGACTATTTACCCCTTCTAGACCTTCCATATCTGCCAATGTACGACTAATTCGTAGAATACGATGATATGCACGGGCAGATAAGCCAAGCTTACTGACAGCCTGTTCTAGAAGTTTAGTGCAAGGCTCATCTAACGCGACTACCAAAGCAAGTTGCTTCGTTGTCAGCTCTCCATTTAAACAACCTTGACGATCATATTGACGAACACGGCTTGAAACGACTCTCTTCTGTACCACATGGCTGCTCTCGCCACTGCTTGCATCTGACTGTAAGTCAGATATTTCGACAGCAGGCACCTCGATATGTAGATCTATACGGTCTAACAGAGGCCCTGATATCTTTTTTTGGTAGCGATGGATTTGATCAGGCGTATCTCGACATCGACCTAGAATATCATCAGAAAAATATCCTGAAGGAGAGGGGTTCATTGCTGTCACCAATAGACAGTTAGCAGGATATTTGACCTGCTGATTCACTCTAGAAATTTCTACATGCTTGGTTTCTAAGGGCTCCCTTAAGGCCTCCAATACCCCCCTGCCGAATTCCGGTAACTCATCAAGAAATAGCACTCCATTATGCGATAAAGAGACAGCCCCAGGTTTTGGATAAGTACCCCCTCCTACAATTGCCGCTGCAGAAGCCGTATGATGGGGAGAGATAAATGGACGATGGTAAAAACTTGCGCCTTCAATCTCTTTACCGCTAACAGATCTAATGGTCGCAGACTCTATCGCCTCCTGCTGACTTAAGGACGGCAACAAAGTGACTAACCTTGAAGCAAGCATGCTTTTACCTGAACCAGGCGGGCCAACCATTATTAATGAGTGATGTCCACTGGCACAAATCTCCAACACTCGCTTAGCCTGAAACTGACCAACGACATCCGATAAATCAATAGGATAACAACAGGCATCAAGCCCAATAGGTCTATTTTCGGGACATGATCCAATGGTCTGTTCACCCATTAGAACTCGACAAACCTCTTTAAGATCTCTTACCAAAATAAAATGCGGTGATACCTGACTATCCAACAGGGATAACATAGCTTCATCTATATTCTCTTGCGGGAGAAGGCAGATATGCCCAGACTCTCTAGCAGCCAATAAACTAGGTAAAACACCTTTGATGGGTCTAATTCTGCCATTTAAAGCTAACTCACCCAGTAGTTCGAAACCTGAAATATCAACGGCTTCAAGCTGTCCAGTTGCAATTAGGATACCAATAGCTATTGAAAGGTCATAGCGCCCCCCTGACTTCGGTAGATCAGCAGGCGCTAAATTAACCGTAATTCTTTTCGGGGGAATGGTAAAACCAGAACTAAGAATGGCACTTCTAACCCTATCCTTACTCTCCTTAACAGACGTCTCAGGCAGCCCTACAATAGATAGCGAAGGTAGCCCATTACTTGCATGAACTTCCACCGAGACAATTGGTGACTCAATACCATTTAATGCACGACTTGTAACAGCAGCTAGATTCATAGGTCTCCTCAAAGCATGCCATAGCAATAAAATTGATTATTTTGAACTGCCGTCTCTAGACTCAAGTTCTGCAACAACCTTTTCTAAATCTTCTAACTTAGTACGTGTTTTAGCCAAGACCCCTGCTTGTATATCAAACTCTTGACGGCTTACTAAGTCCATCTTCTCGAAAGAACGCGAGAGAATTGCCTTAATCTGATCCTGCAAACCTAATGGCATCTTGCCGATTCCCTGCGGGATATTATCTGCCAACTTTTTAGCAACCTCTTCCAACTGATTTACATTAAGCATTACGACTCCAAAATGATATTAAATAACAGCACAAACTATACCTTTTTATAGGCTTTTATTCCAGACATAGTAACAACCTAGCCACTAAGAACATTGATTCTCATTAATATAATAAAGGCTGATATTTACAGTAAGCCACAATTTCATTCATGCTAAAATTAACTTACAAAATATTCGTAAGTAAGGGCTTCTCTTCATGATCAAAACAAAAGATTCACCGCAAAAAGCACTTCAGATTTTCCAAATGCTTGCGGAAACATTTAAAGAGCACGATATTAGCCCCACTCCACTAAATTACTACGTTTTGTACGAATACCTTAAGGGAAACATTCCCCAACTACGTCAAGAACTTGATGCTGCCCTAAATAATCCATTTGGTTACAACGATCGCTTAGGAAAGCGACTATATGATACTTATTTAGTTGATGGTGACTCATCAAACTCTGAATTTGATCGAGCTTTTAAACGCTTAATTGATGTCATGGTTAAGAAGATGAATTTATGGAGTGATCGACTAGAAACTCACACAGAAGAGCTTGATAAGTGCACTGAACAACTATCTGATCCTGATCTAAATAGTGATGAAATAAAGCGTATAACAAACTCTGTCATTAACACCGCCTCGTCAATGAAAGCAAGTTCTCAGGCCTTTCAAGAGGAGATGCTAAACAGTACTGATGCGATACATGAACTAAAACGCCAACTCATTGAGGCGCGCACTGAGGCGATGACAGATGAACTAACTGAGATAGGTAATAGAAAAGCTTTTAACCTCGCGCTTTCTGAACTAATGTTGGACGCTGAAGATAATCCAGGCAGCCTATGTTTAATGCTCAGTGATATTGATCACTTTAAGCTCTTCAATGACACATATGGACACCTAGTTGGCGATAGTGTATTGCGCTACTATGCAAGTATCATGAAAAAAAGTAAAAAAGACAATGAAACTATATGCCGCTATGGCGGTGAAGAGTTTGCTGTTATATTTGCAGACTCGAGCCTTGACGAGGCAACAGTACGCTCTGAAGAGATTCGTCATGCTATCGAGACGGCACAACTTAAACGCAAAAACTCATCTGAACCACTGAGAACAATTACAGCTTCTTTTGGTATAGCGACTTTCAAAGGTAGCTCAGAGACTGAAAAAGAGTTGATTGAACGAGCAGATAAAGCACTCTATCTTGCTAAGAATCAGGGACGAAACCAGGTCGTTAATGAAAATGAACTCGCAGAGAGCCTTAAAAAGGCTAAATAACTCTAATCTAAGATTATTTATTACTATTATTTACTTGATCTGAGGATTTAACAGAAGCTTTTATCAACAAGGTATCAACACCAAAACGGCGCAATTCATTTCTACGTTTATTCATCTGCAAACGATCCGTATATGGACCTGCCCGTAGACGGTAGTAGGTTCTACTACCTTTATGTAACACTGACAGCTCCAATACCTGTCCTCGTCTAGCTAAACGCTTTAACTCTTGCTTAGCCACTGATTCTGAGCCAAATGAACCCGCCTGAATATAGTAAGGGTGCTTCATTTGAACAGAAATTGGCTCGGCTTCAACCACAACCTCAGTTTGACTTAAACCTTGATAAAAAGAGAAGTTTTGCTTTAATTCAATAGGTGTTTTCTGTACTTGAGAGGTAGGTATAACGACCTCATTCACCAACTCAACTCTAGGCTGGAGCTGTTCTGAAATTTTCTCTATAGACTCTATTGCAACCTGCTTGAGCTCAACAGTAGACTGAAAAACATCCGCATCGACAAGTTTAGATGGCGCAACGCTGTTAAAAGAGAAGTTCTGAAAGGTAAATAACCCTACCAATAAGAGCGCTGAAAGAAAAAAACCAACACTCCAAACTAGAGAAACTGAGCGCTTCTCTTCCTCCGCCCCCCCCTGCTGAGATTTACGTTGAAAACCTTGCTTAGAAGCATGCCCATGACGGTAATCACGAGCCATCTACATCTGCTCAGGGGCTGAAACACCAATAATTGCTAGTCCATTCTTTATTACTTGCTGTACAGCACAGATTAGCGTTAAACGAGCCTGACGAGTTGCATCATCCTCTACAATAAACTGGCTAGCATTGTAGTAAGAGTGTAAAGCATGCGCTAAATTTTTCAGGTAGTAAGCAATTTGGTGAGGCTCATAGACTAACGCAGCACGTGCAACAATATCAGGATATTTTGCCAGCTCTGTCGCAATATGCGTCTCTTGATCACTTCCTAAACCATTTAAAGCCTCTAAGCCTGTATCAAGATCAAGTATATAACCCTTCTCTTCAGCCTGGGCTAAAACACGGCAAATTCGAGCATGTGCATACTGAATATAGTAAACAGGATTCTCATTTGATTTTGATACAGCAAGGTCTAAATCAAAATCCATGTGCTGTTCTGATTTACGTTGAACATAGAAGAAACGAGCCGCATCACAACCCACTTCTTCACGCAATTCACGCAAAGTAACAAATTGCCCACTACGAGTCGACATCGCTAGCTTTTCGCCACCTCGATACAAAATCGCAAACTGTACCAATATCACTTCTAAAGCCTCAGGATTAGTTCCCATCGCTGTCATAGCGGCTTTAACTCTCGGCACATAACCGTGGTGGTCAGATCCCCAAATATCAATTAAGAGATCAAAACCACGCTCTAATTTATTGAAATGGTAAGCAATATCTGATGCAAAATACGTCTTTAAACCATTATCACGCACCACTACACGATCTTTTTCATCACCATAATCAGTAGAGCGGAACCATAGAGCTCCGCCCTTCTCATAGATTTTATCTGCTGCTTGTAACTTTTCAATTGAAGCATCGATCACACCAGTATCCATCAATGCACGCTCAGAGAACCACTCTTCAAAAGTCACACCAAAACCTGCTAGATCCTGCTTAATATCAGCCAAAATAGAGTTTACTGCAGCGCTAAATACGGCTTCATAATGGGTAGCTCCCAGTAAATTTTTGGCCTTTACGATAAGGTCATCAATATGTTTCTCTTTATCCCCCCCCTCTTGACCTTCATCTGCACAAACACCCGCAAATACTTCAAGGGTAGTTCGCTTCAATGTCGAACCAAACTCAGCTTTCAGCGTTTCACTAATCTCATAGATATAATCACCTTTATAGCCATTGCTTGGAAAAGTCACCTCTTCATCACACAGAGACAGATAACGCAACCAAACAGACGTTGCTAAAATATCCATCTGACGACCTGCATCATTCACATAATATTCACGTGAAACCTTAAAACCAGCCACAGCCAATAAATTTGCAACACTCGCACCATAAGCCGCACCACGACCATGACCCACATGCAGGGGCCCTGTTGGATTAGCTGAGACAAACTCAACCAATACCGACTTACCTTGACCAACATTACAGCAACCAAAATCAGATTTTTGCTTTAAGACCGCTTCAACAATGGCAAACTTGGCTGAATCATTGACAAAGAAATTAATAAAACCAGGCCCAGCAATCTCAACTTTTTCAATGACCGCTTCTTCAGAAACTAACTCAACGATCTTCTCAGCCAATATTCTTGGCGGCATGCCTGCAGCCTTAGTTAACATCATCGCCAAATTAGTCGCAAAATCACCATGCGATTTATCACGTGTATTTTCAACATTGATGCGAGGACTTAAGTCTTCAGGAATAACCCCTTGAACTTTTAATTGTTGAATAACATCGGTCAAAATTTGTGCAATTTGCTGCTTCATGAGAAGGTCTCTTTACTTGAGAAAGGTTAGAAATGACACTTAGAGATAAAAATCAATCCAAAAAGCGACATATACAAAATATAGCCAGGTATTTTACTAAAAAATAGTGCTTCAAAAAATGATTTTTAATGAGAACAGGAGTGAACCTTTGAAATATTATCTAGATTCAAGATGGGCAATGAAAAAAGCCACCTAAAATCACTTTTAGATGGCTTTAAAAAATAGTCAACTTGTATAGAACAATCCTAACTCTCTTTCGTCTCTTTTTTTACTACCGATTTCTTAACAACAGGCTTTTTAGTGGGTGCTTTTTCTGCTACTGACTTCTTCGTTGCTGCTTTCTTAGCTGGTGCCTTCTTCTTGACTGCGGCTTTTTTAGCCGGAGTCTTCTTAGCTACCGTTTTTTTAGCTGCCGCCTTTTTAGTGGATGCTTTCTTTGCAGCAGGCTTCTTAGCCGCAGCTTTTTTAGCCCCCGCTCGCCCACGTTTCTTAGGCTCAGGCGCCTCATCTAAACGCTTTTGACACTCTTCAAGATTTAGCTCAGAGAACTCTTCATCTTTAGCAATTTTGGCATTTTTCTTAGTGATTAAATCAGTAATATAAGGCCCCCAGCGGCCTTTTAAGATTTGTACATCTGTACCAGGGAATGTTTTAAGAATCTTATCTGCATCGGCTTGAATCTTAGTTTCAATCAACGCAATAGAGTCTTCTAGACTAATACTTAATGGATCAAACCCTTTCATCGGACAGTATTTTTTAACGCCGTATTCTAAATAGGGCCCAAAAGGCCCTTGCTTAGCAATAATGACCTGCCCTTTTTCAACTTCAAAAATAGAACCATCCACCGCTTTTGCTTGATAAGCCTCTGGCATTTCACCCACTTCTCTTGGCAGCTTAAAGAGCTCTAAAGCATCTTCAAGCTTCAACAGATCCATTTTCTGACCTGGCATCAAACTGGCAAAGGTTGGCTTTTCTTCATTTTCACCATCACCCGTTTGCACATAAGGCCCAAAACGACCAATTTTAACAAACATCGGTTTGCCACTCTCTGGGTGATTACCCAGCAATCGTGATTGCCCCGCTTCTTCACGTGAGACCTCTTCAGCCGCTTCAACACGTGGATGAAACTGCTTATAGAACTCATCCAGCATATCCTGCCACTGAAGCTTTCCTTTAGCAATCACATCAAATTTACTTTCTACTTTTGCAGTAAATTGATAATCCAATACGTCACCAAAATGTTTGGTTAGAAAATTTGTAACAATACCTGCGATATCTGTTGGAAAGAGCTTGTTCTTCTCAGTTCCCGCCATCTCCGTCAATGTTTCAGCCGAAACAACACCGTTCTTAAGCGTTATTTGGCGATAGCTACGCTCCTTACCTTCACGGTCCTCTTTAACAACATAACCACGCTGCTGGACGGTATCGATTGTTGGCGCATAGGTTGAAGGACGACCAATACCCATCTCTTCTAAGGTACGAACCAAACTCGCTTCGTTATATCGAGCAGGGGGGCGGCTAAAACTCTGGCGAGAACCTAGCTCGCTAACCTGTACTGTTTGGCCAACAGTCATAGGTGGTAAGAGCCCAGACTCATCACCTGAACCAAAGTCATATACCTTTAAGAAACCTTCAAAAGTAACTACTTCACCTTTGGCTGTTAACTTGTCACTAGGCAAAGATTCAATGCCAACATCGACTGTCGTACGCTTCAATTTTGCATCTGACATCTGCGAGGCGATTGCACGGCGCCAGATCAGCTGATACAGACGCTGCTCATTACGCTCACCTTCAACTTTATCGGTACCAAATTCGGTTGGGCGGATCGCCTCGTGTGCCTCTTGGGCATCTGCATTTTTTGTTTTATATCGCCTTACTTCACTAAATTCTGCTCCATACTCACTGACAATCACCTGCTTAGCCTGCTCAATAGCTGTCTCAGACAAATTCAACGAGTCAGTACGCATATAGGTGATCTTTCCAGCTTCATATAAACGCTGTGCAACCATCATAGTTTGCTTCACCGAGAAGCCTAATTTTGAAGATGCCTCTTGCTGCAATGTTGACGTTGTAAATGGTGCTTTTGGGCTTCTTTTTGCAGGTTTCTCTTCTAATGAAATGACTGACAAATTTGTATTTGCAACGGCTTCTAAAAAAGCAGTTGCTTGCTCTTCTGACTCAAAAGATGCAGTGCGTTTAACATCCAGCTTTCCGACCACCTTTTGACTTTCATCCAGCAGCTCTAAAGCACCCTGAACACGGTAAACAAAACCCGCTTCATAAGCATCTACTTCTCTTTCTCGCTCTACAATTAAACGAACCGCTACAGATTGCACACGTCCTGCTGAAAGACCTGTACGAATTTTTTTCCATAGAACAGGAGAGAGTTCAAAACCAACAATTCGATCTAATACTCGGCGAGCTTGCTGAGCATTAACGACGTTCATGTCAACGGTACGTGGCTCAGCAACTGCTTTTTGAATCGCAGGTTTGGTAATTTCATGAAAAACGATACGTTTTGTTGTTTTGATATCTAACTTAAGCGCTTCGGCAAGATGCCAGGCGATTGCTTCACCCTCGCGATCCTCATCCGTAGCCAACCATACGGTCTCAGCGGTTTTTGCAACCTTTCTTAATTCTGCAACGGTCTTCTTTTTATCGGGAGAGATTTCATAGGTTGGTTCAAATCGATTTTCTAAATCAATACCCATACCTTTTTTCTGCATATCACGAATATGTCCATAACTCGATAATACGGTAAAATCTTTACCTAAATACTTTTCAATGGTCTTAGCTTTTGCTGGAGACTCCACGATTACCAAGTTTGTCATAACGTTTTACTACTCTATTTAATATAAAATTATCGGGACAACTATTTTAGGTACCAGGAAAGACGACTGCAGCCTCCCGATTCTTTTTCCCTTTTTTAAGGGTGCAAAACTTTTCAACAATTTGCAAACACTTAATTCACTTTTGATTCAAAATTAACCTTTCCATCCCCAAAAACCGTATTACTACCCTAGTAACTATAGCTTATACCTACATAGAGGCAAAAGTTTTATATTACAATGACTTCATGCCATAATATCAATTCTAAAAGCCCTACTAAACCAAGGTTATGCCGTGTCTAATCCGACTCCAATAGCGCCAGAAAAACAGCTTGCCCCATCCCTGCTCATTATTGGATCAGATCAAGCTACCAAAGATTTTTTAGATACAGCTCTTACGCCAGAAAAATTTCAGTTAACCTTCGTTGATAACGCTAATCAAGCCAAGCAACTTATTTTTCAAGACCATCCATCCTTTTATAGTGCCTATCTTTTTGATAATGATAATGAGCATGGCAACAATTTGGCATTGCTTAAAGCCCTCAAAACCAATACTGAGTACTCTGTTGTACCCGCTATTTTTCAGACAGATACTAAGCACCCAAAGCATATTGAGAAAGGGTTGGAAAACGGTGCTTACTTTTACTTATTAAAACCTTATACCAAATCACTACTACTCTCAGTCTTATACGCAGCAATTAACAGCTTCACAAATCATCGAGAACTCAATAAAGATGTTTCAAATATTTCTAATGCGCAATCAAGCCTACAAACCGCCTGTTTTCATATCAAGACCTTAGAAGATGCGCGAAGCCTCTCTTGCGTGCTTGCATTTACCACGCCAAAACCCAAAGAGACTGTTGTCGGCCTGTTTGAACTGATGATGAACGCTATTGAACATGGTAATTTAAAGATCAGCTACCAAGAGAAGTCCCAATTAATTCAGAAAAACCAACTCAACCAAGAGATCTCTAGGCGACAAGCTTTGTCAGAAAATAGAGATAAAATCGTCAAAGTGGACTTTGAAAGAAAGCAGAGTGAGTTTCAAATCACCATCAGTGATTCTGGTGAGGGCTTCGACTACCTACCATTTTTAGACTTTTCACTAGAACGTGCCATGGATAACCACGGACGAGGCATTATGATTGCTAACAAACTTAGCTTTGATGATTTACAGTATCAAAAGAATGGCACTACCGTTATTGGTCGAATCTTTATCTAGTTAATTCGTCGCCAACGACCTGCCGATAAAGACTCTACAATACCCTCCAATTCCAGCAGCATCAACTGGCTTTGAATATCATAGACAGGGCATTTGCTCAATACAACCAGTTCATCCAGACCAATTGCGTCATAACCAATATGTTTCAAAACAGGTGTTTTTACCAAGAATTCGTTTTGTTTTTTTGAACTCCTATCTAAAGAGAATGGGGCTGGTATTTGCGGTATTAAAGAGAGCTGAATCATCGCAGAGAGCTCTTCAAAAATATCTTGCCCTGATTCAACCAATTTTGCTCCTTGCTTAATCAGCTGATGACAGCCTTTTGCCTGTGGGTTATTAATCGATCCTGGTACTGCAAAAACCTCTCTACCTTGATTAATTGCCGTCCTCGCCGTAATTAAAGAGCCACTCTTCAGTGCTGCTTCAACCACTAAAGTCCCGACACTCAAGCCACTAATAATTCTATTTCGTCTCGGAAAATATCTCGCTAAGGGTTGAGTGCCCAAAGGAAACTCCGAAACCATCACGCCCTCTTCGGCAATCTGCCTGCCTAGCTTCTGATTAGAAGCAGGATAGATTCGATCCAAGCCCGTTGCGACAACAGCCACGGTTTTACCTATGCCTTGTAAAGCGCCTTCATGCGCAGCAGCATCAATCCCTAATGCCAAACCACTGGTAATGGTTAAACCCTGCTTGGAGAGATGCTGCGCAAAGTCTTTGGCTATATTAATCCCCTGCTTGGAAGCATGCCGACTGCCAACAATTGCCAGCTGAGGATCACTCAATAAATCAACACACCCCCTAACAGAGAGTAAAATGGGGGCATCATCAATGGCAGCTAAAAGATCAGGGTAACCACCCTCTTTAAAAGCCACAAAGCTCTGTCCCTCTTGCGCACCCCACTCCTGTGCCTGCTCAACTAGTTTGGGCAACTCCTCCCCCAGAATCATCGAACGCTGATAGTCATTGAGCACACCTAAAGCCCGCCAGTCTGACTCTTTAGCCTGCAAAGCCACTTTAAAACTGCCAAAATGAGCCAGAATCTGCTCTGCCTGCTTCATAGAAACATGACTAATGTGAAAGGCTAACAGACTCGGTAAATCGGAAAAACTTGACATAGTTCGCTATAATATAAGGATTGATTAAATAAAGTATAACTGAAGCATAAAACGACACTATGGAAAAACTCGATATTGTTCTCTATCCTGAAGCGGGCTTAAGAGAAATTTGTACCCCCATCCCAGAAATGAATGATGACTTAGATAAACTCATTGATGATATGTTGTACACCATGTATGACGCTCCAGGAATTGGTCTTGCAGCACCGCAAATTGCCGTACAACAACGTCTTATTGTCGTTGATGTCTCTGAAAGCAATGACCAACCCATCACTCTCATGAACCCTGAAGTTATACAAAGTGCAGGAGAAATAAAGTGGGAAGAGGGCTGCCTCTCCCTTCCTGGCATCTTCGCTAATATCACTCGCCCAAGCGACATTATCGTTCGCGGAATGAATCGTGATGGCAAAATGGTTGAGCTTGAAGCAGATGGTTTACTTGCCGTCTGCATTCAACATGAAATTGATCACCTAAATGGCAAGATGTTTATTGATCACCTTTCAGGTATTAAACGCACACGTGCTCTGCAGCAATTTCGTAAACTGATGGATCAAAAAGAGCCTTAAGCTAACCATGCCAAACCAAACATCACCATTAAAAATTATTTTTGCTGGCACGCCAGTCTTCTCCGTTGCCCCACTACAAGCACTTTTAGATTCAGAACATGAAGTCATTGCCGTTTACACTCAGCCTGACCGCCCAGCAGGACGAGGCCGTAAACTCACAGCTAGCCCTGTTAAAGAGCTGGCTCTACAGCATGATATTCCCGTCTATCAGCCCGAAACACTCAAAGATGAAACCGCACAAAGAGACCTATCAGCTCTCAATGCAGATGTGATGGTTGTAGTGGCTTATGGCCTGCTACTGCCTAAAGAAGTTTTAGACGCGCCTAAGCAAGGTTGTTTAAATATTCACGCTTCACTGCTGCCAAGATGGCGTGGTGCAGCCCCTTTGCAGAGAGCCATTGAATCTGGCGATGCCCAAAGTGGGGTGACCATTATGCAGATGGATATTGGTTTGGATACAGGCGATATGCTGCATAAGGTTACGACTGAGATTACTGCTGACGATAATACTGCCAGCCTACATGACCGCTTAAGTACTTTAGGCTCAACCGCTTTAATGAACACGCTCAGCTCTCTACAGGCAGGAACACTAGCACCTGAAAAACAAGATGAGAGTTTAGTCACTTATGCTAAAAAACTGACTAAAGCAGAAGCGGAAATTGATTGGACAGAGCCTGCAGAAACTATTGTGCGTAAGATTCAAGCTTTTAACCCTTGGCCTATTGCCTATACCCTCTTTCAAGATAAACCACTTCGTATAGGTCAAGCAAGCTTGCTAATACCTGAAGATCCCCCCCCTGCTCAAAATCCTGCGGGATTGGTAATCGATATTACTAAAGACGGCATGGTGGTCACTACGGGCACTCAACCCATTCTGATACAGCAAGCACAGCCTTCTGGTAAAAAAATGATGTCAGCTTATGACTTTGCTCAATCAAGACAACTGCAAGGCGTTAGCTTCCTATGAGTCAATCTACCGATAATAACTCAGGCCTAAACACGCGTTTTATCGCACTTAAGATCTGTTTAACTGTGATCGAAAGTGGCCGCTCTTTAAGCCAAGCGTTACCTGAAGGCTTGGCACAATTTTCAGATCGCCGTGAACGCAACTTCACACAAAATATGGTACTCGGCACACTACGCTGGCAGGTTCGCCTAGAGGCCATTCGTGGTCATCTAGTTAAGAAAAAACTCAAAGCAAAAGATGAAGATATTAATCAGCTGATCTTATTGGGTTTGTATCAAATTTTGTATATGGATACGCCAGAACATGCAGCCGTATCAGAGACCGTTGCCGTCATTCCTCGACTTAAAAAGCCTTGGGCTAAAGGTTTTATTAATGGTGTTTTACGTAACTTCTTACGCGATAAAGATAAAATTTGTGCCGAGGTAGATCTAAAGCCCGCCTATCGCTATGCCCACCCGCAATGGATGGTCAGAGAGTTACGCAAAGCCTACCCAGAGGACTGGGAAGCGGTACTGGCGGCCAATAATGAGATCGCACCACTGACACTACGCGTCAACACCATTCAACAAACGCGTGATACTTTTCTAGAGAAACTAGCAACCGCTGAAATCAATGCAGAGAGTCACCCAACCGCACCACAAGGTGTTCTGCTAAAACAGAGTGTCGATATCTCAAGCCTACCTACTTATGAAGAGGGGGGGTTTAGTGTTCAAGATCCTGCGGCTCAGCAGGCAGCAAATATACTACTACCAAAGCCAGGCGAGCGTATTTTAGATGCCTGTGCAGCACCAGGGGGCAAAACCACTCATCTTTTAGAACTTTCCAATAATGAAGCCCGCGTGTTTGCTATTGAGAAAGAACCAGAGCGCCTAGAACGTCTAGCAGAAAACCTCTATCGCCTAGAACTTGAGGCGGAATACCAAGTGGGAGATGCCTCTCTACCTGACACTTGGTGGGATGGAGAGCAATTTGATAAAATCCTACTAGATGCCCCCTGCTCGGCAACGGGGATTATCCGCCGTCACCCCGATATTAAATGGCATAGAACTGAAGAGGATATTGAGGAGTTGGTTATTATCCAAGCGGCTATTTTAAAAGCCTTATGGCCTTTATTAAAATCCGGTGGAAAACTACTTTATGCAACCTGCTCTATCCTACCTCATGAGAATACTCGACAGATACAGGCATTTTTAGCAGAAGAGCCAAGTGCAAAAGAGATTGCCATCCATGCCAATTGGGGGCAAGCATCCGACACCCCTGGCAGACAGATATTTCCAGGCACAAATGGTATGGATGGTTTCTTCTACTGTTTATTAGAGAAAATCTAATCCATGAAAGCCAGCTCGCGAACAAGAAGGATTCATTATCCCACCAAGACTTCGCCTGATAACTGGCTAGCAATGCTTAGCTATATGGCCATTTTTATCGCTCTACCCATCTGTAGCGCGCCTGCTAAAGCAGAAGTAAAAATAGAGCCACAAAGCATTACCATCCAAAACCTCTACAGCCTTCAACAAGAAAAGTACCTCGTATTAGACAGTAATATCAGCTTCAATTTACCAGAGAGTGTTGTTTCTGCTATTGAGCATGAAATCCAAATTAGCTTTAAAACTGAGATCAAACTCACAGAGAAAATCTCAATATTAGGCCTCTCTTTTACCCGTGTCAGAAAGACCGTTGAATACCATACAAAGATCACGACGCAAGGCGTTAATCAACACTTTGTGCTCTACAATACACGTAACCTAAAGCGTCAGACCTTCCCGACACTCGTATCCGCTCTGCAAACATTAGGCACGCTTAGAGCTTTCCCTTTCATTGAACTCTCGGAGCTTCATCCAGAGCAGCGCTATCATATTAAAATGCAAGTATCCCTAGATCACTGGCAACTCCCTGCCCCCTTAGTGATAGACTCACTATTTGATGACAATTGGCAACTCAATAGTGGCTGGTTTGGTATTGATTTAGAAACCCCTAAAAGTTGGATGTAGATCATGGCACAATCAATGACTCAATCTCTATCACCTGCTAAAAGTGGCCGCCTTTTATGAGTACAGGATTTTGGAAAGTTTTTAGACAATATGGCTGGATAACCCTTATATCAGGCGTACTATTAATTGCGCTGATTATTATGAGTCAGATTTTGCAAAAAGCCTCAAGTTTCGCTGACTCCTACTCTGCTCTACTCTTCTTCACCTTTGCAGGGGTCGTGCTACTTTTTATAATCCTCCTCAAAACTATTTGGACATTAAGAGAGCAATACAAAAAGGGCACGCCGGGAATTAAAATCACCATTCGTTTAACAACCGTTTCAACGCTGATGATCGGTATTCCTACGGCCATTATCTTCTACTTTTCTTTGACCTTTATTCAACAAGGGATTAACCAATGGTTTGATATTAAAACTGAAACAGCACTGAAAGATGCCTCTGATTTAGTCCGAATGACGCTGGATAATAAAACACGTGATCGACTGAACTTGACCCTTGCGACCGTTAACGAGAAAGGTATATTGCTGGCCACCTCACCCGTAATGGAGGTCAGCCGTTTAAGAAGCTTATTAAATGCACAAGAGGTTTCACTCTATCACTCAAACCAACAGCTCATTGCTTTTAGTAGTTCAGATATTGGTGCCATTGTTCCTGAGCCCCCAGGCGATAATCTCTTCCAACAAATTCGTCAGAAAAAAACCTATGCCGCGGTTGAAACACGCCCTGGAGTAACATCACCAGATCAGATCATTCGCATTGTCATCCCCTTTTCAGATTTTGACTTAGCCAGTAATTATGCACTACAGGTCATTTTTAGTATCCCAAGCAATATGACGCAACTAGCAGAATCGGTGGCTGCGGCCTCTGGTCAATATAAAGAACTCTCCTATCTAAAAGGCCCTTTAACAGCCAGCTTTATCATGATTCTATCAACTGCATTGCTACTCACGCTCGTCACCGCTGTGCTTTTTACTATTAAAGCAGTACAAAACTTTACCAAACCGATCAGAACCTTAGCACGGGGAACTCGCGCCGTCTCTAAAGGGGATTACAGCGTTAAAATGCCTGTTAATAAGAGCGATGAATTTGGGGATTTAACCCAGTCTTTCAACGATATGATTCAACGAATCTCACAAGCACGTAATGAGATCAAGCTCGGAAATCAACAAACAGAAGTGCAGAAGCTTTATCTGCAAGCGATTATCAAAAACCTCAACAGTGGTGTTTTAACACTCGATATGAATCAGCGTATTAGAACCACCAATGATGCCGCTAAAAATATCCTCAATACTGATCTCGTACCTCATACGGGCAGATACATTAAAGAGGTCATTAAAAATGCCAACTGCCCAAGTCATCTTGCAGAAATATTCAACCTTATTCTCTCTGAGCTTGAGAAAGGTGCAAAACCATGGAACTTGCAACACAAATTTTCTGATCAATTTGGTCAAAAAATCTTAATGATTCATGGCTCTACACTACCCAGTTTAGATAAAAAAATCGGTGGATATGTCATCGTCATCGATGATATTACCGAGTTAGTTCAAGCGCAGCTGAATGCGGCTTGGAGTGATGTGGCTCGCCGTTTAGCCCACGAAATCAAAAACCCATTAATGCCTATTCAGCTCTCCGCAGAGCGTTTAAACTTTAAATTACATGACAAACTTGCTGATCAAGATCAGCAGCTACTCAACCGTATGACGCAGACAATTATTGAACAAGTGTCAACGATGCAAACATTGGTACAAGCCTTCTCTGACTATGCAAATACGCCTAAAGTGCTATTAGCAGAAACGGATATTAACCCATTAATCAGCCGTATTACGGAGATGTATAATGATCCTAATGCACGCTGGACACTGACTAATGAACTCACAGATAACAACCCAATAGTATTGGCGGATGCAGCTCGTCTACGCCAACTATTTCACAACCTAATTAAGAATGCCATTGAGGCAACTGAGAATACAATACTCCCGCAAATTAAGATCACTACCCTCTGCCAAGAGCAAGACCGTTTAACCATTCAAATTTGTGACAATGGGCCTGGGATCGCGGATGAGGCACAAAACTGGATTTTTGAGCCTTATGCCACAGACAAACCAAAAGGTTCTGGATTAGGACTGGCGATTGTTCGTAAAATTGTTGAAGAACATAACGGACAAATTTCGTTGAATTCTGCCCCTAATTTAGGAACCTGTTTTATAATCCATTTACCAATGATAATTAACTAACTGTTTTACAATAATCTTAACGAACACCTGTCGATACCAAGGCGCTTTAATGAAACCAGGCAAGCTATTAATTGTGGATGATGAAAAAAACATCCGAGATTTAATGCAAGAAATTTTTGAAGAAGAGGGCTATCAAGTAGAGACGGCTGGTAATGGCGTACAAGCCAAAAATGCGTGGGAAAAAATGCTGCCAGATGTTATCTTTTTAGATATTTGGATGCCTGACATTGATGGTATTACGCTTTTAAAAGAGCTACAAGACACCCCAATTCTTGAACACGCTAAAGTCATTATGATGTCTGGTCACGGCACCATTGAAACAGCAATTGAAGCGACAAAGCTCGGTGCTTATGACTTTCTTGAAAAGCCGATCTCTTTAGCAAAACTGGTTGTCTCAGCTGAAAGAGCCATTGAGCATATCCGTCTGCATCAAGAAAACCGTCAGCTTAAACAGATGCAACCTGAATCATTTCTACCCGTTGGTAAAAGTAAAAGTGTTGTTCAGTTGAGAGACACCATTGAACGCCTCTCTAAATTTACTATGCCGATTCTAATTTCGGGTGAGTCTGGCACTGGCAAACACTTTATTGCCAAGGCACTGCATAAAACCAGTCACCGTAAAGAGTTTCCTCTCGTTGAGATTTCATCAATTGATTTCAACCGTATGGTAGAAGAAAGTGAGCAAACCCTATTAAATAGCTTATTGCGTGAAGCGGATAATGGTACCTTAATACTCTCTCATTTAGAGCAGCTCATCCCCCCTGCTCAAAATATTTTAATGGATTTAATTCATCACCAAACATACCAATCCAGTAGCTCTACCGAGGTCATTTCACGAGATATACGTGTCATTGCGCTTACAAAAGATGATTTAGAGGGTGCCGTTTTACACAACACATTCCGTGAAGATCTCTTTCAGCGTTTAAACGTGATGCCAATACAACTGCCAGCACTGAGACAGCATACTGAAGATATCCCTGATCTTGTTGATTTTTTTGTCAATCACTTTGTTACTCGTGAGGGCTTGGAGTATCGACATTTTAGTGTGCCTGCGCAGAATATCATGCGCCAGTATGGCTGGCCTGGCAACTTAAAAGAGTTACAGAACTTAGTTCAACGCCTACTCATTTTAGGCAATGAAGATGTGACTGATACTGAAATAAAAGCAGCCTTAATAAAAACAGAAAGTACTGCTGAACAAGGCGCTACAATAGATACGACTATTATCCTTAAAGAGGCTAAAGATCGTCTAGAAGGTGCTTATTTAAGCCAGCTACTGCGTGAAACTGGGGGGAATGTCTCTGAAACCGCAAAACGCTCAGGCATAGATAGAACCAATCTATACCGAAAGTTGAAAGCACTCGGTATAGATCCTAAAAATCCCGTTTAACCCGCTAAGGTAGTGATGACTGTTCAGTATGTTTAGATTTGACTATAACCCGAATATAGAAGAGATTAGCCTATGAATATAGTAATCCTAGGGGCAGGACAAGTAGGTTCTTCTCTTGCAGAGCTACTTGCGCATGAGAACCATGACGTAACAGTCGTTGATATCAATAGCCTACAGCTACAGAGACTGCAAGACCGCTTAGATATTAGAACGATTTGCGGACACGCCTCCCATCCAGATATTCTGGCACAAACAGGTTTAGAAGAAGCAGATATGCTCATTGCCGCCACGCAGAATGATGAAACCAACATTCTTGCCTGCCAATTTGCCCACATCATGCATAAAACTGGGACTAAAATTGCCCGCGTACGTAGCCGCTCTTATTTAGATCACCCTGAGTTATTTAACAACGATCAAGGCACGGGAACCGTCCCTATTGATGTACTCATTAGTCCAGAGAGCCTAGTAACTGACTATATTATGCAGCTCATCGAATACCCTGGTTCACTTCAAGTCATTGACTTCTCCAAAGGCCGCGTGCGTTTGGTCGCCGTCCGTGCAGAGATTGATGGCCTATTAGTTAATAAAGAGATTCGCTCACTAAAAGAGCATCTACCAGAAGATATCAAGACACGAATTGTTGCTATCTACCGCAGTGAAGAGATCGTGATGCCTACTGGTGAAACCGTTATCAAAGCGGGTGATGAGGTCTTTTTCTTAGCCGAATCCCAGCATATATCAACCATCGTATCGGAATTACGCTGCCGAAAAGACAAGCCCTCCCGTAACATCATGATTGCGGGTGGGGGTAATATTGGTTTTAGCCTTGCACAAGCACTTGAAGATGATCACCAAGTAAAACTGATTGATCACAACATTCAGCAGGCAAGAATCGTTGCTGAGACCTTAGACCATACAATTATTATTCATGGAGATGTCTCAGATAAAGATCTTTTATTAGAAGAGAATGTTGATGATATTGATCTGTTTATTGCGGTCACCAACAGTGATGAGGCAAATATTATCTCTGGTATGTTGGCTAAAAAGCTCGGGGTTAAACGTGTCATTGCACTAGTAAATAACCAATCATATGTTGAGTTAATTCAACGTAACAGTATTGATATTGCGATCTCTGCAGATAGTATCACCACCAGCAACCTACTGCATTACATGCGTATGGGTGATACGGTTAAAGCGGTTACTCTACGCCGCGGCGCAGCAGAAGCAATGGAAGTGATTGCACACGGTAGTGAGAATAGCTCACAGATTATTGGTAAAAAAATTGGTGATATTGAGTGGCCTGCAGATATTACCATCGGTTGCGTTATCAGAGAGGACGAGGTGATTATCGCCCATCAACAGCTCGAAATTGAGGCCGAAGACCACGTAATTCTCTTTTTATCTGAACGAAATAGTGCCGATGAGATTGCCAAGCTCTTCTCTCCTAAAGTAAAAAAGAAATGGTTCTAGCCAAGTTAGATTTTACAACCCCGCTAGATAAAGGATCAGTGCAGACTCATGCATTCTAAAATAATTATAAAAGTGCTCGGCCTATTATTGATGGTATTCAGCTTAAGCTTGGTGCCACCGGTGTTAGTCGCCTTGTACTATCAAGATGGTGCACTCATTGCCTTTACGGATGTGCTTGTCGGCGTACTCGTATTAGGCCTACTACTCTGGTACCCCGTTCGTAAACACAAACAAGATTTAAAAATACGCGATGGTTTTCTGATTGTTGTCATGTTCTGGACGGTGCTGGGTTTTGTTGGGGCGCTGCCTTTTTATATCGAAAAAGAGATCCCGCTTAGCCTAACCGATGCTATCTTCGAATCGTTCTCTGGGCTAACCACCACAGGGGCAACCATTCTCAGTAATTTAGACACACTCCCACACTCAATTCTCTGGTATCGCCAACAACTGCAGTGGATGGGTGGAATGGGAATTATCGTTCTGGCCGTTGCCATCCTTCCAATGTTAGGCGTGGGAGGCATGCAACTATACAAGGCGGAGACACCTGGCCCCGTTAAAGATTCAAAAATTGCCCCTAGAATTTCAGAAACGGCTAAAGCGCTCTGGTATATCTACGCGGGTTTAACACTCGCTTGTGCAATTGCATACTGGTGGGCGGGTATGGGTTGGTTTGATGCCTTTAGCCACAGTTTTTCAACCGTTGCTATTGGTGGTTTCTCAACGCATGATGCCAGTATTGGTTATTTTGACAGTGTACATATTGAAGGGGTTGCAATCTTGTTCATGTTTCTTTCAGGCATTAACTTTGCACTGCACTTTTCTGCATTTAGACAGCTAAATGGCTTTGCATATTTTTGCGATCCAGAGTTTAAGGCCTACTTATTTATTCTAATTGCAGGCATCATTGTTGCTGTTAGTTATCTCTATCTACAGCAGATCTATCCAACCATTGAAGAGGCTATTCGTTATGGTTTGTTTCAAACTGTCTCCATAGCGACCACGACGGGCTTTGCTAATACCGACTTCTCTGTATGGCCAAGTTTTCTACCAATCATGCTTATCCTGATGAGCTTTGTGGGGGGCTGTGCGGGTTCAACGGCAGGCGGCATGAAAACCATTCGTTTTGTTCTGCTCTTTAAGCAGGGAATGCGTGAAATTAAAGGCCTGCTACACCCCAATGCGATATTGCCCGTCAAACTCAATGGTAAGTCTATTCCTGAAAAAATCATGACCGCTGTTTGGGGCTTCTTCTCTATCTATATCTTTACCTTCGCCATCTTAATGTTAATGATCATGGCATTGGGTGTAGATCAAGTAACTGCCTTCTCTTCGATTGCCGCCATGATGAATAACCTCGGCCCTGGTTTAGGGGAGGTTGCAGCTAACTATCAATCGATGAGTGACCCTGTTAAATGGATTTTAACCTTCGCCATGTTATTAGGCCGTCTAGAAATATTTACCTTACTCGTTCTCTTTACTGCTGCTTTCTGGCGTAAATAGACATTGGAATCTTGAACCACTATTTATGAGCACTACAACCGCACAAAAATGGGATGCTAAATATCAGTCAGCCGCCCTACAGACCCCTGCCAATCCATGTTATGTTCTTAAACAACATAGTCGCCTTCTACCTTTTAAAGGCCAAGCCCTTGAGCTTGCTTGTGGCTTGGGCGGCAATGCCCGCTTTTTAGCACAGTGTGGTTTCAAAACCCATGCTTGGGATATCTCCGATAATGCCTTAACTATTTTGAATAACTGGGCAAATCTAAACCAACTACCGATAGAACCACTTATTACAGATTTGGAGCAGATGATTCTGCCTTATCAACAGTTTGATGTGATTGTCATTAGCCGATATTTAGATCGTAGCCTTTTTGCGGATATTGAGAACGCTCTGAAACCCAACGGCCTACTTTTCTATCAAACCTTTTTAGGCCCTGTGCAAGACAACGCCCCAAGCAACCCAAGTTTTTACAGTCAAACGGGTGAGTTCAATCATGCGTGGCCAAAACTAAAGACGGAGATCTATGGCGAGGGCTGGTTAACAGGTGAAAATGACAGTGCCTCTAGTAACAAACACCGTTACGCTTGGTACGTTGGCCGTAAATTTTAAATGATCCAATCCTTAAAGCAGCACCCTTACGCAATGGGTTTTCTACTCGCCATAATCGGTACCGCGCTCTTCTCTCTAAAATCTATCTTTATCAAACTCGCTTATATTGAAGGGTTAAATGCCGACAGTGTTTTAATGGTGCGTATGGCTATCGCGCTACCGATCTATCTGGTGATTCTAGCCTGGTTGATAAAAACCAAACCGATACCAGAGTGCCTCTCTTCTAAACTACTCAAGATCACTCTGTTAGGCTTTATCGGCTACTACCTTAGTTCATGGCTCGATCTTAAAGGATTGGAGATGATCTCTGCACAGCTAGAGCGATTGACCCTTTTCACCTATCCCATACTGGTGGCAATTTTAGGGGCACTGTTTTTCAATACGCCTTTAACCCGAAAAATCATTCTAGCGTTGATTGTGACTTATGTAGGGCTGGTAATTGTCTTTATGCAGGAGTTATCACTCTCAGGAGAGAATGTGCCCCTAGGAATACTACTGGTCTTCTTAGCAGCCTTAAGCTTCTCTTTCTATGTGCTATTTGGTAAAAACCTGATACAGCAGATCGGTAGCCTCTGGTTTACCAGTCTCGCTATGAGTGTATCCAGTGCGTTTGTGCTTATTCATTTTGCTATCATTGGTGATTTTGACAATCTGCATATCAGCAACCTAGCATGGCTGTGGCTAGTACTGCTAGCAGTTGTCAGTACCGTAATTCCCAGCTTTATGATCAGTGAAGCCATTCACAGAATAGGCCCTGCGCAGACGGGTATTATTGGTATTCTTGGACCCATAATGACCATGGGACTTGCCATCTATCTATTGAATGAAGTCTTTACCATTTGGCATCTATTAGGTATGTGTCTAGTGATTGGTGGCGTGGCGATTCTGACTATTAAGAAGAATCCTTTTCACTACCTTAAAAAGATCAAATAAAGTTTCCCCCCCCCCTGCTCAAAATATTTGATGGGGTTTTGAATGCTTATTAAATACTTCAAAACAGGGTGAAAGCGGGATAAATAGTGAAATAGGCCGTATTTTCTTGTTAGATCCTATGAAAGGGGGATAGAGAGAAGAGTTATTTAGCTTTATAGATGTCTTCGACACCTGCTGGTGGATGACGGTAGCGTTTGTAAGCCCAAAGATATTGTTCAGTTGCCAACTCAATACAAGACTGTACCCCACTGTTCAAAGCCGTTGTCGCTTGCAGCTCATCTTCACTCGCAATATCTGGGTCTGCTGGCAGGTAGTGCACACAGAAACCTTGCACATCAGGCAGACGTTTGACCACCATAAAGAGAAACGCACAATCTGTCTTTTGAATTAACTTGCTGACCAAGGTCATGGTTCTAGCAGGACGGTTATAGAATGGCGCAAAAACACCACCAGACTCACCAGGATCTTGATCAGGAAGAATCACCGTCACCTCTCTATTTTTTAGTGCTTTGATCAAGGTGCGCACACCTCGAATATCGGTTGGAGCCAACTTTCCACCAAAACGAGAACGTGCTTTAACCATAAAAGATTCTACCGAGGGTACATTCGGCGGTCTATAGAGAAAAGAGGATGGGTACTGAGTTGAGATCACTGGCACGGCCATCTCCCAATTGCCCATATGCGGTACTAGAAAGATGATACCTTTGTTTTTTGCCAAAGCCTCGTCAACCAGCTCTTGACCCTTAACCTCTTTGATTAAACCATTTAATTCACTCTGTCTCCAGCACCAGACAGGGCCAAACTCAGCGGTCGTTTTACCTGACTCAAGCAGTGTCTGCTTAACCAACTGATTCTGTTCAGCCAAGCTTAGGTTGGGATAAACCGCTTGTAGGTTCTTTTTAACGATAGACTTGGTACTACTTGGCAACCAATACAGCAGGTAGCCAATTGCTATACCAACCACCTGAACCATTCGATAAGGCATCCAGCTAAATATCTGTACCAAACCTTTTAGCAGAGCACCCGCCCAAACTTGTTGATTCTCTTGCTCTACTTGTGGACTCTTCTTGCTCACAAAAAACCTGCTTTATTTACTTTTTGGCTCGGCATAAGGGTTATTGGTAAAGGTAATCTCGATCACTTTGCCTAAGTTAGTTGAAGATACCTCAGCCTCTTCATACTCATAAGCCTTAGCTTCACCTGAACGATCGATTTTTAAATCAGTAAAATTAAATAGTTTAGGATCACACAACTGACTTGGTGCAATATCCTTCATAGAGCCAAAGATATTCTCAACACGTCCAGGGGTATCCTCATCCCACTCACTCACTCAACATTGCTTTAACATTTTGTCTTTGTAAGTTGTCTTGAGAACCACAAAGGTTACAAGGGATAATTGGAAAGTCGTTCATACTTGCATAAGCAGCAATATCTTTTTCACAGCAATTGGCCAGCGGACGAATTATGATATTACGCTTGTCATCACTGGGTAACTTTGGCGGCATGGCTTTTAATTTACTGTTGAAAAACATACTCAAAAAAGTGTTTCGACAATATCATCCATATGATGACCTAGTGCAATTTTAATTGCACCAATCTTCTCCGCAAAAGAGTACAAAGTTATTTAGATGACTATTCTTTATTAATGACTGGAATATTAACACCAACTTCATAGGAATTTGAAAAGTTCGTTGTTGAAATCACTGCATCCTCGTACTCATATACCTTTGCTTCACCAGTTCTATCAATCTTTAAGTTTTTAAAATCAAACAATTCTGTATCACATAATTGACTAGGAGCCACATTCCTTAGGCTATTAAAAATAGTTTCTATTCGCCCAGGTGAGGTTCTATCCCATTCACTAATCATTGCCTTAACATTTTGCCTTTGGAGATTATCTTGAGAGCCGCACAAATTGCAAGGAATAATCGGAAACTCCTTAACTTCTGCATATTGAACAATAGCCTTTTCCCTGCAATAAGCTAAAGGCCTGATCACAACATTACGCTTATCATCACTTAATAGTTTCGGAGGCATTGATTTTAGCTTGCCGTTAAAGAACATTGACAAAAATAGAGTTTCAACTATGTCATCCATATGATGACCTAATGCAATTTTCGTTGCACCAATCTTTTCAGCAAATCCATAAAGGGTTCCTCTACGTAGCCTTGAACACAATCCACAAGTTGTTTTACCCTCAGGCACTTTTTCTTTTACTACAGAGTATGTATCTTTATCAATAATGTAATAAGGAACACCAAGCTTTTCTAAATAATTTGGTAAAATTTCTTCGGGAAATCCAGGTTGCTTTTGGTCGAGATTTACAGCAATAACTTCAAAGTTAATGGGGGCTGTTTGTTTAAAATAAAGAAGAATGTCGAGCATTGCAAAACTATCTTTTCCACCACTCAAACATGTCATCACGACATCACCATCTTCAATCATAGAATAATCAGCAATCGCCTTACCCACACTACCCCTAATTTTTTTTCTTAATCGATTGAATGTGTAATCAACTTGATCAAATCCTTTTTCGCCCATTATTACTCTACTCTATAAATATTTGAAGCCAACTATTATCTCACATGTCCATAAAGTATAAACAAAGTTAATTTTAGAATTGTCAATCGCTATTAATTTTATTCACTCAGGCGCACCATCAATAAAAGCTTTATATAATCCAACATCTAATCTAGGACTCGATGAGAAACAGTTTTACGCTTTAGAATCATTGGTTTTTTATGCATGATCTCTACTACGTCATCACGATAAGGTAGCTTATCAGTAAATAGATAGATTGAGATTAACTTTTTAACCTTCTATTGATCAAGACCAAAATCAGAAACAATCGAATTGAGTCCATCTCCTCTACTTGCACGGAAGGCAACACCACCAGTGCTGCTTGACCATAAGAACGCGTTAAACGACCCGCACCTAACTTAATGCCTCCAATAAAGTTGCTAAAAAAGAACATGCTGCCATCCCCAATACATTGGCACTTAACATGCGAATTCAAACACTATAAAACGTCCTCTTTTTATTAAAAAATCGGTGGTTTTTAATCAGAGAAAAGGTTCGAGTACTTGGGAGGAAAAAATTCTTTCTGAACTTCTTATTTATTCAACTAAGGCATAGTAATAAGTAGATCTGCCAGCCGCTGCTATTCAGACCAAAGTTTGCGGCAAATGTTAGACAGAGTTACAAATTGTGGTCAGTGTTTTTTTGAAAATCTAGGTTTAGATAAGTTATTAAGGTTTTTTCGGTACCTTTTTGTTTCTGTACTTTTATTTACATGACTGATTATTTCTTCGGTTGCCTTTCAGCAAAGTTAAAATTCCGTTGTGGTGGATTAAGTCACGAGTATTTATGACGAAGATACATTTCGAGTCACAATCAAAGGTTGCTCTTCTAATTATAGGGCAACGAGTTTACATTAAAAAAATATTAACCTGCACAACAAGAAAGCTGAGAAACGTCCTGTGAAAAAGTTTGGGCACAAAGCTTTAACCCTTCCACTTGAGTTAAATAAGGAAAAAGTGTATCCGCTAAATCCGTAATTGTCATTTTCTGTGCAACAGCAATCGCTGCAGTTTGTATCATTTCGCTAGCAACATCAGCAACGATTTGAGCACCAATTAATTGTTCAGTACTCTCATTCGCAACCAATTGTATAAACCCTGTCGTATTAAAATTTGCTAAGGAACGAGGCACATGCTCTAAATCCAGCTTACGTGAAATAACAGATATCCCTTGTTTTTCTGCCTGTTTAACAGTTAAACCGACAGTTGCCACCTGTGGATCTGTAAAGACTACGGAGGGTAACGTTGTTAAATCTAAGACAGCATTACCTCCTACCATATTTTTCCCAGCACGGGTACCTGCCGCTGCTGCGACATAAACAAATTGAGGTAACTGAGTACAATCGCCCGCAGCATAGACATTTTCCTGACTCGTCTGAAGGTCTTTGCCAACAACAATCCGCCCTTGATTATCTGTATCAATATTGGTTTCCTGTAAATTGAGTTGATCCGTATTGGCTTGTCTTCCTGTCGCAATTAAAACCTGCTCTGATTCCAATTCATCACCAGATGTCGTAGTACATTTGAACTGGTTATTTATATAACAAACTGACTCAAGTTCGCTGTGAGTAAGGACATTCATCCCCTCAGATTCCAAGGTAGCCATTAACAACTCACCAATTGCAGAATCTTCGTTAGATAATAGAGTCGTGCGAGCGATTAAAGTAACTTGTGACCCCAAACGTAAGAGTGCTTGTGCAATTTCTAAAGCAACCATAGAAGCACCTATAATAACCAGACTTTTCGGTGTTGTTTCTGTAAACAACGCTTCCGTGGATGTCCAATAAGGCGCATCCTTTAATCCATTAATGGGAGGAATATTCGCCCTAGCCCCTGTGGCGATCAATATTTTATCCGGCGATAAACGTAACGTACCACCGTCATTTAATTCAACCTGTAATTCATTTGAATTATGAAATTTTGCACACCCTTCAATCAATTCAATAAGAGGGTTTTCTTCAAGAAGATTTTCATATTTGGCCGCACGTAGCTCATCGACACGTTGATGTATTTGCTTTGCAAGCATTGAACGGTTCAAGTCAAAAAACTTAATATGTAACGAAGGAAAGGCTGTTTGCTCTGTCTCGTGAGCAACTTTTGCTGCTTGAATGAGTATTTTGGACGGAACACACCCCACATTTACACAAGTGCCGCCTATCATTTTATTCGCTTCAATAATAGAGACCTTTGCACCCGACTTAGTGGCTTGAATTGCTGCTGCAAATGCGGCCGAACCAGAGCCAATAATGGCAACATGAAGAGGTCTGTTTTGATCTATACAACAATCGTTCATATCACATTCCTATTTCTTTAATGTTGAAGGATAACCGGCATTCTCAGTGGTAAAAGTTAAATCCTCAACTTCTACAGCCTGATCATCAAATATCACAATGGCCGTTTTATCTTTTAATGACGTTTTTACCACTTGAACACCCTCTACTTTCAATAAAGATTTTTTTACTGTAATCGGACAGGTTGGGCAGAACATGCCTGGAACATCGAGTATGATCGTTTTTTCAGCTGCCAAGGCATTAAAAGAAATGAATAAACTGAATATTAAAGTTATTGTTTTCATGATGATTTCCTTATAGATATTTTAAAGAACATTTATTTTTTAATATAACCACGATTCTGGAAGCAGAGGAATCCACCAGGTAGAAGTCACTAAGATTGTTGCTAGAACTAAGGCTGCCCAGAATAATCGACGACGATTGATTTGAACCTTAGGAATTGAACACGCTTCACCTGCTTGGCAAGACTGCTGTGGTTTATAAAGCCCCCAACCAGTCCAGATGAATAAGATTATTGTCACAAGGATAAAATAGGGTTTGAAGGGTGCAAAAATCACAAGGCCAGATATCCATGAACCACTGACACCTAACAAAATTAGAACCAAAGGCCCTGCACAGCACAAACTTGCACCAATGGCTGTGGTGATTGCTCCAATCAATGGTAATTTAGAGTTTTGAATAGACATATAACACCTCTTTTAATTGAACTTTTTCTTTCATTTAAAATCATACCTCCGTACCTAGGTACGGAAGTAAGAGGAAAAAAACAATCAAATTAAAAAAAATAATAATTAAAGGAGGGTAATTTGCTTAATAATAGATATAAGCATTTAATTGAATTAATCTTTGTATAAATTAGAAATTATGGGGCAAGAGATACTTGTATCTTCTGTAAGAGTACAAGTTATTGTGAGCTCATCTAAAACTCGTTCCAAACGAGAAAGTTCGTCTATCTTTGCTCGAACATCAAGTAATTTATTTTGTGCAAGACTTCTAACTTCAGCACAACAGTGCGACCCATCTTCCAAAGCTAACAAACTTGCAATTTCATCCAGACTAAAACCTAATCCTTGAGCAGATTTAATAAACTTAACTCTCTTAACATCTGTTAAGTCATATTTTCGTATACCACCATAAGGTTTAACAGGCTCATTCAGTAGCTTTTTTCTTTGATAGAAACGAATTGTCTCAACTGACACGCCAGATATCTTTGCAAACGTACCGATAGTCAGGCTCTTCAAATTATCATTAAGATTTTTGTCCATAAGATCATTCCTATAAATAACCACTAAAAAACGTAATGACAGCTATTAATCTATAGTTTTTTTGCTATTTTATGACTGCGTTTTTACAGAGGCTACTTACTAAAAGCTCAATTCCTAGATTTGATTTTTCTTCTAGGGTAAATAGATGGGATCAGTCGAATATAGAACAACTCCCCAACAAGTTCTACCATTGTTTGAGTAACAATTATGGCGGCCGCTAATATCCAGCCCTCTGGTAAAGCCAAAGCCAAAGGAAGAACCACCAGTGAATTACGAGTACCTGCACTAAAAAGCAAAGCTCTACCAGCTCCAACGTTCAAGTGAAAAGCACAAGCCGTTAACTTAGCAAGTAAGGGCATAATTACCATAAAAGCAACATAGACAGGAATAACCAACCAAACCATACTAAGCTCTTCTTCTACTCTACCTATTTGAGACGCCACTACAAAAAATAGAACAAAGGCCATTAAGGGAACCGGTAGCCAAGTAATTCCATTAAGCCAAGTTACACCAATTGATTGTTTCTTAGCCCATAATTCGGTTATAAACGCCAATACTAAAGGCAAAGCAATCAAAAGAAAAAATGCTTCAATGAAGGGAGCTGCACTCATAACGTGTGTAACCACATCCCCCATGAAAAGCCATAGATAAATAGGTAGAAATATAATCTGAGCGATTAATAGTAGAGGAGTTGATGCAAGTAGAAGTTTAGAATCCCCTTTTCCCATGTGAGTAAAAACAATAACATAGTCAATACATGGCGTGAGAAGAACAAGGTAGAAGCCGAGAAGTAGCACGGGGTCTTCGGGCAGAAAAAGCGACAATAACCATACTAATATTGGAGCAATAATAAAATTAATTGTAAATAAAGCGGCATTAAACCTTATGTTAGAAAATGCTTCTCTCAGTTTTAAGAAAGGAACTAGAGTAAACATACTATAAAGTAAAGCAGCTAAAATAGGAGAAATTAATACTTCTAAACTTGTACCAATATTTGGGTTCACCAGCCCAATATACAACCCAAAACCTAAGCTTAAAGTATAAATCCAGATTTGGTTTTTTTCCAGTTGTCCCCTAGACATACCGTCTTCCTTTAAGTGACCTGTAAGACCTGAATCGTAACTTAAAACCTAAATACTATTTAGACCAATCTCGTCTAACTCTTGTTGTAGTTTAACTCTGCTAAGCTTCTTATGTGGTAACAGAGTAAATAAGTTAATACGAGTACTGAGTATTCTAAGTACATCTTTGTATTCTTTTAGGTCGCCATCGTCTGAATGAGGGTCTTCGACACCCCAGTGAGCATTAATAGGTTGTCCAGGCCAAATTGGACATTGCTCACCATTAGCTTTGTCACAAACGGTAATAACAAAGTCTATTTTAGAAGCTCCGTCTTTAGCAAACTCATCCCAACTTTTTGGTTCTAAATCCTCTGGAAGAGCGATTTTGGCATCATTCAACACTTTAATAACACTTGGGTTAACCTCCTCTTTAGGATGGCTTCCTGCACTGTAGGCTTTAAAACACCCTTTACCCCAGTGGTTTAAAAGGCTTCGGCCATAATGCTTCTTTTTGAATTCCCAGTGCATAGAAACAATACGTTATACATAGCTTTTAACCTCCTAAGTTAAGCATCAAGCTCTTGATTAGCTTTACCTACTTTCATCGTCAACTCCATCATGCGTTGCATATAGCCAATTTCATTGTCGTACCATGCTAAAACTTTAACGTGAGTATTATTAACTACACGGGTTGATTGAGCATCAATGACTGATGAGCACGTTTCGCCCTCATAATCTACTGACACCAATGGCAATTCCTCATAACCCAAGATGTCTTTTAGGTAGGTTTCAGAGGCTTCTTTAAATAGACTATTGACCTCTACTACCGAGGTTGGTCGCTGCATTTCCATGACCAAATCCGTCAAAGAAGCATTCATAAACGGTACACGAACTGCAATGCCATCCAAGCGCCCGTTTAGCTCTGGAAAGATGGAGCCAATCGCGGTGGCAGAACCAGTTGACGTTGGAATCAATGATTCAAAGCTTGAACGTGCACGTCGCCAATCTTTATGACCATGATCCACCACTTTTTGGGTATTGGTGCGGTCGTGCATGGTGGTAATTGAGCCGTGCGAAATCCCGATTTTTTCATGTAACACTTTTATAACAGGAGCAATACAGTTAGTTGTACAAGAGGCAGCTGTAATCAGACAGTCTTCACCAGCCACAAAAATATCATCATTAATGCCCATGACAATGTTTTTCACGCCTTCTTTAAAGGGGGCGGCGACAATCACTTGTTTAACGCCTTGGTCAAAATAAGGCTGTACATCTGCACGTGTGCGGAATTTACCGGTGCATTCTAGAACTACATCAATATCAAGCGCACCCCAATCAAAATCCTCTAGAGCATTTCGAGAGCTGTAACCAATTTGTTTTTCATGAATCACAATCTGACCATTTTCTTCACTCGCTTTATTATGCCAGCGACCATGGGCTGAATCGTAATTTAAAAGATGAGCAGAACCTGCTGCATCCGTGGCAATTTCATTGATATGCACAAACTCAATGCCTTCCCAGTCAAATGCCTGACGTAAACCTAAACGCCCCATACGCCCAAAACCATTTATTGCTACACGAATCATCTTGACCCCTTATAATTACATTTGGAAAAAATAAAATAAACTGTATATACGCATATACGGATTAATCCATTATACAAAAATTAATTAAAGTACAATAAAAGTTTTATGACAAATTTAGATGATTTAAAAGCTTTAGAAGAACACGCTCAATTTCACAAAGCATTTGCCGAACCAGTAAGGCTCAGAATCTTAGCGTTGCTAAGAACCAGAGAATCACTTTGTGTATGTGATTTAGTATCTGTACTGGAACTTTCACAAAGCACTGTTTCAAGGCATCTTGCCTATCTTAAAAATCAAGGGATCGTAAACTCGTGGCGTGAGGGAACCTGGATACACTACTCATTGGATAAAAATCATCCCGCTTCTGAGGTTCTTTTGCCAAGCTTGGCGTTTTTAGGCACGCTAGAGCAGGCAAAAAATGACTGCTTAGCTTTGAAAAGATATGAGAAATCACCCAGGCAGTGTAAAGCTAATTAATTTTCAAACCTAAAACCCATCTCGGTTTAAAGCCCAAGTTAAAGGCAACGTAGGTACTGGTAAACTCAGCAACCAGTTAGAATTGCCAGCATTGAAAGACTTCTGCCAAAGGCGGTATTTTTATGGTTAAAATTTATATTCAAGGGAGCTGTCAACCTAACTTCAGTCTCGCTACAAAAGTCATATTTTAAACTCCTAGCAGTGGTTCTTTGCATCCAAGACTTTTTAGACATCTCGTAAACAGCATTTACCTGAAGGATTACATGAACATTTTTTTAGCTTTGTCTGTTTTGTGACATAGTCTTTTATTTCTGGGCTATCTATATAGTTTTGCTAGGTCACACCAAACAATAGCAAACTTAACGGTCAGGATTTGCAGATATTATTCCAAACATTTGTCTTAATTGACCATTTTCGTTGACCAAACAATCTCTTGTAAAATAAACCAGCTCGTATTTCGAGTCATCGCAAAAATAAAATTATTTTTCTGATAAACCCAACAACTAGGGTTGCTTAGAATACGAAGGAGAGTGGCAACAGGACTGCGACAAACAACAAGATGACATTGATGCTTTCCTTTGATCGTATCTTTAGAGGTACCGATTTAGTAAATTCCGATACCTTTAGTTTTTTAACGGATTATTGCTTGCAATCACATTGAAGATTCTAATTTTAAGTAAGTACGATTCAGGTTTTGTTTGTGCCATGAATCATAGTGCTCAAGGTGTTTGAATTCAAGCCAGTCTTTGTTCTCTGAGACCGCCGTATCCACACCAGCCATATTTTCAGCTTTTTCTTTCATGGATTCATTCAGCTTTTTCAAATAGTCACCTGTTTCAGCATCGGCCTGTTTCCAATCAGAAACTTTACCGTGACCAGGTACAATGAACTCGGCTGGTAATTGACGCATTAGCTGATAAGCCTCATTCCAGGTTATCGGATTAGACCAAGGGTGAACCCCTAGCATACGATCTAAATAAATGATGTCACCCGTAAACAAGACTTTTTGTTTTGGTAGCCATAGAGCACTATCGCCAGGAAAATGAGCATCACCATAGAAATTTAGATGCATTTCAACGCCGCCAATATTCAGTGTATTGGATTCTTTTTCCAATACCACGTCTGCGGTTTTCATTTTCACGCCCTTCAAGGCGGGAACTTTTTTGACCAAGCCCTCTACCTCTTGGTTAAACATCGATGACTGGATTTTAACACTGCCTTTGTAGGCATAGATTTTTGCACCGTGCTTGGAAAAATAATCATTGCCTAACCAGCGGTGGTCTTGGCTACCGATATTAATCACCGCCACAATAGGCTGGTCTTTAATGCCTTTGGCAATGGCCACCAGTTTTTTGGCAGCGGCATCACCCGAACCGGAGTCAACCAGTACCCAACCATCAGCTGTATCAATAAAACCAATATTATTGTTAAGTCCTAGGTTTTCAGGCGTACGGTCGGTAATTGGTCCGACATAAGCATAAACACCATCAGTCACCTTTTGAGCTTTGAAGTCCATGGCTTGAGTTGAAAAAGACACAACGGCCAAAGCAGTAGTTGCAACCAGTCCCAAGAAAGTACGTCTTTTCATATTCAATTTTCCTTTTGGTAAGTGCAACAAGTGATGAGTGTGCGCTTACGACAACCACTCGATAATCATCTTTTTATTTGGCATTCCGCCTGAATGAACAACTTGATCGTTAATGACGATGCCAGGAGTGCTCATAATGCCATAAGCAGCAATCTCAGTAATCTCTTCGATTTTAATGACCTTCACCTCTACCCCAAGTTCTTGAGCAGTAGACTCAATCAGCTTCATAGTATTTGTACAGGTTGCACAGCCTGTACCGAGAACTTTAATTTCAAGTGCGCCACTACCATAGTAGCCAGTGGTAGAAGGCGAATCTTTACCACCACAACAAGGGGTTTCTTTTTCACTTATTGCTTCGAGTTCTGAACTACAACAGCCATCTTGAGGCTTAATTTCACCAGGCTGAGCAGTCGGACTACAACAACTTGTTGTTTCTTTAGCTTGTGCTTTTGGCTTTGTTCCACAAGCACCGCCAGGACAGCATTCACCCGTTTTAGATAGCTTGCCGACCAATTCCGCAGGACACCAACCTGTAAAAGTAGCCTGAAACCCCATAAATGCAGGCAAAGTTGCCAACCACAGCCAGTTGAGAGTTAGTAAATTTGTTTGACCTGAAAAATGTGCCAAACCAATGCCAATCAAAATCATTGCTGTCATTAAACGAATCATTAAATTGTCTTTCATTATCATTTCCCCTTGAAAGATTTATGAATATAAAAAATTAAATAAATAGCCTACTAAGATAAACGCAACAGTTAATACGCCAACAAACACTGCCAATGCTGGCCAACGAATCACTTTACGAAGAATTAACAATTCAGGTAATGATAAAGCAGCAATACTCATCATCAAAGCAAGGCTCGTTCCTAGTGGAACACCTTTACCCAGCATCGCTTCGATAAAAGGAATTACACCTGTTGCATTTGAATAGAGAGGCACACCGACTACTACTGCCGCTGGTACACTCCACCAGCTAGACGAATCACTTAAATAGGTAGTGACCCAAGCTTCAGGCACGAACCCGTGAAAAGCAGCACCTAAAGCAATCCCAATGAAAATCCAATACCAGATGCGTTTTACAATGACTTTGACTTCATTCCAAGCAAAATCATGACGCTTGGAAAAACTCCCTGTATGAGCTTGCTGTTCTTGTTGCTGACGCATTTTAATATCCCAGACGTAGGACTCTACCCAGCGCTCAGGTTTAAACCATTCCATAATGATAGAACCAAAATATGCTACTGTGATTCCAGCCAAAACATATAACAAGGCCACTTCCCATCCTAATAGAGTGGCCAAAAGTATTACTGCAACCTCATTAATCATAGGGCTGGCGATAAGAAAGGCAAAAGTAATCCCCAAAGGAATTCGTGCTTCAACAAATCCGATAAACAGAGGCACAGAAGAACAAGAGCAAAAGGGTGTCACGCCGCCTAAAGTAATGGCTAAAGACCTAGCCTGCCATTTTGGGCGACCAGCCACGATTTGGCGAACTCTTTCAGTAGAAATAAACGCGCGTAACAGTCCCATGACATAAATAATGACGACCAGTAAGAAAAATATCTTTATGGTATCCATTATAAAAAACTGAATGGCCGTGCCTAAGTGGCTCTGAGAGCTTAACTCTAAAAGATCAAACGCAACCCAATTACCGATTTGCTCAAACATAGATACTCCATGGAAAAATAAGAATTGAAACCATTATATCCGCATAAGCGGATTAATCAAAATATTTTTTAGAGTTGTATATAAGAAATGACTTGGATACCGTTCCAAGAATGGATGCTTACTGAAGTAATTGATGGGGAATTTAAAATCGTAAAAGGTGGTTCTAATAGTACAATAAAACACTGTGAATCTAAACGTTAATACTCAGAGAAGAGGTTTTAGCTTCCTTTGGTAGCTCGAAGTATAAGAAGAGTCTCCATTGAGTTGGAGAATATCGTTTACAAAACCCGAATTGGCCAGTTAGAGGCGAATAATTAACCTTTGTGTACGAAATGGTGTTGCCATTCCAGCTATCTTAAACAGCCTGAGCTGCTTATTTTATATTCGTTTTGTACAACCCTATGTATTAAGGCTGTGATTTATATGAGACCTTTTCATCTTTTTAATTAGTCAATCTCTCTGCGACTGATCAACTGACTAATTGCTGTCTGCCATGATTTGGATAAGGCGGGATGATTAACCACTGCTTGCAGTGATGACCAATACTGATCTGTTTGGTGAAACTGCTTCGCTAAAAAGAGTGCTTCTATGCTAATTTTGTAAGGTGTTTTAGCCTGATCATCATCTCGAGTTAACCAAGTAACAGGTAAGTCCGCTTTAAGCTCGCCTTCCGCCAAGACTCGACAGTAAAATCCAACCCGTCCACTCTCTGAATAGGTCTTTAAAAAATCTGTTGCTGACCAGTCACCCAGACTCTCTGCCTGTGCGCCTAATTTCCAACAAGGTGAACGAGGTTGAGTCACTTCCAACAGAACATTACCAATTTGGAAACGATCCCCCAAACAAACTTGACTTTCATCCAAGCCAGAAATTGTCAGGTTTTCACCTAAAAAGCCAAATGGTTGTCCAATTTTAAAAAGATCGTAGCTACTTTCAGGCATTACAAAAACAGCTTTATCTTCACCACCATGGTTTTTGCGATCCGCTTGCTCATCTCCTGCTAAACCTTGTTTTCCAACAGAGACCACTTCAGCAACAGCCTGTTTATGCAAACCGCTTAAAGTACCGTCTCGCCAAGGTTGAGCTTGGATTTTCCCAATATTTACTGATACCAACTTCATGACAAAACCTTTTAAATCAACTTTTTAGGAGGCTACCCCCCCAGCTCAAAATCTACAACAACTATTTAATCGCTAAGAAAAACCCTAGATAACTACCTGTAAATGCTCATAAAAAATAAACAGCCCCATTAAGACCAAAAAGATGGCGAACCCCTGTTTTAGATGCGTTTGGTTTACTTCACTGCTTAATTTATGACCTAACCAACCACCTAAAATACCAATAATAGAGAAGATAAAAATAATGTACCAATCAACGCTTAAATTCAGTGCATCCAATACCGTTAAATAGCCTAAAAAACCTGCAAAGGATTTAAAGGCAATAATGACCAAACTGGTTCCAACGGCAAGTCTCATTGATAAACCACCCAGTAGAACAAGTGCTGGAATGATTAAAAAGCCACCCCCTACACCTACAATTCCTGTTATAAAACCGACAACTAATCCATCAGCCATTATCTTGTGAATTGCACGTTCAGAACGCTCTTTATCTGCACCCACCAAATTAACAGGCTTAAACATTAAGTAAGAGGCAATCAATAGTAGTGCAGCAAAAATCAACATCTGAACGGAATCACTGATAAAGTGTGCCACCCTAGCACCCGCAATAGCCCCTGCCATTCCTGGAATTCCAAACAAAAATACCGTTCGCCATTTAACTTGGTTTTGACGTGCATAAGGGATGGCAGCAAAAACACTGATCACACCCACAATCATCAAAGAGCCTGCAATAGCAACCTTTACCTCTTGACCCACCAGATAAGTCAGTACTGGCACGGTTAAAATAGAACCACCTGAGCCAAGCAGCCCCAAAGTAACCCCAATTAACAGTGCGCCAATCCAAGCTAAGATCATATAATTTTTCTTTTTAAGAAAACACCGCTCTCAATATGATGTGTATAGGGGAATTGATCAAACAGGGCTGATTCAATAATCTCATGAGTCTTCTCTATCGTAATCAAATCTCTAGCCAGTGTTTCTGGATTACATGAGATATAGATAATTCGATCAAACTCACTGACCATTCTGCGCGTTAAATCATCTAGGCCTGAACGAGGTGGATCAACAAAGATTGTACTGAAGTTATAGGTTTTTAGATCGACATCTTTCATTCGAAAAAACTCTTGACCTTGTAGCGCTTGAGAGATCTCTTCAGCCGCCATTTTAACTACTGTTAAATTTTTAACCTCATTCGCTTTAATATTAAACTGTGCTGATTTAACCGATGTTTTTGATATCTCAGTTGCTAAAACTTGACCATAATATTCAGACAGCGCAATCGAGAAGTTACCATTTCCGCAATAAAGTTCAACCAAATCACCCGTTGCATCCTGTGAAACCTTTCTTGCCCAGTGCAGCATCTTTTGCGCAACTACAGCATTGGGCTGAGTAAATGAGTTCTCAACCTGCTGAAAGGTGAAACACCGATTATCTACGTTTAGCTTCTCAACTACATAATCCTGCTCTAATAAAATTTTCTGCTTACGGGCACGACCAATAATATGAGTGATTGGTAGCATCTCTTTCAGACGGTTTGCTGCTTCCAACCAGTCTTGATCCCCTTCTATCGCTCGACGATAGATCAAGGTCACCAGCATCTGTCCACTTAACGTGGATAGAAAATCTATTTGGAACAGTCTCTGCCTTAGGACGGCATTAGCGACGATCTCGGCCATTAACTGAGGCATTAGCTCTTCAATCGCCTTACTTGCCATAGGACAGTGCTTAATCTTTACCTTCTCTTTGGTCTCTTGATTAAACATAATGTAATCAGACTCATCACCCTCATGCCAAATACGAAACTCTGCTCTAGCACGATAGTTTGCCGGATTAGAAGCAAACACCGTTAGGTGGTGAAGAGAAGGAATCAAAGCTTGTAGACGTTGAGTTTTCTCATCTAACTGAGCTTGATATTGTTCGGGAAAAACTTGGCAGAGCATTTAAACCATCCAGCATAAAATTGATATTAACAGTGAGTGCTTTTTATTGGCGCACTCTAAGCCGTGCATTATACCAACTCTACAACTTAATATCAGATTGCGAATCAACAGACCCTCATGCACTTTTAATACTTTAGCGTCTATATTTCAAAGACTTAATACCCATTAAATATTTTAGCTTCAAATCTTATAAATTCACCATCAGTTTTAAGTATACTGTCTACAGGAATACTAAGCTAACTGCCTTTTATACCAATTAAACGGGTTAAATTATCTACTATGAATAATGATGCTTTTCTAATTATCGAAGATCAAAAATCGATGTCGCTGTTACTGCAAAATGAACTGCAGAAACTCACTAAACTGCCTGTTCATATTTGCCACACGCTAGCAGATGCCAAAGCTTTATTAGAGAGTAACGTTACTATTGTTGCCTGCTTAAGTGATTTAACCCTGCCTGATGCCAGCCAAGGAGAAGCTGTAGAGCTTCTACAAAGCATGCATATTACAACGGTTGTTCTCACCGCTTCTTATAGCGAGAAAACACGACAGGCGATGTTTAAGCAAAAAGTCGCTGACTACGTTATCAAAGATGGACCATCCTCTATTCGCTATGCCGTTCAAACGGCTTATAAGCTCTATAAAAATAGAGATAGGCAAGTCTTTATTCTTAACGCAGGTTCAAAAGAGGTTCCTAAGTTACTGGGGCTACTGCGTATCCATCGCTACCCTGTATCACTCTTTGATAGCTTTCATGAGCTGGAGCAAGAGCTCGATAAGTCAACACCCGACCTGATTTTACTGGATAGTGCAGATCTTTTTGAGGGTCATGAAATCTATAGTTTCGTAAACACTGTTCGTCAAAGATACTCTGCCAATCAGCTGCCCTTAATGGCCTGTGAAACCAGCGCACATATTTCATCAGCCATTAAATTAATGAAATATGGTGTCAATGATTTTTTCAACACAGGCTTTACCGCTGAAGAATTTTACGCACGAATCAACCAAAATATTGAACAGGCAGAAGCCTTTAGACAGATTGAACACATCTCTCAAACAGATGCACTCACGGGTATCTACAACCGTAGATACTTCTTTGAACAAGGTAGCGCTCTTTTTAACCAATTGAAAGAGAGTCAAAAGTACTTTTTTGCCATTATGGCGGATATCGATCACTTTAAGTTGGTCAATGATAACCACGGGCATCAAAAGGGTGATGAGGCCATCATCTTCACTGCGCAGCTGATCCAAAAAACGTTTGCTGATTCAATTGTTGCCCGCTTTGGTGGTGAGGAGTTTTGTGTTTTTGGCGAAGTCGCTGATGCCGCTGAAGTTGAAGCGCTATGTGAAACATTGCGAGAGAATATTCAAGACCAATCAGAGTCTGAGACGGGTATTAAGTTCACCATCAGCTTGGGACTTACCTACTCTGGGAGTAACTTAGACGATGCCATCTCCAAATCTGACATTGCACTCTATCGTTCAAAAGAGTCTGGTAGAAATATGCTCTCTATTGGCTTCTAACAAAACACCCTTCATGTAAAAACCACATTTCTTTACACAGACCTTTAATAGCCCGAATCTTATCGGGCTTTTTTATATGCTCAATAAAAGAGTTCCAATTCAACACCACAACACACGTTTCTTTAACACCTATTAACAACAATCGGTTAAAATATTGGGTTAACCATTTAAAAATGATGAATCTGCAATGATACAAAGAGCACAACGCTTAGCCGCTTTAAAATCCCTACTAAAAGAAAGAGTTATGATTTTAGATGGCGCCATGGGCACCATGGTGCAAAACCAAAATCTAACCGAAGAAGATTTTAGGGGTGAACGTTTTGCCGACTATCATATGGATATCAAAGGCAACAACGATATCCTTGTCATTACCAAACCAGACATCATTCGAGACATCCATGTAGAGTTTCTGCACAAGGGTGTAGATATTCTAGAGACCAACTCTTTCAATGCCACAACAATTGCACAAGCTGATTACGACATGGAAGACTATGTTGTAGAGATCAACTTAGAGTCTGCCAAAGTCGCACGCGAAGCTTGTAATATTGCAGAAGCCGAAGATGGACGCCCTCGCTTTGTCGCAGGTGTTTTAGGGCCAACAAATCGTACAGCCTCTATCTCGCCTGATGTAAACGATCCAGGCTACCGTAACACCTCTTTTGATGAACTAGTGATTACCTTCAAGCAGGCGACTCATGCCCTTCTAGAAGGGGGGGTAGACACTATTCTAATCGAGACTGTATTTGATACGCTAAATGCTAAAGCCGCAATTTTTGCTGTGAAAGAAGTTGAAGATGAAGTCGGTTATGAAGTCCCTATTATGCTATCAGGCACCATCACAGATGCTTCTGGCCGAACCTTATCTGGCCAAACTACTGAAGCTTTTTACAATGCCGTCGCACACGCCCAGCCACTTTCTATCGGTCTAAACTGTGCATTAGGCCCGCAAGAGCTTCGCCCTTATGTTGAAGAGCTCAGTCGTGTTTGTCAGACTTATGTATCCATCCACCCTAATGCGGGTCTACCAAATGAGTTTGGTGAATACGATGAGACCCCGGAAGAGATGGCCGATGAGATTAGCATCTGGGCTAAAAAGGGCTGGATCAATATAATTGGTGGTTGCTGTGGAACGACACCCGACCATGTTCAAGCCATGGCTGATGCAGCACAGAAACATCCTCGCCGTGAACTACCGAATATTAAGCCTGCTTGCCGTCTGTCAGGGTTAGAGCCGCTAAATATTGATGAGACCAGTCTTTTTGTCAATGTCGGTGAGCGTAATAATGTCACAGGTTCTGCTAAATTCAAACGCCTGATTATCGAAGACAACTACGAAGAAGCCATTGAGATCGCTGTTAAGCAGGTTCAAGAGGGTGCACAGATCATCGATGTGAATATGGATGAGGGCATGCTGGATGCAAAAGCCTGCATGACTAAATTCGTTAATCTACTGGCCTCTGAACCAGAAGCGTCACGAGTACCAATCATGATCGACTCCTCAAAATGGGAAGCGGTTGAGGCAGGTCTGAAATGTATTCAAGGTAAAGGAATTGTTAACTCTATCTCTCTAAAAGAGGGTGAAGAATCCTTTATACAATATGCAAAGCTTGTGAAGAAATATGGGGCTGCTGCCATTGTAATGGCCTTTGACGAAGACGGTCAAGCAGATACCTTTAAACGTAAAATTGAGATCTGTAAACGCTCGTACGATGTTCTTACACAAAAAGTCGGTTTCCTGCCACAGGATATTATTTTTGACCCTAATATCTTTGCTGTTGCAACAGGGATTGAAGAGCATAATAACTACGGTTTAGATTTTATTAATGCCGTTACCTGGATCAAAGCCAACCTGCCGCACGCAAAAATCTCTGGTGGTGTCTCTAACGTCTCTTTCTCATTCCGTGGAAATAACCCAGTTCGAGAAGCGATTCACTCAGTATTTTTATACCATGCGATTAAAGAAGGCATGGATATGGGGATTGTTAACGCAGGTCAAATGGCTATTTATGATGACCTTCCTGAAAAACTTCGTCTAGCTGTTGAAGACGTTATTAACAACACCGATCCAGAAGCGGGTGAACGTCTTTTAGAGGTCGCAGCTGAGTTCCGTGGTGATGGTTCTGCAGCAACAAAAGAAGCAGATCTGTCTTGGCGAGAAATGTCTGTTGAGCAACGTATTGAACATGCTTTAGTGCGCGGTGTCACAGACTTTATTGAAGATGATACTGAAGAAGCACGTCAAAATTTAGGTGCACCGATCAATGTGATCGAAGGCCCTCTAATGGATGGTATGAATGTTGTGGGAGACCTATTTGGTGCGGGGAAAATGTTCCTGCCACAGGTCGTAAAATCAGCTCGCGTCATGAAACGTGCAGTGGCTTACCTTGATCCTTTTTTAGCAGCAGAAAAAGATGCCAACCATACACGTGGTAAGATCATTATGGCCACGGTTAAAGGTGATGTACACGACATAGGTAAAAATATTGTTGGTGTTGTATTGCAGTGTAATAACTTTGATGTCATTGATTTGGGCGTGATGGTGCCTGCTGAAAAAATCCTCGATACCGCTGTTGCAGAAGAGGCAAACGTGATCGGCCTTTCAGGGCTAATCACCCCTTCTCTAGAAGAGATGGTCAATGTCGCTAAACTAATGAAAGAACGTGGTTTAAACTTACCGCTATTAATTGGTGGGGCAACGACCTCAAAAGCCCACACGGCAGTCAAAATAGAACCACAATATGATTGCCCTGTCGTTTACGTTAAAGATGCATCACGTGCTGTAGGTGTCACACAGAGTTTAATCTCTAATGACCTAAAAGCCGACTTTGCAGCCAAGATTCGTGCTGAATATGAGCAAGTGCGTGAAGAACGCAAAGCTCGTGCAAAACAAGTTAGACGTGTTCCTCTCAATAAAGCCCGCGAGAACATAGCCATAGACGACCAATCCTGGGCTAACTTCACTCCTGTTAAACCAAGCTTCTTAGGTAGTAAAGTCATTGAGGACTTCTCTTTAGAGACCTTAGTTGAACGTTTTGACTGGTCACCTTTCTTCCAGTCTTGGGAGCTACACGGACTTTATCCACGCATCTTAAATGACAAGGTTGTGGGAGAAGAGGCGAAAAAAGTCTTTGCTGATGCGCAAGTCATGCTGAAACAGATCATTGATGAAAAGTGGTTAACGGCTAAAGCGGTTTACGGTTTCTACCCTGCTAACCGTGTCGGTGATGATATTGAGATCTATGCAGATGAGTCACGTACTGAAGTAATTTATCGCTTCCATCACTTACGCCAACAAGCTGAGAAAAAACGGGGTGGTGCTAATAACTGTTTATCAGACTTTATTGCCCCTAAAGAGATTGCTGGTGTGGCAAGCGGTATTAATGACTATATTGGTTTCTTTGCGGTCACAGCGGGCATTGGTATTGATGAACATATCGATCGTTTTGAAGCAGACCTAAATGATTATGACTCGATTATGCTAAAAGCCTTGGCAGATCGTTTTGCAGAAGCTTTTGCTGAGACACTGCATGAGATAGTTCGTACCAGCGACTGGGGTTATGTTTCAAATGAAGATTTAAGCAATGAAGACCTAATTAAGGAACGTTATCAAGGTATTCGCCCAGCAGCGGGTTACCCTGCTTGCCCAGATCACACCGAAAAGGGCACGCTTTGGGATCTATTGAAACCTGATGAAGCCATCGGTTTAGAGATTACCGAAAGTTTTGCAATGACACCCACTGCCGCAGTCTCAGGTACTTATTTTGCACACCCTGATGCACGCTACTTTGGGGTTGGCTCAATTGGTCGTGACCAAGCAGAAGATTATGCAGAACGTAAAGGCTGGACAATCGAAAAGGCCGAAACATGGTTAGCACCAAACTTAGGTTATGATCCAGAAGATTTTGCTAGTTAAAGCTAAACTCTTTTACCCCCCCCTGCTTGAAATAAATGGACATTAATTAAGTGCTTATATATAGCGCTTAATTATTAAATATTAACGTTATCGCTCCCAAACTACGTTAATTACAATAGACACTTAAATAAGTTTTTATAAAGGAAACTGTATGGAAGTCACAGTTTGGTCTGGATGGCTGGCTGGCATAGCACTCGGCCTTTTTGTTGTGCTACATTTTTGGATTATGGGTAGACCTGCGGGCTGCTCAACTGGGTACGGTAATATCTGCGGCATCATTAATAAAAAAGTGCCCTACTATCAAAAAGGGGATTTCAAGGATCACTATAACTTTAAACTTTGGTTCCTTGTTGGTATACCGCTTGGAGGGTTAATCAGCGGTTTAACCTCTGCAGAACCTTGGGAGTTTAGCTTTGATATGGGCGTGTATGAAAGTGTTTTACCAGAATCAGACATTGGTAAAGCCCTATGGTTACTCCTTGGTGGCGCCTTATTAGGTTTTGGATCACGACTCGCTGGCGCCTGTATGACAGGTCATGCACTGGTTGGAAGCTCTATGTTGAACCCTGCAAGCTTGCTTGCTGGCGCAATCTTCTTTGTAAGCGCATTAGTGACCACCCAACTCCTATTTAATTTCATATAGAGAAACGATTGATGTCACAGGCCTACAATTTCTATAAAAAAAATCAAATTAACATCTTTAGCCTACTGCTAGGGTCACTCTTTGGTTTCCTAATGAGCCGTGCTGGCGCAACAACGTTTGATTACCATGCTGCACTATTTCTATTTGAAGACCTTCAACTCTTAAAGGTATTTGGTACAGCAGTTACCGTGGGTGTCATTGGTGTTTTGTTACTAAAGAAGTATCAAGTCAGTGCCGTTGTCACTGGTCAGCCTATCAACTTCATCACAAAACCCTATAAACAGGGATTAGCTGCAGGCGCACTTATATTTGGAATTGGCTGGGGGTTGACGGCGTCATGCCCTGGTTCTGTACCCATTATGATTGGTGAAGGTAAAGTTGGCGCATACTTTACCCTAATTGGTTTAGTACTAGGTACACTGGTTTACGGCATGATCCAGAGTAAATATAGCAAAAAACATTAAATAACCAATGGGTTAGCCAGCACACCATTGACTAAACTAGCAATACCCCCCTGCTTTTATAGCCCTTGTGGGTACAAAACACGCTCATTGTTAGTCACTGTTTTTAGTATAAATTGGAGCTGGCAACATTTTAATTTAATGCATATTGAGCAACCATCAGCCACTCCATGAAACTAAATCCACCATTAAGCTATCAATTCCTCTCGATTTCATTATAATACCTTCTTTTTCAATTCCTTAGCGCTGAACCACTTCTCAAAAGAACTGGTAAGACTTGGATACGATTCGTAAATTTAGAGAGCATTAATCCATGACAACTCAACATATTCGCAATATCGCAATTATTGCCCACGTTGACCACGGTAAAACAACCTTGGTAGACCAACTTTTAAAACAGTCTGGAACGTTGGATATCCGTAAAGACACGGGTGAGCGATTAATGGATTCAAACGATCTTGAAAAAGAGCGTGGAATCACAATCCTTTCTAAAAACACAGCCGTTAAGTGGAAAGACTACCGTATCAATATCGTAGATACTCCTGGCCACGCCGATTTTGGTGGTGAGGTAGAACGTATCCTATCTATGGTTGATTCTGTTTTATTACTTGTTGATGCCGTTGAAGGCCCAATGCCTCAGACACGTTTTGTAACAGAGAAAGCATTAGCACAAGGGCTTAAGCCAATCGTTGTTATCAATAAGATTGACCGTCCTGGCGCACGTCCTGACTGGGTATTAGATCAGACTTTCGATCTATTTGACCGTCTAGGTGCAACAGATGAGCAGATGGACTTCAATGTTATCTACGCTTCAGGTCTAAACGGATTCTCTGGGTTTGATGAAGATGTTCGCGAAGGTGATATGGAGCCTATCTTCCAGACTATCGTCGATAAAGTATCCGCACCTGAAGTAGATCTTGGTGGACCATTCCAGCTTCAGTGTATCTCTCTTGATTATGATACTTATAAAGGTGTTATCGGAACTGGACGTATCAAACGTGGTTCTGTACAAGTAGGTATGCAAGTACGTATCGTTGATAACGAAGGCAACATCCGTAACGGAAAAATGGGTGAGTTATTTGGTTATCACGGTCTAGAGCGTATTAGCGTTCAAGAAGCACATGCAGGTGAAATTGTTGCATTCGCTGGTTTTGATCCATTAAACATCTCAGAAACAATTTGTGATCCTAACCACCCAGAAGCGCTACCAGCGGTAAGCATTGATGAGCCGACTGTAAGTATGACTTTCCAAGTTAACAACTCACCTTTCGTTGGTAAAGAGGGTAAGTTATTAACATCTCGTCAGATTCGTGAGCGTCTAGACAAAGAGCTACTAACAAACGTTGCTTTACGTGTTGAAGACACTGAAGATGCGAATAAGTTCCGTGTTTCGGGTCGTGGTGAGCTTCACCTTTCAGTATTGATCGAAACAATGCGTCGTGAAGGATTTGAGATGGGAATCTCTCGTCCAGAAGTTATCTTCCGTGAGATCGATGGTGAAACTCAAGAGCCTTATGAGAACCTAACCGTTGATGTTCCTGAAGAGTCTCAAGGTGCGATCATGGAAAAGCTAGGTGAGCGTAAAGCTGAGATGCAAGATATGGTTCCAGACGGACACGGTCGTGTACGTATTGATTTCATTATCCCTTCACGTGGGTTGATTGGTTTCCGTACAGAGTTCATGACAGCCACTCAGGGTAACGGTCTATTGTTCTCTAGTTTCTCTCACTACGGACCTAAGTTCTCAGGTACTTTAGGTGACAGAAATAATGGTGTATTGATCTCTATCGGTCAAGGTAAAGCATTAGCATTTGGTCTATTCGGCCTTCAGGATCGTGGTCGTTTATATATTGGACACGGTGAAGAGTGTTATGAAGGGATGATTATCGGTCTTCATAGTCGCCAGAATGACTTAACTGTAAACCCGTTAAAAGGTAAGCAGTTAACAAACATGCGTGCATCTGGTACAGATGAAGCACTAACGCTGACTCCACCAATTCGTTTCTCACTTGAGCAAGCACTTGAATTCATCGATGATGATGAGCTAGTTGAAGTAACTCCAGAAAGCGTACGTATTCGTAAGAAGATCCTTACTGAAAATGGACGTAAGCAAGCTGGACGCTCTAAAAAATAGAGTCTTCTTAGTTAGAAGCTAGCCTTAGCTTCATGAAGATCCATTAAAAAAAAACCGGCTTTTGTCGGTTTTTTTGTGCCCGCTATTTTTCAAATCAATAATTTCAGTTACACTGTTAAACATCTTATTACAGGTAACAACTATGCTGCTTAAATCCATACTATACCCTCCTATTACACCCTATTCTCAACACAGTCTACAAGTAGATAGCACTCACACATTACATATAGAAGAGTGCGGCAATCCCATGGGAATTCCTGTAGTATTTATTCACGGTGGACCAGGTAGTGGCTATAGCGCCATTCATCGACAGTTCTTTGACCCGCTCGCCTACCGTATCATTTTGTTTGATCAGCGAGGTTGTGGTCAGTCAAAACCGCATGCTTGTCTAACCAATAACACCACGGCTCACCTAATTGAAGATCTCGATAAAATCCGTCGTCACCTCAATATTGATAAATGGGTACTGTTTGGCGGATCATGGGGCTCCACGCTCTCTCTACTCTATGCACAGTCCTATCCAGAGCGTGTATTTGGGTTGATTCTTCGCGGAATTTTTCTTTGTCGAAAGCAGGATGTAGACTGGTTTTATCAGTCGGGTGCTGACCGTTTCTATCCTGAATATTGGGATGATTATATTGCCCCCATTAAGGCCGAAAATAGATCAGATATGATCACCAGTTACTACAACCTATTGACAAGTGATAACGAAATTGAGCGCATGCGTGCTGCAGAGTCTTGGTCGGTCTGGGAGGGCAGAACGTCTACCCTGCAAACTGATCCCAATATCGTTAATCACTTTAGCGACCCCTTCCATGCACTGGCAATGGCACGTATTGAGTGCCACTACTTTTACCACAATGCCTTTATTGAGGACAATCAGATCCTCAACAATACCAAAGTGATTGAACATCTACCTGTCAGCATTATTCAGGGGCGTTATGATATGGTTTGCCCAATCAACCAAGCCATTGAGTTAGATGATAAGCTGCCACTCTCTCAGCTAACCGTTTGTAGCCATGCAGGGCACTCTGCCATGGAGCTTGAGATTGCACAGGCTTTAGTGAACAGCACCAACCTATTTGTCGAGAAACTTGATGCAGTTTAAAAACAACCTATGATCTGCTTAATTCAACGAGTCACTCAGGGTAAAGTCGAGGTTGATCAGCAGACCATCGGAGAAATTCAGTCTGGACTGGTGGTATTAACCGCTTTTCAGCCAAAAGATACTGAAGTAGAGATCACTAAAATGGTTAATAAACTGCTTCACTATCGTCTATTTTCTGACGACAATGACAAGATGAATTTAAATGTACAGCAAGTTGAAGGAGGTCTTTTACTTGTGCCACAATTCACCTTGGCAGCGGATACCAACAAAGGTCTTAGGCCGAGCTTTTCAAGCAGTGCCAAACCCGAGATCGCTACCCTGCTATTTGACCAATTTGTTCAAAAGATACAGTCAAACACTCAAAGCTTACCTATTCAGACAGGCCGTTTTGGTGCGGACATGCAAGTCTCTCTTACCAATGATGGCCCCGTTACCTTCTGGTTAGAGGTGTAAGACTCAAAGTACAAGAGTTCAATTGTAAATTTTAATAATGACTCTTACCCCCCCCTGCTCAAAATTCTAATTGTATTTAATTCGTAAGCCTTTAAACTAACCCATCATCCTAAAAATACGACCGTAGAAGCCAGCTATGACGCCAGAAACCAAAACCCTTATTGTTGTTGTAATTGCAGACGACGTTATACGTTCAACTGCAATCAATGAACTTAAGGGTTCTGGTTTCGAAACCATTGAGACTAAGAGTGGCTCTCAAGGCCTTTCTGCCTATATGGAATACAATCCTGACTTGATATTAATGGATATATCTATCCCGCTTAATGAAGGCTACGAGGTGATTCAAGCTATACGCAGCTTTAAACAAAATCAGGCCATTCCAATCCTGATAATGACCGAAGAAAGTAATCTTAGCGCGATGGATCATGCCTTTAATGTCGGGGCAACTGATTTTATAATTAAATCACCCCGTTTAGAACACCTCTCTCAACGGGCTAAATATGTATTAATTACCTCACAAACAACCCAAAAGCTTATAGACAAGCAGGAGAAGTATGACCAAGCACAGAAACTCGCCAAACTGGGTTACTGGGAGTGGGATGCTCTTAAGAATGAGGTGACTGGTTCACAAATGACATTTAGCCTTTTTGGTATCCCGATGCAATCAGGAATTACTTTAGAGCAGTTTCTAAGTCATGTGTTACCCAAAGATATGCCACTAATACATCAAGCCATTTCAGAAGCTAATCAGGGACAATCTCGGATAGAGATCAATTTTAGAGCCTCTCAACTAAATAATAATCCAATCCATATAGAGTGCTTAGCACAGGCGCAATTTTCTGAGAATGGAAACTTAATCAAAATCAGTGGCTCTGTTCAGGATATTACGCGTTTACATAAAGATACATCGCAGATCCAGTACCAAAATCAGTTTGACTCCTTGACCCTGCTACCCAACAGAAATCGCTTTTATCAAACCTTAACAGAGTTCATCTCCGACCAGAAAAAGCCATCAATGAGCGCGGTGATTATATTTGATATTGATCGCTTTAAGCAGGTTAACATTACTCTTGGTCAAGAGAGTGGTGATAACTTACTGCGCTCCATCGCACAACGTCTATCAAGGGTTATCAGGGAGGCGGACTATGCTGCTCGTCTAGGCAGTGATGAGTTTGCCATTCTGGTCAAGAATGTTCATGACCTAAGTGAACTCAACTTGCTCATGAACCGTATTTGCCATGATTTATCTCAACCCTTTTTGCTCAATTATGATGATATGTTTGTCAGCTATAGTTTTGGTATTTCTGTTTTTCCAAATGATGCGAATGATCCAGAAAAACTCCTTAATCATGCTAATATCGCACGCTCAACTGCCAAGTCCCAGGGAGGCAATCAGTTCGTCTTCTTCCACCACGATATGAATATCAAGGCACAGGACCTACTCAGCCTTGAGAATGATCTGCGAAAAGCGCTTAGCCGTAATCAAATAGAAGTTTTTTATCAGCCTCAAGTCGATTCTAAAACACTTAAAGCAACGGGTTCTGAAGCACTTGTTCGCTGGAATCATCCGACACAAGGCATTATCTCTCCTGTTGTATTCATTCCGCTTGCAGAAAGTACGGGGATGATTATTGAGATTGGTCGTTATGTACTAGCACAAGCGATCAAACAGACTGAAAAGTGGCATGAGATGGGTTATAACACTTTACACATTGGTATCAATCTCTCTGTCAGGCAGTTTACACAGTCCAACTTAATGAAAGACCTACAAAAAATTATCAGTCAGGGAAACCTGCCTGCTCAGTTTATTGATTTAGAGATTACTGAGAGCTTGGCAATGAGTGATGCTGAAACCAATATCAACATTCTGAATGGCCTTAAAGCTCTGGGTGTCTCACTGTCTATTGATGATTTTGGAACAGGTTATTCATCTTTGGCTTATCTGCATAGCTTTCCTGTTGATACGATTAAGATAGACCAATCATTTGTGTTTAATCTCAATACCAGCGAAGGCCAAGCGATCACTCATACCATTTTGGCCATGGCAGAGAGCTTAGAACTCTCGGTTGTGGCAGAGGGAATTGAGCTAGATGAACAAGCAGACTTTTTTAAAGATAAACATTGTGGTATTTTCCAAGGTTTCAAGTATGGTAAACCCATGCCTGCAACACAATTTCAAACTTGGTTATCCACACAATAATTTAACGCGACTCCCTTATAAAGGGATTAATCAAACCAAAGAACCCAGCCAGTAGATCGCGGGTTGAGATAGAGGAATTACAATGCATTATAAAGTCACGGCGCAAGAACTTTCTGCGGCTAAAAACCCGCATCATATCTTTAATTTGAATGTTATTTTAACCCATCTAGCAGTAGCTCAGATTGCACTAGAAATTGGTGATGGTAGCCCTTCAAACCTATTAATCATCCCAGTTATCTCTTTAATGGTCATTAGCTATCTTTATATGACAAGTAAAAAGCTAGCACAGGGTGACTCTTGGTTTGTTGCGGCACACTGGACACTGGCATGGCGACGAGGCCGAGCCTTAGCCATTTCATATGCGGTAGCAGGCGTTATTATTGTTGTTGTAATGGGAATCGGCTCTCTAATCGGTGGTGGAATGATGATGAATGACCTGTCTCTCGATGGCACTTCAACGCCAATTCACGAAATAATTACCATGTTCCTATCTGCTGTTGTTGTTTTCTTTACAATGCTAGCAATGTTCCTCCAAGAGGGAATCTCTGTCTATGATGCAGGAAAGGGGGTTATTGACCCATCTATCGAAAAATATATTCCAAGAAATGCCAGCTCTAATGCAGAGTTAGGTGAAACAGAAGTTGATGTAACCGCTTCAAAAACAACTGAAGAGACTAAATAGTAGATTATGAGTTCTATAAAGAAGAAGAAAAAATCAAAACTTTCACCATTTTGGCTGATTCTAGTAGGTTCACTAGTCGTTTTAGCTGTATTGATCATGTTTCAACCAGAGCGTGAGGCAATTGACCCGACTCACCTCCCTTGGAACTCACATTATGATCAAGACGGTAAGCTAAATGTCTTAGGTTTAACCATAAATGAATCATCACTGAATGATGCTATGAAACTTTATGGGAAAGATGTTGAGATTAAAATCTTCTCTGAAAAAGACGAGAGTAATAAATCTATCGAAGCGTACTTCCCTGTTATTTATATTGGCTCAGTTAAAGCCGCTATTGCACTGAAGATTGACTTAACTCAAGAGGAGCTTGATCAAGCCTACTCTGCAGGTAAAACAACCACTGTAACCCCTACAGGAGGACGTGAGGTTGAGTTATATTCTTCTGACGTGGCTAAGTTTATGAATCACAAGCTGTCTAGTATTACTTTACTGCCTAGAAAGCACCTTACGGAGCGTTCGATCT
>BQXR01000011.1:0-63685 GCA_033238645.1 Thiomicrorhabdus sp.
AAATGGACATAAGCATAGGCGATATATTCAGTTTGGAGACTTGAGAGATCAAGCTGTAGTAGGTGAATTTGACAAATTTGGTTTAAGTAAAACAGCAACAATCCCTTGGTTTTGACCCATTTTTTCTATGCTCTTTAACAATTCCATATAAATCAATGAGTTACAACTATATGAAAAAGCGTAGGTGTTTTACCTAAAAAACGCCTAAGTATATGTTGTAACTCTATATTCATTCTTTATACTACTGTTCACTGCCGCACAGGCAGCTTAGAAATTTGAATTAGTAGACTGCAAGCAAGCCTGCGTGTTCACTGCCGCACAGGCAGCTTAGAAAAAGAATAATCAAATTACCCCAAGACTGATCACGTTCACTGCCGCACAGGCAGCTTAGAAATAATGTTCCTCTTGAGAGCCTTATAGTAACTAGTTCACTGCCGCACAGGCAGCTTAGAAAAACCTGTCCGTGCTTTGTCTGAAAACTTAGTTGTTCACTGCCGCACAGGCAGCTTAGAAAAACGATTGGAAAGGTCAGGCTGGAACTGATGGGTTCACTGCCGCACAGGCAGCTTAGAAAGTCTCTATAAATCTGCTGACCATCACACTCAAGTTCACTGCCGCACAGGCAGCTTAGAAAATACTACACAAGTCTAGAGTCCTTAGGGCACAGTTCACTGCCGCACAGGCAGCTTAGAAAATTAGATGGTAAGCGATGCAAAGTCAGATTTAGTTCACTGCCGCACAGGCAGCTTAGAAATACTGCCTCTAGCTCTTGCTTTAAATTAATCTGTTCACTGCCGCACAGGCAGCTTAGAAAGTTTGCAGTAATGTTAGCGATATTGTCTGTACGTTCACTGCCGCACAGGCAGCTTAGAAAATGTATGCTTACGAGTAATAACACCTACACCAGTTCACTGCCGCACAGGCAGCTTAGAAAGCCCTTAGTCTCAACAGCTTTCAGACCAGCAAGTTCACTGCCGCACAGGCAGCTTAGAAATGATATCGACAGGGTGCAATCATTTGTTTGTAGTTCACTGCCGCACAGGCAGCTTAGAAAAAAGCACATCTGCACTTGATTAACAAACTCATGTTCACTGCCGCACAGGCAGCTTAGAAATCTCCTACGTTAAGGATTTTAAAACCACCAAAGTTCACTGCCGCACAGGCAGCTTAGAAATGACTTGAAAGAAGTTGCGTGAGAATCTAAAGGTTCACTGCCGCACAGGCAGCTTAGAAATTTTATTTCTTCAATTCAGGGGTTAGATACTAGTTCACTGCCGCACAGGCAGCTTAGAAAACCTCGAGAGACAGATTTTTCAAGAGCCTTTTGTTCACTGCCGCACAGGCAGCTTAGAAAATCTGCCAAAACATAATCAAAAACAGCTCTAGGTTCACTGCCGCACAGGCAGCTTAGAAAGTCAGGGGCTTCAATGTCGCTGGGTAATAGATGTTCACTGCCGCACAGGCAGCTTAGAAATAATACATAAACGACACCGATAACCCCTGCTGGTTCACTGCCGCACAGGCAGCTTAGAAAAATACGTTCAGCCATACTCTTTGCATCAGTATGTTCACTGCCGCACAGGCAGCTTAGAAATCTTATGGATATGTTCCGTACTGTTAGTGGAAGTTCACTGCCGCACAGGCAGCTTAGAAAGCACGCGAATTGCATGATGAAATCACCGGTTTGTTCACTGCCGCACAGGCAGCTTAGAAATTATGAGCCTCAGCAACACGAACAACATAACAGTTCACTGCCGCACAGGCAGCTTAGAAATCTTTTAAGTGATTCAAACGGTTCTTATTATTGTTCACTGCCGCACAGGCAGCTTAGAAATTAAAGCACGCACAGAGGCCACACAAGAAAGAGTTCACTGCCGCACAGGCAGCTTAGAAATTAACTGGGTATCCATCTTCACCAGCTTGATTGTTCACTGCCGCACAGGCAGCTTAGAAAGATAAATTGAAACTGTCTAATTCTATGAGTACGTTCACTGCCGCACAGGCAGCTTAGAAATCAAAGGAGGTTGCCGCTTCATCAGTCTCAGTGTTCACTGCCGCACAGGCAGCTTAGAAACTTGAAAAGCTTGAGGCATGTATGTTTGATAGCTTCTTTTATATTTTAATAGTCAAGAATACCATTCAACTCTAAATCACTAGGGTTTTGTTGGCTTGGAACGTTCATATTTAGTGCATTATCTTTAGAAGATGTGATATCCCAGCCTTTACGTGCCGCATTTATAATGATGACAATAATAAACCGAATTGCTACATATTCAGCTGCTTCAGGAATATAAGGTATATCAATATTATGATTGGCTAGTTTGGATAGCCTTGTAATTAAGCGTTTAGCTTCATTGTCATCAATCCCTTTCTCGGTACTTCTGACTAATTCATAGAGTTCATTTGGTAAGTTGTTATAGAGAAAGGTATCTATTTTTAAGACAATTTTAATGAATATTTTCTTTTCACGGGTCGCATTAATAATAGGAATATTGTTTTTTTCATCTAGCTTGCAAGGCTTTTAATCTCCTCTTCCATCATTTGTGATCTTTTTTCAGGTTTGGCAAAGCATCCATCTAAAAGCTCTTTGAACTGAGCTTCTGTTAAATCCTTAATGCTACTCATGATTGCGACTCCTTATGATTGAAGAAAATGATATGAGGTTAGTTAATAGCCTTATAAATTATTGATAAGTATATGTGCATACCCGATTATTGAGCCAACTTATTTTTATTAAGTAAGTTTGAAATTAATTTGTCTATTTTGATGGAAACGGATATTTAGCTTGAAGATGCCGCTGATAACTTGAGTATTCACAGCAAAGCATTTTACTCAACTATTGTTTAATTAACTTCAATCCCCAATGGTAGGGTTTTAGTAATTCACTCTCGCCAAGAATCTGCAAATTTAACCCCTCTGATGCACTTAATATTTGCCTCTCATCTGGTCGAATTTCATTTGCTGGGCCGCGTGGTGTCGGGATATCCTTGCGCCAGTGGATAATGGCAACTATGCCACCTTTTTTAAGAATGTGAGCAGCCTCTTTAAGCAGGCGATTTTTCTCACTAAAATGTAGGATATTAAACAGTAAAACCAAGTCTGTACTATTTGCCTCAAGGCCGGTGCCTTGCTCCAGAATATCACGCTCCACAAAAGTAACATTAGATAAGCCAGCACTCTGTATATTTGCCTTTGCCGTTTCAATCATGGCTGGCTCAATATCAAAAGTAGTCACTTCATCGACTTTCTCAGCCACAGGCACCGTAAAGGTGCCATAACCACAACCAATCTCAACTACTTTAGAGGTTTGCTCACAAAGCCCAAGCCAATCGACTACGCTTTCTATATCAAATAGACTGTTCCAGTAAGTCTCTTCTGGCATACCGCTGTCATTAACTTTCATCTATTTCCTTGTCACTAAAGTATTAATTTGTGGTCTATTATCCACAATTTATAGGGGGGAAAGAGTGGTGTTTTTTGGTTTGATAATTCCTATCCATAAGGGGTACAAGAGAAGGGGGTGATACCGTCTTGAGAGTAAATGGCTAGCATCCCAGCTTGTACACTTTTTAGAGGATAATTTTGAACAATACTCAAATGGGGCGCTAAAGTAATCTTATCTATTTAATCTTCTGGAAACGCTTCAAACTCTTTTTTCTTATCTTCCTTCCATGCCGCCATCGCTTCTGGGTTCATCATTAGCCCCTGCATTTTAATAATGGCTTCAAGGTGGTCTTTGTCCTGTTTCTGAAACATTTCCATACCATGTGTTTTACTTAGCTCTGCCATCTCTTCAAACGTATTGGCACTAAATGTTTTATCACAAGCCCCACCGAGTTGTTTACAAGTCATTGTTTTCATCTGTTTGATCCCTTTATTTTCTTAAATAAACTCAGAAATTATTATGCACTTATCACGGTGCAAATCACGCTTTAAATTAAGTAGGTTGATATAAAGTTCTAAACCTAGACTCAGAGATAAGAGTTATCTTTATGCAGAGGGGAGGCGTGATGGAATAATCAATAATCAATAATCAATAATCAAAAAACTTGCAACGCTCCTTACCTGCGGCATTAGCGTTAACCTTGTTAGGGTGCTTGAACTCTTTCCAGTTATCGACTCGTTTGCCAATATTTAAATGGGGGAATTGCTCATTACCTGAAAATGGTAAGCCTAAGAAATCCAGTAACTTAGGCAGACTATCTGCCTGACCAATATCAATACTTAGTAGATCATCACGGCCATAAAAATAATTCATTACCGCCTGTTCGTGGCGTTGGTAACATGCTATTAGATGATCTTCATTGAGTGGGTTCTCAACACTGTTCCAGTCAAAAACTTGCCCAAAACTACGCTTTAATATTGGGCTTACATAAGTCTCACCATTTAGACGGGGTTGCATCTTATTCAGCAGCATCTGTATCGATGGTAACCACTGATCAAGTGGGCGCTGTAAATAGACAAATTTGGACTCAGGAAACAGGGCATCAAGCTGCTGATAATCACTAAAAGAAGGGCAGTCAGAGACCACATCCGCTAACTCAAAAGCACGTTTAGTAAAGGCGGTGTGCGCCACCTTAAAGTGCTCGAGCAGAGCAACGCTGATACTGGTTGTACCTGTTCGGGGCAAACCGATTATAAAGAGTTTGTTCATGGGGTCTCGTATGAGGTGCACATTAGGCACGGAGTAAGATTTATTAATTGTTGGTCTATTATCCATGATAAAGAGGGATTAAATGATGGTGTTTTTATGGTTCGAGGTTTCGAGTAGGGGGGGGATTGAAATAAACTATTTCAGGTGTGTTTTGCAAAGTAAATTGCAATGTTGTTTTGTTATGAACTCGGCTTATTATGAGTAGAAGATAAGTTAGCCATCCATTTTAAAGCAGGAAATGCCTTAAGTTGGTGCGCATATCTTGCTGAGTAGGTAGTTTTCTAGTCGTTATTTTATAGTATTTGGTAGGTTGTTTATGTAGGTGGTTGAAAGTAAAGGGTTATTTTTTTAGTGGTCTAATACTTCCTATAAAAAGAAGATATTTACAACAAGTACCTCATTACAAGTAGTCAAAGGAATCAACATGAATAAGACTTTTCAATTTAAAAAACTTTTAGTATCTCTAGCAATCGCATCATCTGCAGCAATGACTGTTGCACCGATCATGGCACAAGCAGGCGTAACGGCTAATGCGGGTATGCTGTCTAACTATGTTTTCCGTGGTGTTGAGCAAGCTGAGAGCACATCAGCGTTTACAGGATTAGATGTTGAAGCAGATTCTGGACTATACGTAGGGACTTGGATTGCTGATGTTGAAAAAGGGCTTGAGTATGATATTTATGCGGGTTGGGCTGGTGATCTTAACGGTGTTTCTTTAGGGTTAGGTGGAACTTATTATGGTTATACAGAAGCAGCGTTTGACTCTCCTTATAAAGAGTTAAACCTATCTTTAGGGTTTGGTGCAGTTTCTGTTGGTTATGATAAAGGGATTCACGAGTTAGCAACAGAAGAAGATTACTCTAATGCTTACATCAGTGCTGAAAGAGGCAACTTTACTGCAACTTATGGTGTTTATGATGCAAACGTAGATTTAGATAACAATGCGGTTAGTTATTTAGATGTAGGTTATTCAACTGAGTTATCAGCAGGTCTTGATGGGACTGTAAACTATATTTACTCAATGCCTGAAAACTCAGCGACTAACCCTAGTGCTTACCTAGTTCTAGGCATCTCTAAGTCATTCGACATCAAGTAATTTACTGATTGAATGACCTGAAAACGAGTTAGTTAAAATAGAAAAGGAGCTTCGGCTCCTTTTTTATTGTCTGCAATTTATGCTTTGAGCTTTATTGACTAGATTCAGCTTTCAGTAGTTTTTGAAGGCTTGGCCAGATCCGTTGCAGAATAAGTGCTTGCGCTTTAGCATTAGGGTGGAGTCCATCTTGTTGCAGAAGGTCTGGGTCAAAAACGACTGTCTCGAGGAAGAAGGGATCAAGTATGAGTGGGTTCTTAAGCGCGAGTTGTTGATACATTTTTCTAAACTGCGCATCATAAGCAGACTACACTGATTTTGGTCACGCATGACCAAGAATTTGCTAAACAGTGCCAGCAGCAGTGGTGCTTGGTTCAGGGGCAGTTACAGCCAATGGATAACGTTTGATGGTGACTAACTAATGGTGAGACTCTGATGCATAGTTTATCGATTGCGATTAAGTGGTTGCTCAGAGGGTTGAAAAAGGGCGATTGGTTGTGGCTGCTGATTGCGGTAGCGATGGCGACCATGACGGTGACTTTTGTCAGCCTGTTATCAGATACGGTTCAACAGAGTATTAAAGACAAAGCAGCGATCTCTTTGGGGGCGGATGGTGTCTTGAGAAGTTCACGGCCGATTGAGAGTCAGTGGACAGATGCGGCTATTAATTTGGGCTTAAAAACCGCATCAGTGAGCAGTCTACTGACAATGGTTTCAGTTGGGGGGGACGGAGGACTTTAAGCTGGTGAAGTTAAAAGCCACTTCTGATAGTTATCCATTGCGTAAGGCACAGACACAACAGATAGGGGTGATACCTGATTTAGCCGAATTTGAATTAGCGTTTGATACTAAATTGCAGGGGGTTTTATCAGTAGGAAATTATCTTAAACTGGGTCATCATGACTTCAAAGTAAAAGGGGTTTATCAAGCAAATTCATTACAGGGGTTGAGTGCTTTTGCACCAGAAATAACCATTCGGCTAGCGGACTTATCTACAACACAGCTACTCGGCCCCGTTAATCGTGCAACCTATGAGTTAAGCGTGGCGGGTAGCCTGGAGCAGGTCAAAGCTTGATTGGCTTTAATGGATCAGCAAAATAATCGGTCTTGGCAGTTACTCTCTGCAGAAGCACCAACAGAAGATTTGCAGAAGACAATGCAGACTGCTGAGCTTTTTTTACAGTTGGCAGCATTATCTGCGGTAATTGTTGCGGGCTTGTCAATTCTGATCGCCAGCCGTTTTTATCTACAGGCGTGGCAGAACTCTATTGCACTGATGCGTGCTTTTGGCGCGAGTCGATCAAAAATTAGACAGCTATTTGCTTGGCAACTGTCTGCTTTGGCGGTGATATGGAGTCTGCTGGGGGTTGCGGTTGGTTTAATATTGTTTGTTGGTTTAAAGCCATGGCTAACAGATTATTTTGTCCCCCTAGCAGAAGTGTCCTTATGGCCTGCAATATTATATTATTGGGGATGATGTCTGGTGGACTTGTTTTGTGGAGTTTTGCTTGGCAAGCTTACCGTAAAGTGATTAATGTTTCGCCAATGCAAGTGCTTAAGGCGGTGCCTTCGTCGGGAAGATTTAGAGATGGTTGGCTAGGCTTGGTGTTTTTGGTACTACTGGTTTGGAGTTTGATTGGTCTTGAGAGTCTACCTTGGGTGCTTACAGGTCTTTTTGTGGTGGGTGCCGCTTTCTATTGAGCGGCTTCACTGTTGTGGCGGATGATCCGCTGGTGGCAACCACACACTAAAGATTGGTTAAGAGTGACGCTATCGGGCTTACAGCAGTCACCTGATCTATTAAAATTCAAATGATCTCTTTTGGTTTGGTGCTGTTTGTTTTAATGCTGATGACGTTTGTTCGCCAAGATTTACTGAGTCAGTGGCAGTCCTCTTTAGCACTTGGTACGCCTAATGCGTTTATGATCAATATTCAGCCAGATCAAAAGCAGAAGACTGAACAGATACTGCAACAGTATCAATTAGAGGCGAATTTAGTGGCGAATTTAGTGGCGAATTTAGTGGCGAATTTAGTGGCGAATTTAGTGGCGAATTTAGTGGCGATGGCGCGCGGGCGATTGGTGGCTAAGAATGATGTCTTGCTTAAGGCTGAAAACCAAACGTCTAATCGTGTACGTAGGTTGCTAGAGAGAGTCTAATGTGGCGTTCTTATCTGAAGTACCTGCTCATAACACAGTATTACATAGTTTAGAGGCGCGCAATATTGAGCAGGGGGGGTCTATTGAAAAAGGCATGGCTGATCTATTTGATATTAAGTTGGAGGATCGGCTAACATTTGATTTTGCAGGTCAATCTGTTCAATTGCCCGTTACTTCTATCAGAGCCGTTGAGTGGCAGAGTTTTCAGATGAACTTCTTTTTCATTCTACCAAAGGCTTACCGTGAGCAAGTTCCGATGAGTTATATAGGCAATTTCTATTTATCCCATAGCTTAGAAGAGCGGCCAATTAATACAGAGTTGAATGAACAAGTGCCAGGCGTTCTATTGATTGATGTTAGTCTGATAATTGCGCAAGTTCAAGAGATTATGAATCAAGCCAGTTGGGCTGTTTCTGGTCTATATGTTTTTACATTATTAAGTAGTATTTTGGTGCTGTTTACTGCCACTTTAGCCAGCCAAAAAGGACGAATTCAGGGCTGGTTACTTTTAAGAACAATTGGTACAACTCAGGCTACCTTAGTTAAAATGGGTTTAATGGAGTTTGCTCTATTAGGTCTGTTAGCAGGGCTCTTAGCCGCCATTTTTGCACAGGGGGCAAGTGGTTTAATTGGGGTGACTCTGTTTAAAATGGATTTACAGGGTTATATAAACAAGTATTAATCCTATAGTATTTTATACTTGGCAGATTCAAACTATGTACTTACTATTTGAATCCAAGCACTATTAAATTCTATTTTAGACGTTTATGGACATGAAGAAGTCTATGAGCAGGGGGGGCACCATCTAGGGTAGATGGTACAAACTGAATTCAGTTAACTGTGTTTATGTTCTTCGTGTGTCTGGTCTTTTTTGATACTGATGAATACATCAAAAAAGGACTTTTGGAAGCAGCTTTTAGGGATTTTATCTTTAATTGTTTCGTGTAGTTCAGGTAGTTTTGACCAGTGAACTCCCTGCTTAAAATGGTGTGCCGTGTGGTATCCCAAATTACCCGTTAGGATATTAAACCATTTGTTCATAATGTTATGAGAGCCTGCATACTGGTCTTTAGTATCTAATCCTGTATGGTGACCGTAAGTAGCCCATGCGGTATATAGTAAGCTGATAATCATCGGTAGAATAAAGATAAAGAAAGCATTTAATGGGTTGTAGATTGTTAGCGCTATAATGATTGCAAGAGTAATCAGTGTATAAAGAACAAATTGCTTTTGAAGCTTAGGGTAGCGGTTACCAACATGAAATCCACGTGGATAAGCGGTTAAAACAATATTTAGAGTGTATTCAATCATACCCATTGTAGAACCATCTTTACGCTTCCAACGGCTTTCATCTTTGCTTTGATCTAAGAAGTTTCGGTGATGACCTAGGTTATGGTGTAGTACCCATAAGTTTGTTGTTACGCCTGTATGAAGTGCATAGAAGAACTCAAGAATACGGTTCAGGGCATCGTTCTTAAAAACGTGAGTATGCTGATGGTGGTGATTCCACGCTGATATAAGTCCTTTAGGAATCATCATAATAAACCAGTAGACTATCAGCGCCCAAAGCGTCTCGAAATAGAAGTAAGCTGCAAAGTCTAGCAGTGAGAATAGCAGGATGATAAGGACTGGTTTTTTATCGGCTGAATATTTGAACACAAGAGTCAATCTATATTAGTGGAATAATTTGGGTATTCTACATGATATAGAAAAGATAGGTTTTACTTCACCCTAAAAGTTTTTAAGGGAAAGGCATAAAGAGAATTTATGTGGCTAGAAGTACCTATGTCTAGGGGGTTGTGTGCATGAGGCACTCTAATAGAGCACCTAGCAAGAGGGTGTTTACTTAAGAGATGATAGTATTGCTGTCTCAACCTTATCAATTGGTTGTGTTCCATCTACTTGAATATATTTAAGTGTAGAGTTCTTCTTAGAAGCAGCCTTGTAATAGTTGATTAAAGGTGCTGTCTGTTTGTGATAAACATCAAGACGTTCTTTAACAACTTCTGGCTTATCATCATCACGTTGAACCAGGTCTTCTCCAGTTTCGTTATCTTTACCTTCTACAGCAGGGGGGTTGTAAACAATATGGTAGGTTCGACCTGATGCTAAGTGAGCACGGCGACCTGACATACGGTTAACAATCTCTGAATCAGGGACATCAATCTCAATGATTGCATCAATTTGAACACCCGCTTCTGCAACCGCATCCGCTTGAGGAACTGTACGAGGGAAACCATCTAATAAGAATCCTTTGGCACAGTCTGGCTGAGCAATACGCTCTTTAACCATGCCAATAATGATCTCATCAGTGACTAACTGACCTGCATCAATGGCATTTTTTGCCTGTTTACCAAGCTCAGTGCCCGCTTTAATTGCTGCGCGTAGCATGTCACCAGTAGAGATTTGTGGAATGCCAAACTCTTTAGTTAGAAACTGTGCCTGTGTACCTTTTCCAGCGCCTGGTGCGCCAAGTAGAATAAATTTCATTAGAGAATCCTAGAGTAATTGTTTTTTGAATGCCGACTATTATACGGTTTTTAGCCAGCGTGAAAAGAAGGATTAGCTGGCTCTGATATGAATTTTCATGAATTAATCTTAGGGGACTGTGCTTGCTGCAATAGCTGCTGGATAAGGCTGTGGGCCTGCTGCTCATAGTGGCCAGAAAATAGATTGAAGTGGTTAAGAATATGGTAAAGATTATAGAGTGGTTTACGTTGCTGATAGCCTTTATCTAGCGGAAATAGATCTTGATAGCCCGCGTAGAACTCTGGACTAAAGCCACCAAACAGCTCTGTCATGGCGATATCAGTCTCTCTGTCACCATAATAACAAGCGGGGTCAAAAAAGAGGGCTGTACCACTAGAGTCAAAAGCACTATTTTCAGCCCATAGATCACCATGCAGTAACGATGGTTCAGCTTGGTAGTCTTGAAACCAATAGGGCAGCTGCTCAATTAAGGTGATACCTGACTGGTAGAGTTCTGGTGAGGCACCGCGGAGTTGAGCAAGCTCTAACTGCGGCAGTAGACGTTGTTGTCCATAAAAATTCACCCAATCAAACTGCCAGCGGTTCTGCTGAAGGTTCTGGCCAATAAAATTATCTTCAAACCAACCAAATGGTTTGGTCGTTCGATTAATCTGATGGTGCAAAAAAGCCAGATCACGTCCACGCTGAAAATCATCACCCTGTTGTGTTAGAGGGATGAAATCCATTAATAACCATGCATATTGTTGATAGATACCTGTCAGAATTGCTGTTGGGCAGTTGATCGTTTGAGAGTTGCTAATTGCTTGCAGACTGTGCATCTCTGTTGCAAGCATTAATGCATTTTGAGCAGGGGAGAGCTTTAAGAAGTAGTTTTTATCTTCAGTATGTAGCTGATAAGCTGTGTGACTATCACCACCGGCTACTTCATGAGCAGTGATAATTTGAATAGGGGGGAGTGCGCTCTCTGCTAACGCCTGATTTAAGTGTTCAGAAAATTCACTCCAATCCATTTTTACTTCCTTTTTTCTGAGTAGGTTATTTATTCAAATAACTCTTCTGTGATGTTCTCAATTTGTCTTTGAGAGATGCTCGGTACTTCAGGTGCATACTGCTCTCTAAAGACTTCAAAGACGGCACCAGGTGTTTCTGGTGGTACCGCATCCCCTGTCTCAGGATCAATTTGAATGTTAACCAAACCTTCAGGCATTTCAAAGGGGACATTAGGCTCATTTCTGAGAGCGAATCTCATGTAATCAATCCAGATGGGGAGTGCGGCTCTGCCTCCAACTTCATAGCGACCTAGAGAGGTCGGCTGATCAAACCCTGTCCAGACTGTAGTGACGATATTTGGATTGAATCCAGAGAACCATGCATCTTTCTGATCATTGGTTGTGCCTGTTTTACCCGCAATATCCTCACGCTTAAGTACCTTAGCTTTTCGGCCTGAACCAATGCGAATAACATCCTGCATAATGGAGGTCATGATATAAGCATTGAGAGGGTCAATAATACGCTCTGCATTGTGCTCATCATTTGTAACACACTGATTATTGACGCAAGAGGTTTTAGGGGTTGCTTGGTAGAGTAGCTCACCATTAAAATCACGAACCTCTTTAATAAAATAGGGCTCAATCTTATAGCCAGTATTGGCAAAGGTCGCATAGGCACTAACAACTTGTATCGGGGTAAACTGTACGCTTCCAAGTGCGAGTGATAGATCGCGGTGTTTATCGATCTCCTCCATAGGGAAACCAAAACGGTTGATAAAGTTGGCTGTATTGCTAATACCTAACTGTCTTAATAGACGAATTGAGACTAAGTTTCTTGAAAAAGCGAGTGCTTTTCTTAAGCGCGTAGGGCCATAAAAACGTCCTGAATAGTTCTCTGGTCGCCAAAGGTCTTCTAGGTTTTTATCATGGAAGACGACGGGTGCATCATTAATTGTGGTAGCGGCCGTCATGCCACTCTCTAGAGCTGCTGAGTATAAGAAGGGTTTAATATTAGAACCCACTTGGCGCTCACCATGTGTTACACGGTTGAACTTGCTGCGGAAATAATCAAAACCACCGACTAGTGCTTGGACAGAACCGTCGTGCGAGTTGATAGAGATAAGTGCAGATTCTATTTTAGGGTCTTGTGCTAAAAGCCAACCATTGGCCTGCTGTTGCAAGTAGATCACATCACCAATTGCGAGTACATCTTGAGGTTGTTTAGGTTTAGCACCAACAGAGTTAACATTCTTATAAGGCGCTGCCCATAACATTGCTTCTAATGGTAGGCTAGTCTGCTCTTCTGTTTCAATTAAGACTTGAGCACTCTCATCTACAAAGCCTGTCACAACACCAACTTTCAAACCACCATAGTTAGAGGTTTTTTTCAACAGCTCAATCAGAGCTTCAGTATCGTTTAATTGGGCAGTTTCTAGTGTTTGAATTGGTCCGCGATAGCCGTGGCGTCTCTCATAGGCTTGCAGGCCAGAACGAACTGATAGATTCGCTTGAGTCTGTAGTTGACTGTCTAAGGTGGTTACAATGGTTAAACCATTCTGTAGCGCCTCACTACCAAACTGTTCTAAAGCAAATCGACGTGCCATTTCAGCAACGTAGCCAGCTTGAACATCAATGGCTGGCCCTGTTCGTTTTGCATGAACCTCAATAGCTTGAGCCGTTTCCATCTCTTGTTGACTAATAAAATTTAACTGATGCATGCGGCGTAATACGTAGTTACGGCGTAGCTTAGCTCGGCTTGGATTTGCAATTGGGTTATAAGCAGAAGGGGCTTTTGGTAATCCTGCGATCATCGCAAATTCATCTAAAGAGAGATCTGCGAGGGGTTTGCCATAATAGGTCTTCGCCGCAGCTGCAACGCCATAAGAGCGATAGCCTAAAAATATTTTATTGAGATAGAGTGCGAGAATCTCTTGTTTGCTCAGTTCATTCTCAATTTTATAAGCCAGAATGATCTCATTTAGCTTACGCAGATAGGTCTTCTCTTTACTCAAAAAGAAGTTACGTGCTACCTGCATGGTGATGGTGGAACCACCCGATTTTTTCTTGCCCGTTGTGATGAGTTCATAAACGGCACGAGCCAAGCCCTTATAGTCAACACCACCGTGTTGAAAGAAGTTTTCATCTTCAGAGGAGATGATGGCGTGCGTCATCGGTTCTGGGATTTCATGATAGGCCAGCGGAATACGTTTTTTGATACCAATTTCGCTAATCAGCTTGTCATCTTGTGTGACGATTCTTAGAGGTACTTGGTAGCTTACAGTCTTTAATTCAATAGGATCAGGCAGGGTTGGGTAGATCGTGATTGCATAGAAAATAATGGCAGAAATTGGCAGAAAGATAAATCCAAGGATTGCGTTTAGACGCATAAATGAACGTAATAGACGAAATTTCTTATTACCTTTAGGTATTTTTTGAGGTGGGGGATTTTGTGTTTCTGTCTGCGGATTTTCTATATCACTCATGAAAGACTCAAGGGCTCAATGTTGGTTTGTATATTGAAGAATGCTAATTGTTTAGCGATGATCAACATTATAGCGGTTTTTATAAAGGTAATGTAGGGGCATTTGGGGGTAGGCTAAAACGAAAAAACCCAGCCGAAGCTGGGTTTTAAAACAAGATCTTAATTAGCTAAATTAAGATTACTTGCTATAACGACCTGTCTTGATGTCGCTATACATACAGTGAAGGTTTCCACCAATAATGTATGTAGCAGCAAGTACAACACCAGCAAGACTGATTACAGGTTGTAGTGATTCTGGTAAGAATCCACTCCAAATACCTAGTAAAACAAGTAATGGAACTGCAACGACCACAACTACAACAAGTAACATTTTAATAAAATTATTCATAATCTTACGCCTCAGTTTGAAATTTTGTTCTTTATATAACAGGTCGAACTATACTGCGGTTAACTACGGATTTCAACATTTTCACACAGAAACATTGATTTATGTCAACAATCTTATAAATAGGCACTACAAGCACCCTTGTTATAATAATTACTTGGGGTGCATAAGTTGGATTTATCGGTGTTTCAGCCCTTTTTACTCTATATTCTGTACCTGCTCTCTCATCTGTTCTATGAGTACTTTTAGCTCGACACTGAGCTGAGAAATTCGGCTATCAATTGACTTTGATCCTAGGGTATTTGCTTCGCGATTTAACTCCTGCATTAAAAAATCTAGGCGACGGCCAATCGCGCCTGACTGTTTCAGTACATGTTGTACCTCTTTTAGGTGTGTCGCGAGTCGATCAAGCTCTTCATCGATATCCATTTTATGTGCCAATATGGCAATTTCTTGATGGAGTCGCTCGTCATCATTTTGCTCTGTGAGTGAAAAAATGCGTGCTTTGAGTTTATCGATATGTCTATTGAGTATTTCTGGTAGAAGGGGTTGAACTTCGTGTAGTCGTTTTTTAATCGTTTCGCAGCGTTGTAAAATCAACGCGGCAAGCGCTTTCCCTTCTCTTAAACGATGCTCTGTTAACTGGTTAACCGTCTCAGTCAATAAATTGATCATTAGCGCTTGATCACTTTTAACCTGTTCAGCGCTATCATTTTGTTGAGGCGCTAGAACACCTGGCCACTTTAAAAGTTCTAGTGGATTGACATTAGTGGCTTCCATTAAGGTGTGTTGTATGGTGCAAACGGCTTCAGAAAGGGGCTGTAATACTGCTTGATTAACTTGGAATGAGTTAGTTTGTTCATCTAGTTTTATGGTAAGAAAAATATCTACTTTGCCACGAGCTAGTTGCTTCTTTAAAGTCTCACGCACGGTCATCTCTAGAAAACGAAACTGATCTGGTAGTTTCGGCTGTATCTCAAGGTAGCGATGGTTAACTGAGCGAATCTCCCAGCTAAAAGAACCTTGAGAGAAATGACCTTGTGTTTTAGAAAAAGCGGTCATACTCTTAACTTGGCAACTATCAATGGTTTGTGACACGGCGAAACCTCGAATACGTTTTGACTGTCTACTTGGTAAAAGCTTTATCTTTTATGCCAGCAGGAATCTGAAATTGAATTGGTTATAATGCCAAACATTCTACTAGATAAAAAGTAAAAGGAATTTATTCATGACTACAGTTATTTTAGCCACTGGTAATGCTGGCAAGCTTAAGGAGATGACGGATATTTTGCAGCCGCATGGTTGGCAGGTGAAGCCGCAGTCAGAATTTTTTGATACTGAAGCAGATGAGACGGGTTTAACATTTATTGAGAACGCGATTTTAAAAGCGCGTTATGCAGCCGAGAAAACAGGCTTGCCTGCTATTGCGGATGACTCGGGTCTTGAGGTGAGTGATTTGAATGGTCAGCCAGGTATTTACTCGGCACGTTATTCAAGAGATCTGTTTGGGGATGATGCGAATGATGAGACGAATCTTCAAAAGCTGTTGGATGAGTTAGAAGGTGTACCAGCTGAACAGCGTCAGGCGAGTTATTACTGCGCCATGGTTTATGTAGAGCATGCTTTGGATCCAACACCAATTATTGGTTTAGGACGTTGGTATGGTGAGATTATGACTGAACGTCGTGGCGATGGTGGTTTTGGTTATGATCCCATTTTCTGGGTAGAGGAGTTGAATAAGAGTGCGGCTGAACTGCCCAAGACACAAAAGAACCAGATGAGTCATCGTGCACAGGCACTAAATTCGTTGGTGATGCAGTTGAGACGTGGCTCTTAAAACCAAAAAAACAGTGAGTAGAGGGGCATATTCTTACCCCCCCCTGCTCATTTTATATGGAGTCATTTTTTAAACTTTAAATAGCCACTTTTTCCGCATATTTTACAATATGAGCATTTTTATTCAGTTGCGCTTTAATCTCATGCTTTAGGGTCGCTTGTTTGTCAGGGTCGCCATGCACAAGATTGATTTGGCCTAGTTTTTCAAAGTTGTGCATCCATTTTAATAGATCACTTTGATCTGCATGGGCAGAGAAGCCTTTGATCATATGGATCTTAGCGTTGACGGCTATGGTTTTATGATGGAGTTGTATCGCATCAATGCCATCGATCATCTTTCTACCAAGCGTACCTTCCACTTGGTAACCCACAAATATCACAGAGTTTTTTGCATCTGACAAGCGGTGTTTAAAGTGCTGAAGGATTCTGCCGCCTGTACACATACCGCTACCAGCGATAATAATGCAACCACTCTCTAGCTCATTGATAAGAACAGAGTCTGCATTTTTCAGTGTGTATTGCAGATAGGGGAAGTCAAATAGGTTGCCATCCTGTTCTAGGTGTTTTTTGGCTGAGCCATTCAGTTCATGATAATGCTGGCTGTAAATCTGCGTGGCTTTAATGGCCATTGGAGAGTCTAAAAAGACTCTACATTTTGGTAGTTCATTAGCGTAATACATCTGCTTAAGCAGTAGCAGTATCTCTTGACTTCGCTCTATGGCAAATGAGGGAATAACAACATTACCTTGATTGTTGAGCGTGTTAATAACTGTTGTCTTAAACTCTTCAATACTCTCTTTTAATCGACGGTGGTTTTGATCACCATAGGTTGACTCTATATAGAGAACATCAGCCTTTTTGATTGGCGTGCTTAATGGCATCAGCAGGGCTTTTGTACTGCCTAAATCACCACTAAAGACCAGTATTTTATTTTGCTGTTTTTCTTCAATATCAATTTGAATAGTGGCGGACCCTAAGATATGCCCTGCATTTCTAAAGGTTGCTTTAACTCCCTGTACTAACGTGATGGCTGCGTTGTAGTCTGCATATTGAATGTTGGAGTCAAATACTGCTCTAACATCATCCATATTGAACAGGGGGGGTGGAACGAGCCGGCTATCTCCTGATCTCTTGGCCTGTTTAGTGGCAATTTCAAAATCGGCTTCGGCAATCTTAGCACTATCCATTAGGACAACTCGAGCCAGTTCCATAGTGGTTCTTAAGCTAATAATACGTCCCTTAAATCCCTTTTTAATCAGTATTGGAATACGCCCAATATGGTCGAGATGTGCATGGGTAATAAGTAGGACATCAATTGCCTCTGGATCGAAGTTAAAAGCATCAGAATTATACTGCTCAGAGCCGCCTTGAAAATAACCACAATCAATCATCACCTGAGGGCCACTGTCTAAGTGTATAAGGTGGCATGAACCCGTGACGGTTTCTGCGGCACCAAATGATTGGATATGGGACATAAAAAGGCCTTTTAAATATCGTTTATTAGAGGGAAGTGAGTTTTATTATAGGTTGAGTGTGCATTGAATGTTTGTCATTAGATAATTATTAACCATTTACTCATCAATACTTTTATTGCTATGGTTGGCGGTGGCAATGATGAGATAAACAGATGTTTATCTTTGCTTGATATTGATAGCGAGATTGGAAAAAAGTCTGATTAAATAACCACTTAGTTAAGTTATAAAAGGGTAAAATGATCAGCTTTGATTTTATAGATAGTGGCAGCTCAAAATTTGTTTTGCTTTATTTTTATTAACCTGGAAAGACAGTGTTGTGAATTTTACCCAGCCTATCCCGCTCAGCTTATATGTCCACTACCCTTGGTGTGTACAAAAGTGCCCCTATTGTGACTTTAACTCACATAGTCTTAAGCCAAATCTTGATGAAGATGCCTATATTGATGCGTTGATTAAGCAGCTTGAACAGACCTTACCGATGATTTGGGGACGACCTATTTCTTCAATTTTTTTTGGAGGGGGTACACCTAGCTTAATTTCGGAAGCGGGTTTGAACCGCTTTATGTCTCATGCTCGAGCCTTGCTTGGTTTTTCGCCAGAGATTGAGGTCACTTTAGAGGCAAATCCTGGTACGGTCGATTTTACTAAGTTTGCTGGTTTTTATCAGGCGGGTATCAATCGACTATCAATGGGGGTTCAAAGTTTTTACGATGATAAACTGCGTGCTTTAGGGCGTATCCATAGTGGCAAAGAAGCATGTTTGGCGATTGATGCAGCGCAAAAAGCTGGATTTAGTAATTTTAATCTAGACCTGATGTTTGCTCTGCCTAATCAAACGATAGAGCAGGCGATAGCAGATGTCGATAGAGCCATTAGTTTTCAGCCGCCGCACCTGTCTCACTATCAGTTAACCCTAGAACCGAATACGCCCTTTTATAAAAATCCGCCCGTATTACCTGATGATGACTTGGCGTGGGATATGCAGTTGGCTTGTCAGGATCGTATTGCTGAATCGGGCTATGACCACTATGAGGTCTCAGGTTATGCTCAGCCACGTAGACAGTGCAAACATAACTTAAATTATTGGCAGTATGGTGACTATATAGGCCTCGGTGCAGGTGCGCATGGTAAAATTACCATACCGCCAGAAGGCAAAATATGGCGAACACAGATGCCAGCATCTCCAGGTGGCTATATCGAAGAGATGGCTCGCCCAAAACCTGGGCGCCAGCTGTTAGTCACTGAAAGTGATGCAAGCTTTGAGTTTATGTTAAATACTTTACGCCTACAGGACGGTTTTGATCTAGCATTATTTGAGTTAAGAACAGGGCTGCCTATTTCCATTATCGATCCACAAATTAAAGAGATGTTAGAGCGTGGCTGGGCGATAATTAGCAAAGAAGAGAAGCTTACTTTGACAACACAAGGTAAACACTATTTAAATGATGTAGTGAGTCTTTTTTTATAGTTTACGTATACGAAATTAGCAGTATTAAATGTATTATAGTGACAGCGAAATAGCTTATTTGTCTTTGGTTAAGCTAAATTGAGAAAACTAATAGAAAGAGCGTAATGATCTTATGAGTCTGACTAAAGCAGTACAAATTGATGCCTTAACACAGCTATGCAATCGAGTGGGTTGGCAGAATACTGCTCAGAAAAGTCTGGCTAACGCAGAGGGTTCTGCTGTAGCCGATCCGATTGCGTTGCTGTTTATTGATTTAGACCGTTTTAAGTGGATCAATGATACGTTAGGTCATGATGCGGGCGATGCTTTATTAAAAAAAGTTGCTGGGCTACTTAAATCAGTATTGGATCTACAAGGTGAGAGCCCTGATCTTGTCGGTAGATATGGTGGGGATGAGTTTGTTGTTCTATTACAATCCCCTGTGTCACTACCAAATTTAGAAACGATTGCTAATCAAATAGTCCATAAACTTTCTCAACCAATTAATTTAGACAATATTGTAGGTACTGAAGCAGTAGAGGTTGAGATTGGTGCTTCGGTTGGAATTAGCTGTTTTCCACAAGACTCTAACGTATTGGATGACCTGTTAAAACAAGCCGACTTGGCCATGTACCGTGCTAAGCACTCGGGTCGTAATCAGGTGGTGTTTTATCAACCGGAGATGATGCGCCAAATTCAGCGCCGCCGTCAAATTCAAATGCAATTGCGTCAAGCCTTAAAAGAGGAGTCTATTAATTTAGACTATATGCCTAAGTATGATTGTCTAACTCAAACCGTTGTATCCATTGAGGGCCGCTTAAGCCTAAAAAATAGTCAGTTACTATCGGGATTAGATGTGGCTGACCTATTCGCTATTGCGGATGAGTCCCAAGTGGCTATTACGCTGAGTGAGTGGATGATAAAAGAGGCGCTCTCTTTTAATAATCGGTTAGCACAGCTAGGTGTTGAGATATCTCCGGTATTAGAGGTTCGCCCAAGTCATTTTCAGCAGAAGGATTTTGTCGAGTGGTTAACGGAACAGTTAGATCGTTGTGATGTATTACCAGAGCTTGTTGTTTTGTCCTTAAATGAGGCGTGTTTAAATACTCATCGTTTTCCTGTGGTGGCGCAGCTATCAGCCCTTTCTAATTTAGGGGTAGAAATTGCGGTGCAAGATTTTGGTTCTGCAAGCTGGTCACTACTAAGGTTGCATGACTGGCCAATTGATCGTTTACATTTGAGTGCGCGATTTATTCAAGAGATTGGTAATAGCAGTTCAATGGAGGCGATGACAGGCGCCTTGATTTCCATGGGAAATGCCCTAAATAAAAAGGTTGCAGCCTATGGTGTGACAACTGCAGAGCAGTTAGCATTTTTAAATAGCCATCAGTGTTACGTGGTGCAGGGGCTGTATTTTAGTGATGTTCTCACTGAAGCACAGACCGAAGCCACTTTATTAAAAAAGACCATGGATAATATTGCTCAATGCTCTGCTTACTATGATGACTTATCAGATGAGGGAGGAGTGGAGTGTAGATTGGATCGTGGTGAAATTAAGAAGTTATCCGTGCCAGAGTAAACCTGTTCCATTGTTAAGTTTGCTTTGTAGCGTTTCAATGTAGACTCGTTAAGTAATCGTTATAAGATAGAATCTTTTTAAGAGAAAGTAGTGTGACTAAACAGAATTTTTTTAAGTGGTTTAAACGAGGAACGCTGGTTTTAGCCATTATCCCCATCCTTATCTTTTTAGCATTTGCTGGTGCTGTCAATTTAATCGACTTTAATCAGTATAAACCACAAATTGAAGCAGAGGTAAAACAGTTCACGGGTCGTGACTTTAAGATAGACGGTGACGTAGAAGTTTCTGTTTTGCCATTTATATTTAATGTCACTAACCTCTATTTAAAGAACCCACAAGGTTTTTCTGCCGAGAACTTACTTGCGATTAAAGAGCTTAGATTAGAACTCTCTTTGTCAGATCTATTGATGCATAGTGAACTATCTATTATTAGTTTAGAGTTAATTGAGCCTAAGGTTCATCTGGTAAAAATGGCACAGGGGGATAACTGGACTGATATTAAAGCCTTGAACCAAGCAGCTGAATCTCTTACCACGTTAGAAAACCAACAGCTTAGCCAGAAGCCTTTCAGCTCAGGAGTCGATAATAAAGCCTATTATTGGACATTTGATAGTTTGGTGATTCGTAATGGAGAGGTTCGCTTAGAAGATCAGGTTCAGGATTATAGTGAAACCCTATCTATGGTGAATATACTGATTTTTGATGTGGTTTTAGGTAAGCCTTTTCATGTGAATAGCGATTTTATTTATACCGATAGTTTCAGTGAAAAAACCAATGATTTTCACTTGAGTGGCGACCTTGAAATCTATAACCAGTTTAATGCTTGGCTATTGACTGATTGGAATGGTGTTTTTAAACTCCGTCTACCAGAAGAGAAAAAAGTACCCGAGGTGCGCTTAACAACGGCAGGTGATCGACTATTACTTGAGTTTGATACGCAGGATATTACCGTGAAGCATGGGCAGCTAAAGGGGCTAGATGCTGACTTAAGAACAAACTTTACGGGTAAGTTTGGCAAAGATGTAAGCTTAGAAGGTTCGGCAGATGTAAGTAATTTGAACTTTGAGAACTGGGCTTTCTATTTAGGCATTGCGATGCCTGAGTTTTTAGATAAGACGATTCAGGGTGAAGGTAATGGACTGTTTGACTGGAAGTGGGATGGGAAGAAGTTGCTGTTAAGCCCCCAAACCCTTGAAGTGAAGATTAAAGAGTAATTGAGTTGAGGCCTAAGTTGCCTATTCAATAATGAATAGGCTTTGAAGGCTCTTGAGATGACTCTAGCGAGTTTTAAGTACGTTCGAAGATAAGATCCCAGACACCATGGCCTAAACGGTGGCCACGCTGTTCAAATTTGGTTAATGGGCGGTAATCTGGACGTGGTGTATAGGTATTTTCACCTGCAGTATTACGGTAGTTCTCTGCTACGCTCATCACTTCCATCATATGTTCTGCATAGTTTTCCCAATCAGTCGCCATATGGAAGTGCCCGCCCAGTTTAAGATGCTTAGCAATACTTTGTGCAAAGGCTGGTTGAACAATACGGCGTTTATGATGACGCTTTTTGTGCCACGGATCAGGGAAGAATAGGTAGAGTCCTGCTAGGCTGTCTTTAGGAATGCGCTGCTCCAAAACCTCAATGGCATCATCATTAAAGATACGAATATTGGTCAGGCCTTTTTCACCAATTAGTTTTAATAGAGCACCGATACCAGGTCTATGAACTTCGATACCAATATAGTTCTTATCAGGATTCGCTTCAGCCATCTCTGCTAAACTTTTTCCCATACCAAAACCAATCTCAATAATCGTTGGCGCATCACGACCGAAGACTTCACTGAAATCCAATAGCTCGTCTGCTACTTCTAAGCCAAACTGTGGCCATAAATTATCAATTGCATTTTGTTGTGCTTGTGAAAGGCGACCTTGGCGTAGAGCAAAGCTTCTGATTCTGAAGTTTTTAATGTCTATACTATCGTCTTGCGTAGTTGAGTCGGTGTTAGGCGTATCTGAAGTTGTTTGAGTCATAATATTTAGGTTTGGTTGCGTTATAAATGAATCGGTATAGTATACCGTAAATATCAGGAATACAGTTCTACAAAAAACAGCTTAAGAAATGGTTTTATGTCTCAGTTTTCAAAAAAATTATTAGAGTGGTTTGATCAGCATGGTCGCCACGATCTACCTTGGCAACAACAGATAAATCCATATCGAGTTTGGGTCTCTGAGATTATGTTGCAACAGACCCAAGTCAAAACGGTGATTCCCTACTATGAACGTTTTATGGCTTCTTTTCCAACGGTAAAAGATTTAGCTCAGGCCTCTCAAGATGCAGTTTTAGGACACTGGGCGGGACTGGGCTATTATGCGAGAGGGCGAAATCTACACAAGAGTGCGTGCATAATTGCCAATGAGTTCAATGGTATTTTCCCAACAAGTTTTGATGATATTCTTGCGCTACCTGGTATTGGCCGTTCTACGGCGGGTGCGATATTGTCGATTGCGCTAGAGCAGCGTTATGCCATTTTAGATGGCAATGTAAAGCGAGTACTTAGTCGTCATTTAGCGCTAGAGGGCTGGCCTTCTCGAAAAGACAATGAATTAATTCTGTGGCAAGAGGCGGAAGAGCGTACACCGCAGAACCGTTTTAATGATTATACGCAGGCCATTATGGATTTGGGAGCGACGATCTGTACTCGCAGTAAGCCAAAGTGTGAAGCTTGTCCTGTTGCCAGTGAGTGCCAAGCAAAGTTAGTAGATAGAGTAAAAGATTTTCCTGTCTCTAAGCCTAAGAAGCCCAAATCTATCAAGAAGGCATTTTTCTTAATATTAGAAAATGAGCAGGGGGGGGTGCTATTGCAAAAGCGTCCCCAAAAGGGTATTTGGGGTGGTTTATGGAGTTTTCCAGAGTTTGAGTGTCGTGAAAGTTGTTTAGAGGGATTGAAAAGCTTAGAAACTCAAACGAATGCAGAGCATAGTTTGATAGAATGGGACTCATTCCGCCATACTTTTACACATTATCATTTGGATATCTTTCCAATGTATTGTTCGAGTATTGGTGATCAAAAAAATCTGAGTGAGGGGGTTTGGGTTCCAAAACAACAGCTTTGTTCAGCAGAGTTAGGTTTGGGGGTTCCTGCACCTGTCACCAAGTTGGCTACAATTATGGAGAGTTTAGATGTCTAGAATAGTACAGTGCCTAAAGATGGGTGAAGAATTAGAAGGTTTGGATTTCATGCCGTTTCCAGGTGAAGTTGGCCAGAAGGTCTTTGATAATATCTCTAAAGAAGCTTGGAAGCTTTGGTTGGCTCAGCAGACAATTTTGATTAATGAGTATCGTCTTTCTAGCTTGGATGCTAAAGCACGTACTTTTTTGATTGAAGAGATGCAGAAGTTTCTATTTGATGATGAAGATATTGATATGCCAGAAGAGTTCAAGAAGGTATAAATACTCTGTTGTCACTTGATAGATGTTTAGAAACAAAAAAACCCGCTAAGCGGGTTTTTTATTGGCTGTCTGAAAGTTTATTTGTGGTATTTACCACTTAGCTCAGTTACGGCGTTAATAAACGCACCAGCATGCTCAGGATTGATCTCTGGGTGGATACCGTGACCTAAGTTAAAGATGTGTCCAGTTCCATTGCCGTACTGCTCCAGAATAGTCGCAACTTCTTGACGGATACGCTCAGGAGAAGCGTAAAGGATGCTTGGGTCCATGTTTCCTTGCAGTGCGACTCTATCACCAACACGTGCACGTGCATCGTCAATATTAGTTGTCCAATCTAGTCCTAAAGCATCACAACCTGTATCAGCCATCGCTTCTAACCACTGTCCTCCACCTTTAGTGAATAGAATAACAGGGACTTTGCGGCCGTCATGGTGGCGTATTAGACCATCAACGATTTTGTGCATGTAACGTAGAGAGAACTCGTTATAGTCGCGAGGTGTAAGAACACCACCCCAAGTATCAAAGATCTGTACTGCTTGAGCACCTGCTTCAATTTGAGCATTTAGGTAGGCGATAACAGAATCCGCTAAAACATCTAAGATGTGGTGTAACGTCTTAGGTTGATCAAACATCATCGCTTTGATCACTGCATAAGTCTTGCTAGAGCTACCTTCAACCATGTAAGTTGCGAGTGTCCATGGACTACCAGAGAAACCGATTAGTGGAACACTACCGTTTAGGTCTTTACGAATCGTGCTCACTGCATCCATCACATAACCAAGATCTGATCCCATATCAGGAACATATAGCTTCTTAGCATCGGCCATTGTACGAACAGGCTTATCAAAAACAGGGCCTTCACCTGTCTCAAAACGTAGACCAAGACCCATTGCATCTGGAATGGTTAGGATATCAGAGAAAAGAATCGCAGCATCTAAAGGGAAGCGCTCTAAAGGCTGTAACGTCACTTCACTTGCAAGTTCTTTATTACGACATAGATCCATAAACGATCCAGCTACTTTACGTGTTGCACGGTATTCTGGCAGATAACGTCCTGCTTGACGCATCATCCAAACTGGCGTGCGGTCCACTGGTTCTCTAAGGAGTGCACGTAAAAAACGATCGTTTTGTAACTCAGCCATATTGAATGCCTTCTTTGATAAATGAAATAGTTGCACTATTCTAGCGGAAAGCAGGCATGGCGAAAACTAAAAAACACCCTGCTAGGCAATTTTTAGACACTTTTAGTGAAATATTAAGGTTTCTAGGTAAAAAAGGTGATTTGGATTCAGAATTTTGTCATTTACTTGATAGGACTAAAGACATTGATTGAGCTAGGGTGATCTATTTTCATGAACATAACTCTTTTGTAAAGGTACGCCATTCCACGTACTTCAATAGTTTTGCCTTTAAGTCTCTTGATTTTATTGAAGTCAAACTTGTCCCAATATTTCTTTGAGATTCGAATGCCAGTCGTGTCCATATTGATAATATAGTTTGTCTTGCTTTTCATGACTTTAATGACCTTGCCCTGAATAATCCTAAAGCCGGTATCTTCAAGGTTCAGTTCACTACTTTTGGCAAGCGGGAAGTGGAGGTCAGGGTACTTTTTAAGTACGTCCCAGAGTTGGATGTTATTGGCTCGCGCTTTTTTCTCTGCCTCAAAATAACATTGTGCATATCGATTGTTGTCCTTAGCTGGGCGGTTAACCGCAAAGCCACTTTCAAGAATCTTTTTTTGTATATTGGTGCCATCTTTTAAGAATAGGTGAACTAACTGTCTGCCAAATTCATCAATTTTAGTTTGGTCATACTCAACCCCAATTTCCATATTATTATTGGCTAGTAGCTTATTTAAAAACGTCTGTGCCTGCTTTGCCAGTGGCTCACCAGGTGTGTTGAGTTTATACTTACGTTCGATCTGTGGGCTGTATAGGCCTATTAGGCGCACTTTCTTACCTTGAATAATAAGCTCACTACCGCGGGTAGCGTAAGAGGCTGTTGTCCAAAGCTCTATATTTTTGGCTTTACAGAGCTCACTTTCAGCGTGTACTGAAGATGAGAGTAGCAGGATCGAAAGTGTAATAAGTTTAGAAAGTTTGAATATATGCATGATTCTGATTGTAATGACTTTTGCTAAGAATACAAAGGTTTTACTGAGTTGTATATTATTGTACCCTCAGGGTACTAGAGAAGGGGGGTATAAATGATAGGTATAAAAAAAGCGCTATCAATATGATATTGATAACGCTTTTGGATAAGTAACTTGAAATAACCTCGAAAGGTTATAGCCGTTATTATCGACGTCCGTACTTCTGCTTGAACTTCTCAACACGACCTTCAGTATCTACAAGTGTTTGCTTACCAGTGTAGAAAGGGTGAGAGGCGCTTGAAACTTCAACACGTACTAGCGGGTAATCATTACCGTCTAGAGTAATAGTTTCGCCAGAATTTTTTTCAATAGTAGAACGAGTAATAAAAGTTTCGCCAGTTGAAATATCCTGGAAAACTACATCTTTATACTCTGGATGAATGTCTGCTTGCATGATGACGGTCCAATTAATTAGTTAATTCTTTAAAAGAAGGGAATTATATGGATATAAAAAATAATTGCAACTTCTTTTTTATACCTAGTGGTTGAAATTTAAGAGATAACATTTAGTTATCTCTTTTTAGCTTGAGTAGATTAACGCTTCATCGCATCAAATAAGGTCTTATTAGTCTTACTGACCTTCATTTGATCAATCAGTGTTTCAATCGCATCGACTTCATTAAGCGTCTGTAGGAAACGACGAAGTACCCAAATATTTTGTAGCTCATCTTTGGTTGTAAGCAGTTCTTCCTTACGTGTACCTGACTTAGTAATATTGATGGCAGGGAAAGTACGTTTCTCAGCAATGCTGCGAGAAAGGTGAAGTTCCATGTTACCAGTCCCCTTGAACTCTTCAAAGATAACTTCGTCCATCTTAGAGCCTGTCTCAATAAGTGCGGTTGCAATGATGGTTAAAGACCCCCCCTCTTCAATATTACGTGCCGCACCAAAGAAACGCTTAGGACGGTGTAGAGCATTTGCATCAACACCACCAGATAGGATCTTACCTGACGACGGTACAACAATATTGTAAGCTCGCGCTAAACGCGTGATTGAGTCAAGTAGGATGATAACGTCCTTCTTATGCTCAACTAGGCGCTTGGCTTTTTCGATAACCATCTCAGCAACCTGTACGTGACGGGTTGCAGGCTCATCAAAAGTAGAGGAGATAACCTCGCCCTTAACGGTACGCTGCATCTCAGTTACCTCTTCAGGACGTTCATCAATCAGCAGAACGATTAAGTAAGCATCAGGATAGTTCTCTGCGATAGACTGAGCTATCTGCTGCAAGATAACCGTTTTACCAGACTTAGGTGGCGCAACAATCAGTCCACGCTGACCTTTACCAAATGGGGCTGCGATATCAATAATACGTGGGGTAATGTCTTCAGTACTGCCGTTACCCACTTCCATGACTAAACGCTCATCTGGATGCAGAGGTGTTAGGTTTTCAAAGGCAATTTTCTTCCGGGCAACATCTGGGTCTTCATAGTTGATTGTCTCAACTTTTAGCAGAGCAAAATAACGCTCGCCTTCCTTAGGTGGGCGAATCTTACCTTGAATAGTGTCACCCTTGCGTAAACCAAAACGTCTGATTTGGCTTGGAGAGACATACAAATCATCAGGGCCAGCTAAGTATGAACCATCAGCAGAGCGCAAGAATCCAAAGCCATCAGGCAGGATTTCTAGAGCACCTTCACCAAAGATATCTTCACCCTTTTTAGAGTGAGATTTTAAAATCGCATAGATAATATCTTGTTTACGTAAGCGAGAAAGGTTCTCTAAACCCATGCTTGCAGCAAGGTCTAATAAAGAGGCGGCAGATTGTTTTTTTAAATCGAGTAAATGCATAGTAGTTTAGGTGTCTATAGAATTGAATTAGAGTGAGACTAACGTTCTAGCGTTTTGAAGCATGAAATCGTTAGATGGCTTGGATGGGGGTAGACATGTTTAATCCTAAGTGGTGGTAACCACTTAGGATGCAATGAAATTTAAAGATTACCTTCTAAGAAGGTATTCAGTTGAGACTTAGAAAGTGCGCCAACGTGAGTAGCATCTACTTCACCGTTTTTAAATAACATTAGAGTTGGGATACCACGCACACCATATTTTGGTGGTGTTGCTGGGTTCTCATCGATGTTTAATTTAGCTATTTTAACCTTACCTTCGTACTCTGTTGCCGCTTCATCTAAAATCGGCGCAATCATCTTACAAGGCCCACACCACTCAGCCCAAAAGTCAACTAGGACTGGGATTTCTGATTGTAGTACTTCGGTGTCAAAATTTGCATCACTTGTTGAAATCATGGTTTCTCCTGCTGGATATTTTTCATTTTCTTACGAATATAACAATCTCAAACCTGCGAATTGTTTTATGAGCAGGGGGAGTGTGAAGTTCGTATGGAATTGATTTTGAATTGATTTGAAAAAGCTTAAAATCTCTTTTATCAATCAAAGAATTTTTGAATAAGCCAATTATTACATTAATAACTTTTAAATAGCAAATTTTTTAAACGCTAAATGAGGGTTATTTTACTTATATAACAGAGTTTAATGATTTTGACCTGCTGCAATCCCCAAATAAGGTGTGATTTATCGTAGGATATACGCCATTGAATTTAACTAAAAAACCACCTTTAAAGTGAGATGGCTTGGTCGTAATTAAGCCATTTTATTCTGTAGGTGTTGTGGACGACTAGATGGATATCTCTTTTATATTAAATGACTTAAATGATGCACAGCGTGATGCGGTGACAGCGGACGATACACACGCGCTTATTTTGGCGGGTGCGGGCAGTGGAAAGACGCGTGTTTTAGTACATCGTATTGCTTGGTTAACGCAAGTTATGGGCTTCTCACCCTATAATGTGTTGGCGGTGACCTTCACTAATAAAGCCTCTAATGAGATGCGTGGGCGTATTGAATCATTAATAGGCCAGCAAGCGGGCGGCATTACCATGGGTACCTTTCATGGTATCGCCTACCGTCTGTTACGCCAGCACTATCAAGAGGTGGGTCTGCCACAAACTTTTCAGATTTTAGATTCTGATGATCAAAAACGGGTGATTAAACGTCTTTTAAAAGCCATGGGATTAGATGAAGCGCAGTGGCCACATAAGCAGATTCAGGCCTTTATTAATGGTGAAAAGGAAGAGGGTCGACGACCACACCATATTGATATTGGTCACAACCCTTTTGTCGGAAAAATGGTTCAGGTCTATCAAGCCTATGAAGAGCAGTGCCAGCGCTCAGGTTTGGTGGACTTTGCTGAGCTGTTATTGAGAGCACATGAACTTTGGTTAAAGAACCCCCAAGTATTAGCGCACTACCAAGCACGTTACAAACATATCTTGGTAGATGAGTTTCAAGATACCAATAGCTTGCAGTACGCTTGGTTACGAGTTCTAGCAGGGGGGGCTGGTAAGCTCTTTGTGGTGGGTGATGATGATCAATCCATCTATGGGTGGCGTGGCGCTAAGGTAGAGAATATTCGTCAGTTTGATGAAGATTTTGCAATGGTGAAAACAGTGCGCCTTGAGCAAAACTATCGTTCAACGGGCACAATTCTAAAAGCGGCCAATGCGTTAATTGCCCATAACACCTCTCGAATGGGTAAAGAGTTATGGAGCTCTGGAGAAGAGGGTGATCCCATTCGAGTCTATGAGGCATTTAACGAAGTTGATGAGGCTCGTTATGTTTGTAGTCAGATTGAAGCTTGGTGCGAAAATAGTGGTTCACGTAGCGAAGTAGCAGTGTTGTACCGCTCTAATGCGCAATCACGCGTGATGGAACAGGCGTTGATGCAGGCACAAATTCCTTATCGAGTTTATGGTGGTTTGCGATTTTATGACCGAGCAGAGATCAAGGATGTTTTAAGTTACCTGCGTCTATTGGTTAATCGCGAAGATGATGCCGCTTTTGAACGTGCTTATAACCAGCCACCACGCGGTATTGGCCAAAAAACAGCGGATATCATTCGAGAAGTAGCTCGCCATAATCAAATCCCTCTGTGGCAGGCAGCAGGTAAAGTAGTAGAGCAAGGCTTGACTGCACGAGCAAAAACCTCAGTTGCCGATTTTCTCTCACTGATCGAAAGCCTGTCTGAAGAGGTCTCAACGATGTCTTTAGAAGATCAGATGTTAAAGGTGGTCTCTCGCTCTGGACTACAGGCCCATTTTGAGAAGGATAGCTCCGAGCAAGGAAAAGGCCGTATTGAGAATATTGACGAGTTAATTAACGCTGCGGGTCAGTATAAGCAAGCGAATACTCAAGCTCAGGCGGAAGGTATCAACACTGAAGCGCAAACAATTGAAGCGGGTTTTGATTCGGCAGCACAAGTGGATGGTACCCTGTTACAGACACCCACCTATGATAACCCTCTGGCAGATTTTTTAGCGCAGGCCGCTTTAGAAGCGGGTGAACAACAGGCGGATGAGTGGGAGTCCTCCGTTCAATTAATGACACTGCATGCTGCTAAAGGACTAGAGTTCCCAATGGTTTTTATGATCGGTGTAGAGGAGGGTTTGTTTCCTTCACAGCGTTCTCACGAAGATCCAGAGCGCTTAGAAGAGGAGCGCCGCCTCGCTTATGTGGGTATCACTCGTGCAGAGAAGCAGTTAATGATAACCTTTGCGACTCGTCGTCGTATGCATGGCTCCGAGTTCTATCCAACGCCATCACGTTTTATTAAAGAGATTCCAACCGAGTATTTAGACTTTGTTCGCCTATCAGGCTCGGTACGTCCAACGATGGGTGGCTCGAATATGTACGGTACTAACAGTAACCTTCAGTCCGCCTTAGCGGCTGAAAACGAGACCGGTTATAACGCAGGTGATCATGTCTTCCATCAGAAATTTGGTGATGGAGTCATCATGAGTATGGAAGGTAGTGGCGAGCATGCGCGTGTAAATGTCAACTTCACCCATGCAGGTTCTAAGTGGTTAGTCACCGCCTATGCAAACTTAGAGAAAAAAAGCTAGTTTGATGAGCATGCTTTCAGATCCGCTTCTCTTGAGTGTGCAAGACCTGCAAGTAACAGGGCTTAATAGCCCAGTTAATTTGAGTGTGACTGCTGGACAGGTGTGGATGATTTCAGGGCCCTCGGGGTCGGGAAAGTCACAAGCCTTAAAAGCCTTGGCAGATCTGATTCCTCATCAGGGAGAGGTTATGCTCAACGGACAGAACCTGCAAAATATCCCGCCTGAAAAATGGCGTTCTCAGGTGATGTATTTCCCCGCAGAAACTGCGTGGTGGAGTGACTGTATTGCGGATCATTTTGAGACTTTGCCAGATGATAAGCAGTTGGCATCTATCGGTTTAAGTGCCACAATTATGCAAAAAAATCCCGATGAGTGTTCTAGTGGTGAGAAGCAGCGTTTAGCATTATTGCGTGGCCTGTCTCGTTTGCCAATAATTTTACTGTTGGATGAGATTACCGCCAATTTAGATACCGAAGCCGCTATGCGAGTAGAGCGCTTATTAAAAGATTACCTGAAACAACATCAGTCTGAGTCGAACAGTTCAGGTGCAATTATTTGGGTGTCACATGATGTCGCACAAAGGCAGCGTATGGCACCGAGTGAACAGCAGCTTATGCTTAAAAGCGAGACCCCCCCTACTGAAAAGATTGAGTTATGATTGCGATTAGTTATTGGGATCTTTTCAGTTTGTCAGTGCTGGTTTTTCTACTCGGTGGCCTGTTGTGGATGAATGGCTTTAGTCAGGTAAAGCAGCTCTGGTGGGCAACCTTAAGAATGGTTGTACAGTTGCTATTTATGGGTATCTGGTTAAGTTGGGTGTTCAACTCAGATAACCCTATCTGGGTCGCATTGATTGGTTTCATTATGTTGATTGCAGCAGGCTATGAGATCTCTAAAAGACAGCAGTATCGTTTTAAAAAATTGCACTCAGTATTTATTGGTCTATTGTCGCTCTCCTTTATCTCTTTAGTTTTACTTATTGGTGTGTTGGTATTTATTATTCAGCCCGCACCATGGTATCAACCGCAATACCTTATCCCTCTGCTGGGCATGCTGTTGGGCAATAGTATGACCGCGATTGGCTTGGGGTTAGACAGTTTAACGCGCAGTGCCGTGCAGCTCAGAAGCAAAATAGAGGCGCAGTTGGCTTTGGGCTATACCGCAAAAGAGTCGATGCAGTTTATTAAAGAGCAGAGCTTACATTCTGCACTGATCCCCGTGATTAATATGTTGGTTGCGGCAGGGATTATCTCATTGCCAGGTATGATGACAGGGCAAATATTGGCAGGCGCTGAGCCGATTGAGGCGGTAAAGTATCAAATTATGATTATGTTATTGATTGTGACTTCAACAGGATTGGGGACGCTGATGGCGGTTGAGTTAGCCAGTCGTCGTCTATTTGATGATCGACAGCGTTTACAGTTAGATCAGCTAATCAAAAAGTAAGGCCTACTGAATAAACTAGGAAGGGTTTATGGGCTTCAATAGGCTTTATTTAAAGTAGATTAATATAAAAAAAGAACCTGATTCTGAGGGTAAAAAGGTGCTTGGAAACTAATGTACCCTAGTTTTTACAGGGTTAAACATTAGATTGGTACCTTATCTAATATTTATATATCAAACTTAATCTATATCAAATATTGTTTTATAGTGACCAACTACTTTGTACCCACAAGGGTATATATAGTTAGTGGTCAAGTATTTCCGGATAGTAAGTTAAGTTTTTTCTCTGCAACAACTGGTGATGACTGTTTATTCAATATAGAAGAATACATGTAGAAAAGAGTTAATTTTTATGTAGCCTATGGATTATCATATTTGTGAATATAAGGGCATTGTTGAGTATTAAATGGGTACTATAATTGGGCTGTTATGCAAGGGGTATGACGGTGTAACGAGACGGTTATAGGGTATTAAATAAATTTGTATTATCTGAAACTGTGAGTGATAGAGAATGAGACAAAATTACTTAAATCGATTAGCAATAAACTGGCTTGCATACTTTCCACTAAGGCCTCTGTTTGTTTTAAGTTTAAGTACTGTTTTTGGTTTGAGTGTTAATACTGGGGTGACGGCAGCACCATCAGAGCAGGTACTGGTGGTTGGCGAATATGAGGTATTGATACAGAAGTTTAAATCAGACTTAACGCCTGTGCTGATAAAAATAGATAACTCCACACAGAGTCAGATCAAACAGCCCTTAGCCAGAGTGCTATGGTTACCTTCAGAATATGGTATTTTGCCAGAAGAAAAGCTGCTTGCTAAACAGTTGGCTGCTTTTGGTATTGAGAGTTGGTTTGTTGATTATTACGAGGCACTATTTTTAGCTCCTACCCCTAAAGCCGTTGATCAAATTCCACCTGCGTGGACTCAGAAAATATTAGCACTGGCTAAGCAAGATGGTTTACCTCTCTGGGTTATAGCGCCCAATAAAGCTGCACAAACAGCCGTACGAGGTTTGCATGCCCTTTTACAAACGCCACAGCAAAACCTTGGACTTATTCTGGTTAACCCTAATCTCTACCTGAACACGCCTGCTCCTGGTTTAGAGGCGAGCTATTGGCCTCAGGTCAAACAGCTTAATATGCCGATTAGTATACTACAAGCGGAGTTATCACCTTGGCGTTGGCGCCTAAGTTCATTGGCAAACTATTTTGAACAGGGGGGGAGTGATGTTTTTACCTTGCTACAAAAACAGGTTAGGGACCGTTTCTATTTTAGGCCTGATTCGGTTGTCATTGAAAATGAGTTAACAAAGCAGCTTGCTAATAAAATCCTTCAAGCGATGCTACTCCAGCGGCCCTATCTCGAGAAAATCAGGCAGGTAGCGCCTTTAGCAATCGTTACGTCACAAGTGGTTAAGCAGGCTCGTTCCATTGAGCTTCAAGATTATTCAGGCCAACAAAACTTACCTTTGTCTCTAGAGAGTGCACAGGGGAATCTTATTCATTTAGATGCATACAAAGGTAAGGTTGTTTTAGTGAACTTTTGGGCGAGCTGGTGCCCACCTTGTGTGCATGAAATGCCGTCTATGAATCGCTTAAAAAGTCATTTTAAAGATCAACCTTTTGAGATACTCGCGGTGAACCTTGGTGAAGACCGAGCTAAGATAGAAGGCTTTCTACGGTCACATCCTGTTAATTTTCCAATCTTAATGGATCAGCAAGGTACAGCGGTCAAGCAGTGGAAGGTATTTGCCTACCCAAGCTCCTATTTAATTGATAAACAGGGTAAGATTCGCTTTGCATTATTTGGGGCCACAGAGTGGGACTTGGCCGGTCATTTAGAGAAGATAGAGAGCTTGTTAGCACAAGAGCCTGTTATTGAATAAAATGAGTTTGAAAAGATGAAATATCCAATCAGTCGTTTACTGAGTAGCCTACTGATTACTCTCTCTGCTTCAAGCTTAGCCAGTGCAGAATATCAAAGAAATCTGATCAAAGGGTGGTATTCTCTGGTCAAGATGCACGCTATACGGTCATGCATCATCCTATCGCGATAATGGCGATGGTACGGTCACTGATCGTGTGATAGGTTTAATGTGCTAGAAAGTAGATAGTCAACAGGGCATGGATTAGCAGGCTGCCTTGGCCAATGAAGAGGGAAACTACTTTGCTCTATGCTTGTCTACGACGATTTGCCATGAGGCCAACTAGCCCTAATCCACCAAGCATTAACGCAATTACTGAAGGCTCTGGAACAGGAGAAACAGTTAGATCAATATTATCAACTAAATAATGTGTCCCTAAGTTTAGTCGTAGTTCATCAATGGCAGAGGTTTGAGCACCGTAGAGTTCAAAGCTGCCATTTAGGCTGGTCGGAACACTCCAACCAGACAAAAATCCAAATAGACTATCAGCTTCGCCAGACTCAAGAGTGGTTACCCACTTTTTTGCCCATAAACCATTAAAAGTAAAGTCTAGCCCATTCTCTTCGGTAATTGCTGTTGCATGACCTTGCTCGTTTAAAAGGGTAAAGTCACCCCTCTTAGCACCATAGTTTTAAGGGCCATCAACAGTATCAATCCATACTGCCCCTGTCACGGCAAAGTTAAAGTCTTGGTAATTTGTTGGCACTGGCTGTATTGGTGAATAGGGCTAAAAAGAAACCCGCTATTAAGTTTTTCATTGTTGGTAACTCCTTATGAATCTTAGTAAAAATATTCGTAACTTGTTTTTTTAGGGTACTTAACAAAATTGGCTTATTTAGACATGTAAATGTTTTACCAGAAATAAAGCAATATTTCTTGTTTTTGAAAAATAATTACGTATTATACTGGCGTTAATAACCTAGTAAATCTATCAACTATTTTAGGACGTCAAAACATGATTAAGAAAATGAGCTTTGTGATCGCTAGTGCAGCACTTTTAAGTGCATGTTCTGGTGCAAGTGACTATATGCCAGCAGCAGGTGTTTCTGCATTAGATATACATAATGCGAGTTGTGTGGGCTGTCACTCTGCTACAGAAGCTAATGGTAAAACGACTTTTTGGGCTCTTGCTCCTGAAAAAGCGAATGCTGAGTATATTAAAGCTAAGATCACTAACGGAAGCATGATGATGCCTTCTTTCCCTAATATTAAGGGTGAGCAGTTAGACGCTTTAGCAGAGTTTGTTTTAGCTAATAAAGCAAATAAGTAAGCGTTTTATCTTCTTCTTTGCCGATCTCTTTCGGCAGAGAAATTCTTTATTCAACTTGCTTCAATCCTTACTTTTTATGACCCTCTCTCCCCCCCCTGTTCAAAATATTTAATGTAAAATTTCTAATTTCTATGCTGAATTGTTTCTTAATAATGGCTGACGATTGATATCTTTTTCCTTTGAGTAAGTACTGATTGGCTAATGTCTTTTTATGGTGATAAATTTCCCTTGTATCGTCATACATATTTGATTTAGCTTTTTTACCAAAGTCCTTAAATTACAGTGTATAGTAAATTTCTTAAGTACATCTCTCATAGCACGCTTAGTAGTAAGGTTTAGATCATCTACGGGTCGAGCTAGTGATAGGTTAATCGATGTCGCAGATCATCTTCTATGAGTTCCGCTGAAATCAGATTGAGTACGGTTGAAAAATAGGACAGATAAACTTGTCCATATCCATCTAGGAGTCCCAATGGATAAAAAGATTACTGATATCTACACCCCTAATCCCCTCTCCGTTACCTCTAATACCTCCATTCATGACTGTATCGCCTTAATGCGTGAAAATAGAATTAGTTGTTTAATTGTCAGTGATGACAGTAAGCCTGTTGGTATTTATACCGAAGCAGATATGGTTCGCTCACTTAATAGAGAGATTGATTATCAAACAGTGACCATTGGTGAATTAATGAGCAGCCCTTTGATTACGGCAGCTGAGTCGATTAATATTTTTGAAGCCACCTATATATTGACCTCTAAACAGATCCGTCATTTAGTGATTACTGATAATAATGGATTGTTAACAGGGGTTGTAACGCAAACAGATGTGATTGCCCATTATGGTGAAGATTATTTTGTTGGCTCCAAAAGTGTTAATCATGTCATGACGCAAAAAATTCTCACAGTAGACCCTAGTGAGATCGTGCATCATGTCGTTGATCAGATGGCTAATTTCTTAACCGGTTGCGCGATTGCTGTGGTGGATAAGAAGCCTATTGGGATTTTGACTGAACGTGATATGGCGACCCTGATTATCAATGAAGCGGATATAAATACCTTAACCATGGCGGAGGTGATGACTTCACCTGTGGTTACTCTGCCTGTGACGAGCTCTACCTACGAAGCGGTTGCCATTATGAATCGTCATAGGGTGAGACGTATCATTGTGGTGGATGCAGAAGATAATGTTGCTGGGATCTTAATTCAAGAGAATATCATCCGTAATTTAGAGAGCAATTATGTTGAATTTCTTAAAGAGGTATTGTGGGAGAGAGATAGTAATCTTGCAAATGCTCAGCAAAAATATCAAACGGAGCATAGTCAATTAGAGAGCTTGTTAAATACCTCATTAGATATGTCTATTATGGTATTAGATCTTCATTTCAATGTGCTCTATCTAAACCTAGATGGTGCAGAGATGTTTCAGGTAGGTGTGAAACAGGCAGTAGGTCAATCGATTGATCAGTTGCTTAAGTCTGATAGTATTCAAGAGCAAACACTGCATAAAATTAGAGAAGAGATTGAAAAGAAGGGTGAGTATTGGTGTATTCATTTACATCAGCAAGACCAGTGTCTTCATCATATTGAATCACGTTTGACGCCTATTTTTGAAGAGAAAGTGCTAACAGGTTACTCCTTAGCTTCTCGTGATATTACCGACAAACTGCACACAGAAAAACGTCTACTACTCGCATCACATGTCTTTGAATGTACCATTGAAGGCATTATGGTGACGGATACGGAGGGGACGATTCAGTTAGTTAATCCAGCCTTTACAGATATTACGGGTTATAGCTCAGCCGAAGTGATTGGAAATAACCCTAGAATGTTACAGTCAAAACGTCAAGAACCCGCATTTTATGAGGAGATGTGGCAGACACTTTTAGCGACAGGTCGCTGGCAGGGTGAAATATGGAACCGCCGAAAAAATGGTGAGGTTTATCCACAGAAATTGACCGTCACTAGTGTTAAAGATATGAACGGTAAGGTCATCCAATATACCTCGGTGTTTTATGATATTACCGATGCTAAAGAGAAAGAGGAGCGAATTAACCATCGTGCTTATCATGATCCTTTAACAGAGTTGCCAAATCGCTTACTCTTTAAAGACCGTCTTGAACAGGCGATCGCTCGAGCGCATCGAAGTAATACACAGTTGTCAGTTATGTTTATTGATATTGATTACTTTAAGCGTTTGAATGATACTCATGGACATCAAGCGGGTGATATTTTCTTACAGCAGATCAGCGTTAAATTAAGAGGTTTGCTACGAGACCAAGATACCGTATCTCGTTTTGCTGGGGATGAATTTACCATCTTATTGGATGATGATAACAGTGTAGATCATGCTTGTCTTATTGCGGATAAAATCCTTAAAATCTTTGCATCTCCCTTTGAGATAGAAGGTCATCAAATAGAGCTGGGAGCGAGTATTGGTATCGCCAGTTATCCACAAGACGGTACGACCGCAGAGGGTTTGTTAAAAAATTCTGATACCGCAATGTACCATGCTAAAAAAGAGGGTCGTAACCGCTACCAAGTCTTTAAGTTAGAGATGGAAACACACCTAAAAGAACGGGTTACTTTAGAGTCAGAGCTGCGTAAAGCCTTAGGCAGTAAAAAACTAAATATTTATTATCAACCGATTATTAATTTACACACCAAACAGATTAGCTCAATAGAGGCACTGCTTCGTTGGGATCACTCTAGTAGTCCTGTCTCGCCGGCACAATTTATCTCCCTTGCTGAGGAGAGTGGTTTAATTGTTTCAATCGGTGAGTGGGTTCTACAGCAAACCTGTAAGCGCATGTCTGAGTGGCAGATTGATGATGTCACAGGGGTTGCGGTATCTGTAAACCTCTCTGCGCGTCAGTTTAGAGATAAAGAGCTTCTGGTCATGATTGAACGTATTCTTGACGAAACAAGCCTGAATCCAGAGCAGTTGCATATCGAGATTACCGAATGCTGTGCAATGGATGATATGGAGAACGCGATTGCGACGCTCAATGCACTGAAAAATTTGGGTATTAAAATACTTTTAGATGATTTTGGTACAGGTTACTCTTCGTTAACATGCTTACAGCACCTGCCTGTTGATGTACTAAAACTCGATCAAAGTTTTATTCAAAGTATTGATAAAGACGAAGGTACCGCTAGGCTTGCGGCAGGCATCATCTCAATGGCAAAAGATCTTCATTTAGAGGTGGTTGCTGAAGGGGTTGAGAATGAAGCGCAGCTTGCCTTTTTAGAAGAACATAATTGCGATATGGCTCAAGGCCATCTATTCCATGAGCCTTTGAGTGAAACAGGCCTTAAAGCCCTGCTAGAACAACAGAGCTTATCAGCGTGATAGCAGTAAAATGGTTATCGGTTACGTTTAGCCTCGAGAGACTTGATTGCCGAGATAATCAACTAGCGAACATCTTTTTGGAGCTTTAAGCTAGATGGCTTGTTTCACTAAGCGCGAGACAAAAACTTACCTGTCATGGTGCTAACTTTAACCACTTCATTTGGTTCAATAAACTCAGGTACTTGAATCTCATGACCCGTTGAAAGCACGGCAGGTTTGGTTCGGCCTGCGCCAGATGATTTAGTTCCGGGGGTGGTTTCTACTATCTCTAGCTCTACATTGGTGGGTAGTTCAATGGTTAGAATTTGCTCATCTAATAGAATCGCGGTAATCCCCGCTAGCCCTTCAGTAATATATTTCTTCTCATCTTCCAGCTCATCTGCTGACAGTAGATACTGGCTGTAGTCTTCGTTGTTCATAAAGACATAGTTATCACCATCAATATAAGAGAACATCACGGGCACTTTAGGGCAATCGATTTCCTTAATCATATCTTCGCCCTTAAAGGTTTCATCGACTTTATGGCCTGTTTTAAGGTTGTTAAAACGTACTTTGTACATGGTGGATGCACCACGAGAAGAGGGGTTACGGACATCGTAGCTTTTAACGATATGTGGTACGCCGTTGATCTCAACAACGTCGCCTTTTTTTAGTTCATTGATTCTTGGCATGCTTGTATCCTTGTCTTTATGTGGGGCTATTTTCGGTAGTTTGTTGCGGGATTGCAAGCGTAATTACAATTTGCTTTTCTAAAGAGGTCATTATATGGAGGGCTTTGAGTAGTGGAAGCAGATCCCCCCCCTGCTCGAAATAAAAAAGCCCTGCTGCAAAACCCTAAAGAGGCATTGAAACAGGGCTTTATAAGCCGTTTTAGGGTTGTCTGTGTATTTTTTACTTTAAAGCATCATTCACAATCGCTTTAGCTTCATCTAGGATTTGATTAAGATGTTCTTGGCCTTTAAAGCTCTCAGCGTAGATCTTATAGATATCTTCTGTACCAGATGGACGTGCCGCAAACCAGCCGTTCTCAGTGGTAATTTTTAAGCCACCAATCGCAGCACCATTGCCTGGCGCATGCGTTAGTTTAGCAGTGATTTTCTCACCCGCTAAGGTATCTGCTTGTACCATCTCAGGAGAGAGGTGACTTAAGATTGCTTTCTCTTCACGATTGGCGGGTGCATCTATACGTGTATAGACAGGGTTACCAAACTGCTCTGTTAGCTCTTGATATAACACCCCAGGATCTTTACCCGTTACGGCAGTGATCTCTGCGGCAAGCAAGTTTAGGATAATACCGTCTTTATCGGTACTCCATGGGCCGCCGTCTAAACGTAAGAAAGACGCACCAGCAGACTCTTCACCACCAAAGCCAAACTCACCTGTTTGTAGGCCATCTACAAACCACTTAAAGCCAACAGGCACCTCTGATAGATTTAGATCCAAGGCTTTAGAGACACGATCGATCATTGAGCTAGAAACAAGTGTTTTACCCACAGCAGCATTTTGAGGCCAGTTAGGGCGGTGGGTAAATAGGTACTGAATGACCACGGCTAAATAATGGTTAGGGTTCATTAGCCCAACGGATTTAGTGACGATGCCGTGGCGATCTACATCGGGGTCATTTCCAAAAGCTAAATCGTAGTTATCTTTAAGATCAATCAGACCTGCCATTGCGTAAGGCGATGAGCAATCCATACGAATTTTGCCATCTTTATCGACATGCATAAATGAGAAGGTAGGATCAACTTGTGGATTAACAATCTCTAGGTCTAAACCATAGAAGTCAGCAATGGGCTGCCAGAAATCAACCGCGGCACCGCCCATTGGATCAATGGCCAGTTTTAGCCCTGCGTCTTTAATGGCTTGCATGTTAACCACTTGATCAAGGGTTTCAACATAAGGGGTAATTAGATCGGTGGGTGTTACATAGTTTGAAGCCATTGCATCGACTAAAAGCAGACGCTTTACCTTAATGGAGCCTTCACTGATGATGACATTTGCTCGGTCTTGAATCCAATTGGTTGCATCAGCATCCGCAGGGCCACCAGTCGGTAGGTTGTACTTAAAGCCACCATCTTGCGGAGGGTTGTGTGATGGGGTAATAACGATACCATCAGCTAAGCCCGCTTGTTTGCCTTCATTGTGTTTCAAAATGGCATTTGAGATAACTGGTGTAGGGGTATAGCGGCCATTGGATTGAATGATAATATGGATCTTATTGGCGGCAAAAACCTCAATAGCGGTTGCATGGGCTGCTTCTGATAGCGCGTGGGTATCCATACCAATATAGAGTGGCCCATTGATATTTTGCAGATAACGATACTCAACAATTGCTTGGCAGATAGCCGAAATATGATCTTCATTAAAGGTTGTTTTGCTTGAACAACCACGGTGGCCAGACGTTCCAAAGCTAACCGCTTGATCAGGGTTGCTTACATCTGGTTTATGGGTGTAGTAATCTGCCATTAATAGCGGGATGTTTTCCAATAGACTATAAGGTGCTTTTTTACCTGCAAAAGGGGAGTTTGCCATAGAGTATCTCATCGTAATTATTCGTAATTGGCTTAATATACCTTATGGGCTTTGTAGGGGTAAAGTTTTAAAAGTGATATGCATCATAATTTCTTGTGAAATAAATAAATGATTAAATCTGCTGAGTGAAAGAAGATTTATGGGTTAATCTCTTGAAATAGTGCAGTTTAGTCCCAACTAATATGGCATCATTTACACAATTTAAAGATTTATAAAGAGAAGTACAGTAATGAGTCAAGATTATTACGCAAGTTTAGGGATTTCCCGTTCAGCCAATGATGCTGAAATTAAAAAGGCTTACCGCAAAATGGCAGCCAAATATCACCCTGATAAGCCCACAGGGGATGAAGCTAAATTTAAAGAGATTAGTGAAGCTTATGAAACACTAAGCGATACTGAAAAACGCAATATGTATGATCAGTATGGTTCTGATTATCAGCAGCGTGGGGCAGGTGGCTTTGGCGGCGGTCAGGGTGGTTTTGGAGGTGGTGAAGACTACAGTGATATCTTTGGTTCAATGTTTGGTGGCGGAGGTCAAGGTGGTTTTGGGCAGCAACAAGCGCAACCGCAAAAAGGCGCTGATCAGAGCGTTAAAGTTATGGTCTCTTTAGAAGAGGCGATTGAAGGGGCTGAGAGAACAATTAATGTTCAAACGGGTGACTCTCGTACCCAGTCTCATTCATACGATACTCAACCAATTAAGGTACGTATTCCAGCAGGTGTTTTACAGGATCAGAAGATCCGTGTGAAAGGCAAAGGTTTTAGTGGTTTCAATGGTGGGCCAGCGGGTGATGTTCTGATTGAGATTAATCTACAGAATAATGATCACTACCGTGTTGAGGGTAAGGATGTTTATTTAGATCTTCCTCTAACACCGTGGGAAGCTGCTTTGGGTGCAAAGGTTGAGATTCCAACACTGAAGGGTAAAGTTAAGATGGGCATTGCTGCGGGGACTCAGTCAGGTGCTAAGCTACGTATTAAAGGCCGTGGTTTAGGTAAGACGCCAGGTAATCAGTACGTGGTTATCCAGATCCATGCACCGATTGCGGAGACAGATGAGCAGAAGGCACTCTATGAGAAAATGGCTGAGACCTTCTCATTTAATCCAAGAGAACATTTTTAACTATTGGCTATGACAATCTGTCAGCGTATTTAATTAAAGGGAGCTTAGGCTCCCTTTTTTATTGCTTGATGGGGGACAAAAATTCCCCATCTTACTTAGGGATATATTTATAAAAAACTTATTTTTTGACCACTATTTCTCATAGAATAGAGGCATTAAAAATTAATGAGTGGATTTATCAAAGATGAAACGTAGAGACTTTATTGGCGCAATTGCAGGCGCAACGGCGGCAACTGCTTTAACTGCTTGTGGTACAGAGAGTGATACAAATACACAAGAAGCAGCAAAACCGCAGAAAACATTTAAGTGGAAGATGGTCACTACTTGGCCTAAAAACTTCCCAGGTTTAGGGACTGGTGCAAATAATATCGCTAAGCTGATTACTGAAATGTCTGGTGGTCGTATCGATGTTAAGGTCTATGGTGCAGGTGAGCTGGTCGGTGCTTTTGAGGTGTTTGACGCAGTTTCAAGTGGTAATGCTCAGCTAGGTCATGCGGGGGCTTATTATTGGAAAGGTAAAATTCCATCAGCAGTCTTTTTCTCAGCCGTACCGTTTGGTTTAACCGCCAATGAGATGAATGCATGGATGTACTATGGCGGTGGTATAGAGCTGTGGGAAGAGGCATATAAGCCATTTGGCCTGATTCCTAATCCTGGTGGAAACTCAGGGACTCAGATGGGTGGTTGGTTTAATAAAGAGATCAACAGCCTAGAGGATCTTAAAGGTTTAAAAATGCGTATTCCTGGTTTAGGCGGAGAAGTGTTAAAACGAGCAGGGGGGGTGCCTGTGACGATGCCTGGAGGTGAGCTATTTCCTGCAATGCAGTCAGGTGCTTTAGATGCCACCGAGTGGGTAGGGCCATACAATGATCTAGCATTTGGTTTTCATAAAGTGGCTAAATATTACTATACGCCAGGTTGGCATGAGCCAGGTACGGCAATGGAGTGTATGATCAATGAGAAAGCTTTTAATGAGCTACCTGCTGATCTACAGAGTATTGTACGTAATGCAATTAAGGTAGCGAATGCGGATATGTTGGCTGAGTATACAGCACGTAATCAGCAAGCACTGCATACACTGATCACTAAACATCAGGTCGAGCTGCGCAACTTCCCAGATTCAGTTTTAAAAGAGCTGAAAACGATCTCTGCAGAGGTGGTTGAAGAGATCGCAAAACAAGATGCACTTTCAACCAAGGTTTGGGCATCTCAGAAAGCCTTTATGGAGCAAGTAACTCAGTGGACTGCTGTCTCTGAACAAGCTTATCTAAGAGCGCGTTCTCTATAGACAGAGCGCTTGCATATAAAAGTGGGTTTATCATTAAAGCCGAGTTGGTCAATTGGGTCAGTTCGGTTTTTTTGTATTGGTATTTTTATTAGTCGCTAGTTGCACGAGTCAAGGTACACCGATGTATTAAGCTGCTTTTTGTTCTTCAGAGGGTATATAGACCTCCTCCCCCCCTGTTCAAAATATACGATCTATTTTTTAGGGCTTACAGGTCGCTGTACTGGCTCTTTTAAACATCGCTTGCATAATCTCTTGTCGGTAAGCAGCATCTTGATACTGTTCTGGTTGGGATTGAATCAGATAGATAAAATCACCACTTTGTAAATCTTTATCCAAATAGCTGGGTTGGCTAGGATCTTCTACGGCGATGGGGGTGATGACCGCAACCTTAAGCTTAGGCTGGCGAGTCTTTAGGGCGGAAACGGTGCCTAGAGATGCCTCGCTATGGAAACTGCCATTTAGGTGAATAATTTGAGTTTCTGGTGCTTCCTCGTAAGCATGGCTAATGGACTCGGCCATGGTGTTGTCACGAGTGAGCTGTGCTAAGTAGCTTCTCTCTTTAGATTCATCGGTCAGGTGTTTAGAGTCCTCCATTACTGATAGGTATTTCTCTCGATAGAGGGTGTTATCTATAAAAGGCGCTTGAGCGATATATTGCTGTTCATCTTCAGAGAGTTTATCCAGATAAGCTTTACCCTCACGGCCAATACAGCGCACAATATCAGCAGATGCGTTAGCTGCAATTACAGGGATAAAATTCTGTTTGGCAAACTCTACCACGGGTCTATAGCCCGCAATATAGTTATTCCATGTAGGAGTTTTACGAACCAGTGCAACTTCGCCTATTTCACCATCTAGATAGCGGTTAAGTGCCGTTTGCTGGTCTCGATTGAACATCTCTAGAGAGAGCTGCTGTTCAGGTCTTAATTGATATAGTTTAGCGAGCAGTAGGGTCTCTAGTAGGTGTGAGGCATGGTTGCCGTGAAACTCGCCAATAAAAACCACATCATAGCTTGATAGCTGTTCAGCTAATTGATCAATGGTGATTTGCTGTTGTGATTGAGTATTGATGATGTGAAAATCATAGGCATGCAGCAGTGGATTTGACTTAGTTTCTATAGGTTTGATAGCCGTTGTTTGGCAGGCACTCAGTGTTAACGAGAGCAGCAAGACCTGCAGCGCATTAAGGTGCATAATGCGCTCCATTATTTTCAGCTAAAGAGGATTGCAGCAGGTAAGCTACAATCATTGTTTTCATGCAATTAGGCATGATCAAAGATTATGCCTCGTGCAAAAGGTGTAGTTGAGCAACACCCGAATCGATTGCTGCTTGTCTGATCGCTTTAGGAATTACATCAATCAATCTTGGGTCATTTGGTTTAGGAATAATATAGTCTTTACCAAACTCAATACTCTCTAGGCCATAACTATTTGCAACTTCTTTAGAGACATGGCTATGAGCAAGCTTTCTAAGTGCATGCACTGCAGCAATCTGCATTGGCATATTGATCTCAGTGGCACGTACATCTAAAGCACCACGGAAAATATACGGGAAGCCTAAGACATTGTTTACCTGATTTGGAAAATCACTACGGCCTGTTGCCATAATGATATCATCGCGAGTTTTATGTGCCAGTCTAGGATCAATTTCAGGATCTGGGTTCGCCATGGCAAAGATGATCGGATTACAGGCCATGCTCTTGAGCATATCAGCCGTTAGAATATCTTTACCAGAGACACCAAAGAAGACATCAGCATTTTCCATTGCATCGGCTAAAGTGACTCGATCTGTCTCGACTGCAAATGGCTGTTTGTAGATATTTAAATCGGTACGATTAGTAGAAACAATGCCTTTACTATCGACTAGCGTGATGTGTTTTCTAACCGCGCCTAAGTTTAGTAGCAGGTTCATTGATGCAATACCCGCAGCGCCAGCACCCACACAGACAATACGAGCATGCTCTATCTGTTTATGCTGAAGCTCAAGTGCATTTAATAATCCTGCCGCTGCCACAATCGCAGTACCGTGCTGATCATCATGAAAAACGGGAATGTTTAACTGTTCTTTAACCGCTTTCTCAACTTCAAAACACTGCGGTGCAGCAATATCCTCAAGGTTAATCCCCCCAAAAGTTGGTGCGATATTGACGATTGTTTTAATCAGTTCATCCGTATCAGTGACATCAATTTCAATATCAAAGACATCAATATTGGCAAAACGCTTAAACAGCATGCCTTTTCCTTCCATAACAGGTTTACTGGCTAAAGCACCCGTATTGCCTAAACCAAGCACAGCGGTACCATTAGAGATAACCCCCACTAAGTTACCCTTACCTGTATATTTATAAGCATTATCAGTATTTTTAACAATTTCACGTACGGGCGCTGCAACCCCCGGGCTATAAGCCAAGCTTAAATCATGCTGTGTTTCACAAGGCTTAATTAAACCTGTCTCTAATTTGCCTGGTTTAGGAAAGGCATGGTAATGCAGTGCGTCGTGTTTTAAGTCGCTCATGAATAGGTTCTTTTGGTTAAGGACAATAGAAGGGAACTATTTTGACACAGGAGCGTGTCGAATGCGATAAAACTTATCTTTGAATAGCCCAGTTGAACAGGTTAATGGGAGATTTCTCCCCCCAATAACACTGACTGGTCATTTTTAGGCTAATTGCTTAGAGTTTCCTTTAAAGAAAGACAGTTCACCTTTCATTGATTGTGATTCATTGTTCATATGCTGAGCGGAGTCGGCAGTTTCTGAAGCCAGTATTGCATTTTGTTGGGTCACTTTGTCGATGTCACCGATCGCTAGATTGATCTGTTCAATGCCCATATGCTGTTCTAAGGTACCTTTAGCGATTCCATCCACCATCTCTTTAATACGTACAACAGCATGATTAATAGATTGTAGTGTTTCACCTGACTCTTGGACAAACTTAACACCGTCATCCACTTTAGAAACGCTGGTCTCTATCAATGCTTTTATAGTTGAGGCAGCATCAGCTGACTTACCAGCCAAGTTACGAACTTCACCTGCAACAACCGCAAAGCCACGGCCATGCTCACCTGCACGAGCTGCTTCGACGGCTGCATTGAGTGCCAGTAAATTAGTCTGGAAAGCGATAGAGTCAATTAAGCTAATGATCTCAGCAATTTTATGACTGGACTCACTGATCTCATGCATGGCATGTTCAGTGTTAGAGACAACTTCAACGCCTTTATTTGCTTCTGTCTGAGCTTCTTCGACAAGAGTATTAGTCTCTTGTGCAAGGTCACTGTTTGAACGAATGGTGGCAGTAATTTGCTCTAGAGCTGCTGCGGTCTGCTCTAGGCTGGCAGCTTGCTGCTGTGACTGTTCAGACATAGTGGCACTGCCTTCATTTACCTGAGCAATCAGATTGGAAACATTGTCTGCGGATGAATTAACGGTGCCGATAATATTAGACAGGCTAATAGCGGTCTGATTGATAACCAGTTTCAATTGATCTAACTCACCATGATATTCAGATTGCACTTGTTGACTCAGATCCCCTTCACTTTGAGCTTTCATGACGGAAGATACCTCGCTAATCGCTTGGGCAATATTATCAACGGTACTATTAATCGCATTTTTAAGCGTTGCCAATTCCCCTTCGTAGTTTTCGATAATACGACTTGTGAAATCCCCCTGGCTCACTTTATTCATCACTTGGTTGGTTTCATCAATAAAGGTATTAAGGGCGGTGACGGCCGTATTAACTGAGTCTGCAGAGGTTTTAAAATCCCCTTTAAGTTCAGCTTTAATACGCTGAGTAAAGTCACCCTTGCTGAGAGCGGTATTGATCAGTGAGAGTTGACTGAAGGTAGTATCAAGCTGTTCAAGACTGAGGTTTACACTGTCTTTTAATGCATCTAAATCACCCTTAAACGTGCTTTGAATACGGTTCTTACAGTTACCATTTGCAACATCATTCATGACCATGCTGATTTCATGGATAGCTTCTTTTTGACGAATGAGCATGGCATCAAAAGAGTAGGACATTTGCCCGATCTCATCGAGTCCCTTAACACCAGACTTTTGGTCGAGGTTACCGGTTTCGAAAACAGACTTCATAGTCTCTTCTAATTGACTAATTCTTTTTTTGATTCGGTTACCAATCGCTAAGCTAATTAGGGCACTAATAAAGATACCGATTACGGATAGGATGATTACTGTTGAAGCTAAGTTAGCAATACTTTCTGCACTATGATCAGCTTCTAAACGGGTTTCTTGCCAGAAGTTTTCAGTTATAGTTGCTGAGGAATCAAGCACAGATTTCACCAATGTTGGTACCTCTATAGAGAGAATATTGGATGTACTGATGACTTGTTTTTGTAATTGAAGCATACCTTCTCGATATTTAGACTCTAACAGAATAATTTCATTAAGCCACTTTTTTTGCTCAGGAGTTAAATAGTATATTTTGATATTTTCGATGGCATTGAAGGCGCCCATTAATTCCATTTCGGCACGCCAAAAATCACTTATGTTAAAACTTTTTACATAGTTCAAAATATAACGATTGGCTGCTTGCATATGATCAATAGCCATACTTACCTCTGTGGCAATTTTATTATTTGCCGTAAGTTTAATATTATTTAGTGCAAGGGTCATTTTAGACGGTATTAATTCCGTTATTTCATACATATTAGCATCAAAGACTTTAAGTTCAGGTATGAAGCGGGTCATGACCACCGTCTCTAACTCATTATGTTTTTGTGTTAACTGAGCCAGAGCCTCTAGTTCTACTTGGCTGAGTGGAAAAGCGGACATCTGATCAACTAATTTTTTAAACTGATCGACACTTTTGATAAAGTGCTCACTATAGATATCTTCTCGCGTTTCACTGTAGCGACTGATAGTCAGTTCGTCGGTCAGGATGGTTTTAACCATTTCACCAGAGAGACTGACTAGAGGAATAGACTCGTCTTTAATGGTGTGAATACTATGCTTGATGACTTGCGAACTGTTATAGATGGTTGTGCCAATAATCAAAATAATGATAGTCATAATGGCAGGGTTGATTGAGAACTTTGTTTTAATGGCCAAATTAGCTAGAAAGTCGCCGGAGTTTTGTTGTGATGACATAGTTGCTTTCCTTCTAATTAATGAGTTTGAGCATCAATGATGCTGTCTATTAGCAGGCCAGCTAGGCGTAGCTGAACAAGTACATCTGCAGGCTTTTTACCAGTTGGTGTTTCAATCGTCTTTAATTTGCTTTTGATCTTTAGCGCTAATTTGATACGGGTAATTTCTACCAGAATATTATTGGTGGTATCAAAAACTTCACTGGGGGTGATTTTCTCAATTGGGAATATTGGTACATAGTTAGGTTTGATTTTAATAGCACGCTGTAAGTTTGCAAGGCGGTATAAATTTTTAAAACCTTCTACATTGACGTCGTAAGGGGTTGCCTTAATTTTTTCAATTGGTTCAATATTTCGAGCAGGGGGGGTAACCTTAAGTCGCTGTGCAATGATTTCTAATTCTGCAACTGCTTGGGCTGCATTTCGATAGACTAAATTTGGATTGATTGGATTAATCAATCCATTAAAAAGATAGGACACCTGCCATAACTTTCTATACACCTGTGAGGGTTTTTTACCTTTAACAAATGGGGCATAAGATGCCTTAATTTTATTTGCTTTATTGAGTCGCTTCATGGCACTAGTTAAAGGTTTAACCACTGAAAATACATCTTCAGGTGTTGCATTAAAGTTAGGCAGAGGGAGTGATTTAAGTGACTTAATATTATGTTTTGTCTGTAAGCTGATTAGTTTATTACGTACTTCAATCGCTTTACTATAGACATGCAGCGGTTTTTTATCTTTTTGTACGGCTGGCTGTGGTGTTATCTCTGTGATGGCTTTGGCTTCTCTAAAAGCCAGCAACTCATTTTCTAACTGGCTGGCCATTTGGTAAACATGGCTGGGAGATTGAGTATTGGCTTGAGCATTTATAAAGAAAGAGAAAGCTGTACAGAAGATGATAATTAAGGAGGAAGAGCTAATTTTAGGCATAATAAATCTCAATGTAGTGTAAAACTAATGAGTAATTTAGCATGTTTAATTAGGATTGGTAACTGTTTACGTCACTAAAGTGAATAATTATTTTAAACGGCCATATTATAAAGAGATCAGAGTAAAAGGCATACGCCTTAGTACGAGTAAAAGAGACAAAAAAAGCAGCCTAAGCTGCTTTTTAGAAGGGGGGGGCGCTACTTTAAACTTCTAGGAAGTCTAAAATGCCCTCTGCTGCTGAACGACCTTCAGATATCGCTTCAACCACAAGACTTGAACCTCGAACCATATCACCACCTGCAAACACTTTCGGGTTTGAAGTTTGGAAAGGGTATAGCGTCTTGTCTGATGCAACTACACCATCCCAGCTATTGACTTCAATATTGAAATCTTTAAACCACTCCGGTGGATTAGGCTGGAAACCAAAGGCAACGATGATGGCATCACACTTAATAATGGTTTCAGATCCTTCAATCATCTCAGCGCGACGACGACCATTTTCATCTGGATCACCCATGCGAGTTTGAATCACCTTAAGGCCTTCAACTTTACCTTCACCAACAACTTCAACTGGTGCTAGATTAAACATAAACTCAACGCCTTCTTCTTTGGCATTTTTAACTTCAGCTCGAGAACCTGGCATGTTCTCTTCATCACGACGGTAAACACAGTAAACATTATCAGCACCTTGACGAATTGAAGTACGTGTACAATCCATCGTAGTATCTCCACCACCTAAAACAACCACTTTCTTACCTTTCATTGAAGTAAATACTTCAGGTATCTGCGGCATATCTAGTTCTTTCTTAACGTTACCGATAAGGAAGTCTAATGCTTGGTAGACGCCAGGCTTATCTTCACCAGGGAAGCGGCCTGCCATTGGCTTGTAAGTTCCCATGCCTAGAAAAATAGCGTCGTATTCATCTAATAATGTTTGAAACTGAATATCTTTACCGATTTCAGTATTGCACTTAAATTCAATGCCCATACCTTCAAGAATCTTACGACGACGAACAATAATATCTTTGTCTAGTTTGAACTGTGGAATACCAAAAGTTAATAGTCCACCAATCTCTGGCTGCTTTTCGAATACTACTGGTTTAACCCCGCTACGGATCAGAATATCTGCTGCTGCGATTCCCGCGGGGCCGGCACCGATGATAGCGACTTTCTTGTCTGTCATTTTGACATCAGAAATATCAGGCTTCCAACCATTAGATAGAGCAGTATCAGTGATGAATTTCTCAACCGCACCGATAGTCACTGCACCGAAGTTAGTGTCTTCAAGTGTACAAGCTTGCTCACATAAACGATCTTGTGGGCAGATTCGACCACACATTTCAGGTAGCACATTGGTCTTATGAGAGATCTCAACGGCTTCCATGATGTTGCCTTCAGCAACCAACTTTAACCAGTTAGGAATATAGTTGTGTACAGGGCAGGCAAATTCACAATATGGATTACCACAGTGTAAACAGCGATCTGCTTGCGCCATTGCATCTTCAAGTTTGAATGAAGTATAGATCTCAGCGAACTCTTTCTTACGTTCTTGTGCAGCTTTCTTTTCTGGAAGCTGGCGATTTAATTCTAAAAATTGTCTAATATTTGGCATTTTTAAAGTCCTTCCAGTTCACTTAGTCTGCACATTTCGCGAATAAATCAAATAAAGCTTCGATACCAATGGCACGAGATTTAACTAACCAGAAGTTACCAACATGACGGCTAAAGTTATTTAAAACTTCCTGTCCCCATGGGCTATTGGTTTTTTCAACATATTCTGTAATCAAGTCTTTTAGGTAAACACGGTAAGCTTCAGTGCTCTCAGTATCGATACGTAAGAACTCAACCATCTCTGGATTAATGCAATCAGGTACTGTGCGGTTTGGATCAAGAATAAACGCCATACCACCAGACATGCCTGCACCGAAGTTAACACCGATTTCGCCTAAGCTGACTACTGTTCCACCGGTCATATACTCACAACCGTGATCGCCTAAACCTTCCACAACTGCAACTGCACCAGAGTTACGAACACCAAAACGCTCTCCACCCGTACCATTGGCGAATAACTTACCGCCCGTTGCACCATATAAACAAGTGTTACCAACGATAGGCGTAACGTGTGCATCAAAAACACTGCCAGCAGGTGGGCGGATAACTATCTCACCACCCGCCATACCTTTACCAACGTAATCGTTCGCATCACCTTCAAGGTATAGGTTTAGACCATCAACGTTAAATACACCAAAAGACTGTCCAGCAATGCCTTTTAGATTTAAGGTGATCGGCGCATCCTTCATACCGTTATTACCATAACGCTCGGCAATTTCACCTGAAACACGTGCTCCGATAGAACGGCCAGTATTAACTAAGTCAAAGTCAAAGTGACCACCAGATTTTGTTTCAATAGCGGGAAGCGTGGCTTTAACCATCGCTTCTGCTGTTTCTGCTTTATCCCAAGGGTTGTTACGTTTTACCTGAACTGTATGTGGTTTATCAGCAGGTACGCCCGCATCAGTGATAAATGCACTTAGATCAATGTTCTTCTGCTTCTCAGTCAGTGGGTTGTCGATCATCTTAAGTAGATCAACACGACCGACTAGCTGGTCTAATGTCGTCACACCTAATTTAGCCATCCACTCACGAGTCTCTTCAGCAAGGAAGCGGAAGTAGTTCATAACCATCTCAGGCATACCGATAAAATGTTCTCTACGAAGACGTTTGTCTTGTGTTGCCACGCCCACAGCACATGTGTTCAAGTGACAGATACGTAGGTACTTACACCCTAAAGCGATCATTGGTACGGTTCCGAAACCAAATGTTTCTGCTCCAAGGATAGCTGCTTTAACCACATCTAAACCAGTTTTAAGACCGCCATCCGCTTGCAGGATAACCTGACCACGAAGATCGTTAGCACGTAAAACTTGATGTGCTTCCGCTAGACCCATTTCGAATGGGTTACCAGCGTACTTAACCGAAGTCATCGGGCTTGCACCAGTACCACCGTCATAACCAGAGATAGTGATTAGGTCAGCGTATGCTTTAGCAACACCAGCGGCAATAGTTCCAACACCAGGTTCTGCTACTAATTTCACAGAGATTAGCGCGTTAGGATTGATCTGTTTTAGATCGAAAATGAGCTGAGCTAAATCTTCGATAGAGTAAATGTCGTGATGTGGCGGAGGTGAAATCAAGGTAACACCTGGAACAGAGTGACGTAACTTAGCAATCGTTAGATCAACCTTGTGACCTGGTAACTGTCCACCTTCTCCTGGCTTAGCACCCTGTGCAACTTTAATCTGTAGTACTTCAGCATTACGTAGGTAGTGTGCTGTTACACCGAAACGTCCAGATGCGATCTGCTTGATCTTAGACATCTTCTCTGTACCGTAACGTGAAGGATCTTCTGCGCCTTCACCTGAGTTAGAACGAGCGCCTAAACGGTTCATTGCTGTTGCAAGAGACTCGTGCGCTTCTGGAGATAGAGCGCCTAAAGAGATACCAGCAGAGTCAAAACGCTTGTAGATATCTTCTACAGGCTCTACATTGCTAAGGTCAATGCCTTGGATACCGTCTTTAAAGGTAAATAGATCACGGATTGTCATTGCTGGACGGTTGTTGACTAACTCTTTAAAAGTATCGTAAGAAGCTTGGTCGTTTTTTTGTACCGCATTACGGATGCTGTTAACCACTTCTGGGTTAAAGGCGTGATACTCTCCGCCGTGAACATACTTGAATAAACCACCTTGCTTTAGTGATTTACGTGGGTTAAATGCTTCCCATGCCAAACGGCGTTGATCTAGCTCAAGGTGATCAAAGTTAGTCCCTTGAATACGTGTTGGTGTACCCTTAAAGCAAAGGTCAACAATCTCAGAGGTTAAACCAACGGCTTCAAATAGCTGAGAACCACGGTAAGACGTGATGGTTGAAATACCCATTTTAGAAAGGATCTTGTATAGACCTTTATTGATCGCCTTACGATAGTTGCTGATATATTTTGTAATTGGCTTTTCGCTGTCTAGCTCATTAGAACGACGCATATCTTCCATGCTTTCGTATGCTAAATACGGGAAGACTGCTGTTGCACCATAACCAAATAGAACTGCAAAGTGATGAGAGTCACGAGTTGTACCAGTCTCAACAATAATGTTTGCTTCTGTGCGCAGGCCTTGATCGATTAGGTAGTGGTGAACTGCTCCCGTTGCCATCGCAGCAGGAATCGTTGTTTTACCTTCTTTGATATCTTTATCGCTTAGGATTAGTAGCGTTGTACCTGCTTTTATTACATCAGCGGCTTCAATACAGATTGCTTCGATTGCAGCTTTTAAATTTTTCTCTTCGTGGTTGTAGTGAAGAGAGATAACTGTATTTTGATAGTCGTTATCTGTTAAAGAGATAAGCTGACTCATCATTGCAGGGCTTAATACTGGTGACTGCACTTCTAAACGACGTGCATGTTCAGGACCCTCTTCAAACATATTTTGCTCACGACCAAAACAGGTGTTTAGAGACATGACGATGTTTTCACGTAGCGGATCGATTGGCGGGTTAGTGACCTGCGCAAACATTTGACGGAAGTAGTCAAATACAGAGCGTGGCTTATGAGAGAAAACGGGTAATGGGGCATCATCACCCATTGAAACAGTTGCTTCTTGACCATCTTCAGCTAAAACTCGAATAACTGCATCACGCTCTTCAAAAGTTACTTGGAAGTACTTCTGGTAGGCTTCAGATGTTTTACGATCCCATCCAAGAGTCTGGTCATTTTGATTCAGCTTCTCTTCGATGTGCATATAGCCCTTATCCATCCACTCACGGTAAGGGTTTGCATTTTTTAACTGGTCATCGATCTGTTCGGGTTTGATTAAAGTGCCTGTTTCCAAGTCAACAGCGATGACTTGCCCTGGCTTTAGGCGACCTTTTTCAAGTACTTCATCAGGTGAGTAGTTGTAAACACCGATCTCTGAAGCAAAAGTAATATGACGATCTTTAGTAATCACATAACGCGTTGGACGCAGACCGTTACGATCCACACCGCAGATAGCGTATTTACCTGTATTAATGACCATTCCTGCTGGTCCATCCCATGCTTCCATGTGCATAGAGTTGTACTCTAAGAAGGCACGCTTATCTGGATCCATGTGGGGTATGTTCTGCCATGCGGGTGGCACTAGTAGACGTAAAGCTTGGAAAATATGCATGTCACCCATCATGAGGATTTCCATCATATTATCTAGTGAGTTAGAGTCAGAGCCTGTCTGTGCAACGAGCGGTTTAAGCTCTGCTAAGTCAGGTAGTAATGGTGTTTCAAACTTACTTTGACGTGCTAAAGCCCAGTTACGATTACCACGAATTGTGTTCAGCTCACCATTGTGTGCAAGGAAACGGAATGGCTGAGCCAGACGCCATTGCGGAGACGTGTTGGTAGAAAAACGCTGGTGGTATGAGATAGACGACGAAGTAAAGGCTTCATCCTGTAGGTCTAGGTAATACTCTGGTAGCTCTTTAGGCATAACCAAGCCTTTATAGGCGATTAGTTGGCTATTTAAAGAAGCAATATAGAAGTCATTATCGATAGGATCAATGACCATCTCTGTTTTACGACGTGCTGTAAAGAGTAAGCGATTGAAAGCGGCTTCTGTCATATCAGCAGGAGCATTTACAAATATCTGTTCAATCTGCGGTTCCATGCCCTCTGCTTGGGTACCTAACACTTGTGAAGCGACAGGAACACTTCTCCAGCCTGCAATAATCAGGCCTTTTTTGGTTAGCTTCTCTTCAAGCGTTTTGCGAGAAAATGTTGCTTTATCGGTATCTTTGCTTAGGAAGACCATCCCAGCAGTGTAGATTGGCGCTAGTTCAAATCCAGATTCAGCAGCAACCGTTTGTAGAAAGTCATGAGGCTTCTTAATTAGTAGACCACAACCATCCCCAGTACAACCATCGGCGGCAACACCACCACGATGGGTCATGTTCATAAGAGACTCAATTGCAATGGTAACGACCTTATGACTCGGCTTGTCGTCCATATTGGCAATTAAACCAAATCCACAGTTCTCTTTCTCAAACTCTGGAGAGTAGAGACCTGTTAAATTTAAACCTGTATGGGTTTGTAAGGGATTCATATTAAGCTTCCTGTCTTTCATCGGGCTTATAAAACGTTGTTATGTCACTGTTTTATAAGAAAAGTTTACGGCGTACAGCACACGTAAAAAATAAAAATAGCGCGAAATTATACTTTATATAGGCGTTTGGAAGCAAATTGTATCACTATTTTGTTTGATAAAAGTGTTGTCTTGGGGTTTGGTATCCTTGTGCTTTGCGTGGCTTTACTTACTTAGTTGTAGTGAGAGGCGTTTTATTGGAGAGTATTCTGATTTGTTAGAAGAGGGGAGTATAGGAAAATAGGGTTTTTTAACTAAAATTGGTTGTTATAAATTTGAGCAGGGGGGGTACAAAAAAGCCAACCTTTTCTTTTTAATAAAAAGGGTTGGCTTAGATATTTACGAGCTGGATACGTTTTTGTTTAAACGCGTAAGCTCACGCCTGTCATCTCTTTAGGCTGATCAATGCCCATTAAGTTAAGCATGGTTGGCATAACGTCTGGCAGAGCACCACCAGATCGAAGCTTAACGTCATTTGGGCCAAAGTAAACTAGTGGGACAGGGAAGGTGGTATGTGATGTCAGCGGCTTACCTGTTGCAGGGTCAACTAACATCTCCATATTACCGTGATCAGCAGTAATAATAACCTGACCGTTGGCTTTTTCAATGGCTGGTAAAATCTTGCCTAAGGCTTCATCAACCGCTTCTACCGCTTTAATACAAGCATCAAAGTTACCCGTATGTCCAACCATATCAGGGTTGGCGATATTGCAAATAAAGGTGTCGTATTTATTAGACTCAATCGCTTCTACCAATTTTTTAGTCAATTCAGCAAGGCTCATCTCAGGCTGTAGGTCATAAGTTCTTACCTGAGGTGAAGGAATCAGTATGCGGTCTTCCCCTTCAGATGGCGTTTCAACACCACCGTTTAAAAAGAAAGTGACGTGTGCATACTTCTCTGTTTCGGCAATTCTTAATTGGCGTAGGTTGTTCTGCGCGATGATTTCACCAAAAGTGTTTTTTAGAGCAGTTGCTCTATAGGCGACTTTGGCACCAAAGTTCTCAAAGTTTTTGCTGTATTCCGTGAGTGTAACAAAGCTGGATAGAACCGGGCTTTGGCAGCGGTGAAAGCCTGCAAAGTCAGTTTCAATAAATGCACTGGTAATTTCACGTGCTCTATCTGCTCGGTAGTTCATGAAAATGACAGAATCACCATCATTAACGGATACAAAAGAACCGTCTTGTGAGATGGCTGTTGGTGGAACAAACTCATCAGTTTCTTCACGTGCATAAGCATTTTCTACAGCCACACTGGCTGAGATAGCTTGGTGATCGGCTTTTCCACAGCAGATTACATCGTAAGCACCTTCAACACGATCCCAGCGGTTATCGCGGTCTAGTGCATAGAATCGACCTGTCACAGAGGCAATCGAACCGCCGCCAATCTCATTGAAGTGTGCTTCGATCTCTTCAATGTACTCTAACGCACTTTGTGGTGCTGTATCACGACCGTCAGTAAAAATATGCAAATAGGTCGTAGCACCACGGTTAACAGATAAACTTAGTGCAGCTTTAATGTGGTTGATGTGTGAGTGAACACCACCATCAGAAAGTAGCCCCATAATGTGCACCGCTTTATCGCGACTATGTGCCTTCTCAATAGCATCAACAAGGACATCATTTTCAAAGAAATGGCCTTCATTAATCTCTTTCTGAATACGGGTAAGCTCTTGGTAGACGATTCGACCAGCACCAAGGTTCATATGACCTACTTCTGAATTACCCATTTGACCATCGGGAAGGCCTACATCCATTCCTGAAGTGGCAATTAATGTATTTGGGTTGTTTTGGATTAATTTATCCCAGTTAGGCGTGTTTGCTTGTGCAATAGCGTTATGCTCAACGTCTTCTCTGTGACCCCATCCATCTAAAATAATTAACCCTGTAGGGCGCTGTTTAATTTGGATTTTTGGTTTAAGATTTTGAGCCATTTGATTTTATCCGCCATAAATAATTGAAATTCCGTTCATTGTAGCGAGTTTCGCTGGTAAAATCATCAGGTTTGATTGTTAAGATATTCAGGGGAATATAATGTTAGGTGAATTTTTCCAAGAGCAAACACTACTATTTGTTGCTTTAGCTATAATCGTAACTATGTTGATTTATAGTTATTTGGGTGATCGTATGGCCGGTTTTAAAGGGGTCAGTACGGATGAAGCGACTCGTTTGTTTAATGATGATGCATTCCTATTAGATGTGCGTTCTGCTGGTGAATATAAGGATGGCTACATTGGTAGTGCACTTAATGTATCTGCGGGTGACTTAAGCGCTAAGATGAATCAAATGCCAAAAGATAAAGAGCAAGCAATTTTAGTTTACTGTTTATCGGGTGCGCGCTCAGGACGTTCTGCAGCAGCTTTAGTTAAAGCAGGCTATGCAAATGTGTTTAATTTATCTGGTGGTATCAACGCATGGAAGTCAGCGGGATTACCAGTAGGAACGGCAAAGTCGAAGTCAAAGAAGAGTAAGAAAAAATAATAGTTTTGCTATCTGAGCTATCTGCTTAACTAGGTAGCTACGATTGGTAACAGTAAAAGGATATCACAATGGCTAAGGTTGTTATATATAGTACAAGATCATGCCCTTATTGCACGATGGCGAATCGCCTTTTGAAATCTAAAGGCGTAGAGTTTCAAATAATTGATGTCGGTGGAGATCCAAGTCTATGGACTGAGATGGAAACTAAGACAGGGCGTAACACCGTACCACAAATTTTTATTGATGATTTTCATGTTGGTGGCTTTGATGATCTCTCTGCCGCAGATAAACGTGGTGAACTTGATAAGTTATTAAACACCTAATTTAGTGAATTTAAGGAATAAGTATGTCTGAAGCAGCTCAGCAAGTTTTTGCAATCCAAAAAATATATACAAAGGATATCTCTTTTGAATCACCTAATGCACCAGGGATTTTTGCTAAAGAGTTTCAACCAAAGTTAGCGATCGATTTGAATGTCGAGAGTGCAGTTCTAGATGACAATACTTACCATGTTGTTTTGCGTATTACCGCAACCACTAAGGTTGAAGATAATACTGCATTTTTATGTGAAGTTGAGCAGGCGGGTATTTTTACACTAAGTGGTTTTTCAGAAGCTGAAATGGGTTATATATTAGGCGCTCAGTGTCCTAATGTACTATTCCCATACGCACGTGAAGTGGTCTCAGATTTAGTCACTAAGGGTGGGTTCCCTCAGTTATTGCTGGAGCCAGTTAATTTTGACGGTATGTATCATGAGCACCTACAAAGTGCACAGGGTGATGCTGCGCGAACAGCTCAGTAATTAATTGTAAATGTCCTTATCTCATAATGCTCCGCCGATAGTAACACAACGCAAAATTGCAGTACTGGGTGCGGGTGCTTGGGGTACTGCTTTGGCGATTCATCTGGCTAAAGCTGGTCACTCTGTTACGCTCTGGACGCATAGTACAGAGCGAGCATCTTTACTTACCGCGGAACGAGAGAATAAACGCTATCTGGCGGGTATTGTTTTCCCCGAAACCCTTTCTGTCAGTGATTCATTAGAGACCAGCATCCCTAAAGCGGATGCGGTTTTAGTAGTTGTACCAAGTGATGCCTTTAGAGAGGTGTTGCATAAAATATCTGATTTGCTAAGTTCTCACGCTGTACCCGTCGCTTGGGCCACTAAAGGTTTCGAGCCTGAATCACAAAGGTTGTTACATCAAGTTGCGCTTGAAGTTTTGGGTGATGATTTTGCTGTCAGTGTGCTTTCAGGTCCAACCTTTGCAGATGAAGTTGCCAGAGGCTTGCCTACGGCGATGGTGAGCGCCTCAGTAAAAGAGCCTGATGCGCAGTTTTGGGCAGATGCTTTTCATTTTTCTGCTTTTCGTATGTATACACAGACCGATATAGTCGGTGTGGAAGTGGGTGGCGCTTATAAAAATATTATGGCCATCGCAACGGGATTAAGTGATGGGTTGGACTTGGGTGCAAATGCACGTGCAGCTCTAGTCTCTCGTGGCATGGTTGAGATGATGCGTTTTGGTGAAGCGCTGGGTGGGCAAGCTGAAACTTTGATGGGCTTGGCTGGGTTAGGTGATCTAGTGCTGACTTGTACCGATGATCTTTCTCGAAACAGACGTTTTGGTAAAAAGCTCGCTTCCACAAATAAAACGGCTAAGGCTGTTATTGAAGAGATTGGTCAGGTGGTTGAAGGTGTAAAGGCGGTGGTTGTTGTGAAACAGATTGCTTTAGAGTTTAAGCTTGATCTGCCAATTATGGAGCAGGTTTATCAAATTGTTTCTGAACAGGCCACCCCTAAAGAGGCTGCTTTAGCTCTGTTAGCTCGTTCAGGTAAGCAGGAAGGTTATTGAGCTTTCTTGAGTTTTAGGGTTAGAAAAGTAAATAAAAAACGACCAATTTTGGTCGTTTTTTATTTGTTCAATACCGAGGTACGTTTTAGAGTGTCATATCGAAATCTAATTGACGCCAAGCCTCATAGGCCATTACTGAAACCGCGTTGGCCAAATTTAAACTACGTCCGCCCGGCATCATTGGGATAGTTAGACGCTGATCTTCAGGCAAGTTAGCAATGATGTCTGCTGGTAAACCGCGGGTCTCTGGACCAAAGAGAAAAGCATCACCGTTTTCAAATTTAGGTTCTGTATAATAGCGTGTGGTTTTTGTCGTTAGTGCAAAAACGCGATTAGGCTGGATTTTCTTAAGGCAGGCTTCAAGGCTTTCATGTTCTTGTAGGTTTGCCAGCTCAGCATAGTCTAATCCTGCTCGACGTACCTTTTTTTCACTCAGATCAAAAGAGATAGGGTGAATAAGGTGTAAATGAGCGCCCATATTGGCACTCAAGCGAATTAAAGCCCCTGTGTTCTGAGGGATTTCTGGTTCATAAAGAATAATATGCAACATAATAGGTAAGGTTCTGTGGTTGATTTATCAGTAAATATTTGTGGAATTCAGTGCAATTCACCTGTTGCCATGGCATCAGGAAATGCGGGATATGGCATAGAATACCAGTCTGTTTCAGGCTTTACCAATAGAGATGTTGGTGCCGTGTTTTTAAAGGGTACAACTTTAGAGCCTAAATTAGGTAATAAACCTGATCGTGTTATGGAGTCAGCCAGTGGATTGTTAAACTCTATTGGTCTACAAAATCCAGGTGCACACTCTGTTATTAATGACTATCTACCAAAGTTAGATATGAGCCAGTCGCAGTTTATTATTAATGTCTCAGGGTCTAGTATTGAAGAGTATGCTGAAGTCGTTCGCCTATTTGATCAAACTGATTTGCCTGCAATAGAAATTAATATATCCTGCCCTAATGTTAAAAAAGGTGGCGCTGCTTTTGGTAATGACCCTGAGATGGCTGCAAGAGTGGTTGAGGCATGCCGAGCAAATACGACCAAACCACTTATTGTAAAGTTATCACCAAATCAGACCGATATTGCAGAAGGTGCGCGCCGTGTCATTGATGCAGGTGCCGATGCGTTATCTGCAATCAATACCTTGATGGGTATGCAAATTGATATCTATACTAAAAAACCTACTCTAGGAAATAACCAGGGGGGGTTGTCGGGGCCTGCGATTAAGCCCGTTGCGTTATTAAAAGTGCATCAAATCTATCAAGTAGCAAAACAGCATGATATTCCCATTATTGGCTTGGGTGGTATTGCCAGTGCAGAAGATGCTATTGAGTTCTTCTTAGCTGGCGCATCAATGGTTGCCATAGGGACTGCAATTGCCAAAGATCCCTTGTTGGTAAAGAAAGTAAATGCCGGAATCGAGCAATACCTAAGAGCGAATGGTTTGACGTCTGTTTCACAGCTGACTGGCAAATTAGAATTAAATACAGATACGGTTTTGTGTCGTTAAAGTCCAAGCTGTATTAGTGAATGCAAATTAAAAATTAAAAGATTATATATAACAATGAAAACAGTAGCAGAACAGTTAGCCATTATTAAGCGTGGTGCCGAAGAAATTTTGGTCGAAAAAGAGTTAATCAAGAAATTAGAGAGCGGTAAGCCGCTACGTGTGAAGGCAGGTTTTGATCCAACCGCTGCTGATTTGCACCTAGGCCATACGGTTCTGATTAATAAGCTTAAGCAGTTTCAAGATTTGGGTCATGAAGTTCTGTTCCTGATTGGTGACTTTACCGCGATGATTGGCGATCCAACGGGTAAGAGTGTAACTCGTCCACCGCTAACTGCTGAAGAGATTCAAAAAAATGCAGAGACATATAAAGAGCAAGTGTTTAAAATATTAGACCCTGCAAAGACAACAGTTATGTTTAACTCTGAGTGGATGTCAAAAATGTCTGCTGCAGAGATGATTCAGTTGGCAGGTAAAATGACAGTCGCACGTATGTTGGAGCGTAATGACTTTGCAGATCGTTATAACTCGAATACACCTATTGCAATTCACGAATTTTTGTATCCATTAGTGCAGGGCTATGACTCTGTTGCAATGGAAGCAGATATTGAATTGGGTGGAACAGATCAAAAGTTCAACTTACTAATGGGTCGAACTCTACAAGGTCACTACGGGAAACCTCAGCAGTGTACTTTAACCATGCCAATTCTTGAGGGGTTGGATGGTGTTCAAAAGATGTCTAAGTCTCTAAATAACTATATCGGCATTAAAGATGAGCCAAATGATATGTTTGGAAAAGTCATGTCTGTTAACGATGATTTGATGTGGCGTTATTATGAGCTACTGAGTTTCGAAAGTATTGAAACCATTGAAGGTTATAAGAAAGCGATAGAAGAGGGCGAGAATCCGCGAAATGTAAAAGTGAAGTTGGCTTTAGAGTTAATTGAGCGTTTTCACTCAGCAGAGCTAGCGCAAGCAGCACTAAAAGATTTTGAAACACGCTTCAGTAAGAATGCAATCCCTGATGAAATGCCTGAATTTACATTTGATGCAGGTCTTCCACTCGCAAATCTATTAAAAGATGCAGGCTTGGTTAGTTCAACTTCTGATGGGCATCGTATGACCAAGCAGGGTGCTGTTAAGATTAATGGCGAAAAGGTCAGTGATAGTCGTCAGGTAATGCCAGGTGATACCACTTCGGTTTATCAGGTAGGTAAGCGAAAGTTTGCACGAATTACTATTAAGTAATCGTTAGCTTGATATTAAATAACGGTTTTAAAATCGTAGTTAAAACAAAAACACCGCATTTATGCGGTGTTTTTGTTTGTAGGCTTTAATTAGTGCCTCTGAGCGAATGAAATGTATCGCCGGGGATTTTGAATAGGGGGGGGTAAAGCCAGGTAAAACAGGCTGAATGTGCATAACCCTGTGGATAAACCCTGAGTAAGTTGGTAGTAAACAGGGGTCATAAGAAAAGATCAATAAAAGTGATAAAAAAGACTGATTAGGGGTTGCGCTTGTCTATGGATTGTATAGAATACGCCCCGTTCCGAAGCAAACACGGTTTTAAGTGTTCAGCCTCGAGGCTGGAGTAGAAAGAGGTTAAAA
>BQXR01000012.1:0-50002 GCA_033238645.1 Thiomicrorhabdus sp.
CTCGAGCAAGCTACAGATAGCAAAGTCTATTTTGCAGACCCTTACTCACCATGGCAGCGTGGGGCTGAATGAAAATACAAACGGTTTATTACGACGTTATTTTCCCAAAGGTTGCAACTTTCACGAGATCAGTGATGCTAGAATTCAAGAAGTGGTTGAAAAATTAAATCATCGACCAAGAAAATGTTTAAATTTCAGAACACCTTACGAAGTCTTCTTTAAAACCAAGACTGTTGCACTTCAATGTTGAATTCACCTTTAAGCGGCAGTCATACCTATGGCACGCCTTTAGAATGCTGAGATGAATCTGGCATTTAATTTAATAAACCACTCAAAGAGATAGAAGATGCAACGTCCGACTAAAGAACAGATTATGGAATTACCTTTGTATATTGGCCTTGACCCTATCCATATTAAGATTGTAGAAAATGAACAAGATGCGGCTCAGGCACTCGTGGAGTTAAAGAGTGCGCCTTGTCTTGGCTTTGATACGGAGAGCAAACCTATTTTTAAAAAGGGTGAAATTAGTCCTGGACCAACTGTAATTCAGCTTGCTACTGGGTTTAAGGCATTTCTATTTATGACTCGGTTTCCTGCTGCTGTTGATGCAGCAAGAAGGTTATTGAGTGATTCAAATATTAAAAAAGTGGGATTTGGTATAAGAGGGGATAATAAGGAGCTGCGCAATAAGCTGGATATTAATATAGTCAATACAGAGGATCTATCAGTGACCCTGAAGAAGCTGAGTGGAGAAAAAAATCTGATTGGTGCTAGGGCGGCTGTGGCGATGATACTAAAACAGCGCCTACCAAAAGGTGCCCAGCAGTCTAACTGGGGTGCTTATCCACTACAGAAACATCAGATCCAATATGCTGCGAATGATGCGCACTCTGCAATCTGCATTGAAAATGCAATTAAATGAATATAGGCAAAGAAAGATCAAGTTCTGTTAAGCATAAACAGTACTAAGCTTGAATATCAGTTGTCATTATGAGGTTAGTCACAACGTGGATCATTGCGTTGTATCCAGCGAATGACAAAATTTGGAATCGGTAGGGCATCGCAACCGTGGTTCTCTTCACAGATCATATCCCACTGCGGTTCCGCTTTGATATGACAACTTAAGCAGTTCCCGCCAAACTTATTAATCACCTGTGTTGTACCACGTACCTTTATCTTTGAACCTTCCTTAGAGACCTCTAGCTCAAAAAACTCCCAGTCTTTGGTAGCAGGACTCCAACCTTTATGATGTTTAATCATTACCTCGGTCGGAATAAGTTGCACAATAGAACCAGCGGGGTACACAGCTCCTTGTTTGGCATTGGCAGCAGCAAGCGTTGCATCAAGATTACCCTGAGTATTTCCAAGAAGATTATCGACAAAGAATCCGCGTACTGGCTGCATCTTTTTTAAACAGACAAAAGCGTTCTCGGTTACGGTAATGGCTTTGCTCGCATCGGTTAATGGTGCTGGCATCACTTTAGCAGTTTCACTGCTTGCCGTTGTTGGGTTAATTCCAGTCACCTGCTCAGGTGTAAATTTTGCATAGGCCAAAGGAGAGATAGTTAGAACAATCATGCTGGTGACTAGAGCTTGTTTACATATTTCTGGGATTAAGTTAATCATCGTTCTAATCCAATATTTTTGATACCTGCTTGAATTCTGCTCATCACGATAGCCTTTGGGCTATTTAGAATAATAAACAGTATTAGAGTTTTAAATTAACATATTTTTAATGGTAACTGTTTAAATAAGTAGATATTAATATGCAGCATAAAGCCAAATTATGTATATATAAGAAATGCTCTCACAAAGGACACAAAAGTAAGGAGGGGAGGTGTTGCTTAGAGAGACTTAAGCTGTTACATTTATCCGATATACTTAGAATTGCTTACGGTTGGTTTTTCAGTTTTAGGTTAACGTATCATTAATATTAGTTTGTTAAACATAAAGTTGGGTACTCATGGTTGAATCAACATTAACATTGAAAGATTTAGAAAATGCCTTAAGAAATGGCGAGTTTATATTTTATTACCAGCCCAAAATCTCGATGATAACGGGTAAGATCATTGGTGCAGAAGCGCTGATTCGATGGAAAAAGCCCAATGGTGATCTGGTGATGCCTGGTAATTTCATCCCTCTAGCAGAGTCTACAGGCTATATTTCTAAAATCACAACAGCCATGCTTGATGAGTTGATTATTGATATGACTATTTTTCAAGATACTCAACCAGGTATTACCATATCCATAAATGCTTGCTCAAAGGATTTTGATCATCCTCTTTTTATTGATAATATCAAATTTGCAATTGATACCCACCAATTAGACCCCAATCACCTTGAAGTAGAGTTGACTGAATCTACACTGCTAGAGGAGAGTGGGTATGCCCATCAAAACTTTTCAAAACTGGTCGATATGGGTGTGCCTTTGGTGATGGATGATTTTGGTACTGGATTCTCAAGTATTGATATGCTGAGTAAACTGCCATTTTCAGCCGTTAAGCTTGATCAGGGTGTGGTTTCCAGAATGGAGCAATCAGAAAAGAACCAAACCATTGTCGAGTCAACTATAAGAATGGGGCATCAACTGGGTTTTGATGTCGTTGCTGAAGGCATAGAAACCGAAGAGGTCTATCAAACATTGCAAAATGCAGGGTGTACCATTGCTCAAGGTTATTGGATTAGTCATCCGCTACCTTTTTTGGATTTCCTAGATTTTATTAGGCAGGATAAACGTTGGCCAAGTACCGCTGTTGGCTTGCTTTACATGGCTGAACTTGATCATATACAGTGGAGAAAATCGTTATTCGATGGTGTTTTCTCTCTAAAAAACCGTAAAACAGAGGGGTTTGGCTTTAGGGGTAAACCCGCTTCGGATTCAACCTCCTGTATGCTTGGTAAGTGGTACTACGGTGCTGGCCGGGAGTACTGCAATCTTGAGGCTTATATTGCATTAGAGGAACCTCACAAACAGTTGCATGATCAGGGTAATGATTTAATCAAAGCTGTCGAAAAAGGGGCATCTAAGGAGGAAGTTACTGGTAGAATGCGCGAACTCAGCATGCTTTCTGGTGTCATTATTCAGCTTCTACAAGATATAGAGAATGAAATAATGTAATTGATTTATTGCTTGAGCTGGGTCGCACTATCAGTGTTTCTTTAAGAATAAAATAAGGTTACTTAGCTTAGTTAATAAATGATCATTTGATCACTCTATTTTTATTTAACATAAGCTTATAAAGTATTCATGTCACAAAAACAGAAGCCTAATTACCTTTCCTCTTACCCATCGCATTTAGTTGATCAAATCAAACAGTTAATCGATGAGGATCGTTTATCTGACGTGCTACGAAAGAAGTATCCTCAAGCCCATGAGATTAGGACTGATAAAGCGCTTTATGGGTATGTTAATGAACTTAAAGACCAGTATCTACGCAAGGCGGGTCAACTGAGTAGAGTCGCATTTGATAGCAAGTTACATATCACAGCAAAGGCTTTAGGTACGCATACCAGTAAGTTACAAAAGCATGGTGGTAAGTTGAAGAATAAGCGTGAGATTCACATCGCCAGTTTATTCAAAAACACACCTTCAGCATTTCTGAGAATGATTGTGGTTCATGAATTAGCGCATCTTAAAGAGATGGAACACAATAAGGCATTTTATAAACTCTGCCAGCACATGGAGCCTGATTATCATCAGCTAGAGTTTGATGTTAGAGTCTATTTAACCTTGCTTGAGACCAGTGATCAGCCTCTATGGTGATGGTTTGTAATTTCTAAAACAAGATTTTGCCAATTGTTTTAACCTTCTATCTACTTTATTGGTTAGCAATCACTTCTGATTCAGTATAGGGTGGCCTGCTAAAATACTTGCTGCCTGAGGGCCTGTACAGGCCAGGAATGGGTCTGTTTATAAGTCTTAATGTCTTGTTGCTAATCGGTATTTTAATGCATGCCTATTTTGTACAGAGTCTATTCTCACGGCTTGAAATGCCGTTTTTTTCATGCCTATTATTAAACCTATTTACAGTGTCTTTGGTGGTTTTATTGATTACTTCAAACCTAAAAAAAAGCAAGCCTTTGATCAAGTGGTATTCATTAATTTAAATGGCACTATGAAGGCGATTGGCTTTATCACTGAACGTGATATCAATAGCTTACCCGAAGGGTTTAATGATGCTGACAGTGTATTGGTTTACTTGCCGCTGAGTTATATGATTGGCAGTTATGCCATTCTGGTCGCTAAATAAAATATTACGGTGCTGGCTATGAGTATGGATGAGGCGATACGTTTTACGCTAACAGCAGGCATGACACGGGGTAGTGATAAGGATAAAACGCACAAAAACACCACCGATCTTATGCAAGACGATAATTTAAACACACAGGATGGCAAAGCTGATTAAGACGCCAGTTTGACTGGCTAGATTGACTTAGAAAGGTATTCTCAATATCACAAAACAAGTACCACTAGAGGCGTAAAATCCGAGAAGGGGGGGGCTTAGTTTTGTTTGCCTATTCGTTATAGCAAGAGAGTCACTATCAGCTCTCTTTAGAGTTTAAGCATTAACGCTTCTGAATTGTTTTGTGTGCTTTAGCATCCAGAATAGCGCCTAGAATACGCTCAGCCATATCAGCAGCGGTCGGTAGGTTTGTTGGATCTTGCCCGGGGAACAGACGGTTACGCGCTTCTGATGAGAAACTCTCTAACTTAGCAGTATAGATATCCACATCTGCATTGGTTGTCTCAACACCCACAGTCACCATCAACTGTTCAAGTCCTGCTTTAGCAACCCCATAAGCACCGTAGTAAGCGGGATGTGCTTCAACATCTTGATCTAGAATCGCGACTAACTTACCATTTTTGGCTTCTATCAGTAGCGGTAGCATCGTTTGAGTCATGTGGAAATTTGCATCAAGATTTGTATGCATCACTTCATACCACTGCTTATAGTCAAAGTTATCAATGGCACTGAAGGCTGGCAGCACTTTGGCACATAGGAAAACACCATTTAATTGACCGTACTCTTTAGATAGAATCTCTTGTAACTCTTTATAGTGATCAATGTTTGCACCCAGTAGATCCATTGGGTAGAGCGCTACCAACTCTGAATTTAACTCATCGTAAAAGTGGTTAAGCGCTTTTTTAGCCTTATCTAATAAGATGACCTGGTGACCTCGGTTAACCAGATTGGTTGCTAAGGCTTTTCCTAGTCCCTGAGCGGCGCCCGTAATTAAATAAGTTTGCATATAAAGCTTCTCTCTCTAATTCGTTAGATGGTGGTGTTTAATCAGTATTTAATTGATATAAAATATTAGCGCTCTATTTCAGAGTTTTGAAGTATTGGCTAATCTCATAAGGTGTTTCAAAGAACATATCTGCAGGCCATGCATTGTGTACATCAGCAAGTTCTAGCTCGGGTAGATAGCCGAACATAGCACCTGCAGTTTTCATACCTGCATTAATACCCGCCTCAATGTCACGTGGGTGATCGCCAATATACAAACATTTTTCAGAAGCAATATTACACTGTTCTGCAGCAAGATGTAGCGGTTGTGGATCAGGTTTCCGAACGCTTAAAGTATCACCACTAATGATACTTAAAGGTTTGCTTGGGAAGTTGATGTTTTCTAAGAGCTTTTTGGTTAACCATGCGGGTTTATTGGTAACAATTCCCCAGGGGATATTGTTATCTGCCAGAGTCTGCATGCCTGATTCTAGTCCAGGAAATAGCTGAGTGTGGTGATCTATATTATCAAAATAGACTTTTAAAAAGTGCTGTCTACGCTCCTCTAAAGGCTGCCCACTAAGATCTGGAAATGCCAGTTGAGTCATCGCTAATCCTCCTTGCGAGACGACTTTACGAATGTCTTGATAACGTAGCGGAGGCTGATTAAAGTCACGACAAGTTTGGTTTAGAGCATAGGTAAAGTCATAAGAGGTATCAAGCAAAGTGCCGTCTAAATCAAATAGGATACAATCGATGGACATAATTAGGTGTTTTCCTTGCTCAGCAGGCCTTAGACTTCTGAGTTTTAACTATTAAATATTCTGTACCCACAAGGGGCATAAAAGTAGGGGGGGGAGCCTTCAAAAGCAGCCGCTAAAACTACAACCCTTTCTGATAAGCAAGCAGGTAGTTTACATCTACTTTATCGTTTAAGCCGTACTGATCAAGCAGTGGGTTAAAGTCAATTCCCGCGCTGTCTCTTAAGAACAGGCCTGCTTGGCGTGCCATGGCATCCATCTCAGCTGGGGTAATAAACTTCTCATGCGTATGAGTGCCTTTAGGGACAAGATTCAATATTTGCTCAGCAGCAACAATAGCCAGTAGATAAGATTTAAAATTGCGATTAAGTGTAGAGAAAAAGACCCAGCCGCCTGGCTTTACACAATCAGTAGCAGCTTGAATAATTGACCCAGGATCAGGGACATGCTCTAGCATCTCCATGCAGGTGATAATATCATGTGTCTCAGTATTCTGTAGCGCATAGTCTTCAGCAGCGATCAATTGATAGTCGACTTTTACACCAGAGTCTAAACCGTGAAGCTTGGCAACTGTTAGTACATCCTTGGCCAGATCAACTCCAGTGACATTGGCTCCCTCTATCGCTAGAGACTCAGATAAAATACCTCCGCCACAACCAATATCGACAATACGCTGATTTTCAAGCGTGACAAAACGCTGCATAAACTCAAGTCTAAACGGGTTTATCTTGTGCAGAGCACCAAACTCACCTTCAGTATCCCACCAAGTACTGGATAAACGGTTGAAGTTATTCAGTTCATCTTGGTCTACGTTGTGACCTATGTTTTGATCAGTATTTTGATCAGTATTAGGTGTTTGATTAGGAGTGATATCAGTATTTGGTGTAGTCATTGCCAGTCACTTTTTGTTACGGAGTTAATGGGTCATTGGGGCTTTAATGGTTACTTAAACGATAGGATTTTTTATTTGACTGCTTAAGCATCATATTTAAAACAATTAGAACTCGAAAATTATACTCATTTAACCCCTTTTGGGTGGCTTTAATTTCATTAGAGCCAAAATAAAGCCCGTCAAGCGGTTAAAACTCAATATCGTTAGGGGGAAAGGGTCGTTATTACTGTCGCTTTAAGCCTGTTATTTGGGTATAATGCGGCCTTTAAGAATTAAAATTAATAAATTGGATGTCTGATGTCTACATTTGCACGTGAAATTATTCCCATTGCGTTAGAAGATGAAATGGAACAATCCTACTTAAGTTACGCCATGAGCGTAATTGTTGGTAGAGCACTTCCTGATGTAAGAGATGGTTTAAAGCCTGTTCACCGCCGTGTGTTATATGCGATGAACGTATTAAATAACGACTTTAATAAGCCTTACAAAAAATCAGCCCGTATTGTCGGGGATGTAATTGGTAAATATCACCCTCACGGTGACACAGCGGTTTATGACACTATCGTTCGTATGGCGCAGCCTTTCTCATTGCGTTATATGTTGGTCGATGGTCAAGGTAACTTCGGGTCGGTTGATGGTGATTCTCCTGCAGCGATGCGTTATACAGAAATCCGTATGTCGAAGATTGCACACCACCTGCTAGCGGATCTTGACAAAGAAACAGTTAATTTTGCAGAAAACTATGATGGGTCTGAGTCAGAGCCAGTAGTTCTGCCAACACGCATTCCTAATCTGCTAGTAAATGGTTCATCTGGTATCGCAGTTGGTATGGCAACAAATATTCCACCACACAATTTAACCGAAACTGTGAGTGCATGTTTAGCCTTTATTGATAATCCAGATATTGATCTGGATGGTCTAATGGAGCACATCCCGGGTCCTGATTTTCCAACCTACGGAATTATCAATGGTGCATCGGGGATTCGTGAAGCTTATGAGACTGGACGTGGTCGCGTTAAGATCCGTGCTAAGACCTCTATTGAAACGGATAAGTCTGGTAAATCAAAGGTCATTGTTGATGAGCTACCTTATCAAGTAAATAAAGCACGCCTAATTGAGCGTATTGCAGAACTGATCAAAGAGAAGAAAATTGACGGTATTACTGCATTGCGTGATGAGTCCGATAAGGACGGTATGCGTATTGTGATTGAGCTTCGTCGTGGCGAAGTGCCTGAAGTGATGATCAATAACCTCTATAAGCAAACTGCAATGCAGACGGTTTTTGGTGTCAATATGGTTGCCTTGATTGATGGCCAACCTAAATTATTGAACCTAAGACAGATCATTGAAGCATTTATTAAACATCGTCGTGAAGTGGTGACACGTCGTACCATCTTTGAACTACGTAAGGCGCGTGAAAAAGCCCATACGTTAGAAGGTTTAGCGGTTGCTCTGAATAATATCGATGAGATGATTGAGTTAATTAAAGCGTCTCCAAGCCCTGCGGTTGCTAAGGAGCGCATGCTTGAAAGAGATTGGGCAATTGGTAAAGTAGTTGAACTACTAGAACGCGTTGAGATGAAGGATGTTCGTCCTGAAGATCTTCCAGCTGGTTTTGGTGCAGATGGATCTGTCTATAAGCTATCACCAGTTCAAGCTCAGTCAATTCTTGAGATGCGTCTACACCGTTTAACAGGTTTAGAGCAAGATAAGATCATTGCTGAGTACCAAGGTCTGATTGAAAAAATCGCTGAGTACCTAGATATTCTACGCAACCCTGATCGTCTAACAGAAGTGGTTAGAGAAGAGCTTAATGAAGTGGTTGAAACTTTTGGTGATGTTCGTCGTACTGAGATTGATTACAGCTACCAAGATTTAGATGCCGAAGATTTGATTGCGGTTGAAGACCGTATTGTGACACTGTCACAAGATGGTTATATCAAGACTCAACCATTAAGCGATTATCGCGCCCAGAAGCGTGGTGGACGTGGTAAGTCTGCAACTGCGATGAAAGAAGAAGATGAAGTCGGTCAACTATTTGTTGCGAGTACACACGATATGCTGCTGTGCTTTTCTAATAAAGGTAAGTTGTACTGGCAGAAAACGTGGCAGTTACCATTAGCCAGTCGTGGAAGCCGTGGTAAGCCAATTATTAATATACTGCCATTAGATGATGGTGAACACATTACTTCAGTACTTCCTGTTGATGAGTTTGATGATGAGCGTATTGTCTTTATGGCAACACGTAACTCAGTGGTTAAGCGTGTTAAGTTAAAAGATTTCTCACGTCCTCGTGCAAACGGAATTATTGCTGTTGATCTTTTGGATGATGATGAGCTGGTGGGTACTGCGCTGACTGATGGTGAGCAAGAGATCATGTTGTTCAGTAATATCGGTAAAGCAATTCGCTTTAAAGAGAGTGATGTTCGTGTTATGGGTCGTACGGCTCGTGGTGTAAGAGGTATGAAGCTGACTGAAGATGCTAAGGTGATTAGCATGCAAGTTGCCAAATCAGATACGCTTATTCTAACAGCGACAGAGAACGGCTTTGGTAAGTGTACACCCGTGGATGATTACTCTACGATTAATCGTGGTGGTCAGGGTGTTATCTCTATCAAAACATCGGATCGAAATGGGTGTGTTGTTGCCGCGGTAGCCGTTGTACCAGAGCAAGAGATGGTTCTAATCACTAATAAAGCAACACTGGTAAGAGCACGTGTTTCGGACGTCTCTGTGGTTGGGCGTAATACTCAAGGCGTTAAGTTAATCAATGTTGGTAAAGGTGAGCAAGTCGTTAGCTTGGCCGTTGTTGATGTTGAAGAAGTCTTAGATGAAGATGTGATTGAAGGTGAAGTTGCTGGAACAGCAGAAGCAACTGAAGCAGTTAAATCTACAGTTGAGTCAAGTGAAACCACAACTGAAAACACTGACGCGACAGATTAAAACGAAGCAGAATAAAGATTAACTAATACAGGTTAACTTTATGTTTTTATAAGGTTAATCTACTTTTTTGGGTTTAAATAAACCAAAAATGAGTAATAAGGAATATAAGTTAGATGGCAAGAGCATTTAATTTTAGTGCAGGCCCTGCAATGTTGCCTGAAGCGGTAATGCGTAAGGCAGCTGCTGAGTTTTTAGATTGGAACAATACAGGTATGTCTGTGATGGAAATGAGCCATCGCAGTAAAGAGTACATGTCAGTTGCTCACCAGATCGAAGCTGATCTACGCGAAGTGATGGATATCCCTGATAATTACAAGGTGCTATTTTTACACGGTGGTGCCTCTATGCAGTTTTCAGGTATTCCGTTGAACCTAACTGAGCAGGGGGATACTGTTGATTATTTTGCTTCTGGTGTCTGGTCTGCCAAAGCAATTAAAGAAGCGGCACGCTATGCGAACGTAAATATCGTTGCGGGTGAAGGAGCTAACCCAACCGAGATCCCAGATATGGACACCTGGAAGTTTAGTCCTGATGCTAAATATATCCACCTGTGTTCTAACGAAACGATTACAGGTCTTGAGTTTCAGGACGATGAACTAGAGCATATTTTTGCACAGGGTAAGCCCGTTATTGCCGATATGTCTTCAAATATTATGTGCCGTGAGATTGATGTGAGTAAGTATGCCATCATCTATGCAGGTGCACAGAAGAATATAGGCCCTGCTGGTCTATCTATTATGATTATTCGTGACAATATGATTGGCCATGCACGTGATATTACGCCATCTCTATTGAACTGGCAGACTTATGCTAATAATGAGTCTATGTTTAATACCCCAGCAACCTATGCTTGGTATTTAGCCGGCTTGGTGTTTGATTGGTTAAAGTCGAATGGGGGGGTAAAAGCAATTTCCGTCATTAATGAGCGTAAGGCCAGAAAGCTTTATGACTATATTGATGGGTCTGACTTTTACTCTAATAGTATTAAGGTCTCTGAGCGCTCTTGGATGAATGTTACCTTTGACTTAAAAAACACCGATTTTGATGCCGAGTTTTTAAAGCAGTCTACTGCTACGGGCTTATTGAGTTTAAAAGGTCACAAAGCTTTTGGAGGTATGCGTGCCAGTATCTACAATGCAATGCCTGAAGAGGGTATTGATGCGTTGATCGACTTTATGCAGAAGTTTGCGGCGCAATACACTTAATGAATAGCTATATCCCTTAATACCACACTAGACAATACAGGCTTTTTAATGACTACTGAACAAGTTCAACTGACTGAGATTAGAAATGAAATTGATGCTATTGATTCTCAAATCCAAGATTTGATTGGTCAAAGAGCACAGTGTGCACAAAAAGTTGCTGATATTAAAACGCAGGGTGGCAAAGTTGAGGTGGTATTTTATCGCCCTGAGCGTGAAGCTCAGGTACTACGTGCGGTTAAAGAGCGTAATAACAGTCTGTTGCCTGATGAAGAGATGGCAAAACTTTTTAGAGAGATTATGTCAGCCTGCTTAGCGCTTGAGCAACCGACTACGGTAGCTTATTTAGGGCCAGAGGGAAGTTACACTCATGCGAGTGTTATTAAGCAGTTTGGCTCTTCGGCACATCCTGTAGCGGTTTCTACAATTGAAGATGTATTTGATGTTGTAGAAAAAGGCCAAGCAAGTTACGGTATTGTGCCAGTTGAGAACTCATCAGAAGGAATTGTTAAGAGCACACAAAATGCACTGCTTAAAACCAGCCTTAAAATCTCAGGTGAGGTAGATTTAGCGATTCATCACTGTCTACTGTCCAAATCAGCAACTACCGAAACGGTTAAAAAAGTTGTTGCCCATCAACAGGCGCTTGGCCAGTGTGAGCAGTGGATCAAGAATAATTTACCTTGGGTTGAGATTGAAGCAGTTGATTCAAATGCTTTAGCAGCCAAAATGGCACAAACAGACAACTCCATTGCAGCAATTGCATCAGAGCAGGCAGCTCAGCTATATCAACTTAATATTCTTGAATCTAATATTGAAGACCAAAATGACAATACCACTAAGTTTTGGGTACTAGGTAAAGAGGCGACTCAATCGAGTGGTGACGATAAAACTGCGATTGTTATTTCTATGAAAAATACTTCAGGTGCTTTATTAGATATTTTGGCCTCATTTAGTCAGCGTGATATTAATATGACCCGTATTATTTCACGTCCATCAACTGACAAGACTTGGGATTATCAGTTCTTTATAGATATTCTAGGCCATAAAGATGATGAGAATCTGCATCAAGCCCTTGCTGAAGTTGAGTCTCAAGCTGCTTTTTTTAAGTTGCTGGGCTCCTTTCCCGTTTCCCCACTTTAATAAGATAAATATTATTAATTATGAACGAAATAAATAACACTTTTTGTGATATTGTCCAGCCTCAAGTGCTTGGGATTCACCCTTACATTCCTGGAAAGCCAGTGAGTGAATTAAAGCGTGAGTTAGGCTTAACTTATATCTCGAAGCTAGCATCTAATGAAAATCCTCTGGGTGCTAGTCCAAAAGCGATTGAAGCGATTCAGAGTGAGCTTAAAGAGATTGCTCGCTATCCTGATGGTGGTGCATATGCTTTAAAGAGCAAGCTATCAGAGATGCTTGCTATTAAGCCAACACAACTGGCGATAGGTAATGGCTCAAATGAACTGCTTGAGTTAGTTGCCCGTGTATTTGCAGGGCCTGGTGATGAGATTATCTACTCTCAGTATGCATTTGCTGTTTATCCTATTTCTGCCCAGATTGTTGGTGCCACTGGTATTGAAGTCCCCGCTGTTAATTGGGGGCATGACCTACAAGCCATGCTTGCCGCTATTACCGATAAAACTAAACTAATTTATATTGCAAACCCGAACAACCCTACTGGCACGCTTTTTAAACGCGATGAGTGGGAAGCCTTTATAAGCCAAGTACCTAAAAAGGTAGTAGTCGTTTTAGATGAAGCTTATATCGAGTATGCACAAGCGCAGCATGCATCTAGCGAATATCCTGATGGGCTTGATTATATTAATGAGTACTCTAATTTAATGGTTTCAAGGACTTTCTCTAAGGCTTATGGGCTTGCTTCCTTGAGAGTGGGTTATTTATTTGGCTGTGAGGAGATTATTCAATATATCAATCAGATGCGCGCGCCATTTAATGTTAATCATTATGCACAAGTTGCGGCAACTGCTGCTATAGGAGACACTGCGTTCGTCGAGAAAAGTGTTTTAGTTAATCAGCAGGGGATGCGTCAGTTAACATCAGCCTTGTCGGAACTAGCAATTAACTATATTCCATCAGCAGGAAACTTTATCTGTATTGAGCTGGGGGGGCACGCTCTAGAGGTTAATCAGATGCTACTAGCGGAGGGTGTTATTGTCAGACCCGTCGCTAATTATGGTTTAAATCATTTCTTACGTGTCTCTATTGGTACTCAAGTTGAGAATCAGCACTTTATTGACTCATTAAAGTTGGTTTTAAAAAATGTCTAATCCAGTGTTACTAAATAAAATAACAGTGGTCGGTGTTGGCTTAATTGGCGGTTCTTTTGCAAAAGGGCTTAAAGACTTAGGTCTGGTTAATACAATTTCAGGATTTGGAAGTAACCCAGTTAATTTGCAAAAAGCCCTTGATTTAGGGGTGATTGACGAATTTAGCGTTGATATGCAAGAAGCTATTGCTGATAGTGATCTTGTTATGCTTTCTGTGCCGCTGGGAGTTATGCAGTCGGTTTTAGAACAGATGAAACCCTTTCTAAAACCAGGCACCATTATCACAGATGCGGGTAGCGCTAAAGTAAGTGTTATCAATGCTGTGCAATCTGTATTTGGAGAGCTGCCTAAACACTTTATTCCTGGCCATCCCATTGCAGGCAAAGAAAAAAGTGGTGTCGAAACTGCTGATTCAGGCCTGTTCATAAACCACCGTGTGATTTTAACACCAACTGAAGCTTCTTGTCCTGAAGCGCTCGCCACGGTTATTCAATTATGGTCTGCTTTAGGTGCTAATGTTGAGACTATGTCGGCAAGTCAGCATGATGATGTCTTCGCGGCAACAAGCCATTTACCGCATCTACTTGCTTATGCTTTAGTAGATATGCTGGATGAGCATGAAGAGTTAGGCAATGTATTTCCATATACAGCAGGGGGGTTCCGTGATTTTACTCGAATCGCCTCTAGCGATGCCACCATGTGGCGGGATATTTCTGTCACTAACTCTGAGGCAATTGTTAAGTGGTTAAAAAACTACCAAGCGTCTATTTCTGAGTTAACTGAGCTGGTCGAGAATAAAGATGGCGTCAAACTACACAAGTTATTTACTGATGCAAAGATTGCTAGAGATAAGCACATAGCGTAACTTTGCTAAATTGATAGAGGCTAAGTAGTCTTAGGCTTTTTATTAATTTATAACGAAACTGATTTCAAAATAGAAAAGAACCAAACTATGTCAAATGTAAAATTTAAAGTTCAGCCGGGCGGTACTATTAAAGGTCGTGTTCGAGTACCTGGTGATAAGTCAATCTCCCACCGTAGCATTATGTTGGGGTCAATTGCAGAAGGAATCACCACTGTCACAGGTTTTTTAGAAGGTGCAGATGCATTAGCAACATTGCAGGCTTTCCGTGATATGGGTGTTAAAATCGAAGGGCCTGTAGATGGTAAAGTGACCATTCATGGAGTTGGCTTAAGAGGCTTAAAAAAACCTATTAAGCCCATGGATATGGGAAACTCGGGGACTTCAACACGCTTATTAGCTGGTATTTTAGCGGGGCAGGATTTTGACTGTGAGTTGATTGGTGATGCATCACTTTCTACACGTCCGATGAAACGTGTTACAAATCCATTGACAGAAATGGATGCTAAGATCGAAACTGCTGAAGGCGGCACTCTACCAATGAAAATATGTGGTCAGGGAAATAGACTTAAAGCAATCAACTATGTATTGCCAATGGCGAGTGCACAGGTTAAATCGTGTGTATTGTTAGCTGGTTTGTATGCTGATGGTCAGGTTTGTGCGACTGAGCCAGCACCTACACGAGATCACACAGAACGTATGTTGAATGGTTTTGGTTATGAGGTTAAGTCTAGAAAGCTTGATGATCAACGCATGAAAGCCTGCTTACAAGGTGGCGGGAAGTTAACTGGGCGCCATATTGATGTGCCTTCAGACATCTCTTCGGCGGCATTCTTTATAGCTGCTGCTGCGGTATCGAAAGGTTCTGACCTTGTGATTGAGCATGTAGGCATGAATCCGACTCGGGTCGGTATTGTTGATATCCTTAAATTAATGGGCTCTGACATTACTCTTGAAAATTTACATGAAGTGGGTGGCGAGCCTGTTGCTGATATTCATGTTCGTTATGCTCCGCTGAAAGGTATTCAAATTCCGGAAGCCTTGGTTGCTTTAGCGATTGATGAATTTCCTGTGATATTTGTGATTGCAGCAACGGCAGAAGGGCAGACAGTGTTGACGGGTGCAGAAGAGTTACGCGTGAAAGAGTCTGATCGTATTCAGGTAATGGCAGTTGCCCTACAGGCTGTTGGCATTGATGCAATACCAACACCTGACGGCATGATTATTAATGGGGGTATTCAATCAGTTCAGAAAGCAGAGATTCAAAGTCACCATGACCACCGTATCTCAATGGCTATGACAATTGCTGGATTAAATGCAGTGTCAGAAATCATGATTGATGACTGTGCCAACGTAAATACTTCTTTCCCAACCTTTCTTGAGTTAATCAATGAAGTGGGAATGCAAGTTGCTGCGATTAAATAAGCTTAGCGAGAAAATAATATGAACAATACAACTCCTGTAGTAACAATTGATGGCCCTAGTGGCGTAGGTAAGGGCACTCTCGCTCAGTACCTAACCAAGATTACGCAATTCAATTTACTTGATAGCGGTGCAATTTATAGAGCTTTGGCCTTTGGTGCAGTTAAGAATAAGCTGGCTCTTGATGACGTGCCTGCTTTAGTCGCGTTGGCTAAATCACTGCCTGTTGAGTTTATCAATACTACAATTGTTTACGAAGGTGAAGATGTGACCTCTGTCGTTCGTACGGAAGAGATAGCGGGTGTTGCATCAACAGTTGCTGTTATACCAGAAGTGCGTTCAGCCTTAATGCTACGTCAAAAGATATTTGCAACATCACCTGGTTTGATTGCTGATGGACGAGATATGGGGACTGTTGTTTTCCCAAATGCAGATATTAAACTCTATTTAACCGCTTCGGCACAGATTCGCGCAGAAAGACGCGTTAATCAGTTGAAAAAACAAGGGTTTGATGCTAACATTGTCCAGATAACTCGAGATATTGAAGAAAGAGATGATCGAGATCTGAATCGTAAGACAGCGCCTTTAAAGCCTGCAGAAGATGCGATTATCATCGACACAAGCAATTTAAATATTGATGAAGTCTGCCAGAAAGCAGGTTCTTTACTGTCTAAAAAGGGCTTGATTGCATAAGGCTAATCAAGCTGTTTATATTTAAAGATTTATATAACCTTTTAATATATAAAGATTTTTTAAGTCCTCGACTGCATTAGTGGTCGGGGATTTTGTTTTGTCAGCAACTGGGATGCTGACACTTAACTAACTGACCCGTTGATTTAATTGATACTCCCATCCGACTTAAATTTACGGCTAGAAAAAAATGGAAGTTTTATCCATGAGTGAATTATCTTTCGCTGAATTATTTGAAGCGTCGTTCCAAGAAAAGTTTAATACAGGTTCTCTAATTATCGGTACGGTTATTGGTATCGATAAAGAGTCTGTTTTAGTTGATGCAGGCATGAAGTCTGAATCATCAATCCCTAAAGTTCAATTCCTAGATGCAAATGGTGATTTAGAAGTTGCTATGGGTGACGAAGTTGAAGTTTACCTAGAATCTCTAGAAGATGGTTTAGGTGAAACTCGTCTTTCACGCGAGAAAGCTAAGCGCGCTAAGACCTGGGATCGTCTTGAGACGGCAATGGAAGATGGCGAAGTAGTAATTGGTCTTGTAACTGGTAAAGTTAAAGGCGGTCTTACTGTTGATGTTGAAGGTGTACGTGGTTTCTTACCTGGTTCACTTGTGGATATTCGTCCTATTCGTGACTTTGGCTTCCTAGAAGGCAAAGAGATCGAGCTTAAGTTAGTTAAACTTGACCGTAAGCGTAACAACGTTGTTGTTTCTCGTCGTGCAGTTATTGAAATCGAAAGCTCAGCTGAGCGTGAAGCAATTCTTGCTAATATGGAAGAAGGTACTGCGCTTAAAGGTATCGTTAAGAACCTTACTGACTACGGTGCTTTCATTGACCTTGGTGGTGTTGACGGTCTTCTACATATTACAGATATGGCATGGCGTCGTGTTAACCATCCTTCTGAAATCGTTAATGTTGGTGATGAAATCAACGTTAAGGTTCTTAAATTTGATAAAGAACGTAGCCGTGTATCTCTTGGTCTTAAGCAGCTTGAAGAAGATCCTTGGGCAGACATGGTTTCTCGTTACCCAATGGGTGCAGCAGTTGCTGGTAAGGTTGCTAATATTACTGACTACGGTGCTTTCATTGAGATCGAAGAAGGAATCGAAGGTCTTGTTCATACGTCTGAGCTAGATTGGACTAACCGTAACATCCACCCATCTAAAGTTGTTCATTTAGGTCAGGAAGTTAAAGTTAAGATCCTTGATGTTGATCAAGAGCGTCGTCGCATTTCTCTATCTATCAAGCAGTGTGCAGTTAATCCTTGGGAAGGTTTCTCAGCGGTTCACGCTAAAGGCGATAAAATTCAAGGTGTTATCAAGTCTATTACTGACTTCGGTATCTTCATTGGTCTAGAAGGTGGAATTGATGGTCTAGTTCACCTAACTGATATCTCATGGAAGCAAACTGGTGAAGAAGCAATTCGCGACTTTAAGAAAGGCGATGAGCTTGAAACAGTTATCCTTTCTATCGATCCTGATCGTGAGCGTATCTCTTTAGGTCTTAAGCAGCTTGAGCAAGACCCATTCGGTCAGTTCGTTGCAGATCACGGTAAAGGTAGCAACGTTACAGGTACGGTTAAGTCTGTAGATGAGCGTGGTGCTGTTATTGATCTAGGTCCTGAAGTTGAAGGTTACCTTCGCGCTTCTGAGCTTACTGAAGATACGCGTGATGCATCAAGTGTTCTTAAAGAAGGTGACTCTGTTACTGCTAAGATCACTAATATTGACCGTAAGAACCGTTCACTTTCACTCTCTATGAAAGCGAAAGAAGCACACGAAGAAGCTGAAGCACTTAAGGGTTATTCTGAAACAGCTAAAGCTGAAGCAGCGAGCTCTACATTTGGTGACTTGTTCAAAGATAAAATGTAATCTGATGGTGAAGTAGTACAGACTACTTTGCTACTGACTCAAATATGCTTTAATATTGTTTGAGTCAATTTTGGTCTTTCTAATGTATATACATTAGAATTATTAGGACTCTCTTATACAAGAGATTATTAAGAGTATGATCAAATGACTAAGTCAGAAATCATTGAGCTTATTGCAAGAAAACAAACTCAATTTTCTCAAAAAGATGTTGAGATTGCAGTAAATCAAATTGTGGATTCGATGATTGATACATTGTCCGAAGGTGAGCGAATCGAAATTCGTGGCTTTGGCAGCTTTAGCTTACATCATCGTAAAGCTAGGGTTGGTAGAAATCCGAAGACAGGGGAGACCGTCGAGTTATCTGATAAGCGCGTACCGCACTTTAAACCAGGTAAATCTCTTAGAGAACGTGTCGACTCTTCTAAGGATACAACTGATATCCTAGTTTAATTCCTAAAAGGGGCTACTTTAGTAGCCCCTTTTTTTTTATTGCTCTATAATTATTTAATTCTTAGGTAATTGAGCTCTCCATTAATGTTTAAGTTAATCTCTTTAGTTATAACTCTCCTTTTTTTGGCATTAGGTGTTGTTTTAGGTGTATTAAACCCTGGAACCATTGAGCTGAATCTCTTCCTATTTAATATGGTTTTACCTCTCAGTCTTGTATTAGCAATTGTCTTTGTTATAGGTGCACTACTAGGCGCTTCAGTACTATTGGTTGAAATTACCAAATTAAAGTGGCAGTTTTCTAAACAAAAGCGAATTAATGAAAAACAGCTGGATCAAATTATTCAGTTAAAAAGAAGTAATGCAGAAGTACATAAGCAGGGTGGTAAACCCTCAAGTACCTTGTTAAAAATTGAAAAATAGGTGTATATATGAGTCAACAAGACTTAGCGAATAATCAGCCCTCAACCCCTCATATTGACCCAAAAGTATTAGTGGCATTGGATTTTGCTGATCCTGGATCAGCACTCAGTTTTGTGCAAGCTCTTGATCCAAAATCATGTCGTCTCAAAGTAGGTAAAGAGCTGTTTGCCGTTGCTGGGCCAGAGTTTGTCGCCAAGCTGATTAGCAGTGGTTTTGATGTTTTTTTAGATCTAAAATATCATGATATTCCAAATACTGTAGCAAAGGCTGTTCAAGCTGCTGCACGCTTAGGTGTATGGATGGTAAATGTTCATGCACTCGGTGGTCGCAAAATGATGCAAGCGGCTCAAGAAGCACTCTCAGAATTTGAAAACAGACCACTGTTAATTGCCGTAACGGTGTTAACCAGTATGGAGCAAGAAGATTTGGCAGAGATTGGGCTGACGGGGTCTCCAGAATATAATGTGGTGCGCTTGGCAAAACTAGCACAATCATCAGGTTTAGATGGGGTTGTTTGTTCGGCACAAGAAGCATCTATCTTACGTGAAACATTAGGTGATGATTTTTGTCTTGTAACACCAGGTATTCGCCCAGCAGGAAGTGATGTTAACGATCAGAAACGTATCATGACTCCAAAACAGGCTATGGATGCTGGCTCTAGTTACTTAGTAGTCGGGCGTCCAATAACAAAGTCCACATCACCCATTGATGCTTTAAATTCAATTAATTCAAGCCTCTCCTAGTACTTCTTTATCTCTACTGTAGTGCGAGTTAGTTTTTGCTAGCCTCAATGCATAGTAGAGAAAATCCTTGATACATGCTTCTATATTAGTTATAATCCGCATCTTTCAGGCCAACCGCCTGAAATCCTTGTTTCACTGTATTTGAAAATATCAAATGTCAGGAGACTTTTTATTATCCATAAGGAGAAATGAATGCGTCATTATGAAGTCGTATTTCTAGTGCACCCTGATCAATCTGAACAGGTTCCTGCAATGCTAGAACGTTACCGCGCCCTTATTGAACAGTCTGGTGGTTCTATCCACCGTTTAGAAGACTGGGGTCGTCGTCAACTTGCTTACCTTATCAACAAGGTACACAAAGCACATTACATTCTGATTAATATCGAATGTGGTCAAGAAGCTCTAGATGAGCTAGAAAATGCATTTTTCTACAACGATGCTGTTTTACGTAGCATGGTTGTTAAGCAGAAAACTGCACTTACTGAACCTTCAGTAATGCTAGCTAAGAAAGAAGATAAGTTTGATAAGCGTCGTGATAACCGCTCACAAGGAGCTCGAAATGGCTAGAGGATTTGGAAGAAAGAAATTCTGTCGTTTTACTGCTGATGGCGTAACTCAGATTGATTATAAAGACCTAGATACTTTAAGAGCCTATATTACGGAAACTGGGAAAATCGTTCCTAGCCGTATTACAGGTACTAGCGCTAAGTATCAGCGTCAATTGGCTACAGCAATTAAACGTGCGCGTTACCTTGCTTTATTGCCATATACTGATCAACATAAATAAGTTGATGGATAAATAGATTTAACAGGTATTCAATGTTAGGAATTGCACGATTCACGATGAAAGGGCCTATGCAGGCTCTGATAGCAGTTGCGCTTCTTTCTGCATTGAGTATTTGGGTTGCCCCGTTTGGAATTTTAGTGGGCGCAATCATTGCCTTAGTAACCTTACGAGTTTCGGTTACTGATGGTTTTAAGACCCTACTACTGGGTGTTGTGGTGCACATGTTAATCACTGTTGTTATCTCTGGTCTTTATTGGCCAGGAATGATGTCAGTCATGGAATATATGTTACCCGTATGGCTAATGAGTGTCATTTTAAGACAAACTAACTCGTTAGCCAAAGCACTTCAGTTAGCAATGATTATTGTAGGGGTTGGATTAATTGGGTTTTACCTAATCATTCCAAACCCAAGTGAATGGTGGTTAGCACTGTTTAATCAAAGTCTTGCACCGATGCTTGAAGCTTCTGGAGTTGTTTATCAACCAGAAATTATTGCAGAGGTTGTTAAGATGGTAACCATGCTGTTAGCTGTGTTTGCAGTTATGTTATGGTTTTCAATCTTATCGCTAGGACGTTGGTGGCAGAGTGAGCTATATCACCAGGGGCAGTTTAAAACTGATTTTTATCAGTTAAGGCTGCCTAAATCAACCGCATATATCGCTATTGTATTAGCCGTATTAGGTTTGATTTCAGGTTCGAGCTCAGGCATGATTTATGATCTGTCTGGCGTTATCATTGCAGGTTTGATGTTTCAAGGCATTGCCATTGCTCATCAAACAGTTTCAATTAGGCAGTTACACACTGCATGGTTGGTAGGGCTTTATATCCTGTTAATCATATTTCCACAAACGATGTTGATATTAGCAACCATCGGTTTAGTAGATACTTGGGTAGACTTTCGAAACCGTTGGGAAAAAGAAGAACTATAGAGGTTTAAGCTATGAATGTTATTCTGCTTGAAAGAGTACAAAATCTAGGATCTTTAGGTGATCAAGTTGCAGTTAAGTCTGGTTATGCTCGTAACTTTTTGATCCCTCAAGGTAAAGCAAAAGCAGCAACTAAAGAAAATGTTGCAGCCTTTGCTGAAATTCGCGCTGAGCTAGAAAAAGCTGCAGCTGCTGAATTAGCCGTAGCACAAGGTGTTTACGAAAATTTAAACGGTCAGGTTGTTACTATTGAGTCAACTGCTGGAGACGAAGGTAAGTTATTCGGTTCTGTTGGTACTCAAGATATCGCTGATGCAATCAAAGCTTCTGGTTTTGATGTTGAGCGTCGTGATGTTCGTATGCCTGAAGGTGCTTTGCGCCACGTTGGAACTTATGAAATTGATGTTCAATTACATACTGACGTTGTTGCTTCAATTACAGTTGAAGTAAAGGCAACTGAAGAAGCTTAATTGCTGATTTAGTTTGCTTTGATAAAACGAGGTTCACTCAAATTGAGTGTCCTCGTTTTTTTTTGCCCTAATTACTTTCCCTGTCAAAACCCAACCGTGTTAACCCTTCCCACCTAAGTAGTAATTTATTATTTAAGCCCAAATATAGAGTCAGTCCCAGTTTGCATTTCGTTATAATATGCCTTTCTTTTAGTATTAAATAGTAGTTCTCTATGGCTAATAAGTTTTCTAATTCGGCTCCTACAGAAGAGTTGTTTAAAGTTCCTCCTCATTCTATTGAAGCTGAGCAATCTGTGATTGGTGGCTTAATGCTTTCCAATGAAGTCTTTGATGATGTCACGGTAATCATTAATGAAAGAGATTTTTACACAAAACAGCATCAGGCCATTTTTGGTGCTATTTTTGAATTAAGTCGAAACAATAAACCTTTCGACTTAGTCTCATGTGTTGCCTACCTTGAATCGATTGGACGACTTGAACTTGCCGGTGAAAAAGCCTATCTTGCGGACTTGGTCAAAAACACAGCAGGCTCTGCCAATATTCTCTACTATGCTCAGCTGGTGCGTGACAAGTCTATTCTACGTGGCCTTATTACAGCGAGTAATGAAGTTTCTGAAGCTGCTTATTACCCTCAGGGGAGAGAGGTTCGAGAAATATTGGATATAGCCGAGTCCAAAATTAATGCGATAGCTGAGCATGGTGAGGGCAAAGAGCGCCAGTATAAAACCATGGATATGCTATTGGAATCGGCAATTAATAAGATCGATGAACTCTTTAATACCGAGGGCACTATTACTGGCCAAGAGACACACCTCACTGAATTCGATGAATTAACTGCAGGCCTACAAAAATCCGATCTGATTATTGTAGCAGGGCGTCCATCAATGGGTAAAACAACCTTCTCAATGAATTTGGCTGAAAATATTGCGACTAAAAACAATACACCAGTTGCGGTGTTTAGTATGGAGATGCCTGGTGAATCGCTAGCAATGCGTATGATCAGTTCCATTGGTCGTATTGATGCTGGGCGTATGCGAACAGGTCAGCTAGCACAAGATGATTGGCCAAAACTCAATAAGGCTATTAATATTCTTTCTCAGGCGAAAGTTTTTATAGATGATACTCCCGCTCTGATGATTACCGAACTCAGATCACGAGCACGCCGTATTGATAAGGATATTAGAGATACTCAACGTAAAGAGGCCATTGAAGCGGGGCATGAAGATCCAGAAGCACATATAACAGGCCTAGGGCTGATCGTAATTGACTATATACAGTTAATGCGTGGTTCTGCCAACTCTGAGAACCGAGTCAATGAGATTTCAGAAATATCTCGTGGTCTAAAAGCGCTTGCTAAAGAACTTGAAATTCCTGTTATTGCACTGTCTCAGCTTAACCGTAGTCTTGAGCAACGGCCAAACAAGCGGCCAGTTATGTCTGATCTTCGTGAATCAGGTGCAATTGAGCAGGATGCCGATCTGATCATCTTTATTTATCGTGATGAGGTTTATAATCAGGATACTGAAGATAAGGGAACGGCAGAGATCATTCTAGGTAAGCACCGTAACGGCTCATTAGGGACAGTTCGTTTGACCTTTATTGGTGAATATACCCGCTTTGACAACTATGCAGGTTTCGAAGTTGCCGAAGGTCACTATTAGTTGCAAGCTTTATTAATTTACTAAGTAGGAAACACCATGTTCTATCGACCAGCCAAGGCATATATCAATCTGCCAGCACTTAGAGCCAATTTAGCCTATGCAAAGAAACTTGCACCTAAAAGTAAAGTTTTAGCGGTTATTAAGGCGAATGGTTATGGGCATGGTATTAGTCGTGTGGCGCAACAACTAGCGGGTGCGGATGGTTTTGGTGTTGCTTCGATTGATGAAGCCCTTTATCTACGCCAAAAAGGGTTTCTACATCGTGTCCTTCTTTTAGAGGGCTTATTCTCAGAATCTGAGATTCCCCTTGTAATCCAAAATAGACTAGATCTTGTTGTTCACTCTTACCATCAAGTTGATTGGCTTCTGAGTTATCAAACGGATGTTGTCATCAATGTTTGGATAAAAATAGACACTGGCATGCATCGTCTTGGTTTTGATCTGGATCAGGTCGCATTTGTTATCAAACAATTAGAAGATAACCTTAACCACTTCAATATACACCTAATGTCTCACTTGGCTTCTGCTGATGAAACTGAGCAGGGGGGGCTTGAATTTACTCAAATGCAACTTGCCAGGTTTGAGCAAGCTACCCAATCAAGTCGCTTTCCTAAAAGTTTGGTTAATTCTGCTGGCCTATTACACTACGGTAGCTACTGTTTTGACTGGGTTCGTCCTGGGATTATGCTATTTGGTGCTGGGCAACATAACAATGTACAGCTTCAAACCGTTATGCGTCTTGAGTCCGAAGTGATCTCTCTAAAGTGGATTGAGGAGGGGGGGTATGTTGGTTATGGTCATAGCTGGCAAGCAGCTAAAGAGACCTTTATTGCTGTCGTGGCCATTGGTTACGGTGATGGTTACCCCCGCCATGCCAAGGTAGGTACACCAGTGCTAATCAATGGGCAACGCTGTCCATTAATTGGGCTTGTTTCTATGGATATGATCACCATTGATATTACTGAGCTAGCGAATAAGGTTTCGATTGGGGATATAGCAACCTTATGGGGCAAAGACCTTCCTGTAGATGAGATTGCAGAATGGGCTGATACTATCAGCTATGAATTGCTTTGTGGTATCACTAAGCGAGTTCCTATGATCGAAGTTCAGTAGTTTTATCTCTGAATACTTTTCAATACTCTATTTCCAATAGGAAACACCATGCAAAAAAAAGCTTTTGAAATTCAATCTGTTCATACTGAATATAAAGGTTTTTTCGAGACAAAAATTATTCGATTTAAGCACACTCTATTTCAAGGTGGCTGGACAGGAACGGTTAATAGAGAACTCTTTAGTCATGGGGAGGCGGTCGTTGTACTACTTTATGACTCAAAAGCAAAGCAGGTTGTATTAGTTGAGCAGTGCCGAGTAGGTGCACTGACCAATGCTGTCAACAACCAAAACTCTGACAATGCCTGGTTACTTGAACCAGTAGCAGGTATGATCGATCAAGGTGAAACGGCTGTAGAAGCTGGCATACGTGAGGCACATGAAGAAGCAGGCATTGAAATCGACCAGCTTGAGTACATCTGCCAGTTTTATCCTAGTCCTGGAGCTTGTAATGAAATATTGCACCTCTATGCAGCAGATATCTCCATAGCGAATGTTTTAGATTATGCTGGTTTGGCAGAGGAGCATGAAGATATTCGTGTCGTTAAACTGAGTTTTGAGCAGGCCAGTACGATGCTAAAGCATGCCCAGTTTAATGTCGCCAGTACTCTAATTGCACTCCAGTGGTTATTCTTCCAAAAATTAAGCCCTGAACAACTCTAGTGATCCGTTTATTTTATTCCCCCTGTTTTAGGAGCCATGTTTAATGTTCTGCTTATTTCGTAATTCACAAATTGAACCTCGCTTAAATCGCTATGTTGTACTGTTAAGCATGTTAGGTGTCATTGGTTGGCTCTACTTTAGCTTTATAGAAAAGTCCTTAGCCAGCAAACTTTTTGAAGGCCAAGCCCTGTTAGTTGATTTGGTTTTTGGCCTACCTTTGGTATTAATGCTGGCTGTTGTGGTCTACGCCACTATTTACTGGGCATGCAAATTGATCATTATGTTTTTACTGCCAAACGCCATTATCCTTAAATCGGCAGAGAGCCTGCAACTTGAAGATGAGTTAAACGACGAGGAAATAAAGACGCTTGAGGAAACTCATGGTGAAGACTACTGGAAGCAATCTAATCATGATCAAGCCGGTCCAGCAGATCAAGCAAATAAGGACTCTTCAAAAGAGTCTAAGCCTCGTGAATAAACTAATCTAACCCTATGAATAAACAAAGTATTTCTGCATTAACAACTGAATCTTCCATACTGTTACGACTTGCACTGCCCATTTTATTTGCTCAGCTAGCCCTAACAGGTTTAGGCGTAGTTGATACTCTAATGTCTGGTTGGGTAGGTACTGATGATCTAGCAGCCATAGGATTAGGCTCAAGCATGATGCTGCCCATCTTCATGATCTCTACGGGTATTCTTCTGGTTATCACCCCACTAGTTGCAAAGGCAAAAGGGCAGTCTAAGCCTAAGCGAATTACCCGGTTTTTAAATCAAGGCCTTTGGCTAGCAGTGCCTTTAGGCTTTTTAAGCCTAATTGCTATGATGAATCTACAGTGGGTATTAGATCTACTCAGCCTTAATACAGATGTCTATCAACTGACTAATGACTATCTTTTCTATATTGCCTTTGGCATGCCTGCCATAGCACTTTATCAAGCCTTACGTTTTTTTTGGGAAGGCTTGGGTACTACGCTGCCAACTATGTGGATCAGTTTTATTGCGCTACTGCTTAATATTCCTCTCAATGCTCTATTTATTTATGGCTACGGGCCCATTGAAGGAATGGGCGCTGCTGGTTGCGGCGTGGCTAGTAGCTTGGTCATGTGGGCAATGTTCTTTATTGGCTTAATCTATGTGATGAAGTCGAGCTTAACTAAACCTTTTTTAGTGCTTTCTAAAGCACTGCGTCCTAAATGGCAGTACGGCCTTAGACCAATTCTAAGCCTGGGTATTCCCAATACATTGGCACTCCTTTTTGAAGTCAGTCTCTTTAGTATGATTGCACTATTTGTTGCACCACTTGGCTCTGTTGTATTGGCAGGCCATCAGGTGGCAATAAACTTTACCTCTTTGGCCTTTATGGTTCCGTTAAGTATTGCCATGGCGCTTACCGTAAGAGTTGGTTTAGGTTATGGAGAGAAAAGTATTCAGCAGATACGGCTGAGTCTAGTGGCGGGCTTTATGTTTGCACTTCTAGCAGGGGGGGGGCTTGCACTACTAAGCTACTTCCTGAGAATAGATATTGTCAGCTTATACTCTGACGATAACTCTGTTATAACCATAGCAGCCTCTTTACTGGTATTTGCCGCGATCTATCAAGTATTTGATGCCATTCAAGTAACTGCTGCAGGTGCGCTAAGAGGCTTTCATGACACTAAAGTGACAATGGTCGTGACCTTTATTAGCTACTGGGGCATAGGGCTAGGTTTGGGCTATATTTTTGCATTCACCGATCTATTTCTGCCCGCAATGGGGGTTCAAGGCTTCTGGCTTGGAATTGTTCTAGGTCTAACACTGGCGGCTATCTTATTGAGTATTCGTTTAAAAAGGATTTATGATGGCGTTTTCAGATAGCCTTAATGGTGATGAGTTATGTCTATGTGGTTCTGGAAAGTATTATCAAAGTTGTTGTGAACCATTTCATAAGTGCAGTGAATATCCTGAAACGGCAGAGCAGCTCATGCGATCTCGTTATGTCGCTTTTGCCAAAAAGTTAAAAGCTTATTTATTAAAAACATGGCATTCAACAACTCAGCCTGAAACCTTAGTATTTGAAAGCAATTTAACTTGGTATAAGCTGGTCATTAATAGCAAAAAGAGAGGGCGTAAAAAAGACAAAGAGGGCTGGGTAACATTTACGGCTTACTACAGTGCTAATCTAGAGGCCTGCGACTTTAAAGAGAAGAGTTATTTTGTAAGAGATGAAGATCATCACTGGTGTTATGTGGACGGGGATATAAAATCATAATTTAGTAAAATAGAGAGGGAGGTGAATATTGGACCAAAGGCCCAATATCGAGGTGATTTTAGTCTTATAAACCTCTTTTTTCATCGTTATTTTTAAAGAATCGATGTACCCACCACATTGCCAAACCGACGATAACAACTGCTATAACGACAAAACCTACAGTAAATAATAGTGCAGAACCAACCTCTTCCATATCAGGCATACTTTATCTCTCCAATGTTCAATCTTTCAGTATCTTTTTAGTTTAAAGCATTTTACAATAAAAACTAATTTTAGCTTGGGGTTTGTTCATCAATTATGTCACTTACTATCTCAGAACTTGAATCAGAAAGAGCTAAAATTCTGGATGAAATAGAAAATCGTGCTCAAACATTTTCAACAACGGATTCGACGCCTGCGGAAAATTCCTCTTTAAAAGACTGGTTAAATGCAGCTGAAGAAGTTATGCCGGAACAAAAAACTGGAAAGAAAAAGAATATGAGAAAACAAGCAAACAGCAAATCTAACTATTCGTCACAAATCATGAAAGCACCCAAAAACAGTGCCTCATTTTTTGGAGTGATTATTATGCTATCACTTCTTTTAACGCTTATTGGGGTTCTCTATATCGCCTACACCAGTATCCACAAAGAGCTTCAAAGCGTGCTAGAAACCAATCAACAGACGGTAGAGAAAATGGTTCTTATCCAAACAGATATGGTGTCACTACAGAAGTCTGTTGCAACAGGTGGTAAAGCAGATCTATTTATCTCACTTGAAGACAAGGTATTTGCTTTAGAATCACAAATTAATAGTTTACAAGAGCAGCTTAGCCAAGCGGCCATAGCACCAAAAATTACGCCGCAAGCTGGTAATAGTTCGGCTATGAATACGGAGCAAGACTCAGATAGCAGCCCAGTAATAAATACTTCTCAGGATCGCATGATTACCGAGTCAGTTTTGGATCAAAAGCTTAAAACTTATACCTCTCAGCTAGAAGAGAGGATTGATAAAAAATTAGAAACCATTTTAAACATGCTGTCACAAAATAGTAAAAAGTTTGATCCTGCAGAAGCCATCATGAAAGTGGTACCTAAGGTGATCTCTAAACTAGAGCGTCCAAACTCGGAAATCTCTGCACTTAAAATCGCTGAACCTGTTATTAATGAAACCATAATGCCCATTATTGACCAGCCGTTAGTCCGATTAGTTGATAGCGTTAAAGCACCTACAGCACCTGTAGTTTCACAAGTAGCAGCTCCTATTGATTACTATACTGCAGATGTAAAGTGGTTGAAAAATGAGCCTGGTTTTCACTTTACACTTCAGTTAGCGAGCATGCCTGATCAAAACTCACTACAAGTAATAGTCGAGAAGAAAAAGTTAGAAGACGTTCATATCGTTGCACAAACAAGAAAAGGTGTTACAAATTATGTCTTGGTTACGGGCTCTTTTAAAACAAGAAAAGAGGCTGATAAGCTTGCACGTCAAATCAAGGCTGAAACAAACATCTCAGCTTGGGTACGTAAAATTAAAGACATTACTGCTCGCATTCAATAAAAGCACAAACCACTCACTCAGGGCTACGCCTCTTGTAGCTCTCATCATCTAATAAGTAAACACTAGACTCTAAGCAATCACTTTAGGGTATCTAACTGACCCCTCGAGATATATCACTTACCCTAGCTTAATAAAATGCTATAGCAACCCTTACTGCACTGTTTATTACCGAGCATAGAATTAAATAACAATAGATAGAATAACAGTGAATATAAGCCGAAAAATCAAATGAAGAGATAACAATAAGATGATATTTCCTGCTGAGAGAATTTATACCTACAGCAATAGGGAAGGGGGATAAAAGCAGAGGAGGCAGAGAGAAGCTTCTGCCAAATGGAAATACTATATTTCGGTAGAAATTGGTAACTCTACAATAAAGCGTACCCCTTCAATTGCATTTCTATTATGGAAGTTCTCTGCGTAAACTCGACCGTGATGGTAATCGACGATCAACTTAACAATATATAAGCCCAAGCCAAGGTGAGCTTGCTCATCCTGATTTAAACTCCGTATAGAGGTCATACCATCAAAAATCTGCTCTTCATGCCCTAAGGGGAGTGGCAGGCCAGAATTTTCAACTATAATCTTCACCATTTTATCTGATTGGCTGCTTCGTATTGAAATTGGCAGAAGATCATCAGAGAAATCTACCGCATTGCTGAGTAGCTTATCCATCAACTGTTCGAGCATAAATCCATCGCCCTTAACCATAATATCTTCAGAAATCTCCCCCACATAGCTCAGCGCCCAGTTGGGGTGAAGGTCAATATTATTCTGCATATAGTGGTTAAGCATTAAACCAATCGGAAACAGCTCAGGTTGCTGGCTTTTTAAACTATCTTCAATACTGGTCGCTTCTGATAGCGAAGCGATGATCTGCTTCAACTGTGCGGCCGCATGCTGCGCATAACCTAATTGAGTGTGCTGTGTCTCTTTTTCTAATAAGGTGAGCGCCATAGACAGACGATTAAGTGGATTATGAAGTTCATGCCTTAAGGTTTTAGGCAGTTGTTTTAGATAACGCTCGTAAGCACCTAGCTGCTTCAACATCTCATGAATGTGGTGCCTAAGATCAGAGAGTTCATCCTGGTAAAACAGGCTAGTGGTATCAGGGAAGTCAAGATCAGTTAAACGCCCTTTTAGATTAAATGTTTTTTTAACATCATTATCTAGGCGCATGATTCTATTAGATATTGAGGCTGTATGAATAATTGCACCAATAATAACAATCAAAAATATTGCAGCCCCAATTCCTATTAAGCGATAGAAGTAATTCAAGCTTTCACTGAATAATGTTTCCATACGTTCTTCTAATACAATCGTACCAATAATCGTATTTTTAAGCATAAGTGGCGTTGCAGACATTAAAGAGATGGGTTGCTGATGAGCATCCATTCGATACTGTTGAATGGTATGACCTAAAAGAGACTGCTTAATCAGGTTTACTTCTGGGTTCTTGCTTTGCGGATAAGGGAAGGGCAGAGAGTAGGGAATAAAGGTTGCCAAGGTTTTAATGAGTGTTGTACCAACAGAAGCAAACAGATCTAGTTTCTTAGAAGGAGCCTCGTCTGGCAGCTGACCAACAACATAGGTTGTTTGCCCATATTCATTGACCACCCAAAGAACAGAGCTCGATAAGTTAAGATGTGAAAGGCGTGTTGGTGTACCCGTCTGAATCTGTAAAGCCCACAAATCTGTCCGATTTTCTAAAATCAGTGCTAAGTTTTGAACGGTTTGCTCTTGAACAATGGCCTGATTATTTAGCATAATCCTGTGCAGGTCAACAGCAAAACGATAAGCCAAGAATGGAAGGATGGTAAGAAGTAGAAGTAAAACAAAAAACCGTGTTCTAATTGAAAGCCGAATACCAGCTGATTCTTGATTAATCATACCTAAATTCAACCCTTTGATTGTGCTTGAAATCTAATGCCTAATTATAATAAGGCATTATAAAATTACTTTCTTTCCTGCCAGCTATAACCTCGACCATATTCGTTATGAATATAATCAAATTCTGGCGTAATTTTCTTAAAAGCATTACGGATACGACAAATGTGAGTATTAATCGTATTTCGTTCAACAACCCCTTGCGTAGAGGACTGCAGAGCATCATAAGAAATAACACTAGATTCACCCGCCACAGCAAACTGCTTTAACATTTCAAACTCTGTTGCGGTAAGGTCCAATACCTTTTCATGCCAGTAAGCTTTAAACTGGTCTGATGCCAGCTCTAGATTCTTAATACGCGATGTTTCATTATCTGCAGTTAAGTTGTGATTAACACCTGTAATACGTAATAAATTTTTAACCTTAACAATCAGAACATTTAAACTGATTGGTTTTGGCAAATAGTCGATTGCACCAAGGGCGTGACCCGTATAAATATCAAACTCTGACTGTCTTTCAGAGAGGAAAATAATTGGGATCGGCTGATTATAGCCAAGAAGATGCTTGGCTAAATCAAAGCCCCCATCAATCTCTGATCCCAAAATAATATCTGAGATCACTAGATTAGGAAGTGATTCAGCAAAACTATCTTCGGCACTCTGCCTATTATCAAATGAGTCAACAACAAAGCCTTGTTGCTCTAAACTAGAGACAAGGCTTTCAAGCTGAATCGGATCATCTTCAATAACGGCAATGCGGAAATCGGTATTTTGCATGAGCTACTTCCCAATAGGAGTTAATTGATTAGCTAATTAGCTGATATGTTGAAAATCTAAAACCTGCATATTCATAATCAAACCTGCATCTTGAATAGGTAAGACGATAGCATCTTCACCTGACTCATTGTGATGAGAGTGCCACCAGCCTGGAGGCGTAACAAATGCTGATCCAGGTGTCCACATCGCCTTAATCGGATTAATGATATTGCCATCTGCATCTATATCTTTACCAATTAATGTGTAAGTGTTCTCTCCTGCTGCAACACAAAAGTCTAATGCAACAGAGTTATGTCTATGTGGTTTCTGCGTTACACCAGCAGGTAATACATTATAAAGTGCCCATAATGTATGTGTTAACGTCATTGTAATTGGAAAATTAGGGTTGGCAAGAAGGAAACCTGTACGGTTTCTACCTTCGGCAATTTTGCGAACATCTGCCAGCTCTTTAGCTAAAAACTCTTTTGTATAAAGAACAGGTTCAAAACGTTCTTCAGATGGCTGAACACCTAAAAAGTTCAGTAGTGGGGCATCGTGGACCCAGTAGATAGCAGTATCAGTAGAAGCAGTGTGTAGTGCATCTGGCACAGATGGCAGAGTAAATAGATCACCTTCTTTCCACTCAATCGTACCGCTTTTCATCTGAGTACGGCCTTTACCTCGAATAACGTAAAATACTTGAGACGTTGCATTAGCATCCGTTTTAATGGTTTCGCCTTCACAAATGCGTAAGAAACTTGCCATTAAGTTAGGCGAAGTAGCAGGGTAGTTTGTCTCTAGTGAACTAGATAAATCAAATGGAATAACTCTAGTAGAGCCTTCCTTATGTAAGTTGCTAGGGTAGTCTATGACATCAATTTTAGGCATAGGCGGATTGACAGCAGACATATACTCTTTAACTTGAGCCTGGCTTTGCCACTGTTGTTGAGATACTTCTTGTATCTGTTCAAAATTATTACGTTTCATATTCAATAACCCTAGCTAGATTTAACTATATTCAATTTATTTATCACTGCATTATAAAAGTAATGATCCGCGTAAAGCAAATACTATAACTTATACTGATTCAGCTTCTTACGCTCACTAGATGAAGGGATATTAAGTGCTTCACGGTATTTGGCGATGGTTCTTCTCGCAACTGTAATCTCTTTTTCTTCAAGAAGTGCCATTAATTTATTGTCACTCAGCGGCTTTTTTTGGTCTTCATTATCAATTAAGCCTTTAATATGTGATTTAATCGCAATGGCCGATTGATCAGCGCTACCATACTGACTGACGCCCGTAGAGAAGAAGTATTTAAGCTCATAAGTCCCACGAGGTGTCTGCATATACTTTTGATTGGTTGCGCGAGAAATGGTCGATTCATGCAAATCAAGATACTCAGCAACCTCACGGAGTACTAAGGGTTGCATCGCTTGTTCACCTTCCTCAAAAAACTGGCTCTGCTTTTGCACGATAAATCGTCCAACACGCAGTAAGGTTTCACCGCGGCTGTGAATACTTTTAATCAGTCCTTTAGCTTCAACCAACTGCTCCTTGATCTTCTTGGACTGTTCACTATTATTCAGTGAACCAGCCAGATCAACATAGGTAGAGTTAACCGCTAAACGAGGGAATGCATTGGCATTTAACTCAACCAACCAGCCCGTCTTAGCTCGCCTAATTCTTAAGTCAGGCACAATAACCTCTGAATCAGTCGGTGAAAAAACTCTACCGGGTCTAGGATTAAGTGATTGGATTAATCGGACAACGTGTACAAGTTCTTCATCATTAAGGCCATACATCTTCTTAATACGCTTGTGATCATGGAATGATAACCAGTCAAAATTATCCGTCACAAGTTGTAGAGCTGTTACCACAAATGGGTTATTAGGTAGGCTGGTAAGTTGTAATTGCAGAGACTCTTGGACTGTTCGTGCAGCAACACCTGTTGGTTCAAACTGCTGAATAATCAATAAAACTTCTTCTATCGATTCTAGAGAGTAATCACTCTCTTCATTTTCATTAATCGATTCAAGCAGAGCAGGGAGCTTAGATTCTACATAACCTTCATCATTGATATCATCAATAATGTAAGAGGCTATAATTGATTGATCTTCATCCCAAGGATAGATATCAGACTGCCAATAGAGGTGGTCATGCAGTGATTTTTCGGCCGCTGTATAAGTTTCAGCACCCACATAATCATCTAATGATTGCGATGAGCTCGTAGGCGTAACATGGTCTGTATAAACCTCATCCCACTCACAATCAATCTGCATATCCTCAGAGATGGTTTCGTTTTCACTGATTTCAACAGGCTTTTCTTCTGCTTTAGCTTCAGCCGAATCACTGTCATCAGTATCAGTCTGCTTCGCTTCTAAATCAGTTGAAAGCTCCTCATCTTGAATAAGGTCATCTTCAACCTCTAGCATAAAGTTAACTTCAAGCGTCGCTTCAATAGTCTGTTGAACTTCTAAAGCAGAGTACTGCAATATCTTAATAGACTGCTGCAACTGAGGTGTTAACTTAAGTTGCTGGCCAATATTTAACTGTAAACCGGGCATCATCGCCATGGATAGGAAAACCTCTATTGTCGTGATGAACTTTCAAGTAATCTTGAGAGAAAGCAAAAGCTTATTTATGTAGATTATAATAATCTAAAACTATGCCAATATCAGATAAATATTCAGCTAAAGCCCCCGTTTACAGGTATTTAACCCGTTTATTAAAGTAATGTTTGATCCAGAATTAGTCAACAGGATTAAAAAAGGTTAAAACAGCCAGTTGAAAATATAATGAGCAGGGGGGGTATTGTGAAGGAGTGGCAAATTTAAGCCTTAGAATAGACTTAGACATAGGCTATTAAGTCCTAATGAGGACTTTGCAGAGACTATGAGACTATTGTAGTAGCTTGTTATAAACCTTCCATCTGCGACATAGATCCTAATAGATACTGATCTTTAATATTATCTGGGATCTCAGAGGCCCAAGTCAAACCATCTTCATCAGCAATCACTTGCCATTCATCCATTGGAATCTCATGGTTTTCACTAGAGTCAGGATTGTAGACAGTAAAGTAAGTAAACTCACTTTCTTCTGGTTGTGTGATTTCCATCAAAAAAATGGCTGCGTCAATATATTCACCTTTAGTGACTTTATAAATACCTGTTTTAAAACCATTTTTTGTAGAATCTGAACTTGTAGAGTGACTCATGATATTTCCCTTAAGAGTGATTGATAAAAAAGCATCGTAACAATTTATGTATTATTTAAAAGATAATTTATATATATTTTCAAAATACAACAAACCGTAACGAATATAATAACGTTTGTAACATATTGTAATAAAAGAATAAAACAGTCTGTAGCACCCATGGAATCAGCACCCCGCCTTAAATCTAGCCCCTATAATAACTTCGTATAATATATATTATGTTCAATTCAGAATAACATAAGATTTTGCTGATACTGGCATAAGTATTGCGTATACCCCCAGTTTTGGCGGTTTTATGAGACACTCCCTTTGTAAATTTCAACACTACTTTATAGATTGGCTATGTATTGATGCGCCTTTTATTAACTTACGCGCTGAATTAAAACTCGATCGCCCGCAACTGGCCAAATTGCTAGACATATCCCCACATTCAATTAGACGGTACGAAACAGAAAATAAAGCGCCTAAATGGTACTATATGCTGCTAAGAGTGTTATGTGGCGACCTATCAATTTTTGGCGCATGCTGGGCAGATTGCAGAATTCAACCCCACGACCGTAAATTAAAAGCGCCTGAAATTGATAAACCTGTCTTGCCTGTGGAAATGAATGTTATGTATAACCGTGAAGCACACGCCGCACGTAAAGAGTCGGCACTTGATCGCGCCAAAGCTAAAATGCTTGAAAGTGAAAACGTTGCGTTAAAAGCATTGATTTTAGAATTGGAAGTTAAAATTGACTTCCAAGCGAACACGATCTCCCGGCTTAAGGCATACGATAATGGCATAAAAAAAGGAACCGTAGTTCCTTTTTTTAAAACTTAACCAGGCCTGGTTAGTTTGATTTTAATCTTTTAGCACCGTACACCAATCCCGCTAATGCGATCATTCCTAAAAACCTGGTTAGTTTGATTTTAATCTTTTAGCACCGTACACCAATCCCGCTAATGCGATCATTCCTAAAAACCTGGTTAGTTTGATTTTAATCTTTTAGCACCGTACACCAATCCCGCTAATGCGATCATTCCTAAAAACAACATGGTATCTGTTCCTAGTGATAATTGAATCTTAACCGGCTCTGTTATTGTTATGCTGTTTGCTGTATTAATCTTGTCTGGAAACATCAGTTACAACCCTCGCATTTTGCGGTTATTAGTTCTATATTCTTAATTTGTAGACTATGCGCCTTAAACTGTTCGTCATGCGCTGATAATCGCCATTTAATAAATCCAAGATGCGCCCACACTGCTGTATAAGCCCCTGCTGCACCCAATAACCCGCTTATAATATTACCTTCCATCATTTCAACCTCTTAGCAAAATACGCACGTAACATTCCGCGCATTCCGTAGATAACTACAACCATTCCAATAATAATTGCTGTATACCACTTAGGCATAGATTCGATAACTTTGAAACCTTCAAGTGCATCAGCGGCGGTTTGTGGAAAAAATGCCATAATTAACGGCGTTAAAAAGATGATTAAAATCAATTCATCTTTCCAAGATTTATTCATGTTTTCCATTGCAACACGGTCAAGGTCATAATCTTGTGATTGTCCTGTTCTGAGATGTTCAACTCTGGCCTTATGCTTTAACACTATTACTTCATGTTCTTGGGTAGCTTTTAGCGTTTTTCGCTCCTGCCATGCCTTAACGGGTGCGCTTGCGAATGAAAACAAGCCTGATATAAATCCTAACATTTATTTTTCCCACCAATATTTAATAAAGTCGTTTGCTGGGCAAACAAAAGAAGCTTCCCAACTATCGCCTGCCTGTTTTGCAGCTTCACAAGCTGTTATATCTGGGTTTTGAAGTCCGACTGCATCAGATACACCATAAACAACGCCTACGGCTGTATTTTTTACAAGCCCAACGGCAGCGCGGGCAATTTCACGCGCTCCAGTTGAATAGATCAGAACTGCACCGACTGCAACGCCCGCCATAATCAGATGGTTTTTATTGATACTCATAACTGACCACCGAATAAATTATTTCTACCATCAGCAGCCACAGGCGTATAAATAATACGTTTTCGCATATAATCCAATGCCAAGCCTGCAATTACCGTTACTGTTGCGGTTATTAATATTTGTTTAAACATTGTCTTATTCATGCTTTTTTCTCTTAATAATGATAAAAGCGGCTATTGCAAAAAAAGCAACTAGCCCCGCGCTGTAGATCTTTGGGGCTTTCCCACGTTATCGCTGACCTCTGTTGCAAAAGACTCTGCACGTGCAACTAGACCGTTTATAAATTTGCTATCTAGCCAACCCTGCTCAACGCCTGCGCGATAATATTCAGTTCTAGCAGCAACAATATTATTTATTAGAATGCTTGAGTTAACACTGTTCATTGCTGCCACAGTATTGCGCCCAATGATATTATCAACCGCAACGTTTTGCCCCATATCAACTAGAACTTTTTGAATCTGTCGCCCTGCTTGACCTGAGTTTACTAGCCAGTCAAATACAATGTTTGCAATTGCTTGATTTTGAATGCATTCGAGCTTAAATCTATTCCAATATTGCGCTTTATAAAAGGCTTCGACATGATGCGCCAGGCCTGGATAGATTGCATTCCACGTTTTATTTACAATCTGATCAAGCACTGGCCACCCCGCCCAGCTCGGATTAAATGCACGGGCAACGCCCTGGTAAGTTTCCCCACCACGGTCGTTTTGGTCATTTACATAACCGCCCTCGTGTTTTAACACAAGCTGTAAAGCGTTGTAAAAGCTAGACATTTAAAGCCCCAAGCTCTACAACTAGTGCCGCACGCTCTGCGTCAAGTGCCGCCAATTTATCAGTATCAAAAGCAACCGCTGTACCGTTCGCCACGGCACGTAAAGGTCGGATTGATTCAGTGTCAATCGCATTTAATCGCTCTGTAATTTCCGCTTTTCTCGCTTTATCTAGTTGCGCTTGCGTTGGTGCCAATAGCGCTGTTTTTGCAGCTTCGTCAATTAAGATAAAATCAGGATTGATGTAAGCATCTTGTTTGCCGTCTAACTCAAAACCGTGGATGTTGTTGTTTGCGTCTTTGTAATATTTCATTATTTTAACTCGCTCCATGCTGAAATATAGTCATATCCTACATCAAGAGACCCTACCGAATAAGTAGCGCCGTCGGGAACTACAAACCACCCCGACGCCCCGCCTCTATATGACTCAAAGTTGCCTAGGAATACGCCACCAATATTCAGTTGAAATGAGGACGTATAATCTACTCCTCTATTATCAAAGACATGAACCGCCACCAAAATAGGACGCCCACTTGTGTTAGTATAAGTAATATCTATAGCCCTACTATCAACAACATTCTGCCAAGTTTGGCCTACTCCAATCGCGAACAACCCCGAAACGTGTTCGGGATCAATCTGTTTATTTACCCCGTCTTGCACTGCTAACAAGCGATCTGCGCTTGTTACTGCTGTCGCTAGCGGATAATCACTAAATTTTGCCATTTTTTAACCCTCGCTTAAAATATAATTGCCGTTTTCGTCTAACAGCGCATTGCCGTTTTCATCCAAAACGTAACTGCCTAAAATTGATCCGCTATAAAATTGATATTCTTCGATAAATGATAAAGTTGTGCCTGCTGCCGTGCTTAATGCGTAAACGCTCGCTGATGCGGCAGTGTCTATAACTAAAGTCTCATTTGGCAAAAGCGGATATGATGCGGCTAAAACATCGGCTTGACTCGCTAGATTAACGACTTCTAAGCCCGTGTTTTTTATCGTTAATTTCAAACGTGTTGAGCTGCCGACAATGATTAAAGAACTAATATCATTAACTACAACATCGCTAATATTTAGCCCAGAGTAAGGCTTGTCGCGTGTCCGAATTTCGCCGCTGATTCGGTTATCGTCTATTGCGCCAATAGTCGCTTCAATTGTAATAATTTGATCAACTTCGGAATTTACAATAATTTGTTCAAAACCGCCACGCGGCTCAAAAGCCATGCCGCGCTCAAGTGTGATCTGCTGATCTTTTTCACCGCCCAAAAATTTAACTTGAACAGGCGCAACCGATTCAATCAATCTGAAGTTTGTACCAACGATTGAAAATGTTTGTTGTCCGCTTTGTGTTACTTGTAATTTCATTTTTTAACCACCGCCGCAACGGCAACTAAGCCAAGTCCAATTAAAGCGTACTTGCTAAAATCGCTGCCTGGGTTAGTTGCCTCTCGTGAAATATTGGATGCAAAATCTAACGCACTATTAGTTGCACGTTCTGCTATTGTTAACGACTTATTTAACGTGTCGCTTGAAAAATCAAGACTGGCACGCGTTGTGTCATTTACTGTGTTCAGCGACTTATTTAAAGTGTCGCTTGAAAAATCAAACGCGCTTCTAATCGCTCCACCGTCTAAATAAACATTGTTGCTATCATTCTGAGAATTATCAGTATTAAAAGAATCTTCATAAGCGCGAGAACTATCTTTATAAGACTGATCAGTCGTTTGAATATTGCTCGTACTATTCGTAGTTGCGCGTTTTGAACGGGAACTATTGCTCACAATCAACCCTCTTATAAACTGTCTCTGATTCTGTAAAGCCAAGCGATTTTAAATACCGACCCATGCCTATTCGGTGCGAATGAATGCGAAATTTAGTAACGCCCATGGGCTTTACTTTTTCAATAAATAGCTCAATCGCTTCATGTGCGTTTTTTCCAATTCCAGCGATAAAAACTAATTCAAACGGATTACCGTTGTGATCATTTTCTAAACGAGTTATTGAATAGCTCGTTTCATCGATTTGCCAAAGTTCGGAAATATTGTTATTTACTTCGTGCTTTATAGCTTCTAAATCGCTATTAAGAACGGGTAAAAGTAAATGATCTAAATCATCTGTAAAATTTATTTTTTGAATTTCCAAACCAACACCCCTAACGCAATTACTGCAAATCCGCCTAAATAAATCATATTTGCATCTAGTGAACCAGGCTTTACCCAGTTTGGGGAACCGACAATATAATCACCAAACTTAGAAGTCTGGCTTAACATATTGTCACCATTAGCCCCACTTGTTGCAGACTGTTTCAGCCGCATATTAGGCAAAGCCATTATTTGATAGCCAAATAAGCAAGAGCTAAAACGCCGATTCCAGCAATAACATAAGTTGTATTAATTTTACTCAATGCGTTTTTAACAGTTGGCTGTGCTGTTGGATCAATATATTGCGCGTTCGGATTATTCTGTACTGGTACCGCATACATTTGATCTGCCTGATTTTGGCCTGCGTTTTTCAACTGCCCTGCATTCTCAACAAATCCCCATAAACCCGCCACTTGCTTAACATCGCTAAACCAATCGGATTCAGTGAATCCCCAAATACCCTGGCTTTCTGATGTAGCGAGTGGGGCGTTATCGTAGCCTTGTGACCAGGTTCCCCAATCGTCCATGACTAAACCCCACCTTCTAGCGTATCAATATATTCAACGATAAAATCCATTGATCCAGCACTTGCATGATCCAACTTGAATCTGAAATCACGGAAACCCGCAGTAACTAAAGCTTCTGATGAATCGCCCTCAAGTACAAAATCAACGTGAAAGTAATTTGTGTTCGGAACCTTCTTATAATCACGCTGCCACTCTCGAGCCTCTACACGCTGAGATTCAAAGATTTTACGATTGTTAGCTTCTACTTCGACTGAGTTAATATCAGCCTTCTTAAAGTGAATCGCTGAAATTCGCGCGCCACCCGTCGGGATATTGTCAATCTCATCAAGTCCAACGGCTGCAGCTGCTTTTGAAAAGCGCAAGACTTTAGTAATGACACCAAGCGGCTCATTTAAAGAAGTCATTGCTGAAGCTGTGACAACTGGCGTCGTTGCTGCTTGATCAACATCAAATTCAATTGATACAGTCTGCAAATCTTGCGTACCTAATTTAGTAAATCGCTGATCGCCGATCATGTTCAATTCAGGCTTTACCATATACCAAGTTAAATACCCTGCTGTGTCTGCTGCATAGCCTTTATAACCGTTTAATTCTTGAAGCTCGGTACCAGATTTATAAGTCTGCACAACGCGGCCGTTTAAAATCAGCTTTAAGTTAAGCATTTGTGCTGCGGTAATACCTGACATTTTGAACTTAACAAGATGATAAGCAACGCTTACAGGCAAAGAAAGCGTAGCTGTTGCGCCTGGTGCAACATTTGCTAAACTCTGCAATTTATTAGTCATTCTCATTTGATTTATTCCTTATCCGTTGATTAAACGACGAGTAGTTTCAACTCGATTTAAAACTGCAATTGTTAGTGCTGCTATTGCGGCAGTTGTTAAAGCTTTTTTAATTGCTGGGCTCATTGTTAATATCTCCATGATATTTATTAGTTAAATGACATTTCGTCTTATCTATATAACACCATAAAAATAAACTTTTTTTTAATGTTTGCGTTAACGTTAACGGGAATTAAAAATTGCCTTTTCTGTTAACGGGAATCAACCGCTAAACCTTGCCCTTTTTTAACTCACCACTTGACCATCTTTGAATAAATTCCCGGTCTTTTAAGTCGTTAACCTGCTCAATCGGAACGTTTAATTGTTGTGACATTCTTTTAATGTCGCCCATATTCGTTAAACGGCAGCAATGCACCACGGTTGCATTACCTAGGGCGGTTTTATCACTTTCTGCCGGTCGCTGAGTGATTGCGTAGACATTGCAACCGAACCCAAGCAATTTTCGGCATACGTTACCCCATCCAGGCGGTGCTTTTGATGGATTAGTCACATCGGCCAATTCTTCGCCAACAATCGCTATTTCGACCACTTTACCGAACGCATAAGCACAACGGCTCCAATAATCGAAATCTTCCATTCTGTCGGAAACGTGACAGATTTTAAAATTTCCCTTGTGCTTTTCTTTAAGCGCCTTGATTAACTCGGCTTTTGTTCGGGTAATCACCCAACCGCGCAATACTTTTGTTCTATCAGGCCGCCCCGCTTTCACATCCCAAGGTCGGGCGTATTCGTCTTTCACATCCCAAACCAATGTTCTCTTTTCTTTGTTCAAAAGTTTACGTGAAAATTTTGATTTTCCGGAACGACTAGCCCCGGCGATAAAATATAAAATTCCATCTCCTGCCATTAGTGCGCTCCTAGATCAATTATGTGTCTGCTTTTATCATCGTTATAGATCTGTTGTTTGTCTGCTGTGCTTTTTTCGATATTTTCATCAGCAATCGCTTCACGCTCAATTTTCAATGGTTTACCGAAACGAGATAAGACAACGCCACCGATCGCCATTACTAAAGCAAATTCAACCCCCACATTGTCCTTAACGCCTGGCATGTACTTATCAAGCACCATTTCAAAAGCTTCAGCAATCATGCTGTTTTCTTCAGGTTCAACATCCCAATTTGGTGCTAATGAACTACAAATCATTGTAGTAAAGCCCGTTAATACGCCTAAAACTTCTGGGTCTGATTCAAAAACGGCCACGGCTTCGGCTGGCGGGTTGTTTTCTTCGTGATCTAATGCCGCCTTGGCAAATTCTTCTGCTACACCTTCGGCCTCTAATCGTTTTATTTCATCGTTTATAACATCCATGTACTTTCCTCATCTTCTGTGTGTGTTTGACGTCGGCCGTACTCGACGGGCTCTGAATTGACTTTTTCCCGTTCTGATGAGTCAAAAGCTTTCATATTGGAAAGTATCCAATTTTGTCCGGCCTGGTTGTTCGGGGTAATCATTCCCGCCACGCCAACGTAATAAAGCTTGCTGCGCTTGTTTTTACGAACTTCTGCCACATCGCCACCTATAGGGCATTTGATTTGCCCTATTGTTTCTCTAACTTCACTCATAACTGTTTCTCCAACGTTTCTAACTTTAAAATTAACTCCCTGATCAACTCTGAACTGATTACAACGGCTTTCTCTGCTAATCTAGCCTTAAGCATAGGGTTTATAGTTTCAGAAGCTTGTACCCGCAAATCATCTAACTGATCGTATAGAGTCCAAAGCCCCGCGTCCTTCGTTACTTCCTGCGCCTTTGGCTTAGCGCCTTTGTCTTGGTCTTTCATAATTAATAACTTCTCCCTAATTAGCATGACGCAAAGCGTCAAAAGAACACCGCCACATTCACACTGATTTATAAAAATTGAATTAACAGCCCCACCCATTAAACCCGCAGGGGTTAATCATCACTGAGCCGTTAGGCTCTCCTTTCTTCTTTTATAGATCTCTTTGAAACAACATAGAACACTTAAGCATCATTGGTTAGTACACTTAAAAACCTAAAAGAAGAGATGGTTTAATCCATCATTAAAAAACTGCATTTAGACCATGAAAAACAGGAATAAATACGCCCATATAAGCCCGTCAAGGCACTTTTTTTACATAAAGATATACAAACCAGGGTGAAAGCTGAACAGTAGGTACAGGTAATCCTTATCGGTTTAGATAATTAGCTGTTTTTGTCCTGGATATGTTGAAAACGATCTAGTAATTTTTGATTTTGATTTGGTTGGGGGCTTTTTACAGTCTTGGGGCGTGTGCGGCCTACCATGCTATTAAAGGCTTTTTGCATTACCTTTTTAACTCTTAGAGAGTTGGCATGCTCTACCAGGCTCTCAACCGCTTTAACGGCTGGCGTACGCTTAAAAGTGCGCTTAATGCGGCGCTGACTGTGGAACTCTCTACTATTAGCAAGGCGTTTATTTAGGCTTAATGCCGTAAACAAAACCGGTGTTATCGTTTTGATACTTGGTAAGCCCTTGTACTGCCCTTCCTCGGTCGAATCGACTTGTTGGAAGCTTTTACAAATGCCGCAAGCAATCAAACCCAACCAAGCTCGCTTAAAACGCGAGAATGATAGGCCGCTTTGGGCGTGTAAATAGGCAATAGAAACGTTTTCGTGTTGGCCTTTTTCGTTAACCTTAACGAGTTTCATCGTAACAAGGTCAAGGTGCTGGAATAGTACCGAAAGAACCAAAACCATAGATTCGCGCGATTCTGAACGGCGTTGTCTATCGTTATGGTTTAGGAATGAAAAGTTTGAAGGGTTCGCGTAGAAACCACGCATTTTCTTAATAGTATCTTGCAGTAACTTAGGCAGCTTTTTATTAATGGCCGTAGGCAGATCAAGAACCGGTGTTCTTGGATCATGCCCGCAACGATTACCAAAAGCTAAAGAAGTCATTAAAGGGCGTTACCCTTGCAACGATCTATCCAAACACTTAAAAGAGCGGCTTTATCTAGCGTAATCCAAGCTATGATTTTTACACTACCATCTAAAATACCTTTAACCCAAACGTAATTTGTACCGTTAGTTTCAGTTTCTATTTTAATATTATCAAACATCATGACAAGCATTCCAGAACTTAGAAAAAACCTAAATTCTCCAGGTGTAAGTTTTGTATCTTCATATCTAAAAGTAGTTTCTTGAATAATGATTGGTAAAGGCGGCTGCGGTTTGATTAGCGGTATTGGGTTATTCTGTGTTTGGTGGGTTGTTGCTGTATTTAACATTGTCTTACTCTCCTAATTATTGATTCCGAATTCTTAAAGGCGGGCGATTTATAAGTTCGCCCTATCGGAGTAATGACGTGGTACGTAGATGAACCACTGATAGAGATATTACACAAACTACATACTAATATGCAAGTTAAATAATACGTAAATTACATATTAGTATGGTATGTGTATAATAAACTATTGATTTATAAACATTTTTGTTTATTAAATTTTAGGTGTATAATTCTCGTTAACGTTAACGGAATTTTTAAAACCTGTCGGAGGGTATGAAATGACAACTGTATCAATTAAATACGTGGAACTTGCTAAGAAAAAAAGCGGACTTTCTTATTATGCTATTGCTAAAGAAATCGGTGTAACGCCTCAAACAATTAATAATCTAAAAATTCGCCCTGGTGAACTAAATGATTCGGCACTTTTAAGACTTGCGAAAATTGCGCAAATTGCACCAAATAAAATTGTTGCAGAAGTGCATATGAAAAAGGCTAAAAGCCAGGTAGAGAAGGACTTTTGGGGGATGGTAGCCCACTCTTCAGACCTAGCAAAGCAGAGCGCCAGTTATATATTATGTTAAATTGGTATTTGCCTGAAATGAAGATAAATAGCCCTGTTACCCTATTACGTAATCTCTTGATTACTCACGCTGATTATTTGTAACAAATTACAAACAACTTTATTTTCTTACAGACCTATACGCATTTAACTAATTCAGGATCAAGGCTCTGCTCTAGGATTAATAAAAAGAAATGACAAAGTCCTATGTCGTTACACAAAACTAAATTGATTGTTATTTGTTTGATGATTTGCACAAATTGAACAGCGAGGTTTAAAGCGAGCAAGAAATAGATCTGAATTGAACTAGAAGTGAATTGGTTAATCTCTAAATACAATCTGGGTACTTAGAGATACTAATGATGCAAAATGGCTACTAGCGTTTTAAATCAACGTTAAAACATTTTCTGGTGGGCGACCTATTACGGCTTTATCACCAACACGAACAATTGGGCGCTCTATTAAGATTGGATTAGCCACTAGAATCTCTAACCACTCGTCATCACTACGATCATCAGTCTTTGTTAGTCCTAACTCTTTGAAACGTGCTTCACCGGTTCTGGTAATCTCAATGGGTTTTACACCCATTAAGTTACACAGCTCTTGTAACAGCGCTTTGGTTGGTGGCGTGTCTAGGTAACGTACTTCTTCAATCTCCAAAGGCATGCCTTGGAGAATCTCTAAACTGCTACGGCTCTTAGAACACTTTGGATTATGGTAGATAGTTGCTGTTGTCATGAGATTAAGCCTCTGCTGTTTCTGTGTCTAAACGGCTGTTTAGCGCGGTTTCAACCGCTTCTATACGTGATTTACAGAGCTGATACGAACGGGTTGCTTCATCAACCATTGGTACTAACTCATCAATATCTACCTCAGAAGTATCAGATAACTTCTGCGCAATTTCCTGTAATTTCTTATAGTTATGCTTAAAACTCTCTGCGGTTGCCTTACTCATTTCAACGCCTTTATCTATTTGTTTCTGTATTTAATACGGTTAGTGTTTGGGGTCACGATTAAACGCTAGGTTTAATGGGTAATACCTTTGTCCTGATCAACCTTAGCGGTCACGCTGCCATCGACAAACTCCAGTGAAAGCTCAGTTACTTGTAGCGCCTCGCTTGCCGTTGTGACAGGTTTACCTGTTTCTAAATTCTTCGCGATATTGAAACCACGATTCAGTTGTGTCTTAGGGCCAGAGCTCAGGATCAAAGAGATCCACTGAATAATCTGTTGCTGTCGAGACTCAAGCACCCTTTCAGCCTCTTTTTCAGCCGTTAATATCAACTGATCAATCTCGATCTTTTTCATCTTTATACGCGTTTTTAATTGAGCATCAATGGCCTGTTTTAGCTCTCTAATATTCTGTGTTGCACGTTGAACACTGGCTTCACTCAAACGCTGTACCGTGTTTTGTAACGGTTCAAGCTGTTGTTTTGATTGGTTAATCGCATTCATACTACTGTGTCTAATATGTTGGTCTAGCTGATTAAGGTCTTGCTCTAAATACTTAATTTTTAAACGGCTAGAGTGCTCAATATTCTGCCAGTTGGTCTTTGCTTGCTGTGCTTGTTGAATGATTTCATGACGAATAAAAGCCACCACCTTACTGGGGGTATCAAAACGGCTATGAGCAACTTCATCCAAAATCGTATTATCACGCTCATGGCCAATACCTGTTAATACAGGTAGTTTTGCATCACAGAGTGCTTTAGCAATTGGATACAAGTTAAGCATGTTCAAATCTAACTTGGCGCCACCTCCTCTAATCACCACCAAAACATCAAATGCATTCGCATGATGCAGAGCATGAACCGCTTCAAAAGCGGAGACCAATTCCTTCTCCGCAGAGTCACCCTGAAAAGCACTATAGAAATACTTAAAGTCGCACAACCCCGCTTTTTGTAGCATATCTGCATCTGCTCTAAAATCACCTAAACCCGCAGCAGCAGGTGGAGCAATAACCGCAATTCTAAAGAAATCTGCTGGCAATTTAAACTGTCTGTTCTGTTGATAGATGCCCTCTTTGATTAACTGTTTACGTAAGTTAATCAAGTTCTGTTCCAGTTCTCCCAACGTATAACTTGAGTCAATATCCTGAATCACCATCGAGAAGCCATACTGTTCATGAAAGCTAACTTCTGCCAGCAATAGTATTTTTTGGCCAATCGCCAAAGCACTGCCAGTATCCGCCTCAAAACGGCTTAACAAACCCTGAGCCTGACTCTGCCAGATCATCGCGCGGCTACTTGCTACCGTCTGACCTTGGCCATTACTCTCAGTCAACTCTAAATAGATATGACCACGGCTATTATTGATATTGGCAATCTCAGCGACCACCCAAGTAGCCCCTGGTAAACATTGCCTAAGCGCTTGCTGTACACGTCTTAATAGGGCGGAGAGCTGTATACCTTTTACTTCCTTTTCAGCAGCAGGAGGCCCCCCCTGCTCGAAATCTGCATTACTATTTAAATCAAATGTTAGATTGCCCGCAGAAGCCGTATTTGAGCTACTTCCACTCAAAATAGTCGAACTTCCCTCATCTAAAGGCAACCACTGACTAAACTCATCAATTTGATCAATAAGATCCGTTGGCACGTACCATTTTTTACTGGCACCATCCCAGCGTGCACCTAAAGCCTTCGCCAGATCTTTCTCTCTAAACGGAACTTCTAGAAAACGCATGGTACATCTTCAATACGTTGAATTTCATCAAATACTTTCTTATAGGCTTGCTCAACTACCTCAATACCCGCTCCGTCTTTAAAGGCATTTTCAGAGAGATATCGTCGCCACATACGTGCGCCTGGTTGGCCATGAAACAGTCCTAACATATGGCGAGTCACTTGATTTAAACGACCATCATTTGCTAAGTGGTCTTCAATATAAGGGTACATACACTCAAGGACATGTTCACGGCTCTGAATCTGCTTTTTACTAGCATAAAAACGTTGATCAACTTCCGCTAATAGATAAGGTTGCTCATAAGCAGCACGACCCAGCATAATGCCATCAACCGCAGGCAAATCTTCATAAGTCTCTAAATGAAGCGAAGCCTGATCATTGCTTTTCAAACCACCATTGATGGCAATCGGAAGGTCAGGAAAAGCCGCTTTAAGTCGGTGAACCCAGTCATACTTAAGCGGAGGCACATCACGATTCTGTTTAGGCGACAAGCCTTCTAACCACGCCTTACGTGCATGGATAATCATGCCATCAACCCCTGCATTCACCAGCGTTTGAACAAAAGCTTCTAAGGTTGAAAACTCCTCATGATTATCAATGCCTATACGGGTTTTGACTGTCACAGGGATATCCACCACCGCCTTCATAGCCGCGACATTTTCCGCAACTAGGTCAGGGTGATCCATCAAACAAGCACCAATCATATTGTTCTGTACACGATCACTCGGACAACCAACATTCAAGTTAATCTCAGAGTAACCCCACTCCTCACCCAACTTAGCACACTTGGCTAGATCGACACTATTACTGCCGCCCAGTTGCAATACAACAGGCACATCAGTTGCGTGATGACCCAAAAAGCGCGGCAAGTTCTCACCATAGATAATCGCACCCGTAGTGATCATCTCACTATACAACCACGCATTATGGCTCAACTGACGGTGAAAATAACGGCAGTGACGATTGGTCCAATCCAACATCGGCGCAACAGAGAAATGACTCGCAGAGTTAGTGCCCGCACTCAGGTCAAAGACAGGTTTTTCTAAAGGGGTTTGTAGATGCATAAGTCTATGTCTTTTTTAAAGCTAGGTAAGTCGTGAAACCCCAGCGGTTTGTTTACCCCCCCCTGCTCATTATTTAAAACCTAAAAAACACCTAGTTTTGTGAGTGTCTTTGGCGGTTTTAATGCCTTCTTAAGATCTTTAAGAGCTTATTTGAGAGAGGGATAAAGCGAATTTAATAATAGAGGTAAGGATAAAGCAAGGCGGTGGAATAGTCTATTCTGTGGGGTTATATAATAGAGTTTTAATCATAGAAGTATAGCTAATGACGATTAATCACCAGCTATATGGCTTAACTACTCTTCTAACTGCTCAACGGTTAAACCCATAGCCAATGCCAATGACTCAAGCGTGTTTTTACGCATATTAATATTTGAATTTGCCTCTATTCTAGCCACCGATGACTGCGGCATCCCCGCTTTATCTGCTAATTCCGACTGAGTTAAGCCCAAATGCTCACGCCAACATTTTACCAATGGCACACCGTTTAAAAGGTTACGTTCAACAATGGCATGTGGAATCAATCCATCTTCAATAACTGACTGTTTGCCTATTAGCCCCATAAAAACATCATAAGGCAACACTGCAAAAGCAGGTTTACCACCTTGCTCTATAATTTGATAATCAATATGTGCGTTCATCACGTTTTTTAACCTCTTCTACAACAACAATCTCAATCGACTCTTCAACATTAAACATCACTCGGTAATCACCTACTCGCAAGCGATAATCATACTTATGATTTTTAAGTGCTTTAATGTCTCCACCAACAGGAAAACTTGCTAACCCGCCAACAGCCTTGTAAATACGAGCCACTACCTGAGCATCTTTAAATTTTTTAAGCTGCTTTAATGCTTTAGGTTGCCACTTAATTGACTTCATTATTATTTATCTCATTTACCTAAAATGATTATATCACTAATATGAAAAGATACATATTACTTATATCACTTTAAGTAAGATCAATAATATTCTATGGCATTGAGAACAACCAAATCTACTTTATAAGGCAGTAGTAATTCGTCAAATGCTTCTTCTAGTTTAATCAATGTTTATACTGGTAATCTTGCGGAGACTTACGACTGGTAAGCTCTACTGCAAAATTGTCCGAATTATTTCAAACTCTATTGCTGTGACATCAAAGTTGAGTTTCATTAGCTCTCTCTAAAGCGCTTAATAGAAAAGCAG
>BQXR01000013.1:0-33004 GCA_033238645.1 Thiomicrorhabdus sp.
TAGTCGAATGTGCGTTTGAACGAGTTGTTACCCGCCTGCGGGCGACAACGCTGTTTAAATGTTTAACTGCGCCCGTTACCTCGTCCGCAGGACGAGGTAACAATTATTATACACATTGCTGGTGTATACATACTTATAAACATATGTATAATGACTTAAAAACAAAATCCACTATACTCGAAACCAACCGCTTTAACAAAGCATTCCTATCCCCGTTTCTAATCGTTTAACTGAGAAGTACACCTTTATGAAATTACTAGATCGCGTGAGAGAGAAGTGTAGATTGCGGCATTTTAGTTTGAGTACTGAAAAGAGTTATGTATCTTGGGTTAAGCAGTATATTTTTTTCCATCATAAAACGCACCCACAAGAACTTGGTAAAACTGAAATTGAAAATTTTCTAACCTATTTAGCGGTAGAGAGACATGTTTCGGCGAGTACACAAAATCAGGCGTTATCGGCGCTGTTATTTTTGTATCAACAGGTATTGGAGATAAGCATTGAGGATATTCAGGCGGTGCGAGCTAAAAACCCTATCCGCTTACCTATGGTATTGAGTGTCAGTGAGGTAGAACGGCTTTTTGAATCTATGCTTGGGATCAATGCTTTAATTGTTCGGCTGTTATACGGTACAGGTATGCGTTTAATGGAGGTGATGAGGCTTAGGGTGCAGGATATTGATTTTGATCGCAATGAAATTATGGTTCGTTCTGGCAAGGGTAATAAAGACCGTATCACTATGTTGCCTCAATCCATCATTCCTGCATTACAGCAACAGTTAAGTGAACGTCAGCAGTTATACCAGTATGATTTAAAACATGATCAGGCCTGTGTTTATCTACCATTTGCGTTGGCTAAAAAGTACCCACATGCGGAAAGCGAATGGGCTTGGCAGTATGTATTTGCGTCAAGCCGTTTAAGTAAAGACCCTGGATCAGATAAAACACACCGCCATCACCGTGACGAAAAAAATGTGCAACGTGCCATGAAAAAGGCCTGCCTGAGTGCAGGTATCACTAAGCGTGCAACCCCGCATACACTTCGGCATAGTTTTGCGACTCATTTATTAGAGAGTGGTTCGGATATTCGTACGGTTCAGGAACTACTTGGGCATAAGGATGTATCGACTACCATGATCTACACCCATGTTTTGAACCAGGGTAGTGCAGGTGTTTTAAGCCCGTTGGATCGTTTATAGAAGATTCTTTAGGCCCTGATAACAACTAGAACTAAGTCTTAGAATCACCGTCATAGTGCAGCACTCGTTCTTAAGTTTTCATAAGTTTAATCAGATAATTCTATGATACAACTCTTGCCTTTTGCCCTTAGGTAAGTAAATAGTAAGCACGACTTCCAAAAAATGACTTGTAAATCATTTTCTCCGATAGAATACAAAAGAACACATTCCAACTCCTTTGCAATAAAACTTTTAAAAGGAAAAAAATGCTCCAATTAAGATGTACCGCTAAAGTCATAAAAACATTGGGACTTAAACCCCAAGAGCTCTCAGAAGTATCAGAATCAGACACGGTACTTGGCAATTGGTATATAAATGAGTTCTTTTTAGAGAGAAAAAAATGGTTTATTTTTATGAATGAAAAAACACTGCTTTCATTTGTAATACCTGGTATTAAAAAAAGTAATTTAAAACACTTTCCTGATCCGCTTATAAAGGGGCTAGATCAACTTCTTGGCCTGATGGAGTTTGATGAACAAACCATTGATAAAGTTTTTGCAGGATATGATGAAATACAGTACACCAAAACAGCAGATAAAAAAATACTGGGCAATTTAAATGAGATTACAGGGCTGTATAAAAGTATTATCCAAACAGAAGGCGGTCTTTCACACGTTGATCTAGGGGCGGTTATTTTTAGTATTAATCAATTTCCTCAGCGAAATTTGGACTGGAAGTGCGCCATCGACGCGATTAAGAAACAATTACTGGCAAGCCCTCCTTCCCCTAGTCAAATGCTTAAAGATTCCCCCGATGAGCTCAAAGTGGATCTACCTCAGAAAAAAACTAAAAATGTGCAGGTGTTACGCTCTATCTACCAAATAAAAATGACTTTAACAGGTAGCCAGCCCCCAATTTGGCGACGAGTACTCGTTCACAGCTCCATCCGACTATCTCAATTTCACGCCGTTATTCAATCTTCTATGGGCTGGTTTGATTGCCATCTACATCAATTTGAAAAAGAGGGTATTTCATACGGCATGCAAGATGATGAGTTTGGGGCTGATTTCGGTTCAGAGCTTAACGATGAGAACAGCTATAAGCTGTCAGATCTTCTTAAAGCCGAAAAAGAGTCTATGAATTACGAGTATGATTTTGGGGATGGCTGGCAGCATAAGATTGTACTGGAAAAAATACTGCCTTTTGATGCCGCCTCTAAATTAGCAACCTGCATTAAGGGGGTAAGAGCTTGCCCCCCTGAAGATTGTGGTGGTATTTGGGGCTTTCAAAACCTGCTTGAGATAATCAGCAACCCAAGCCATCCAGAGCATTATGATATGCTTTCATGGCTAGATATCCCCTTTGATGAAAAATATTTTAGCCTCTCTGAGACAAATGAATTATTAGCAGAAATCACCTAACAAACTCGCTCATTCTAAGGGCAGCAGATGTATTGTATTCATTCATATCACTCGACCTTATCATCCTACTTCTCCACCACAATCCGCACAAACCGCCCATCTTTCTGAGGGGTATTTTCAATCAGCTTAAAACCTACCGCCTCCAACATGTAGATTATGTCCTCGGCGTGATAGCGATTGTGTTCTAAAAAATGCCCAAAAACATCGGCAATCTCATCTTTATTGATATCTTGAGTAAACAGCTCCGCTTCGGGGTATTTATGTTGTAGGTAGTCTGATAACGGTTGGCGTACTAGATCGATAATGCAAAAACGCCCACCTACTTTTAAACACTTATAAATAGCCTTAAACATGTTTACAGGTTGAGGTAGTTCGTGAACTAGCATATTCGCCATGGCCACCGCGACTTTGCCATGCTCTATATTAGCTCGGGGGGCATTCAGATCATCTTTAATAATTCGGGCATTATCAGGCAGAGGCTCTTGAGCAACCAACATATAGTCAGCCGCCTCAATACCAACAATTAAACTCTGCGGATAACGTAAGGCTAAATCCCCAACAAACTGTCCAGTACCTGCGCCTAAATCAACCAAACAATCGTTCTTAGCAATCACGGGTGCCATCTGCTCATTCCAAAATGCCCAGAAATCAACATCATGTCGTCGATCATAGGTTTCGGTAATCATCTGCCGTGCATGCTCGCCATCGCCACCGTGGTGTCTTAAGATTTGTGCTTGTGTCTTTTCCATACAACCTCTCTTACAACGTTTTATGCGTGGATAATAGGATCACCTTTTTCACGCACTATTGCTCCATTTGTCATTACATTAGTGACCGATAAATTAAAATACGTACCTCTTACCATAGCCCTATTATTGATCTAACTCAACCCATTGATCTATATAGCTAAAGTAAATAACCCACTTCTGAGGACGATCTTCAAGCAAGGCAAATAGCTTGCCATAGCGAGCCAGTTGCGGCTGATAGCTGTCTACCTGCTTTTTGATAAAGCCTGCAATATCATCTCCCTCATAGACACTGGTTTTATAATCAATAATCCAACGAATACCCTTTTCATCAACCAAGGTTCTATCGACAATATGGTTACTCACCAAGCCGTGCTCATCAATAGAGGTCAACGGAAATTCTACGTCTGAGATGGCAAATCCGCCCCCTAAAGCCCACAGTAAGGTTGGGTTTTGAATGGCATTACTAATCGAGCGCTCAGTGCGTTGCATTGCGGTAGAGAGGTCAGGTTCTTTTAAACCTTGCTGAGTGAACCACTGTTGATAAAACGGTAGGCGTTCTGTTAGTTTCGTACTATCCCAATCACTCAGCCCTTCATCAACCATCTGCTCAAACACCGCATGTACCAAATTACCGACTGAGGTATTTAATAGCGCTAAATGACTGACTAATAGACCATTTTCTGCCGAGTCTAAATCAGCAGCAAACTCTGGATCGGCCGATAAAAATTCACTGTCATCCATTAAATCAGAAGAAACTAAAGCACTAGATGCAGCGATTTCATTACCTAACTTCTCAGCAGATTCTAGTAACTGAACAACCCCTTCACGGGCTAATGGCAGACGGCTGACTTTAGGCCAACAACGCTGATCATCGCTATCCTGCCCCCCCCCTGCTCTAGTGCCCCTTGAGGGTGCACTTTCTTCAGCATATTCAAATGCCTTCTCTAGGGCACTAAACTCAGTAGAAACACAAGGCCACAGTGCAGAGAGCATGCTGTTATTGACTGGATAAATTTCACGTTCTAGATCATCACTCTCTTTTAGATCTACCTTGCCGAAGAGGTGTAGCTGCTGTTTGGCGCGTGTTGCCGCTACATAGAGCAAGCGCCCCAATTCATAGGTCTGTTTTTCTGCTTCAAAGCGTTTTAGTAGCTGACTTAAACGAGAAGCTGATTGGCCTTTTTGTGCAATCGGTGCAATGACTAACTGCTCTAACGCGCCGCCTGTCTGCTCATCCTCTGCCATAAACTGAAACCACGAAACCAACTCGGTGTCATCCGCGCGTGGTTTTCTGCCAAGGCCTGGCAGAATAACCGTATCAAACTCCAAGCCTTTCGATTTGTGCATGGTCATCAGCTCAATACGCTGACTGGCGGGTGCGCTATCGGCACGGGCAAACAGTGCATCCATTAGGGTCTCTAACTGTTGAAAATCTAACGCCTCTCCATCTAGCTCTGCTAGGGTGTGGCAGAAGACATCAACATTCTCTAGGCCTAGGTGATTCTCCACCGTTTGCGGACCATCCAGTTGTAACCAAGTCTCACGCACTAAGGTTGAAAATGGCAGACTGCCTAAACGGGAGATCGCTTGCTGTAAAACAGGAATAACACGCTCAAGACGGCTTAAGCCCTCTTGAGAAAGGCTATTCTGCAAGGATTGATTATTTCGAACAGGGGGGGGATCAATAATGTCATCGACAACCTTATCTATGGCACCACTAATAGCTCCATCTAAGTGACTCTCTAGCGACATTAAACACGCCCATACAGAATCGTAAGGTCTGTCACCCATCACTACATAGAGATCATTTAACGATAGACCAACAAGTGGTGATCTTAAGAGAGCAATCCAAGCAGCTCTATCAGATAGATGCAGCAGCGCACGACTGAGAGCCAAACCATCTTGCACCTCTTGTCGCTCGTTCAAGGCTTCTAAATCAACCGCCCTAAAACCAATACCCTGCTGTTTTAGTAGACGGGCTATGCCTATCAAACTTGATCGGGTACGCCCTAACAGAGCGATACTTTTACCATCGCCATCGGTAAAGTCTGACAAGCGAGACTTAATCAGCTCAACAACCTCTTCCGCTTCGGTTTCATGGCTACGGTTAATCGCCCAGTGTCCCGATACCGCAGGTGTATCATCGGTAGAGAATGCTTTAGAATCACTGTAAGTCACAGCCCCCTTCTCTATATTATTTTCGCGTGGTAACACTTTTCTAAACTGGCTATTGACCCAATCGACCAAGCCCTGACTAGAGCGGAAGTTTACCTGTAGATTAACAGGCGTGAGCGCAACCTGACCAACCTTGCCCTGCCACGCTTTTAAGAAGTTACCCACCTCCGCCTCACGGAAACGATAGATCGACTGCATTGGGTCACCGACAATAAACAACGTGCGGCCATCCCCTTTCTGCCAGCCAGCAATCAACTTTGTGATTAACGCATACTGCTCACTACTGGTATCTTGAAACTCATCGACCAGTAGATGTCTGACTTGGTAGTCGAGCTGTTGTGCCAAATCTGTTGGCTCTAACTCCGAGCCTAAAGCCTGACTCGCCGCTTGGGCAATCTCGATAAAATCTGCCTGTCCTGTCGATTGAAAGACCACTTTCAGATAGGCGGCAGAAACTCTTAACAGTTGAATTAACCACTGCAAATCTGCCCACTGCTCATCTGTATAATGCGGATCTGGCAGACTTTTTAAAATGACTAAAGCCTCTAAGATCGCTTTAGACTGTGGGTTTTCACGCAAGCTAGCCAACACATTTAAAAACTGATCTTTACGTTCTTTAGCTTCGCCTTTACCCGCAATAAAACCGTTATTCTTATTGACCGTTTTACGAATGCCTTTAGAGTCTTTGGTCAGCAACCAATCTGCCAAAACGCGCCACAGGCTAATATCACCGATTGAATCAGAGAGCGGCCAAGCACCACATAAGGCTTCTAATTGTTCTTGATCATTTTGCGCCGCATAGTTAGCAATTTCACAAGCCTCTTCTAAAAAGGGACGTACATGGCTTAACACGGCCATTTGCTGGACTAGCTCATCTTCAACAATATTTTGTATGGATGCTTCTAAATAAGTTCTGGCTTCATCACCCGTAAAACCAAGCAGTGAACCCATCCACTGATCACGCTTTTTAAGCATATTCATTAACAAGCTTTCAGCACGATTAAAACGGCCATTAACTAGGCCTAATAGACGCGCAACGGCGTCTTCTAATTGTGGGGTTTTAAGGGTTAAGTGAACCGCCTCTTTATAAGCTGGATCAACATTGTGCGAGATTTGCGACTGCGCCCCCATTTTAGAGAGTAGCGGCATTTGACCGACCAAGTAGCTATTGAGTCCATCGATGGTTTTAATGCGCAAGCGGTTTGGGTTTTCTAATAGTGACCAGCTCTGCTCAGTATCCTTTTTAAGTGCAGCTTTAGCCAGCTGCCAAGTATTTCTATCATTAAGCTGCTCTGGTGGCTCTTTTAACAAGCCTGTTTTAAGCGCACCCATAATACGATCACGCATCTCGGCAGCGGCCTTTTTTGTAAAGGTCATGGCAACAATCTGCTCAGGCTGATCAACTTGCGATAATAGGGCTAAAAAACGCTGGGTTAACAACGCGGTTTTACCCGAACCCGCAGGGGCTTGTACGATAAAAGACTGGAAAGGGTTGATCGCTGAAAAACGTGATTCACCATCAATTAAACCCGTATCTCTTTGCAAACCAAATAGACTCTCTAGTGTTGGCTGATCGGCTGGGTCGATTGAGTAGTCACGGTCTTGATTGATCATCTCTTCTGAAAAGAGATCAAAGTTATCACTAGGTGTAGTTTGATTAGACGGGTTATTATTCGACATTATGCTTCCTCCCCATCCAACAAACCATCTTGCTGTTGTTGCGCAACTTCTGGCAGGCGCAAAGCGAGCTTGGTATTGGCGTACAGTATGTCGTTAGGGCTATCAAAAACCATCTGCGCCCCCCCCTGCTGAATATCAGTCGCCAAATCTAAAACTTCTTGGCGCAGATGTTCTAAAAAGTGTGTCCAAGTCGTGCCCTCATATTCACCCCCCTCTTTATCCGAGAGCTTAGCAAAGACTTGAATAGAGCGTGCCTTTTGTAGCACCTCATCCTCAGCCACAATGGCGCTGATATTGACACCATCATCTGAGTGCAGTAGACCGTAGCCGATGCCAGAAACCGTATCATCCTCTTTATTCAATGCATGCAGATAAACCGCTAACTGCGGTGCCTTGGTGGGTGTTTTCATTAAGTTATTAATACTGGCTTTACCTGTTTTATAGTCGATAATGACCGACTCACCCGCGACCTTATCAATGCGATCGATAATGATCTTAAACTGAATACCCGCCAGCTCTATTTGATGTTCAGACTCGGTCTCAATCACTTCAAAACTAGGTCGCTTTTTCTCAAGTTCGAGCCAGTTTAAACAGAGCCCCAAAATACGTTGCTGCTCTAAAACCAGATAGCTGTTTTCAATAGTGCCCTCTAGCTCAGTAAAACTTTGGTTAATGTGCTCTGCCAAACGGTTTTTAAGTTCATCATCACTTAGAGCCAACATAGCAACCTGAGTTTTAGTTTCCTGCCAAAAATGCTCTAAGACCTCATGCACCAAGGTCCCCTGAAAGTTATTCTGTAAACCATCTTCCACTGACTGAATACCGTATTTACCGCCAAGACGAAAATCCATAAAGGCCATTAGAGGGCATTGACTCTGCGCCTGTAAAATCCCTGTTCCACCGGGGGCTTTTGAACCTGCTGGTACTTCAGGCCCTTTGGCATCTAACACCCACTCAAGGGGGTTAGCAGCATCTCTTTTATGAAAGATTTGATCGGCTAATGAGTGATAAGTGACGGCTGGATACCCAGTGCAATCCTCTTGTGGAATCAGCGGGCTCGGCAGTAACTCAGCATCACCTTTCTGTTTGGCATAACTCCATACCAACATTGGCGCACAGACCGATAGTCTAGCCGTGACCTGTTTGGCGTAATCCAATTCACGTTTAGCATCACAACGTGGAGAACGAACCTCTCGCTGTAAGTTCATCGGTAAAAATGGACTTGGATTCGGCATTCTTGGCCAAGCTTCATCGGTTAGACCTAACACCCATAGTGCATCAAACTGCTGCCCACCCGCCTCTAACATACCGATAATCTGAATCGGTTGCAGGCCTCTACTTTGTGACTGGTATAGCTGCTCGGATAAGAAACGCTTAAATAGCGATAACCAAGCAGAGACTGTCTGTTTCGCCATCATCTCTGTCACCATTGAAAACTGAGTGATCGCCTCTTCAAACTTGGATCTCTGCTGATACTCATCACTATTCAGCGTTCTTGAACCCGTCCAATCAAGCTGTTGCAGTAGATCCCAAACTAGGCCTATAAACTCACTTAAGGAGAGTTTGCTTGGCGTGGACTTATCCGCTTGATGAAGTAGGCGTTTTTTCAAGTCTTTTGGTAGCGCCTTGGCTGCCTCGGTCTCTAGCAGGTTTGGCCAACTGAAATTTGACCACTGTAAGCGTCTAAAGGATGAATCTGCTTGTTGGCGTTTAACTACATCACCGCTGGAATAAGGAGAGATTAACCACTGGCTCCAATCACTATAGCTACAAGGTTTTTGGGGGTTTAAAAATAGCTGCAAGCTAAGCCATGCATTTTGTACCAGCGGTAATTCCAGTAGAGAGATGCCCATTGATAAGTTATAGAAAGGTGGTTGAGAGCGCTTCATGCTCAATTTTTGCAGACCTTGTGCCGTTAACTGCTCATCTAAACACTGAATTAACGAGACCTTATAATCGACTAAATTAGGCGAAACTACACCGATCTTTATCTCATGCGGCTGTTTAGCTTGTGATAAAGTTTGCCACTGATCGATACACCACAAAGCGACTTGCTGTACTTCATCCTGTGGGTCTAATGCTTGGAAACAGAACTGCTCTGCTGGCTGATCCAACTCAGATGAATCTGCTATTGTAAACAGGCAGCCTCGGGCTTCAATAACGGCTTGCCACTGCTTAATTTGTGGCGTTATCTCATCAAAACCATGCAATACAAATTGCTCTGCTAGACAACCTCTGCCAGCCTCTAACCACTGTAAACGTTGTTGCTGAACCAAGACTTCATCTAACCAGCCATTTTTTTCAAGTGCTTTTAAATAACGTGCCTGACATTTTTTAAATAGAAAACTCTCATCGGAGAGATAAGGTTCTTCTAACCACGCCTCTGTAAACCACTCTGCCGAGAGCGTCCAAGCTTGATAGAGCTGTTTAGCGGTACTGCCCACATTCAACAAAGCGATACTTTTCATCTGCTGTTGATCTTCACACACTCCTGCTGATTCACTACCGCTCTTATCCACACTTTCTGACGGATGTTTTTCTCGATCATCAAGCTCTTGTTGCAGCACTTGCTCCCACAACCACTGCGCTTCAAAACTTGTCAGGACTTTACTCGTCAGCTCATCAAGGGATAACTCTCCTCTTAGCAGGCAGCCCTCTTGCCAGTTTTGCCACCACTGCGGCAGGGTCATAATCAATGGTGTCTCTATGACTGAGTGAGATTGCTGTTGAATGGCTCGCTGTTTCAGCGTGGTACTCAAACGGCTATTAGCAGTAATATGGATAGTTTTCATCAAATAGTTTCTTCTAAGTAGGCATCAATAAAAGAGAAAAAGCAGAGTGTCATTAAACACTAATTTGCCACAGGGTATAACAGTTAATTATCAGTTTTCATTATGATTAAGCCTTACTGCAAAAACTGAATCCACTGCTGACCATGCTGTCTAATATAAGCTTTGGCTTTAGGTGTTTCTGGATAGTGTGAACAGACAAGATCCCAAAAGGCTTTGGAGTGGTTAGCATGTACTAAATGACACAACTCATGTACCACGACATAGTCAATTACCCATTCAGGTGCTTGCAGCAGGCGCCAGTTAAACTGAATACGTCCATCTGCATAACAGCTACCCCAACGGGATTTATACCCCTTAACGGTTAAGCTCTTAAACTGAACTCCAATCTGCTCTGCATAAGCATTGAGTTTGGCTAATAGATGGCTCTGTGCTTGCTGCTTGATGAAATTTTCAATCAAATTTTTGACCTGTTGAGTTTGATCTACTTTTCTCTGCTCTGCCAGATGAATATAACAGTGCTGATTTTCAATCAGAACCCATGATTCTGATGAATGTGATGGCTGAATAGATAAGGAATACGCCTTACCAAAATAGTCAAACAACTCACCCTCTTCACCTTTAAACAGCGTTAAAGCAGGCTTTTTTAACTGACGTTGTTCAAAGCAACTAAGCGCCTGTTTAAGCCAGTCATGGTGTGAATTCAACAAGTTCATTAAACGACGATTAGAGAAGTTGCTTGGCACTAAAATCACCACACCATCCGAGCGCTGCTTAAGGGCTATCGAGTTTTTACGACGTGTACGCACCACCGGCAGTGACTGTTCTCCTATAGAGAAAGCTGAAATAGGCGGCTTTAATTTAAAACTGGGCAACATAGAAACCAAGACTGAGTTGTGAAGAGTGGATTGTTTATATTAATGACTTATATTTAATAGCCACTATTGTAGAGTAAAAAACTTACTCTAAGGATGTAAACCGCCCCCCCTTAAATACATAAAGTCATTTATACTACTGCTTTACAGTTAAAAGCCTCTCTACTCAACTATGCACTCTCAAGATAATCAGCAAGATGACAAGCAGCACTTTGAAATTACGGTGCAAATAGCGGCCGTTTCAGCACTTGATCATCTGTACACTTATCTACAAAATCAGCCAACGATTGAAACAATTAGCAAACAGCAGTTAAAGAAATTCGCCTTAAGAGGGGCTGTTTGGTTGACTCAAAATGCTGAAAACTCAACTAGAAGCACTAAACCAGAGCGACTACGCCGCCTTAAAAGAGTCCTCAAGACAGGCGATAAAATTGATTTCTACTTTAATGCAGAGTTATTAAATAGTGAACCAACAGCCCCCATTTTAATCGCCGATTTTGATCACTATTCCGTTTGGCTTAAACCACGCGGTATGCTTTCACAAGGCTCTAAATGGGCTGACCATTCAGCACTCTATCGCTGGGTTGAGATGAATTACAAGCCTAATGATCAGACACGACAATCTTGGATTGTACATCGTTTAGACCGTGCGACACGGGGGTTAATGCTCCTAGCACATACTAAGAAGATGGCAGCAAAACTGAGTCAAACTTTTGAGCAGGGGGGGGTCAATAAAGTCTATCAAGCCAATGTTTGGGGAGAGTTTCCCGAGCACATGCAAACCATTGATCTGCCAGTTGCAGATAAAGCAGCGATTAGCCACGTCTCTCGATTAGCCTTTTATCCTGAATTAGGTATCTCTAGAGTTGAGGTTAACATTGAGACAGGGCGTAAACATCAGATTCGCAGTCATCTTTCACAAACAGGTTTTCCAATTTTGGGTGATCGTCTTTACGGTAGCGAGACCCTAGACAGTCAGATTCAGCCTCGTCCTGATTTACAACTGACCGCTTTTAAACTATCCTTTTTGTGTCCAATCTCACAAACTCAACAACAGTTTGAGTTAACCGAACAACAGTTAGATCTACTCAGTTTTTAAGTTTTTTTATCCGTCATGATCAAATGAGAAGCATGCTTAGAACCATTCGTTTTCCAATTAAAGGTACATTCTATTATGCGGCTGAGTTGGCTCTGGAGAGTCACTTGATCCAAAAAAACACCCTGCTCTATTTTAAAGCTGAACCTGATAGCGCCTACGATAAAAATGCGATACAGATCTGGCTTCCCACTCACTTCCATTCAGCAGAAAATGACCCTCCTCCCTTGCTGTTATCTACAAAGCATACCCCAACCTTCACACATGGTTTACTCATTGGCTATGTTCCTCGACTGCTTGCACCAACGATTTGTAAACAACTGAAACACGCTTCTACACTTAATCCACAAGTTATCCACAGAGGCAAAAAAGGCAAGATAATTGAGATTGATTGTGAACTAAGCCTACAAACAGGTTGGATAGCAAATATACAAGTACAACTGATTTCATTCTGGATAAGACAAACCACACGTCTGAAAAAATTCTTTAATTTACTCACCCATTGAATCTTTGATTTTCATCAACTCATATCAATAATATTTTGTTTAATCCAATCCAATTCCCATCTACAATTGCTACAATCAGTGGATTATTTTGTTTAGGGAAAAGACCATGTCTGACATAACATCTTTACAACAGTGTGCAGAGCAACTCAAGCAGTCCGATGATTATCAGGTGCTGGAAAAACTCTCTGCCAAAATCGTATTTAACAGCCCAACCCCAGACAACTGTCACCGCATCTGTATTATTGATACTGAAACGACAGGTTTAGACACTGATATTTGTGAAATTATTGAACTCGGTTATCAAATTATAGAGTTCAACTCAGATGGCAATCTTTACCAAGTACTCTCTTCACAAAACTTTCTCAACGAGCCTAAAGGTGAGATTAGTGCTGAAGTTACCCGCGTGACAGGCTTAACCATGGACGATGTCAAAGGCCATAGTATTCCATGGGATATTATTGAGAAAGAGATCAGTGAAGTACAGCTCTGTGTCGCACATAATGCGGGCTTTGATCGCCCTGTGGTGGAGCGTTATAGTGATGTATTTGTGAATAAGATCTGGGGTTGCTCGGTTGCCCAGATTGACTGGACAAATCTGGCACATGTTGGCTCAAAAAGTCAGGAGTTTCTCTGTTGGAAAGTGGGACAGTTCTTCTACGGTGCTCACCGTGCTTTAGATGACGTTCAAGCACTCTGCCAACTGCTCTCTCTACCAATCTCTGATCAACAGAGACCCGCACTAAGTTTTTTACTGCAATCAGTACGCCAGAGCAAATCACTTGTTAAAGCAACAGGCGCTCCATTTGAGGTTAAAGATGATCTACGTACCCGCGGTTATCGCTGGAATGTCTCTGAACGTGTCTGGCAAAAAGTGATTGATGATGCCCTACTACAAGATGACCTTGCGTGGTTAATTGAACACAACACCCCCAACCCAACCATTATCAAACTCAAAGCAACTGATAGCTTCTCTATCAGGGCTAAGTAAACGCCACATAGCCCTATTCTAGTCAGCTAACTAAACTTAGCTGACTTCACTCCAACTCTCATTCCAAAGCCCCAACTAGCCAACCATTAAGCCCCACGCCATTAATATACAACTTAGTAATTCAACTTGTCTTCCTGTAGATTTATTGTATAAATTTTAAAAAAGTTAAAAAGCCACTCACACTTTAATCAACTAAAGCATGATTTTTTATTATGTAAAACCTACTGTTTGATAAGTAATTATTATGATTAGCCTAAAATATTAATGGAATAATGGCTTCTAATCATGGACTATGGGGCCTACATCTGGTTTACTACTTAAGGCTAGTTCATAACTATATTTACTACCCCTATAAACCTTGATACGTAATCATCACACTATAAACAGTAGAGAAAGGGTAACCATTCCATTAACTTTTTTTATTAGCACAATCAAAATAGATCATTTTTTTAAATAGGAAAAATACAATGTTTGGTTCAAAAATTAAAATCGAAAATATCAAGCTACAGAAGCAGATCAGTGACCATGAAGCCACCATGGACTCTTTTAAAGCCGTTACTGCTGTCATCGAATTTGATCCAGATGGAACTGTTAAGGGGGCTAATGACCACTTTTTAAATGCCCTTGGCTACTCAGGTGCAGAGATTATCGGCAAGCATCACTCGATGTTTTTGAGCAATGAAGAGAAGAGTAGCGCCGCTTATAAGGAGTTTTGGACAGATATCACCGCTGGTAAGCCGCAGTCAGGTAACTTCTTACGTATCAAAAAAGATGGTTCACGTCTTTATATCAACGCCAACTACTTTCCTATTAAAGATGCCAATGGTAAGGTCACAGGGGCCATTAAATTTGCCAACGATATTACCGAGCAGATCCTGAAAGAACAGGGTAACAAAGCAGAGCTAGAAGCTATTAGTAAAGTATTAGGCCGCATTGAGTTCGATCTGAGTGGTAAAATTATTACTGCCAACCAAAATTTCTTAGATGTTGTGGGCTACACTCTTGATCAGGTTGTTGGCCAACACCATAGTATGTTTGTAAAAGAGGACTACAAGCGCTCACCTGAATACACCAAAATGTGGCAAGACCTTAATGAGGGTCAGGTATTAAGTGGTCGTTTTGAACGTGTAGGAAATGGCGGCGGAATCGCATGGTTGGAAGGGAACTATAACCCTGTATTAGGTATTGATGGCACACCCGTCCGAGTGATTAAATATGTAAGAAATATCACCTCTCAGGTTAAGGATGAGCAATTACTGTCTCTAACCGCTAATATTTTAGCAGGCATGGCCGAGGGTGACCTAACAGGCAGTATCTCTCAAGAGTGTAATGGAGACTGGGAGCGTTTAAAAGATGCGGTTAATAACGGGAACATCAGCCTAAGTAATTCATTCTGTGAACTACGTGGTCAAGCACATGAGATTGCCTCCTCTGCCCAACAAGTTTCGCAATCTAACCAAGATCTTTCTGACCGCATTCAAAGACAAGCGGCGGCAGTTGAAGAGACCGCTGCCACCATGCAAGAGTTAACCTCTCAAGTCACTGAGTCTGCAGAGCACTCAGAACGCTCTAAAACCATCACTGAGTCAGCAATGCAATCTGTTAAAGATGGCGGAGTTTCTATGCAAGAGAGTATAGAAGCCATGGAAAGCATTAGAGAAGTCAGTGAGCAAATCAACAATATCGTCTCTATTATTGATGGCATCGCATTCCAGACTAACTTACTTGCTTTAAACGCAGCCGTAGAAGCCGCTCGTGCGGGTGAGCATGGTCGTGGATTTGCTGTTGTTGCAGGTGAAGTTCGTAACCTAGCAGGACGTTCTGCAGATGCTGCCAAAGAGATTGGTCAACTGATTGGCCAGACCTCTGAGCGAGTGAAATTAGGTACAGAAAAAGTTCAAAATACTGCACAATTACTTAAAACAACAGAAGAACAGGTCACAGAAGTGAGTCAACTGGTCTCAGAAATTGCTAACAATGCCAAAGAGCAAGCAAAAGGGATTGAGCAAGGTTCTCAGGCGATCACCGAGTTTGATAGCTCATTGCAACAAAATGCCGCACTGGTTGAAGAGAATGCCTCTCTTTCAGAGCATCTTGATGGGCTAGGTAAACAACTTACAGCACTCTCTGATCTGTATCAAATACAAAACTGTAGCTCAACGGGAAGTGGGTCACCAGCTCTGCTTAACTGATAACTGAATAGACTCTTTTAGTCAGCCAAGCGCAACGCTTCTGGCTGACCATTTGATAGATAAATTAATAGGCGCTTTGTGCCTTTTTTATTTTTCAAGGACTAAAAAAGCAGCCTATATAATTAGCAGATAAGTTATTTGAATCTATAGATAGCCTATTTCTAGTTAATTTCACCTTAAATGAAGATAAATCTAGCCTTAGAACCGTTCAATTATGTAAAATACTATATTGTTCAAAGCTTATTTAGAATGGGTAGCACTCTATTACCCAAAAACGTAGGATACAATCAGTATGGCATTACAAAGCAAAAAGGTTTTAAAAGGTCAACTTAAACGTTGGAATGAGGCAAAAGGCTTTGGTTTCATTAATGCAGGAGATGAAGAGCGTGATATTTTTATTCACATTTCAGATCTTAAGGGCATGAGCCGCCGTCCAGTCGTTGGAGATACCATTCACTACCAGATCATGGTGCAGGATGATGGTAAAAACAGAGCTATAAATGCAAAAATTGATGGCGTAAAGAAAGTTAAAGCAAAAGGTGCACATAATCAAAGCACTATCTCAAACACAGCAGGAATTTTAATTTCAACTGCTTTCATCACTTTATTAGTCATTATTGCACTGTTCTAAAATCCAGGCGTAACGACCACTATCGCCTAAGCACTCTTTAACACTGCTTAGGCTATAAATCACGTCTAAAAGTAGTATGACAAGAGCCATCTCTCTTCACGACTGCTTTCAAACTTCTAAATAGAAACATTCCTAATCCCAACACAACAAACCCTCTCTGCTCTATACCACCATCATGGCTAAAGCCGCCCCCTTCTCAACATTAAGTATTGATTAACAATCAGTTAATCCCCCTCTAAAGTAGTCTATTCAAAACAGGCATATAAAAATAACCCACTTAGTAAAGTAAATCTAATTGATAATTCTTATCATTTAGATTAAACTAATTTCAACACTCATGTAAAGGTTGATAAAACAATGAAAAACACTTGGATTCTGTTAATAATTTGTACACTTGGCATGCCTGTTTACGCAGCCAGTGATGAAGTCAATGTTTACTCTGCCCGCAAAGAGCAGTTGATCAAACCGCTACTAACAGAGTTCACTCGTCAGACGGGCATTAAGGTTAATTTAGTCACCAGTAAAGCTGATGCCCTATTGAAGCGTTTAGAGTCTGAAGGCCGTAATAGCCCTGCTGATATTCTGATTACGACTGATGCGGGTCGCCTGCATCGTGCAAAAGTAGCTGATGTTTTACAACCAAGCCTAAATGATGCTATGAAGAAATTAGTGCCTGAACATCTACGTGATGCAGAGGGCTATTGGATTGGGCTAACCACTCGCTCACGCATGGTGGTTTATGCGAAAGACCGAGTGAAAGCATCTGAGTTAAGCACTTATGAAGACTTAGCAGATCCTAAGTGGAAAAAGCGCATCTGTGTTCGTTCATCAAACAATATCTATAACCAGTCTTTAGTGGCTTCCATGCTCTCTCATAAAGGTGTAAAGCAGACTGAAACCTGGGCTAAAGGTCTTGTGAACAACTTTGCACGTAAACCAAAAGGCGGGGATCGTGATCAAATCAAGGCGGTTGCAGCTGGACAGTGTGATATTGCGATCGTGAACAGTTATTACTTAGGTCAAATGATCAATAGCAAAGATGCTAAACAGAAAGCGGCGGCTCAAAAGGTAAGTGTCTTCTGGCCAAACCAGTCAGACCGTGGGGCGCACATTAATGTAAGCGGGATCGCAGTCACTAAAGCGGCACAGAATAAGGACAATGCAGTTAAGTTAATTGAGTTTTTACTCTCTCCAGAATCACAAGTTTGGTATGCAGAAACCAATAACGAATACCCTGTGGTTGCTAATGCAAAGTGGAGTAAAACCTTAACAAGTTGGGGTAAATTTCACAGTGACAGCTTAAACTTAACCAAGCTGGGTCAGTTAAACTCCCAAGCGGTTCGTATTATGGATAGAGCTGGATGGCGATAAAATAAGCAACAAAATTTTCTATGAAAAAATATCTTAATCTCTGGTCGATACTGACCATTGCAACAGCTCTACTGCTGACGGTTCCCCTATGGGTGCTCGTCAGTTTTGTGTTTGAGCCAACCAATGAAACCTGGGCACACCTTGTAGACACCCTGTTACCTGAGTATATTTTTAACTCTTTATGGCTCATGCTTGGCGTCAGTATCGGTACCCTACTATTAGGTATCCCAAGCGCTTGGTTTATCAGCCAGTATGATTTTTTTGGCAAGAAAGTATTGCAGTGGGCACTGCTACTACCCTTAGCCATGCCCGCCTATATTATCGCTTACACCTATACAGGCCTGCTAGAATTTGAAGGCCCCGTTCAAAGCTTTTTAAGAACCCTGTTTGAGACGCAGACGGTTAATCTCTGGTTCCCCGAGGTTCGCTCTGTCGGTGGCGCAATCATTATGTTCTCTCTAGTGCTTTACCCTTATGTTTATCTATTAGCGCGTACTGCATTTAGCAACCAAAGTCACAGCGTGATGCACGCTAGCCGAACCCTAGGTGCAGGGCCTTATAAGACCTTTTTTAAGGTAGCTCTACCGATTGCTCGCCCCGCTATTATTGCTGGTTTAACCTTGGCCTTAATGGAAACCTTGGCAGATTTTGGTACTGTACAACACTTTGGTATAGCCACTTTCACCACGGGTATTTATCGTACTTGGACGGCATTTGGTGATACCACCACCACGGCACAACTCTCCGTCTTACTACTGGTTTTTGTCACCATTTTAATGATGGTTGAGTTCTGGTCACGCAGACAAGCAAAATACTTTACGGGCAGCAATCAAGCAGCTCAAGCAATGCCCACTAAACTCAGCGGCATAAAAAGTGCAATGGCTTTTAGTATCTGTCTATTGCCAATTCTATTTGGTTTTATTCTGCCATCGTTGCAACTACTGGACTGGTCAATCAATGTTGCCGAAACCAACTTGAATATGGAATTTCTTAAGTTGGTTTGGAATAGCTTTAGTTTGGCCTTTATCACCGCACTGGTCACTGTCTCCATCGCGCTCATGCTCTCTTATGCGAAACGCAGCCAAAAGAATAGAACCGTAGACAGTGCTGTCCGCCTCTCGGCACTAGGCTACGCCATTCCAGGCACGGTCATTGCTGTTGCCGTCATAATCCCATTTGCTTGGTTTGATAATACATTAGATGCTTGGGCAAGAGAGACCTTAAACATCTCAACAGGCCTACTGTTATCGGGAACGCTATTTGCTCTGGTGTTTGCTTACTGCTTCCGCTTTTTATCAGTCGCACTACAGAGTTTAAACTCGGGATTTTCACAGATAAAACCCAGTATGGATGAGTCTGCCAAAACACTGGGGGCTAGCAACTGGACGATACTTCGCCGTATCCATACCCCCCTGCTCAAAAGTAGCTTACTCACCGCTTTTATCCTAGTCTTTGTTGAAGTTCTAAAGGAACTACCGACAACCCTTATTTTAAGACCTTTTAACTTTAATACCCTATCCGTTAAAGCATACGAAATGGCCGCTGATGAACGTCTTGCCGATGCAGGCCTACCCGCTTTACTGATTGTCATTACGGGGTTAATCCCCGTTATTATTTTGAGCAAAATGATTGGAAACCGCAATGCGTGAACTACAGATTAAACAGATAAAAACCACTCATCAAAATACAACCATCATCGATAATATTTCAGTACACCTAAAGGCGGGAGAGATCGGTTGTCTATTAGGACCAAGTGGCTGTGGTAAAACGACCCTATTACGAAGCATTGCAGGTTTACAAAAACTTACTGAAGGAGAGATCTACCTAGGCGATCAATTAGTCTCCTCCAACCAGTTTCATCTAGCGATTGAGAAACGTAAAGTCGGCATGGTATTTCAGGATTATGCGCTGTTTCCACACATGAATATTGCCGATAATATTCGTTTTGGTATTGAGCACCAAAGCAGAAAACAGCAACAGGATCGTATTCATCAACTACTAGAACTGGTTAACTTAGCGGGTAAAGAGCGTCGTTACCCGCATGAGCTTTCTGGTGGACAACAGCAGAGAGTCGCCCTAGCGCGCGCGCTAGCTGCTAAACCACAAATTCTACTGATGGATGAACCTTTCTCAGGATTGGATGTTGAGTTAAGAGAGAGCCTAGCGAGACAAGTGCGCTGTATTTTAAAGACCGAAGGCATTACCGCACTGATGGTCACGCATAATCAAAACGAAGCTTTTGCCATCGCTGACTCAGTAGGTGTTATGAAAGACGGCGAGTTATTGCAGTGGGATACGCCTTACAATCTCTACCATCAACCAAACTACCCTTTTATAGCTGATTTTATTGGGCAAGGGGTCTTAATTAAAGGATCTATCTGCGGTTGCCGCCAAGTACATACTGAGCTGGGTGTATTAAATACTCAGCTCGCAGAGGATCATGCAACCGGTGAAAAGGTCTCTGTTTTAGTTAGACCTGATGATATTATTCACAGCGATAAGAGTAGCTGGCAACTTGAAGTGGTGAGCCGAGTCTTTAGAGGCTCTCACTTTTTATTCACACTGAAACTCCCTAATGATGAACAGGTCATGTGCATGAGCCAATCCCACCATGATCATGCGGTGGGTTCCAAGATAGGTATCAAACTAGAGATGGATCATGCAGTAGTCTTCCCTCTGCAAAACCTTAAGAAGGTCAAAGCACACTGCTGTACCTCTGTCTAAGCTGCTTTAGAGAATCATAAACATAACCCTAGACTCTATTTAGAGATTGAAAACACCTCAGAAACCCCACGACCTCTGCTGTCAGAGGCGGCAGAAATCCCCCCCCCCTGCTGAATAATAAGTTGCACATCGCCCATGTAGTTATTCTGTTTAAGCTGATACCCCATCCCCTCTAAAGCGGTTTTAGTAGCTTGTAGTAGCTCCGGGTTATAGGCAATTTGATCTTTCGGCAGTAGTTGATGATGAACGCGTGGCGCATCGATTGCTTGTTGTGCAGTCATGCCCTCTTCGACCACATTAACAATCGTTTGAAAAACTGAGGTGATAATAGTGGAACCACCTGGTGTTCCAACAACCATCTCGACTTGATTATCTTTCAATACAATTGTTGGCGACATAGATGAGAGCATGCGCTTTTCTGGTGCGACTTCATTAGCTTTACCACCGACTACACCAAAGACATTGGCGACACCTGGCTTGGTACTAAAATCATCCATCTCATTATTCATTAAGAAGCCTGCACCACTGACAACCACGCCACTACCAAATGGCATATTTAAAGTATAGGTGTTAGAAACTGCATTACCTTGTGCATCCATAATAGAGAAGTGTGTTGTTTCTGGAGACTCTAATTTACCAAACTTGACTTTCTCTGATTCTGAAATCTTATCCATTAATACCGACTGGCTACGCTTGGTTAGATAGTCGGCAGACGTTAAACTCTCCACAGGCACCTTAATAAAATCAGGATCGCCTAAGTAGTGTGCTCTATCAGCATAAACTCGCTTCTCTAACTCGGCATAAAAGTGTGTTTTAACCACCTGTTCAGAGATACCTTGCTTTTTCGCTTCAATAATCGCTTGATCAAGTTGCGTTTGCAGCATCGCTTTCATCTTTAATAGTTGAACAATCGCCACACCACCAGAGCTTGGTGGTGGTGCTGATACAATTTGACGACCTAACCACTCACCCACCACAGGCTTGCGCCAAATAGCTTGGTAACTCTGAAGGTCATCTTTCGTAATTAAGCCACCGCCTCTTTTCATCTCATTGACGATCAGTTGTGCGGTATAACCTTGATAGAACTCCTCTACCCCTCGTGAAGAGATTCGATTGAGCGTCATGGCAAGTTCAGGCTGTCTAAAAAGCGTGCCCTCTTTTAATTTAGAGAAGAAGCCTTTAAAGTTAAGCGGAACAGGTGATTTATTGGCGATCCAACTCTGATACCAAGCTGCTGTCTGAGCCAATTGCTTAGAGACAACAAACCCCTGACCGGCATATTTAATCGCTGGCTTTAAAAGTTCTTTCCAAGGTTGTGAACCAAATTTCTGATGAACTGTCCATAATCCCATGACCGTACCTGGCACGCCTGACGCTTGATAACCGACTAAAGATTTATATGGAATAACGTTCTTGTTCTTATCTAAATAGAGTTCCGTAAAAGCTGCTTTTGGGGCTTTCTCTCGGTAATCCAAAAATAGTGTTCTGTCAAAGTCCTTTTTAGCCGATGCATTAAACAGTGTCATAAAACCACCGCCCCCTAAGTTACCTGCTTCAGGGTATGTTACCGCCAGTACAAAAGCCGCAGCAACCGCAGCATCCACCGCATTACCGCCCGACATCAATACCTTCCTCGCGACCTTTGCACTGTATTGATCTGGCATAGCGATAGCAGCCTGATGTTGAGTAGCGGCAATAGCGCCTACTGAAAATAGATTGCCAACCAGGGAGACTGAAATAATAGATAGAACTTTTAACATACGATGATCTCAATAAGTGCGAATAACTTGCGCATAAATATAAATAAGGGTGCGATAAAATAACTGGGGCTATCTAAACAGAGATAGCCTCATAAGACCAGATTTTTTGACGATAATGACTTAGGGTAAGAGAGTGTTTTTTCCCAGTAAATAGAACGTCTTATAAAATTTTAGAGATTCCTTCCAGAATATTTTCGCTTTACATTAGATTTTTGATCCAATTAGGCTAAAATAGCCCAATATGACATCGACCACTTTATTGACGAGCTTAAATTTAAGGATTAACCATGTTTACTAAAACAACGCTAGCATCGCTTTTTATTGCAGCTTTCACACTGATCTCTTCACCTGTTTTTGCTGAGGATGACTACTCTTCAGACTACTCGTCAAGCCCTAACTCAGAATCAAACCAAGGTGTTGTTGATGCGGAGCTTGAGCTCGCTACGGCAGCCTTTCGAAACTCGAAATCGGGTCAATTCTTTGAACACTCATATGGTTATGCTATCTTTCCAACCATTGGAAAAGTCGGACTTTTCTTTCTCGGTGGAGGCTATGGCCAAGGTAGTGTATTTGAAAAGGGTCGCTATGTAGGGGATGCAGAGATGATGCAAATAACTGCAGGTTGGCAGTTAGGTGGTCAAGCATTTAGTCAGATAATCTTCTTCCAAGATCAACGCGCATTTGATGAATTTACCAGTGGTAACTTTGAGTTTGGTGCTGCGGCATCAGCCGTTGTGGTCAATGCTGGCATTGCAGCAGAAGCGTCGACTAAAGGGACTTCTGCAACCGCCAATGCAGGAAACCGCAGAGTTAAAACTGAAGGTCAATACTATAAAGGTATGGCCGTTTTCAGTATTGCTAAAGGTGGTTTAATGTATGAAGCGGTACTAGCAGGGCAGAAATTTACTTTCCACCCAAGATAGAACACTTTCACACTCTCTTATTAAAGGCCTTAACTGGCCTTTTTTTATTAAACCGACAAAGTATCCCTAATTTGACGAGGCCACCATGGATTTAAGTTTTCTAGCTGATTTTATCGAACCTATCGCAGACTGGGTTAATGGTTATTTGTATGAGATCGCACTAGCTATGATCTCGACCCTACTGGTTATTTATGGTGACAAGATTTTAGCCCTGATTAAAAAGCAGATTGGTAGCCTAAAACCATTTTTACGCATCACACTCTTTGTGGTGTTCTGTTCATTTGGCTTTGCACTCTTAACGACTTTTTTAACACCCTTAATTGTCGCGTTCATCCAAGACATTGATAGTATTTGGTCTCCACTAGTTGTATTGATACTCTTCTACATTATTGGTTGGCTTGCACAGAAACGTGGTTTTATCTAAGAATCAGTCCAGTTACGGCCTAAATTCAATAAGAACACTTATTTCTCTTAATACTGTAAAACCCTAAAACCAAAAAGCCCCCCTGCTCAAAATGAGCAGGGGGGCTTTTAAACTTTAAACTCGCCTAAGCTAAACTAACTTAAATCAAGCTTAATCCAAGTTTGCATTACTCTGTACGGCTAGTCACTTCAAGCAGGTGATAACCAAACTGAGTTTTAACAGGCCCTTCAACAGAACCGATATCAGCACTGAAAACCACTTTATCAAACTCAGGCACCATCATCCCTGGGCCAAACTGACCTAGATCACCACCACTTTTTCCAGAAGGGCAGTTTGAGTGCTCACTCGCAACATCCGCAAAATCTGTACCGTTATTAATCTGCTCTTTTAATTCATTACATTTTTCTTCACTGTCTACTAAGATGTGACGCGCTGTTGCTAAAGCCATGTGCTCTTCCTTTAAGGTTTATTAAATTTTAAAATCAAGTTTTCTTAACTAAGAATATAGGGACACAATCGACAGATTCAAGAAGTCTCTAAACTTATTTTAGGATTAAATTTTATCCACCCCCCTACCCCCCCTGCTCAAAGCGCAAGATTAAGCACTGTTTAATTCACAATGCATCCCTTATAATGTGCGCTATGACTAAAGCAAGCACACAACAGAATAATCAGCAGAGCAGCCACGCCTCGATTCCAATGCAATCAGTAGGCCCTTTTAAACTCATTGGTGATGTCGAAACTGACGACCTAATGGTTCCCATGGCAACCTATGAGACCCCTTTGTGGCCCTCTGTTGCACGAGGTGCTAGAGTGGCAGCCCATTCAGGTGGCATCCGAGTCACGGTTGTCGATGAACGCATGACCCGATCAATATTACTAGAAGCCCCTAATGCAGGGATTGCGACCTTGCGCTTAAGAGAGATTCAGTCACGCCATGCAGATCTACAAGCGGTGGTTGCAGAGACAAGTCGATTTGCTAAATTGCTTGATACCCATTTTCAAGTCGTTGGTAAGCTGATTTATCTTCGCTTAGAGTTTAATACGGGCGATGCTTCTGGACACAATATGGTGACCAATGCGGCTGATAAACTGATCCCGTGGTTATTGAAAACTTATACCGATCTTAAATATGTCTCTATCTCAGCCAACTACTGTACCGATAAAAAAGTCTCTGCGGTGAATGGTATTTTAGGGCGTGGTAAGTATGTAGTTTGCGAAACCACCATCCCAAGAAAGTTCTGTAAACGTTTCCTAAAAACCACGCCTGAAGCACTAGTGGATCTGCATATCAAGAAAGACCTAATTGGTAGCATTATCTCTGGTGGGCTTAGAAGTGCCAATGCGCATGTTGCTAACATGCTGCTTGGCTTCTACCTTGCGACTGGGCAAGATGCCGCCAATATTGTTGAAGGATCGCAAGCGATCAACCATACAGAAGTGGATAAGAATGGTGACCTTTACTTCTCAACGACCCTACCTAATCTAATTGTTGGCACCGTCGGTAATGGTAAAGGCTTAGATTTTGTCCTAGAGAACCTTAAACAGTTAGGTTGTGCAGAAGAGAACGTAGAGCCAGGTGTTAATGCTCGCCGTCTCGCTTGTATCGCAGGGGCGACCGCCTTTTGTGGTGAACTATCCCTGTTAGCTGCCCAGACAAACCCGGGTGAGTTAATGGAAGCGCATATTAAACTTGAGCGTAGTTAAAAAAATCACGATGAGAAAGTATGAGCCAAACGAGCACTGAACAGGCATCACAGCAAGTGACGCAGCGAAAACAAGATCATATTGAGGCTATTTTGCAAGATCGTTCTGTGGAGCGAGATCAGAGTGGTTTCGATCAGATCCGTCTTATTCATCGCGGCCTGCCTGAGATCGATTTCAAACAAATTGATTGCTCAAGTCAGTTTCTAGATAGAACAATCTCCTTCCCTTTTTTGATCTCCTCAATGACTGGTGGTGCCGCTGAGAACCTGGGGCAAATTAATCGGCACCTAGCCGAAGCGGCGGAGATCTGCCAAGTTCCCATGGCCGTTGGGTCACAAAGAGCGATGATCCTGGATCAAGCAGCACAGCAAACTTTTGCACTCCGTCAATATGCACCTAGCGTACCCTTAATTGCCAATATGGGCGCTGTACAACTCAATTATGGCTTTGGTGTAGATGAAGCAAAACGGGCAATAGAAACCCTAAATGCAGATGCCCTATACCTTCACCTCAACCCACTGCAAGAAGTTATCCAACCAGAAGGCGATACTAATTTTGCCAATTTAGCTGACAAAATCCATCAGCTGGCAGAACAAATTGAGGTACCCATTATTCTAAAAGAGGTCGGGGCAGGACTGTCTGCCAAAGACATTCAACTTGGCCTACAGGCGGGCATTCAGTACTTTGATGTTGCAGGTAGAGGTGGAACCTCTTGGAGCAGAATTGAAGCTCATCGCTCAGAAAGTAGTTTGGGTATTACTTTTCAAGACTGGGGCTTAACTACGGTTGAAAGCCTACAGATTTGCCAAGCCTATCAATCTAATGGCTTTTTTATTGCCAGCGGCGGCATACGAAACGGCATAGATATGATAAAAGCTGTTATAATGGGCGGTCGCTTATGTGGTGTGGCTGCGCCGTTGTTAGTGCCTGCACTTGAGTCTACGAAGAAAGTGGCTGAAGCCATAGACCAATTTAAACAGGAATTTGTCACTGCACAATTCCTATTAGGCATGCCGAATGTAGATGCCTTACACATGAACAACGCTTTGGTTGTGCCTTAACGGGGCACAAAGTAATAAGAATATATAAGAAAAGAATCAGCTCTAACTATGAAAATAGGTATCGATTTAATCCACTTTGCTACTGCAGACTATTATCTAGGTTTAGATACCTTTGCAGCAGAAAAAAATATTGATGTAGATAAATTCTATATTGGCATTGGTCAAGAGAAGATGTCGATCGCCCCGCCTGACGAAGATATTGTCAGCTTAGCGGCTAAAGCCGCTGCACCCATTTTAGATCAAATCAACGCTGATGAAATCACCGCGGTTCTATTTGCTACTGAAACAGGGGTTGATCAATCAAAATCTGCTGGTGTTTTTCTCCACGGTCTACTTAACTTATCTAAACGCTGCCGTGTTGTCGAATTTAAGCACGCTTGCTATGCGGGAGCTGCTGCACTACAAATGGCAACAACCATGGTCAGAGCCAACCCTAAAGAGAAAATCTTAGTCATCGCCGCTGATATTGCTAAATATGATGTAGATACCTCTGGTGAAGCGACACAAGGGTGTGGTGCGGTTGCCATGTTAATCACAGAATCCCCGCGCATTATTATGATTGAGCCAGGTTCTGGTTACTTTACAGATGATGTGATGGACTTTTGGCGTCCGAATCACCGCACAACCGCCTTAGTGGATGGTAAATATTCAACTAAAGTTTACCTAAACAGTCTTAAGCAGACCTGGGAACACTTCACCGAAGAGACAGGTAAAACATTTAACGATATTGACTATTTTTGCTATCACATTCCGTTTACTAAAATGGCTGAGAAAGCACATCAAACCTTGGCCAAAAAAGCAGGTGTTAAACTAACCTCTGAACAGTTTGAGTCGCAAACTCAACCTAGCCAGCTCTATAACCGCATTATCGGTAACAGCTATAGCGCTTCACTATTTATAGGCTTTATCTCTCTTTTAGATAACCTAAAAGATAATATTGAGAACAAGCGCATCAGTTTCTTTAGTTATGGTTCTGGCTGTGTTGCAGAGTTCTTTACAGGCGTTATGCAACCAGGTTATCAGTCTGTCTTAATGACTGAAAGTCATCAAAAAAAGATCGAGCAGAGATGCCCTCTTAGCTATGCTGAGTATCTAAAATTTTATAATCAAGCTGAGCAATCGGTTGAAAATATTATTTATAAGATCAATAACCGTGGTCCTTATCGCTTGGTCGGTATTGAAGATCACAAACGGCACTATCAAAAAACTTAATCTCCACTTAGTTCAGTAACTTAAGCTTACTCTCGCTAACTTTACCAGCCCTTTGATGAGTTTACCTCTATGAAAACACACTGCGCTGTGCCGGCCAAATTGATACTTTCAGGTGAACATGCCGTTTTATATCATTGCCCTGCACTGAGCATGGCGATCGACTTAAAAACGCACTGTTGGGCAGCGTTCCAAGCAAGTGAAACCTCCTCTATCACAATTGAACTCGTTAACTTCCAACAAAAACACAAGTTCCCGACTAACGTTTGGCGCCAAATGGCGATGGATATCGAGTGTCGTTTTCAGCTGTTTGAAGAGAGCAAAGGCTCAATACAATCTGTATTAGCGAACCCTATCGATTTAATTATAGAAGTTCTTTATCACTTTGAATCACTCTGCCCCCTAAAAAATGGTGAATGGCAATTTAAAATTAACTCTGACGTACCTATCGGACGCGGTTTAGGCAGTTCAGCAGCGGTTATTTTAAGCCTGCTTTCAAGCCTTATCAAGCAACATGCACTTGATGTTTCAGCCGATCAATTACTCGTATTAGCTCAACAAATTGAGTGTCGTCAACATGGAAATTCCAGCGGTATTGACCCAGCAACTCTTATTTATGGCGGACTATTACAATACCAAAACGACCAACCGATCAAACAAATTGAACCTCTCGCACTTAAGGGTTGGTTAATTGATACCAATAAGCCAGCTAGCAGTACTGGCCAATGTGTTATGCAGGTTAGAGAGCAACATGCCGCCGATAAAGAACTGTGGAAAGCCTTTAAAGCTATCACCCTAGAGATGGTCAAAGCTTGGAAGAGTCAACATAGCACCGCCTTTAAGGAGGCAATTCGTCAAAATCATCAACTGCTGGTTAAAATTGGCGTAGTGCCTAACAGAGTGCAAACCTTTATCCAGACACTTGAAGCCGACTACGATGCTGCTGCTAAAGTGTGTGGCGCAGGCAGTATTACTGGAGACAGTGCAGGTATGTTGCTCTGTATAAGCGAGCAAGCACCTGAAGCACTTTGCAAGGCCTACCAATATACTTATCAGCCTTTGGTACTACAAACTAAAGGGGTTCTCTGTGAAGACATTGACTGAGTTGAAACAGTGGCAGAGTTACGCCCCCGCTAACACGATGATTTTAGGTGAACACAGTGTCGTCTATGGCTACCCCGCCCTCGCCTGTGCCTTGGATCAGTTTATCCAAATCAACTGGCAGCAACGCAGAGATTCAGAGATTCACATTCAGTCCGCTCTGGCTAACCACCAGACAACACTCAATGAGTTGGCTTCACACCCTAAACTTGCTTTTGTGATGCAGACACTTAAAGTCTTTCAATCACAGCTACCCTTTGGTTTAAATATAGAGATCAAAAGTGACTTCTCCTCGACTATAGGCTTAGGCAGTTCTGCGGCAGTATTAGCTGCAATGCTCAGTGGCTTAAATAGCATTACAGAACAAAAGCTATCGATTTTGGAACTATTTGAGCTAGGTCACAGCATTATCCTTAAAATACAGGGCAGAGGCTCAGGAACGGATTTAGCTGCAAGTCTAGCAGGGGGGGTCATCTACTTTAAGCCAAAATTTGATCTTCAGCCATCACCCGTAATTGAAAATCTATCACTCAGCTTCCCTTTGAGCCTGATTTACGCAGGTTATAAAACGCCTACTTCGCAAGTATTGGCTTTAGTCGCCGAGCAGTGGCAGGCGCAACCTAAACAGTTAGCCCAAATCTATCAAGCCATGGGGAAAACCACAGAGCATGCTTACTCAGTACTGCAAAGGTTCAGTCATGAAGCTGAATCTAAACCCGAAAATAGTCCTGGCAACCAAGCTGCATCAGCAACATTGACTGAATTCTATGCAAGCTTTAATCACTACCAAGATCTAATGGATCAACTCGGTGTGAATGATGAGACTCTGAAAAAACTAATTGATAACCTCACACAATGCCAAAATATCCATGCCGCTAAAATTTCGGGCTCAGGTCTAGGTGACTGCGTTATCGCTATTGGTAAACAAGATCACTGCCCTACAAGCGTCACGCAGGTTTTGCAAAACTATCAACAGATTCAAGTCAACATCTCTAAACTGGGTGCCTCTACTAAAATAATTAAGCCAAATAATGAGTCCCATCAACATGGATAAGCAACAACTTCAACAACAATTTGTTAACCGCGTCATTGGCCATAATGCTGAAACAATGGATACGCTCAAGCCCATAAAGCCAGCGGGCAATGGGCTGGCACCAGTAAATATTGCACTTAGCAAATACTGGGGTAAACGAGATATGACACTCAACCTACCGATGAATGGTAGTGTCTCAATTAGCCTACCAGGCTTAGGAACTCAAACCACTATCAAAATTGCCTCACAGCAGCGTGATCTAGTCAGCCTCAATAGTGAAGTCTTAACGGACGATAATCCTTTCACAAAACGCTTAAGTGTTTTTTTGAATCACTTTAGAACACCCAATACCTATTTTGAAATTTCTACGGTGAATACCGTGCCTACCGCTGCGGGGCTCGCCTCATCTGCATCAGGTTATGCCGCACTGGTGTTAGCTTTAGATGACCTATTCGGTTGGCAGCTCAAACCACAGCAACTCTCCCTACTTGCGCGCTTAGGCAGTGGTAGTGCCAGTCGTTCACTTTTCTCAGGTTTTGCCATCTGGCACAAAGGACAACAGGAAGATGGATTAGACAGCTACGCCGAAGCCATTGAAATCCAGTGGCCAGAGTTTTGTGTTGGATTGGTTAAGGTGAATATTGGGCAAAAATCGATTAGCTCAACAACAGGTATGCAAAACACCGTTGAAACCTGTGATCTATACAAAGCTTGGCCAGCGCAAGCTGAAAAGGATATGCAGCAGGTTCTACAAGCAATTGAGAACCGAGACTTTGAACTGCTGGGCAGAACGGCAGAACATAATGCATTAAGTATGCACGCCACTATGATGGCAACTTGGCCACCCATTGTTTACTGGCAACCCGAATCTTTAGCAGCGATGCATAAAGTATGGCAACTCAGAAATGAAGGTATTAAGGTCTATTTCACCATGGATGCGGGGCCAAACTTAAAACTGCTCTTCCCAGAAACAGAAAAGCCTGCAATAGAGCAGGCTTTTCCAGAACTTTCGATTATAAAGCCATTTAATTAAAAGATGCTTTTATAGTCGTTTACTTTTAGCCGTGCACTCTTCAGCACGAATAATCTCGACTATTTAACAACCGTTAAAATTGGCTTCTTACTCGTCGATTTAACAGATGATTTAGAGGCCTTTGATGCTGGCTTCGATTTAGCCGCTGTTGCTGGCTTGCTCTTAGACTCAACCGCCTTATCCTCTACAGCAGAGAGGGTTGGCGCCTCATCAAATGTCTCTTCAGGATAGGGTTCTGCTGGAAATGGCATCCCCTGTCCGTTCTCACGAGCAAAGATCGCTAAAACAGCTTCTGGCGGAAAGCCAAGGGTTGTCTCAATACCTCCAAACCGCGCCTTAAACGTAAACCATTCGTTATCCATTGATAAACCGACAACCGCAGCAGGATCAATATTCAGAACAATCACACCGTCCTGAACAAAATCCTGTGGCACATTGACGCTAGGATAATTTGCATCTACCTGAACATGAGGTGTCCAGCTATTATCAACAATCCAGTCGTACATGGCGCGAACCATATAAGGACGATTTGAAATCATAAAAGTTCCTTAGAAAAAGTTAACATCATCAAACAATGAAATATCTAATTAAACATCTCGCATATCAATTTCATCATCAGATAGACTCTCAACAAACATCTCACGAGTCAGAACTTTCTCTGCATAATCTACAATTGGCTTAGCAGACTTAGGCAGCTCAATGCCTAAAGCAGGTAGACGCCACAGTAGAACAGCCATGCTGATGTCAACTAGAGAGTAATCATCATTCATAAAATAAGGCTTATGATCGAATACAGGAATCAACTGAACTAAACGCTCTTGTAGGTTTCTACGCGCTGTTTTAACTGCAGCTTCATCATCGCTGTTAGCAATGGTATCAACCAATGGATACCACTCAGTTTCAATTTGACGAAGCATCTGACGAGCACGTGCCTTTGAGATAGGGTCAACAGACATCAATGGAGGATGCGGGAAACGCTCATCTAAATACTCAATAATGACCTGTGGATCATAAAGAACCAACTCGCGATCAACTAAGGTAGGCAGCGTACCATAAGGGTTTAGTTCAAGAAGATCTTCGGGCATGTTATCAACATCCACTTCAACCACTTCAATAGGAATATCTTTCTCTTTAGCAACTAAACGTACACGGTGAGAGCTTGGCGCCTTAGAATCTGAAAACAATACAATGACCGAACGCTTGGTAGCTGGAATATCTGACATGAAAAACTCCTAAAATGATTATGATTTACGCTATTCTCCGTTAAAACTAACTGAATATAACGCCTTGAATTTTTAACAAAAATCAAAAAACTAGATCCAGTATACACCCCGTGTCAAGCCCCTAAATTATGCCCTACAAATTTAGGCCTAAATAGCCTTACCCCCCCCTGCTCAAAAATAATTTCTGACATTTAGGTCATAAAAAACCCCAATTAAGGGGTTTAATAAAAGAACGACAGTATCTGCCATTAAGTATTAAGCTTTACGGCGACGGGCTGCAAAACCAACGCTCACTAAACCTAAAGCCATTAAAGCCAATGTGGAAGGCTCAGGAATAGGGCTAGTGAAGTCAATTGTTACACTATAAGACTCATTAAAAGCACTATAGTTAGAACCACTAAATAATTCATTACCTAGATCGTCATATAAAAATACGTTATACACATCACGACTGTTATAACCACGATCAGTACGTCCATAAAGAGTTAAAGAGTCGAGCTCAGCAGGACTTGCTAACGTAATTTTTAACCATGGATCTGCATCCCCTGATGCACTATGGAAAATAGAACCAGGATGCAAACCTGGAGCAACCCCATCTATCGCATAAAGTGGACTTGAGCCATATGACCAGTTCGAACTCGCTACAGCGCTCGCACCATCCCGCCAATAAGCTAAATCTGCTCCAGTATCGGTAGATAATGCAACCACTTCAGATATCTGAAGAGGCTCACCTATAGCATTCTTTATGTAAATTTCATAAACATTACTCAATCCTGCGTGTGCACCAGTGCTTGCAATGGTAAGCAAGGCTAAAAAGACCATTTTAATTTTATTCATTTATTTAGCTCCCTTCTCTATTCATGGGTAAGTAATTTTCGTGGATTATACAACAAAACCCTTAAATTAACCTAGGTTGTTTACTCACAAACAGGACTAAGCTCATCAAGGGTGTTTATACCTGTAGTGGTCAAGTATTTCCAGACAGTAAGTTAAGTTTTCTCTCTGCAACAACTGGCGATAATCCACCGTTGTATTGATGTGGCCGCTCATAGTTGTAATGCCTCATCAGATAATCACTGATATCTTGTTGAGCATGCTTAAACGTTTCATAGCCCATACTGGGTATCCACTCAGTCTTTAAGCTTCTAAATACCCT
>BQXR01000014.1:0-32685 GCA_033238645.1 Thiomicrorhabdus sp.
CCCCATTCAATTACAGTTTTTTTAAAGAAAAAAATATAAAATATTACCGTAAAACAACAGCTTATTTACAGATTAGTTAAACCTTAGTCGGTTACACTTTGATATAACCAGGCACGTATACCGCGTAGTTGTGATTTGCAGTTAAACCTTAGTCGGTTACACTTAGAAATAAAGCTTTAAACAGAAAAGAGGTGTTGTGATTTGCAGTTAAACCTTAGTCGGTTACACTATCAATGCCTAGTGACCTTGCATGGTCTAGGTTGTGATTTGCAGTTAAACCTTAGTCGGTTACACTGATAGCCAAGCACACGGCATTGCTATTTATGTTGTGATTTGCAGTTAAACCTTAGTCGGTTACACTGAAGCAATGAATACAATCTTATGGCAGCTAGTTGTGATTTGCAGTTAAACCTTAGTCGGTTACACTAATCTGTAAATAAGCTGTTGTTTTACGGTAATATTTTATATTTTTTTCTTTAAAAAAACTGTAATTGAATGGGGGCAGGTTCTGTCTCCTTTCTCTTTTTTCCAAAATACACCTCGATACAACCAAATTGTTTATCCGTTATCTTTAATATTCTTATCTCACCATCATCAGGCAAAGCATTTTTAACTCTATTAGAGTGTACCTTTGCATTATCATCACTGCTACAGTGACGCATATAAATGGAATATTGCATCATTGTATACCCATCTGACAACAAGCTTTTTCTAAAATCTGTATAGGCTCTACGTGCAGCTTTGGTATCTGTTGGTAGGTCAAACATTACAATAATCCAGATAGTCTCTAAGCCTCCAAAAATCATAAGATTCTACTATTCAACACAGGGTAAGTTAATACTTTACTTTCTTTGAGATAACAACGCTTTAAGTCTGCCATAAAAAGTGGAATTGAGACCATAAAAGGCATTTTTTTTTGGTTATACATTACCTCTTGTGAAAGCAGCTCTAATAATTTTTGTTTGTTGTCTTTATCTATATCTAAAGACAAATTTTGACTCATATCATAGACTAAGCTGTCTATCCAAGGCCTAAAAACCTCCATTAAATCATCTGCTAAACACAATGAATTATATTGATTTTGATGAAACAGCCCTAATGAGGGGTGAAGACCCGCACCACAAATACCTCTTGCGACCACTGCTCTTATAATAGAGTAACCGTAATTTAACAGGCTATTAACACCCTCTAACTCCACATCTCTTTTAAATGCTTTACCAAATAGTGTTTTCCAGTAGTACTGTGCAGCTACGGCTTCAGCATTGCCTGTATCTCCTGCTTTAACGTGTTTAGACAGATAGTCTAACCGTATAGCATCTTTACCCAGTAGCCTTAAGGTAACCGCTTGTTGCTGAATTTTTTGAGTAACTATCTGCCTCCAAAGCTGTTTTTTAACAGGTGTTGTAATAGACAGTTGCTGCTTAAGTATTTTATTATGTAGTGTATGACCTTCACCAATGGGGAGTATGACTGAGTAAGGCAAGCGCCTGTTATCACAAAAGACAATGACCACATTATTTTTTTGGCAAGCAATAATCGTTTGCTGCGTAATGATAATGGCTGGGTGTTGTAGAATAAGTACGCCTAAATCTTCAATTGGTACTTGCCCAACGGTCACTTTTTCTTTATCAATTAATAGTTGTTGATGCTTCACATGCAAGTATGCAGATTCACTAATATCAATCACCCTTTTAATCATTTAAAAGAGTTCCTATACAGTTTACCTTATGGCTTTTTAGCTTATACTTTTTAAAATTTTCAGCACTAATTCCCAGCATTATCTCATCCTGTTTATTACTTAAATTTGCTGCTAAGTGATGCCTTAAAACTACTCTATTTGAACCTGAGTCTAGTTTTTGCACTCTATAAAATACACGCTCTTCGTTCTCACCTTCAACACTCACTAAATCATTAATATGTAATACCATTAAAAACTCACTATTTTCATGCTGGATTTTAATAATAGGCTCTTGGGTCACCCCTCTTTCTTTAGCACTTTTTGTCGCCGTCATGGCTCTTCGATGTGCTTCAAACATATTAACAAATTGACCTGTAATTTTGCCTGTTTGAGTATGTTTAATAATCTCTACATGATGGTTGTTACCAAAGGCCATCCACTTAAAAATATTGCCGTTGGTGTCCTTGAGTGGCAACTTGGTTTGTTCTAACTTTTTAAGAGTGGTTTTAGACTGTAAAACACGAACACGCTTTATGGGGGTTATACCATTAATATGGTATACCGTGTATTCTGGTGAAAATGCTTTTTTAGGATTATTATCATACTTTTCTAGATGCCTTAGCACTTGCTGTTTTATAGTTTCATCCACAATACTATTGGTATTTTTAACAGTAAAGTCTGCTGTTAATGTCTTTCGGTAAACCAATCCACCATGTTTTTCTATGTAACCAGCGCCAGTCTCTTCATGCAGCCCCCCTGATAGTTTTCGCTGTACGTCATGCGATACAATCATGTGCTTTAAATACTCAGAAAGCTGATCTCTAAAATAAGGTGTTGGAGCAGTGACTTTTAATTTTTGCTCATGGCTTTTAGTCCAATGTAATATTTTTTGATATAAACTTCTGTCTACACAGGCCACCACTGCTGCATCAATAGCATGATGTCGATGATCAGTTCTCTCTTTTTTGTCCATTTCACCAATAAGAGTATTTAAACCCCATTGGTGCCTTAACCACGCGGTTGTCACACCTTTACTGGTGCTTACATCACACCCAAGGGTTTTAAGGTAGCCTATGGCTACCTTTGAGATATAACGGGTATCATTGAGCTGACTAGAGATAAAATCTCGTTCTTGTAACTCTTTTTCGGTTTGATAAAAGCGAGCTATTTTGGCTTTTAAACCTTTCCAGCCCACAATAGATTGGGTAATTTGATTCCATTTGCTCTCTTGCTCACCCCATGCATCTTTAGGGGTTCTATCACCTTTATTTCGGTTTTCAGCGGCAAAGCAAAGTACTTTATTCATATAAGAATCATCCAGTGATTTCTTATAAGGCAAAATATGATCAATCTCTACAGCAGAGCTAAAGACTTGGTTAAGCGAAATCGCTTGATTACTGTATGCACAGCGCTGTTCTTGATCCTGCCATAAACGGTACTTAATTTTATCGTCGTAAGAGGGATATTTCCCAAGGTTTAAACTTTTGTAAGCGGCAACCGCTTTTTCATTCGCGGTTTGGTTTCTTTTTTGCTGTGCTTGATTTTCTTTATAGCGCTTGGTATTCATTTCTAAATCACGTGCCATTTCTATACGAATAGCAAATAATTTACCATGTTGCTTAATTATTGCATTCACCACTCTTTTCAGTTCATGCAAGCCTTTATTTACAATAGGGTTAGAGGTTTCTTCTGGCTGAGCTAACAACTCATTAACTACCTTTTGTGTGGTTTCTTTTGTTTCATAGTGATAGCCTGCCTTTTGACGTGCTTCAGAATAAAGGTCTCCCGCCTTTAGATATGGAAGAATTTTATTAATTGCTTTTAAACTGTGATTACTATGGGAAGGTTCAAACTCTAATAAGCAAAGCGCTATCGCCTCTTGAGTAGAAAGACACCAGTGCTGTATAAGCCTTTTTTTGAGAACTGATTTTTTTTGAATGGTTAACAGGTCTTCAACTAACGCTTTTTGTTGTTGAAAGGTAAAAGCTTGCCAAGCCTCTTTAATAATTGAGCGTACCTCACAAGCTGTAATATTTCCTTTAAGATTTTTAGCCTCTAAATTAAGCTTATCTTGCCTACCAAGACCCAGTATTTCTTTAAGCTTTGTTACTGTGATTTTAGGATTGTTTTCAAAGTATTTAATCAGTTTTTCTTTTTGCTCAAAGTTGGGAGAAATATGCATTTCAGAATGCCTTTCAAAGTAGCTTAAATTATTAATATCTTGTAAGTAACGAAATTGTTGCACTTCCAATCGTGCCGTTAAAGCTCTATATTTAGATGGCTCCAAAGAGCATTTACCCACTCTATCTGCTTTAAGTTTTAAAGGTCGTTGATAAAAAATAATTTGTTTAATGCCTTTTTTATCTTCCATAAAATCATCAGGTAAACCTTTAAAGTGCATTTGTTGCTGTTGCCAAATTAACTCAAGCTCTTCTAGGTACATGCTTCGATCAGTACGCAGGTGCCCACCTTCATGAGAGCGATTTCGTTTGCACTTTCCTGCGGCTAAATGACATAGATACTCACCCAATGTTCTGGCTTGTACAGCTTGAATTGATTTTTTAACTTCGGCAATATCTGCTTTAAACTGCCCCTCCTCTTTATTTTTTACGTCGATGTCATCTGTCATATTTAAAAATAGCATAGTATCAGGATCATCAATCAAATCGCCCGCAACTTGTTTTTTACTACTCAAGAAGCCTCTACGAGCTACAAAATGAAGTAAAACTCGACCAAACTCATGAGGTTGTAGCTGCTCATCTAGGCCTTTCACTCTCAATTCATACGGATCACCCAAAGCATTTAATATCACTTCTGGCTGGGGGTCCTGCATTAAATTAGCAGGAAGTAGGTCCAATGAAATAAGATAGTTCATCATGCGCTGCTTACGTCGAGCTCTACGCTGTAAGACTCTTCTGCCTAAACGCATATCACGTCGTTTAACATTCTTAGGTGTTGGTACTTTTTCTTCTACCGCTTTTGAGAAAATTCGACAGCCAATATCAACAAGTGACATTTCGCCTTGTTCAGATTCACCATACAACGCCCAACCTAATGAGTTACTGCCTAAATCTAGCCCTAAAACCAATTTGCTCATTTTGTTTTCACCTGTTAACATACATTTAAAAGTAACCGACTAAGGTCTATTGATTTGCTTTTCATACCAATGAAATATCTATTTCGTAGGCAACGCTTCTAAGCGACCAAACCCCTCCCAGCGGGGGGTTATCCTGACTAAATATAATCTTACTTAAAAATAGCTTATTTTAACAGTATTAATACTCACTACCAATTCCCCCTCTGTTCAAAAAAAATAATTTCAGGGGCAAAAAAACCTCAATAAAGAGGCCTATTAAGTCGAATAATAAATGTAGACTGCGATTTAGGATTCCAACAACCCAAACCCAATTCCTTCATCAATCGTGCTAAACCCCTGCTGCAAAGCAAACAGACGATCTACCCCCAACGCCACGCCACTACAATCAGGCAAAGGCTTATCAGCTAAAGTCTTTAACAAGTTCTCATCCAAAGGCACAGAGTCAAATCCAAAGTCCTCGCGCTCAGCAAGAGATGCCTCAAAACGCTGTCGATAAAGCTCTGAATCGGCTAACTCATGGTAGCCATTGGCGAGCTCCATGCCGTTGACGAAGACCTCGAATCGCTCGGCGACTAAAGGATTATCCGCAGGTATTTGAGCCAATGATGCTTGGCTGGCTGGGAAGTGATAGATCAATGAGATAGCGGGTTGCCCATCTACGACGCCCAGTTGTGGCTCAATCACCTCGGTTAATACCAATTGCTCCCATAAGACCTTATCATCCGCATCCACCCCGACTATTTCAGGAATATTGTTCTGCACTAAACAGTCACGACAAACCTCGGCACTAGCGCCAAAGATATCTTCAATGCCGGCGTACTTGTTAAAAGCTTGTTGATAAGAGAGCTGCTCAACATTGAGTTTGCTCGCCCCCCCCTGCTCAAAATGTCCTTGAGGGTGTAGAACTTTTTGAATGAGATCGACTACTTCTTCCATCAGGTCAAACATCGTAAAACCTAAGCGATACCACTCCAACATGGCAAACTCGACTTGATGCCTTGGGCTAAGATCGCCATCTCGAAATACTTTACCTAAATAGAAGATATCACCGCAGCCTTCACAGAGCAGACGTTTCATTGGGTACTCTGGTGAGGTGTGTAGGTAGTAGGTCTGTAGATCAGACTTACCTGGTACTAATACTTTAGTTTGCAGTGAACGCAGATGCACATCAGGCACAGCGCCTTGCGATAACATGGGGGTATCGACTTCGATGAGGTCTCGGACATAAAAAAACGCCCGCACCTGTTTTAGAAATTGCGAGCGTTTTTTGAGCACCGAGTGTTTAGAAATAGGATTCATATCACACTTGTTTACGATTTAATTATTTTGCGCGAGAGATGTATTCGCCCTTCTCTGTGTTGACGATAACTTTTTCACCGATCTGCACAAATAGTGGAACCTGTACAACAGCACCCGTAGAAAGGGTTGCTGGCTTACCACCTGTACCAGCTGAATCACCTTTTAGACCAGGATCTGTATCTGCAACTTCTAGCGTGATCTGCTTAGGAGGAACCACACCGATTGGTTGGCCGTTAAATAGAGTAACCGTGCATATATCCTGTTCAATTAACCACTTCTTAACATCAGCAACGGCTGATTCTTCAGCTTGGTACTGATCAAATGACTCTGCATCCATAAAGTGCCAGAAATCACCATCTGCATATAAATACTGTAAGTCTGTTTCAACGACATCAGCCGCTTCTACTTTTTCACCTGATTTAAAGGTCTTTTCTAAAGTGCGGCCTGTCACTAGGTTACGGTATCTTACACGGTTAAACGCTTGACCTTTTCCTGGAGAGACCTGAGTGTTTTCAACAATTGAGCAAGGCTGCCCATCCATTAAAAACTTTAAACCACCTTTAAATTCATTTGTACTATAAGTTGCCATATCTTTACCTGAATACTTGTCATAAAATATAAAAAAATTAATGCGCGTATTCTAACTTAAAACTGCAGTAGATCAAAACTAGCAGATAAAATGCTTAATCATTAATCTCTAATTGCACTTTAAAATTGCAATCTCTTAAATTTAACCACGAAGCCTACTCTTATATATGACTGATGCAATAAGTGACTTAAGCCAAATTCTGCAGTTAGATCAAGATGAACTCACAAATCTAAAAGTGCTCAACACGAGTGACTTTCCCCTAAAAGTCCCTGCTGATTTTTTAGAACAGATTGAACTTTCAAACCCTAATGATCCGCTATTGATGCAAGTGCTACCACTGCAAGCCGAGAGTGAACTGGTGGAAGGATTTAGCACGGATCCTGTTAGTGATTTAGAGTTTAATCCAACCCCAAGTTTGATTCATAAGTATCACGGGCGTGTTCTGCTGATTGCTAGCCCTAAGTGTGATATTCACTGCCGCTACTGTTTCCGTCGCCACTTCCCATATGAAGAGCAGATTAATACCCGCCACTGGCAGAAAGCCCTTGAGCTGATTGCAGCAGATGACTCTATTCATGAGGTTATTTTAAGTGGTGGTGACCCGATGAGTCTGTCGGAAGGTTCGCTAGTCAGTTTAATAAAAAAAATTGAACAGATTCCACATATTCGGACCCTCAGAATTCACAGTCGTACCCCCGTGGTCGCCCCCAGTAAAGCGCCAACAACAGCATTTATTACTTGGGCAAAGCAGTCTCGATTAAATAAAGTACTCGTGGTGCACTGCAATCACGCCAATGAACTCAGCGAGAAAACCGCCAAACTGTTTCAGCAATACAAACAATCAGGCTTTCACTTACTAAACCAAAGTGTTTTGCTGAAGGGAATTAATGATCAAGCCAATATTTTAGAAAATTTGAGTCATGCCTTATTTGCACAAGGCGTGTTGCCTTACTACCTCAACCAACTTGATCGAGTGCAAGGTTCGGCGCATTTTGAAGTGGACAACAGCACCGCCTTGTCATTACAGCAAACCCTACGTAAAAAACTACCTGGTTACTTACTGCCCAAGCTCGTCACCGATATTTCAGGCGTAGCTTACAAAACAGAACTCAATAAAAACCAATAAGAGACCCTGCTCTGTTCATTAGGGTTTAATTCAGTTTAATTATGCAAACTCAAAGCGGTTTGTGCTATATTTTATAGTCTATCGAAAATAGGGATGCTAATATATGCACGATCATATGACGCAAGTTAACCAGAAAATAAATCCAGCTTTTTACCTATTTCACCTCCCTGCTCAGCGTTCTTCTCTCGTCTTAATTATTAGCCTGTTGCTTTTTTTATTACTTATAAGTCATAAAACTCAAGCATCCTATCTACCCTTATTATTGCAATCAGAAGCCGCTTACCAACAACAAACTAGCCATCCAGATGTTGTTATTATTGATACCCGTTCTCCAGAAGCGTACTCTGCAGGTCATATTAAAGGAGCAATTAACCTACCCATTACACAACTACATGAAACCCAAAACCATATTAAAGAACGTATTATTGGCCCCCTAAAATTCCAACAAGTGGTTGAGCAAGCAGGCATACGAAAACAAGACCGTCTTATTTTTTATTCAGGCACCGACCCTTTAGTTGCTACCAGAGCCTTTTGGACATTTGAATTTTATGGACATCCATCTAACAGCATTTTAGATGGTGGTTATTCTGCATGGGTTTTTCAAGGCCTTCCTGTTGACTCAAACCAGGTAATACAGCCTCCGTCTCAATACACCATTGAGCTTAACACAAGCCGTCTTGCCTCCAAGTTTAATACCCTCGTGGCAACCCAAACCAACGATACCCTTCTAATTGATGCTCGTCCAAAAATTGAATTTGAAGGGGGTAAGACAAGAGGCAAACGATTGGGTCATATTCCCACCGCAGTTAACCTAGAATTTTCAAAAGTGTTTAATACTCGTGTCATGCAAACAGGAGAAGCAACCTATTCCACTTTCATTAAAACAGATGAAATAAAAAAACTCCTCTCTCGATTACCCAACAAAAAAAATATCATTCTTTACTGTAATACAGGTGATGAAGCCTCTGCACTCTATTTTGCTTTTCGTTTAATTAATAAAGACGCTGCACTCTACGAAGGTTCTTGGGTAGAGTGGAGCGCTGATAAGTATCTTCCTATCGCTAGCAGCTTAACCTCGCCTTTACTTAAAGAGAGCGAAGCTAAATGATGGCTCTAAGAATAAAACTAAATTTATTATTGATTACTATATTAGTTTTTACTAATGGTGGGCTGGCTTACTTACTGAGTGAAAAGCAAAAAGAGATTATCTCCGAAAACATCAATATTCAAGCCGAAGCCATTAGTACTCTTATTGCCCAAGATGCTATTCAATTGATTCTTCTTAACACCCCCAATTCAGCCACGGATATTACCAATAAGTTAAGTACTCTTAAAACACTAGCCAAAGTAAAATTTTATAATGCCAATAATAAAAATATACTGTCGATACAGAACAAAACAAATATAAATGAAGAAAACTTAGTTTCCAAAAAACTCCCTCTTATAAATTTAGACCATACTCTAGGGGAAATTGAACTCTTTTTCACCCGTGAAGCTTATGAAAATGCTGCTCAAAGTTTAAGCTTCTTTTTAATACAAATTTTTGCCATTGGCTTAGTCCTTACTCTACTGTTTGCTCTCTATTTAGACCAATTTTTCAGTAAGCGTATCTCCATTTTAAATACTGCCCTTCAAAAAACCACCAACAAACAGGATTACAGTATTAGACTGCCAAGTGATCACGCTGATGAAATCGGGAAAGCCTATCAAAACTTTAATCAACTAGTAAAAAACACCGAACAACTACTCAAAAAACAAGCAAAACAAGAGAAAATTCTCCACTTTCAAGCCAACCACGACAACCTGACTGGCTTACACAACCGTCTGTACATTACCGAACGCCTAAAAGAGTTAATTAGTACCGAGGCCTCACAAGCCATACACGCTTTATGTTATTTTGACTTGGACAAATTTAAAATCATTAACGATACATTTGGTCATCCCATTGGAGACCAACTATTAATCAAACTTTCCAAACAAATTAAACACTTTGTCAACACCATACCTCATGCCAGTATTGCCCGTATCGGAGGAGATGAATTTGTCTTAATTGTACGTAACACCAATAAAAAGGCCCTTTCCAAGGTCTTGCGAACCTTACAAACACTTATTCAAGAATTTCGTCTTGAATACCAGTCTCAGCAACTTTCCATTGGTGTGAGCATAGGTTCTATTCTTTTTCACCCCCCCCAAAATAATATTCACCCCTTGTTTGCTGCCGCCGATACAGCTTGCTATCATGCCAAAAATAAAGGGGGCAACACCACTTCTATTTTCTGGCTCGACAGCCCTGAACTTAAGATTGAAAAAGAACTCATTAATTGGGTGCACCGCATTCGACATGCCATTACCCAGCGTCAACTTTTAGTTTACCTGCAGCCCATTGTAAAAAGCCAGGCAACGAAAAGCTCTAAATGCGCATACGAATCACTTGTTCGCTTACAAGAAGGCGATAAAATCATCCCCCCCTTTGCATTTATTCCCACTTTAGAACGCTTTCAGATGATGCCTGAAATTGACTTTTACATGATTAATGAGGTCACTAATCAATTAAAATCCAAACCTGAATTTTTAGACAGCGTGGATCATATTTCCATTAATCTGTCTGGCAGCACCTTAACCGTTACCAATGCCGCAGACAGAATCATAAAAATCATTAAACAGTCCCAGCTACCCTTTCACAAGTTTTGTTTTGAAATTACCGAAACCAGTGCTGTATCCAATTTAACCGAAGCTCAAACTTTTATTAAAAAATTATCAAAAAAAGGGTGTTTGTTTTCATTAGACGACTTTGGAACAGGTATGGCCTCATTTGAGTATCTTTATGCACTGCCTTTAAATACGCTTAAAATTGATGGGAGTTTTATTAAAGATATCGTAACCGATCCCATTAAATATGAGATGGTCAAAGCCATGCAAAGTATTGCTAACTTAATGAATTTGGAAACCGTTGCTGAGTATGTTGAAACACAAGAGATTATTGATAAGCTCAATGAAATAGGAATTCAACACCATCAAGGCTACCATTACAGCATCCCCAAACCCATTCAATCATTTATGACCACTGGTACTGCTAAAATTGAAGAATAGCAATACCAAAGTGACCTGAACAGTCACGCCCTTATCTATTTGATTACCTACCTATTGACGACCCACTAAATTGCTACAATCGTTTTAAAAATCATACCGTGTTTTAAAGCCGCAGTCTTCTACTGCAAGCACATCGGCAAGGTTAGGAAACCACTCAGGTGAGATGTAAAACTGTTCATTCACTGATACTAACACCTTTTGTTGATAAGGCGCATAATCAAACTGCTTACCTTAAATTCAGTCATACGTTACCTCATCTGAAGTTTTCAACGATTGAACGGTTAGTGCAGTAAAAACGGAATGACTACTGTAACTCGGAGTTTTTTAAGGTAAAGAATGTCGATTCAGGCAGTTGGGCGCATAGTTTTTCTGACTAGGTATACACTGCTATGAGACATTTCTGGCTATCTGGAATCAACTGATTCACGAAAGCCAAGGCAAGCAGTAACAATACCTTACGTAACTGCACCAGCGACAAACGTGCACAACAACGTTACCGATAACAGCAGCCAATGCAACCCAGTAGATTTGGTAAAGCTCACTAATAATAAAATAGCTAATAAAGGCAGTGTGGCAAACAATGCCTGTTTAAACAGGGGGTACATATTATTTTGTATTTTCTGAGATGCATCACAAAAAGACCTCACCCAATAACCACCCCTAATGGCGATAATAGCACCAAAATCATAAGTACATAAAAGAGTACATTTCCTATTTAACTAGCACTGCCTGTTGTTCTGGAAAAGAAATTAAAGAGAATATTGTTCCAACAATGAGAGGCATTAAAATACAAGTTTTCCGCCACAAAAAGTAATACCACAGCCGTCATTAACAGACAGTATTTCCAAACAATCTGACAAATAAACACAAGACTATATAAAAACAGACCAAGTTACATAAAGGCCACAGAATACTTGGATAACAATGCCTGCCCTAAAAAAAACTACCAATATCGTATGAAAAACCGAGGGTAGCGCCAATGCTTTGGTATAGAAATAGAAGCCCAGTACCACCAAAAAAAACCAATACCGTATCATTGGCGGTCACCACAAACTTCTTAAGCAGGGGGTACAGCCCTACTACTTGAATCAATTAGATCGTGTGCAGGGCTCTGCACATTTTGAAGTGAGTGATGCAGAGGCGATTGCACTACATACGGCTTTAAGAGAGCGCCTATCGGGCTAGCTGCTACCACAGATAGTGAAGGATATCGCTAAGACACCTTTCAAAATGTCCTTAACCTAATCTTGGTTTAAAGCCTAATTTAACGGTTAAACTCGTATTTAGGCGGGGTCTTTAAAACCGTACTTAGCTTTAAAAGGTGAACTCTCAATGCCTAACCAACCTGCTATATCAGGGAACCATTCTGGCACTTTGTAGAATAGTTCATTGACGACCGTCAAAACCTCTTTATGGTAAAGCGCATAATTAAAGCCACTCCCTGTAATCATATAATAAGTGACCTTATCACTGATCTTTAACTCTTCAATCTTGGTTTGTGCAAAGAAGCGTGAGACCTCATTAATCTCTTTTTCGTGCGTAACAAACACCTGAATAGTCTTGCCGTCTAGCAGCTTAAAGTTAGTCTTCTTATCATCCTCGCGGCCATACTTTGAGACACTCATAAAGACATGAATATTGTCATTATCACAGTGATATGAGAGTGCTGATTGGCTACTATAGCCCAAGGTGTAAAAGGTGGTTTTAGGCAGTTGTGCACAAACAGCTTCTGGCTGATTATAGACAGCAACATGATGCTTCTGTGACACGGGTACTAACTGATCAACAAAGGCGAGCGCCCCCAATAAAATCGCACCTAACACCAGCGAACTGTAACCATTAAATAGATAGACACGTTGTAGTTGCTGCTTAGAGAGTTGGCTGTACAGAAGATAGAGCAGTGTTACCGCAATCAATGGCCAGTGCAACCCAACACCATTAGTAAAACTAACCATTAACAGAATACCTAGTAACGGCATACTGGCAAATAATACTTGTTTAGTAAGTGGCGATGCAGCAACCTTATAGCTCTGATGATCCCCTCTATCTTTGATTAGATATAAAAGTGCTAATGGTGATAACAGCACTATAACCATCATAATATAGGTAATGACATTACTCAGTTCAAACGCACTCTCAGTGGTTCGTGAGAAGAAGTTAAATAGAATATTGTTCCAACCATGGGTGGCGTTAAAGTAGATATTTTCTAAAACAAATAACATGATCACCACGGTCATGACTGACAGCAGTTTCCAACCATAGTGTCTGATATAAACCAAACTATATAGAAACAAGCCCACCAACATAAAGCCCGCAAAGTATTTAGAGAGGAAAGCCATCCCTAAAAATAGTCCCGCTAACAGGGCATTGAATAGAGTGGGCTTTGCAAGGGTTCTGGCATAGAAGTAAAAACCAATCACCGAGAAAAAGACCAGCACAGTATCATTAGCGGTGACCACAAACATCAGCGAAATAGGCGAGACCAAAAAGGCCATGGCGACATAGAAAGCAATCTCTTGGCGTACTTGTGGATGCAGTCTAAGTGTTTGATAGAGTACGGTAGCAATCACGATAGCCGCCATAAAAGCAAACATGCGATAGACCACCAAACTGTCCGCAATGCCTCTGATAAAGTAGAGCAACCAACCGACCATTGGTGGGTGATCGTAATAACCTAACGACAGCTCATGCCCCCAAACAATAAAGTAGGCTTCATCGCCCGTTAATGGCAACAGAAGGATTAAAGCTAACTTCAATGCCAAAAACACCAACAGCATCACTCCCTCATGAAGCGACATGCTAGAGAAAAAGCTTAATATTGATGAACTGGCTGATGTAGAGTGAGGCAAAGGTGTCCTTAAAAATGAATCATTATCTATTCAACAAAATAATTATAAAAAACTGTGTACAACATAAGCGGTCACAACGCCGGTGATAATTCCACCTAGTATCTCAAACTTGGTGTGTCCCATTCTTTCACGTAAAACAGAGCGATCACTCGTACTGTTCAATAAATTAATTGCTTCAGCATGTTTACCCACTTGTCGTCGTAGGCTACTGGCATCCAAAAGTACAATAAAACTCAAAGCCATCGCGACACCAAATGCAGGATGATCAATGCCCTCGGTAAAACCAATCAGTGCAGCCATACTGGTGACAATCGCGCTATGGTTACTCGGCATACCACCATAACCAATCAAGCCAAAGGCCAACTGCTTAGCGCGAATACTATTAATAATAAACTTGCTAATACCCGCAACCAGCCAAGCAAAAATTGGCATTATCAGATAGGATAAATCCACTTAAGCGCCTACTCCCGTTGTTGCAGGCCAAAGAACCCACAGGCAAACGCCAATCCAAGCGATGACAGTAATCAGCAGCTGTTTATCCGCCAAAAGCGCATCGGTGGGCGATTCACCCTCGCCAAGCATCTCACTGATATACCAATAACGAAACAGGCCAAACAGCACGAATGGAATGGTAAAAACCATCTCTGGGCGTGTGTTCATCACAAATAGGCTATAAAACAGTAACGCACCCGTTGCCGAGATCTCGGCATAACGGTCAATTAGCGATATGGTATAGCGCTCTAATACTTTGCGCCCCTCTTGATTGGTCTGGACTAACTCTTGGCGTCTTTTAACCGCTGCCAAAAACAGTGCTAAGCAAAGCGTGGTAACAAACATCCAAGAAGAGACGGGCACATCAATCGCCATCCCCCCTGCGTAAACCCGCAGAACAAACCCAATAGCAATGGTAAAGATATCCAAAACAGGTTCGTGTTTTAGATAAAAGCTATAAGCCAAATTCAACAGCAGATAGGCGACAATCACCATCATAATCTCAGGCTGTAACCAGAAGCCAACCGCTAAAGTAGTATAAAGCCCCACCAGTAATATTTTAGCCTGATACGGCAAAACCTGACCTGATGCTAAAGGTCTTTTAAGACTTTTAACGGGGTGTTTTCTATCAGCCTCTATATCTTTTAAATCATTAACAATATAGGTGGCAGAGGCGGCAACACTAAATAGAGCAAATGCCCATAGTGTTTGTGTAATGGCAATTAAATCAAGAAACAGTCCTGTAAAAAGTAGCGGTGCAAAAACAAAGCCATTTTTAATCCACTGGCGAGGTCGTGCTAACTTAAACAAGCCAAGCAATACCGATTGATTACCTGTGCTAGATGGACTAGAAGTGTTAGAATCCATAAAAAATTTAATTAACCTTTTTATATTATTAGCTTAATGCCTAAAACGATCCCTTAAAGACCATTTTAATCAGTTTAAGTTATCTAATCTAAAAACCGTAAAGACTAGTGAATTCGGGCTATTTATAGGGCTGTTGATCAGAAAAATGAAGATTGCACTAATGTACACGATTTTCGCAATATTCGCCACCATCGCGAACATTGTCGGCCAGGATATTTCCACCACTATTTACCAAGGCCCCTTCTCAATTATGCTGTCTATTTTTGTCGGGACAGGCATTGGCTTAGTCTTAAAATATTGGTTGGATAAGCGCTATATTTTTCAGTTTCAAACCACGACGATTCAACAAGGTTCAAAAACGTTTACGCTTTATACGGTGATGGGGATTATCACCACCTTTATCTTCTGGGGATTTGAGCTGGCATTTGATACCATTTACGAGACTAAAGAGATGCGCTATGTGGGCGGAGTGATTGGACTGGCTATCGGTTACTTTGTTAAGTATCAGCTCGATAAACGTTATGTATTTAAATAAACCTCAATTAAACAATATGTATTTAAGTAGGAACAGCTCGTGAAGTTAAGTGGCTGGGGTCGTTACCCTGAAATCAGTAGTCAATCCGTTAAGGCATCTAAAGTAAGAGATATCCAATCTGCTGTGCGCCAAGCTCTGACCGACAATAACGACTTATTTATCGCCCGAGGTTTAGGCAGAAGCTATGGTGATAGCTCTTTATCAACAAATACCCTGCTGACAGAGCAGCTTGATCAATTTTTAAATTTTGATGAGAGTACAGGTATTGTTCACTGTGCCTCTGGCGTCAGTTTAACGGATATATTAAATGTCTTTATCCCCAGAGGCTGGTTTTTACCCGTTACTCCAGGTACACAATTTGTCACCGTAGGTGGAGCAATTGCCAGCGATGTACACGGCAAAAACCATCACCTTGACGGTAGTTTTTCTGACCATATCATCAACTTGAGAATCTGTGTGGCCACTGGCGACATTGTGAAATGCTCACCCACAGAAAACCGTGAACTATTTTTAGCGACTTGTGGCGGTATGGGGCTAACGGGCACAATTGTTTCAGCCCGCTTTAAACTGATCCCCATTGAAAGTGCTTTTATTGAAGAGACCACGTGGAAAACTGATAACTTAGCCGAGACCATCGCTCTATTTGAAGAACACCAAAATGCGACCTATTCAGTCGCTTGGATTGACTGCCTAACCAAAGGTAAAAACCTTGGTCGCTCTCTATTGATGCTAGGTGAGCACGCTAAACAGCAGGACGATACTGATAACTTTAAACTGGCCAAGCCGAGCAAATTAACCATTCCGCTGGATATGCCATCAAACTTACTCAACTCCTTTACCGTTAAAAGCTTTAATACCCTCTATTACAATCGAGTGCGTGAAAAAGAGACACAACGTTTAGCGCACTACGCCCCCTTCTTTTACCCTTTAGACAGTATTAAAAACTGGAACCGTCTCTATGGAAAAAATGGCTTTACACAGTATCAGTTTGTACTGCCACAAGCCGCGGGTTATGAGGGGATGGCTAAGGTGCTTAATAAGATCGTAGACTCCAAACGTGGCTCTTTTTTAGCCGTGCTAAAAGCCTTTGGTAAGGGTAATGAGAATTACCTAAGCTTTCCAATGAAAGGTTACACCTTGGCCATTGATTTTAAAATTGACCAGACGCTATTTGCCTTTTTAGATGAACTTGACCAGATCGTTCTCGACTACGGTGGACGACTCTATTTAGCCAAAGATGCACGTATGACAGAAGCGACCTTTAAACAGAGCTACCCACAATGGGAGCAGTTTCAAGCGGTTCGCCAGCAGTATGGTTCAGATAAGGTATTTAACTCCTTGCAGTCAAAGCGGCTCGGATTATAAGGACTAATTTCAACCCTCCCCCCCTGCTCAAAATCTTAAACAATAAAATTTAGACATTATTAGGAAGTTAGATGGAAAAGAATATTTTGATTATCGGTGCAACATCAGCCATTGCGCAGGCCACCATTAGGCTCTATGCAGAGCAAAAAAATAATCTTTATCTGCTAGGTCGTAATCGTGAGCAGCTAGCCAGTATTGCCTCAGATGCTAAGGTGAGAGGCGCTAATCAAGCACGCTTTCAAGCATTTGATGTTAACCAATTTGATAGCCATGAAGCAATTATCAATAGCGTATTCAAACACTTTGATACGCTGGATATTGTCCTAATTGCCCACGGCACCCTGCCAGATCAGGAAGCTTGCCAGCAAAGTACACAAGTGATGCTACAAGAGTTCAACACCAATGCCATTAGCACTATCTCGTTACTGACACTTTTAGCCAATCATTTTGAAGCACAAAAGAAAGGCTCAATTGCGGTAATTACCAGTGTTGCAGGTGATAGAGGCCGCCAATCTAACTATGTTTATGGTGCTGCAAAAGGTATGGTGTCAATCTTTCTGCAAGGTTTAAGAAACCGTTTATCACCCGCAAATGTTCAAGTGCTGGATATTAAGCCAGGCTTTGTTGATACCCCTATGACGGCAGACTTTAAAAAGGGTGCTCTGTGGGCAAAACCAGAACAGATTGCTAAAGCGATTGTCAAAGGGATTGATCGCAATAAAGATACACTCTACACGCCATTTTTCTGGGCGGATATTATGTTTATCATTCGCAACATTCCTGAGTGGATTTTTAAGCGTTTAAAACTATAGAACACAATACATTTAGTACATTTAGGGTTTAGTAAAAGCCAAGCCTAAAATGCAGTAAAATAAACCATCATTCAATTTAATCAAACTTAATCGATTAAAACTGAGAGCAAATACTATGATTAACTTAATTCTTTGTGGAGGATCTGGCACTCGATTATGGCCAATCAGCCGTACTTTATTGCCAAAGCAGTTTGTGCCTCTTTTTGATGGTCAATCCCTCTTTCAGAAGACCGTATTACGCAACCAGCCATTTTGTGATCAGTTTCTTATCGTCTCCCATCAAGAGCAGTATTTTTTAGCCTTAGATCAAATGGAAGAGCTAACACGTTCTTTTAAGGCTCCGCTACACAGTCAATTTGTTTTAGAGCCTGTTGGGCGAAATACCGCTCCTGCCATTGCGCTAGCCTGTATGGCCGTTGATCCAGATGAAGTGGTTTTTGTTACCCCTTCTGATCACCTAATTAAAGACCAAGCGGCTTATGAAAGCGCGGTAACACAAGCTAATGCTTTAGCAAAACAGGGCATGCTGGTCACCTTTGGTATTCAACCCACCTATCCTGAAACAGGTTTTGGTTATATTGAAAGCAAGGGCCATGATGTACTCTCCTTTAAGGAGAAGCCCGAACTTGCAGTGGCACAATCGTATATTGATTTAGGCAACTTCTACTGGAACAGTGGTATGTTCTGCTTTAAGGCAGGTACATTTTTAGCCGAGCTGGAAGTGCATGCACCAGAGATGTTTGCTGCCTGCCAAACTGCCTATGAGCAGACAGAACAAGGTGAGTTTTTACGCATTCCAATGGCCGCCATGGAATCGATTCCTGCCGACAGTATTGACTATACAGTGATGGAAAGCAGCTCTCTCGTCAAAGTGATCCCAAGCGATATTGGCTGGAGTGACTTAGGTAGCTTTGAGTCTTTGGACCAAGAACTGCCTAAGGACGAAAATGGGAATACCCAAGTTGAAAATAGCGTATTACTCAATGCTAAGAATAACCTGATTATTGGTGACAGTCGTCTCATCTCTCTTATTGATCTAGAAGATCTAATGATTGTAGATACCGATGATGCCCTACTAATCGCACCGAAAGGCTCAGGTCAAAAAATTAAAACCATCGTTGAGCAGCTTAAAAAGCAAGGCAGCGACCTACCTAAAATCCACCGTACAGCGCATCGCCCTTGGGGAACCTATACAATTCTTGAATCTGAGGAGAGGTATAAAATTAAGCGCATTGTCGTCAAACCAGGTAAAAGCTTAAGCCTACAGAAACATCTGCACCGCAGTGAACACTGGATTGTGGTCTCAGGTACGGCAATAGTGACCGTTGGAGAAGAGACCAAAATGGTTCGCCCAAATGAATCGACCTATATTCCAATCGGTGAAAAGCACCGCTTAGCCAATGAAGGCCGTCTTGACCTAATTCTGATCGAGGCTCAAGTGGGTGAATACACGGGTGAAGACGATATTATTCGCTATGAAGATAACTACGGCAGACTTTAATCCCTGCGATAACCACTCTCAACCATGACACTGAAATTTTAGATGACTTATTTAAAAAATATGACACCGCAAAGAGCTAGCTTACTGCTGGTTGGCTTTATGTCTCTACTGCACCTATTTTTGGCATTTACCGTTGAGTTGGGTGGTGATGAAGCCCACTATGCACTTTATGGTTTAATCCCTGACTGGAGCTACTTTGATCACCCGCCAATGGTCGGTTGGTTACAAATTATCCCAATGTGGCTAGCGCCTTACGATTGGAGTGCTCGCTTAGTACCCATTGTGCTTTATGGCCTTCTAAATGCCCTACTCTATCAAGTTACTGTACAACTTTTTTGTAAAAAAGATTTTGAACAGGGGGGGGGCTCGTCTAAAAGCATCTTAGCAGAAATCAGTTCATCTGAAACCAGTCACTGGCTAGGATTTTGGAGCTTAGCACTACTCAACACCAGCTTAATTCTCTCTTTAATGGGCATGGCGATGTTGCCAGACAACCCATTAATGGTCGTTGTCTTAGCACTCATCTTAGTCGTTATTAAACTACTTGAAACAGAAGCATTAAAATACTGGATCGCTCTAGGTCTCTTAGTCGGCTTAGCCGCGCTGTCTAAATATACTGCGGTAACGTTGGTACTCTCACTCGTACTGGTTATGATTGCTGAAAAACGCTGGTATTGGCTAACTCAAAAAGGCCTGTGGATTGCGATTTTAATAGCAACACTATTAATTACACCCGTCTTATATTGGAATGCTCAGAACGAATGGGCTTCATTCCTCTATCAAATCAATCACGGCACGGGAAGCGCTACTTGGGAGCTTGATAGCTTAATCAGAACCCAACTTACTCAGCTGGTCTCTTACACACCAGCTGTCTTCTTATTAGGCTGGTGGGCAATGTTAAAGCCATCTAACTACCAAAATCGTAGTAGCCGACTGTTACTAATATTCTCCCTACCGATTACCTTGCTGTTTGCTTGGGGGTCAGGTTTTGAGGAGAGCTTGCCGCATTGGGTCTCTTTAGCTTGGTTGCTACTCATTCCAATCATCGTCTCTTGGCTATGGCAGAGACAGAATAAAAAATGGTTTAAGCCACTACTTTATCTACATTTGATCGTCGCCGGCGGTTTGGTTCTTCTTGCACATAGTATGCTCTACAAACCATGGATTTCTTTTGACGACCATAACAATCCTATACAGGGTGATTATGGCTGGCCACAAGCAGCTAAAACTGCACTTGAACTACAAAGTTCTCTCACCGATGATCCTAAAACCTTACCGTTATTTGTTTCGAACTGGAGTGTAACCAGCCACTTAGCTTGGTATGCCAGACCTCAGCCAGTATTTACCACAGACCCTAAACAGACCCAGTACGCCTTCTGGATAGGTTTACCAAAAGCGGGAATGAATGGATTATTGGTTGTTCCACACTATGAGAGTGTGCCGCCAAAAACGAATACTGAATATCACTTTGAGAGCTGTAAGGAGTTAAAAGAGGAGTCGCTTTCAGTCAATAATGCCATTGTTGTAACCTATCGTTATTACCACTGCCTGAACTTCTTAAGTAAAAAACAACCGCCCGCTTTAAAAACCAAGGTACAGCACTAAATTATGGTCAGCCTAATCTCTACAGCAAAGCAGTTCTGCTTTGCTATCTTAACGAAACCAATCACTAAACCGATTGAGATCGCCAGAGAGATTATGCATCAACCCAACAAAGCCTTTCCAGTCATTGATTTTTTAAAAGGCATCAGTGTCCTGATGGTCATTCTGTTTCATGTTTTTTTTGCGGTATTTATTCTATTTAAAAAAGACTTAGAGCAACTCAATCGGTTTATCCAGAGCATCCCAAACTGGATGAATATCATTCTATCCTCCGACAAAGCCGTCGATATCTTTTTTCTACTCAGTAGTTTCCTACTGACCTATGGTCTATTAAAGGTATATAGCAAACGCCAGTCCATCGACATTGGTCGCTTTTATCTACACCGTTTTTTTCGGATTTACCCTCTATTTTTGGTGGCTTTGCTGCTTTATGGTTTGGCGGATCTTAATAAGCTGGTTACGGAAGGTTGGTATAGCCTGCTGTTTATTGAAAACATCTTTGGCAAAGGCATTATCCCTGTCCAGTGGAGCCTATCAATTGAGGTACAGTTTTATCTAATACTGCCCTTTTTAGTGCTATTTTTAGCTAAACGCAAAAAACCAATTGTATGGTTATCTGCGATTATATTGCTCACGGTAATTATTCGCTTCCTCGTCGCATATCAGACACCCATAATCTACCAAACGCCATGGCACGAATTTATGCATACTGTTGACCCAGCTATTTATATGAATGCAATGTACTATGTGATTGAAACGCGAATTAGTCCCCTTCTACTTGGGGTTTTATGGGCATTTGTTCTCTGGCAAAAGCCAACAATAAAGCTTTCACTTTCTTGCCTACAAAAAGGCTTGGTACTCATAGTCGGCTTAACGATTATCTACCTGACAATGAAGTTCCCCTTTTATGATCTACTTTCTGCTTATTACGCCCCTTTTAATGAGCAGTTAAACTTGGTTATTATTACGCTACACCGTTTTGTCTTTAGTGCTGCAATCCTGCTCATGGTACTAATTTTTCACTATGACAGTAACTCTCGAGATAATAATCACCTGATCAACTGGAAAGGTTGGCGCCTTCTATCAGAAGTGGCCTACCCGATGTACTTCTTCCACTTTCCTTTTATTGCGATTGCATGGGCAATCGTATTAGGTACCGTTGATGTAGAAAGTATTACCCATGTTGATTTAACCGTAATACCACTGGTATTTCTATTAGCCGTCAGTCTCACCCTTTACCTATCGTTATGGCTTAACTATTGGATTGAGGCACGCTTTATACGAATCGGTAAGCGAATAGAATCTAAGTGGTTTAGCACGTAGAAATCAGGCATAATGCATCCTCAATTAAGAAGTAAATCTCAAGTTAATTAAATAGACGCGTTTCATTGTGCCTAAAACAGTGAAATGTACGCCGAAATTAAGGGCACAACCATGATATCGATTATTGTTCCAACCTATCAGGAAGTAGAGAATCTACAACCGCTTAGTGAGATGATTCAGTCTGCCTTAGCGTCTTATGTAGAGAGCGAAGGCTTAAGCTATGAAATCCTGATTATGGACGATAACTCACAAGATGGGTCTATTGAGAAGATAGCAGAACTGGCTCCTAATCATCCAATCAGACTTATTAACCGTAGAGAAAACCGTGGTTTATCTCCTGCGGTGATTGATGGGTTTTCAGAAGCCAAGGGTGACTATGTTGTTGTAATGGATGCTGATCTCTCTCACCCTGCGACAGCTATTCCTAAAATGATTGCACAACTTAAAAATGGTGAAAGTGACTTTGTACTGGGTTCGAGATATGTAGAAGGTGGCAGTATCGATGATAGTTGGACCCTGTGGCGTTATGTAAACTCTGTGGTCGCTACCCTACCAGCGTTACCACTCACCAAGGTAAAAGATCCAATGTCAGGGTTCTTCTCAGTACGTCGAGCGGACATACCTCTTGCTAAAGACCTATCTCCCATTGGTTATAAGATTGCCCTAGAGGTGATGGTAAAAGGTAACTTTGAGAAAGTTTCTGAAGTGCCAATTCATTTTGTTGACCGTATTCATGGCGAATCAAAGTTAACTTTATCTGAACAGTTGAAGTATTTGAGACATCTACGTCGACTTTACCAATTTAAATTTCAAACCAAAGCTGAGTTCTTCCAATTTGCTGCCGTTGGTAGCAGTGGCTTTATTGTGGATTTGGCTTTCTATCTTATACTACAGATGTTTGGCCTTTCGCATACAGCCGCAAGAGCGATCTCTTTCTGGCCAGCAGTTTCATGGAACTGGATGCTAAATCGGCTCATTACTTTTAGTCACCGTGAAAAAACCAAAAAAACCAAACAATGGGGGGCATTTGCTTCCAGCTCACTGCTCGGTTTTGCCGTCAACTACGGAACCTATTACACATTAACGACATTCGTGCCCTTCTTTCAAGAACATATGATTCTGGCATTAATTGTTGGAGTAATTATGGGAATGGGCTTTAACTTCTCAATTTCTAATCTGTTTATCTTTAAAAAGTTAAGAGAAGAGGTTGATCAAGAGTCAAAATCTGAACCTTCTAAGAAGTAAGTAGACTCAATCTTCAGTTGGTCTTTTTCTAAAGGCTAATTGCTGTGTCTGCATTCGTTCAAAAGCCGTCATTAACGGCTTAAACTTTTGAGTAGACCCCTCTAACTGAGAATAAGTTTCATAAATTGCTTCAACTGTAGAAAGGCTCATTGAATTTTTTTGTTTACGAATCTCGTAAGTAGACTCACGTTGTGGCTGTAAGCTGATTCGATTCAATCCTCTTAGGCTTGAATTCAACATCATCATTTTATGCGTCTTACGCCAAGTACCATCAAGTATCAGTACCTTAAATTTCTCTAACGAATAGCTCTCCTTTACTTCAGGGATAGTAAAACTTTCAAACACCTCTAATTGATTCTCAATACCAGGATAGAGCAGAAAGATAGTTTCCTCACTCTTAAGCCACTCCATAAGTTCAGGTAATTTACTAACATCTTCACCTACCCACATACGACAGCACTTAAAAGAGAGCAGGGCAATCTTAGCAGATCCTTTGACCTGAGTGACCTCGGTTGGATGTTGTAAAATACCTAACTCAACAGAATTATCGATTATCTCTATCCACTGGCAGAGACAAACTTTTGAGGCACGTTCACAGACTGGACAGATAATTCTAGACATAGGATTCTATTTTTAGGAGGCGTAAAAAGGTGTCTACAACTAATCAGATCAATAAAAACTTAGTCACAATGCATTTAGCAACAGCTATAGACTTTTTTGAAATTAAACATTTTCTAAAACGTCATAAACAGAGTAGTGCTAACCATCTCGACAAAATCTATATTGTTAGGCAACAAAATAGCCTTATAGGAATCGCAAAACTGATTATTATCAGTGATGCTAGCAATACTAAACAATATTGGCTTAGAGGGCTCTATATCGATGAAAACTGGCGTAATCAAGCTTTGGCTAGTCGGCTATTAACCTTCATAAATCAAAACCTAGCATTAAGCGGAAAACCCACTGAAATTTTTGCATTTCCTTTTAAACACTTAGATCGCTTCTATCTACAAAATGGCTACCAACACATCGCAATAGAACAGTTACCAAAACAATTAGAAGAACGTTATAAAATCGCTACTCAACAGCAAAAAAACTGGCTTTGCATGGCTAAAGCTGAGTACAACTAAAGCTATGATCTACTCTTTGGTCAAAAGGCTACTACCATCAGCCTCTTCCAATAGATGGCTTGGAATCTCTTTTTTTGTTTTACCCGCTAGCTCTTTTAGCATTTCGGCTTGTCTGACTAAGTTTCCATTACCTGAAATCATCTGATTCCTGGCCGTCTCAAAAGTAGTTTGCACGGTCTTAAGTTGCTTACCTACTTTTTCAAAATTTTCAACAAAACCAACAAACTTATCATGCACTTCAGCTGCACGCTTAATCAACTTAAGCGTATTTTCACTCTGACGTTCATAGCGCCACAACTGCTCAATTGTCTTTAAACTGGTAAAAAGTGTGGTTGGCGTCACCACTGCAACACGTTTTTCAAATGCATCTTCAAAAATACTAGAATCAGCTTCAATGGCCATTAGATAAGCCCCTTCAACAGGGACAAACATTAAAATAAAGTCAGGTGCATTGAGCTGATCAAGATGCTCATAACGCTTAGTTGCTAAGGTATCAATATGCATTTTCAAACTCTGCATATGTGCCTTTAGTGAAACTGACCGAGTTTTTTCATCAGCACTATTTAATGCCTGTTCATAATTAAGGAGAGACACCTTAGAATCGATAACCACATGCTTATTATCTGGTAGGTTTAGAATTACGTCAGGTCTTAGTCGCCTACCAGTTTCATCTGTAAAACTTTTCTCACGATCAAATTCAATACCCTCGGAGAGACCTGAACGTTCCAACAGGCGCTCTAAAATTAACTCACCCCAGTTACCTTGGGTTTTACTATCACCCTTTAGGGCCTGAGTCAGGTTCTGCGTCTCTTCACTCATCTGATGATTTAAAGAGTGGAGTTGCTTTAACTGCTCAGAAAGACTCGTGCGGCCTTCTATATCTTCTTTATGAACCAGTTCAACTCGTTGCTTAAAAGCTTCTAGAGAACTCTGCATCGGCTTAAGAATCGCATCCATGGTTGCATGTGTTGATTGAGTGAACTGAGACTGTTTACTCTCAAAAATCTGATTAGCTAACACCTTAAACTCATTTGCTAATTGAACCTTTGCCGTTTCTAACAAAGCTAATTTCTCTTTAGTAGCAGTCTTTTCAAGCTCAAGAGCAACCGCAAATTCTGCAGATTTTGACTCACTTTGACTAAGGGTATCACGAAGCCCGTTTAACTCTGTTTCCTTTGCATGAAGTTGAGACTGAAGGCTGGTAACAAAAGACTCAAGTTGTTCAACAGAACCTTTGAAGGAGTGTAGTTCAGAAAGTTGCTGAGTCAGCAGTGAATTTTGCCTCTGAACATCCATTAATCGATCAATGGTCGATTGTTGGTAAATCACTTGCTCAGATTGAGTCTGTAAATCTGACTGATACTGATAGATCGATTTACTACTTCTTTTTAGCTTGAAAGCTAAAAAGAGAAGTAGAAATACACTTAGACATAATAGGAAGAAGATTAAGGATTGGTAATCGTTTTGAATCATTTGGGGGTCAATATTTGTACTTGCTCTAATCTTTCTTTAACAGCAACTTGTTTCGTTTTAGGAACCACTTTCTTACGAGCGGCCTGCTCTAATTTATAAGTTTTAACTAACTTATTCTTACGGGTTAATAAGGTACTACCAACGGGTACAATTTTAGTTTTACCTTGAACCGTTACTGGTACGCCATCTGTTGAACTATGAGAGAAATTCATATCGATATGCCTTGAAGGTGAGCGATTATACTTATTATTAACGCGAACTAATCGAGACCCATCAGGCATTTCTATTACTGCGGATACAGTAACCTTAGGTGGAATATAGATTCTTTTGACTTTAGGTTTCTTAGATCCGGCGAGCTCTTTAGCTAAAATTTTCTCCGTATTTTTTACAGCTATTGGCTTTAAAAAAGCCTCACGTTGCTGATCAATTTTAAGTCGCGTGGCCTGATCTAAAAATAGTGTTTTAAGCGCTTTACCTGCCTGTGTTACCTTGGCTTCAACATTTTCACTCTTTACTGTAGCAGTTGATTCTCCGGCAGAAAGTGCACTAAAATTAAATCCCAATAGCAAAATAATACCAATCAATTTTGAACTTTGTTCTTTCATCACTTAGTACCTATTCCCATTGCCAACCTCACTAATCTTTTTTTACTGCATGGATATGGAAAATTATTAATGTACAATCAGCTGCCACATTCCCATCCGTCAGATTGAAATTGGCTTGAAATTCATGACTACTCCCTTTTAACCTAGTTCTACAGCTCTCAACTAAGTATAAAGGAGAAATCTTTTGGCTAATCGTTTCAAATACTCGAATCAAATCTTCTTCATGCTGTAGTGCCATCGAGAGCTTAAGACGGCTGAAAAAGAACTTCCCATTTGGTACTTTAATGTCTTTAAACTGACCATTACTAAGTGGTTTTTCTGCAGAAAAACTTAGCTTTAGATCAGGAATGATATATTCATCCATTAAGTCAATCAGAGAGTCTGTCCAAAATACACGGTCTTGTTCTTTAACGAGCCCTTTTTTAACCAGTTCCTGATACTTATCACCATAAATTTCATACAGACGAGCCTGCTGCCGTAGAAACCTTACTTGGCTCTGTAGTGAATTAAGCTTTTGGAGTTTAGGCTTTTCCTGAGCTTTCAACTCTTTAGAAACCTCTCCATAACCATACCAAACCCCACCTAGAATAGTACATAGTACGACAAACGCAACTAAAAGGCGTGTAAAAAAACGTCGTACAAGTGGGTTAGAGAAAAAACTATTTCGGTTCATAATCTTTCACTCGCAATATAACTGTAAATGGTAGCGCTTCAACAGTACCTGTCTTATTACCAGTGATTGACAAAGATTGTCCAAGCTCTCTATTTAGAGGCTCCTTTTGTAACTCAACAGATTCGACACTTTCTAACATCTCTAAATCAACAACAAAGTCATCAACCCATTCGACAGGTTTTTTATAGGTTTCATAAAAGGGATAAACCCATGCATCCAACTGAATTTTGTTCTTACGGCTATCAAATCGATCTAATATTTTCCAATTAAGTCTAGCCAATTGGATGTGGTTATTTTTTGCAAAAACCTCACTCAGTCCCTGTATATCATAAGGAACTAGATGGTCTAATTTCAACTTAAGAATTGATTCTGAAAATTCTACAGATGCTTTAACTTGTTGAGCATCATCCTGGAGCTTTACCATATCTTCTAGCCGAATAATCTCTTTCTGATGTTGTTCAATTCTTTCAGTCAACATACCCTGCTTTTCCCAGCTTATGTAGGTATCTATTCCAGAGATCAATATGTAGTACATTCCTGCAAGAAGAATTAGTACATTTAAAATGACAAAAACATGTCGGCCTAAGATTAGGTTTCTGACCTGCTTAACATAGTCTGTTTGATAAAAGCCATTTGGGCTTTCACTAAAAATAAAATCAACAATCGCGGAGGGGGAATAACACTGAGATGCAACGTCATTACAATGTGGGCTATTAGGTGTTACATCCTGGAATACCACCGCTCCAAATAAAAAGCTATCCTCTTCCCAAGTGACTGGAACTAATGCTTCATCCTTACAACGATCTAGCATACTATTTAGAATAGTTCGATCACCATCCAAAAAAACTAGGCCAATTGGACTGTTAAACGGTACTATTTGTTGGTTATAAACATAAGCTATTGCTAACCTAGTTTCATTAATTAAAGCCGTTGTAATATCTTTTTGAACTTTATCAATTTCAATCAAGCGACTAATTCTAAGTTGACCCTCATAAAAAAAAGTCTGCCTAAATGTATGTTCAGACTGTCTTGATACCATTAAAAAAGGGTGTTCTAACTGTTGTTTGTTAAACTTTAAGTAGGCTCTAACTTTTTGCTTAAAGTAGTCGGCCAATAGAAATGGTTTTGAATAGATTGCTGTCACAATCACTTGGGCTTCTTCTAAAGTAGCTAAAAAGTTTTTCAATTGAAAGGAATCTGCGACAGATGCAGAAAGCATAAGCTCTTCTTTACGTCCCTCTTCACTAACTTTTATTGTATTAGTCCAACGCACCTCTGACAAGGCAATATCATCAGATCGTAGCCTTTCTAAACGTCTATTCTTTATGGCCTCCTTCTCCCAAGGAAATACTTTTGCCACCCATTCAAAATAGATATCTTCATCAATAACATCCAAAACAAGACTAACTTCTGCATTTTCGGGAATCATTGCTAAATGTTCATGAATTAAATCAACATCTTCCCATTTAAACTCTTGGGATGTGGTCTGCTGGTCACTGAAGCTAGAAAGACCACTATCTGTTAAATAAAAAATTACTTTTTTCATCACTGAACCTGCGCAATAGTGTCGTAAATGGGTCCTAGTACTGCAATCATAACCCAGCCAACTACAAAGCCCATAATAACTGTCAAAATAGGTTCGATTGCAGGCTCGATTTTATCGATTAACTCTTTAGCTTCACGATCATAAAAATAACTTACATTTTTAAGAGCATCATCCATTCCCCCACTGAGTTCACCGACTTTTACCATCCTGACAGCCATAGAAGGAAAAACGGATGCTTCTTCAAATGCTTTAAAAATAGGTTTTCCATCCTCAATCATTTGACACGCATTATTGATATTACCCTCTAAATACTTATTACCAGCAATAATACTCGCCATACGTAAACTTTCTGGAAAACTGACTCCTGCTGCATACATCACAGCTAATGAGTTGGCAATACGTGCTAATTTTAATTTATATAAAACAGGACCAACAATCCACAAATTAAGAGTCATTTCATCAGTTTTTATTTTGAATTCAGGTGATTTTTTTCTCCACCACTTAAGTAAATAGACACTCACCATAGGTACAACAAATAATTCCAAAATGTACTCTTGAATAAAGCCTGATGTCGCTATCAATGCTACGGTAGCAAAACCTAACTCTCCACCCATTGACAAGATAAAGCCCAATAGCTCAGGAACAACAAAAACCATCATTAAAATAACCACCGCAATAACCACCGTAGCTACAATTGCAGGATATATCATGACTTTTTTTGCCTTAGAAACTAACTCATCTTCCCATTTGAGCATATCAGCAAGGTTAACCAGAATCTCTTCTAACTTACCTGTTTGCTCGCCGACAGTAACTAATGATATATACACTTCACCAAATTCTTCAGTATATCCACTCAAGGCTTGAGAAAAGGTTTTTCCTCCTTCCATGGCTTCATAAATGGTTGCAATCATCTCCTTTACCGAGTCACTTTCGAAAGAATCCTTAAGGTCATCTAATATCTCCATTAAAGGAACTCCAGCTTTAAGCAACTGTTCCAGCTGGAATGTAAAACCAATCACATCTTTACGCGATATTTTAGGTTTACTAAAAAAAGAAAAACCCTCTGACTTCTTTTTATAACTCAATAGATCAATATTAGATTTAATTAATTTCTGTTCAAGTTCCTGTTCGTTAGCAGCTGGCAGTACACCTGACACACGTTTACCAAACTTGTTAACCCCTGTGTATTGATAGTTTTGCACTTAAAGCCTCACTTAAACTAAATCTGTCAGGTTAACGATACGACTAATTTCTTCTAGGGTCGTATGCCCTTGCCTAACCCAGCGTAAGCCACTTTGTGCCATTGTTGAAAAGCCATTTGAAATCGCTTCCTCTAGCAATGCATGTTGAGAGGCTCCATCTAATAAAAGCTCATCCATCTCTGGTGTAAATCTCAACGTTTCTAATACAGCTAATCGTCCTTTGTACCCAACGCCATTGCACTGGTCGCAACCCTTTGCCCTATATAGAGTACGATTATCATCATCAGCTAGAGACAGTAGCTGTTTTTCAAACGCCTCAGGTTGATAGGCTTCGCGACAGTGCATACATAGCTTTCTCGCTAATCTCTGAGCGATAATTCCAATAATATTTCCAGCCATAATAGAACGCGACACACCAATATCCAACAATCTTGGAATAGCACCTATCGCTGAGTTCGTATGTAAAGTTGCGAAAACCTGATGACCTGTCATTGCCGCTCTAATTGACATCTCTGCAGTTTCCGAATCACGGATTTCTCCAATTAGGATAATATCGGGATCCTGTCTCAGCAAGGACCGTATTCCTGCTGCAAAGGTCATGCCTATCTCTTCATTAACCGGAGTCTGTCTAATTAGCGACATTGGATATTCAACGGGGTCTTCAAGAGTCATAATGTTAACCCCAACATGATTAAGCTCATTTAAAATTGAGTATAGCGTTGTTGTCTTTCCTGATCCAGTAGGGCCTGTCACAAGAAGAATCCCTGTTGGCCGACTCATCATAATCTTTAGCTCATCATAGGAGTCTTCGTCTAAACCAAGGTCTGCAAGCGGGACAATCCCTTTTTCACGATCAAGTATTCGCAGAACAAAGTTTTCTCCATGACTTCCAGGAAGAGATGAAACACGGAAATCAATTCTTCTCCCATGAACAATTAAAGACATGCGTCCATCTTGTGGCAATCGCTGCTCAGTCAAATCTAAACTAGATAGCACTTTCAATCGAACTACTAATCCAGACCAATACATTTTATGTAACAGTCGTATTTCCTGTAATACACCATCAATTCTGTATCTGATCCGAATATAGTCCTCTTCTGGCTCAAAGTGAATATCAGATGCATTCCTCTTAACAGCATCAGTTAAGATATTATCAACTAATCTAACCATTGGCTGAGAGTATTCACTTCCAGCAGTTGTAGGGCTGGCCTCAACCTTTCCTGTCTCAAGCTCTTTTAATATTCCCTCTATTGACAGTTCATAGCCATAGTAATTATCAATGGCCGATTGAATTTCTGCTTCAACAACAAGCACGGGGGCAACTTGGATATCTGGGTTTTGAATATGCCTTTTCAGCTTATCTAAAACCAGGATATCGCCAGGGTTAGTCATTGCCACTTTCAGTTGGCTATCCTTCAAACTAATTGGCATTACAGAGTAATTGTGAGCAAAAGTTTCAGAAATGAGTGTAATTGCTTTAAGATCCGGGACAATTTCCTTTAGACTCATTGAGGCATAGCCAACATAGGAGCCAACCATCTCACGTACAACTTCAACTGAGACAAACCCCATAGAAACTAGGATTTCTCCTAGCTTATGTCCCGTTTTTTTGTGTTCAATTAGAGCGATACTAAGTTGATCAGAGCCAATATAACCTTCTCTAATTAAACGTTCACCTAAAAGGTTAGATGCTGTCATCTACTGTTCCTGGATAATAAACTGCTGAATTGAAATTAGGCGATTTTTCACTTGAACTCGATCAAAGCTGATGGACTCCCCATCAACCAATGAAAGTGCTTCTGTATAGTACTGTGCGGCCAATTTGTACTGCCCCAATTGGTCTAAGCTAATCGCTAGATTCACAATATAATCAACATTTGTTAGGTCTAAAGAATGAGCGTTAAAAAATAACTCCTGAGCTGCCAACCAGTTATTTTCTTCCACATAAAGATTACCCAATGCAAATTGTAAAACTGAAGAGTAAGGATGAGATTTACTCATTCTTAAAAGGGATGTTTTCCAATCCTTATTTAACCTAACCTTACCTGAAATATTTGATATTGCTTCATAAGCATATAAATTATCTGCATCAATAGTTAAAACTTGAGAATAATATTCCATCGCCTTCAGATATTTTTTTTCAGAGACTGAAACCGCACCTAAGCCAATTAATGCATTTACATTAAAAGGATTAACCTGTAGCACTAATTCGAAAACTTTTTTTGCATGAATATACTGAGCTTGGTTATATGCTAAATAAGCCTCATGTAATAACTCCGTCTCTCTACTTGGAACTTTCTGAATCAAGGAGGGGGCTACATGGGAAGCCTTTCTCGTAGGAGCTAAGGTTTTAGAGGTTATAATTTTTCTCTTTTTAATATCCCTAACAACCTGACTTACAGATTGTCTGGAATCATCCGGAGCAGATGTAATACTAGACGGTTTACTACCGCCATCTAGATTGACAATATCTATTTTATTATCAACAACTAACCCTTTTTCAGCACTTATAACATTACGACTCTCCTCAATAACTAAACTTGACTGCATTGTATTAGGAGTCTTTACCTTCACTAGACCATAGCG
>BQXR01000015.1:0-23040 GCA_033238645.1 Thiomicrorhabdus sp.
AGGCGGTAATTTGTATATGACCGCCTCATTTATTAATGCAATTGTTTCTGATTTGAATGAACAGATGCAGACCCAGTTTAAAGTCATTATGACTGGGGGTAATGCACCAAAATTATGCCCATTAATTGACTTCAAATGTGAGTGCATTCCTGACCTTGTTTTACACGGAATGATAAATGTAGAAGAAAGTGTAAAAAAGAGTTGACTCTAGAAGTCTGTTCCCTATAATACGCAGCAAGTCGCCGAAATAGCACAACTGGTAGTGCAACTGATTTGTAATCAGTAGGTTGTTGGTTCAAGTCCAATTTTCGGCACCATATTCTAAAAGCCCGTAATTTCGTAGAGATTACGGGCTTTTTTTATGCAATTAATTTAGTGTGGCGTAACTGATTAAGACAACTCTTTTTCATAAATACTCACTAGGGCTCAGCTCTTTCTTGTATTAATGAAGAGCAATCAATTTGTTCAACAGTCTGTTTAGCCTACTTACCTTCATTGCATAAATATTGATTTAGCACATGTCCTATACAATATTATTTCATCACTCATCGCATTTAAACTATGGTGATTGAATTGCTAGGTTTGTAGCTGGTATAATGCCGAGTAATTTTTATCAAAAAGCACTGGAAACACCCGAATGGAACAGCAATCTAGTTTTACAAAAGAAGAGCTTTTATCAAGTGGCCGTGGCGAGCTTTTTGGTCCTGGTAATGCACAACTACCAAAACCACCTATGTTGATGATGGATAGAGTTACACATATCTCTGAAGAAGGTGGTGAGTACGGTAAGGGTCAAATCAGAGCTGAATTTGATATCAATCCAGATCTTTGGTTTTTTGAATGTCATTTTAACGAAGATCCTGTTATGCCTGGTTGTCTAGGTGTAGATGCTATGTGGCAGTTAATTGGTTTCTTCTTAGGTTGGACTGGTGGCCCAGGACGTGGTCGTGCTTTGGGTTCAGGTGAAATTAAGTTCTATGGCCAGGTTTTACCAACGGCTAAGAAAGTTGAGTACGTTATCGATATGAAGCGTGTTATTAAGCGTAAGCTATATATGGGCTTAGGCGACGCTAAAATGTTTGTTGATGGTCGCGAAATTTACAGTGCAAAAGATTTGAAAGTTGGTTTATTTACTAATACGGAAAATTTCTAAGTTATGAAAAGAGTCGTCATTACAGGTGTTGGGATTGTTTCTAGTTTAGGAAACAATAAAGAAGATGTTACAGAATCTCTGTTCGAAGGTCGCTCAGGTATTGTTGCAGCGCCAGAGTATACTGAGAATGGACTACGTTCACAGATTCATGGAGCCGTAAAGGATCTTAATTTTTCTGATCATATTGATCGTAAGCAGTTACGCTTTATGGGAGACGCTGCGGCTTACTCTTTTATCGCGATGAAACAAGCTGTAGAAGATTCTGGACTGTCTGAAGAGCAGGTTTCAAATCCGCGTACAGGCCTAATCGCAGGTTCTGGTGGTGGTTCTAACTCTAACTCAACTCAGGCAGTAGAGATTGCTCGCACGAAGGGTGTTCGTCGTGTTGGGCCTTATATGGTTACCCGTACAATGGGTTCAACTGTTTCAGCTTGTTTAGCAACACCTTTCAAAATCAAAGGTATTAACTACTCAATCAGCTCGGCATGTTCTACTTCTGCACACTGTATTGGTACTGCTGTTGAGCAGATTCAGTTAGGTAAGCAGGATGTTGTTTTTGCTGGCGGTGGTGAAGAGTTACACTGGACCATGTCTGTTATGTTTGATGCAATGGGTGCTCTATCAACTAAGAACAATGATAATCCAACAAAAGCTTCTCGTGCTTATGATGCTGACCGTGATGGTTTTGTGATTGCAGGTGGTGGTGGAATGGTTGTTGTTGAAGAGCTTGAACATGCACTTGCACGTGGTGCAAAAATCTACGCTGAAATTACTGGTTACGGTGCTAACTCTGATGGTTATGATATGGTTGCGCCTTCTGGTGAAGGTGCGGTGCGTTGTATGCAGATGGCCTTAGCGACGGTTGATGGTGATATTGATTATATTAACCCTCACGGGACTTCGACCCCTGTTGGTGATACAAAGGAAGCTGCGGCAATCCGTGAAGTATTTGGTGAAAATATTCCAAAGATTAGCTCAACAAAATCTATGTCAGGTCACTCTTTAGGTGCCGCAGGGGTTCATGAGTTCATCTATAGTTTGATGATGTTAGAGAATGACTTTATTGCACCATCTATCAATATTGACAATTTAGATGAGCAGTGTGCAGGTATGCCAATCGTGACTAAGCGTATTGATAATGCGGGTATTAACCGTGTTATGAGTAACAGTTTTGGCTTTGGTGGAACTAATGCTTCTGTTGTTTTTGAGCGTTACAAAGCTTAGAGTTAAGTACATCAAGTCGGTTGCTTTGTAAACTGGCTAAACGCACTTATTAAAAAACCGAGTAGGGAATAAATCTCTACTCGGTTTTTTTTATGTCTACTGAAAATGTTTAGTTTGTACCTTTCTACCCGCTATGAACAGCGGCGATACTGTTTTTGATACATTCTGCTACGACTAGACACCTTCTTGGCAACACGCTGCAACCAAGGTTTTTTAAGGTAGGTTCTGCGTGAGTAACCACCTTGACCTTCATGATAGGCAAGATAAAGCTTATAGGTGTCTTTACGCGAGATTTTCAGACGTTTGTGAGACTGCTTGTTATACCAGCCCATAAAATCTAATGCATCATAAATATCAGAACGACTGGCACTCCAGCGCCTAGTTGCCTTTTTATAATCCCCCCAAGTCGCATCTTGAGCTTGTGCATAGCCATAAGCACTAGAATTTCTAGGTAGAGGAATTAGACCTAGCAGGTAAGGCCTGTCAGGTTGAGCATGTGGCTTAAAGCGAGACTCTTGATGTACCATTGCCATTAAAACATAGGGTGGTGTTCCCCATTTTTTATAAGAGCGCTTAGCAGCTGAGCGCCACTCTCTATCATGGTTAAAAATAGAGCAGATATTGTCATAGGTTTTCTTTGGCGGCGGTGTACTACTACAACCTGCTAGTAGTGTAAAAGAGCCAATTAAAGCGAGACCTAGATATTTACGTCCCAAAGAGGATATTTTATTCATTATTGCTTTCCGTAGATAAAACTTTGACGATAAATGACATCTTGCTGTTCATTGATGACTTCAATATACCACTGTCCCTGCCAAGCACTACTCATTTTTTTTGATGACCAGAAGTGGCGCTGAGTACTTTTAATTGTCAGAGGGATAGTCGCTAAATATTGATTATTATATCGCCAGCGATGATAAAGGGTTTGTTCATTCGTATTTTCAATTTGTGTAAAGAAGTAGATCTCTCGGATATATTTGGGGATCTGTTTTTGAAGAGGTTGACTTGGGGCGCTGTTTTCCATAGCGGCGGACAAAACCACATTTGAAATTTTAATATCACTTTTGACAATTGGGGTTATTGGCGGTAAAGCTTGCGAAGCCTTAGCCAGCTCTAACTGGTTTTTCTCTATATCAGCCCTTTGAGCCACGGATAATAGAGCCAAACTTTCAGTACGGCTTAAAGAAGGAGTCTGCTCATTTGGTCTTTGTGCTTGCTGTGCCAGATAGGCCTGTTCTGCATCGTATTTATGAATAATAAGATAGGCCGTTGCGAGGCCACCCAGAATCATCACAACATACCATGTGATACGACAACGCCAGCAAGTTGGTGAACCAAGCATGTCACTATGGATAAGATCCTCTTTTGCTTGATCCCAACCCTGCTGAAAGTAGTCTCGTTTATGTAGATCCTGACGGAAGGTATTTGGCATACTGTTCAGTAATTTACCTTCTAAACCCAGTCGATAACCTCTTTTAAAGGCGTGCTGGTAATCTAGGTTGTCAGTATCTGGTATCTGCATTTAGAAACTACTTCTCTATAAGCGGCTAGTGACTCTCTTGGTCAAAAAGTGCCTTTGTAAAAGCCTTGCTCTCAAATGGACGTAGATCATCAATCGACTCACCGACCCCAATAAAACGAATAGGAATCTGCGTTTGTTCAGCCAAGGCAAAGACGATTCCACCTTTTGCAGTCCCATCTAACTTAGTGAGCGTAATACCAGAAACACCAATAGCCTCTTTAAATTGCTGTGCTTGGTTCAGGGCATTTTGCCCTGTTCCAGCATCAATTACCAACATCACTTCATGTGGGGCTGTAGGGTCAATTTTAGCCATAACACGCCCCACTTTCTTAAGCTCTTCCATCAAGTTTGTTTGAGTGTGAAGACGACCTGCTGTATCGGCAATGAGTATATCAATTTTTTTAGCTTTCGCTGATTGAATGGCATCAAATAGAACTGCTGCAGAATCAGCCCCAGTTTTTTGTGCAATGACGGGAACATCGTTACGTTCACCCCATGTTTGCAACTGCTCAACCGCAGCAGCACGGAAAGTATCTCCCGCGGCTAACATCACTGATTTACCTTCTTGTTTATACTTGTGCGCCAGCTTACCAATAGTCGTGGTTTTACCAACCCCATTAATACCGACCATTAAGATAACAAAAGGTCCTTCATTGTTAACTAGGTGATCATCAACTTCTAAAGGTGAAATCATAGGCTCTAAAATAGCCTCTAACTGACCTTTTAAAGAAGTAACAAGTGCTTCTGGGTCTTTCAGTTCTTTACGAGAAACTTGTTCGGTTAGGTTGCTGATAATACGGTCAGTAGCATCAATCCCCACATCCGCCGTTAATAGAATCATCTCTAGTTCCTCAAGAAGGTCATCATCAATCTCTTTACGGCCTAACACTAGGCTGGCTAGGCTGTCAGTAAAGCCCTGACGTGTCTTACTTAAGCCCTTTTTTAATCGAGTGAAGAAACTCTCTTTTTTAGGTTTTTCTTCGATAACTTCTTTAACCGCTTCTTCAATGGCGACTTCGGCAACAATGGTTTCTACTGCTGGGGCTTCTGCGGCTTGATTAATGCCTATTTCAACAATTTCAGGCTTAGAGTCTATGGATTCAGAGAGGCTTTCTGTAGTAATTTTATTTTGAGCAGGGGGGCTAGCATCTATTAACGGTGACGTATCAGTAGACTTGCTAGGGGTTTGTTCTACAACGTCCTGTTGATCTAGATTGTTAACATCACTGGTAACTTCGTGACTAACGTCTTTAGATTCTTCAGTTTCTGTTTTTTTCTTACGGCGTAAAAAGCTGAACATTTTATGTTCCTGTTAAGACCAAATTTAGCTGAAATAAAACGCATGGTTTTGCACAACTATTTAGTACGTGAAATTAAATATTACGCTATTATAAATCAATTCAATTTGCTTGTTTGAACAACCCGTTATTAAGAGCACTTGAAGTAAAATTAGCTGAGGTAATATGAACAAAATCGACTCTATTTCATCTGTTATAGCCATTAAGCCATTGCGCAGATTAGCTGTAACCGCTGTACTATCACTTCTCTCATTTAGTGCATTGGCCAATATGACAGAGTACCAGCTTGATAATGGTATGAAGATCATTGTCAAAGAGGATCATCGTGCGCCCGTTGTCGTCCATCAAGTTTGGTATCGTGTGGGTGGATCCTATGAACAGCCTGGTAAAACGGGGCTTTCACATATGCTAGAGCACATGATGTTTAAGGGCACTAAAACCTTAAAGCCAGGAGAGTTCTCTAAAATTGTCTCTCAGTTGGGGGGGCAAGAGAATGCTTTTACCTCTTCTGATTACACGGCTTACTACCAAGTGGTTGGTAAACAACACCTTGAAACAGTGATGCGTTTGGAAGCAGATCGTATGCGTAATCTCGTGATTCTAGATGAGGAGTTTGATAAAGAGCGTGATGTGGTCACTGAAGAGCGTCGCTGGCGCTTAGAGGATAAGCCCGCTTCTAAATTACGTGAGCAGTTTAATGCGACTGCTTTTATGAACAGCCCCGCTCGAAATCCTGTGATTGGTTGGATGACTGATATTCGTAGCTACAGTGCTCAAGATATGCGTGACTGGTACAAATTATGGTATGCACCAAATAATGCAACCTTAGTGGTTGCGGGTGATGTAGAGCCTGAAGCAGTGCTCGCTCTGGCCAAAACTTACTATGGTCCTTATAAAGCTGAGACCATTCCAATGCTAAAGCCTCAGTTAGAGATAGAACAAGAGGGTTTACGTCGTATTGAGTTAAAAGGTAATACTAAAGTTCCTTCACTAAAAATGGGCTTTAAGGTACCAAGTTTAGTCACGGTAAAAACAGATGCAGAGCGACAGGAAGTTTATGCACTATCGGTACTGAGTAGTATTTTAGATGGTGGTAGTAGTAGTCGCCTGCCTGCATCATTGGTGCGAGATCAAAAAGTAGCTGCTTCTGTGGGCACTTATTACAGCAGTAATGATCGTCTATTAACCCTGTTCCATCTTAGTGGTACACCCATGACAGGTCACAAAGTTGAAGCGGTTGAAAAAGCCCTTTTAGCTGAGGTTGATCTCCTGAAAAAAGAGCCTGTTTCACAGGAGGAGTTAGAGCGTGTTTGGGCAATGGATGAAGCCAGTCATGTCTACTATCGTGACTCAATTCAATCACAAGCGTCTATTATTGGTTCTTTAGCCAGTGTTGGCCTACCCGCAGATACCTTAGATAACTGGATTGAAAATATCCGCAAAGTAACACCTGAACAAATTCAGGCGGTAGCTAACAAGTATCTCAATCGCGATAACCTAACAATCGGCATTTTATATCCTGATGGCAAAGATCATTCTGGACAGAAAGCCTATAGAGGGAGACATTAAATGTTGTTGTTTTCGAAATTAAATTTAAAGTCAAAAAAACAAACTAAGATGATAAAAAATTCACTAATGATTTTGATCAGCTTAAGCATGATGATGTTTGCAAAGGGCAGTTTAGCGGCGGTGAATATACAACAGTGGCAGACACAAAGTGGTGCCAAAGTGATGTATGTTTATGCACCTGAACTACCCATGTTGGATATTCGTATTAGCTTTGATGCGGGGAGTGCTCGTGATGGTGATAAGTGGGGTTTAGCTTCATTGACGACCAGCCTACAAGGTTTAAAAACACAAAAGCATGATGAAGAAACGTTAACCAAGATGGCTAATGATTTAGGTGCCAATATTGGTGGTGGTGTTGACCGGGACATGGCTTACTTCTCATTAAGAACGCTAACACGTGACTCTATTCTAGAGCCAGCATTAGATCTTTTTTCAGAAACCATGTCACAAACGATATTTGATGCAGCTATTTTTGATCGAGAAGTTAAGCGTTTATTGGTTGGGCTAAAGCAACAAGAGTTGAACCCGAGTAGTATTATCAGGAAGGCATTTTGGAAGAGTCTATATGGCACACACCCTTATGCAAATCCTACACATGGCACAGTAGAGAGTGTTAAAAAGATTCAACTGGAAGACCTTAAGGCATTCTATCAACAGTATATGGTGACGCGTAATGCGAGTATCTCAATTGTAGGGAATATTGATAGAGCTCAGGCAGAGGCTATCTCAAAGCAGTTACTACAGGGTTTACCAGAGGGAGTAAAGCCAGCAGCGATTGCTAAGCCTATTGCAATAACAACCACCGAACATATTCTGATTGATTTTGATTCAAGTCAGACCTATTTTAGACAAGGTCAGATTGGTGTAGAGCGCGGTCACCCTGACTATTACGCGCTATTTTTAGGTAATCACTTATTAGGAGGCAGTGGTTTTGGTTCGCTATTAATGGAAGAGGTACGTGAGAAACGTGGTTTGGTTTATAGCGTAGGTAGTGGTTTTTCGCCAATGAAACAAGCAGGCCCGTGGTTAGTTGCACTCTCGACTAAAAACAAAAGTGCTAAAGAGGCTAAGAAGATCGTAAATGAGACGATTAGAGCCTTTATGAAAGACTTTGATGATAAACACTTTCAAGCCATTAAAGATAATCTGATTGGAGGGTTTCCACTGCGTATTGATAGTAACGGTAAGATTATCAGCTATATCGCGATGATTGGTTTTTATGATCTACCTTTGGATTATTTAGAAGCCTTTCCTAAAGCAATTGAGAGGCTAACTAAGCAGCAAGTACTAGATGCTTGGCAACGTAATATGGATCTGAGCAAAATGAGTTCTGTAATGGTGGGTAAACCAGAATAATCAACCTAGGCTTAGGTAAGTTAAAAAAGAGGCTTAAAAGCCTCTTTTTTTTGATTTGACTATGCGTGTTCCATAATATATTTTTCAAAATTAGCTGATGGGAGAGGTCTACTTATGAAGTAGCCTTGAACACTTTGGCAGCCTTTCTTAGTTAAAAAATCCAACTGATCTTTTGTTTCTACACCTTCAGCAACGACCCCTAATTTTAGCTTTTCAGCTAAAGAGATAATCACTTCAACAATAGCAGCATCATCGGAGTCAATGGTTAAATCTCTAACAAAAGATTGGTCAATTTTGAGTGTGTTAATTGGGAAACGTTTTAGATAGCTAAGAGAGGAGTAGCCTGTTCCAAAGTCATCAATAGCTAGTTTTAGACCAATCTTTCTAAAAGAGATCATGGTTTCAAGCGCCTCTTCTACATCATCCATAACACTACTTTCAGTGATTTCTAACTCGATATGTTCTGGTTTAATCTGGTGCTTTTCTATTAACCCCTCTATCCGTGATAATAGGCCAGGTTGTTTAAACTGCTTGGCAGAGAGATTGATAGCAACCACGAGAGGTTCTTCTAATTGAGCAGACCATTCAGCAGACTGCCTAATGGCCGTCTCCAGTATCCAGTCTCCCATAGGAAGTATCAATCCACACTCTTCTGAAAAGGGGATAAAGTGGTCGGGAGGGATAAGTCCTCTTTTAGGATGGATCCAGCGAACGAGTGCCTCCATTCCAACTACTTTTTGTGTTGCTAAGTTGATTTTTGGCTGATAGTAAAGGGTCAACTGATCCTCTGCTATTGCAGTTCTAATCTCCTCTTCTAAAGTAATTTGATCAAAGACAGCATCTTGCAGTGCTTGAGAGAAAAATTGGTAACCATTTCGGCCTGTTTCTTTTGTCTTATAGAGTGCTAGCTCAGCATATTTGATTAAGCTTGAGGTACTCTCACCATCATTAGGAAAGGTAGAAATACCAATGCTGGCATTAGTTTGAATAGTAGTATTATCGATTTTGCAGGGTTTCTGTATCTCAGAGAGGATAGTTTGAGCAACAATGGAGGCATCTTCAGGCAGTCTTAAATCGGGTAATATGATAGCAAATTCATCACCACTTAATCTTGCTACCGTATCGGACTCTCGAACAATGCTCTGAAGTCTTTCAGCAATAATTTCAAGTAACTGGTCTCCTGCATTATGACCAAGGCTATCATTAATGATTTTAAAGCGGTCTAAATCAATGAATATTAAGGCAAACTCGGAAGAGTCTCGTTTGGCATTTGAGAGACATAAGCTTAAGCGATCCTTAAACAGTGTACGATTAGGTAAGTTCGTTAAAGCATCGTAGTAGGCAAGATGCTGTATCTCCTCTTCAGTCTGTTTTTGTTTTGTTATATCATTAAAAATACCTAAATAACTGGTGGTTTGACCTTTGTCATCAGTGATGGCATTAATCATTAACCACTTAGGGTAAACCTCGCCATTTTTTCGTCTATCCCAAATCTCTCCAGACCAGCTACCGTTCTTAATAATTTCAGTCCACATTTTCTTATAGAAGTCTTTGTCATGGCGTCCTGATTTGAGCAGGTGTGGGTTTTTGCCGATGAGTTCATCATGGCCATAGCCTGTAATCTTCGTATAGGCACTATTTACATCCAGAATTTTTCCATCAAGAGAGGTTATAACGACCCCTTCATGGGTGTTTTCAATAATTCGTTGAGCTAGGTTTATCCGCTGCTCCATTGATTTATGATGAGAAATATCCGTTAAGATACAGCATATACGATCAACCTTACCGGTGTGATCTATAACAGGAAATCTGGTGCTAATGAATGAGTATTGAGTGTTGTTTTGTACAACTGTAATTTCACGTTCGAGTGTTTGGTTTTTATCTTGATCAAGCACCATTTGATCAAGCTCTTGATCTATACGATGGCAGTCCTGGGAAAACAGTTCAAGAAATGTTTTGCCAATAACATCACTTTCAGACAGCCCAAATAGTTCATAAAATCGACGGTTAACCTGAGTGAAGTGGCCAGACAAACTTTTAAATATAATTAAAGAGTGTGAGTTCTCAAAAACTTGCATAAGTTGATTAGAGTCATGTTGAAGCATTGCTTTATTTTCATTTAACATAGATCATAAACACCAAGTTAATTTCTAAAGTTATATTTTTTAAATGAGTTTTAGAGTATCGATATTAAAACTTTTTCGGTATTAACATTGCCTGATTGGACATTTATAGGCCTTTAAATAGTAGTATTTAGACTTAATTTGTCATGTAGCATAGCCCAAGATGATGGGGCATAACTACGTTTAATAGAGTACAAAACTCTCTATAGGTTCATAAACAATACTTTCATATGATACGTTATCTTTAATAGAAATAAGTAGTTTAATTACGTAGGGTGTTTTAGTGAACCCAAAATAGATTTTATAACAAAAGATGTGTTTTCTAAGTGAGGGATAGAGGTAAAAGTAGTTGGTTTTTTGGTGGTTATTTAGATATTGATAAGGTTACAGAAAATTGCACTATACATTATGAGCAATACACTGATCAAAGGCCTCTGCAGGAAGAGGTTTTATGAGTAGTTAGCCAAGTGCCTTTTTGCAGTCACTACCCTCTAAGAAACTAAGTTGATCTATTGTTTCAATCTATTCCGCGACTACATCAATTTTGAGCTTCTCTGCTAGAGAGATAATGGTCTCTACGATAGTGCTATCATTGGAGCTACATGGTTAGATCTTTAATAAAAGAGCAATGAATTACCCGCACTAAAATCATTAATACTCTAGGTATTTATTTTTTAGAAGTTTTTACCTGATATATTGATTTCAACTATGAGCTTTCTTTCGCTGAGTCAACCACCGATCCAAATGATTCGCAAAGGCCATTCTATCTGCCTTATTTAAAGGTGCTTGTCCCCCTGTTTGGATACCGCTGGAACGCAGAGTTTCCATAAAATCGCGCATATTTAGGCGGGGCTTGATATTTTCTGTGGAGAACAACTCTCCGCGGGCACTCAAGGCATGGCCGCCTTTGGTTATGATCTCGTCGGCAAGGGGGATGTCGCTGGTGATGACGAGATCGCCTGCTGCTATACGCTGCACAATTTCGTTGTCAGCCACATCAAACCCCTGGCCAACTTGAAGAAAATCGATAAAGCGAGAGGGCGGGATTGCTATGTTGTGATTGGCGACTAGGGTTACTTCTGTCTCAGTGCGATTAGCGGCTTTAAATATGATCTCCTTAATGACAACGGGACATGAGTCGGCATCTACCCAAATTTTCATAATTTTCTCGTTTTGTTTTAGTTTTATTATCTACTGCGTTGAGCCCCTGATTATAACGTGCACAGAGCGGGTTATGCTTGAAATAACCTATCGCTTTAGTTGGGATTAAATAGCGTAATGAGACCGCTTGCTGTAAGCTATGCGAATTATTTGTAAAACCCTTTGGTATCAACCACTTTACAGATGTTCCAATCCCCCCCTTGTTTTACTAAATAGTGCTTAAACATTGTAATGTTTAGAGCTTGGCTATTTTCAGAACGACTAATAGAGAAAACTGAATGAAATTTACTGATTTAGGCTTATCAGCCCCATTACTTGAAGCAATTGCTAATCAAGGTTATGACACTCCTTCACCGATTCAAGCGGGGGCAATTCCGGCTGTTTTGGACGGAAAGGATGTGATGGCGGCTGCCCAGACGGGAACAGGTAAAACGGCTGGTTTTACGCTGCCTTTATTAGAGAATTTGAGTGGGGGTAAGAAAGCTAAGTCTAATCACGTTAGAGCTTTAATTTTAACACCGACACGTGAACTGGCTGCCCAGGTGGCGGAGAGTGTTGAGACTTATGGTGCTAAGATGCCATTAAGTTCTACAGTGGTGTTTGGGGGCGTTAAGATTAATCCTCAGATGATGCGCTTGCGTAAAGGGATTGATATCTTGGTAGCAACGCCTGGTCGTCTGTTAGATTTGTATCAGCAAAATGCAGTTAAGTTTGATCAGCTAGAGATTTTAGTATTAGATGAAGCGGATCGTATGCTGGATATGGGGTTTATTAACGACATTAAAAAAATTATTGCTGCACTGCCTAAAAAGCGTCAAAACTTAATGTTCTCGGCAACTTTCTCGGATGATATTCGTCGTTTAGCAAAAGGCCTTGTGAATAACCCAGTAGAGATCTCAGTTTCTCCACCAAACACAACGGTTAAATCGGTTGAACAGTGGATCTGCCCAGTTGATAAGCCAAGAAAATCAGAGCTATTGGTTCACCTGATTAAGGATAATGTTTGGGATCAGGTACTGGTATTTGCCCGAACTAAACATGGTGCAAATAAGCTGACTAAGATTTTAGATAAGGCAGGAATCAAAGCCGCAGCGATTCATGGTAATAAGAGCCAGGGTGCACGTACTCGTGCTTTAGCTGAGTTTAAAGATTATAAAATTCAGGTACTGGTTGCAACGGATATTGCGGCACGTGGAATTGATATTGATCAGCTACCGCATGTGGTTAACTTTGAGCTACCAAATGTACCTGAGGACTATGTTCACCGTATTGGTCGTACAGGTCGTGCGGGTTCTAAAGGAGAGGCAGTCTCTTTGGTGAGTGCAGATGAGTTAAAGCAGTTGAGTGATATTGAGCGTTTAACGCAAGAGTTACTTGTGCGTAAGGTCATTGCTGGTTTTGAACCAACGGCTAAATTACCTGAGACAACCTTAAAGCCAGTAAAGCGTAAGCGTCCTAAGAAGAATAAAACGGAAGGGCGTGTTGAGCATAAAGATGGTCAGCGTTCAGGTGAAAATGCTAAAGGTCATCAGCCTCGTGGGCAGCAGCGACGTGGTAATGGCGGTGGTAATAAAGCGGGTGGTGAAGGCCAAAAGCCTAAAAGAGTTTGGCGTGGTAAAAAATCATAAAGCTCAGTTTTTAAACTGAAATTTATAGTTTGTACCCATAAGGGGTATAAAAGTAGGGGGGCTACAATAGCCCCCCTTTTTAGTATTATAAAAACCTATTTTCTAAGATAGATAACCACTAAATCAGCCCCTTCAAGTACCAGAAAATCTAAAGACTCCCCTCGAATCAGATCTCCCTCTTTAACCGATAACTTATTAGCGGTCCCATGCCCTTTGGTGACATAGGCGATAAAGGGTTTATCACACTGGTAGGTTTGCTCTGCAGATAGGGAGGCGACCTCAATCATGGTGTGGCTAGTGATCGTCTCGCTCTGTTTTTTAGGACCACCGTAGACCTGAGTTACTTGCCCTAGTTTGGTTTGGTAGAGCTTGTAATCAGTCTCTTGGTTGGCTTCTTCGGGCAGTACCCACAGTTGTAACATGCGATTGGTGCTATCATCAGGGTTAATTTCATTATGCTTAAAGCCTTTTCCACCTGCACGCTGAACTTGTACCATGCCAGCTTTAAGCACTTGTCCATCCTCTAAAGTACCTTTGTGTTCTATACGCCCATCCAGCATAATTGAGATGATATCAACCTCTTTGTGAGAGTGCATTTTGGTCTCTCCATTGGGGTTAAAGTGGGCGTCAGCAAGATAGACAAAGTTACCTAAACCTGTCCAGCTCTGTACGGGATCCTTCCCTTTAAAGAGATCAGGTTGCATGACCAAACGGTACTCTTTTAAACCTGCAAACCCACCAAGGGGTAAGTCGTTACGATGTAGTATTTCAGTTGGCATAATTGTCTCCTTTACAGAAAAATCTTGCGTTTATTTGATGAGTACTTAGTTCTATCTTACGCTAATAATGGAGGGATAAGAATGCACAGTAAATAGGCATAAAAAAATATATCTAAGTTAACATGAAGGCTTTGCGTATTATTTCAACTAGTAGGTTTTATTATTAGCTTAAATATTTGTAGCACTTAGTAGTCTTTTAGAATAGGTAGAATTTTTTTATCTAGGGTGAGGTAATTGTGAAGAATATTTTTGTCTAACCTAAGTTAACTCGTTAAGATGGACAGATAATATGAATTAGAGGTTCTCATGACAGAAAAAGTCAAAAAAGTCTCCAAAACTGCGCAAAAAATTCAGCAAGTGGCGACTCAATTATTTGCTCAGAATGGTTTTGATGGCACCATCATGGATGAGTTAGCTGCGGTCACTGGTGCTAATAAAGCGAGCATCTATTACCATTTTAAAAACAAAGAGGGCTTGTACGATACGTGCATGACTGATTTGTTTGCTAAGGTTGTTGATCCCGTGATTGAAGCAGTTGAAGCGCATCAGGCTGTTTTAGATAAGTTAGAAGCTTACGTAGTCGCCTTTTCACATTCAGCATATGAAAATAGACAGATGCCTGCGGCATTAATGCGAGAGATTGCTTCTGGTGGTGTCAATATGCCAGTTAAAGCTCGCCAGCAAATGCAACGATTACTTTTTACTCTTAAAGATATTCTAAAAGCAGGACAGGATTCTGGTGAACTGGACTATGTTGATCCTGTGGCAACACATTTTATGGTAATAGGTAGTCTGTGTTTCTATATCTGTAGTGAGCCGATGCGTTTAGAGATAGAATCCACCACTAAAACAGATCCAAGTGTTGATGAGGCGACCATTGAAATGGTCTCTTTAATCAAAAGAGCTTTAGTTAAACAATCATAATATTGCAGTAGAGGCATTGATAAGTTAATAGTATCAATGAGCTGTTATAACTATTAAAGAGGGAGGTTTTTTATGTGTTTAAAGCAATGGAGTATTTTTGTAATTTTATTCAGCGTATTGAATGTGGCAGAGGCCGGCAGTGCAAAACCGCCTGTTGAAACGGTTAGTACAGAGATGGCTGCTGACTCAAGAGAAGCTATCTGGGTAACGGCAGAAGAGAAGGCTGCTCTGCTCTCAGAGATGCGTAACTTCTTAATAGCGAGCCAAAAAATATTGCAAGCGAGTTTAACAGAGGATATGGATGTCGTTGAGCAAGCGGCAAGACCCGTGGGTATGAAGCTGCTTAAAGCGACTCCTAAGGAAATTCTTAAAAAGTTACCAAAAGGTTTTACAGCGATTGGCCCTAAAGCACATCAAGGCTTTGAAGATATTGCAGATGAAGCGTCTGGCTTAGGTGGTAGAGAGGTTGTTCTAGAGAAGTTAGCTAAGCTACAGACACTGTGTAATAGCTGTCATGCGCTTTATCGTTTTGAGGTTAAGTAGCTCCCCACTCTGTTTCACGTGAAGCAAGCTAGGGCTTTTTAAAGCCCTTTTCTATTGTATAAAGGATTGATTAATGGGTTCTGAAAAAAATAGCACGATTCAAAATCAAATTATCGAAGCCTTTGAGTTTCGTCATGCCTGTAAGGTGATGGATTCTGACAAGAAGATTCCTGACAATGAATTTCAAATTATTTTGGATTCAGCACGCTTAAGTCCAAGCTCATTTGGTTTTGAGCCATGGAAATTTTTAGTAGTTCAAAGTCGTGAGCTAAGAGAGAGGCTTCTACCTGTTGTTTGGGGGGCGCAAAATACGTTGCCAACTGCCAGTCACTTTATCATTGCACTGGCGAGAACGGGGCAGACGATGCGTTATGACCGTGACTATATTCAACACATGATGGCAGATGTACATCACTTACCTGAAGAAGTTGTCGCCAAGCGTGGCCAGTTTTATCAGGCATTCCAGAAAGAGGACTTTAATTTATTGGAGTCAGATCGAGCTATTTTTGACTGGGCGAGTAAGCAGACTTATATCGCTTTAGCCAATATGATGACCTCTGCCGCTTTAATGAAGATTGACTCTTGTCCGATAGAAGGTTTTAAACAGGCAGAAACCAATGCCCTTTTAGCAGCAGAGTTTGGTGTAGATACCAGTGAGTATCAGGTTGCCTTTATGCTGGCATTGGGTTACCGAGTGAATGAGCAGCCTGTTAAAACGCGTCAGTCTAAGGATGAGATCATTCAATGGCTGTAACCTTGCTGAATTGGGTGGCGGCTTAAGTGGATAAAATAGCCGTTTTTGTTGATGTGCAAAATATCTATTATACAACCCGTCAAAGCTTTGGCGGCCAGTTTGACTACCACAAGCTGTGGCAGCTGATTTCTCAGCAGGGGGATATTGTGATTGCCAATGCCTATGCGATTGATCGTGGTGATGCAGGGCAGATAAAGTTTCAGAATGCCTTAAGAAATATAGGTTTTGATGTAAAGCTTAAACCTTACATTCAACGCTGTGATGGCACTGCCAAAGGCGATTGGGATGTGGGGATTACCATTGACGTCTTAGAGCAAGCTCAGCTTGTAGATCGCGTGGTTCTATTATCAGGTGATGGGGATTTTTCAATGTTGTTGGATAAGTTGTCGCAGACCTATGCTGTGCCAACGGAAGTTTATGGTGTCTCAAGTTTGACAGCGAATACCTTAATTGAATCAGCCAGCCTATTTCACCCTATCGATATGAGCTTATTAAAGTAATCTAGCTTAAATTGCTTACGACTCCCCTGCAGTTATTCAGCAAAAAAAAGACAGCCTCGTTATAATTATCAGCATTAATTTTAGATTTTTATAAAAAATGAAAATCGGTCAGACGAAGGGTATAAAAATGGCTAACATTGGACAAATGAATCACGTAAAGATTGTTAAGTCACTCGAATTTGGCTTGTATATTGATGGGGGCGATTTAGGTGAGGTGTTAATCCCAAATCGTTATGTGCCTGAAGGTGCTGAAGTTGGCCAAATGATTGATGCTTTTATCTACCTAGATTCACAAGATCGTTTAGTTGCAACGGTTGATAAGCCTTTAGCATCTGTGGGTGAGGTGGTTTATTTAAGAGTGAATCAAGTTAATCGTACGGGTGCTTTTATGGACTGGGGTATGCCAAAAGATTTAATGGTGCCTTTTTCTGAGCAGCGCGTACCAATGGAAGAGGAGCGCTCTTACTGTGTCTATCTCTATATTGATAACAGTGGGCGTATTGCAGCATCGAGTAATTTAAGCCACTACCTGCATGAGAAAAATGACAACTTTAAAAGTGGTCAAGAGGTTAATCTTTTAGTGGTAAGCCGTAGTGATATGGGCTATACCGCAGTGATTAATGGCACACATTTAGGGCTGATTCATAATGCGGATATTTTACAGCCGTTGAGAATGGGTCAGAAGATGAAGGGTTTTATTAAAGGTATTCGTTCTGATCTTAAGATTAATCTCAGAATTCAACGTCAAGGTGCGGCAGCTCGAGATGAGTTGGGTGAAAGAATATTAGCATTTTTGGCAGAGAACAACGGCGTCTCAACATTGACCGATAAGAGTAAGCCTGAAGCTATCTTTCATGAGTACCACGCGAGTAAAGCCAATTATAAGAAAACTTTAGGTCGTCTGTTAAAAGCCAAAAAGATTACCATCACACCAGAGATCATTACATTGGTTAAATAATCGAATCATTTGCCCTTAAAATAGAGAGCCACCAGTAGTCGTTTATTAACCGTCTATTTTGGTGTTTTTTTTGTTTAAACATTGCAGCTAATGTCATCTGTTTAATTAAGAGACCACTTTTACCTATTGACTCGGTTTTAAGAGAAGAGCCCGCTATGCCAAGAAAATTAAACAGAAAGCCCAGTAGAAAACAGACTTCGCAAATCGTTGACAATAAAACGAGCAGGGGGGGTAGGTCCAAACTGGGTGAAGTTCGTATTATTGGGGGTGATTGGCGCGGGCGTAAACTGCCCGTTTTGCAGTCCGATGGCTTAAGACCCACCTCTGATCGTGTTCGTGAAACCATTTTTAACTGGTTGCAGTTTGATATCGCTGGTGCAAACTGTCTGGACGTTTTTGCTGGTAGTGGTGCTTTAGGCTTTGAGGCGCTCTCTCGTGGTGCTAAGTCTGCAACTTTTTTAGAGCTATCCATGCCTGCGGTAAAACAGTTACAGAGAAATCTTCAATTGTTGAAAGCCAGTAATGCGCAAGTTATTCAGGGAGATAGCTTACAGTGGTTAGACAAACCAGCCGAGCAGCACTTTGATCTAATCTTCTTGGACCCGCCATTTAATCAAGATTTGATGCAGCAGGCTGTGGATAAGCTGTTTATAAGTGGGATAGTTTCATCGGGTGACGATGATGGAGGTCAGAAACGCCCTGTTTGGCTCTATATAGAGCAAGAGAAGCTGCTTGACTGGCCAAAGTTGCCTGAGGGCTGGGGTTGTCATCGTGAAAAATTGACCTCACAAGTACGCTTTGGTCTTTTTTGTTACCAGGGTTAATAGTTTATAATTTAGCGTTTATAACGTCATTTACAGATAAGCCTGCTGGGATTTACCCAGTTGGCTTTTTTATGCCTATCTATCTACATACATTGTCAGTAAAATGGCTCAATCATCGATTTTTACAGGTTCTATTATGTCTATTACTGCTGTTTATCCAGGTACTTTTGACCCCATTACATCTGGTCACGCTGACCTTATTAAGCGTGCTGCACGATTCTACGATCGCTTGATTATAGCTGTTGCAGATAACCGTAATAAAAGCTCTCTTTTCAGTTTAGAGGAGCGCATCGCTCTGGTTGAGACAGTAGTGGCTGAGTTTGATAATGTTGAAGTACGCGGCTTTAATACCCTGTTAGTTGATTTTGTTCATGAGGTGGGGGGTAATGTTCTACTGCGTGGCTTACGAGCAGTATCCGATTTTGAGTATGAGTTTCAACTGGCTTCGATGAACCGAAAGTTAGCACCAGAAATAGAGACCATGTTTATGACCCCTGCTGAGCAGTACGCTTTTATTTCATCAAGTTTAGTGAGAGAAGTCTCTGTATTAGGTGGGGATGTATCAGAATTTGTACACCCAGCGGTGGCTGAGGCGCTAAAGAATAAGCGCTAGCCAAGCCTGTTTTAGCAGTTGCTAGCGGTGATCTGTTACGACCATATAAGGTATGTGAATTTTTGTGTGATTTTTTTGATGAATAATCAAAGTGACTTTCCACTGCATTTTACTCGTCGTACAAAAAGCCAGCATTGAAGTGCCCACATAACGCCCAGGTTCCCCCGTTGGAGTAAGTGTCACACGGTTATAACCCATGTACATATTAGCACCAGAAATATCTAACTCGATCTTTTCAGCCTCTAAGTTAGTTAATTTTAGCTCAATGCCTAATGGTTTAGCGACAGGAATCGGATCGGGACTGATTTTTAGACTGACGGTACTATCTCCCATTTTAGAGGTGCAGGCTTCATAGTGTAAGTCACACTCCTCTTTCATAGGCCACAAGGCAATTTTCTCATCAGGTTCTTTATTGCAAGCGCTTAACAAACCACTTACAAATAGTAAAAATAAGAGGCGTGTCACAGAATAAGATAAAGTTGATTTTGATATATGCATTCTTGAATCATACTGCCTTTTATGGGTGCGCTCAAATAAAATATCTTAGTTGGCATAGGGTTATTGGCTTTATCTGGGCAGGCCTTATTCTTGAGTGCTTTTTTGTCTATTTTATAGGCCAAACTTTCTGGCTTGCAAATCTAATGATCATCGATAATAATGGCTTATTAGTATTTTCTAATAAATAGATGTTTTATTGAATAGGATAAAGCTAATAATATGAGTGGGGGGCGTCATGAAAAATCATAGAATACCATCACTCTTATTAATGTCGTGTCTGTTGGGGTCTTTCTCAAATACCTACGCCTCTCAATCAGTGCATATTGCTGTCGCCTCTAATTTTTTGGTGACATTAAAGAGTTTATCTAAAGCCTTTACCAGAGAGACGGGTATTAAAGTACACCTCTCTAATGGCGCCAGCGGCATGCTCTATAGCAAAATCCGTAAGGGTGCACCTTATGACCTGTTTTTCTCAGCGGATGCTAAGAGGCCTCAGCTATTAGAGCAGCAAGGTTTTATTGAAGTGGATAGTCGATTTACCTATGTGGTTGGACGATTGGTTGTATGGTCGCCAGATACTGACAAATTATCTCCTGATTTAGCTGAGTTAAAAGCAAATGATCCTAATTTACGTTTTATCGCAGTGGCTAATCCTAAAACAGCCCCTTATGGTATCGCAGCGATGGCCGTTTTAAAACACTATGGGCTTTATCACTCACTTGCGGAACAAAATAAAATCGCACTTGGTGAGAGTGTGGGTAAAGCATATCAATATACTGCAACAGGCAATGCGCAACTTGGGTTGATTGCTAAATCTTATGTCTCTAACCCTGATAGAGCAGTGAGTGGTCGTGTTTTTGATGTGCCAATACATCTCTATCCAGCACTTTCACAGCAGGCAGTGGTTTTGAAGGGTAGAAATACATCCGAAGTTAAACGCTTTTTAAAGTTCTTTCTCTCTGATAAAGTACAAAAGAAAATCAAATCTTATGGTTATGGCTCTGAGCAAAAGCAGATACCCTTTTTGGAGGCAAAAGAATAGCTTATGTTGACAGATTTAGATCTACAACCGCTTTGGATTACTTTACAGGTTGCTTCTTACACGACGGTTATTCTGATTTTATTAGGTACGCCTTTAGCTTTATGGCTGGCTAGAGTTAAAGGGCCTAAAAAAGCTATATTAGAAGCGGTTGTCGCGCTGCCTTTAGTACTACCGCCCACCGTATTAGGTTTTTATCTGCTGGTGACAATTGGTCCTGGAGGCCCAGTTGGTGACTTATGGGCTTCATTTGGATTTGAGCCCTTGACCTTCTCAATGGCAGGGCTAGTGATCGGTTCTGTTATCTACTCCCTACCTTTTGCAATACAGCCTCTAATGCACGGATTTGAACTCTTAGGTCGTAGACCAACGGATGTTGCTGCTACTTTGGGCGCTGGGCCTGTAGATCGTTTTTTTAGTGTGACCCTGCCATTAACACGTCGTCATTATCTAATTGCTGCCACTTTAGCATTTGCGCATACAGTAGGTGAGTTTGGTGTGATATTAATGATTGGTGGAAATATTCCAGGGGTCACTCAAGTGGCTTCCATTGCCATCTATGATCATGTTGAAGCGATGGAGTATTCTCAAGCACATGTTCTATCGGCTATTATGCTGGTGATGAGTTTAGTCGTCTTAAGTATTGTTTATGGTCTAAACCGTCGTATGGAAGTTAAAACAGGGCAGGTGGGATAAGGTGATTTGAGGTGAGCTTAAAAGGTCAATTAACATTACAGCGCGATAACTTTAATTTAGAGACAGGGTCTTTTGAGTTTCCTACTAAAGGGTTAACGGCCATTTTTGGCCGATCTGGTAGTGGTAAAACAACCTTTTTACGTTGTTTAGCGGGTTTGGAAAACTCAGCAGGGGGGGAGGTATTTTTTAATGAGAAAATTTGGTTAAAAAATGGCAAGCAGATGTCAGTTCACAAGCGTCAGTTGGGCTATGTTTTTCAAGAGGCTAATCTATTTCATCACCTCAATGTCACAGACAATCTTTGTTATGGGTTAAAACGATATATTAAACAGAATATAAAGAAGGGTGGACAGGCTGCCATTACATTAGAGCAGGTCACAGAATGGCTTGGTCTTGAAGCGTTGCTCAAAAGAGATGTCAATACCCTCTCTGGTGGGGAGCGTCAGCGGGTAGCAATTGGCCGAACTCTGTTATCACAGCCGAAGATTCTGTTGATGGATGAGCCAATGGCATCATTAGATCTATTTGCCAAACGTGCAATCATGCCTTATCTAGAGCGTTTACGGGATGAGTTAGCGATTCCTATTCTCTATGTCACTCACTCACCAGAAGAGGTTGAGCGATTGGCAGATTTTGTGTTGTGCATGGAGAAAGGTGCGATTAAGCATTTTGAACCGATTGAGCTGGCATTGAATCGAGTTGGTACACCGCTCTACCAAGAGAGCGAACCTCAGTCGGTGCTATCAGGCCGCGTTGCCTCTCACCACCTTGAGGATGGATTGAGTCTGATAACTGTCGGCGATGCGAAGATGTGGGTGCCGGGGGTCTCTAGAGAGGTTGGTTCGACAGTGCGCTTGGTGATCTCAGCACAGCAGGTCAGTTTATTAGCAAAAGTACCTGAGCAAAGTTCTATGCTGAATCACCTTGATGTCACAATTCAGACTATAGAACCCATTAATTATTACAGTGTACTTGTGCGTTTAAAAATGGCTGAAGAGCCTTGGCCTCTGCTGGCTAAAATTACCAAAAGGTCACAGAAAGCTTTAGGGCTTCAGGTCGGTCAGCAATGGATTGCGGCAATTAAATCTGCGTCTATCTTAAATTAGTTTTGCTTAGAGACCATTATATAAGCCATAGGCATGAGAAAAATGAGATAAAGTTTTGCTGATTGAGGCGGAAACACAAGTAATTGCTGGTTGTTGATAAGTTGTCTCCCGAAGGAAGTACCCTTGGGGTACACCAAAAAATAGTAGAATTTTAGCCCTTCTTATTCATTTATGCTCTAGCGCAAGGTCTCACTTAGACTGTTTAGCCGCCTGAATGGCGGCGATAATCTCTTTTACATTAATCAGCTTGGTGAAAAGTATCTAAAGTAGAATTAAAGTTCTGTGAAACATTAATGGCTCGTAAATTTTTGAGAGGATCCGTCTACATCAATCTCTTGGGTATGACATTACAAGAGAGCGGTCATCAACAGTAATCCAGTGACATTCAAGTTCTTTGAACCGTTGAATACGAGAATCAGATGCAATGAGTAGCTTTGTAGCAAAACTAATTTCATGTTTATTGTTTACTACTTTAGTAAAAAGGATCTCTTTCTATTAAATAGAGACCTTTGCAAGACAACTAAATAAAGCCCCAGTGTTTTGAATAGGGGGGGGTAAAGCCAGGTAAAACAGGCTGAATGTGCATAACTCTGTGGATAAACCCTGAGTAAGTTGGTAGTAAACAGGGGTCATAAGAAAAGATCAATAAAAGTGATAAAAAAGACTGATTAGGGGTTGCGCTTGTCTATGGATTGTATAGAATACGCCCCGTTCCGAAGCAAACACGGTTTTAAGTGTTCAGCCTCGAGGCTGGAGTAGAAAGAGGTTAAAA
>BQXR01000016.1:0-16186 GCA_033238645.1 Thiomicrorhabdus sp.
CCATAAAGATACGATTGGCTGCACCATCTAAATCATCAAAATGGCCTGTCTTAGCCATCCAAATAAAAACAACCACTACTAAAAAACCAAAGATTAACATCATTGGGATTAATCCGTAAACAACATCCACTATTTAACTCCTCTTCTACGCCCATCTATCGCTTTAGGACTAAAAAACCCTCGAATACGTGCAGCATTACCAATAACAATTAAACTACTAACTGGCATTGTAATAGCAGCAATTAATGGAGTAAGTGTACCAGCAACTGCAAGCGGTACCATAATAATATTGTATGCAAATGAGCTGCCTATATTCTGCTTAATGGTTCGCAGAGTTTTCTCTGAAAGCTCTAACGCGGTATCTACATCCATAAGGTTATTATTCATTAACACAATATCTGCACTATCCATAGAAACATCTGTTCCAGAACCCAGCGCAATACCTACATCCGCCCTAACTAAGGCGGGTGCATCGTTAATGCCATCACCAACCATCGCAACCTTTACATCCTCATCCTGTAGAGTTTTTATCACTTGGTTTTTATCCTCAGGTAATACTTCTGCAATAACATCCATTCCACCAAGCTGTTGAGCAACACAGCGTGCAACACTTTCTAAATCACCACTCAACAATGTTACTTTCTTACCTTTCTCTTTCAGACGAGTGATGAGTTCGATCGCCTCTGGTCGAATACTATCTTCTAAAAAAAGAACCCCTTCCACTAAGTTCTCTCTTGCAATCCAAATTGCTGTCTGGGCTTTTTCTGCTCGTTGCTGGGCTAATTTAAGTAGCTTTTCTGGAATAGCGACACTTAGCTCTGTCAGCCATTTTGCTGTCCCAATATGATAAAGCTTATTGCCACACTTTGCTGTAACCCCTTTACCAGGCATAGCCTTGAAACCATCTACAACAACTAGATCTTTTGTTTGCAACTTATAGCGAGTTTTTATCTCATCAGCGATAGCATGACCTAAACTGTGCTCAGAGAGGTTCTCAATGGCAGCCACCGCTAACAGTATTGACTGTTCGCTCTCATTGTGAAGAATGTCATAATCGACTAATTTCATCTTGCCTTGGGTTAAAGTACCTGTTTTGTCAAAGACAAAATGCTCTATTGAGTTAAATATTTCTAGTACAGTTCCATTCTTTACCAAAATACCATTTCTAGCCGAAACACCAGTTGCAACCGCAATCGCCATTGGTGTTGCTAAACCAAATGCACAGGGACAGGTAATGATTAGCACAGCCGTTGCTGTCATAACAGCATACTCTAGACCCTCATTAAAGAACCAGAAGACGAAACTTGCCACCGCCAGCGAGATTGTGATACTAACAAACCAAGGCATAATCTTATCCGTTGTACATTGAATAGGTGCCTTAGAACCTTGCGCCTCTTCCACCATATGTACAATATAACCTAGCTGCGTATCTTGTAATATCTTTTCGACTTGAATCGTTAAGCTACCATCAATATTCATTGTGCCTGCTGAAACGGCATCACCGATTGATTTGCTAACTTCTCTAGACTCACCGCTTAGCATGGCCTCATTAACCATGCTCTCTCCAGCAACTATTTTCCCATCAACAGGAAATTGTTCACCGGGCTTAACAAGTATCTCGTAACCTTTCATTAAAGCTCTAACGGGTACAATACTTTCATTACCCTCTTCTAACTTTCTTGCAACTTTGGGCTGTAGATCCATTAAACGCCGAGATGCGTCTAACGCCTTATTCTTAGAAATCGCTTCAAGATAACGCCCTATAAGCAATAGAAACATAAAGTCGATCAAGGTATTGAAATAGGCATAACCCTCTGGAGAACCGTCTATGGTTATCCATAAAGAGTAAAAATAGGTCGTCAGTAAACCGAGGGCAATCGATACATCCATGCCAACCGTTTTAGCCTTAATAGAGGTCAATGCACCTTTGAAAAAAGGGTGACCAGAATAGACTAAGGTGACTGTTGCAATAATCAATTGCAACCAATAGAAGTAACTCCTGAACTCTTGATCATCACTGGCACCGGTATAGAGCGCAATCGAGAACCAAGTAACATTCATCATGGCAAAAGCAGCGAAGCCTAGTCTATAAAGGAGGTCTTGATTCGCTTTACGATAAGCTGCTTCACTCGCCGATGCATCATATGGTGTTGCATCGTAACCAATTGAGTTCAGTTTTTTAATGATATCTGAGAGCTTTAGTTGGCTGTTATTCCAGCGAATCTTAATACGTTTATTGGTAAAGTTTACTGAAGCAAGGAGAATCCCGTCCACCTTAGCCATTGTGTGCTCGATAAGCCAAACGCATGCTGCGCAATGAATTGCTTCAGACATTAATGTTATTTCGCGCCTATCAGACAATTCAGACACATACTGCGACTGAACCTCATCATAGTCAAAAAACTCAATATCCTTGGTTGGAGGAGGGGGGGGAGAGAGAAGTTCACCGTCAGGTGTTCGTTGATAAAAGCTTCCCATACCAGCTTCATGGATAACTTCACAGACTGAGGCACAGCCATGGCAGCAAAAACTTTGCTCTGTTTCATCAATTTTCTTAAGGGTTAGATCACCATCAGGGATGGCTTGTCCACAATGAAAACATGAAACCACTGAATTCATTCTGGATCTTGAACCATGATTGAGCGACCAATTTTATTAACAAGATCTCCCTGTTTAACTTCTAAGAGAAGATCCCATTTTCCTTTAGTATTAAGCGTAAACTCTGAAGAAAACTCACCTGGTGAACCCGTTGGAGATAAAACCTGCTCTCCATCCAATTCTTTATCCGAAGGGCGGTAATAATATAAAACAGCAGAATCAAGCTGTAATACTTGGCCTTCCTTATCTAATACCTTAAGAGTAACTATATCTGTTTTGCCCTCTTTTAAAATGGGCATATCAACTTGAAAAACCCAACCCATCTCTTCCATACGCCTTTGTTCAGCAAGAGATGCGGACATATTCTTACCTTTCTCATAGAAATCTTCAATTACGAGTCCTGGATTAGTCACAATCGCCATACTAACCATAAAAGCGTTTACAGTAACAACAACTAACAAAATAACAAACCAAGCGATAACAAAAGGGTTCTTCCAGGCTACGCTCCAGTCACGGCGACCCGTTTTTACTTGTGACATTTTATATCTCCTAAATACACAAAAGCCCCCGAAGGGGCATTTTAAAATAAAACTAATAGTACAGGGATAAACAATATTTATCTAGCGAAATATTTGCTTTGTTACCTAGGTTTGGGACCAATAAAGAGACTCTCATAGGATTCAGATACCTGAGGGTTATTAAGATCAACGACATTAATTGTAATCGGAGTCTTAGCGCTATCTAAACTCTTACGCTGTAGTCTTACAAATAAACTTGTAGAGCCAACATTTCCCGGTTGGATAGTGAGCACTCGCTCAGCATTAAAGGAGATACCAGCTGGGCCAGTAACTGTAATTTCTGCACGCATAGGAGTATTCCCCTTGTTAACAACTTTAATCACCCACTTATTCTGAATATTACCGTTGCTCATCTGTACATAAAGTGGGGAGCGCTCATGCAAAGCCTTAACATCAATAGAAGACATGGTCATGGCACCCCATATCATCGTTGAGAAAGCAAATATCATGATGGCGCCGTAAACAATTACTCTAGGACGCTTCCAGATAACTGGTAACTTCTCTCCAGCAAACTCTGCAAGTGAAGCATAGCGGATCAGACCCTTAGGTTTTTTAATTTTTTCCATGACGGAGTCACAAGCATCAATACATAAACCACATGTAATACAACCAAACTGCTGGCCGTAACGAATATCTACACCAGTAGGACAGACAGCAACACAAAGATTACAGTCAATACAATCACCTAAAACTGGGGCCTCTTCACCTGGCTTAGCACGCTTTAGTCGACCTCTAGGTTCACCACGTTCCACATCATAGGTTGGAAGCACTGTTTGAGTATCAGTCATTGCACCCTGAATACGTGAGTAAGGACAAAAACCCATACAAGTTTGTTCACGTAAAATGCCTGCAAAGAAATAGGTAGTGGCAGCTAAACTTAAAATAATAGCTGTCTCGTATGGCCCCCATTCAAAGCTAATCATACGTAATAAAAGATCAAATACATCTACAAAATACGCAACGAAAGTAAAGCCCGTCATAAAACCAATCAATAACCAAGCAGTATGTTTTTTTACTTTAAGCGTGATTTTACTGGCATTCCATGGAGCATCTTCAAGCTTAATACGTTTATTGGGTTGTCCCTCTATCTTCTCTTCAATCCAAGTGAAAACATCGTTCCACACTGTTTGAAAACAGGCATAACCACACCATAATCGACCTGCAACCGTTGTTGAAGCAGCTAGCAGTAGTGCATAGAAGAGTAGCACCATTGTTAACATCCACACGTCTTGCGGAAGGATTGTTAGCTGAAAAATATGAAATTGCTGACTCTCTAAATCAAAAAGAAGTGCTTGGTGACCATTCCAACGCAGATAGGGACCAATGAAGAACAATAACCAGAAAGCCGCAGCAATCCACTTTAAGGTACGAAAGGTTCCTGGAATACGTTTTGCATGAACTGTTCCTCCAGTATGTACAGGGAGGATTTCAACACCAATATTCTCTAAATTCTTATTGTGTGTATCCATATTGTCCAACATTGAACCTGTTGGACCAAAATCATGTGCTGGCTCTTTGGTGCTATCTGACATATATAAAACCTATTGGTTTATTTAACTACTTGATTAAAGATAATAGATTTATCTTATCGGTAGATAAGAAATCATTTGTTTTTTGATACCCATAAACAAAAATAGGCCTAACAATGTTAGACCTACTTTTGTTTATGAATAAGATTAAAAGTAAATCCTACTCACCTTCTTCGTTTCCGTCCATTGCACTAAACAACTTTCGTCCACTTACGAAAACAACTATGACACTTATTACGATCGTACCGACACCCATCCAGAGTACCCAATCGTTATTTAATTCGTTCATTACAAACTCCTTAATACTTGATCAAATCAAGCAGTATAGTTTTAAATTAGTTAAGGAGGGAATCCTCCCCCTCCCTAATAGTCATTAAATAAATGCAGTTGCAATTATTACTGACCACCACCTAATGAATGAACATACACCGCTAGACGTTTAATATTAACGTCCGCATTTGGTAGACGCTCTTTAAATGTAGGCATAACCGCTTGACGAGTTCCTGCTGTATGAACACCGTTCTTCTTAACGTTAACACCTTCAGCAATCGTCTTACGAATTTGATCTCTATCACCACTAAATCTCCAGATTTGATCTGTTAGATTAGCAGCACCAGTAGGTGCAAGAGGTTTACCAACTGGTCCGTGACATGCTAGACACATACCTTTTGCAAATACCGCTTTACCGTCAGCATAGGCAGCATCTCCGCCCTTACCTTCAGAAAGTGCAATTACATAGTCAGCTACGCTATCAATTTCGCCATCAGAAAGATTACCCATCATCCCTTTTGCCGGCATGTTACCGATACGACCATTAGTAATAGTCGTTTCGATTTGAGTAATGCTACCTCCGTATAACCAATCATCATCAGCTAATACAGGGAAACCAGGGTTTCCAGCACCACCAGCTGCGTGACAAGCTGCACAGAAGTCACCGAATAGTGCCTTAGATGTTGCTACTGCGTAAGACTTCAACTCTTCATCGTTAAGAATATCAGTAACAGACATAGCTGCTAGCTTCTCTTCTTTATCAGCAAACTTTGCAGTACGCCAATTATTAAGAGTTGTAAAGTCTTCGTTGTACTCATTGATTGCAGTCCAACCAGTTAGCCCCTTAGTGTAACCACCGCTATCATTCGTCAATGGAATAGTTGGGTAGTACAGTACGTAAAAGATAATCAGGATAAAACCCGCATAAAAGGATAACATCCACCACAGAGGCGGCGGGTTATCTAATTCACGTAGATCTTCATCCCAGATATGACCGGTATTCCCTTCATCTGGCCATGGGTTATGATTTGCCATATTTATTTCTCCTCAAGAACGATTAATCATCGTTCAAAATTTTATACTTTTGCTCTTCAAGTTCTTTACGTTTACTTGGGCGTAGAGCCAAAGAAAAGGTAATTAACATACCGAAGAACACCAATACAGTTACGATCAGCCCAGCCCAGTCCTGGCCCGTCATTGACGACCAGTCTGTGCTTAAATATTGCTCAATAGTACTCACAGCGTTTACTGGCGGTAGACTTTGCTGTCATCCAGCTTAATCATCGTTCCAAGCACTTGTAAGTAAGCAACTACCGCATCCATTTCAGTGAAGCCAGCAATTGCTTTATTAGCATTATCAATCTCCCAGTCAGTGTATGGAACACCTAGAGTACGCATTACAGAAAGACGTTTTTCCATATCACGGTCTGTACCGAAGAAACTTTTAGAGATCATATTTTCAGCTAGCCACGGGTAAGCAGGCATTACTGATTCTGGAACAAGGTTCTGTGGACGCAACAAGTGCATCATATGCCACTCATTAGAATACTTATCGCCTACACGTGCAAGGTCAGGCCCTGTACGTTTTGAACCCCATTGCATTGGGTGATCATACATTGACTCAGTTGCCAATGAAAAATGACCATAACGCTCGCGCTCATCACGGAACGGACGGATCATTTGAGAGTGACAAATATAACAACCTTCACGCAAATATATATCACGACCAGCTAACTCAAGAGGAGTATAAGGACGAACCCCATCACCCTTCTTCCAATCTGCTAATACGAAGTTTCCATTAGAATCTTCTTTATATAATGCTTTTTCAGATACTAACCTACCGTTCGCATCTTCAGTGAAAGTACGCTCCCAAACTAATTCTGGGAAGCGATCATTTTTAACGTTACCGTACTTATCAGTTTCTTCCGTATAGTCTAGTGCTGACTTAAGGTGAAACAGCGGTACGATTTCTACGATCCCTGCTAGAGAGATCGATAGTGCCGTAGCCATGAATAAAGCGAATATATTACGCTCAAACATGTCCTGGGTATTTTTTGGTTTTTGATCATCTGACATGAGTTTCTGCTCCTCAACTCATAATTTCAATCTAAGTGGTAATTTTCTACCACTCAATCTCAGCTTAACTTTCTAAGCAGCTGCTCCAGCTTGATTAGTAGATCTAGCTTCTGCAGTGCGAATTGTCATAATAATGTTATATAACATTACACATGCACCAGAGAAGAACAACAGACCACCAAAGGCACGCATTGCATAATAAGGATGCATCGCTGCTACAGACTCAGCAAAGGTATAAGCTAAAGTTCCGTACTCATCATAAGCACGCCACATTAGACCCTGCATGATACCTGATACCCACATAGCAATTACGTAGAACACTGTACCAATAGTAGCTAACCAGAAGTGAATATTGATTAACTTCATAGAGTACATCTCAGTACTCCAAAGCTTCATCACCATGTGATAGATTGCACCGATAGAAACCATTGCTACCCAACCTAATGCACCAGAGTGAACGTGACCAACCGTCCAATCAGTATAGTGAGAAAGAGCGTTTACAGACTTAGCCGCCATTACAGGACCTTCGAATGTAGACATTGCATAGAACGCAAGAGACATAATCAAGAAACGTAAGATATAATCTGTACGTAGTCTATCCCAAGCACCAGAAAGCGTTAGCATTCCGTTTAAAGCACCACCCCAAGAAGGAATGATCATCGCTAGAGAGATAGCTGCACCAAGTGAACCTGTCCAATCTGGAAGAGCTGTGTACTGAAGGTGGTGAGCACCTAACCATACATAACCGAACATTAATGCCCAGAAGTGAATTACAGATAAACGGTAAGAGTAGATTGGACGTTGTGCTTGCTTAGGTACAAAATAGTACATAATTGCAAGGAAACCAGCAGTCAGGAAGAAACCTACCGCATTGTGTCCCCACCACCACTGTATCATCGCATCTTGAACACCAGAGAACAGTGAATAAGAACGGAATAGTGATACCGGAATAGAAAGACCATTTACAACATAAAGATATGTAATCGCGATCATCATACCCATAAAGAACCAGTTCGAAACGTAAACGTGCGAATGAGTTTCTTTATTACGAGATGCAATCGTTAACACGAAGTTAAACGTATACATAGTCCAAACAATTGCAATTGCAATTGCAATTGGCCACTCTTGCTCGTGGTATTCCTTACCTGTAGTCATACCAAGACCAATTGTAATTACTGTTGCCAAAAGACCGACGGTAAACATAATTGCTGTTACCCATGCCAGTCCATTACTCCACAATTTAGTACCGTTCGTACGTTGAACAGTATAAAAAGCTGTTGCCATTAGCGTCATACCACCAAATGCAAAAATAACGGTATTCGTGTGAATAACTCGTAATCTAGCAAAAGTGATTTCCGCAATATCAAAATTTAACGCAGGCCATGCTAGCTGAGATGCTGCAAAAGTACCGAAAAAAGTACCTAGCACCAAAAAAACTACCGCACCCACTGTTAAATACTTAACTACGCCATCGTTATATTGTGGCTTTGCTGTAGTATCCATCAGTTGGATTCCCCTTTTAGTCTTAACATTTTGTCTTCATCTGCCTCATAGTGACTACAGACGTTGACTCCTCAATGCAGGATTATACATTGCGAAGTCAGCGCTTTATAGCCATAAACCAGTGGAAAGTTAATCGACATCAAGAACAATGTACGGCTTATTTCCCACAGGGATATCAAGCAAAATTAGACACCCATAAAAATAATCTCAGGGATTATCCCAGAGATTTAACCTTGTTGCATACCAAAATAAACTTATGGGCACTAGGTTTTACTTATAACCCCTTGCCTTTAGTTGGTTATTAACCCTTGAAATAGCCTTGAATAATCCCCATAGACCACTAGATTCTTCATCCAAGTTTAAGACTTGATTCAGGGTACATTAACCCTTCAACAATATATAAATAGTTATTCATTTCAGTTATCATATCGCCATCATTGAATTCAGGATTTCCATTATGCGCACAGCAACCATTGAAAGAAATACACTTGAGACTCAAATTCAGATTTCAGTCAACCTCGATGGACAAGGGGAGGCCAAGCTTAAAACAGGCGTTCCTTTCTTTGAACACATGTTAGATCAAATTGCCCGTCACGGTATGATCGATATGGATATCAATGCCAATGGAGATACTCATATTGATGACCACCATACAGTTGAAGATGTAGGTATTACTTTAGGTCAAGCCATTACTGAAGCGATAGGTGATAAAAAAGGCATTACTCGCTACGGGCATGCTTACGTTCCTTTGGATGAAGCGCTATCCCGTGTGGTAATTGATCTTTCAGGCCGTCCTGGCCTAATTTTTAATTGCGATTTCACTCGTGAAAAGATCGGTAACTTCGAGACCGAGCTGGTTTTTGAATTCTTCCAAGGATTTGTTAACCATGCAAATGCATCAGTTCATATTGACTGCCTACGCGGCCACAACGCTCACCACCAAGCAGAGACCATTTTCAAAGCATTTGGTCGTGCACTGCGTATGGCGCTCACACCCGATACGAGAATGGCTGGCAAAATGCCTTCTACCAAAGGAAGTCTATAAATGGATCAGAAACTGGTTGCAGTCATTGACTACGGTATGGGAAACCTACGTTCAGTCTCTCAAGCTGCAGAGCATGTTGCTTCTGATAACACGCGTATCTTAGTCACTAGTAATCCAGTGGATATTGAGGCGGCTGATGCCATCATATTCCCTGGCCAGGGTGCTGCAAAAGCTTGTATGTCGGCACTACATGACACAGGCATGATCCATGCTATTCAAAATTCAGCCCAAGAGAAACCATTTCTGGGCATCTGCATGGGACTGCAGATTTTAATGACCCATAGTGATGAGAACAATGGCATCAACTGTATGGATGTAATCCCTGGCAATGTAAAACATTTTGAGTTTGACGAGAGTTCAAGCCTTAAGGTTCCACATATGGGTTGGAATCAAATCCATCAAACCCACGAGCATGCTTTATGGCATAACATTCCTCAAGATAGCCGCTTCTATTTTGTACACAGTTATTTTGTAGAACCTGAGAACAAGGCTCTTATTGCAGGAACAACCACTCACGGCACGACCTTCTCATCCGTCCTGAGTCACAACAATCTATTCGCAATTCAAGCTCACCCTGAAAAAAGTGCTGACCATGGTTTACAGCTATTCAAAAACTTTTTACAGTGGAATGGGCAATAAAACATTTATAAAGATTTAATTTAAAGGTTACTCAGCATGTTACTTATTCCTGCAATCGACTTAAAAGATGGTGAATGTGTTCGCCTAAGACAAGGTGTTATGGAAGGCGCTACTGTTTTCTCTGGTGATATTGTTGCCATGGCCGAAAGATGGGTTTCACAAGGCGCACGTCGTTTACACATGGTTGATCTTAATGGGGCTTTTGAAGGCAAGCCAGTCAACAGTAAAGCGGTTTACCAAGTACGTGAAGCCTACCCAGATCTCCCCATTCAAATTGGTGGCGGTATTCGTGATCTTGAAACGATCGAAGCCTATCTGAATGCTGGGGTTAGTTACTGCATCATAGGTACTAAAGCGGTTCATAATCCAGAGTTTGTCGCAGAAGCTTGCAAAGCTTTCCCTGGACACATTATGGTTGGCCTTGATGCCAAAGACGGCATGGTTGCTATTAATGGTTGGGCTGATGTCACCAATCACGAAGTCACCGAGCTGGGCAGACAGTTTGAAAATGATGGTGTAGAAGCCATTATCTATACCGATATCGGTCGTGATGGCATGATGCAAGGTGTTAACATTGAAGCAACTCAAGCCCTAGCGAAAGCGCTGACTATTCCTATTATTGCATCTGGTGGCATCACTAACCTTGATGACATCACAGGTTTATCCACCATTGAATTGGATGGTGTAACGGGAGCGATTACTGGTCGAGCGATCTATGAAGGGTCACTAGATTTTAAAGAAGGCCAAGCGCTTTCTGATTCACTCTCTCCTTTTAAAAAATAAACAAAATCACTCTGGTCGCTCGGGACACCCTGTCTCGGGTTAAAATCTTAGGAAAACTTTATGAGCTTAGCAAAACGTATTATCCCTTGTTTAGATGTGGATAATGGACGCGTCGTGAAAGGTGTTCAATTCGTAGATATTCGTGATGCTGGAAATCCTGTTGAAGTGGCAAAACGCTACGATGAGCAGGGGGCAGATGAAATTACCTTCTTAGATATTACTGCAACAGCGCATGACCGTAATACAACAGTACATATGGTTGAAGAAGTCGCAAGCCAAGTCTTCATCCCCCTGACCGTTGGGGGTGGAATTCGCAAGATTGAAGATATACGTATTATGCTCAATGCGGGCGCAGACAAAGTGGCCATCAACTCCGCAGCTATCTTCAACCCTGAATTTGTTCAGGAAGCCTGTGAAGTATTTGGCTCTCAGTGCATTGTTATCGCCATTGATGCCAAAAAGGTCAGTTCAGAAGGCGAAGCCAATCGTTGGGAAATTTTCACCCACGGTGGTCGTAAAGAGACTGGTATTGATGCCGTAGAGTGGGCTAAAAAAATGGAAGCCTTTGGCGCTGGAGAGATACTACTCACGAGCATGGATCGCGATGGCACCAAGATTGGTTTTGATATTGAATTAACTCGCACCATCGCTGACAGTATTAAAATCCCTGTCATCGCGTCTGGTGGTGTTGGTGAACTGGATCACCTATGCAAAGGGATCACAGAAGGACATGCCGAAGCAGTATTAGCCGCCAGCATATTCCACTTTGGTCAACACACCGTGCAAGAAGCAAAAGAAGCCATGCAAGCAGAAGGCATAGAGGTAAGGTTATGAGTGATATTCTAAAGCAACTGGATGAAGCACTAGAAGCACGTAAATCAGAATCCGCTGATAGCTCCTATGTCGCCAGCTTATATGACAAAGGACTTGAAAAAATCCTTAAGAAAGTCAGTGAGGAAGCCTCAGAAACCATCATGGCCGCTAAAGATCTTGAACACCATGAGACTCAAGAGAATAAAGACCATCTTGTTTATGAGATAGCAGACCTTTGGTTTCATACCATGGTACTATTGGCTTCAAAAAATCTTTCGAGCGAAGCCGTTACTTCAGAATTACAACGACGCTTCGGTCTATCTGGCCATGAAGAAAAAGCCAGTCGAGAAAAATAAGCAGAGCTGTTTTAAACTAATTTATCGCTTTTTTAGCGAAGAAGGGCAAAATCAATGACTGATGACAAAACTCTATTTAGCAAAATCATCGATAAAGAGATTCCAACTGAGTTTGTTTATGAAGATGATAAATGTATCGTGATCAATGATATCAACCCAAAAGCACCCGTTCACCTACTTATTATTCCAAAAAAGCCCATTGCTACCCTGTTTGACCTAAAGCCTGAAGATAAGGATTGCATGGGACATATGATGCTACTACTTCCGCAGCTAGCTCAATCACAAGGCCTTGATGGATTTAAGACCCAAATCAACACAGGCAAATCTGGTGGACAAGAAATATTTCATATCCACATCCACTTAATGGGCAGTAAAGCAGGTCAGTAAACTACTAAGCAAGCGTGATCTCATGTCGTTATCAACTTAACTATAGGGATAGATAAAAAACATTTAAGCAGTTACTGATATGTTTTTGCTATGATTGAACCCGTTACACAAAATAAGCTTAACCTTTAAAGTAAAAATTAACGCCTAATTGCGTTAATCTAAAGATAAAAATGGAGACCCACATGGGCATCAGTATTTGGCAGTTACTTATTATTCTTGCAATCGTTCTAGTTCTTTTTGGCGCTAAACGCCTTAAAAATGTTGGTGGCGATTTAGGCAATGCAATCAAAGGCTTTAAAAATGCCGTTAAAGAAGAAGAGAAAAAAGAAGACACTAACTCCGCGCAAACTTTAGAGAAGAAAGGCGGCGAAAATGTTTTTGATGTTGCAGCAGAAGAGAAGAAAACCGAAGAGAAGAAGTAATCTTCTGGCAATACTCTTTTTCACGCTCAACACTTTCAACGCGGGTCTACTAAATGTTTGATATTGGTTTTCTTGAAATAATGGTTATTCTAATCATCGCTCTATTAGTGATTGGACCTGAACGCATGCCAGAAGTTGCCCGCAAAATTGGTGGTTTTATGGGCAAGATGCGCCGCTTCATTAACTCCGTTAAAGAAGATGGCCAGATGCAAGAGACCATTAAAGACTTTAAAGAGTCTATGAATGTTGAAGAGCAACAGCAACAGCTTAATAACATCAATAAAGAGCTACAGTCTGGACTCAGCTTTGATACAGGCCTAAAGCAAGAAGATTTCCAGCGTCCAGCCTTTGGTGGATCTGATACAGAAGTTGAGGCAGTTGCGCCTAGCCAGTTTAATAAAGCACCTTCACAACCGACTGCGCCACAACAACCTGAAGCAAGCACCAGTGTTGAAGCTGAAACCCCCGTCTCAACCGAGCAATCAGTTGCCGTTAAACACGGTATTCCACAAGACCCTATAGAAGGGTCTAATACACAGCCTTCAAATAGCACATTGTCTTCTGAAACAACTAAAAGTTAAACGACTTTATGAGTAACTCTGCACTGCCACCCAATGATAGCGAAATGACTTTAGTTCAACATCTACTTGATCTAAAGAGCACCCTGACGCGTTCTATTCTTGCTATTATCGTGCTATTTATGGGACTATTCCCATTTGCAAATGAGATCTATACCTATGTCTCTGAGCCGTTAACTCGTTACCTGCCTGAAGGCACCAGCATGATTGCAACGGCAGTTGCATCACCTTTCTTAACACCATTTAAATTAAGTTTTGTATTAGCGATCTATCTGGCTATGCCCTTTTTGCTCTATCAATTTTGGCGTTTTATTGCCCCAGCCCTTTATAAACATGAAAAGCAATTAGTCGCCCCCATCCTATTCTTTAGCTCCTTCCTCTTCTATGCAGGTGGACTGTTTGCTTACTATGTCGTCTTTCCACTCGTCTTTGGATTTTTATCGCAGACAGCACCTGACGGTGTGACCATTGCAACTGATATTACGCTTTACCTAGACTTTGTTATTAAGATGTTCTTCGCTTTTGGTATGGCTTTTGAAGTACCTATTGTCACGGTACTTCTCATTATTACTGGCATGACAACTGCCGAGAAACTGAGTCACTCCCGCCCTTATATCGTTGTTGGTGCCTTTGTGATTGGTATGTTACTGACACCACCAGATATTATCTCGCAAACACTACTTGCCGTACCGATGTGGCTACTTTTTGAAATAGGCCTGATTGTTGGTGGCATTGTCGCTAAACGTCGTGCCGAAAGAAAAAAAGATGATGAACCAGATCCAGAACCAAATGGAACGAAACAAAATAGTACTGATAACGGTCAAGTAGATAGTCAAAGTGAAAATAGTGACTTTGTTGAGCCAGAGTACCAATACGACAATCGCTATGAAGACCAAGTGGATGATGATTTGGACTGGGATGCTGAGTTTGATAAAGCTGATTCAGAGATGAGCATTTTAGATAAGCAGTATAAAAAAGATCAAGAGGCGAAAAAACAGAATGAAGACGCTTCAAACACCGATACCACAACCGATTCAGAAGCAAAATCTGCATCAGGTTCTGATACAACCTCAGAAACATCAAAACCACCAGAGAGTGAACAGGGTAAAAAAATCAACTAGACTTTTTTATCTGCTTCACTTGGTTAAGCAGTTTTCAGCTTTAAGCTCAGCAGTTAACAGACCCCCCCTGCTCAATTTTAAAAACCTAGTTTTAAACCCTGCTTTAAAGCTAATCTTCAAGCCTAACTTCAACCCTCAAGATTGGCTATTACTTGCCAGCTTTTTTATCACTCTTGGCCTAACAAGTAGCAGCACTTTGGCCGCGCCAAACAATAGTCTAGCGAAACATGCCAGCCCCTATTTAGCCATGCATGGTCGAGACCCCGTTAATTGGCAGCTATGGCGTGCCGATATTCTTAAAAAAGCCAAAACTGAAAATAAACTCATCTTTATCTCTAGTGGTTACTTCTCTTGCCACTGGTGTCATGTCATGCAAAAAGAGAACTACCTTCACCCACCCACTGCTAATTTTATCAACCAGCACTTTATCCCGGTCAAAATCGATCGTGAACTTAATCCTGAACTAGATAAAACCCTTATTGAGTTTGCTACAAAAGCCACGGGACAAGCAGGCTGGCCACAACACGTCATTTTGACGCCAGAAGGCTACCCTTTTGCCGCATTTGTCTACCTACCAAATAGAGCCTTTAACCAGACCTTACAGAAGATCACGAAAGCTTGGCAGAGCCAGCCCAATCAAATTCGCTTAATCGCTCAGAACGCAATCTCTAAAGTGGCACCACCGAAAGCGACCTCACTAACTGCTAAACAATTTGAAACCAAATTACTACAGCAGGTTGACCACCTTAAAGATGATTTAAGTGGTGGCTTAACAGGCACCACTAAGTTTCCTGAAGCACCATTATTGAATGCTCTACTACAGATCACAAAGCTACCCGAATCCATTGAAGAGTGGTTACTGCTCACCTTAGATCAGATGCAATCACAACATTTGTTTGATCATGTTCATGGTGGTTTTTATCGCTACACGGTTGATCCAGAGTGGCAGACTCCACACTTTGAGAAGATGGCCTATAACAATGCATTATTAGCGGACATCTATCTACAAGCAGGCCAGCGATTTAAGCGTAAAGACTATCTGCAAACCGCTGTCGAAACTCTTAACTATCTTGAAACACATCTCTACAATGCAAACACGCAACTCTACCAGAGCAGCCAGTCTGCTATTGATTCTGATAATAAAGAGGGTGGTGACTATCTTTGGTCAAAGAAAATGCTGCAAGAGAGACTATCAATCAAAGGGTTTCGCCTAATTGAACAGGCTTGGTCACTACAGAATTCACCCCCTTATGATTTAGGTTGGCATCCAAAACGTTTTGACCAAAGTGCCGAGTTCGGTTTTTCGGTAGAGCAACTTCTATGGCCAATTATTCGTAAAAAACTACAAACAGATCCCGCTAATATTCCAATAGACAGTAAAAGCATCCTTGGTTGGAATGGCCTTGTACTTTCAGCCTATAGTCGTGCTTACATAGTTTTACAGAACCCAAAATATTTACAGAAAGCCAATACATTGGCTAACCGATT
>BQXR01000017.1:0-10788 GCA_033238645.1 Thiomicrorhabdus sp.
AGAAGTTTATTAGTTATATCCCTATTCTCACCTGCAGCGATGGCTGCCGTAGATTCAGATAATGATACTTGTAATTCCTCTGAAGGCCTAGAAGGCTGGGCTGTTTGGTGTGGTGTTGATAGCTATTTAACACAGCAAGAACTAACGGCAGCAGGTCCTGTTCTTGGTGGTGCAGGTTTAGCCTCGGTAGGGATTGATAATGATGGTTTTGGTGGTAAGGTTATTCCGCCTGTAACGCCTGAAGAGGCGGCAATAGAGTATAACTGGAAAGGTTATGCGGTATTATCTCATCAGGATTTAGGAGAGCTTGAGTCGGGTGTAATTAGTCTTAGAATAGATCCTGCCACAGGTCTTGTAGAGGGTGTAATGGTAACCTCAGCGGGTAAAACCATTGTTTTAAACAAAGATGCTGAGTTCTTTGCTGGTGAATCAGTTCTTGATGGTAATGGTTTCTTTGTGGCTTCTGAAGATGGTAAGTTTGGCCTTTTGACATTTGATATAGGCTACTTTATACGACAAGATGCTGAGGTTTTTGAGAAGACAATCTCTTTATTACTATCTGAATCAGTTTCAACAAATGCATTGATTGGTGGCTTTGGGGGTAGCTTGGCTGGTGGAGCAGCGGGTGGAACCTTGACCCCTTTAGCAGATATGGCTAATTTAGCAAGCTTAAACAGAGTCGCTATCTATTCAGGGCAGGGTCTATATGCTACATCTAATGGTTATAGTAATATGATGAATAATGATATGCGTGTTGAATTTGGTACGGGGTCTTGGACTGGAAATTGGACTGGAAACCAGACTGACAATCAGAATTCTAGCTTAGGCTTAGCTGCTTCAGGTATTGTTACGGGTAATCAATTTTCATCTACGTCAATTACGGATAATGGAAATTATGCTGAGGTGGCTCTTCCTGTCGTGAATGTTACTGGATCAATAAATGGCTCTTTTAATGGGTCGAATGCGTCTAGTTTGTCAGGTGGTTTGGATATTAACTATAGAGGTCAAAAGGTAGTTGGTGCGTTTATTGCAACTCAGGGTAAAAATTTAGATAAATAAAACCTTAAGTATTTAGAGGTTATTATTTTATAGAAGCCCGCAATAGGAAGTATTTTATACACTCTCTATTGCGGGCTTTATTGTTTGCGGCTTAGATAATGGAGTTAACGAGGCAGTGTATTACTGCCCGTTTTAAAACCAGATACAGCCCCTTTCAGCTGATCACTTTCGGTATTCATCGCTTCAGCAGCAGCGGTTGTCTCTTCTACCAAAGCCGCATTTTATCGTGGTACCTGAGAAATTTATAGATTTGGTAGGAAGTTGTTCGAGAAGTGAATAAGGCAGTGAGAGGCTTAAGGTTTACAGTTGTTTGGTCTGTTTAGCAAAGTCTTCTAAAGAGATCTCAATATGACTTGATTTGTTACGATTAGGCCCTTTGAGTACTTCTTCTGCCGCCCATGCATGGCCGTGAACAACTTCGTAAGTGGCGGGGATCTTCCCATCTTTTCGTAGGGATTCATAAGCTTCTAGCATGGTCTGAAAACGGGTTTTACCCATAAGCCCTTGGCTGCGATTTAAGTTGGCATTGGTGGCTCCAATGGCTTTCAGGTCTTTTAAAACACCAATCGGTTTATCATAAGTTAGGGTAAAGAGTTCCATATCCATAACGGGTTGGCCAAAACCTGAACGGATGAGTGCATCGCCAACATCGTGCATATCAATAAATTGATTTACATGCGCTTGCTCACTATCAGCAATGCGCCAAGCTTGACGCAGCTCCTTTAAAGTATCAGGGCCAAAGGTGGTAAACATCAACAAACCTTCAGGGCGAAGTACGCGTCTAAACTCTTCAAAGACGGCATCCAAATCATCACACCATTGCAACATCAAATTACTGACAATCAGATCAACGCTATTCTCTGCAAATGGCAGTTGGTAGACATCTGCATTAATTGGGGTAGCCCCCTGTTTAAAAGCAAGGCTTTTAGTGAGTTTGCCGTTTTGTAGCCAGTGGTTAAGCCCTTCGCCTAGTTGAGGCAGGCGAGGTTTTTGTAGGCGAGGTGCAGCTTGCTTAAGCATAGCGGCAGATAGATCCACGGCGAATAGCTGTGCATTTGGATAGCGTGCCATGACTTTTTCAGTTAAAAGGCCTGTTCCAGCACCTAAATCCAAAATGGTCTGCGTCTCAATAGTGGTGAGTGCTAAGCGTTCATCAATACGCTCGGCAACGGTTTTTTGTAAGATGGCTGCATCATCATAACTGGGTGCGGCATGGCTGAAGTGCTTTTTAATGTGTTGGCGATTAACACTAACCACGTGAGCAGAGTTTGATTCAGACATTCCGGTAATTCACTTTATATAGGTTGTTATAGGGTTGATGCGACTAAGGTATTTACTAGGGATCTTTATTTAGAAAAGCGATAATTTTCTGAGCTGTTTCTATGGGGTGTGATCTGAAAGGCATATGGCCTGCACCCGTTAAAATCTCAATATGTGAGATGGGCTGTATTGTACTGTTTTCAGCGAGAAAAGCCTCAATAAAATTTATGGGAATTAAGGGGTCATTTTCACCTAATAGCCAGAGTGTTGGGCTTTTTACTTCTGTCGCTCGTGGGCGACAATCGATAGAGCTTAGCAGCTGCAAGCCTTGTAATAGTCCCGCTAGGATAGGGAGTTTACTCTCTTTTACCTGTGTCATGAGTTGCTTGATTAGTGGTCTTGCACCTTCAGTACCTTGTAACTGTAGTTTCCAGAAGTGCTTTAATGTTGCTGCTTTATCTTGTTTAATTGCTTTTACAAAATCACTAATGAGTTCAGGGGAAACACCATATTGCCATTGATCGCACTGGGTAAATCGTGGGCTCGTTGCCATACAGATGAGCTTGTCTATTTTCTGCGGGTAGTTTAGGGCAATCTTTTGTGCCAAAAGTCCCCCTAGAGACCAGCCAAGCAGGTGCGTTTTTTTTGGTAAAACGGCCTCAATCGCCTCCAGCCATGCAGACTCAAGCTGCATATCTGTTGGAGAATCAAGTTTCAGTGATTTGCTATAGCCAAAGCCAGGTAATTCAATTAAGTGTACGGTAAAAAAGGGCGCTAAAGTCTCTTCAGCCCACTGTTTCCAAAAACTGTTTTGTGCTCCCCAGCCATGGATTAACGTTAAGCTGGGCCCCTTCCCAAACTTTTCACTGTTTAATTTTGCATTTAACTCTGTATTTAACATTAACTAAATTCCTACCTCTACGCTGGGTTTGCCTTCAGTAGCCTCAATTGTCGGCTGGCAAAGAATAATTTGATTGGCTGAGCTACCGAGCTCAACAAGTTTACGTTTAATGACTTTTTTTCGTTCTTGAGCCAGCGAAAAGAGTTGCTCGTCATCAATAACGCTCTCTTCAGCGGCCTGTTGCGCTTGGCGTGCCGCTGTTGTATTAGAGTCACTGTCTGTTTTCTCTGCTGCTTGAACGGCTTTATCAGCTGCCAATTTGGCGATCTCTTTTAGAGCAGGGCGGTCACTCTCTTTGGTGCCACCACAGAGTTTAATTTGAATACCTTTACGTTCCTCTAGCAACTGACTAATTTTGCCAAGGTAGCTCTGCATTTCAGGGTTCAAGTTGCTGTCACCAGGCTCAAATGTAATCATTTGTAGTTTAACGGAGGTGAGTTGATCAGCAACAAACTCACCCGCCATTAAGATAGCACCAAAGGGTTGTAGTGCTAGCAATAGATAGCTCTTGGTTGCTTTGAGTAGGGCGTTGTTGACGGCTGTTGTAATAATATCGTTCAGATCAAAATTGAGGTCACTTAAATCACCTTTAATAGGTAGTTTCAGATGGATATTATCTTTACGATCTTTTAGTAGAGAGATGCCTGCTTCAAGGGGTATGCTCAACTGCTTCTTAAAGGCTTGACCTTTATTGTCGGTACCAGACACTTCCAGTTGATTTATGTACAGATCATTCAGGGCATTAAGTTTATTATCTTTAATCTGCGTTTCTAATGATGCAGTGAGTTGTCCGCTCTTCACTTGATAGCCAATAAACTGCTCAGCAAAGGGGGAAAGTGCCAGTAGAGAGAGGCTCTCAATATTGGTTTTAGCTTGAAGATTTAGTTTTGGATTAAGTGCTTGAAACTGACCTTTACTGACGATCTTACTAAACTCATCAAAGACAATATTTACTTCATAGGGCGTATTAGCCTTGGGCTTCTGGCTATCAATAGTACCCAGTGTTAACTTGGTTAGGTTAAACATTTTGTTCAATGGCAAACCTCCTGAATCGCTTTTGATTAAAACCTGATTATCACCAGAAACTGTTAGTCTTTTTAGACGGTAGTTGAAAGTGGATGGTGATATTTTAGCTTGGTCATTTGTAGCTCCACTGCTTGTCTTAGTGGCCATGGATTGTGTTGCAGGCAAGCTCTGTTGGAGTTGCTTGATCAGGGCAATTTTACCGTCTTTATTGAAGATTAGATGGGTTTGACTGCCTTGCAGACTTAGAGCACCTAATGTCAGCTGATTAAGGCTATTTGAGCCAATAGCGGCTAGTTGAGAGTGGTCTAAATTAAGTTTGTGCAAATTGAGCAGGGGGGGTGTGTTTTTAGCTCTGAGCAGACTTAACTGGGTTAATTGAATATCATCCAGCTGGATAGTGTCTAAGTTATTGACCGAGAATTGTCCGATTTTTAATGCCTTTAAAGTAGCTAGATTTAAGTGCGTTTTTGTATTGTTTGTTTTAAGGGCTTTTAAGTTAATTAAGCCACTTACCACAAGCTGCATTTTTTCAGCCGTTGCCTCTGTGTTGGGTAGGTTCAGGTTTAACTTTCCCTGCCAGTCAAGCTGTTTTACTTGGGCGCTATAAGGGGATTGTGAGGCTTTTAGGTTATTAACCGTTAGTTGCCCTGTTTGCGTTAACTGAATATTTTCTGGGCTGATCTGTAGGTTTAAATCAAGCTGACTGGCAATATCTTGCGATAGCTGAATATTTTGTGTGTTCTCGGTTATTTTTAAACCTGTTAGTTTGCTTTGGCCATACAGGTGAATCGCTTGCTGGTTTGATTGAGTGGTCCTATCTTGAACAAAGTGAAAGTCACCTTTCCAGTTAAACTGTTTGAAAGCGGCATTCAGTTTCTCTTGTTTAAGGACAAACTGTTCAATCTGAATCAAGCCCTGTTGATAGTAAGCGATTCCACTGGCTGTCTGACTCAGAGTAAAGGTCAGGTTATTGCTCAGGGTTCCGTTTAAATAGTGACTAACCTCTGGCGCAAAGTGATCGGCCAAATAGCGCAGCTGTGCGAGATCAAAATGGTCTAGATCAAAAGTTCCCACCACTTTTGGTTCTTCATCAAAGAGGTGAAGTTGTAGGTTGGCATCTAAATCTGACTGGTTGAGCTGGCTTTGTAGCAAAAGGCGGTGAAAATCAGTTTCTTGATTAATGGTTAAAAATCTAATTTTATAGTCTGTTTTACCTTTAAGTTGTTGATCTTCAATATGCTCTAGTCTGATGCTAACCGCTTCTAGTTTGACCTCTTCAACACCGATGCCAAAAGAGAGCGAGGATTCTGTCTCATCTGTTGTTTCACGCTCTAAAGGCAGTGCTAATCCCGCAATGATAATCTGCTTGTCAGCTAATTGAATCGGTAGGTCACTATGACTTAAATAAAGGGTTTCAATGAGCAGCTGTTTGCGCAGTAGTGCAAAAAGACTGATTTGCACCTCTACATAATCTACTTGTGCATAGTGCTTATTTTGACGGTATAGCGTGAGCTGTTCTAAGCGTATATTGGCTAGAAAGGGGTTGAAGTCAATATCGGCTATCTCAACACGATCAATGCCCTGTGCCGCACCTTGCTTGAGTAAGAAGTTTTGTAGGCTGGACTGAATGATGATCGGAATTGCAATCAGGGCAGCAACTAATAGAGCCAAAACAATACTTGTCCATTTATACTTTTTGAGTGTCAAAAATAGGTGAAACATATCGATGTTATCCCATTGAGTGGATGGCACTCAGGTTTGAGTTTCTTAAAACTGAGCTTGGCAGTTTTTAAGGGCTTGCAGTAGTTGGACAATCTGTTCGCTGCTGTGGCTTGCAGAGAGCGTAACTCTCAAACGTGCTTGTCCTGCGGGTACGGTGGGCGGCCTAATGGCACTGACCCAAAAGCCTTGTTGTTTAAGTGATTCACTCCACGCTAAAGCTATTTTACTACTTCCCAGTATAATCGGTTGGATAGGGCTTGGCGAGTCCCAAAGCGTAAGTCCTAAAGCCAAAGCAGCTTGTCTAAACTGTTGAATATGTTGTTGCAAGGTTTCACGTGAAGCTTGAGCATTTTTCACTAATTTAAGTGACTCTCGAATGGCCAAGGCATTGAGTTGTGGCATGGCGGTGGTGTAGATATAGGGGCGTGCAAACTGAATCAGTGCCTCTATTAAGGTGGCACTGCCTGCAACAAAAGCACCCGAGCAACCAAAGGCTTTTCCCAGGGTGCCGACTAGAATGGTATTTTCATCAGGGGTTAATCCAAAGTGTTCAAAACAGCCCTTACCATTTTCACCTAGAGCACCAAAGCCGTGCGCATCATCCACCAGTAACCACGCATTGTACTTTTGTGCCAGTCTTTGAGTTTCGAGCAGGGGGGCTAGGTCACCATCCATACTAAAAACACCATCGGTGACAATTATTGATTGCCCCCCTGTTTGTATATGGCTTTTTGCTGCTTGTTGCAGGCGGCGTTCTAAAGCTTGGATGTTTAAATGTGGGTAGCGTTTTAAAGTTGCTTCAGAGTGCAAAGCACCATCAATCAGTGAGGCATGATTGAGCTTATCCGCCAAGATAATATCATTGCTCTGCATTAGAGTTTGTTGTACAGCGAGGTTGGCCATATAGCCTGTTGAAAAGAGTAGGGCGCGTTCGCAACCTAACCAATCTGCAATCTCTTCTTCGGCAAGATGGTGTTGTCGATGATGGCCTGTCACCAAATGAGCTGCCCCCGCACCGTAGCTGATCTCTTCAGACTGTAAACCTTCGATCAAAGCTTGTTTTATCTGAGGATGGTTTGCTAGCCCCAAGTAATCATTAGAGGAGAAGTTAATTACTGCTAAGCCATTGATCTGCATTTTGGCAGTTTGTGCAGATGTGACTAAAGGACGACTGCGGTAGAGATGTTGCTGCTGTCGCTGTTCTAAAAGAGGGGAGAAGCGGGCTTTAATAGACATATCAGATAGAAGGGAGAGTCACTTTAGACCCCCCCCTGCACAAAAGTTTAAGCGGTTAATTCAGTGACTTGTTCAGCCATCTTTTGTGCCGCTTTTTCAGCCTTAATGTTCTGCTGCATTTTTAGGCCTAATTTAGCAAAGAGCTGTATATCATGATCTGACTCAGGGTTGTCTGTGGTCAGTAACTTATCGCCGTAGAAGATTGAGTTGGCACCAGCAAAGAAACACAGGGCTTGTGCTTCATCGGTTAAGCTCATGCGGCCTGCGGATAGACGCACATAGGTTTGTGGCATGACAATACGCGCTGTCGCAATCACGCGAATAAATTCAAACGAGTCTGTCTGATCTTTCATGTGCGCTAAAGGCGTACCCTCAATTGGCACGAGTAGGTTGATTGGCACTGAGTTTGGGTGTATGCGCATGGTTGCAAAGGTGCGCAGAAGTTCCGCACGATCTTTATGTTGTTCACCCATGCCGATAATACCGCCAGAGCAGACATTGATACCCGCTTCTTGGACTTTATCGATGGTATCTAAACGGTCTTGATAGCTACGGGTGGTAATGATTTTAGGGTAGAAGGCTTCAGAGGTATCTAGGTTATGGTTGTAGTAATCTAAGCCGGCTTCTTTAAGTTGTGCCACTTGATTATTATCTAACATGCCCAAAGTTAGGCAGGTTTCCATGCCCAACTCTTTAACAACACGCACCATCTCTAAAACACGAGGGAAACCCTTTTTAGTTGGGTTACGCCATGCCGCGCCCATGCAGAGACGAGTTGCTCCACGTTCTTTGGCCACCAGAGCTTGCTCGATGACCTCTTGAACTTCCATCATCTGCTCTTTTTCAATATCGGTTTGATTACGTGAACTTTGCGAACAGTAAGAACAATCTTCTGCACAGCCACCCGACTTGATATTAACCAGAGTGCTGGTCTGAACTTCATTTGGGTTAAAGTGCTGGCGATGAACACTTTGGGCTTGGAACATTAGGTCGTTAAAGGGTTGATCCATAATGGCGCGAATCTCATCCAGCGTCCAGTCGTTTCTAATCTTTCCAGAAGTGTCCATGTGGTTCTCTCTATTGTTCGTTTGCTATGCATAAGTGAATACGCTTTTAATAAGGTGTATTATATCTTTAAAAGACCGATATGTTTACTGCATCGAACAATCTGAGGGGATGATAGGGGGAGAAGCACATGAAGGCGATTGAAAAGTGGCTACTACCGCCTACCTGCGTTGTTTCTAAGCAGTCTGCAGAGCAGTTTGATCTTTCTGATTCTGTGTTACAGGATTTAAGCAGCCCCTTCTCTGTTTGTCCGCAATGTTGTGAGCTGAGCCTAGAGGGGGATCTGTGTGGTGCTTGCCTGACTAAACCGCCTGCTTTTGATAGAACCCAAGTGGGTTTCTATTTTGAAGAGCCTTTGAGCAAGTTGATTTATGACCTTAAATATCATCAGCAAGTTGCCTATGCGCGTCTATTGTCAGAGATGGTGATTGAGCAGTTTGATATTGCTGGGGTGCAAGCACTGGTACCGATTCCAACACACCCTTTAAGGCGGCGAGAGCGAGGCTATAATCAAGCGGACCTGATTGCCAAAGCGCTGGGTAAACTGTTAGAACTGCCTGTGATCAGCCATGCCATAAAGCGCATTAAACATACAGAAAGCCAAACCCATTTAAGTGCAAAGCAGCGTCATCAAAACTTAACAAAAGCATTTCAAATAGAGACGGAGTGTTTTGCTAAGCTAACGCACATCGCTCTGGTGGATGATGTTATTACCACTGGGGCAACCATGCAAAAAGTCGCTGAGTTGATTAAAAAACAGACTCAAGTCGAGCACCTTCAGGCGTGGGCGATTGCTAAAACAAAGTGACAGAATGGTCGTTTACTGAGAAGAAGCATTTAGTAGGTAAATTTAGTGAATATAGCTATTTTAAGGAATTAAGAGTTTTATGTCTCACCATCATCAGCCCGTCTCCCATCACCATAATCATATTGGTAAAGCCGATCAGAAGAATCAAAAGAAGATTTTGATTGCCGCCATGATTACGGCGAGTTATATGATGGTTGAGATTCTGGGTGGCCTTTGGGTAAATTCCATTGCGCTGGTGGCAGATGGTGTGCATATGATGACGGATGCTATGGCGTTAGCTTTAGCTTGGTGGGGTTTTCATATGAGCCAAAAACCAGCAACAGGCTCTATGACATTTGGTTTTCAGCGAGCACAGATACTGACAGCATTTATAAATGGGGCTAGTCTGCTACTGATTGTGGGTGGTATTATTGGTATGGCAACCTATCGTTTTTTTGATCCACAAGAGATTCTGGGCAAAGAGATGTTTATTATTGCGCTGATTGGCTTATTGAATAATCTATTTGTCTTTTGGCTACTGCACTCGGGTGACCAAAGCAGTATGAATATGCGTGGTGCAACCCTGCATTTTTTAGGGGATATTTTAGGCTCTGTCGCCGTCATTGGTGGTGCAATCATTATCTTCTATACGGGCTGGGTGTTAGTTGATCCTATCTTGTCATTAATCATGGCGGCCATTATTGGGGTAGGGGCGTATCGATTGACTCGTGAGTCTGCGCATATCCTATTAGAGGGCGTACCAGCAGGTTATGAGATTCAGAATATAACTGATGATCTAGAGCGGGAATTTAGCTACTTAACCGCTGTACACCATATTCATCTGTGGGCGATCAGTGAAGAGCAAGTAGTGATGACACTACATGCAAAAACTGATTTAGAGTACATTAACGACCACAACCTTGCCGAGATCAAACAGTATCTGCACGATATTCATAAGGTACACCATGTAACCTTGCAGTTAGAGAGTGATGTTTTAGCCAGAAGATAAGTCACTACCTTATCTGATCCCCCCCCCTGCTCAATTATTTAGTTAGCGTTTGAGTGCTTTTAGCCATTTCCAGAGGTTAAATAGGCTTGAAAGGGATGCCGCTACATAGGTCATCGCGCAGGCAAACAGGATTTTTTTAGCGGATTTTTGATCACTTCTATTTAGATACTCGCCCTCTTCTAACAAGGGTAAAGCTCTTTTGAAGCTGGCATCAAACTCTACGGGTAGGGTGCTTAAGTGAATAATAACGGGTACGCCCATGGCAATAACCCCTGCGGTAAAGGTCATTATTGCGATGATGGGTGAGTGGGTTAATGGAATTAAGAAGGGGGTGACCATTAAGGCTGCGCCTGCAAACTTCTGCATAATGGCGGCACGCTCTATCAGTACGGTTCTCTGTTTTAACTCTGGGTAGCCGGTCTTATCTTGTAGCGCATGACCAACTTCATGTGCAACAACAGTGATGGCGGTAAGTGAGTTGTTATGTGCATAGGCTGTTGAGATTCGCACTACCTTGTCAATTGGGTCATAGTGATCACCTTGATCTGTCTCTTCAACTCTTACGCCTTGTAGATCTAACTTCTTGACTAGGTGTTCTGCAAACTGCAAACCTGTCCCAGGGATATCAGGATGCGGCTGATTGTGTTTATTTAAGATGTGTTTGGTCCACAGGCTAGGCAGGGAGGTCAGAATAAACAGAAGTACAAAACCGATAATTAAAAA
>BQXR01000018.1:0-10089 GCA_033238645.1 Thiomicrorhabdus sp.
CAACTGATTTGTAATCAGTAGGTTGTTGGTTCAAGTCCAATTTTCGGCACCATATTCTAAAGACCCTGTATAGAAGCTCCTATACGGGGTTTTTTTTCGTCTAAAGTAAATTGTTAAAGAGCTTAATTACTACAGGGACTTACTACACCGTAGTAAGAATAGTTACAGGATTAAACTTAACAGCATCGTTGTAAAACTCAGGTGCTAGGTGGGCATATCTCATTGTCATCTTAATGTCTGAATGACCAAGTAACTTCTGTAAGGCCAAAATATTACCGCCATTCATAATAAAATGACTTGAAAAGCTATGTCTCAAGACATGTGACATTTGACCCTTAGGGATATCAAAATCTAACTCCTTAAAAACAACCTTAAAAGTTGAATAAGATCCCTTTAATGATCCACCAGAGGAAAGGTGTGCTTTGATAAGGACGGAGAGATCTTTAGAAACTGGTACATGACGAACTTTTTTATTCTTAGTTTTTACAAAGCTAACGAGATCTTGACGGAGAGATCTAGAAGTTAAAGCCTCAACCTCTGACCAACGGGCACCAGTTGATAAACAGATCATAGTTACCATATAGGCAGACTTACTCTTTCTTACCTTTAAAGCATCAAGAAGAATTGCAACTTGCTCTATCGTCAAAAATGCTAATTCAGTTTCGTATTGCTTGAGCTGCTTAATGCTATCTAGGGGATTTCTAAAATGGAATATATCTAGTTCGATCAACTTTGAGAACAGAGAACGAAAATATACCAATTCGTGGTTGATAGTATTATTCGAAACTACACCTATTCTAGAACTTCGATACTTTAAGAAGACTGCTTTGTTAAACCTATTAACCAAGGGATTACCCATCTTTTCACAGGCGTTTAACATCATCTTGTATCTATCAAGGCCAGAGTTTAAAGTTTTTCCGTGAACAATAAACCACCGATCAATAAGATCTTTTAAATTCTCTGTTTGAGTAGATACAGAAATACCATTCCTAACCTTCTCCTGAATGTCAGATTCAAACTGTAATGCAGATTCAAGAGAATGGAACAAACGTACAATACGCTTGCCCTTACGACCGTGTGGGTAGAGATCTACCTTATATTTACCGTTAGTTTGAAGTTTAGGCATAGAATCTAATTCAATTTATTAAATAAGTTAAGCTCGAGAAGTCCAAACAGGACAGACATTAAATACTCACTAAGGTTTTCTCATTACACCAGTTTTATGACTTCTAGCCATAAAAGGAAAATGGTCACGATTTTCAACACAAAAATCCGCCATAATCTTAAATTCACAAACAGTATCATCTGGAACCCAAATAGTAACTTTCTTCAAACCTCTTTGTTTTTGTCTTTTCTCATATTCACTATTTCTTGACATACTAACGTCCCCACTTATAAAACCCACGTCACCAGTGACAGGTGTTTAGATTTGATTATTAAAAGCCTGTCCACAATAAATCTCATGATGTTCAATATAACCATCTACACCAGTAAACGGATTGATATCAGGAAGAACAAAGCGTTCTCTTTTTTCTTCTAAAGACTCTATAAACATTTGCTGCCATTGTTCTGTAGTCCTAATCTTATCGGCATGCATGTAATCTAAATGCTTGTAGATAGGAAGCGATTTAAGGGACTCTAAAGCATCTTCATTACTAATGTTAGCCTTTGCGTAAGCACTAGTTAAATGTCCGCTAATTTGAACTAAATTGCGCTTAATAGTTGAATCTACGATCTTATGAGAAACACGCTTATAGAAAAACTCATTTGATTGGATATTATCAAAAACAACATCTTCAACGAGACATTGCCACTCAGGACGTACAACTTTAGAACTTGGATAGTGATAACGGAAAAGTCGGTATAAACCATACTTCCAAAGAGAATTTTGGTGTGGTATTAATTGAAATATAGATTTAATTTCGTGTGACGCGTCACCGGACGGATCACCAAGCCTTTTAAGCAACGAATCATGCATCCTTACTTCTATTCTATAAACATCTTGATTAGACTTGAATTTGGAGTTCTGAGAGTAAACAAGATTCCACCAAGACTCCTTTCCCGTAATCTTACTTTCTTCTGTTTTGTTATAAACTGCAAGCTGGGCATTGCCAGACTTTCCAATTAAAAAACTTTCTGACTTAGCATAACGAACAGCCACTGTCTGAAGGTCTGTAGCCACCATTTGAGATGTATTATGACACCGCTTAATACGGCTCATAGTCGTTAAATTTTCCATAAATTCCTGCTCAGGTTTCCAACCCTGCACGTCTACAGCAAAATGAGCTTCTACACCCGTATATTCAAAATCCCTATAGATGGCATTAAAGATACTTTTAACAATAAAATGTATGTTGTTTAGACCGTGTTCATGAATAACCTGTGGTGATAGCTCAAATTTGCTTATGCAATCATCCATCCATTCACGAGAGTGAAAAGAACCTATAAAAATATGAAACCCTAAAGACTTGTTATAAAACATATAACGATAACCAGACTTGAAAGGTGCACGTGTTAAGTTAAATCTATACCCATCTAGTTTAACCTTCGCCTTATGATTACAAACTAACTTTGAAAACAAGCGATTAACAACATCATTATCTAAAGTACCAATTACTTTTTGCTTCAAAGTATCAATACCAGCATGAACAATGTTAAAAGCCGATAAATCAGCATTAATATTATTCTGATTAATGAAAACTGACCCCTGACTAGATTCTTTTCTTGTTTGAAGATCAAACCTTTTTGAAAGCTTTAAATTTCCGTACATGTGAAACACCTTTTATATTTGTTAATTGGGTCTAATTGGCTCTATTTACCGCTTATTACGTTTAAAGGATTAATTGGCATAGCGTGTTACAAGCACGCTGGGCTTTGACACCCGCTCCTACGTCGCAAGTGTCAAAACCCTCAGAAAGCATCGGCAACCTGAGGATTGTCAACATCATGAACCTGTATAAATATCAAAAGATCTCTATATGAGGTATTTAGCTTTTCATCTGTGAAAAGATTATCTAAAACGGGTATCTCGTCAAAAATAGGTAGGCTTGAGGTTGTTAATGACTTGTCTCTATATGAAAGCCCCCCTATCAGATAAAAACGGCTTGGAGATACATCCAAGACGGTCGATATTCTTTGTTTATCCGTAATAATGTCCGTTGACTTTTCCAGCTGGACAGGAGAAATTGAAGAAAGTTCCTGAGTTAGATTAATTCTGATCTTTCCATTGTTTAAAGATCTAACACCCATATTTACCTCAAGACCAACATTACGCCTTTCAACTGTTTCAATCTCTCCTGTAGACTTAGTAGGGTCATACTTAGCCGTTTTAAAAGGAACTTCTTGACCAACTAGAAGCTGAGCGTTTTGACCGTCTAGAACCAACACGTTAGGCTTTTGAACAATAGAAAGATCACTATTGGTTTTGATCCACATTAACAAAGAACTGTAGTTATTAGCATGAGCAAAGGGTGATGAAATAGAAGCACTTAAGCCGTTAACTAGATCCATTGAGAACACGTCCTGAGCAAAGCTTAAATTTAAGTCATAGGATTTTGAAAATAATTGAGAGGCAGAAACGATAACCAGATCAATCTGGTACATACCTAGAGAGGCATCAAGCTTTCTGATCGTAGTTAAAAGCTTATTAACGTCAGTTTGAGAACCTACAACAGAAAGGCGATCTATATCATCGAAAGCAACCAAATCCAAATCATCAGACTTAAATACTAAAAACTTTGAAGGCTTTACAGAATGTAAACGAATTACTTTTGAAACCTGTTTAGAATCTTTAATCCTTTCGGATCTGCCCATCTGATTTAACAATGACAAATAGTCTGGAGATGTTGAAACTAATGTTTTGTCACCAAGATCCATAACCTTTGTACCCTCAGGAAGAAACGCCAAAGCATCAGAAGGTAAAGAATAATCTAGAGTGAAAACCTTATATAAAGATTGGTTAGCTTTTTGATTTGAAGAGGGCTTAACATGTATTACACGCCCTTTAATCTCATAACCGTACCCTGCCATAGAGAGAGAAGAATAAAACAGATTAAGAACCTCTTTAGTGGACAAACCATCAGGGGCGAATAAAGAGATATTCTGTTTAATATTTGAAGGTATTAAAATTGGCTTTCCTGTGATCTGCGAAACTGTATCGGCAACTTCTTTTAAAGGTGTATCTCTAAAAGAAATTGGAGCAGCAGAAACAGAACTAGCCAGAAACCATAGAAGAATTATTTTTATCATAAGTTGGTAACTCACCTGAATAATGATTAACGAGATGACCGAAAAAATCACAAGTGAGACCGTACACAGGAAAAATTTTACAATCATTTAAAGGAATAGGATAAATACGATAATTGTCCGTAATATAAGCAACTCTAAAGCGCCCTGAATCAACATAATGAGACAGTCTATAAATTTTAGAAAAAGGGAATTCAGGAGGTATTGAAGGCTTTACAACAGGAGCATTTCGGCCAGTAGACGAACCACCTAAACTTGGAACTGGAGTTTGTGAATCAGAGGTCTCTGTTAAACGGTTGCCGCTTTCATCCACAGACCCAGCATCTATAGTTTTTGAATAAGCACCATAGAGCGTATAGAACCCAAACACTCCTATTAGAATTGAAGCAGGAAGACCATATCTAAAGAGACTAGACTTCCAAATAGATGAATTATCATTAGCAGCCTCTAGACCAGCAGAATAAACAGAATCATTTTGCGTATGCGACTGGTAATAGTCGAAAACCTCAGGCTTATAAGAGCCTGTATAAGTGTTCATCTTCTTTTGTTCAAACTCAGTTGCAGATACTTGTAAAGCAACATCCCCATCAAATATATCAACCTTATATTTTCCACCAAGGCCGACAGAATCCATTTTTTTACAGCGGTAAGTTTTATCTAAAAGGTTACGAGGATATGCGGCAAGCTGCTTTGTACACTGAGTTACTAAAACTAAATCAGTTGCATTTCCATCCTCACCAACCAAGTGATTATGCTCTGTAATAAATTCTTTTTGATCGTCTGGGAACTCGGTTACCTGCATACCAGAAGACCAAAGCTTGTGAGCTTCATCAATTACATAAATAGCACCCTTATGCATGTAATCAGGGTTAAAAAATTCAGGAGAAAGCTCTTTAAGAGAGAACGAGATTAAATCACCAATGATCGTTTCATCTTCATAGATCTTATTAGTCATTGGAATATTTGTTACTACCGTTCTACCCTCTCTCAAAGCGGGGAGAATAACCGTTGCAACTACGTTATAGCTTTTACCTGATCTTTTACGGCCAATAAATGCGTCATACATAAATCACCCGATCACAGGTAAACGACGAACTATAAAACGAGAAACTAATGCAGACAGAATAAGAGAAAGACCCCAATAGATACTGAAAACATCAAAGAAATAATGAAAAGGCTCAAAACCCGAGAAATCAATATCTGCAATAAAAACAGGTACAGGAATCAAGTTAAACAGAACAATCAGGCCATCCACAAAAAACGAGAACAGTACCCGAGGAATCCACAGAAGAGCATCAATAAAAGAATCAATCATGCTAAGCCCTCAAAAATATAAATAAAGCCAAACCGAAATAAATAGCAGTAAAAAGACCGCTTAAAACAGACCTTTGAGACTCTAAAAGAGAACAATAAGAGTTCAAATTTTCTGAAAAATCAAACCCCATAATAGAGAAACTTATGTCATAAGTTGGACACACAGCAGTACCATTTGCGCCAGTAAAACTAATTGAATTTAATGAGAGTATCAAAGGTGAGGCATTAAAACCGTCATATAGACGAGTTAAGCTAGAAGAAAAGGTTATATCAGAAGTAATAGAGGTATCAGTCTGTTTTGCCGCCAGATTTTCAACCGCAGAACTGACACCGTTAACGGCTACAGTTGTTTCGTTAGTAGAAAGAACAATGGAAGAAAGAAGAGGACTAGTGTCCGAAGTCACAGCAACTAAGTCATCAATTAGAACATTGGTTGCACCTTGTAAAGCAAGATTTGAATCTTTAAAAGCCTCAATTGAATTAACAATCATAGCAGTATTAGTTACAGATTGTGAATTGACCGAATTGATTCCCGAACCGTAAGTTGTTGAAGAAGTAAACGAGCTTATGGAATTGAGAATCTCGTCCAACTTAACAGTATCTAAAGTAGTAGTAATAGAGTCAGTAGGGACTATATCAGACGAAGAGACTACACCAGTTGGACTAGGTAATGAATCGATGTTTTGAAGTATATCAGGATCATTAGTACCAAGATAATCATTAGCTAAAACTGATGCCTGAGAATAAGTCTTATTATGATATTCAATAGGTTTGTCTGAGAGGGGAACAGCATCCCACATAGAACCCAAGAAATCGAAAGATTGCCCAGTCTCAGCAGAATAAGCATCTATTAATTCAGATGGCGAAGGAGTATAAACAGGGACTCTTTGAGAGAGATCATCTAAATAATAAGTCCCACTTGAATCAGATTGTGGGGTTACATACTTCTCAATAGGACTAGAAAAATCGGGAGTCGTTTCAGACAAAGTACTAACACACGTCGTACCGAGAAGAGCGTACTTAGTGGAACCGTCGATATAAGTTACGTCAGTACTACCGATGCCAATAAACCTCTGATTAACGTAAGATCCATTGTACCAAAGCTGGACGGAACAAGTTTTTAGAGTCGAACCAGCCCATACGAGTTTCATGATGAAACCAGTCGTTATAGGTCCTGCCAAAATATCAGGTTGACCCTCTGAAATGATGTCATATTGAGATAGAGGTGTTTCAGCTACAATTTGCGTACCCTCATTTACCAATAAATCGACTCCAACAGCACCCAAACTCAATCCAGACAAACCCATAGCAATTTTGGAGGAAGTACCAAAGGCTTGAGAAGCTTTCTGCATCAAAATAGGGTTAGTAACTGCTACTGTAAAAGCGTACTTAATTGCAGTAACGTAAAAAGAGTAAACATTAGCAGAAACAAAAAAAAGAATGATAAAAAAGAGAGACTTACGCACGAAGACCACCCAAAGCAAGATGAGTGCAAATAAAACCCATGATAAAGAAAGTAAAAAGCCATAAGTCAAACATGAAAAACCTCCTTTTATAAAGACACTTATTAAAATTCAATCTTTAATAAAAATCTTTTGACGATGAATTAACATCGCCAAATCTACTACTATCGAACCATTGAGAAAACTTTCTTTACACCAATAATGAAAACCTTAACACCCAACATAATCGCAGCAATAGCAGCTAAAGCGGCTAAAACATCAGTGAACGTGACAGCAGCAGCGATAGTTGCCCATGGTTCAGCAAGCACAGCATGTGAAGATGTAGATAATGCTAGTAAACCTACCGCAGCACCTGTTTTTGAATAACCCGAACGAAATAAAGCTTTTAAATTTTTCATGAGAAATTACCTCTAATTAACGATCTTAAAAATTGCTTTTACACCAAACCCGAAAGCCAAAAAAGTTACATAAAGCATCATCCCAGATGCAAAATACCCAACTATTAACTCTGGTGGAATTTGCGAAAGCGAAAAATTGGCTAACATAGAATCCAATGGAACTTGTGTCCAAACACCTCCTACACAAACAGGAGTACCAGCAGAGTCCGCAATATATGCACCATCCCCAACACATGAAACTAGCAACCCTAAATTAGCCATATAAGCCCCTTCTTTTCGGTAACTAAAAATAAGAACTTGGGTATGCTCTCGCTTAAATCGTTTCTAAGCGGTTACCTAGAACACACCCAAGTTATTACTTTGTTAATTGGTTTCGTACTTCTTCTTTAAACTACTGTGTAAATGCCTAAATTGCGTGCTTTGCGGATTAGGGCGAAGTGATATAGCGGGTACTGTTAAAGCAGTAATCGGAGCAAATCCCTCTTTTGGGTCTAGCTGCGTAGTGTCTAACGCTTCGCTTATCTGGGGAGTGTCCCCAGCCCCCTTATTACACTTCTTCAAATTTAATTAGCGTTAAGGCTAATTCACGTCTTAAGTATCGCTTTATAGCTGGTAAATCAGATTCAAAAAGTAAACGTTGTCTTTCTAATATCTGTAGAGAGACCCTTAATTCTTCTCTGTGATCCCTTAACCCTTCAAGCAAAACATGGGTCTGGACAGGCATTGTGTATTGATCTAGTGACGTACTCATGTGAAACACCTCTTATAAATTAGCTTATAGGGTGTGGCTGGATGTTCAGGACAGGTGTTTCACTTCTTCCCCCGAACGAGCCACACCTTATAAGCCAACTTTTTACGTTGGCTTTTGGTGGTTGCTAGTCGGTAAGACCGTTGACAGCTAATGTCAGCTTCTGATCTACGACCTTTTGAGCAAGAGATACATTCAATTGACACGGGAAAGACTTAGCAGCAGAGATTTTCTCTAGGATTTTTAGAGCTAATTCAGGATCTGGGTTACCGTGAATATCAACAATTGACATCTTGCCCGGCTTTACACCTACTAAATTAGGTTTGATTTCAGGATCACCAAGGGTATATAGGTTCGCCCAAGGCATTTGTTTTTTAGTTTGTTCATCATCGTATGTGCCATGTTGAGCATAAAGTACAGTTATTTGAGCTTTCATGATTTGTTTTCCTCTGATTGTTTAATTGCTTTACGTAACTCTGTTTCTGATTGCGCCATTTCCAAACATTGGTGGGTTAATAGCGCTAGATTTACAACAAATTTACGGGGTGATAGTTTTATTTCAGGTAAAACACCATCTTTAATTAGTCGGTCAATGCCGCTTTTATCAATTCCTGTTTGTCGGGAAAAGAGTTCTTTATCCATAATTGGGACAGTTAACTGGAGCATATGAAACACCTTGTTTTATCGTTGATTTGCTAAATTAGAGCCAATTAGCCATAATTAGAGCGAAATAGCCGTAATTAAAAACCCTATGTGGCTGAGTATTTATTACTTGAGTTAATCTTACTCAGTGTAGAATGCTAAGTCAAGTACATATTACTCAAAAGATGTAAAAAGATGATAGACAACGAAAGAATTAAAGAATTAAGAAAATTTGATGGACTATCACAAGGAAAGTTTGCGGAGAAGTGCGGACTTAAAAGAGATCTGATTAATAATATTGAAAACAACAAGCAAGTAGTACAAGTACCTATACTGAGAAAAATAGCAGAAGCTTATCCAGAATTTAGAAATTGGATTATGACAGGGGATGAATACCCAGAATCAGGACTAATAAGCCCAATGACTAAGAAAACCTCTAAAGACATGAAGGTTGGTTCTTAGCCTATAAAATAGCTAATCGCTGGAAGGTGAAGTAATTACTTCAGCAATCAATTTAGAAATTTCTTCTTCTAAATATTCAGATTCAGCCTTTATCCAAAGCAGAGGCAATCCAGCAGATTTAAAAGCATCGTCAACAAGATTATCTCTCCTAATACGCCTAGGCTCATCATGAGATGGGTCATTTAGTTCTATAGCACAAAGAACATTGTAATCATTATCAGTTAGAACATAATCAACATGCTTCTGACAGATCTGCGAAAACATCTTGTGCCAGTTACTACCCTTCTCCCACTTGTTAACATCAGGTTTTAACAAGTCTGAAATTCGGACTTTTCCATACACATTAAACCGATTACCAGCAATAGACTCTAATACCTTTAAAAACTGAATCTCTGTAGGGGTAAATAAAAACCCAGTTGAAATATAACGATAGTCTTTATTAGGTGTGTTTTCAGATAAGACAGATTTCCGCCCCTTTAACTTCTGAGAAACAACAGTCAGAAGAACAAGAATTACGATAATAAAAACAAAGAAAGGCCAGAGACCAGAAATTAGACTAGAAAACATAGAAACACCCTTTAGATAATAACTTATACCTACCCTATAAGAATCTATGATTATACGAATTTAAAAAGATTTTGTAAGTTATTAAATACTCTATATAATGCGTTCGACTTACTACAATTAGCTTTAAATAGGCATAATTGGGCTAGTAAGGTGACGTAAACACGGTACTTGGAGCCTTATGCAACTGTTTTGTAATCAGTAGGTTGTTGGTTCAAGTCCAATTTTCGGCACCATATTCTAAAAGCCCGTA
>BQXR01000019.1:0-3850 GCA_033238645.1 Thiomicrorhabdus sp.
AAGAAGTGGTTGAAAAATTAAATCATCGACCAAGAAAATGTTTAAATTTCAGAACACCTTACGAAGTCTTCTTTAAAACCAAGACTGTTGCACTTCAATGTTGAATTCACCCTATTAATTAATGTTTGATAGCTAATATGCTCTTTGAAGTGGCTACTGTCCTGCTATATACATCATCAATCAGCACAATATCGTCTTAACCTCTATACTCAACTCAATGCAGAAAAGATACAAGACTTGCCCCCCCCCTTTTGTCCTTTTAAATGACTTGTTAAGTTTCGTCGTTTATACTAGCCTTATTTAAAGACCTATTTAACGTACGGGTGATAGCATGACAACTAGAATATTAACTGAAGCAGCTGCAAGTATTAGCGAACTTAAAGCAAACCCAATGAAAGTTGCATTAAGCGCTCACGGAGAGCCTATTGCAGTGTTAAATAGAAACGAACCTGCATTTTATTGCGTACCTGCTGAAACATATGAATTTATGATGGATCATATGGAAGATTTGGAGCTACTTGCTATTGTTGAACAGCGAAAAAATGAACCTAGTGTCAAGGTTAGTTTAAATGACTTATGAGTTAGAATTTAAAAAGTCAGCACTTAAAGAATGGAAGAAATTAGGATCTACAGTTCAGACGCAATTCAAGAAAAAGCTCGAAAACATTCTCAATAATCCACATATAGAAAGCGCAAAGCTATCAGGTGGAAATGACTTATATAAGATTAAACTTTGCCAAGCTGGTTACCGATTAGTTTACGAGGTAAATGATACTATTATTACCGTCACCATAATTTCTGTTGGGAAGAGTGATAAAGGAAAAGTATACAAAGTTGCAATGGATCGTATCAATTAGATAAACTTAATGCCCTAATAACAGGCTAAGTAATATTGGCTAAAATAGTAAGTCACGAATGAAAGCCAAATACTGCACGAATTTATTGCACCGTCATTAATTGACCAACAATCAACTTTTGCGCTACAACACAAAGCGTAAAACTGAGTTAACAACCTTGCTTCCTTTGAAAAAGGAATAAACAGGCAAAATCTTATTAGAAAAAGCAAGACCTGCTACCCCCCCTGCTCTAAAAACACTACAATCATCATTGTTCAACCTCCTGTATATGTTTATAATAACCATCATTAAAGCTGAATAAGATCATTTTTATCAACATTGAATAGAGAAACAATGACCTCAGAACAAGATATTTTAAAGGCGATAGGCAAAAGCCTACAAAGTGCCCGAAAGCTCAGAAAGCTAACACAGCAACAACTGGCAGATAGAGCATCCGTCTCACGATTTACCATATCGTCTATAGAAAAAGGCCACTCAAGCAACACGGCCAATTTTGCAAAAGTTATCTGGGCGCTCTCTCTAGAAGATATATTTATAGAAGCCATTGCACCAGAAAAAGACCTTATTGGTAAAAGTCTTGCATTTGGATCATTGCCAAGCAGAGTACGACATAAAAAAGAATCTGATGAATTTAACGGAGAGTTTGAATAATGTCAGACATTACATCGTTATTTGTCTACAACTTAGACCAACAATTGGTTGGTAGGCTCTCTATAAAAGATGAGTTAAATACATTTCAATATGCCAAAAGCTATGTAAATGGTAACAATCCTCTGGCGATTAATCCTATCGCTCTTCCTTTAATACAAGGCAAGACATTTATCTCGTCAGCTGGATTTTCAGGGGCTCTGGCAAGCTTTACTGATTCAATGCCTGGCTCTTGGGGAAGGGCTGCTCTAAAGGCTATATGTGGTAAACGCCTAACCGATCTAGAGCTCTTGTTAGAAAACCAACAAGATAGGCTAGGAAACTTAGTTTTTGCTACCGAAATGCAATACCCTGATATTTCAGCCTCTAGAATAAAAGAACCTTTTGAGTGGGAGCAGATTTTAAAGGCAAAAAAACAGTTTGAAGTTGAACACAGATTTGATAGGCAGTACCACGAATTATTCAAACAAGGGGCTAGTCAAGGCGGAGCTCGTCCCAAGCTAACTGTTGTTAAAGAAGCTAATCTCTATATCGCTAAGCTACCTACAATCAATGATTATGAAAATAAGGCACAGATTGAACACGGTAGCTTAGTACTTGCACAAACACTTGGTATTGAGGTAGCAGAAAGCAGTTTTATCCGAATAAAAGAAAACTCAGATATCCTTTTAAGCAAACGATTTGACTTTGATCAGGCAAAAAAACGGCCTTATTTAAGTATGGCTTCTATTTTGGGTGTTAATCACTCATTTGAAGCGAGCTATGCGGATTTTGCAAGGGCTTTGAAACGCCTAAATGGAGGGCTTGATGGGGTAGAACTATTCAAAAGAATGGTGTTTAATGCCATGATATCTAATCACGATGACCACTTTCAAAATCATGCCGTCTATTTTAAAAATGGCCTTTGGCGTTTAACACCTGCTTTTGATATTTTAATTGGTGAAGGAAACCGAAGATCTCAGGCAATTCAGGTTGGTAGCAAGGGGGCAGAGAAAACTATTGCAAACTTAGTCTCCCTCTGTACAGACTTTGATTTAAAAAAGAGTGAAGCCTTAGAGATTATTGACAAGATGGCACAGTTTATCAATCTAAACTGGCAAGAAGTACTTGCTGCTAACGGCATTGAAGATCAAGTCATTCAATCTATCAGCTGGGCAGTTTTATCAGACATTTCTGATCTCATTCTAGATACACCCTAGTGAGCAGAGGACTTTTAATATCAATTAAAAATAAATCGATGATACGCCTCCTTACAACTCTTTAGCTTTTACTCCACGAGAGTGACTCGCCTTACCCATCAATAACTTCCACACAACCAAAGCTAGCAAAACACCTATCATGTTAAACAGAGCATCAAAACCACTAAAAAAGCGCTGCGGTTGTAACCAGTGCTGTAACACCTCTAAACTGGGGGCACTGATCAACAATACAGACCACAACCACCAGCCATTCAGTTGATTAAAAGCAAACCTAGCCGTTAGACCTAAGCCCATAAATGCTAGAAGGTGTAAAAGCTTATCTGAATCCTCAAATAATTTAGGCGGCAGTTCAGAGCGAAGAATCCCCCATAATAAGAGAGATAAACAACATACAAACAATAAAAATCTGAAACGGTACAAAAAATTCAAATCAAGCCTTTCAAAATAAAAAAAGAGCTGCCTTAACCTTAAGACACCTCTTCTCTGAAGTTCACAATAACCAAAGAATAAGCCTTGGATCTAATGATTATTAATTAATAAGCATTCTTATTAATAAACCCCTTGAAAATTGTCCAAAAAATAATCTTAATATCAAACCAAATTGTCCAGTGGCGAATATAATCTAAATCATACTCTACACGCTTCTCCATTTTTTCAATGGTATCTGTTTCACCACGCCAACCATTAATCTGAGCCCATCCTGTAATGCCAGGACGTACTTTATGGCGAAGCATATAATAGTCAACTCTTTTGCGATACTCTTCGTTATGAGCGACTGCATGAGGGCGTGGCCCCACAACAGACATATCCCCCATTAGAACATTGAAAAATTGCGGCAACTCATCTAAGGATGTCTTTCTTAAAAAAGCGCCCACTTTTGTAATGCGACTATCATTTTTAGTTGCTTGCGTTACCTCAGTACCATTCTCAGTGACCATCATTGAGCGAAACTTATAAACACCAATCCGCTTACCATCTAATCCATATCGATCTTGACGGAAAAGAATTGGACCATGAGAAGTTAACTTAACAGCAAAAGCAATCATCAATAGAAAAGGTGAAATACCTATTAATGCACAAAGACTAAATATAAAGTCAAACGAGCGTTTGTAAAAATCTTTGATACCCGATATGGGAGACTCAAAA
>BQXR01000020.1:0-2598 GCA_033238645.1 Thiomicrorhabdus sp.
CGTAAAACTGACGACATCTCCTTCTCCTGAACAATAGGAATTGAGCTTGTTACTCCAGCATTCTTGAGTGCGGGATTTGGATCATCAACACTTCTAACATACCGTGATATCGTTGGTCTAATATTTAACGTTATCTCACCATCAGCACTTACAAAAGGCGTAACACTCATTGTAAATCCAATTGGTACTGTATGAATTTCAGTTTGATATGTCGAGGATTTTGCAACGGTTGCAGTTGCCTCTGTCGTAGTTACATCTACCGTAAAATAAACCAAATTCTCAACAACTTTAAGTAGTGCTGTCTGGTTATTAATAGCCATTATTTTTGGGCTTGATAAAACTTTTGTATCTCCAAACTCCTGAAGCAAATTTAAACTTGAAATAATATTCCACCCACCTGATGTTGCTCCTACAGCAGCATTAGCAGCATTGTCAATAGTTGCTATAGAAAATCCACTTGCAGAACCAGGCCCAAAAAATGGTGATGATATTTTAAGACCTCCATCACGTCCTAAAGCACCACTTCCAAGTAACGTCCAATCAACGCCAGCTTGGAATTTATCATTTAGAATAACTTCAACAACTGTAACCTCTATTAGCACCTGACGGTCAGATCGAGCTGCAACCTCGTCAATATACTTATTGATTGATTTGTGTTTTTTACTGGTTGTATATACCGAAATCAGACCTGCTTCTGGGTTAATCGCAGTGTTTTGCGAACCGATAGTAGCACTAGACCCTCCTTGTATTTCATCAGGATTAAACTGAGCTAATAGCTTTATATTTTCCTCTAGACTCTTCCAAAAATCATGTTCTGACTTTACAGAGACCTTAGTAGAGCTTCCTTGAGATCCTTTAGTTCCTTGAGTGGTACCACCAGTTGTTCCAGAAGCGGCAGTTGATCCAGAAACAGTCATTTTTAGATCAATAGTATCTTCACTAGTTTTATTAATATTGACATAATCAATCTTGTAATTTCGCCATTCAGCAACATCTGGCTTGATCTGTATAACATTATCCTCAAGAACATACATTAGACCAACTTGATCACAAATACGCACTAGAATCTTTTCGAGTGGTTGGTTTATTGCATTAATAGTAACCCGCCCTTTAACTCCTTTATAAAGATCAATCTGTTTTCCTGCATCCCTTGCAATTTGATATAAAAGTTCTTCAACAGGAACATTAACAGCTGTAATAGAGAAAAAAGATGACCGAGGTTTCGATAAGCTAGGTAATTCAGGCGATCTAACGCCAATAACAGAAGGTATTTCAGAGCTATTCGCAACTGAATTATTAACTGTCTTTGCTTGCTGAATATGCCCTCTGGGTTCAAATTTAGCATCAATTGCATGAGCTGGCAGGTCTCTTTTGACGGCAGAATCGCCACACGCAGAAAGTATAATTGAGGTAAAGATAACAGTAAGAATTGAAAAATAATGTTTTATATTTGAATTAGTAATTAACATTTATTATTCCATGAAGTTTAAGTTGAAGATCAGTATATTCTAGGTTCTTAACAAGCTGTTTTGATGTTGTAATATACGGCTGTGCTTTTTTGAGCCCAGATGGTAAATTTTTAATAATTTCGACTAACGAAAGGTACCCATTAGAGGTTGTATAAAACACCTTCAGTCTGAAACGTCCATCAACTTTACTAGAGTCTATCAGAATATGTAATGAATCAATAGAAATTTGATTATCACTATAATATTTTAAGGTTTTTTCGAGCTGGAATAGACCTGGACTTGCTAACTGGATAACGTAAATATCATCTGCCATGTGCGAAATCCATTTCTTAGCTGAAATATGGTAGGTTAGAACTTGATTCAGTAATATAGGGTCATTAAGGATAGTCAATGGATTTTCTATATTGTAATAATCCGAAACATTAAGTTTCAAATGTGAAGTCACTTTATTCGAAGGATTTAACCCATTTATTTTTGACAATTTTGCTACTGTATTACTTTTAGAAATTAAGTCTTTATTGTCAATATCACCAATGAATTCTGATCCGTTTTTCGAGATTACATTTCTAGATTCTACGTAAAAATAAATTGCCAAACTAGCCAATACAAATATTACTAATATCAGAATATAATTGAGAGTGAAAGATCTAGTGGTTGATATTCTGTTAGCATCTATATCGGGCAGCATTTTAATGTGCTTCATTGAAATAGTTTTATCACCAGAGCTATATGCTGACATCAAAAGTTTATCTGCAATTGTATTGATACTCCTAGGAAGACCACCAGATAACTTATGCACTTGTTCAGACACTTTATTGTTAAATATATCTAGACCATCATATGAGGATTTACGCATCCTATAGTTAAGGTATGAATTTACTTCAGTAGGATTTAATGGGGGAATGTAAATACTATAAGATATACGATTTTTTAACTGACGAATTTTCTCGTTATCTAATGCTAAATCTAACTCAGGCTGACCAAACAAAACTATTTGTAAAAGCTTGTCTTCAGCAGTCTCAATATTACTTAAAAGCCTAATCTCTTCGAGTGTATCAAAAGTCATTGCCTGAGCCTCATCAATAAGCATGACAACTTTTCGACCCTGTGAATGAAGTCGTAAGAGTTC
>BQXR01000021.1:0-1967 GCA_033238645.1 Thiomicrorhabdus sp.
TTTTCCTTTAGCGACATCATCCATAAGCGCCAAAAACTTTTTTCTTTTAAAATTCATACCACCGCCAATTTCTTTTATCAGTTCATCTATCTTTATACCATTTGATGAACAGTAAGATTCTATTGATTTAACTTGAGATTCTAAATCATCCTTCTGATTATGTGATGATACTCGACAATAAACAACGACCTTTTTATCGTAACTTCTCATAATCAACAGGTAATGTAGAGTTTTTGTTCTATAATATTCCCCATGAGTTCAAACAAACCTAATTTCCCTGTCATACCAGAAAATGAGCGAACCCCGCTCATTGACATGCTACTAGAATTTCTTCAATGGCAAGCGCAACGCATTAGCGATTTGGAAGATGAAATTCAGGATTTTAAAAAAGAAACAAAAAAGCCAAAGTTTGAGTCCAGCAAAATGGATGAAAAAACAGAGGATGAGGGTTTAGAAGATAAAAAAATGAAGAAAAAGCCAAGGCGAAAGAAAAAAAAGAACTTGGAAGTGCATGATGAAAAAATTATTCAACCTGACAATATTCCAAAAGGCGCTCGTTTTAAGGGATATAAGGATATTATCGTACAGGATATTGTGATTACGCACCATAATACCCGTTACCTCTTGGCTCAGTACCAGACCGAAGAAGGTAAGTATGTGACGGCGAAATTGCCGAAAGGCATTACAGGGCATTGGGGAAGCACGCTTCGCAGTTATATCTTGCATCAATACCATCACCAGCATGTCACCCAACCGTTGTTGTTGGAACAATTACATGATTTTGAAATTGACATCTCAAGTGGTCAACTCAGTCATATGATTACTGAAAATATTGATGCTTTTCATGATGAAAAAGACTCGCTTCTTCAAGCAGGAATCAAGCATTCTCAATACATTCAAACCGATGATACCAAAGCTCGTCATGCAGGTAAGAATGGGTATTGTACGCATATTGGCAACAAATTATTCGCATGGTTTAAAAGCACCGAATCAAAAAGCCGCATCAACTTTCTTGAACTCCTTCATCAAGGAGAAAAAAAGCAGTATATCTTTAACGCAGGGGCATTTGAGTACATGGAACAGCATAAACTGCCCAGCTATGTCCTCACTCAACTTGAAGCGCATGACTTTGAAAATAGTGATAAAGCAACCTTGCTTAAATGGCTGATAGAAAAAGGAATTAATGGATCAGTCCATCAGCGAATTATTATTGAAGGCGCAATGACAGGAAGCCTGTTAAGGCATGGTATTCCAACGGATATTGCGGTTATAAGTGATGATGCAGGACAATTTAATGTGTTCGATCATGCCTTATGTTGGATACATACTGAGCGTTTAGTCCATCGTTTAATTCCCTTGAATGATGAACATAAAAAGGCAGTTAAGTTTATACGCGGTAGTATTTGGGCGATCTACAAAGACCTCAAAGCGTATAAAAAATCACCCAATGAGCAACAAAAAAAACAGATTAAAGATGATTTCTTCAATCTCTTTCAAACAAAAACAAGCTACGAAACGCTCAATCAGTTATTAAAACGAATTGGGAAAAACAAACATGAGTTATTACGCGTACTGGATCGTCCTGAACTTCCTTTGCACAATAATTTAAGTGAAGGTGATATTCGAGATTATGTGAAAAAACGAAAAATTAGTGGAAGCACTCGAAGTGAAAATGGCAGGCGATGTCGAGATACTTTTGCGAGTTTAAAGAAAACCTGTCGAAAGCACGGTATTTCATTCTGGAAATACCTCATTGATCGAACCTCAGAAGAAAATAAAATTTATCCCATGACTGAGATTATTCAGAATGCTACCTGTGGATTATGAGAAGTTACATAATCATAATTATATCCCTTAAAATGAGCGCCTTTTGGAATATTGTCAGGTTGAATAATTTTTTCATCATGCACTTCCAAGTTCTTTTTTTTCTTTCGCCTTGGCTTTTTCTTCATTTTTTTATCTTCTAA
>BQXR01000022.1:0-1763 GCA_033238645.1 Thiomicrorhabdus sp.
TTTAGAATATGGTGCCGAAAATTGGACTTGAACCAACAACCTACTGATTACAAATCAGTTGCACTACCAGTTGTGCTATTTCGGCGACTTGCTGCGTATTATAGGGAACAGACTTCTAGAGTCAACTCTTTTTTACACTTTCTTCTACATTTATCATTCCGTGTAAAACAAGGTCAGGAATGCACTCACATTTGAAGTCAATTAATGGGCATAATTTTGGTGCATTACCCCCAGTCATAATGACTTTAAACTGGGTCTGCATCTGTTCATTCAAATCAGAAACAATTGCATTAATAAATGAGGCGGTCATATACAAATTACCGCCTAGTATGCCAGATTCAGTATTGGTTGCTAGCAACCCCCCTGCTGAAAAAGAATTTCTCTCAAGAAGCGTCTCTGGATCACTTATAGAGAGTCCTGCAGTATCAGTTGCTAAGGCTGACTGAAGACTTGTTAAACCTGGGACAATGAAGCCACCAAGATGCTTACCCTCAATAACAGCATCAATTGTCATTGCTGTTCCTGCTGAAATAACCACAAACGGTTGCTCATATAAACCTAAGCCACCCTGCATGGCCATCCAACGATCATCACCCAATTTGTGAAAATCTTCATAGCCTGTAGTTAATCCACAAGTAGATTTTTGTGATGTTAGCAGAACGGGAAAGAGTCCACACTCCTGCTGTACAACAGATTTGATCATTTCCAAATTATCTTCTGATGTCACAGAAGTAATATAAACCTCATCAGGTGAAAAACCACAGAATATATCTGCATGATCATCACTCTCTACAAATTCCGAAACATTAATGGCACCCTGATATTGGTAGTTACCTTTACTGATTACTGCTCTTTTAATACGAGTGTTGCCAATATCTAAAAATAATTTATTCATACTCTATCTTATGTAATTGATCGAACAGATATTTCCCCAGAGCGATAGACACTCAATGAACCACTGGACTCGAACAATAATTCTCCACGCTTGCTAAGGCCTTTATAACGACCGATAATAGACTGACCCGTATCATACACAATTACCTCTTGCTCTAACTCAAAATAATCGTATTTTTGGTACTCTTGAAATCTTGATGCAAAAGTCTGTTGGTTATAACAAGCAAAAAGATTATTTAAGTTTGAAATAATGTTAATTAGAACATCTGTGAATGCAGCTGACTCACTCGAGAGTTCAATATAATCAGCCGTTGATGTACTACAAGTCTTAGCAGAATTATCCAAACTAATATCAGAAAAATTAATTCCAATTCCAACCACAAGCCAACAATCAACTTTAGAATAGTTAACACACTCAATAAGAAGCCCTGCAACTTTACCTATTTCTGAATAGATATCATTAGGCCATTTAATAGATAAATTCTTCATTGATATCTGACTTAGTGCATTAGCGATACACAAACCAATGCACTGAGACAAACCATCAATTTCATGGATGGGTACTGACAATTTGGACAGCAGACTAAAGGTTAACGACTCTTCGTTAGAGATCCATTCTCGGGATCTTTGGCCATAACCATCAGTCTGATTATGGGTGATACAAATAGTTGGCTCTAGTGAGCTCTTACAAGCTCTTTTTAAGAAGGCATTTGTTGAATCAACAGTCGATAAACCATAGAAAGTAAGGGAAGGAAATTGCCTATAAAAGAGTCGCTCTAATTCACTGAAATTAAACATATCGATAACTGTTCTTTAAAAAATGGAATACATAATATTCAACCACATATCTAAATTTCAGGCAAAAAAAA
>BQXR01000023.1:0-1040 GCA_033238645.1 Thiomicrorhabdus sp.
TAATAATTGACCAACCCCATTAAGAAGCACGGCAACATGCATGTCTAGATGAGTATCAACCCCAAGGGTTAATGAGTTGTGTTCATGATTACGGTTCATTGTTTCATCCTCTTTGTTGTTCCAGTCACCGGACTGGACACTGAAGATGCAGCACAATGCTCCTATTAGGTCACGGATACTGGGTCAAATAGAAACTGAACAGTAATAATCGACAGGTCAACACAAAGACACTTGATCAATCCCAGCACGAGTCAGATTATTACTGTCAGTACTGTATATTATATTCTCAGTATCCCAACAGTTACCTCTACGGCTCATGCTTTGTATTATCCGGTAGCGCCACAAACGCTGTCTAAATTGGGTGCTACCGTATTGGCTGCCTTGATCGGAGTGAAAAAGTAGTCCTTGAGGTTTTCCTCGTTGTTCATAAGCCATATCTAAAGCCTTACAAGTCAGCGCTGCATCAGGTTTTTCTGACATTGCCCAGCCTACAACCCGTCTTGCAAACAGATCAAGCACCACCGCTAAGTAACACCATCGGTCTCCAGCCCAAATATAGGTGATATCACCACACCAGACTTGATTGGGTGCTGCAACATCGAATTTACGATCCAAGGTATTGGGAATGGCTGCATGTTCTTTTTTAGCAACTTTATAGTTATGAGGTCCTGGCTGACCACAAGTTAAGCCAGCCTCTTCCATTAGGCGCATTACTTTAAAGCGGCCAATGCTTATACCTGCTTCCTGTAGCTTGGTAACGATGGTTCGTGCTCCTGAAGAACCCCGAAACTGATTAAAAATTGCTGTTACCAGTGCTCTAAGGTTCAGACGCTCAACATCAATAGCATCACTCTGTTGACGATAATCGTAGTAGGTTGATGTAGGCATTCTGATGACATCACAAACAGTAGTGACCGATACTTGCCCTCTTAATGAGTCAATCAACGCATACGCTTCAGATCGTCCAACATTAAGAGAGCAGTAGCCTTTTTTAGTATGGATTTCTCCAGTTCTAAACGTTTAACCTGGGCCTCAAGTGC